>CP004371.1:2996250-4240000 GCA_000597885.1 Flammeovirgaceae bacterium 311
AAGGACATCCTGTTAATTATGGTGTGCTGGAAACCATTGCCGGCTATACCAACCTGCAGGTTGACTTTTCCGGCGGTATTACCACAGATGGTGATATAAGCAAGGCTTACGAGTATGGCGCCAGTTATATTACCGCTGCCAGCGTGGCCGTGAGCCGCAAAGACCTGTTTACCTCCTGGCTGGTATCTTACGGGCGTGAGAAAATTACCCTGGGTGCAGATGCCCTGCAGGGAAAGATCCTGATCAGGGGCTGGCAAAAAAATACCGATATTGATGTAGCTGACCACATTGGCTACTTCTATGAGCGTGGGCTGAAGTATGTAAAAACCACCGATGTATCGCGTGATGGTGAAATGAGCGGTCCTTCCCTGGAACTGTACAAACAGCTGCTGGAGCGCTACCCCGGCCTGTGTATTTTAGCCAGCGGCGGCATCAGCTCTATCGAAGACATTGAAAAGCTTCAGGATATTGGCGTTTGGGGAGTAATCTTCAACAAAGCCTTTTACGAAGATAAGATCAGGCTGAAAGACCTGGAGCGCTTTACGCAGAAAGCAACATCATAAAAACAAAGAAGGCTGCCCCGGGGCAGCCTTTATAATTTTCTTAGCAGGTAAGGTCTTTCAAAAACTAGTCAAGCAAACAATTGATAAAATTACTAATAGAGCTGCGAAGGGCACTGTTAGTAGTTTCTGCAAAGTTTGTTTTATAGAACAGGTAATACAGAAAGCTGAAAGAGACATAATTGCTGGCAGTAGCATTCTCTTTTTTCACTTCAGTCTGTTTAGACTCTTGCTTATCAACTAATCCATTATTAGATACAGTAGCAGAAGCCTCAGTTTTTTTCTTTACAACAGGTGCTACCTGTTGTACTTCTAGCTCTGTTTTGGCAACAGTAACGGTTTTACCTTTAATGCCATTGTTACAAGCCCCGGCATAAGCCACACCCGTAGCAGCCAGGAATAGGCAGCATATAAAGCTGCTCACCCAAATATAGCGGAAAAGAGATGAAGCTTTCATTGTTGTGTAATTTTAGGTAAAGTTATAAAAAAATACTGATAGGTCAATAGGAGAGCGCGTTATGTATGTTAATTATTGTTAACAACCCTTTTTTCTCCTTCTTTTACGCTCTTTACACATTAGATGCATTAGCCCCCCACTTGGTTGCATATGGATGAAAAAATTTCTTTAAAAGATTTTCAGCAGGTAGATTTGCGCATTGGAACCATTGTAAAAGCCGAGCCTTTTCCTGAAGCGCGTAAGCCTGCCATTAAATTATGGATAGACCTCGGTCCGGAAAAAGGCATATGCCAGTCTAGCGCCCAGATTACCCACCATTATTCCCCTGCCACACTTATTGGAAAACAGGTGCTCTGCGTTGTTAATTTGCAGCCTTTAAAAGTAGCAGGTTTTCGCTCTGAGGTGTTGGTAACGGGATTTTCAGATACTGCAGGCCACATTGTGCTGGCTGCACCGGATGCAGCGGTTCCCAATGGCAGCAGGCTTCATTAATTTATCCTAATGGTTTTATTTTCTCAGCTATCAGCTATATGTAATGGCCAGCAAAGGCAGCTTTCGCAGGATGTAGTCATCAGCTACCTGCTTTTTGACAGCCGTAAGCTGGTAGTAAGCCCGGGTGCTGTATTTTTTGCGTTAAGAGGCCAGCAGCACAACGGACACCAGTACCTGGAGGATGCCTACCAGGGAGGCATCAGGTGCTTTGTGGTAGAGGAGTGTACAGATATACATTTACCGGAAGCCAACATACTTCAGGTGCCCGACTCGCTAAGAGCCCTGCAGCAGCTGGCTGGCTGGCAACGCGGGCAGTTTAGCCTGCCTGTAGTGGGCATCACCGGCTCTAACGGAAAAACTATTGTAAAGGAGTGGCTCAGCAACCTGCTGCCGGTACGCGAACAGGTGGTACGCAGCCCAAAAAGTTACAATTCGCAAACAGGAGTGCCGCTGTCAGTCTGGCAAATCAACGAACACCACAGCATTGGTGTGTTTGAAGCCGGCATTTCGCAACGGGGCGAAATGGCGCTGCTGCAGGAGGTACTGAAACCTACCATCGGCATCTTTACCAATATTGGGCCGGCCCACGACCGAGGCTTTAGCACCCGCGAAGAGAAGGTGTGGGAAAAGGCACAGCTGTTCACCGAATCCCAAAGCATTGTTTACTGCCGGGATCATAGCCTAATCCATGAGTGCCTGCAGGAGCTATATCCGCACAAAAAGCTGATCGGCTGGAGCCAGCAGCAAACAGAAGGCATCTGGAGGGCAGAGGTGATGCAGCGCCCCAAAGATACTCTCCTGCAGCTCTTTTTACCCCACGAACAGCAAATCAGCTACCGCATTCCTTTTCGCGACAGTGCTTCTGTTGAAAACTGTCTTCATTGCCTGTTCTTTCTACACAGCCAGGGCTATGCACATTCGCAGCTCCAGCAGCAGCTTAGCCAGCTGGCCCTGCCTGCCATGCGCCTGGAGCTAAAACAGGGCGTTAATGGCAGCTATATTATCAACGATGCCTACAACAACGACCTGGCAGGCCTGCAGGTAGCCCTGGAGTTTATGAAGCAGCACAAGCATCAGCGTAAAAAAACCCTCATCCTCTCCGACTTGCTGCAAACAGGCTTGCCCCCACAACTCCTGTACAGGAAAGTATCGGAGCTGCTGCAGGTTAACGGCATTGACAGGCTGGTAGGCATTGGCCCAGAACTGAGCCAGGCTGCCCCGCTTTTTACCTCCATACCTCAGGCAACATACTATAATAGTACAGAAGAATATTTGCAGCAACAGCCCGAACGCCTGCTTGGCAGGGAGCTGGTGCTCCTGAAGGGCGCCCGGAGTTTTGGCTTTGAGCGGCTCGTAAGCCGGCTGCAGAATAAAACCCACGGCACAGTGCTGGAAATTGACCTGGATGCCCTGGCGCATAACCTTAACTTTTACAGGAGCAGGCTCAAAACCGGCACCAAAACCATGGTGATGGTAAAGGCATTTGCTTATGGCAGCGGCAGCCACGAGGTAGCTAACCTGCTGGAGTACCAGAAGGTAGATTACCTGGCAGTTGCTTATCCCGATGAGGGCATCAGCCTGCGCCAGGCAGGGGTAAGCCTGCCTATTATGATCATGAACGCCGCACCGGAAACCTTTGCCAAGCTGCTGGAGCATGAGTTGGAGCCTGAGCTATACAGCCTTTCGCAGCTGCGGGAGTTTATCAGCTACCTGAAAACGCACCGGAAGCAGGCCCGCGCCCACCTGAAGCTCGATACCGGTATGCACCGCCTTGGCTTTAGCCAGGCAGATCTACAAGAGATGCTGGAGCTGCTCAAAAGCACGCAAAGACTACAGATCAGCAGTGTGTTTAGCCACCTGGCAGGTGCCGATAGTGCAGAGTTTAATGATTTTTCGCAGCTGCAGGCACAAAAGCTTATTGAGTATTATAAGCAGATAGTAGAGGCCCTGGGTTATAAGCCCCTGCTGCACCTGCTTAATTCTGCCGGAATTCTGCGCTTTCCGGAGTACCAGTTCGATATGGTACGGCTGGGCATTGGCCTGTATGGGGCAGAGGTAAATGGCATGGAACAACGTGCCCTCCAGCCTATCAGCACCTTAAAAACAACTGTATCGCAGGTAAAGCACGTACCAGCCGGCGAAACCGTGGGCTACAGCCGCAGCGGCATTGCCCACCAGGATATACAGCTGGCCACCATTGCCATAGGCTATGCCGATGGTTTTGACCGGCGGTTTAGCAATGGCGTAGGTAAGGTACTCATTAACGGCCGCTTAGCCCCGGTGGTGGGTAGGGTGTGCATGGACATGACCATGGTAGATACAAGCGGTATGGATGTACAGGAGGGTGATGAAGCGATAGTTTTCGGCCCCGACAGGCCCATTACTCAGCTGGCCTCTGAAATAGGCACTATTCCTTACGAGATACTAACCAGCGTAAGCGAACGCGTGAAGCGCATCTTCTACTCCAGCTGATGTAAGGTTTCAGGCTGATGTGGTATTATTTTACTACGTTTTGCAGCGATTGTACAATGTACATTGTATAATGTACATTGTATATGGTATATTGACAGCAGGCGCTGCTTATTGTAAGGTGACTGCTATGTGCTACCGCACCTCCTCGCCCGCCTCCCGGCGGGTGTGAGCTTTCACAAGGCCTCCAGGCCTGAAGTTAAGCGTCCATATAAAAGTTATGCTGGCCAGGAGGCCAGTTGGAAAGTACACACCCGCCAGGAGGCGGGCGAGAGGAGTGTGGAGCCTCAATAAATACCCCCGGCAGCCAATCATGTCCACGGATATTTTACGCTCTCATTACATTTATTACGCACTTTAGGCGGCTACTCACCGAAACGGCAGCCACTCATTCACTACTTACCCCCCGCAGCCAAGGTTTTTCTTAAAGTCTCTGCTGCTCATGCCGCCAAAGGGATTTTCACCCTCTTCCTCCTCTGCCTGCACTGCTTTTCCCTGTTTAGCCTCTTCCGGGGATGGCTTTTGCTGCTGCTCCTTTATTTTATTTTCTTCAGTAGAAGATTTTGTCTTGTTTTCTGATGCTTCCATTTTCTATTAAGTTTATCTCCATAAGGTATACGGATGTAATAATAATGGTGTTTTAGCCTATGTTTTAGAGAACTTGGCACCCTGGTGTGCTGTTGCAGATTTATTACCAGCCAGTTGGAATATTGCTGTAGTTGGTAGAACTTTGCAACGCTTTTTAAAAGAGCATGAAAATAAACCTGAAACAGCGAAACGTAGCAGACCTGAAGCAGGGCGAAAAAGGCATCATTGCCAATATGCGCCCGAACAGCCTCTACCTGAAGCTGCTTGAAATGGGCTGTTTGCCCGGTACTGAAGTTAGCCTGAAATTAACAGGTGATCCGCTGTGCATAACCGTGGGAGGCCACGATTTATCACTGCGCATGGTCGAGGCACAAAGCCTAGCCCTGGTTGAGTAGGTCCCATATGCCAATAAAGTCCAATCCAAAAATAGCCTTAATAGGCAACCCGAACTCTGGAAAATCAAGCCTTTTTAATCAACTGACAGGGCTTAACCAAAAAGTAGGAAATTTTCCGGGAGTTACCATCGACAAGCGAACCGGACAGTGCCGGCTCGATGAATACATTACTGCCCAGATCATAGATTTACCAGGCACCTACAGCCTTTATGCACGCTGTGCCGAGGAAAAGACTGCCCTGGAGGTACTTAATGATCCGAAGAGCCCCTTCTTTCCCGACCTGCTGATCTTTATTGCCGATGCTTCCAACCTGAAACGCAACCTCCTGCTGTTCTCTCAGGTAAAAGACCTGGGTGTACCGGTGGTATTGGCCCTCAATATGCTTGATGTAGCTCGCCAGGCAGGCATTAGCGTGCAGGCCAGCCGGCTGCAGGAGCTGCTGGGTGTGCAGGTGGTAACCATTAACGCCCGCAGTGGCGAGGGGCTGGATAAGCTGAAGTACATCATGACGAACCCGGTTCGTAAGGAAGAAGATGTATTTTATAATGTATATCCCCTGGCGCCTAAAGCCATCGATGAGGTAAAAGCCCAGTTCTCCATTACCAATAACTACAGCGCCTGGCAGCTGCTGCAGCAGGGTAGCCAGGGTGCACAGCTGCAGCCGCAGGATCAGGAGGAGCTCCTGAAAATTTGCAATAAGTATCGCTTTCATTCAGAAGAACTGCAGGCGCGCGAAACCATTGGCAGGTATCAGCAGATACACAGCATTCTGGCCAGGGCTAGCCGGCAATCGCGCACCAACAAAGCTACCCAGCTGCTGAACAAATGTGATGCAGTGCTTACGCACCCGCTTTGGGGGCATTTAAGTTTCCTGGGCCTCCTGTTCCTGCTGTTCCAGATGGTGTTCTGGCTGGGCAATGCACCGCTCCCCCTACTGGATTCAGCCTGGAGTTCGGTAGCTTCCGGAGTAGACAATCTGTTGCCTAACAACTGGTTTGGCAGCCTGCTCACTACAGCTTTGTTACCTGCCATAGGAGGCGTGCTGCTCTTTCTGCCGCATTTGCTGGTATTCTTTACCCTGATGGCACTGCTGGAAGAAAGCGGCTATATGTCGCGCGTAATGCTGCTGATGGATAAGCTGATGCGCCGCTTTGGCCTTAATGGCCGCAGTGCTATCCCACTGCTTTCTACAGCAGCCTGCAGTATTCCTGCCCTGCTGGCCAATAAAGACTGCAGCTGCTGGCAGGAGCGTGCCAAACAGATCTTTGTGGCACCGCTGGTGAACTGCTCTCCCCGCCTGCCCGTTTACATTATCCTGATCGGCCTGTTTGTGCCCTCTGTTTCCGTTCTTGGCTTTTTAAGCCTGCAGGGGCTGGTGCTGCTGGCCATGTATGGCTTTAGTTTCTTTGCCGCCATTTTATCTTCTCTGGTGCTTAAGCTTATGCTGAAGGTAAAGGCCGAAGATACTTTTGTGATGGAGCTGCCCTACTTTACCCGCCCCTACTGGCGCGATATCTGGCATGTGGTACGGGTAAACCTTTCTGAAATTGGCCTAAGAACTGTGCGGGTTGTATTACCGGTGTCGGTTTTTATCTGGCTGCTGCTTCATGTGCATGCCGGCCACCGCACTACCGATACCCCTGTTGCTGAAGCACCCGAGCTGCGACAATCGCAGGTTTTCCCGGCGGGCATGGAGCTAAGGGCAGAGGTAGCTCCGGCGCAGAGCCTTGCCGGCAAATTAGGCCGTATCATCGCCCCCACTGTAGAACCCCTGGGGTTTGACTGGCAGGTTGGCCTGGCGGTATTAAGCTCTTTTGCAGCCCGCGAGGCATTTGTAGGAAGCCTGGCAACACTTTCGAGCCAGAACGCCGAAGGAGAAAAGAGCCTGCTGACACGCATCCGTCTGAAGAACCAGCCTGAAGGCAAACCGCTGGTACCACCTATGCTGCTGTCGCTGCTGGTCTTTTATGCCTTTGCCATGCAGTACTTTCACATGGCGGGCACGGTATTAAAGCAATCGCCTTTCTGGTGGGCTCCCCTGCTGCAGCTTATGTATATGACAGCACTTGCCTACGCCTCGGCCTTTGTAGTGAATTACCTGTTCAGCTAGTGCAGTGCAGCACCAGCTGACCAAGCTGTATTGGTCAGGCAGGCCAGAAGTATAAGATCAGCGGCACCCCCACGATAATCATCCCTATCGTTAAGGGTAAGCCCATTTTCCAGTAATCGCTAAATTTATAGCCGCCCGGACCCATTACCAGGGTATTAGACTGATGCCCGATGGGAGTGAGAAAGGCACAGGAAGCGCCAACTGCGATGGCCATCAGAAACGGATCTGCTGAAATCTCCATGTCTGCCGCAATGTTAATTCCGATGGGAGCCATCAGTACTGCGGTGGCAGCATTGTTGATCACATTAGAAAGGGCAACAGTAATGCTCATTACCAGCCCCAGGATGAGCCAGACGGGGTGGTGATCGCCCAGATGAAGGATCTGGTGGGTAATCAGATCGGCCGCACCACTGGTTTCAAAAGCCTCTCCCACGGGTATCATGGCAGCCAGCAGCACAATAATGGGCCAATCAATGCTGGTATACATATCCCGGAGGGGGAGTATGCCTACTATCACCATCACCACAGCAGCCATCATAAAAGCAACCTCTACCGGCAGCAGCTGGAGTACTACGGAAGCGATGGCAATTCCGAAAATACTAAGGGCAAAAAATATTTTACGGGGTTTACCAATCCTCAATTCTCTTTCGGCCAGGGGCAAACACTGCATGTTTGTGATGGCATCTCTTAGGTTGATACGCTTTCCCTGCAGTAATAAAACATCTCCCTGCTTGAATTCGGTTTTGCCAATTCGCTGCCAGTACTGCTTCTCGCGCCTGGCAATGGCCAGCAGGTTTACACTAAAGCGCGCCCGCATGTTGATGCTGTAGGCCGTTTGCCCGATCAGTGGCGAATCGGCCATTACCACAGCTTCCATGGTATGTATTTCTTTTGAACCTTTGGCCTGCTTGCGCAGGGCATCACCCCCTAGCAGTTTGGCGCCGGTATTATCCACAAAGGTTTTCAAATCGTCGGTACCTGCCTCCAGGATCAGAATATCTCCGGCTCTTAGCTCCTCCAGCGGAGATGGGGCATGCAGGCGTACCCCATCTCTTAACAGACCCAGTGCCTGCACATCGGTATCGGAGAGAGAATTTATATCGCCGATCGGTAATCCACTCAACCTGGAGGTTTCGCCAACTTCTACCTCAGTAATATAGTTTTCTATCTGAAACAGCCTTTGCTCTGCATCCTGGGTCTGTCTTTTAGGCAGCAGCCGCCAGCCCAATAAACAGATAAAGGCGAGCCCGAGCAGTGCCAGGCAGATGCCCACAGGGGCAAAATCAAACATCCGGAAAGCATTGCCGGCCACATCGGCCCGGTAAATAGCAATGATGATGTTGGGCGGCGTGCCGATAAGGGTAATCATGCCTCCCAAAATGGAGGAAAAAGCAATTGGCATCAGCAGGTAAGAGGGTGGATTACCGCTCTTTCTGGACAGATGGATGGCCACAGGCATGATGATGGCCAGGGCGCCAATATTGTTCATGAAGGCAGAAGCAAAAGTAACAATCAGGCAAAGGATAAAGATTTGCAGAACCTGGTTCTGCCCAGTCCGGGCCAAAAGTCCGCCAACTACATCTACGAGCCCCGAGTGCTGCAAACCCCGGCTAATGATTAATACTGCTGCTACCGTAATCACCGCAGGGTGTCCAAATCCGGCAAAAGCGTTATCGGTAGGTACAATGCCAGTGATAACCAGCGTAAACAGTGCTAAAAAAGCTACAATATCGTATCGCAACTTCCCCCACACAAAAAATACCAGCGAAGCGATCAGTACCAGAAAAACAATGAGTTGCTCCATATAAAAAATATCGTTCAGCAATGATGTGTGCTGCAGGAGAAGCTATGCCTAGCATCATCCCCGGTGCATCTGTAGATGTAGACTCCCCATACGGGGAATCATAGGGCCAGTTTCTTATTTAGCGGTTTAAGGGAATGGCATGGTTCAAAAAAAAGCAAAAGCATACTTCACCTGCTATTCATCCTTTTGCCGGTAATCAACTGGTATCAGGTTTCCGTGCTCATCCCTGATATGGGTTTCCATATTGGGAATGATATCTGTATTTTGAGCAGCGGCACAGCTCCAGTGAATACCAGTTTTATGTACCACAAAGGTAAAAATATTTCTGCGTAAGCCCGGCTGTGCTACACCACCAACCCGCGTTTGGCCGGATAAGCTCATCTTTGCCTGCACCACAGCGATATGTACTGCCAGGTATTTAACCTGGGTACGCACTACCTTAAGGGTAGAATTATCGAAAATCTTCTCTAAGCCGTATGCATGTGCTTTTTCAATATCCTGCCGCTTATGCCACCACAAGCCTGTAACATTAATGAACTCTGCATCCTCATCAAACAGAGAGGCCAGCTTTTGAGCATCTCTGTTATTCCAGGCTTCAGCAAAAACTGCCGGTATACTTTCGGGACTTTCTAAATGACTATATTTCATGGCAGAAATTCCTTTGTTCAGGCAACTGCGCCTGCTCCTTTCCAAATTTAGGGTTTTGTATGGCAGCCTTTCCATGCAGGTCTGCCGCATACAAGCTGCACACAACAGGATGTAAAGAACCGGCTTACAGTATCAGTTAAGCCTAAGGATAAATGCCTTTGGCCAACGTTTCCCGGTAATCAATAGGTCTCCTGTTGCTGGATTGTGGGCTATACCGTTCAGCACACCGGCCCTGGAATAGGCGCTTTTAATTCTATTGACAATGTCTGTCAGATCCAGTTTTCCCACAACAGCCCCTGTGTGCGGATCTATCTTTAAGATATAGCTGGTCTCCCACTGGTTAGCATAGATGTAGTTATCAATGTACTCCAGCTCGTTCAGTGCTTCAACAGCTGCTCCTTCTTCATGTACAGCAAGGCTTTTTATAACACGAAAGGTAAGGCTATCCATGAAATGTAGTTTACTGCTGCCATCGCTGACAATCAGGTGGTGTCCGTCTGTAGTAATGCCCCAGCCATCGAAGCTATAGCTGAAGGTACCCAGCTCTTCAAATGAGCCAGCCCTGTAAATAAATCCCTTTTTATGCTTCCAGGTAAGCTGGTAAACCTTGTTGTTCAGGATCGTGATTCCTTCACCAAAGTACTTTTTGTCCAGCACTACCTTTTTTTCCTGTCTGCCACTTTGCAGGTCCAGCTCTGCAATCCATGATTGGTTTGCGCCTGTACTTTCATATACCTTATCGCCATAATAAACCAGGCCCTGCGTATAGGCTTTCCGGTTATGCGAAAGCGACTTTTTAAGGGTATAGGAGATTAGGTTTTTGTTGCCTGCTTCCGGCATTGGCACATTGCTTTTTACAGGTCCGGGGCTGCACGACAAGCAGAGCACTATCAGGAAGCCATAGAACATGAAGGCTGCCATGAGCTTTAAGGAAGGCATTAATTGTAGGAGATATACTTTATGACAAGGCAACAGCAGCTCAGGTTAAGTTAGGCGGTAAATAAGATTGGGATAGCAAAGCAGCCACAGCCCCAGCACAATGAGGCAGCTCTTTTCATGAGCAGGCCCGGGCACGCTGATTAAATCTAAGAAATTATTTAATAACAGCCAGTGTTTCAGCTGAGGAGGCTCCAGGAGTGTTGGAAAAATCTGTGGACTCGGAAAAATTAATACTATCTTTGCAGGCTTATTTTAAAAAATCATGATCTCAGTTGACGCAGTAAGTGTTGAGTTTAACGGTTCGGCCTTGTTCAGCAATGTTACCTTTAACATCAACGAAAACGATAGAATTGCACTGATGGGCAAGAATGGCGCCGGCAAGTCTACCCTGCTTAAGATTATTGCAGGCGTAAACAAGCCCACGCGTGGTAAAATATCGGCTCCTAAAGATGCTGTCATTGCCTACCTGCCCCAGCACCTGCTTACCGAAGACAAGTGCAGCGTGTTTGAAGAAGCCTCCAAAGCTTTTTCTAAAATCCTGGACATGAAAAGCAGGATGGATGCCCTGAACAAAGAGCTGGAAACCCGCACCGATTACGAGTCTGAAGAATACTACAAGATCATTGAGCAGGTAACAGAGCTTAGTGAAAAGTACTACTCCGTAGAAGAGATCAACTTTGATGCAGAGGTAGAAAAAACCTTAATGGGCCTGGGATTTGTAAGAACTGACTTTAACAGGCCTACCAGTGAGTTTAGCGGTGGCTGGCGCATGCGCATTGAGCTGGCAAAAATACTGCTGCAAAAGCCCGACCTGATCCTGCTCGATGAGCCCACCAACCACATGGATATTGAATCGATCCAGTGGCTGGAAGATTTCCTGGTTAACAATGCCAAAGCAGTGATTGTGATCTCGCACGACAAAACCTTTGTAGACAACATTACCAACCGCACCATAGAGGTAACCATGGGCCGTATTTACGACTACAAAGTAAACTACAGCCATTACCTGGAGCTGCGCCGCGAACGTCGTGAGCAGCAGCAAAAGCAGTTCGACGACCAGCAAAAGCAGATTGCCGAAATCCAGGAGTTCATAGATCGCTTTAAAGGTACGTACTCCAAAACCCTGCAGGTACAATCGCGGGTTAAAATGCTGGAGAAAATAGAAATTGTGGAGGTAGATGAGGTAGATACCTCACACCTGAACATCAAGTTTCCGCCTGCCCCCCGCTCCGGCACCTATCCGGTGGTGGTAGAAAGCTTAACAAAGAAATACGGCGACCATACGGTTTTCCGCGATGCCTCGCTCACAATTGAGCGTGGCCAGAAGGTGGCGTTTGTAGGTAAAAACGGCGAAGGTAAGTCTACGCTGGTAAAAGCCATTATGGGAGAGGTTGATTACGAAGGAAAACTCCAGCTGGGGCACAACAGCATGATCGGTTATTTTGCCCAGAACCAGGCTTCGTTGCTGGATGGTGAGCTAACTGTTTTTCAGACCATAGACCAGATTGCCGTGGGTGATATGCGCACCAAAATTAAGGACCTGCTGGGTGCTTTTATGTTTGGCGGCGATACCATTGAGAAAAAGGTAAAGGTGCTCTCCGGCGGCGAAAAAACCCGCCTGGCCATGATTAAACTGCTGCTGCAGCCGGTAAACCTCTTGATTCTCGATGAGCCTACCAACCACCTCGACATCAAAACAAAGGACATCCTGAAAGAAGCTCTGAAAGCTTTTGACGGCACCCTTATCCTGGTATCGCACGACAGGGACTTTCTGGATGGCCTGGCCACTAAAGTATTTGAGTTTGGCAACAAGCGTATCAGGGAGCACTTTGAGGACATTGGAGGCTTTTTACGCAATAAAAAGCTGGAAAACCTGCGCGAGATTGAAAGAACCGTGGCAAAGTAAAGCTGCCACAGCTCAACTGCATTTATCTGATCAGCATACAATAATCTCTACTCATACAAAGGCCATGCATTGTAGCAAATGCACGGCCTTTATTTATTGTGGGTGGCACTGAACCACTACACTGTTTAGTACAAGCCGGCATTATTCCAGCTTAAAGATCAGAGATTGCAGTGGCTGCAGTGTTATGCTCATGCTGCCCACTCCGTTTACCACTTCCAGGCTGGCCGTTTGCTCCCCATACAGCTGGTCGCTAAGGGTGTAGGCTCCGTCGTTCAGCTTCCACTGCTTTATCAAGTCAACCGGTACCTTAAAATCAAAGCTATAGCGGTTACTGCCATCAAAATTTGATATAATAATCAGTCGTTCATCATCAGCCCAGCGGGCAAAAGAAAACAGACGGTCATTGTACGCTTCGCTCTGGCTCCGGTTGTGGGCATGCAGATCCTGATACCTGCCCATGAGGGCTTTGCTGCTGATGGTGAAGTTTAGCAGGCGCTTGTAAAAATCGCGCAGCTCCAGCTCTTCCGGCCTAAGCTGTCCGCCGTCGTACTTTCTATCATTTAACCAGCGCTGATGGTGGGGCACGCCCACATAATCAAAGATAGAGGTACGGCTGGGCGAACCAAAGCCTCCTCTTTCGGCACCGGGCTCACCTACCTCCTGCCCAAAGTAAATAAGGGTTGGAGATGTGCTGATGGTGGCAGAAACCACCATGGCTGGCTTTCCTCTTTCTGCTCTCCCTGCAAACTCAGGGCTGGCAATACGCTGCTCGTCGTGGTTTTCCAGGAAATGGAGCATGTGGTGCTCAATATCGGCATGGCCCCTTTGTATGGCTGCCAGATGATCGGTGCTGCCGTGGCCCTGTATAATATGTTTTAGGGTGTCGTAGAGTTCTACCTTATCGTAGAGGTAGTCCATTTTTCCCAGCTGTATGTAACTGCGGTAGAGGCCTGGGTTATACACCTCGGCCAACAGAAAGGCGTCAGGATTTTTCATTTTGATGGCCGAGTTCATATAGCTCCAGAACTCTACGGGCACCATTTCTGCCATATCGAAACGAAAACCATCTACTCCTTTATCTAGCCAGAAGAGGGCAATATCACGAAATTTCTTCCAGGAATCAGGTACATCCTTATCCTGCCAAAACCTGTAATGTGCCTTATAACCTTCCTGCCCGTAACCATCGGGCAGCTCATCAAAATCTTTGGTGCCGTCGGGGCGGATGCCATAATTGATCTTTACCGTTTCGTACCAGTCGTGAAAATGGGGCTGCGAGAGGCGTGAGCCGTTCCCTGTCCATTTGGCAGGGTTTTCTTCAAATATGCCATCTGCGAGGGGATGGTTTTCTCCGCCCAAAGGCCTGTAGCCATCCAGGGGCTCGGGCACCCTAAAACTATCTCCCGGATTGTAGTAGAAATTGTTATCCCTGGCATAGGTAACGGTGGTATCGTCGCTGGCGCCAAAATCTTCTACGCCCTCCGGATTGTTTTTTCCCTCATAACGGCGGGCCACATGATTGGGTACTATATCGATGAGCACCTTCATGCCATTGCGGTGTGTGCGTTCTACCAGGATTTCAAACTCATACAGCCGGTCGGCAGGATCTTCTGCCAGGTCAGGGTTTACATTATAGTAATCTTTCACGGCATAGGGAGAGCCTGCCCGGCCTTTTACCACATCGGGGTCATCGTTAGAAATGCCATAGGCAGTATAGTCCCTGATAAGGGCATGATGCGGAACCCCGGTATACCAGATATGGGTAACCCCCAGCTCACGGATTTCCTCCAGGGCTTTATTGGTGATATCGTTAAACTTGCCTAGCCCGTTTTCTTCAATAGTACCCCAGGGTTTGTTGGTGGTATTGGTATTGCCAAACAAGCGGGTAAATATCTGGTATACCACCACCTTTTGCTCGTGCGTAGTTTCTAACATTTCTTGCTGATGTGTATCCTGCGCACAGCCCTGTGCACCCAACAATGCTGCAAGCAATAGCCTTAAAGATCTTAACTTTAACATTAAAACTGGTGCTTTAGGGAGTGGCAGGAGTATAATTGACTGAGAATTTATACAGCCACTTAATAACTCCAGCTGTAGCCGGAAAATTGTGGTTTAGCTGCCAAAATACATAATATTTGAACAATACTTAAACAGAGGCCTTTTGTTCTTTTCCGATTGCTGGCGACTGAATATTGCAGGGAGCAATGTTAAATAGACACCTCCAGAATACCATACACTGGTTTGGTACAGCTTTTTTATTTGGCAACAGTTGAGTGTAAAAAATCCAGCTTAAGCTGCTCATCTACTTTTCTAACATATGCACTTTCAACCCAGTTTATATCTATCCTGCTGGTATCATTCACCGTAACACTTCCATGATTGAGGTAATTAACAAATACGCCATTGCAGTCAGCCTCAAAACTGAAATTTTCAAACCTATAATCTATTCTGGCCTGCGGCATTTTTTTCATTGAATTGATCAAACTATCATTGCTCCACACCAGGCCGTCTTCGTATAAGATGTAATCTTCAGTAGACAGCCTTTTCAGTCCCTCGAAATCTTTATCAGAAATTGCCCTGAAATAGTCGACGATCACTTGTTTAGCCTGGTCTGTATTTACTGGCTCACATTCAGTTGTTGTATTTCCACATCCGGCTAATAAGATTATAAAGATGATTATTAGATATTTCATCATGAAAAAATTTTAAATGCACTTAACGGACTAAATAGAAAGTACTTTCAGGGAAGCTGCAGTTGTTCACATATGGTATAAAGGTAATTTAGACGATTGCTGCCAGAATAGCTTTTAAAGCTGTTGGTATTTTGTATTCTTTAAGTTTGGTTTTTCACCATTAGATACTCTTACGACAGCAACTTCCACAGTAAAAATGATGGGCAACTTCTTTACAACAGCAGCTGAGGTTTAACTGCTGTTATATTTACTATGATTTGAGGTATAATTTACGCACTGGCCAAGGGATCGACAAATGGGTAACAGTGGCTAAAATTAATTTTTTATATTGTTTAAGCAGTTTTTTGATACTAGCTGTTGCACCTACAAAGGGGTATTCACGTGCTTTTTCTTTAAACCTGCGGTGGCAAAGCAGAGGATGAGCATGGCTGATCATCCTCCGGTTACAGTAATCAATATCAGATGGCAGTTGCTCCGGCTTCTGCTACAGCATGATCGTTTTCTACAGTACTGCCACTAACGCCAATGGCACCAATTATTTCTCCTGATGCATTTTTGATGGGTATGCCACCGGGAAAGGTAATTAGGCCATTATTCGAATGTTCAATATTGTACAAAGAGCCTCCGGGTTGAGATAATCCGCCAATTTCTCCTGTATTCATATCAAAAAAGCGGGCTGTTTTTGCTTTTTTAATTGCGATATCTAAAGATCCTAACCAGGCGCCGTCCATCCGTGCAAATGCAACTAAATTTGCACCGGCATCCACCACAGCGATATTCATTTTCGTATCTAAAGCTGAAGATTTTTCTTTTGCTACTGAAATTATTTTTTCAGCTTGTGTTAAGGTAATGTTCATAGATCTTGATTTTAATTTCCGGATAAAACTACTTTATACATATGGTATAAGAGTATATCTGCCAGGCTCTTTTAAAGTTTAGAAAATTCGATAAAAAGGTAACCCGTACGGCTGAAAGCATTCCTTACTCCCTGCAACTGCTGTTGGATGAAATGATGACAAGAGGAACTGGGAATTAAGCACTGGTAGTAAAATCTCTACCTGAATAGATCGGCGGGCGTATGTTTTATCTGGTAAGCGGCTGGCAGGCTTCTGACCAGGCAGGTTAAACAAAGAAGCAGAAGCGATCATGCCTCTGCTTCTTACTAGTATTAGAGTTTCTTTTACAAAGGTATGTTTCCGTGCTTTTTCCGGGGCAGCACGGCTACTTTGTTTTCCAGCATTTTATAGGCTTTTATGAGCTTGCGGCGGGTTTCGGAGGGAAGAATCACTTCATCTACGTAGCCGCGGTGCGCCGCCCGGTAGGGGTTGGCAAATTTTCGGGTGTACTCATCCACCTTTTCCTGCAGTTTGGCTTCGGGATCTTCAGCTTCCTGAATCTCGCGGCGGAAGATAATTTCTGTAGCACCTTTGGCTCCCATTACGGCAATTTCGGCCATGGGCCAGGCAAAGTTCATATCGGCGCCAATGTGTTTGGAGTTCATTACATCATAGGCGCCGCCATAGGCTTTGCGGGTAATAACGGTAATGCGGGGAACGGTGGCCTCTGAGAAAGCATACAGCAGCTTGGCACCATTGGTAATAATGGCATTCCATTCCTGGTCGGTACCCGGTAAAAAGCCCGGCACATCCTCCAGCACCAGCAGTGGTATATTAAAACTGTCGCATACGCGTACAAAACGGGCTGCCTTTATGCTGGCATGGTTATCCAGTACCCCGGCCAGAAAAGCAGGGTTGTTGCCAACAATACCAATGCTGCGGCCTCCCAGGCGGGCAAAGCCAACTACAATGTTTTCAGCAAAGTTCTTGTGCACCTCAAAGAAGCTGTTGGCGTCTGTCAGCTGCTCAATAACCTCCCGAATGTCGTAAGGCTGGTTTGGGGTTTCCGGAATAAGGGTATCCAGCGCCGGACGGTTTTCATCTGCGGATGCCTCGTATGGCAGCATTGGGGCATCATCCTCGCAGTTTTGGGGAAGGTAGCTCAGCAGGCGTTTAATGTAATTGATACACTCCACCTCGTTGGCACAGCTAAAATGGGTTACACCGCTTTTGGTGCTGTGGGTGCTGGCGCCGCCCAGCTCTTCGGCAGTTACATCTTCCTGTGTTACTGTTTTTACCACATTGGGTCCGGTTACAAACATGTAGCTGGTATCCTCTACCATCAGGATGAAATCTGTAATGGCGGGGCTGTATACAGCGCCGCCGGCACATGGACCCATAATGGCAGATATTTGCGGAATTACGCCACTGGCCAGTGTATTGCGGTAAAAAATATCGGCATAACCACCCAGGGAAACCACCCCTTCCTGAATACGGGCACCGCCGGAGTCGTTAAGACCAATGATGGGCGCGCCGTTTTTCATGGCCAGCTCCATAATACGCACAATCTTTTCGGCATGGGCCTCTGCCAGGGAGCCTCCCAGTACGGTAAAATCCTGCGCAAAAACATAGATAGGACGGCCGTTAACGGTACCGTAGCCTGTTACCACGCCATCGCCTAAAAAGTGTTGCTGATCCAGACCGAAATCGCGACTGCGGTGCATCACAAATTTACCGATCTCCTCAAAAGAACCTTCATCGAGCAGCAGGTGGATGCGCTCACGGGCAGTTAGCTTGCCTTTTTTATGCTGTGCACTGATGCGGTCCTGGCCGCCTCCCAGCAGGGCCTCTTCGTTCTTTTTCTTTAGTAGCTCGTATTTTTGCTGGTGTGTGGGAAATGTATAGGTGTGTTTGTTAGATGATTGCTCGGACATAGTTGAAAAACGTTTGCACCAAATATAATAAAAAAACAACGCTACCCTGCAAAAGCAAAGTAGCGCTGAATAACTACACTAAACCACATTTACAAAATGACCTGGATAGGTGTATGAATCCTCTCCGGATACACCACCAGTCATTTCAACCTCAAGGTTTTGATAGGGTGTGGGGTATTGGGTTTCAGGTATCAGGTTAATACCTGGGGCAACCCCCATTAACTCATTCACTCATTCACCAATTCACCGCAACGGCGGACTGCTCACTCCAACGCATACACCCGCACGTAGTCTACTTCCATGCGTTGTGGAAAGGAGGCGGCATCGACACCTTCTTTGCCACCCCAGTTGCCACCTACGGCTACATTCAGCAGCAGGTGAAAGGGGTGATCGAAGGGCCATTCCTTATAATCGCCGCCGGTGTGGGCAAAGGTGTTGTAGAGCTTATCGTCTACAAAGAAGTCAATTTTATCGGCCGTCCAGCGAATGGCATATCGGTGAAATTTGCGATCGAACTTAGGTACCTGTATTTGCTTGCCTTTCTGGGTGCCAATGCTGTGGTTGAAGGCTTCTGTATGCACGGTGCCATGCACCACCCCCGGATCGTAGCCCACATGCTCCATGATGTCGATCTCGCCACTGGCAGGCCAGCCACCGTATTTCCATTCGGTAGGCAGCATCCAGATGGCTGGCCAGCTACCAACGGCGTTGGGCAGTTTTGCCCGCACTTCTATGTAGCCATACTGCCAGTCCTGCTTGCTCACCAGGCGTGTGGAGGTAAATTTAGGCTGCTCCTTGTCTGTTTTCCGAGCTTCTATAACCAGCTTACCTTTTTTAACATATACATTTTCAGGATGGTTGGTATAGTACTGAAGTTCGTTATTCCCCCAGCCGCATACGTTCGGGCAACCATCGCCCAGATCGTATTTCCAGCGGGTGGTGTCGGGCGTACCGGTATAATTGAATTCCTCTGCCCACAGTAATTTACCCCTCTGGGCATAGCCTGCTGCTCCTGAAAGCAGCAGTGCCAGGACTATCAGTATTTTTTTCATGATAAATTTTTCTATGCAGTTCAACATCAGCCAGCCTGCAGCCTTAGGCTACTCGGGCTGAAAAACCCTCACATAATCTACCACCATGCGCTGTGGGAAAACTGTACTTGCATTGGGGCTCCCCGGCCACCTGCCCCCTACTGCTACGTTGAATATGAAGAAGAAATTCTGATGAAATTCACTAAGCTCTGCCGGCGTAATATCTACTATATTGAACTGTTCATCATCAATATACCAGATAATGCTGGTGGGAGTCCATTCAATCGAGAATACATGAAACTCATCTGAGAAGATACCGCTGTTCAGGGTGTATCCTTTGCCGTAGTTGGCATACTGGCCTGCATTTGACCAGTGTATGGTACCATGAACGGTGTTATCTTTGCCTGGCCCCCCTCCAATTAGCTCCATGATATCAATTTCGCCGCTGGCAGGCCAGCCTACCGTGGTAATGTTATTGCCAAGCATCCACAATGCAGGCCAAATGCCCTGGCCGTTTGGCAGCGCAGCACGAATGTCTATTCTGCCATACTGGAAAGATTGCTTTCCCTGCGTTTTAATCCGGGAGGAGGTATAGTCTCTGCCCCCGAAAGATTCTTTTTTTGCTGTAATGATCAGGTAGCCATCCTGTACAGTGGTATTTTCGGGGCGGTAATACTGCAGTTCTTCATTCCCCCAGCCATTGGAACCGGTACCGGTTTCATGCACCCAGTTGGCGGTATTGAGCTGATCTCCATCAAACTCATCCTGCCATACCAGGCTCATGCCTTCGTAGCTCTCCGGTGTGGTATAGCCTGTGCCGGGAATTCCATTGTCGCCACCGCTGTTCAGCTCTACGGTTACCTCCCTGCTTTCTGTTACAAAAGCGGCAGCTGTTGCATGTGCCTGCACCCTGATGGTGTAGGTACCTGAGCTGGTGTAGGTATGTTCTGCTGTTTTAGCGGTGGTATTCAGTGGTGTTTCATTTGTGGCATCGCCAAAATACACCAGGTAGTAATTCGCATCCCGGGCCGAAAACTGAAGGCTTACCTTAGCAGGATTCTGCTCGTTTTGCTGCACCTGAACCGTAAGGTCTGAAGGCGGTACAACCTCGGGAGCATCCTCTTCCTTTTCGCAACCAACTGCTATCAGCAATACCACACAAAACAAACAGAGGATGTATCTAAAATTTATCAATGACTTATGTTTTAGGTTTGTACATTCAATGGCAGCAGAGAAAGAGTGATTAATAAATTACAGATTTCTAATCCCTTCTGCTCTGTGCTCTTATATTTATGGTATGCACCTCCATCTTCAGCCATACCCTTAGCGGGCATGACTGAAGACCAGGTGCTACATATTATTCTATCATCATATCATCGAAATAGAAGGTGCCGGCGTTGGATACATTCCAGCCAGGGAATATTACCACCCTGGCGTATCTGCCCGAAGGCACCGCCGACACATCAAAGGTGAGCTCCACCCACTGTTCGGCCTCGGTTACTTCGGCATCTATTTCCACGAAGTCGTTCTGCGGATCGTCTACATTCTCCAGCTTAAACCTGAAGGTGCCTGTCTGTGGTGCCCATACTTTAATGGTGAACTCATCACCAGCGGCAAAATTCAGGGGCTGTGCCAGATTTACAAAAAGGCCTGCCCAGGTTTCGCCACCATGCGTGGTTTTGCCAACCCTGGCGCTGGTGTTAATGCCGCTGGCATCGGGGTTATCCACCACCTCATAATCGCTGCCACCAAATACCTCGAACGCAGGCTCCTGTGTTTCAAAAGTAATTGGCAATGCAACCGGTGCTGTACCCTGCCTTAAGTCATCAAAGTAGAAGGTGCCAGCATTGGATACATTCCATCCCGGGAACAGCACAACGCGTGCGTAACGTTCTGATGGCACATCCGACAGATCAAATCCAAGTTCTACCCATTGTTCAGCCTCGGTTACTTCGGCATCTATTTCCACGAAGTCGTTCTGCGGATCGTCCACATTCTCCAGCTTAAACCTGAAGGTGCCTGTCTGTGGCGCCCATACTTTTACATAAAAGTAATTTTGGGTACTTAAATCCAGGGGTTCGCCAAGATTTACAAACAGGCCTGCCCAGGTTTCGCCGCCATGTTCTGTTTGTGCTACCCTGGCGCTGGTGTTAATGCCGCTGGCATCGGGATTATCTACCACCTCGTAAGTGCTGCCGCCAAATACTTCAAAAGCAGGCTCCTGTGTTTCAAAACCAAGGGGCAGGGAAACACCTGCTGGCGGTGGTGGCGGTGGCGGGGTATAACCTTCAGGGATCAGACGCTGATACCAGGCAAAATCAGGATTAGCTGCGTCCAGGTACCTGATCACCAGTTCATTTTCAGTAAGCGTCATGATCTGGTAAGTTCTCACACCAGTATAGTAGCCAATAAAACCTCCCTGGGATATTGTGATAAACTGATTACCTTCTGAATCTTCTGTAACTGACCACTGTAAATCATCTGGTGCCGTGTATGGCGCCATAAAATCACCTACAGGGCTGGCTGTTGCACCGGAAAATTCACCTTGCTGGCCACCATTCAGGTAAACATCACCTTCGGTTTCCATATCAAACCTGAAACCATCCAGTACAAAGGTATATTTATCGTTATAAAGGCCTCCACCTGCTTTTTCATTTGCCCCGGCTGCGTACCAGATTGGCGCAAAGTCTGTATTAGGACCTAATCCAAAATGGCCGGCACGTGCTGCATCTATCACCCAGGTTTTACCCTCAGGCCTGTCGTTGCCGCCCGTCAGCAGGTTGTACACTGGCAAATCCAACAGGGTTGGATCTGTTTCGGCTATTTCGACGGTTTGTGTGGAAGATACGCTACCCCCAGAGCTAAATACTGTTAAGGTAACTTCATAGGTGCCTTGTAACGGAAATACGCCGGTTACACTGTTACCCTGGGCTTTTGTACCATTACCAAAATCCCAGTTCTTGATAAAAGCACCCGTAGATGGACTGGTGAAGTTAATGATGTTCTCGTTCTCTGCGCTGGGCTCATAGGTGAAAACAGCATCCTGTGCGGTGGGAGGCGCTCCCAGGGAAAAATCCTCCTCCTGAAAGCGATCGCATCCCGACAGGAATACCTGCAGGGCAAGCACCCATATGAATGTATATAAAATCTGTTTCATGCTTAATAGATTAAGAATTAGTTGTTATAACCAGGATTTTGCTGCCAGCCTGCACCAGACAGGTCTATCTCTGCCTGAGGAAGAGGGAATACCTCATGGGTTCCTGCGCGGAAACCTTCTATCGCCTGGGCAGCACGGCCTGTGCGTACCAGATCAAAGAAACGGTGTCCTTCGCCGGCCAGTTCCACGCGGCGCTCCTGGAAAATAGCATCAATAAGAGCAGTTCCTGATGCTGTTACAGGGTCCAGATCAACCCGTTCGCGTACCTGGTTCAGGTACTGCCTGGCCTGTTCTTCATTGGGGCTGGATTTCTTGGCATGCGCTTCAGCAGCCATCAGCAGCACATCGGCATAGCGAATAACTATATGGTTCAAAGGGCTGGTAAGGTCAGTATCGGGTGGTCCCAGTTCGTCTATTCTTTTGATATACTTATTATTGTAGTAGCCGGTGTGTCCGCCGCCGCCTTCAACATACGTAATCTCCTCGTTAGGATTGTTTGCAATAAAGGCTTCAATATCAAGCACGGCAGCTTCCAGCCTTGGATCGCCCTCCTCAAAGGCATCTACCAGATCCTGCGTTGGCAGGTTATAGCTGTTACCATCGCCATAAATCGGGCCTTCATAGCCTCTGACACCATGAAAACCAGGGGCTGCAAAACCTTCCAGACAAACAAAGCATCCGTAGCCGCCACCCTCAATGCCGGTGTACTGGATATCAAACACTACCTCGCTGTTACCTTCGTTTACAACCCTGAAAATATCGCCATAATCGCCCTGGTATAGCTCATAAGGTCCTTCGTTGATCACGCGGTCCAGTGCAGTAGCAGCCTCGGCAAACTCATTCTGATATAAATGAGCTTTGCCAAGCAGGGCTAGTGCTGCACCTTTGGTTACTCTGCCTTTTTGCGGATCGGTCCAGTCCAGTATACCGGCGGCATAGGTAAGGTCTGCCTCTATCTGTGCATACACTTCTGCAGCGGGCGTTCTTGGGGTGGAAGAAAGCTGGTCAATACCAAGCCTGCGATCAACAACCAGGGGTACATCTCCAAAGAATTTTACCAGCTCAAAGTAGTAGTAGGCACGTAAAAAGGCTGCCTGGGCAAGTATCTTATCTTTACCTTCAAAATCAATGTTATCCCTGTTTTCGAAGATGTAGTTTGCCCGGGTAATGCCTGCATAATTCCAGCGGAAAAGATTACGCAACTCTGCGTTAACCCCTCCGTGGGTCATGGCATCAATCTGATGCAAACCCTCGGTGTCTGTAACGCTTTCGCCACCGGCAATGGCGTTATCGGAGGCTATCTCCCCAATCCAAAGGCTTAGGTAAGAGGTTTGCAGTAAGTCATAAGCCCCGATCAGGGCACGCTCATAATCTGCAGGCGAAACAAAATAGTTGTCTGCGTCCTGAGAAAACTGTGGATCTATATCGGTAAAATCCTCACAACCAACTGTTAAAACCAGGCTGGCAAGAAGAAGCGACAGTATTTTTCTAAACTTGTTCATGTCCATTAAAAGTTAATGTTGAAGCCACCCATGATGATGCGCGCCTGCGGATAAGCACCAAAGTCAATACCTGAAGTGTTCGGATCTCCGGAAGAGAAATCAGGATCGTAGCCTCTGTAGCCTGTGAACGTATACAGGTTATTGGCAGAAACGTAAACTCTGAAACGCTCCAGGCCAAAGCGGTTAATGAGTGAACTTGGCAGCGAGTAGCCAAGCTGCAGGTTTTTTACCCTTATGAAAGAGCCGTCTTCCACAAAGAAATCGGAAAGAACCGCATTGTTATTGGCTGCAGTGGTTAAGCGTGGCTGATCGTTGGTAGAGCCATCGCCAGTCCAGCGGCCAAGCCTGTAGTTAAGCACGTTGGCCAGTGGCTGCTGACGCTCATAGTTCCTTAATATCTCATTACCGAAAGAACCAAAGATGTTAGTTGATAAATCTAATCCCCAGAAGTTAAGCCCCAGGTTAAGGCCCATGGTTACATCCGGAATGGCAGAGCCAAGGAATACTCTATCGCTGTTGTTGCTAAAGTTAACAACGCCATCACCATCCTGATCTACATAGCGGAAATCGCCCGCTGTTGCGCCTGACTGTGTTACGCCCCGGGCTGCAACTTCTTCGGCATTCTGGTAAACACCCTCGGTCTGGTAGCCAAAGAAATAACCGATGGGATAACCCACCTGCATTCTTGTTGCACTACCCCCGCCAACACCAAATGAGCCATACTGCAGAAATTCAACTCCTTCTGCCAGGCCTGTTACCTCATTATCGATGGTGGTGAGGTTGTAGCTGATGTTGAAACCAAAATTATCGTTAAGCTGGTCCTGGAAGCTGATCAGGAATTCGAAACCTTTGTTTCTCACATCACCGGCGTTGATCCATGGCGGCGCACTGCCTGGCCCGTAAGCGCCCAGCACACCGGAAACATCTGGTTGTGAAAGCAGGTCTTTGGTATTTTTAATATAGTAGTCGGTGCTAACATCCAGCCTGCCCTTCAGGAAGCTGAAGTCAAGACCTATGTTTGCCTGGCTTGTTTGCTCCCAGCGCAGATCTTCGTTGCCAAATACACCAATGGCTATACCATTTACCAGGTTATCATCGAAGGCATAAACGGCCTCGCCGCCAAGCAGCGCCCGGTAACGGAAATCGCCAATTTTATCGTTGCCGGAAATACCGTAGCTACCTCTTAATTTCAGGAATTCAACAGGACCAAAGTTGAAGAACGACTCGTCTGATATCACCCAGGCAGCTGAAGCTGTCGGGAAATAACCGTAACGGTTGTTTTTACCAAACCTGGAGGAAGCATCTCTTCTTAAAATTGCAGAGAACAGGTACTTTTCGTTAAAACCATACTCGGCTCTTAAGAAATAAGACTGTAGCCTGCTTCTGTACTGGAAAGAAGAAGTGCTGTTGCGCAGGTTAGTGCCGTTGGCCATCGAGATATCTGCATACTCCCAGGAGTTGTAGGGAATATCATAAGCTGTGCCTGTTACGTTGTCTCCCCTGTCTTCGAACATGGAGGTACCAAGGGTTCCCTTTAGCCTGTGTACATCGTTAAAGGTTCTGTCGTAATTCAGGAAGGCCTCGAGGTTATAATTAAAATAAGTACTTCTGGACTCGGTTACGTTGTTGGGCACAGGCGTTAAAACACCATTCAGTTCGGTTTCGAACGGATCCAGGTTTTCGTTAGAGGCTGTGTTTTGTGCCTTGCTTGGCCCGTAGTATACCAGCGGTGAAAAAGTTTTACCATCTACAATGGCATAGTTGTAACCCGCACGGCCTGTTACAGTAAAGTTGTCGTTGATTTCATAGGTCAGTTCCTGCTTACCTACTATTTTATTCACCCTGCTATCGTTAAAGGTGTTTGCAATCTGGGCAAGCGGGTTAATAATATCGCTGAAGTTCTGCAGGTACGTATAGCGGCCTCTTTCGTCAAATACAGCATCTAGCGGAGAGGCATTGATGGTGTTATAAAGTACAGAACCTATACCATTTTCGGCGAGTGTTTTTCTGTTCTCATTGGTATAGAGCAGAATATTCTCCAGGTTTACCCGTGGCGCCAGCTCTGTAATATAGTTGATGCGTGCGTTGTAGCGTTTAAAGCCGGATTTATCACCACCAATAATCCCCTCCTGGTCCAGGTAGGAAGCACCAATGGAATAGGTGCTTTTCTCTGCACCGCCATTCACGTTAAAGTTGTAGTTCTGAATAGGAGCAGTCTGAAATATTTCATCCTGCCAGTCAGTTCCCGCACCCAGGTTGGTGTTAGGATAAGGCAGTGGCTGATTGGCTGCACCGAATGCCTCGTTTTTCAAAACAGCAAATTCCCTCGCATTAAGCAGGTTCAGTCTTTTTGCTGCATCTTGAACGCCGTAGTAGCCATCGAAACCAAAGGTAGGTTTGGCATTTCTTCTGCCTTTTTTAGTAGTGATGATGATTACACCGTTTGCAGCCTGCACACCATAAATACCTGCAGTTGCATCTTTCAATACGTTTACAGACTCAATGTCGGCAGGGTTCAGGGCATTCAGGCCATCGGTTGAATATGGGATACCATCTACCAGCACCAGCGGGTTATTGTTGCCGTTGGTGGAGAGGCCGCGGATACGAATATTAAGGGCACCGCCCGGAGAACCTGAAGCAGAGGAAATATTAACACCCGCCACCTGGCCCTGTAATGCCTGCTCAAGCCTTACCGGGTTCAATGCCTGAATGGCCTCAGCATCTACAACAGATACAGCACCGGTTAATTCTTTCTTGGTGGTGGTACCATAACCTACTACTACCAGTTCGGAAAGTGTTTCAACATCAGGGGCAAGCAGAATATTAATACTTGTACGGTTTGCTACTGCTACTTCTTCCATGATGTACCCTACAAAAGAAAACTGCAGGGTATCGCGGCCACCGGCCTGCACATTGTAAACGCCATCAAGATTGGTAACGGCGCCTCGGGTTGTACCTTTTACCCTGACGGCTACGCCAGGCAAAGATTCTCCTGTAGCCTGGTCGGTTACCGTACCGGTAACCGTCTGAGCCTGGCCGTGCAAAGCAAAGGTCAGCCCAAGAAACAGGATAAATAAGGGTAATTTTAACTTCATACGTTTTACTTTATTGATTTTTGAGGTTGGTTGATGTGCAGCATTTTAGTTTCGCAGGCTTTTATCTTACCTGATTTATTAATCTGTTTGCAATCGTTTGCAACGCATAGTGCAAGTAAGCTTTTAATACTACTTCTTTCCAATAAAAATACTACATCACTACTACTACACAAGAAAAAATTTACTACATCATTACTACATCACCCTATAAGAAAATGTCCTCTATGCTTCATTTACAGCTTTTTTAAGCGTAATTTAGATCCTGCTAATACTACAAGCTGCAAAAAAAGATTTCATTTCAAGTGCTGGAAACTTTATCTTCAATAAAGCTTAGCAAACGTTTTCGGTGATATGATAGATTATAGCTCCAAAATGTACAGGGTTACCTTCTTTTATGGCATACTGCTGATGCTGCTTCTGTCAGTACCTACTCAGGGGCAAAGAGGTATTCCGCTGGTGAAGAATTTTGGCACTGTAGATTATGGTGCAGGTATACAGAACTGGCAGATAGCCCAGGACTCGCGCGGCTTAATTTACATAGCCAATAACTTTGGACTGCTGGAATACGATGGCCACCTCTGGCGTAACTATGGCGCTCCCAGCGGTACTAAAGTACGCTGCCTCACCGTTAGCGCCGATGATAAAGTATATGTAGGCAGCCAGGGTGACTTTGGCTATTTTGCTCCCAATGTGCAGGGCACCCTGCAGTTTACCTCCCTGGCAGACAGCCTGCCGGCCGATAAGCGAAATTTTGATGAAACCTGGCGGGTGTTTCAGGACGGAGATAAGGTATTCTTCTGCACCTTTCGGCAGATTTTCGTCTATCAGAACGATAAAATCTGGAAAATACTGGATCCTCAGGCACCTCTGGAGCCTTCTTTTTATGTAAACCACCGCTTGTATGTGCTGCTCAAGGGTGTAGGGCTGATGCAGTACAAAGGCGATAAGCTCGAGCCCCTGCCGGATACCGAAAAACTGGCCCAGAGCAGCATTTCGGCCATTATCCCCTATAGTCAGCAGCAGATCCTGATTACTACTTTTCAGAACGGGATCTGGCTGTACGATGGCCACAAACTGGAGCGCTGGCAAACACCTGCTGCACCCCTGCTGGAACCTGCCATCATCAACGATGCCCTGTTGCTTAAGAATGGCCATTTCGCCTTTGGCACACAAAGCGAAGGCCTTATCATTACAGACCGAAACGGGGTGCTTCAGCAACAGCTAACCAAGGAAAGAGGTTTTAACAACCGTACCGTGCTAAGCCTTTTTCAGGATAGCAGCGATAATTTATGGGTAGGCATGAACAATGGTATTTCCTTTGTGGAACTTAGTGCTCCTTTCCGGCTGCTTAACGAACAGGCAGGTTTACCCGGCACAGGCTATACAGCCCTGCTGCACCACGATACACTCTATCTGGGCACCAACAATGGTTTATACATGCTGGATGCCAGCCATGCTGTTCCCGAGCTGGTACCTGGCACCCGAGGGCAGGTATACAGCATTGCCCAGCATGGCAGGCATGTGCTCATGGGGCACCACAACGGTGCCTTCCGCATTAGCAATCAAAAGGCAGAGCCGCTCTATAAAGCAAGTGGATTCTGGATGTTCAAGCCCCTTCGACAACACCCCGATAAACTGATCGGAGGAACTTACAACGGGCTTACGCTTTTCGAAAGTACTGCTGCAGATAATCAGCCACGGCACCTGAAAGCGCTCACCGGCCTTGAGGAATCGGCCCGCCTGATGGAACAGGCAACAGATGGCAGCATCTGGATGGTTCATGGCTATAAGGGTGCCTACAACATACGCCTTTCTCCCAATGCCGACAGTATTGTATCCGCAAAACACTATAATACCTCGGACGGCTTCCCCTCTAACAACCGCATCAATGTGTACCGCATTGAAAACGACCTCATTTTTCCGGCAGAAACAGGCATATACCGCTATAATACCTCCACCGATCGCTTCGTGCTTGACGAGAAGTTTACCCGTCTGCTGGGTGCCGATAATCATGTGGAAATCATGAAAGACGATGCCTTTGGCAACATCTACTATGTCAGCAGCAGGGAAATAGGCATGCTGCGCAAAGATCCGGTCAAGGGTTATATAAAAGAAACCTCCCAGTTTAACCGACTGCTTGGCCTGCTCAACGACGACCTGCAGAACCTGACCGTGCTTAGCGACCACAGCATTTTGCTGGGCGCCAAGGAGGGCTTCGTTCATTACAATCCCTTTGAACAGGGGTCTGGAGACGCCTCCTTTAAAACACTCATACGCACCGTACAAACCACCAGCGGTGGAGATTCCCTGCTCTATGGCGGGCATGGTAAAGGCAAAAGCCACAGCCCTGAGCTTAGCCACAATGCTAACTCCCTGAAATTCTCCTTTGCCAGCACCAGTTACGATGCTTTAAGCCGGCCGCGCTACCAGTATTACCTGGAGCCTTACGAACAAAGCTGGTCAGCCTGGACCAACCAGAACGAGAAGGAATATACCAATTTGCCTGAAGGTAAATATACCTTTCATGTGCGCAGCCAGAACAGCCTAGGGCAGGAAAGCCAGGAGGCTCTGTATACCCTAACGATTCTGCCTCCCTGGTACCGCACCGCCTGGGCGTATTCACTCTATGTATTTGTAGCCAGTGCCATGTTATTGCTGCTGCTGCAGTTCCAGCACAGGCGCCACAAAAAGGAAAAAGACCATATTGTGCGCCGACAGGAGGAAGAGCTTAGCCTGCGCGATACGCAGCTGGAGGAAGTGGCACGCAAATCTGAAGAAGAGATTAACCGCCTGCGCAATGAAAAGCTGCTGGCCGAGGTGGAGCATAAAAACCGTGAGCTTGCCACCCAAACCATGAGCATTATTACAAAAAACGAGTTTATTACCGATATCAAGGAGAACCTGAGCAGCATCAGCAAGAAATCTACCAACCGTGAGGTGATGCAGGAGCTGCAAAAGATTGTGCGCGATATTGAGCGCACCATTGATGTTGATATTGACTGGGAGCATTTCCAGTACCATTTCGATCAGGTGCATGGCGATTTTTCGAGCCGCCTGCGCAGCAGCTTTCCGAACCTTAGTCCGCAGGAGATTAAGCTTTGCACATATCTGCGCCTGAACCTTAGCACCAAGGAAATCGCCCAGCTGCTCAATATTTCTGTGCGGGGGGTGGAGATAAGCCGCTACCGGCTACGCAAAAAGCTGGGGCTTAACCGTGAAGAAAACCTGACGGACTTTATGCTGAAGTTTTAGATTTTTCCGGGCATGTTTTTCAAAGCAGCACTGCGCATCTGTTATTACCTATGGGGCAGGGTTTCCTGCTCCGGCATCTCTTTACCTCCTTGCAGGATGGATGTGCAGACAAACTGCCCCTGCTTATTTTGTAGAGGCTTCGAGGGTTGTTCTGCCAGATGATGCAGGCTGGACTGCAATTACATCAGCGGGAGTACCTTTGGTTTTGGCCCATACCCATTCTCCTATACGCTCGCCCAGGTAAGTACCTTCTTCTACACCATCACGGTAGTGTATGCCACCGTATACACGGCTGATGGAGGCTTCCCAGTAGGCCTGTTCAAAGGAAGTAAAGGAACGAACGCCATGCCCCCACTTATATTCGGTAGAGTCGGTAAAGGCTACCTCATTGCCTAATTTATGGCTTAGTATACGCCCGGCAGCTGCCGATATGGTACTGTGGCCACTTACGTATTCAGGAAAACCGGGAGTTTCCAGAAAAGGCATCCAATCTTCATCAATCGTGCTGTTGATTACCGTAACAGGACGAATTCTGTCGGTTTTATATTTAGCATCCCAGCAGGCAATAAAGGCATCGTACAGGGCTATGGCAGATAAGGCATAAGCTTCTGCCGCATCCGGCATGCTGATATTTTGGTCCTGTGCTACAGTTCTGGCTATTTCTATCCAGTGGCCGGGAGGGGTCATCTTCTTTTCCGCAAAAGCAGCATGTCCCAGTATGGTAGTAACAAATGGATTATCATCCCAGAAATAGGCAATGTTCTTCTGCTCTTCGGTTAAGCTTTTGTCAAGCTCATATACCTCCAGCGTGAGTTTGTAGAATTCACTGTCTTTTTCCAGCTGATATGCGGCAGGTGGCGGAGGCCCGAACTGAGCGGCAGAATCAAGGGTAAAGGTTCTGATGGTATTCCAGCGGGGTTCGCAGGCTTCGGCATAGGTAGGAGGTGTAGGCACCCAACAGCCTGGTTTATGGCTTAAAGTATGCCGGTATCCGCGGGTAATCTTGTAATTATCTTCTGCCGCATAGGCCAGTATATGCTTGGCGATCTGCTCGCCATAGGCGGCAGACCTTTCATACACTTCGGCCGGAATGCCCATATCTTCATACTGTTGGTAGAAGTCTTTTTCAAAGCTTTGCCACATCTCCTGGTTAAATGTAAGCGCCTTGCCCACCTCTACAAAGGCTTTAGTGCTTGCAAGCGGGTAGCAGTAGGTTTTGCCGGCTTCCGGAGCCGGAGCGGCCGCAAAACCATTCAGTTTACCGGCTAAACTAGCGTGTTGGACCGATAGCGGCTGCAGGGCCTCATAGGCTGCCAGAAATGAGTAGGCGTAGATACGGCTGGCAACAGGCGGCTTAAATATATCATGTACTATTACATTAGTGAGCTGCTGTGAGCAGCTGTGCAGCAGGCCGGGATCCGAAGCCTGCCGGTTATATTCCTCGGGCGAAGCTTCTTTGGTACAGCCTGCCATTCCCAGCAAACACAGGAAGAGCAGCGCAGCAGACAACAGATATTTAAGCCTTGTTTTCATGTAGTTGCTTCGTATGTTACCCCAAAAGGCAGCTTCGGTACAGTAGTTAATCTGCCAAAAAATGGCAACATGATTTCTAAAGACCCATTATCAAATATAATCAAAATATTTCAACCTCTTATCCTAAAAATAAAATGAGCTGCCGGAATTGCAGGCCTGTAATTATTCTGCAGGCGGACATTCAAATCAGTGGTTTCCTTTGTATACTTATATACACATACAAAACCTCTCCAGCCACACCCAATATAGGGCTGGCACAGGCTTAAAGCAGAAGAGGCTTGTTGATGCATTACAGTAATTATTTATAGCTATGAAAAATGCCCTGCTATTGCTCTGGATGCTGATTTTCACATTTACAGCCTTTGCCCAGAAAGCCGGATCCCTTCAAAAAGCCTTTGAAGTGCAGGAAAATGACCTTATTCCCGAAGGAATTGCCTACGATGCAAAGAGCGGTAATTTTTATGTGGGCAGCATCAATAAAAGTAAAATTCTGCGCATCACGCCCAGGGGTGCTGTGAGTGATTTTGTGAGGAGCAACGCCTGGGGAAGCTGGGGTTACCTGGGCTTAGAGGTAGATCCTGAACAGCAGGTGCTCTGGGCATGCCGGTATTTTCCGGCAGCATCGGCCGACAGCGCCGGCTGGGGTGGATTGTTCAAGTTTGATCTTGCCTCCGGGAAACTTATCGACAGGTACCTGCTCCCCAAAACAGATGTAAGTCACCTGTTCAATGATTTGCTGCTATACGAAAAGGATGTATACATTACTGATTCAGAGGCAGGGGCAGTCTTAAAGCTAAACCACCAAACCGATTCGCTGGAGTATGTGGTACCCGCCGGCAAGCTTTCTTATGCAAACGGCATTACTGCCTCACCCAATGGAAAAGAGCTTATTGTAGCTACTGCCGCCGGTCTGGTTGCTGTAAACCCTGCCAGTGGCGATTTTGCCCCTGTAGGCACGCCTGGTTACTATATCATAGGCGTTGACGGGCTCTACACCTACAAAGGCGCGCTTATAGGTATGCAAAGCATTTTTAAACCCGAAACGATCTGTAAGTACGTACTCGATGCATCAGGCAATAAGATCACAGATATTGAGGTGCTCGCCAGCAACCAGCCCTATTTTGAAAAGATCACCACAGGAGCCATAAAAGACAAGTGGCTGTACTTTATTGCCAACAGCTATGTATCTGAGCTGGATGAGGAAGGCAGGATCAAAGACAAAAGCAGGCTGAAAAACCTGGTGGTATACAGGCTGGCACTGGAGTAGGAAAACTAAAAGATTTTATACCAGCTTAAAGGTCTAGTTTCCGCTGGTGTTCTGCAGTTCAATGCCGCTGTATTCCTCCTGGCACTCTATGTACATACGGGCGGCATAATGCTGGGCTTCTTTTTCCAGGAAGCTGCCCAGATGACAGGGGCTCTTGGTGCCAATTAGCCGCAGAGGGCTGCTGGCCAGATAATTAAAGTCCAGATAAATATAGCGCGAAAAGGTTTTATACCAGGCATACCGCTCCTTCAGCGGCTGATCGATCCTGTTAAAATAAGGATTCAGCCACACGGCACCTTCGTACTGCAGGTTATGCATTACTTCATGTGCTACTACCTGGTGGTAATTGAACTCTCCAAAATCAGGTGTACCTACTGCAATGGAGCTCGCCACCGCATGCCCCACCTGTGTGGTATTGATCAGTTTTTGGGATGGAATATCGTAAAAGAACAAACCTGTTTGCAGAGATCTGGAAAAGTTTAAGCTGCCGTACTTATGCATGTACACAGCTCCTGCCAGTGTTGAAGGTACTGCTCTCAGCAAAAACTGCCGATCTTTAAAATCGTAATCAGCCCGGACAATCCACAGATTGAGGTGCATTCTGTCAAGCATACCTCGGTTTGCTGCCGCATTTTGCACAATTGAGCTTCCTATGGCATTGGTAATCCTGGCCGGCCAGGCCCATCCTAATTTTTCCTGCGCATAGATCTGATAGGTCACTGCCTTTGCCTGATGAATGAGCAGGCCTCCTACCGCCCCTTTGCCTAAACCCTTCAAAAAAGCATTACCCAGGGTTTGTTCAGGCTTTTTATTGATAGCAGCTCCAACACCCCCAAGCAGCGCGTTGATGCCAACATTGTATGCAGCCAGGCCCATGCGCTGCGACTGGTAGGTCTGCGCCTTTACTCCTCCCACAGCAGCACATAGCAGTACCAGGGCACATAATGTATTACAAAAGTACCGCCCTCCCAGGTAATGTACAGTGGGTAATTTCATGCAGCGCAAGCTAAACCATTAAGCTACAAAAAAATATGTATAAGTTACAACAATAAGCTAAAGCGGCCCTTCCTGCACCTTAAATTCTTATCGGCAGTGAATTATGCAAAAGGGGCGACTCAGGTATCTTCAGAAATTGTTATCAATATGGGAGGATGGGCCGGGGCTGGAGGGTGCCATTTTCGGAGAACAAAGCGAAGGCTGCTAAAGGCTGGATCAGCTGCGCCCTGATGAGCTGCCGAAAAAAAAAAGGAGACCTTTCAGGATCTCCTTTTCATGTAAAGAAAGAATTAACTAATCTACTCTGTTCTGTAGCAGTTCATTTACTTTTTGCTGTACATCAGGGCTTTGCTGGTACGCAATAATGATCTGCTGATAAGTTTCTACACCCAGATCCTGCTCAATAACTTGCTGCATTTCAGTTTCGGTTTCTTTCTGAACCCCCATTATTTTTTGGGCAGCGTTGTTGAAAGAAGCCATCTCTTCTGCAGTAGCATTAATATCTGCTGCACTTTGCTGTTGCTGCTGGGCCTGCAGAATTTCATTGAAACGGTTTATATCCAGATTCTCATCTTCAATAGCCTTAAGCATTTCACCCTCGCTTTGCTGCTGAATTTCAACTACCTGAACATATACATCGGCAAATTTTTCTAATTCCGCATCGCTGAAATCATCACGAACAGGCTGCTCCTGCTGCATTGGCTCCTGTTGTTGCTGTGGCTGGGTTGTTTGAGCCATGGTGGCACCTGCCATGAATAAAAGAAAGCACAGAGAATATATAAATTTCTTCCCCAGGACATCCCCTACTTTTGAGTAATTCATAAAAATCAGATTTAATAAAACTTAATTAACTATACTTTAATCTTCTATGAGCGAAAAGTATGAGAGACTTTACTGCTGACATAAAAAAAATGTTCTGGTAATTAAGTATTTACAGGAATTAATCATCTTTTAATACAAATAACTCTGCTTTATATCTCAATACTACTCCACAACAGTAGTTCGTAATCTATACTTGTTTATCCCTTTGCTAAATTCAGAATACAGGTTTAAGAGCATTCCAGCACTATTTAAACCTGTTCATATCCTTATTATAAAACCTAAATAGGTAAAGAGCATTAGCGCAGAGAGCTTCTTCATCTATGACTATTGATAAATAATATATAACATAATTAATACACCTATTTTGCAACTCATTCACCCAGAGCCGTATACTATAAGAGTAATATAAAATGAATTATATAATTAATATAAATTGAAATATGAAACTTAAGAATAATAAAATAGATAGAAATAACATCGCTCATAATCCAAAGAATCTGCTCAGTAGTATCATAGCAGCATCTTTCTTAGTATTTGGTGCAGCATCTTGTGCAGACAGGCCTATGGCTGATACCAGCACAACGACTACTCCTACAACAGGTACCACTACTACAACCGGAACTACCTCTACAACAACTGGTACCACAGGAACAGTAGGTACTACCGGAACTACTGGTACCACGGGCACTACTGGTACAGTTGGTACAACAGGAACTGCTAATGATGGCTACACCACCACCGATCGTGTATCTAACACCGATATGGGATATTCCAGCTGGGATACAAATGCCGACAACAGAATTGACAGAACCGAGTTTGATACCCGCATGAGCGATGATGCTACTTATCAAAACTGGCAGAATAACCAGGGACAATTTACCCAGAATGAATTCAATCAGGGTATTTATGACCGCTGGGACGCTGATCGTGATGGCTACATCAATAGTGATGAGTATAATACTGGTAACGCTGCCTGGGAAACTCAATATGGTAACAACTTCTCCACCTGGGATCAGAACCGCGACAACAGGTTAGATACAAATGAGTTTAACAGTGGTATGACACAAACCGGTGTATACAATGAATGGGACCGCGACAGAGACGGCACTATTAACGACACCGAGTTTAACGAAGGTACTTTTAATACCTGGGACAGCAACCGGGATGGTTACCTGGATGACAATGAGTATAACAATGCTGATTATGACAACTGGTCAGGCAACAGCATAAACAACAGAGGTACTGGTACAGGCATTAACAATGAGTACTAGTCGATAGTCTGAATAGACTTGATATTTAGATCAAAAAAACAGAACCCTGGTCCTAAAATGGCCGGGGTTCTGTTTTTTTTATGCCGGTATCTATATCAGATTCTTCTATTGAAGAGGCCCAATTATTTACCAATGCTCTCCAGCACACGTGCAACCAAACCATCCAGTGCTTTATTTTCTATCCAGCGGGCAACAACAATCAAATCATGTTCTTCATCCACATATACCATGTTAGTGCCCGCTCCCAAATGGGCAAAGGCAGTTTCCGGAGCACTTGGAAAAAGCTTTTTATCAGTATTCAGAAAATAATTCATAAAACCATAACCCGTATTGGCAGCAGTAGGCGTCCTGGCTTGCCTGATCCAGTTCTCCGATAAGATCTGTTTATCCTTCCACCTGCCCCTGCGCAGTGTCAGGTAGCCAAAACGGGCCTGGTCCAGTGCACTGATGAACATACCCCCACCCCAGTGTGCTCCTCCGCTTACTACCTGCACCGGCTGGCCATCCAGAATGATCCAGGAGTTTTCATAGCCCAGCCAGCGCCAGCTGCTGGAGGCGCCGATGGGGTCCATCACCTGCTCTTTTAGCACCTGCGGGAGGGGCCTGCGCCAAACATTGGTAGCTGCAAGTGCCAGTACGTTTACCCGCACGTCGTTGTATTTATAAACACTGCCTGGTTCATGGCGGCCCCGGGTACGCCAGGTGCTTGCTTCGCCTTCAGGCCGGTCGGCCCAGTCTGGCTTGCCCCAGAGCGTACCCTCCCAGTCGCTGGTTTGGCGCAGCAGGTGATCCCAGCTTATTTTTCGGTTGTGTGCTGTAGCGAAAAGCTCCAGCACTTCTGATTGCGCCAGCCCATCGGCTTTGTTGCCGCTGGAAGTTGGTGAATATGGAATAATGGGAGCCATATAGGAATGCACGGCATCGTTGAGCTGGTGAATCAGGCCATGGTCGAAAGCCAGGCCCACCACCGTCGATAAAAAGCTTTTGCTTACACTGTAGGTCATATTCACTTCTGCAGGGTCGCCCCACTGGGCTACAATAAATCCTCCCCTGATGACGAGGCCTGCAGGTTCTCCCCGCTCCTTGAACGGACCAATGGCATCGCCAAAAGGCTCCTTTCCAAAGCTCTGGTAGTGGGCTTCTTTTAAGTTCCTGGGTGCCTTCGCTTCGTTTTCTATGGCAAATTGTATGGCATTCTGCAGCTTCGCCTCATCCATGCCCATGGCTGCCGGTGTTCTTACCTCCCAGTTACCAGCCTCCGGAAAGTATACCTTTTCCTTCTTTCGCTGGGCAAAAGTTTCACTGTTAAAATGGAAGCTAAGAAGCAGGAGCAACCATAGCACATACTTTTGATTCATCATTCAATATTCAATTATAGCCATCAATCATGCCTACAAAGGCATTTAATAGAAATTCTATTCAAACTCAAGCCAATTAACGGCCAATTTATGGTTATAAAAGCAAAATGGTTACTAAACAATATCATATCCCTGATCTTTTTTTGCTATAACACCCTCATTCACATAACACTACACATTTACAAGATTTAGTTATATTTCCCAGCAGCTCAAAAAGCTTGCTTCATTCATTTATACTTCTTTTTTTTGGCAGTTACTTCTCTCTCTAAATCTTTCTCATTTTTAACTTCATTACCGATGAAACATGTATTTACCTTTTTTTTACTATTGATTACTTATACTGCAGTTGCCCAGTATAAATTTCCTAAGCAGGAATTAGCAACAGCCGTTAAAGGCAAAACATTGGCCGTTCAACTCCTGAATGAAACTGATGAAAGTGATAAAAACATCAACGCTGCCCTACAAGATGCCTTTACCACAAACTGGAAACTAACACCTGTTGAGTTTTTCTCGCCAGCGGATATAAAACAACTAAGAGAAAGCCGCAACGAAAAGTATGCAGTACTAACTCAGCAGGATGAGCTCAAAAAAGACATCAGAACATACTACATCGATAATAAAGGACGCAGACAAAACTTTGGAGGCGCATCAGGCCAGCATCAAAAGTTCAAATACTCTGCTTTTACCTTTTCTTATTACGATTTTGACCTGATCCTCTTTCAGAAGAAAAAAGAAGTAAACGTTACTTCTATCAGCTTTGCCAATGGTGAGCTTTCTAAAGCAGATTACCTGTATCTCACCCAACAGCTATCCAGACTTGTGGAGAATGCTGCCAACGCAACCCCTATGAAAAAGTACTACAGCGTTGACAGGAATATTGAAACACTCAAGAATTACAATCTTGTGCTGCTCAATGACTTTTTCAAAGAGAAAGAAAGGCCGGAAATTGACAAAAACTACGAAAATAAGTTTGAGCTGGTGGATTACGAAAAATATGAAGACGTGATTCTTAGCCAGGAAGCAAATACAGGCTATGTGAAAATTATATGGTCGAACCAGCACGAAACTTATGCCTGGGTAGTTGTTGACAGCCAGGATGGAAGCATTTTATCGCTGCTTAGCTTTGGTGGTGTTAGATTTGGAAAAAACCACGACGCCAATGATATCATCAAGGTAAAGCACCTGAAATATATTACTGCAAAGGGAGGACAAAACCTCAACAACAGGTATAAATAGGAGAAGAAACGTTTTTTTACAGGATCTATCTCTAGCAGCAGGCAGCGCTATAAACAAAAACCCCTGACCAAAAATGAGCCAGGGGTTTTTATTATCTAACATTCTCACTATTACTTTTCTTCAATCTGCACCTCGTTGAGGTTCAGGAACTCGATCTGGCGCTGGTCGTTCAGGGTAACGCCGATCACGTCTTCCTTATTTACACGGCCGGCCAGGATCTCCTTACTTAACGGGTTCAGGATCTCACGCTGCATCACGCGCTTCAGCGGACGGGCACCAAAGGTTGGGTCGAATCCTACCTCGCCCAGGTAATCCAGCACATCGTCGGTGGCTTCTATCTTCACCCCGTTTTCTTCCAGGCGTTTCTGGATCAGGCGGAACTGGATGTCCACAATCTGGCGGATTACCGATTTATCCAACGGACGGAACATGATCACCTCGTCGATCCTGTTGAGGAACTCCGGACGCACCTGCCTGCGCAGTTGGTCTATTACCTCATTCTTGGTAATTTCCACCACCTCATCCTCATTGAAAGGATTCAGCTCCTTAAAGCGCTCCTGGATCAGGTGCGAACCAATGTTGGTGGTCATGATGATGATGGTGTTCTTAAAGTTCGCCACACGGCCTTTGTTGTCCGTCAGGCGGCCATCGTCCAGTACCTGCAGCAGGATGTTGAACACATCGGGGTGCGCCTTCTCGATCTCATCCAGCAATACTACTGAATAAGGCTTGCGACGCACGGCCTCGGTTAACTGCCCACCCTCATCATAGCCTACATAGCCGGGAGGCGCTCCCACCAGGCGGCTTACCGCATGGCGCTCCTGGTACTCACTCATGTCGATGCGCACCATGGCGCTTTCGTCGTTAAAGAGGTACTCGGCCAGGGCTTTGGCCAGCTCGGTTTTACCCACACCGGTAGTACCCAGGAAAATGAACGATCCGATAGGACGCTTAGGATCCTGCAGACCGGCACGGCTGCGGCGTACGGCATCAGAAAGCGCTTCGATGGCTTCTTTCTGCCCGGCTACGCGTTTGCCCAGCTCTTCCTCCAGGTGAAGCAGCTTTTCACGCTCGCTCTGCAGCATTTTGCTTACTGGTATGCCCGTCCAGCGGGCTACTATTTCCGCGATGTCTTCGGCATCTACCTCTTCTTTAATAAGGCTGTTACCCTGGTTCAGCGCCTTCACTTTTTCCTGCAGCACCTTCAACTTTTCTTCGGCTTCGCGGATATGGCCATAGCGGATCTCGGCCACACGGCCATAATCGCCGGCACGTTCGGCCTGCTCGGCTTCCAGTTTAAAGTGCTCAATGTCTTCTTTGGCCTGCCGGATGCCCTGTACTACCTCTTTTTCACTTTCCCACTTGGCTTTCAGGCCACTGCGCTTCTCGTTCAGATCGGCAATTTCGCGGGTAAGCTGGGTTTCTTTATCCAGGTCTTTTTCGCGGCGTATGGCCTCGCGCTCAATCTCCAGCTGCATAATGCGGCGGTTCAGCTCATCAAGCTCTTCCGGCATGGAGTCGATCTCCAGGCGTAGCTTGGCAGCCGCCTCGTCCATCAGGTCAATAGCCTTGTCTGGCAGGAAGCGCTCTGTAATATAGCGCTGGCTAAGCTCTACCGAAGCAATCACGGCATCATCCTTAATGCGTACACCGTGGTGCAGCTCGTATTTATCTTTGATACCGCGCAAAATGGAGATGGCATCGGGGATATTAGGCTCATCTACAGTTACAGACTGGAAACGGCGTTCCAGGGCCTTGTCTTTCTCCACATACTTCTGGTACTCTTTTAAGGTAGTAGCACCGATGGTATGCAACTCGCCACGGGCCAGGGCAGGCTTCAGCAGGTTAGCTGCGTCCATGGCACCCTCGCCACCACCGCCTGCACCAATCAGGGTATGCATTTCATCTATGAAGAGAATGATCTCACCGGCACTGTCCTGCACCTCTTTGATGACTGCCTTCAGGCGCTCCTCGAACTCACCTTTGTATTTGGCACCTGCTACCAGCAAACCCATATCCAGGGCTACAATCTGCTTGCTTTTCAGGTTTTCGGGCACATCGCCCTGCACAATACGCTGGGCCAGTCCTTCTACAATAGCGGTTTTACCCACCCCTGGCTCACCAAGCAGGATCGGGTTATTTTTGGTGCGGCGGCTCAGGATCTGCAGCACCCGCCTGATCTCTTCATCGCGACCAATCACAGGATCTATTTTGCCCTGCTTGGCCATCTCGTTCAGGTTGTTGGAGTAACGCTCCAGCGACTTATACTTAGCCTCAGCGTTAGCGTCTGTTACCTTGCTGCCACCACGCAATTCTTTAATGGCGGTTTTCAGGTCCTTTTCACTGACCCCCAGTTCTTTCAGGATTTTACCGGCACGATCGCCGGAATCCAGAATTCCCAGGATAATGTGCTCAATGGCAACAAATTCATCTCCGAATGTTTTCAGGAAATCCTCTGCCTTGCGCATGGCAGCAGCAGAAGCATTTGAAAGGTAGGGCTGTGAGCCGCTTACCTTCGGATAGCCCTTAATGAGCTCATCCAGCTTATTATCGAGCTGAAGGCGGTTTACGTTCAGCTTTTTCAGCAGGTACGGCACTACATTTTCATCAACCGTAAGCAGTGCCTTCAGGAGGTGCCCGGGCTCAATGGCCTGCTGCTGATTACCAACGGCAATCTCACCAGACTTCTGCACGGCCTCCTGTGCCTTGATTGTATATTTATCGAAGTTCATAGGTTCTGTGTTATTTTCATCAGCATAATATCAAATGCTGCACCAGGTTAATTGTTCAGCTTCTTTTAAGCCATAATGGCACTTTTTTAAGAAATTATAATGACAAACAAGACAAAATGTCTTTTATATGTGCAAATAGCGCAACAGCATGACTCGTTTGAGTGGCGGCCAGGTGAGGCAGCCAATTGCGTTTGACCACTGCTCATACTGGTGAAAATTGTCTGGAAAGCCGACGGTTAAATTGCCGGTAATTCCGGGCTATCTCAGCTGCAGCCTTACACCTGTTCACGGCATTTTCAAATCATTATGGCCCATAGAAGGCAGTAGCAAAAAGCTGGATTTGTGTCTGTGTTGGTACATTGATACCCATATCGCCCCTATCTGCCCGAAAGAGATGCGCATAAACAAACGGAAATCCTACGCACGTAAGCACACAGGCTTCATTGAAGAATAATTTCAGGATCTGGTTTCGCCATTTATACCGCTAACTGGGCAGAAACAAAGCTTTCATATTTATGAATCCTGCTCGATATAGGATTATTGCAAAATATATGGCAGGATCATATTTCTAAAACTCCTCAAAACAGCGCATTTTAGTCTAGTCTGATACTGCTAAAGTATAAAAACAGAAGAGTAGCTAAATTATTCTTCACCTCGTCCATTCTAAATCTTACACACACCGTTCAAGCCTGCAGCCCTTCCTGTACATCCTTTATTTTCTGGTCTCCGTCTTTTTATAAAACTTGTGACCGGATAATTGTCTTGCAGCATGCTTTTGCCGCGCAATTATTTAGCCTCTTTTACCTAAACTATTCCTTTATGAAAAGACTGCTACTCACGACGCTCACGGTATGGCTCTTGCTGTTACTGGCGCCCGGGGCAGTATTTGCCCAGACTAGCGCGGCCCAGCCGGGTGCGGCCCAGCCGAACGCGACTAAACAGGCATCTGCCAGTCTGCAATGTTGTGCCGATAAGCCCATTTGTGCAGGAGAAACAGTAAGCCTGCTTGTAGCACTGGAAGGACAAGCCCCTTATACCTTCCGGTACAGCGATGGAAATGGTGTTCACACCGTTAGCACCTCTAACAATAATTATGAACTAAAAGTATCGCCCAACGCCACCAGCAGCTATAGTCTGGTGAGCATGCAGGATGCAAAAGGAGCCGGCCAGATCTGCGGAACGGCCACGGTGGCGGTAAACCAGTGCACCCCCCCTGCAAGCGGGAAAGACTGTTCAGACAATTGCTTTGACAGTCAGATCCTGAAGCAGGAAACAGTGGGCTCCTGCACCACCTACACCCTGAAAGTAACGAACGATGGCAGCTGCAGCTCTGCACTGTCGCACTTCAGCATCTCAGTGCCCTGCGGCAGGGTAACCGAAGCCAGTAACTCAAAGGGCTGGCCAATGGAAATAGGTACCACCGACCCCACCACCGGCATTACCGGCATCAAGGTAGATAATATTAAAGGATTTGGCGAAAACGGCAAGGCCGGCAGCTTTACCGTTACCTACACCATTTGTGCCAATGCCTGCGGCGCCAGCGATCCCTACTGTGGCTTCCTGGTAGCTTATAAAGCCGGCACCTGTGTTAATTACAGCACTGCAGCGCCCCCTTACAAGCCCATGAGCGGAAGCCTGGCAGCTACCAACATCAAGTGCTTCAGTCAGCAAACCGGTAGCATTCAGCTTAGCTTAACGGGTGGCAAAGCACCTTATACCTACAGCTGGAGCAATGGTGCCACTACTGCCAGCTTAAGCAATGTAGCAGCCGGCAACTACACCCTCACCATTACCGATGCCGCCAGCAAAAAGCTGGTACTGCATGCAAAAGTACAGCAGCCAGAGGCGCTGGTAGCCCAGGCTACTGCAACCCAAACCAGTTGCGGCAACACTAACGGCAGCCTGTCTTTGCAGGTAAGCGGCGGCACTGCTCCCTACTCCTATGCATGGAGTAATGGTGCTGCCACCAAAGATATCAATAGCCTGGCGGCCGGAACCTACTCAGTTACCATTACCGATGCCAACAACTGCTCTACCACAGGCAGCTATACCATTGCAGGCTCCAGCACACTGAAGGCAAGCTTAAGCGGCGGTAGCAGTTGTTCATCATCATTGGCCATTACTGCCGAGGTAAGCGGGGGCAAAGCTCCTTACAGCTACAGCTGGAGCAACGGTGCCACCACTGCTTCCATTTCGCCTGAAGAAGCCGGTACCTACACCCTTACCGTAACCGATGCAGGCGGGTGTACTACTACCGTCAGTACCACCAGCAGCGGTACAAGCATGCCTGTGATCATCACCTATGAATACTCCAGACCAAGCTGTGCCAATGGCAGGGACGCATGGATAGATCTGGATGTAGTTGGCGGCAGCGGCTCCTACACCTACAGCTGGAGCAACGGAAGCACTACAGAAGATCTGCAGAACATTACCTCCGGCAGCTATACAGTAACCGTAACAGATGCCCTCGGCTGCAGCGATACCAAAACTATTTCCGTACCGCTCACTCAGCCTATTAGCGTAGTGGCTACTGAAATTATTCAGGCCGACTGCATGGGCAACCTTGGCGGCATTACTGTTGCTGCCTCTAATGGTACAGCTCCTTATACTTATACCTGGACGCACGGTGCGACCGGAGAAAGCCTAGAAGACCTGGAGCCAGGCTACTATACAGTAACAGTAACCGACGATATGGGCTGTACAACCAGCCGCACCTTCCAGATTAAGGCACCAAGCATGCCACAGGTACAGATCAATGGCGGCTCATGCGGCACCAGCACACTTACTGCAGCAGCAAGCGGCGGAGAAGGCCCTTACAACTACGAATGGAACACCGGTGCTACCACAGGCAGTATCAACGCAGAAGCCGGGCAGTATTATACCGTGACTATTACCGACCAGAATGGTTGTACTGCTTCGGCCGAGATGCAGGTAGATGAAATTGGCAGTGCTATTACCGCTACTACCGCTGTTACCCAGCCAGGCTGCTTTGGGTCTACCAATGGCAGTGTAGATCTTACAGTTGACGGCGGCACAGGCAGCTACACCTACAGATGGTCCAACGGAGCTACCACGGAAGATCTTAGCAATGTTGGCGCAGGTACTTACACCGTGGTAATCACCGACGAGAGCGGCTGCACCAAAACAGCTACTGCAACCATCGGCAACCCGGCTGCGATTACTGTAGTGAGCGAATTGATACATGCCAACTGCCATGGCTTAGGCGGCATTAGTGTTGAGGCACAGGGCGGCACCGCCCCCTACACCTACAGCTGGACCCACGGTCCGGAGGGGAACAGCCTGGATAATTTACAGGCCGGCCAGTACACTGTTGTTGTAACAGATGCCAGGGGTTGCGCTATTCAGAAAACCTTTAGCATTCGCGAAGAGCAGGCGCCTGCGGTTAGCATTGCCAATACCGGCACCTGCACCACCCAGCAACTTACAGCACAGGTAAGCGGCAGCACAGGCCCCTATACGTATCTGTGGAGCTCCGGCCAAACCACTGCTGCAATTACGCCTGCGGTGAGCGGCTCTTACAATGTGGTAGTGACCGATAGCAATGGCTGTCCTGCAGTTGCCTATACAGAAGTAACTTTAGGCGAAAGCGCCCTGATATTGCATGCAGATGTGCAGCAGGCAAGCTGCTCCGGCACTGCAGATGCAAGCGCCTCTATTGAGGTGAGTGGCGGTACCGCACCTTATACCTACGACTGGAGCAATGGCTTAGGCTCTGCTTATGCCAATAATCTTGCCACTGGTGTTTATTCCGTGCGGGTAACAGACAGCAAAGGTTGCTACGATGTAGTTGCATTTGAAATCAAACAGTCTGCACAAATCTACATCAGCCTGCTGGGTGGTGCACCCAGTATCTGTGGCCAGCCTAACGGCAGCTTAACCATTGAGGTAGAAGGCGGCGTAGCACCTTACACCTATAAGTGGAATACAGGCGTTACCAGCAGTACATTACAAGGAGTAGCAGCCGGTTCTTATACCGTTGCTGTGATAGATGCCATAGGCTGCTCTAAAGAAGCTACCTTCAGTGTGCCTGAAATGGCGGGCAACAACGATGTGGCTGCCATCCTGGACGATTGCCTGGATACCATGATCGCCGCAGGCAACACAGCTTCTTTTGCAGTGAACTTTAGCGGAAATGGCCCTTATACCTTCAGCTATACCGATGGAAAACAGACCTACAGTGTTACCACCTCTGCAAATCCATATGTGCTGAATGTACAACCCCTTAAAACCACCACTTACCAGCTGCTAAGTGTTAGCAACAGCTGTGGCGAAGGTTTTGCAACGGGTAAAGCCACTGCAACGGTAGTTTCTCCTAAAACACCTGCCTGTGCAGATGGCTGCTTCAGCACCGACCTGATCAGCACCAGCAATAGTGGCAGCTGCACCACCTACACCTTAAAGGTAAATGCAGGTTCTGATTGTCGCTACGACCTGTCGCATTTTGAGGTAGCAGTACCATGCGGCCAAGTAAGCAGCATGAACAACTCCAAAGGCTGGCCTATGTCAGTAGGCTTGGATCCTACCACCGGTGTGTATGGTATTAAAGTGGATAATATCCAGGGTTTTGGCAACAACCAGAGCTTTACCATCAGCTACACCCTGTGCAATACCGAAAGCTGCTCCGACAGCCCTGCCCTTTGCGGACCAATGGTTGCCTACAAAGCTGGCCAGTGTACTTACTTTGGCAAGGCAACGCCTCCTGCAACAGGAACACCGCCGGTTAGCGATAACCCATCTTACGATGGTGTATTAGGACCTGGCATGTCGCTGAAGCTGTACCCTAACCCACTGATGGTTGGCCAGACACTTACTGCAGAAGTTGAGAACCTGTTTGTGAGCACCACGGCCACTGTTACCATCAGAACCCTTGCCGGTCTGAAAGTGTACGAGCAAACCCAGGCGGTAAGCCCAAGCAACAACAAGGTTCAGCTAAGCGTACCAGCACTGCTTCAGGGCAATTACCTGGTGAGTGTGTCCATTTACAACTCACATTATACTAAACAGCTAGTGATATACTAAATGATCCAATAGTGAGATTTCCTCCTCTGAATAAAACCGGTCCTCTTTGGGGGCCGGTTTTTTTAGCTGTTAATGCGATAGCTTCCAATACTTTTGCATGGCTGATAGTGCTTAGCCCTGTTAAGTTCAGGCCTCTGGCAGCAGCAGCATAACCCAAAACCTACATTTTCACGTTAGCACCTGTATACATTTTGCACATTAGCACATTAACTTTTGTAACTTGAACGCGAACTAAATTTTTTGAGGCATGAGTGTAACACGCCCCCTTAATTTAAGCCAGTGGATCGAAGATCACCGGCACCTGCTGAAACCGCCTGTTGGCAACAAACAAATCTATACCCAGACCAAAGATTTTATTGTGATGATTGTGGGCGGCCCCAACAGCCGCAAAGATTATCACCTGAATGCTACCGAAGAGCTCTTTTATCAGTTGGAAGGCGAAATGGTGGTGAAGATCATTGAGGACGGAAAACCGGTAGACATTAAGATTGGCCCCGGAGAAATGTTCCTGCTGCCGGGCAATGTGCCCCACAGCCCCCGCCGCCCCGCTAATACCGTAGGCCTGGTGGTAGAGAAGATTCGCCCTGAAAAGATGGAAGATGGTTTTATGTGGTACTGCGAAAACTGCGGCCACAAACTCTACGAAGAGTACGCCATGGTGACCGATATTGTAGAGCAGCTGCCAGTGATCATGGAGCGCTTCTGGAGCAATGATGAGCTGCGCACCTGCGACAACTGCGGCACCTACATGGAAAAACCTCAAGCCCCGCAGGTAGATAAATAAAGCATGCAATACCAAAATACGGAGTCTTTTGCCAGAGAGCTGGACCAGCAGGATCCGCTGGCCTCATTCAGGGAGCGTTTTTTGTTTCCTATTGTAGCCGATGAGTCCAAGGAAGGCATGAAAACAGCCATTTACCTCTGTGGTAATTCACTGGGCCTGCAGCCCAAAGCTACACGCACTTACCTGGAGCGTGAGTTACAGAAGTGGGCACAATACGCGGTAGATGGCCATTTTCATGCCGAGGAGCCCTGGCTTACCTATCACAAATTACTGCGCGAACCGCTGGCCCGCCTGGTGGGGGCGCAGCCGCATGAGGTAGTGGCCATGAATAACCTCACCACCAACCTGCACCTGATGATGGTAAGCTTTTACCGTCCCGGCCCGCAGCGGTATAAAATTCTGATGGAGGGTGGCGCTTTCCCTTCCGATCAGTACGCGGTAGAATCGCAGGTGCGCTTTCATGGCTACGCCCCCGATAGTGCCATCATTGAGATAAATCCACGCCCCGGGGAGCAAACCCTGCACACCGAAGATATCCTGGCAGCTATTGAGGAACATAAAGACAGCCTGGCGCTGGTGCTCTTTAGCGGCATCCAGTACTACACCGGGCAGGTGTTTGACATGCAAGCCATCAGCAAGGCAGCTCATGCCGCAGGCGCTTTCGCCGGTTTTGATCTGGCCCACGCCATTGGCAATGTGCCCATGCAGCTGCACAATTGGGATGCCGATTTTGCCGTTTGGTGCAGCTATAAGTACCTCAACAGCGGGCCTGGCAACACAGCAGGCGCTTTTGTACACGAGCGGCATGTAACCAGCACAGATATTCCGCGCTTTGCCGGCTGGTGGGGACATAACGAAGAGGAGCGCTTTAAAATGGAGAAAGGCTTCAAGCCAATTGCCGGTGCTGATGGATGGATGCTTAGCAACAGCAATATTTTACCGCTTGCTGCCCAGCGCGCCTCCCTGGAAATATTTGAAGAGGCCGGTATTGAGCGCCTGCGCCAGAAAAGCCTGCAGCTGACCGGCTACCTGGAGTGGATGCTCTGCCACGAAATAAACTGCGATAAATGGGGCATTGAGATCATTACCCCCAGCCAGCCCGAGGCACGCGGCTGCCAGCTCTCCCTGTTTGTGCACAAAGGAGGTAAGGCCGTTTTTGATAAAATCGACAGCGCCGGTGTAATTGGCGACTGGCGCGAACCCAATGTGATCAGGGTGGCCCCGGCCCCGCTCTACAACTCATTTATGGATGTTTATAGGTTCTGCCGTATCTTTGAGCGCGCTTTACAGGAAGTTGTGGGTTAATTTTTTTAAAAATACCAACAGGCAGCCCTGCAGCTGCCGCTATATTTTATGATTGATTTTTCTAAGAAGTACAAAGGAAAGGTTGCCGTACTGGGCGGTGGCCTGGTAGGTGCTCTTCATGCCACTTTTCTTGCCCGTAAAGGCTTTGATGTTACCCTGTATGAGCAGCGAACCGACATTCGCAAAGTAAAATTAAAAGAAAACCGTTCTATTAACCTGGCAGTAAGCACCCGCGGCTGGACTGCTATGGAGCTCCTGGGTATTGCCGACCAGGTACGCGAACATGTAGTGCCCATGAAGGGCCGCATGATGCACGACAAACAGGGTAATACAAATTACCAGGCCTATAGCACCGAAGACAAGGCTATTTTTTCTGTATCGCGCGGGCGCCTCAACCAGCTGCTGCTCGAAATTGCCGAGAAGCATGGGGTAAAGCTCTGCTTCAGCCATAAGTGTACCTTTGTAGATCTGCAGCACGGCATTGCCTATTTTACCGTAGCCGCCGAGGAAATGAGTGAGGTAAACGTAGAGGCCGATCTGATCATTGGTGCCGATGGTGCCTTCTCGGCCGTACGCAAGGCCATGCAGCGCACCGACCGTTTCAATTACAGTCAGTACTACATAGACTGGGGCTACAAAGAGCTTACCATACCCCCCGCAGCCAATGGCGATTGGGCGCTGGAGCCCAACGCGTTGCACATCTGGCCCCGTGGCAATTTTATGCTGATTGCCCTGCCCAACATGGACCGTTCTTTTACCTGCACGCTCTTTCTACCTTTTGAAGGAGAAACAGCCTTTGAAAAACTCAGCAACGATGGGCAGGTGGGCGATTTCTTTAACAGCTGGTTTCCGGATGTGGTACCGCTGATGCCGGAGCTGCTGGAAGAATTCAGCCAGAACCCCACTTCCTCGCTGGTGAGCATTAGCTGCTACCCCTGGACCCGCTACAACAAAGCTGCCCTGGTAGGCGATGCCTCTCATGCGGTAGTGCCCTTTTACGGACAGGGCATGAATGCCGGCTTTGAAGATGTACGGGTGTTTATGGAACTGGTAGATGAACATGAAGGCAATTGGGAAAAAGTGCTGCCGGCTTATGAGCAGCTGCGCCGCCCCGATGCCGATGCCATCCAGGAGCTTGCCATGGCAAACTTTGTGGAAATGCGCCATAGCGTTGCCGACGATATTTTTTTACTCCGGAAGCAGATTGAGGCAGAGCTACACCGCCGCTACCCTAAGCACTGGATGCCGCTTTACAGCATGGTTACCTTTAGCAACATACGCTACTCCGATGCCCTGGAAAGGGGCCGTCAGCAGGATAAAATTATGGATGGTATTATGACAAAGCCCGGTATTGAGGATGACTGGCAGTCGCTGGATTTTGAAGTCATTGCCAAACAGCTGTCTGTACTGGAAGAATAGAAACAGTCTGCAGCGCCTATAAAGGCTATGCCTCCCCAAGCTCATCGAAAGCACGCATATCTTCTTTGCTAAGGCCAAAACGCTTGCGCAGGTATTTCATTTTGCTTTCTTCTTCGGCAGATACTCCATTGGAGGCATCGGCGAAAAGCCATGCTGTTTGCGAAACAAACTTTTTTGCATAGCGGTTTTCCAGGAAGTATTTCTCCAGGGTATTCAGAAAGGGTTCTTCCCACTGCGACAAGTGCTGTAGCAGATAAGCAAACTCCTGCCGGTAAAGCATCGTTAACTTATCAGTGTCTTCAGGGCTGAGTTCCTCCCGGTACGAATAACCGAGTCCCTGTGCGAGTCGCTGGCAGTAGATCCATTCTTCGCGATCAACTATGCCATCGGAGGCTGCAATGAGCAGGGCTGGGAAGAAAGCCAGAAAAGAAGTAAACTGATCTACTGTAAGCGAAATCTGGCGCACATCCTGGTAATGCAGGTACAGCTCTCGTACGTGTTGGTTAGGCATGAGTTGAAGATACATTCAGGTGTGCAATTTATAGAAGAAATTCTTTTGAATATAAGATTCTTTACATGCTTCCAGACTATTTATGTAATAAATAATGTAATTTTTATTTAATTGATATGGAAAATAAAAGGGCAGCAGCTGTTGTTGGAGCAGGCATTGCCGGCATAGCCACTGCTATACGCCTGGCTAACAAAAGCTTTTCGGTTGAGGTATTCGAGGCAAATGCCTACCCCGGCGGTAAGCTTAGCCAGCTACAGCTGGGCGCTTATAGGTTCGATGCCGGTCCTTCCCTCTTTACGCTGCCCCGGCAGGTAGAAGAACTTTTTGAGTTATCGGGCTATAAAGCTGAAGACTATTTTCAATACCGCCGCCTGCCCCTGAGCTGCCGTTACTTTTACGAAGATGGCACCATTATCCATGGCTATGCCGAGCCCGATAAATTCATTGAAGAAATTGCCCTGAAAACCGGGGCTAATAGAGAAGATGTGCAGGAGCATATCAGGCACAGTGCCCGCCTGTATGCGCTGCTGGCCGATCTGTTCATGCACCGCTCCCTGCATAACTGGGGCACCTGGCTAAGCCTGAAGTCGCTAAAAGCCTATCTGAACCTGCCGCGGCTCAATATATTCCGCAGCATGCACAGCGCCAATGCTGCCAGGCTTAAAGCACCTAAGGCAGTGCAGCTGTTTAACCGCTATGCTACCTATAACGGCTCCAACCCTTACCAGGCACCAGCTACACTCAATATTATTCCGCACCTGGAGATGGGCATTGGGGCCTTCATGCCTGTAGGTGGCATGCATGCCATTACCCAAAGCCTCTATGAGCTGGCACAAAGGCTGGGGGTGCAGTTCCATTTCAATAGCCCCGTAAGCCAGATCCTCACAGCGGGAGACAGGGTAAGCGGAGTACTGGCAGGCGGTAAAGAACGGAGCTTTGATGTGGTGGTTAGCAATGCCGATCTGCTGCATACGTACCGCCGGCTCCTGCCCCATCATCAAGCGCCGGAGCGCTTGTTAAGCCAGCCTAAAAGCAGCTCTGCGCTTATCTTCTACTGGGGTATCAAAAAAGAGTTTCCCGAGCTGGACCTGCACAACATTTTCTTCAGCCAGGATTATGAGCAGGAGTTCAGGCACATTTTTGAGGAAAAGACCATCTGGCACGACCCTACTGTTTACCTCAACATTACAGCTAAATATGAGGCCGGCGATGCACCGAAAGGCTGTGAGAACTGGTTTACCATGATCAACGTGCCCCACAACAGTGGCCAGGACTGGGATAGGTTAATTGCTACTGCCCGGCAAAATATTCTGCAAAAGCTAAGCCGAATATTAGGCACAGACATTGCCCCCCTAATAGAACAGGAGGCCATACTGGACCCGAGAACCATCGAAGGCAAAACCTCTTCGGCTTTTGGTGCCCTGTATGGCAACAGCAGCAACAGCCGCTATGCTGCTTTTTTAAGGCATGCCAATAAGAGCAGCAGCATTAAAGGGCTTTATTTCTGTGGTGGCAGTGTACATCCCGGTGGTGGGATTCCGCTCTGCCTGCTATCTGCTAAAATTACGGCTGGGATGGTAAAACAGTCTTAAAAAGGAATATTGTTTGGGATTGAGGGATTGCCCGGATTTTTCGTTTAAAATAGAAATGAAGATGCCGGCGACTATGATAATGGGGTGGGGTTTAGGTATTCGGATTGGAGGATTGACATGAGTACCAGGTTGCGGTACAGGCCTTTCTGTTTGATGCACTCCCGCATGATACCTTCTTCAACAAAGCCTTCGCTGCTGTAAAGATACCTTGCGCGTGCGTTATCCTCAAATACATCGAGCCACAGGCGGTGGCACATGAGGCGCTCAAAACAATACTCTTTTACCAGCCTGATGGCCTGCCTGCCATAGCCCATGCCTTTGAGCGATACTACTACTCTGCGAAACTCTACAGCGCTGTGTGGATTTTCACGGCCGGCCAGCAGCACAAAACCTGCCAGGCTGCCATCTGCGGTCATTAGCTTCAGATGTACTTCATCCTTACTTTCCAGGGCCTGCTGATGGCGGCTAAGGCTATAGGGCAAGATATACTCCATATTTTCCGGGTGGTGCTCCAGGCGAACTATTTCAGGCAGATCCGCGGGTTCAGTTGGTATAAGGCTAAGCATTTCTATTACCGGCCTGGTTAAATGCTTATTTTTTTATACCTAATATATCTCTGAATTCTTCTTTGCCTTGGGGCAGGCGTTTCAGGTTTTCGAGCATGGTAATGGAGCGGTCTATACGGAGCTGGCTGCTTTTTACGCTGCCGGCATGGTTGATGATGTAACGCTGCATGCCGGGAGACAGCAGGTGAAAACGGCGGTTCCCCTCATCATCCTGCCGGAGTAGTTCAGCAAACTCTTCGCACACTTCTACTCCATATTTACTCCTGTCTTTCTGCAGCAGCACTGTTACGCTATCGCCGTTTTGCAGTCCCAGCTTCTTCATGCGTGCAGCATTAATGCTGATATAGGCCCTGCCTTCTCCCAAGGCCATTAGTCCGCACTGAAAGGTTAATGCACCGTTCACCGTACACCGCAGCCGCATATTCAGGCTCCCCAGCTGGTCTACCACCGCTTTGGGTATTTCCAGGTAGGTCATATTATTCAGACGCTCCAGGCGGTGAATGCAGGTCTGAAATTGTATGTCGCTTACAGTACTGGCAGTATTGGTCATATTCATAGCATCTGTGGTCTTCGCGTGGCATAATTTAAGAAATATTAAACAACAGCACCAGCACCCACATCAGCTTTTCCAAGAGGCACCACAACCACATCTACGCATATAAAGGTCATAAAAAAAGTCCAGTCCTAACAGACTGAACCTTTATTCTTAAACCCTTAAACTAGTTAACTATTTTGCCATAGCGAGCAGCTGCTCTTTTTCGTGAGAGGGTGCTACTTCGTCAGGGATTAGCTGGCGGTAGCGGGCCTGCCGCTGCATAATGTTCTTTACATAACGTACCGGTTCGCCTCCGCGGCAGTAGCCCAAAGAAACTACCTCATCGTTATAGAAGGCCGGATCGGCCTTTTTTTCCAGGAAGTAAGCTACATGCTCTTCCCAGATCTCCGGGCTACGGCCATGCTTGCGGGCCAGCTTACGGGCATCCAGTACATGTCCCTGCCCTACGTTATAAGAGGCCAGTACAAATTTTTTCCGCTCTTCCGGATCAGGCACTTCGTCTGTCCAGAACTTGTCGAGCCATTGCAGGTAGTTGGCACCTGCCATAATGCTTTGTTTAGGATCCAGGGGATTTTCTGCGCCAAAAATCTCTGCAGTTTCGGGCATCAGCTGCATTAAGCCTGCGGCACCCATCCAGGATTCTGCTTCGGGATTAAACTTGCTCTCCTGGTACACCACGGCAGCCAGCAGGCGCCAGTCCCAGCCAATTCTGCTGGCAGCTTCTTTAATATGCTTGTCGTACGGAGAAATCTGGCTACCGCTGATACTGGAGTAGTTGCTGCTGGCCAGCATTTTCATGTTGCTGCGGTTCTTGAAGTATTTGTTGTATATAACCGCGTAATCGGGTGTTTTACGAATCTCCCTGATCCAGCCATTTACGGCCTTCAGGAGGTCGGGAGCATTTGTGCGAACACCCCAGGCGATACGCTGATGAAAACTAACAGGTGTGCTCACATCCAGGTTAGAATAGTAAGCAGCATTCAGCAGGGCAACATTCTCATCAGCCACGGTATAATCTATATCGCCATTGGCTACTTTTTTGATGAGCGCCTCCACCTCAACGGTAGGATCTTCTTCCACAATCGTGATGTCAGAGCCTATTTCGTCGGAAAGGTTTACAAGCCTGGAGAAATGGGAAGAGTTTTTCTTCACATGTACCTCTTTGCCTGCCAGATCCAGCGGATTGCGGATAAGCTTTTTATCAATGTTGTCGAGGGTCATGTTACGCCAGGACTGCGGCTTGCGTTGTACCAGCATCTGGCGCACCTCATTATGATGCAGGGTGAAGGCAATCTTTTCACGCCGCTCCTTAGTAATGGTGAGGTTGTGGGCAATAATATCGCCTTCTCCCCGCTGCAGCATTTCCAGCGCTTCATCCAGACTGGTGGTGATGATGATCTCCAGATCTACCCCCAGCTTCTGGGCCAGGCGTGAAAGCAGGTCATATTCATAGCCCATTGCCTGCCCCTTATAGATAAAGTAGCTGGTTGAGCTGTTGTCTACAATGGCGATGAGCCTTCCACGTTTTTTAATTTCGGGCAAATCTAACTCCACAGGTTCATTGGCAGGGGCACCTGTAAGCCCTCCAACCAGAGAAAGAGAAAGTAGATCTGCATGTTGGGTATCAGAATTAGTGGATTTGCATGATAACAGCACCAATAGCAGGCAAGCTGTATAAAATGACGATCTCCACTGCTTAACCGATACTTTTTCGTCCAGTTTTATTTCATTCATAACTCTGTTTTTGGGCTGTAACCTTTGCTCAACATGAGCTATTTACAGCAGGTGAACAACAGAATTGTTGGCAACATACAAAAAAATATCAGAATAACAAAATAACAGCGCTGCAAGGCTGCTATCTGGCTTGTATGTTGATCAACTACCAGGCCAAAAAATTGGTTGAGGACTGGTTTCTAATCTTTGCTAAAAAATTCTTTGTATACAACGCATAAACTACCCCCGTAGTTGTAGTATTTTTCCGGGAAACTGCACAAATCCTAAATTTGCGTGATGTTACAAATATTGAGTCTGTACAAGAAATAATTTTAAAATGACCATATAGATAGTCCGTTCAAAGCATTTCTCTATAAGCTGCTCTTGTAACTTACATAAACATCAGATTAAAATTTCTTGAATAAAGTCAATAAAAAAAGCAAAGCTTTTCAGGCTTTGCTTAAATGTTTTATGAGCTTACTGCTGAAAAAATGAAAATGCGAGGCCTGTTTTTCTAACGCTGATTATACCCTGAAACCAGCTGTCCGCTTATTCTCATTAGCTCAATTTCTGCAATTTTTAATTCATATACAGCATTCAGAAGTCGCAGCTCAGCTTGCTGAGCATTCTGCTGGGCAACTCTTAGTTCTAAAGGAGTGGTAACACCAAGCCTGTAGCGTTCCATGGCAATATCGGCATTTTGCTGTGCATACTCCAGGTTTTCACGTTCCAGGTCTATCTGCTGCCATTGTGTACGGTAAGCAACCATGGCATCGGCCTGGCTGGTCTGCAGATCGAGCTCCAGCTGGCGCCGGTCCAGATCTGCCAGTTGCGACTGAATACGGGCTATTTGCACATTGCGGCGTGTGTTGAAGCCATCGAACAGGAACCAGCTGGCGGATATACCATAGTTAAAACCTGCAGTCTGGTTAAACAGGAAAAAGCTCGCCGGATTATTCTGCCGGGCAAAATTGTAGCCAAGATCAGCACTGATGGAGGGCCAGAACCTGGAGCGCTGCTCCTGCACAAAACTTTCTGAAGCTGCTATCTGTAATTCAGATGCCCTGTATTCTGGATTTTGCGCCACTGGCTGCGGCAACAGCAGTTCCCGGATCAGAGTAGAATCTGCCCGCAGGGTATCGATTGTTTGAATCACCTGCATGGGAGACTGCCCCATGAGCCGGTTAAGCTGATGCCGGGTATTTTTAAGCGCCTCCTGCTGCGCAAGCTGTGCGGCCCGGTCGGCATTGTAGTCTACCAGGGCAGAGAGGTACTCCTGCTTGGAGGTTTTACCTACCTCGTAGCGATCTTTTGCCAGGCGCAGGCGCTGCTCTGAAAGCTCCAGTGTATTTTCCCAAAGCTCCAGGCGCTGCTGCTGCAGTGTATGCTGGTAATAGGTACTTAGCACATTAGCGGCCAGCTCATTAATGGTCTGCTGGTTAAGCAAACCACTTGCTTCATATTCCAGGCGCAGGCGCTCATAGCTGTGAAACATACCAAGGCCATCAAATATCCTCCAGCTGGCAGCAACTCCATAGCTAAGGTTATTGGGCCGTACACCCTGCAGCTGACGGGTTTCGCCGGCACGGTCTGTTTGCTCATTGTTTTGTAAGCTCCAGTTTCTGGCAGCCGCTGCACTAACAGATGGTAAAAAACCAGCATTTCCCAGGCTGTAATTGCGGCGCGATATTTCCTGATTCTGCCTTGAAATCTCAACTCCCAAATTTTGCTCCATCGCCTTAAGAATTGCTTCTTCGGGCCTGAGTCTTAGTACTTGCTGCCCCTCCTGCGACCATGCTGGCTGCAGGGCCAGCACAATCAATAACAGCAGCAGGATATATTTACTGTTTTCGGTCTTCTTCATAAATAAGTTGCATCAGGCACGGGCTACACGTGCCTGTTTGCTGGTGATATAAGCGTACATAGCCGGAATGAGATAAAGGGTTAGCCCGGTGGCAAAGAACAAGCCTCCCACCACAGCAATACCCATGGATACCCGGCTTTCGGAGCCAGCACCCAGGGCCAGGGCTATCGGTAAAATACCCAGGATGGTGGAAAGGCTCGTCATCAGAATAGGTCGGAAGCGGGCTTCGGCAGCCCCAATAATGGCATCCTCTACCTCTAAGCCATGGGCTTTACGCTGGCTGGCAAACTCAACAATCAGGATACCGTTTTTGGTTACCAAACCAATGAGCATAATAATACCAATCTGGCTGAAGATATTCAGTGTTTCATTAAAGTACCAGAGTGTAAACAGCGTACCGGCCAGGGCCAGCGGCACTGTAAACATAATTACCAGCGGATCCCGGAAGCTTTCGAACTGGGCAGAAAGCACCAGGTAGATCAGTATCAGGGCAAACATAAAGGCAAACAGCAGGCTGTTGGAGCTCTCCTCAAACTCTGCAGAGGCGCCGGAAAGTGTGGTGGTAAAGGAGTCGTCCAGCACCTCTGCCTTTATTTCATCCATGGCTTCTATCCCTGCTCCCAGGGTGTAGCCCGGATTTAAGCTGGCAGATACCGTAGCCGATACATAGCGGTTGTAGCGGAACAGCTGCGGTGGTGTACTCTGCTCGCTTACGGTTACCAGGTTATCCATTTGTATAAGCTGGCCGTTGCCACTCCGCACATACAAACTGCGCAGATCTGCCGGGGCGTTTCTGTCTTCGGCTTCTATCTGGCCAATTACCTGGTACTGCTTGCCATTCATGATAAAGTAGCCAAAGCGGGTACCGCTAAGGCCCAGCTGCAGCGTTTGAGCAATATCGCGAACCGATACTCCAAGGCTGCGTGCTTTGTCCCGGTCAATCTCAATCCTTAATTCTGGCTTGTTAAACTTCAGGTTCAGGTCTACAAAGTTAAAGGCAGGGTGCTGACGAGCTTCCTCCATAAATGTAGGAAGCACTTCTTTTAGCTTATCGAGCGTAGGTGCCTGAATTACATACTGCACCGGCAAGCCACCGCGACGGTCGCCAATGGTCTGCTCCTGCGATACAAAGGCCCTTGCCCCGGTTTCGGCAGCAATCAGTGGTGTAATATGGTCTACAATTTCCTGCTGGCTGCGCTCGCGTTGATCCGGATCTACCAGCCTGGCCCGTACAAAACCGGTATTTACAGAAGAGGAAGCACCAAAGCCGGGAGATGTTACCGTAATAAGTGCATCTACTTCAGGCACCTCCTCCTGCACCAGGGTAATTAGGCGGTCCATGTAATGATCCATGTACTCGAAGGTAGCACCCTCGGGCGCAGTGGCATTAACGCGAAAGCCATTGCGGTCTTCCATTGGGGCGAGCTCTGTGGGCAGGGTAGCAAAAAATAGCCAGATAAGCCCAACAGAAGCCGCGATGATGGGAAAAGCCAGCCATTTTTTAGCCATGAACGACTCCAGCGAGCGATTATAGCCTTTGTTGAGCCATATAAAGATGCGCTCCGTTTTGCGATAGAACCAGTTGTGGCGCTCGCGTCTTTTCAGCAGGTTGGCACACAGCATGGGGGTGAGCGTAAGTGCCACAAAGGACGAAATGACTACTGCTGCGGCTACAACAATGCCAAACTCGCGGAACAGGCGGCCGGTTAAGCCCTGCAGGAACACAACAGGTAAAAATACGGCCACCAGTGCCACAGTGGTAGAAATTACTGCAAAGAAAATCTCCGATGAACCTTTTAAGGCTGCCTCAAAAGGTTTCATGCCTTCTTCTATCTTGGTATAGATGTTTTCCAGCACCACAATGGTATCATCCACCACCAGACCAATGGCTAACACAATGCCCAGCAGCGTAAGTACATTGATGGAAAAATCCAGCAGGTACATGATGAAAAAAGTACCGATCAATGAAATCGGAATGGTAATTACCGGAATAACCGTGGTACGCCAGTCGCGCAAAAAGGAAAAGATGATCAGTACCACCAGCCCAAAAGCCAGGTAAATGGTCTGTTTTACTTCTGTAATGGAGTCATTGATGTAATCTGTAGTGTCAAAACCAATGCCCAGCTCTATATCGGCGGGAACATCTCTTTTAAGTACTTCCAGGCGCTTGTAGAATTCTTCTGCAATTTCGATGCTGTTAGAGCCCGGCTGAGGCACCAGTACCACGCCCACCATGGGAATACCGTCACGCTTCAGGATACTACGCTCGTTTTCCGGAAAAAGCTCTGCACGCCCTACATCCTGCAGGCGCACTATTACATCGCCCTGCTCTTTTAAAATGAGGTTATTATACTGCTCGGGGGTATTTAAACGGCCAATGGTACGAACGGTAAGCTCTGTAGACCTGCCCTCTACCCTGCCGGAAGGCAGCTCTACGTTGTCGCGCCCAACGGCATTCAGCACATCGAGTGGGGTAAGGTTGTAGGCGGCAAGCCGTGCGGGATCCATCCACAGGCGCATGGAATAGCGCTTTTCGCCCCAGATCCGCACCTCGCTAACGCCCGGAATGGTTTGGAAGCGTTCTTTGAAGAGATTCTCCGCAACATCAGAAAGGTCGAGGAGCGAGCGGCTGTCGCTCTTTAGGTTCAGGAACACGATCGGGCTGCTGTCGGCATCAGCTTTGCTCACAATAGGCGGATCGGTATCAGGCGGCAGATTTCCCTGCGCGCGCGATACTTTATCGCGCACATCGTTGGCGGCTGCTTCCAGGTCAACGCCCAGCTCAAACTCTACCGTAACGGTGCTGCGGCCATCGCGGCTTACCGAGGTAAGCGATTTAATACCGGCAATGCCATTGATCGACTCCTCCAGTGGCTCTGTGATCTGGCTTTCGATAATATCTGCATTGGCACCCACATAGTTGGTACTAACTGTAATAACGGGAGGGTCCACACTGGGGTATTCCCGGATACCCAGGTAGCTGAAGCCAATTACGCCGAATATCACAATCACGATACTCATTACAATTGCCAGCACCGGGCGATTAACACTTATTGATGATATTCCTGACATGCTTACTGTATTTGTGCGCTTTCTTCCCTTCTAACGATCTGCTGTACATTGGTTACCTGAACCTGACTTCCCGGGCGCACCTGTAATATGCCGGTGGTCAGTACAGTATCGCCTGCCTGCAGGCCTTCCATAATCTGCACCTGTGTTTCTGTGCGCATGCCTATCTGTACCTTTTGCTCTGCTACTTTTCCCTGCCGGAGCACAAATACCTTATGTCCGTTAAGCTCAGGCACAACGGCCTGGGTTGGCACCAACAGGGCCTCATCCAGGGCCTGCAGGGTAAGCTGTATGCGTGCAAACTGGCCTGGCAACAGGCTATGGTCTTTATTAGGGCTAACGGCTCTTATTTTTAAGGTTCTGGTAGCAGGGTCAACCTGGGGTTCTATGGCATAGATCTCACCTGTGTAGGTTTCATCAGAGCCATCGGTGTTAAAGCTGATGCGGTCTCCTTTTTTAACACTGCTGCTGTATTTACCCGGAACAGAGAACTCTATTTTTGCAGGCTCCAGGTCATACAGGCTGGCTATAGATGTGCCTGCAGCTACATAGCTGCCTGCACTGGCAAAGCGCAAACCAACTGTACCGTTAAAAGGAGCATACATTCTTGTTTTCGCAATCTGTGCCTCCAGCAATCTGATGTCTGCTTCTGCACTGCGCAGGTCGTTTGTGGCCACATCGTATTCTTCCTGGCTTACTGCCTCGCGCTCCAGCAGCTGCCGGTAACGGCTTTCCGATTCTGTAACCAGCTGCTGGCGGGCTCTGGCTTTCTGAAGCTGTGCCTGTAAATCGGTATTGCGAATGGAAAACAGCAGCTGCCCTTTCTGGACATCCTGTCCTTCTTCAAAATTTATTGTTTCCAGCAGGCCGGATACCTCGCTTTTAAGCTCCAGCATTTCGTTGGGTAACACAGAGCCTGTTACCCGCAGGTTGTTGCTGAATGCCTGTGGTTCTACTACTGCTACCTCTACAGGAACCGGACGGTCATTTGCACCACCTCCTCCGCCAGAAGCTGCCTGCTGCTTGGGCGCTTCTTCATTCATTTGCCTGATTTTTGGCCACGCTATTGCCAACACCACCAGCAGCAACACTACAATTATTATAATTCGCTTAGTAAGCTTGTTCATTTATCAGATAAAAGAAGATGTTTAGACACAGAACCCGCAAATTTAACACACTTGCATGACTTGTATCAAGTTTAAAACAACAAATACCGGTATATTCCATTAACGGCAAAATCAGCAGGCTATTGGCTGAAAAAGCAAACAGCAGATTTAAGTTTGATACACGGTCCTGCCTGAAGATCAACGTGTTCGGCCATAGGTTAGTTATAAAAAAAGCCGACCCACATGGATCGGCTTTTAATAGATGTATTTCTTTTAAGAAAGTTTAATCTGATCGGCAAAAATTTATTCGCCAAAGATATAGCGTAAGCCAATTTGTCCCTGCCAGCGAGAGGCAAATGCACTAACTGCCCAAGGCTCTGTTCTTGTATTTGGATTGAACGTAAATCCATCGCGGTTACGATCATCGAAATCAACAAGTGTAACAGCATTGTTAGAGATGAAATAGCTTCTTCCCCAATCACTATTAAGCATATTACCTACGTTGAACACGTCAAAAGTAAGCTGGAAGGCATTTCTCTTTCCTGCAATGTTTACAAAGAAATCCTGCATAATGCGAAGGTCGAACTGATGCTCCCATGGTGTTCTGGCACCATTACGCTCGGCATACTGGCCACGACGAGTGCTTAAATACTCATCATTTTCAATAAAGTTATTGAATGCTTCCCACTGCTCTTGTGGCGAGTAGGTTACACCACCAGTTGTTAATGGTTCGAATGTAATTTCAGAAGCATTGGCCGGTACATACAATAGGTCATTCTGCCAGGCACCGTCTCTGTTCAAGTCACCTCTATACAGGTAAGTGAAAGGGGTACCTGATCTGCCAGAGTAGAACAGCGAGATAGTGGTTGCAAGGCTATTGGCGTACTCCAGGCGGTAGCCCAGGTTACCTACAATTCTATGGCGCAGATCATAGGCAGAATAGCTTAGCCCAGGATTGTTTGGATCTCCCACTACCTGGTTGAATTCCCAGTTAGACATTGCAGTACTGCTGTTACCACTGTTTACATCCTCAGACCTGCCATAGGTATAAGCAATCATAGACTGAATACCATTGTCAAAATTCTTTCTTAACTGACCGGTTAAGCTGTAAGTATAACCTTCGTTAGAATTTGACAGGTAGATAGCATTTGTGAAGGCCGAGTTGATTCTGCGATCAGCAGGGAACACCATACGGTCATCAGCACCGCCAGTCAATGTAGATTCCAGCGTTCCTTGAGAAGCCCTTAGGTTAATATCCTGATACAGAATGTTGTTCAGTGTTTTAGAATAAATACCTTCAACAGTAGCAACGAATCCTAAAGGCAGGGCAAAATCTGCAGCCAGATTTGATCTCCATACCTGTGGAATCTTAAAATCATCTGAAATGGCATTCACTTCATAGGTAGTTGGTCCGCTACCAAGATTTGCACCTTGTCTTAAAGGATCTGGCTCAAAGCCCTGACCATTATTAATGGCAGCATTCCGTACATCTACAGTACCAAATAATCCGCCAGAGTTGGAGAACTGGTTAGACAGCCACACAAACGGAACCCGACCGGTAAATATGCCTGTACCACCGCGCACCTGCACAGAACGGTCGCCTGTTACATCCCAGTTAAAGCCCAGGCGTGGAGACCACAGTAATTGTCCGCTAGGGGTGCGGTCGGTACGCTGGCCTTCAAAAGTGTTGGCAAACTCTTCGTTGGCAGGAGGTGCATCCGGTATGATAGGCACATCCAGACGTAAACCAAGTGTAACAGTTAATTGTCTGTTAAATGCGTACTCATCCTGAACATAGAAACCAAGCTGAGAGGCGTTGAATTGTGCAGCAGGGCGAGGATTGTTCGGATCAAGCGAATAGGTAGAACGTACCCTAGCAGGGTTGTCGTTAAAGAAATCCTCAACAGAGTTGAAATCCCAGCGACCATACAGGTTATTGATGAACAGGTTGCGGAATTTAAAGAACTCGTTGTGAGTACCTATTGTAAAGGTGTGGTTACCAGAATAAATCTTGAAGTTATCAGTAAACTCAAAGATATCCTGATCCAGTTCATTAGCTGTAGAGCTACGCTGTGAACCTAACTCTACCGATCCGCCACCAGGGAATCCGAAAATTTGAACCTGTGGAAAAGGATCACCTGCTGTTGCGCGATTATCACGAATGCGTGAGTAACCTACGATCAGCTTGTTTGAGAGTGTATTTGAGAACTGGCTCCTTAATTCAGCAACTGTACTATTAGTAGTGTTGTTGAACTGGTAAGCGTTGTTGCCAAAGCGGAAAGATGTATTACTTCTGCTGATGTTGTCATCAAAAGCCTTTACATAATTGTGACGCAGGGTAAGCTGATGATTAGAAGTAATGTTCCAATCCAGGCGGCCAAACAGTTTGTTGCTTTCAGTAGCAGCTGTAATAGGACCAAATGTTCCCGGGTTGTATCCATACTCATTAACCAGGTAGTTGGTAATAGCCTGCGCATCAGTTACGCTAAGTACTGCACCTTCCTCACCGGCATTGTAAGCAATAGGCTGGGCTCTGCGGGAAAAATCCGCATTCACGAAGAAGAATAATTTATTCTGAATGATTGGACCGCCTAAGCGTGCACCATACTGATAATCAGAAAAGTCAGCTGCTGCTTGACCAGATTCAGGATCACTGCCAATGGTGTTTTCGTTTCTGCCAAAGAAATAAACAGAACCATTAAAGTCGTTTGTACCAGAACGGGTAATAGCGTTCACACCACCACCTGTAAAGTTACCAAGCGTAATATCATAAGGTGCCAGCACAACCTGAATCTCCTGGATGGCATCCAGTGAAATAGGTTGTGTACCAGCCTGGCCGCCAGGAGTACCTGAACCGGCAAGACCAAATACGTCATTGTTTACAGCACCGTCAATGGTAATGTTGTTGTAGCGGTTGCTTACACCACCAAAAGAATTTCCATTTGCCTGTGGCGTAAGGCGTGTAAAGTCGCCCAGACTACGGCTTAAGGTTGGTAAAGTCTGCAGTTGCTGTTCACTAATGTTAGTGGCAGCACCGGTACGTCCACTGTTCATAATAGGATCTTCCTGGGCGGTTACTACTACCTCTGCAAGCTGATCCTCTTCATCTGCCAGCGCAAAGTTAGCGTTAAACTCCTGGCCCAGGGCCAGTGTAATATCCCGCTTTTGCTGTGTGGCATAGCCTACAAAAGACGCTGTGATGGTATAAGGACCACCGGTACGTACGTTTGGCAGGTTAAAACGACCATCTGCACGCGATACGGTTCCATACTGCGTACCAGTTGGACCATGCACAGCAATAATGTTTGCTCCCGGAAGGGTTTCGCCCGTTGAGCTCGTTACCAGGCCTGATATGCTTGCTGTAGTTGCACCTTGCGCCAGCACCATTTTAGGCACCAAGCAAACCGCAGCAAACAAAAATGTAAGTAAGAATTGCTTCATATGTGGTTGTTTAAAACTAATTACCCTGCAAAAGTACACCCTGTCCATCATTGTGGTGGCGAAATTATGTTATAAATATGAGAACATCAAACATACATTTTTCACAATAGCTTAACATTGGATTTCCTATAACGATTGCACTCATTCGACAAGTCAAAGACCAACAATGTATTGATTATCAGACAATTAAAATAGTATTTTTGTTTTTAAACCAGATTACTTTTCCCGCACGCTGAAATCCCTTAAACAGAATTATATTTTATAATTGATGTTTTAATCAACGTTTAACAACATTCAATCAATTATTTACCTGTATAAAAGATGGTATTTGACTATAGCACAAAATTAATTCTTTTCCAAAATCACCTACCTCTTTAATATGCCAGCTTTGCGTTATTTTCCTTCCAAATACATATTAATGCAGTAGCATTTTTTTTTGCTAGCGATAAATTTTTTTGACAGCAGCACTTAGGCGTACCTTCCAGTCCCGGTAAGTTTTTCCATCGTTTTTCACTTCAGCAGGCACTCCCAGTAAAAAGCCATAGGGCTTTAGTGAATCTACTGCATCAAAAATCACCTTTAGCATAGCCATAAAGGGGATAAACAGGATCATGCCTGCCGGACCCCACACTGCACCTCCTACCAATAAGGCCAGTATAGCAGCAAAAGGATTTAACTGTACTTTATTACCCACCACTTTAGGGGTTATTAAGTTACCCTCGAGCACCTGTACCAGCCAGAATATAATGGCAATGGAAATGGGGTAAAACAGCGACTCTGTTGTGAAGAGTGCATAAAGAATGGGCAGCAAAGAGCCAATAAATATGCCTATGTAGGGAATAATGGTAAGCAGGGCCGCCAAAAAGCCAAAGAATATGGCATATTTGATGCCCACCAGCGACAGCCCTATAATATTAAGTACCGCAACAATAATAATAACAGTAAACAGCCCAAGAATATAATCCTGCATCACCTGCTGTATTTGCTCCAGTACCCTTCTTAACCTGTCGTGCTGCTGCCGGGGCATTAAGCGGTAAAGAAACTCTTTGAAGAAACTGCGATAATAGAGCATAAAAAACAGGCCAATGGGCACAATTATCAGATAGTTTAGCAAGCCTGCCGTTATGCTAAAAGTAGTTCTGTAAATAGCGCCGCTGTTCTGCAGGAAGTCATTCACCGATCTTCTGAAATATTCAGACTGCACCGACTGGTCAATACCAAACTGTGCTTCAAAGTAATCCTGCATGTCATTTAACCTCTGATCAACCTTTTCACTGATCTCCGGCAGCTCCCGGCTAATGCTGTCTATCTGTAGTCCCAGCATATAACCAACCCCTGCAACAGTCCCTATCAATAGTAAGATACAAAGCACGGCAGCAATACTGCGTGGTACCAGGGCACGTTCAAACCAATAGCAGAGGGGCAAAAGCAGGAGCGAAAAAACCAGCGCCAGCGAAAGTGGTATGAGCAAACTCTTGGCTAGAATAATGGCATAAAATGTAAGAATCGCACCTAATAATGTAACTGTGTATTTAAAATAGCCGGGAAATTCCATGTATCGGTTTATCTTTAGCGGCAGTAGAATATGCTATTAACTCTTAAACGGCTAAAATGCTTAAAAAGACTTTCAAATATCTCTTCCTCTTCTGCGCTGCTGCCTTTTTATTCCTACAGGCCAATGCTCAAAAGCAAGATCTCTCCTACTACTTACCAGAGCATGTACAATTAAACCCTGCCATACCAACACCAGATTCTATTTTAGGCTGGCAGGTTGGCGAATGGCATGTAAGCCATGATAAACTGGTGGAATACATGCGGGTGCTGGCCCAGGCCTCAGACCGCATCCAGATCCAGACCACCGGCTATACCCACGAGCGGCGTCCCCTTATACTATTAACTATCACACATCCTGCTAACCAGCCGCGCCTGCAGGAGATCAGGCAAAAACGGCAGCAGCTGGTAAACAACCCGCAAAGCATCTCAGATGCAGAACTCGCCGGGCTGCCCGCGGTTTCTTACATGGGCTTTAGCATACACGGCAATGAAGCCAGCGGCAGCAACGCTGCCCTGCTAACGGCTTACTACCTGGCAGCAGCCCAGGGCCCGGAAATTGAACAGATGCTGCAGGATGTGGTGGTGCTGCTGGATCCCGCCTTTAACCCCGATGGCCTGCAGCGCTTCAGCAGTTGGGTAAATGCCCATAAAAGCAAAAATGAGGTGGCTGACCCGCAAAGCCGGGAGCTGAATGAGGCCTGGCCCCGTGGCCGCACCAACCATTACTGGTTCGACCTGAACCGCGACTGGCTGCCGGTACAGCAGCCAGAGTCGCAGGCACGCCTTAAAATATTCCATGAGTGGAAACCCAATGTACTGACCGACCACCACGAAATGGGCGCCGGCAGCACCTTCTTTTTTCAGCCAGGCGTGCCCTCCCGCAACAACCCCATAACCCCGGTTGCTACCTATGAGCTCACCAAAGCCATTGCCCAGTACCATGTAACGGCACTGGATGCCATCGGCTCTCTTTACTATTCAGAAGAAGATTTCGATGATTTTTTCTATGGCAAAGGCTCTACCTATCCCGATGTAAACGGTGCTGTGGGCATTCTTTTTGAACAGGCCAGCTCCCGCGGCCACGCCCAGGAAAGCAATCACGGCATCCTGCGCTTTCCGTTTACCATCCGCAACCAGTTTACCACTACCCTTTCCACCCTAAAGGCTACCCATGAGCTCCGGCAGCGGCTGCTGGAACATCAGCGCTGGTTTTACCAGTCGGGGCAAAAAGAAGCTGCTGCCGATCCGGAAAAAGGATATGTATTTGGCGCATCAGGAGATGCTGCCCGCCCGCTGGAGCTGGTAGAGATGCTCAGGCGCCACCAGATTGAGGTGTACAAAGCAGCAGAAGCGCCCAGTGTGCAGGGCCGTAGCATCAGCCGGGAAAACAGTTATGTAGTACCACTCAACCAGCCACAGTACCGGCTCATCAAGGCTATTTTCGAAACCAGAAAGACTTTTACAGACAGTCTTTTTTATGATATCTCCGCCTGGACGCTGCCACTGGCCTATAACCTGCCTTACCAGGCCCTGGACAGAAGAGCGCTGGGCAGGCTGATGGGCGAAAGAATAGAATCCGTGCAAATGCCCGCTGGCAGCGTAAGCGGCGGTCAAAGCAGTTATGGCTATTTACTGCCCTGGCAGCCCCTCTATGCACCAAAGGCATTAAACCAGTTACTGCAGAAAGATCTGCGCATGCGGGTAATTACAGAACCGGTTCAGCAGGGGGGCATTACCTTTGGCCGTGGCTCTATCTGGATACCGGTACAGTCTCAGGAAATAACCGCCGATAGCCTGTACAGGCTGGTAAGCAGCGCCGCCGCAGAAAATAACCTGCAGATCCATGCCGTGGGCAGTGGCAATACCGGCGGTGTTAACCTGGGCAGCCCCAGCCTGCTGTCGGTAAAGCAGCCAAGGGTTATGCTTGCTGTGGGAGATGGCGTTTCTTCTTACGATGCCGGAGAAGTCTGGCACCTGCTCGACCAGCGATATAGTATACAGCATAGCCTGGTTCCTATGGATAAGGTACGCTCTGCTGATCTTAGCCGCTACAACGTAATTATTTTGGCCGACGGATCCTATGGCTCCTCTGCAGATGCAGTACCCGCCCTGCGGGAGTGGCTGCGCAGGGGAGGTACTCTTATTGGTCTGCAGGGAGGCGCCCGCTGGATGGCACAAAACGGACTTAGTAATGCCAAATACAAGAAACTGGAAAACCAGGACAGCCTACTGGGGCCTCAGCCCTATGCCACGTTGAGCCAGCGCAGGGGTGCCCGTGAAATGGGCGGCGCTATATTCCAGGCAGCAGCAGACACTACCCATCCACTTCTGTGGGGATATACCACTCCAAATGTTAGTTTGTTTCGCACCAATACGCATGTTCTGGAGGCTACTACAGGTCTGTATGCCCATCCGCTGCGCTATACACAAAATCCGGTACAGGCAGGCTATGTGTGGCCCGGCCACCTGGAGCATTTAAAAGGAACACCTGCCGTACAGGTATCGGCCTATGGCACCGGCCGCTCTATCGTGCTTCCCGACAATCCTGTTTTCAGGGCCTTCTGGCGAGGTTCGGAAAGAGTTTTGATCAATGCTATTTTCTTTGGAACGCTTATAGATTCACGCGCTGCAAAATAGAAAAAGCCCCGGCCTTAGGGTCGGGGCTTTTAATTTTAAAATCTTTTCTAGAGAAAACTACTCTTAGCGACTTCCGCCAAAGAAGTAACCCAGCGATAGTTGAAGCAACCTGTTTCCGGCACCTTCAAACTGGGGGTCATCACTTACAGCTGTGAGTCCGTAAAGGTACCTGGCATCAACGGTAATACCGCTGGCTGCACCATAGCCAAGGCCAAGGCCAACACCGGCATCAAATGAGTTGTAAGCTTCGCGCAGGGTGGCATCGCCTCCTCTTGCATCGCCCACTCTAAAGCTACCGTAGGGGCCAAACTGCAGGTTAAATACTTCACCAAGCATTACCTTTGCCATGACTGGAATGTGGATATAAGTAAGATGTAGTGGGTCAAAGGCATCCCGTTCTCCTGCGCCCTGAAGCGAAAATTGTAACTCAGGCTGAATGATTACACCAGGAGCCGCGCCAAAAGCACCCATCAATCCAATGTGGTAACCTGTACGGGTTTTGCTGCTGGTTAATAAGTCACCACCACCAATATTGGCAAGGTTAACACCAGCTTTCAATCCAACACCTCCGGTTTGGGCCTGTGCGCCAAAAACACAAAAAGTGAGCATTGCCAGGGTAAAAATAAACCGTTTCATCATGTCTTCTTTATATTTAGTCTGAGCTCGTATACTGACAATCTACCGGAAAGGTTACGAGAAGTCCCGCTGCCGCGCTGCCTCAAATACCACCACAGCTGCCGCTGCAGACACATTCATGGAGTCAATTACACCCCGCATGGGAATGATGATGTTCTGATCTGAAGCGTGCAACCACTCTTCTGTAATACCGGTAGCTTCTGTGCCCATTACCAGGGCAGCTGGCTTACTAAGATCTACAGAATCATAACGAACAGAAGCCGTAAGAGCTGTTACATAAAGTTTGATCCTCTTCTGGCGTAGCCATTCAATGGCCTCGGCAGAGGTGGCCATGGCTACAGGCTGGGTAAACACACAGCCCACACTAGAGCGGATCACGTTTGGATTATAAAAATCAGCCTTAGGATCGCAGACAATGAGCGCATCCAGCCGGGCGGCATCGGCCGTACGCAGCAAAGCACCCAGGTTACCGGGCTTCTCTACTCCCTCACATACCAGTACCAGCGGATTATTGCTCAGCCTCAGGTCCTGTAGTCTATGGGGCTTCATCAGGGCTACCGCGATCAGGCCTCCGGTAGTTTTACGGTAAGCTATTTTTTCAAATACAGCCAGGCTTAGCTCAATCTGCTCGGCATTGCCGGCTTCGTCAATCGTCTGTCGGGCCTCCCGGGTGGTAATAAGCTGCGGGCAGAAATAAAGACTCTCTATCCGGTAGCCTCCTGCAATCGCCAGCCCTATTTCCCGGGGCCCTTCTATTACAAACATATTGTCGTTACGGCGGGAGCGGCTTTTCTCCTGCAGCTCCAGCAATTTTTTAACACGGGGGTTTTGAGGCGAGGTAATGACAAGCATTGCAAAAAGGTTTATGTTATTAATGAACGCGCCAGCAGGCTCTTAGTTAAATATTATCAAAGCTGATCCGGATTATGCAAATTTGCAGAACGGGGCTGCTTCTGCAGATTCGCTAAACAAATAAGCCTGGAGTTATTTTCTTTACAAGAAACCCTGATAGCAAAAAGCAACAACAGCACCCTGAATTTACGCCGCGTTTATGGACGAATCTATAAAACCAGATACCTTTCGGAAGAGGAGTACACATGCCTGATAATTATACATTAAAACTGTTAAGCCCCACTGACTGGGAAGACTACGAACTGCTGGACTGCGGCGATTTCGAGAAGCTCGAACGCTTTGGCCGTTTTGTGCTGGCCCGCCCCGAGCCACAGGCCGTATGGCCAAAGAACCTCCCGGAGCAGGAGTGGGAAAAACAGGCGCATGCACGTTATGTACGGGAAAAAGGGCGGCAGGAGCAGCCTGTATTAAATGCAGACAAAGGCAACTGGCAGCTGAACAGCAAAATGCCTGATGAATGGCTCATGCGCTACCATCGTGGCGATATGAAACTGCAGTTCAGGCTGGCGCTTACCGCCTTTGGCCACATAGGTGTTTTCCCCGAGCAGGCCGTTAACTGGAACTGGATTTACGACACCATACACGAGCTGCCCCTGAAACGCCCACGGGTGCTTAACCTCTTTGCCTATACCGGCGGCGCCTCCCTCGCGGCAGCGGCGGCAGGTGCCGATGTGACCCACCTGGACAGTGTGCGCCAAACCATTACCTGGACCAACGAAAACCGCGAGGCCAGCAAGCTTCCCGAAATACGCTGGGTAGTAGAAGATGCACTGAAGTTTGTAAGGCGCGAAGCAAAGCGCGGCAACCGCTACCATGGCATTATTATGGACCCTCCCTCCTATGGCCGCGGACCAAAAGGAGAAAAGTGGGTGCTGGAGCAAAACCTGAATGAACTGGTAGCCCTGGGGGCAGAGCTGCTGGAGCCCCGCAACAGCTTCTTTATCCTGAACCTGTATTCCATGGGTTTATCGGCACTGGTGATGGCTAACCTGGTACGCCGGCACATGGACATCCACAGTCCGGAGCTGGGAGAATTGTACCTGCAGGCAAAATCAGGCCCCCAATTGCCGCTGGGCACTTATCTTAGACTGAAACGCTAACCGCTACCAATCTTATGCAATTTACCGCACCCCGTACTGCCCCACTGATGGAACTGCTGCAGGAGCAGCTACCCGACTCTCCCAAGCAGCGCATTAAAAATATGCTGAAGCATGCCACTTTGCTGGTAGATGGTAAACCCCTGGCCAACCCCAGCCTGGAGGTTGCCGCAGGCAGTAAGGTAGAGATCCGAAAGGGCAGCGCCCCACAGAAGCAGCAGCGTACACCATTTCCCGTACACTACGAAGATGACCAGCTGCTGATAGTAGAAAAACCTGCGGGCCTGCTTACGGTTAATCAGAGTAAAACACCCGAAACCAGCCTTTACAAGGAAATCTTTGACTGGCTTAGAACCAGATCTGGTGGTAGGCAACGCCCCTATATTGTGCACAGGCTGGATCGTGAAGTGAGTGGACTGCTGATTTTTGCCAAGAGTGAAGAAGTGCAGGAGCAATTAAAGGAAAACTGGCAGGAGGTAGAAAAGCGGTATTATGCCCTCGTACATGGCGCTCCGGATAGGAAAGAGGGGACTATTCATACCTGGCTGCAGGAAGACGAGCGGCAGCGCGTGCATGTGGTACAGGATGAAACGCCCGAAGCCAAAGAAGCCATTACCCATTTCAGGGAGGTGGAGCATTTCCGCAATTATAGCCTGCTGGAGATTGAGCTGGAAACTGGCCGTAAAAACCAGATCAGGGTACACCTGGCCCATATAGGCTGCCCCATTGCCGGCGACTGGCGCTATGGTGCACCAAAGATAGAGAAGAGGCCCATACACCTGCTGGCCTATCAGCTGCGCCTGCCACACCCTGTTTCAGGCAAAGTAATAGAAGCAGAAATTAAATTACCGAAGGATTTCCTGAAACTGGCCGAGGAAAAGCAACGATGAGACAGAGAGGCTGTAACTGGTCTTAACTGGAAGCTGTCTTTTTAGAACTGGAAGTTATCTTATAAATCAAGCCTGGAGAGGGACTAATCAAACAAATCCCTTCCCCAGGCTTAATTAAACCAAACAACTCAACTTACAATTTGAATGTTGTATTCATTATACCAGCACTTTAGGGGCCTGTGACAGAGTAAAATCAGGAAGCCGAATAATCTCGCCTCCTTTTTTGGCCGATTCATGCGCCAGTATGCCCACACAGGTGATGTTTGCCGACTGCCTGGCATTCGGATAGGGTGCTTCTCCTGTTACCAGTGCATTTAAAAAGGCATGCACCAGGTGCGGATGAGATCCTCCATGACCAGCTCCCTGTGTAAAAGAAAGGTGCTGATGTTCATCAGAATCGTATACCCCACGGGTAGTAAAATGCTGAATGGGCTCGGGCAGCAGATGAGCATAATCGGGACTCTCCACTTCTTCCGGAATTTCCGGTTCCGGCCGCTTTGCCGTATGCACCACTAGCGGATCTCCTTCAATCAGGGGCCATTCCACCGATTTTTTTGAGCCATACACTTCAAAGCTCTCCCGGTACTGCCTGGCCACATCAAATAGAGAACGGTATACTTGCGCACTGAGGTCTGAATTTCTGAATTTGATATGGGTGGTTTCTATAGCAAAAGGTGAGTTGTAATGTTGATGCAGGTCTTCCCGAATGGTGCCTGAACCGAAACAGGAAACATATTCGGCTTCATCGCGGGTTAGGCCCAGCACCGGCCCTACACAGTGGGTGGCATAAAACATAGGCGGAAGCCCCGGCCAGTAATTGGGCCAGCCATCCATATCCTGCTGGTGGCTTGCTTTCAGGAACTGTATTTTGCCTAATTCTCCCTTTTCGTACAACTCCTTCATGTACAGGAATTCGCGGGCATATACCACCGTCTCCATCATCATATAGGTGAGCCCTTTCTCCTGCGTCAGCTCCACAATTTCTCTGCACTCCTCCAGGGTGGTGGCCATGGGCACCGTACAGGCCACATGTTTACCTGCCTTCAGGGCCTTGATAGACTGTTGGCCGTGATCCGGAATAGGCGTATTAATATGGACAGCATCTACCGCCGGATCTTCCAGCAGCTCCTCATAGGAGGTGTAGCGTTTTTCTATTCCAAAGGCATCGCCAATCTCATCCAGCTTCGACTGGGTTCTCTGGCAGATGGCATACATATTGGCATTGGGGTGTTTCTGGTAAATAGGGATAAATTCGGCTCCAAAGCCCAATCCTACAATCGCTATGTTTATTTTTTTCTGCTCCATGCTATTGGTTTTATGCTGTTAATCTGAAATGCTAAAAAATTATTAAAAAGGATTAGCTCTGTACCGGCAGGGCCGCTGCAGGTACCTCTGCCCATTTTTTCAAAAAACGGAGCCCTTCCGAGGCAAAGCCATCCTGGCTGGGCACCAGCGGACGCCAGATGCAAACTGCCCCGGCCAGCTCCTGCACCTCGGGTGTAAAGCTTTCAATAGATACAATACCATTGTAGCCGATTGCCTCCAGGCCGCGCTTGTAGGCATCCCAGCGGGTTTGGCCTGTTCCGGGCGTACCCCGATAGTTTTCAGAAACCTGCAGGTGCAGCAGCTTGTCGCCTGCCAGCAAAATGGACTGCTCAACATCCGGCTCTTCTATATTCATGTGAAAACCATCCAGCAGCACTTTTGCAGCCGGGTGATCGATATCCCTGACCAGCTGCATTACGTCTGCTGCAGTGTTCACCAGGTCGGATTCGAAGCGGTTCAGGGGCTCAAGGGCAATTTCAAGTCCTTTATCGGATGCCATTCCACACACTTTCCGAAGGTTGCTCACCGCCCGCTCCCACTCCTTCTTTTTTTGGTCGGGGGAAACCAGCCGAGCTTTGCCTACGGCAGAGTACATGGGGCCGCCTAAAAACTTAGCGCCTACTCCCTCGCATATATCCAGGCAGGCCCGGATGTAGTCGAAACTGGTTTGGTGATAGGCTGGGTCATCATGTGTAAGGTCGCGGCTGGGGCCAAAGGCACCGCACACCACCGCCTCAAGGCCATTTTCTACCAGTGCATCCTTTACCTTTTTCACATCGATCAGGGCCGGGTCTTCTACCGGGATCTCCACCACATCGTAGCCCATTTCTCTGATTTTCGGGAAAAGATGCACCGTTTCTGTGGTGAAGGGAGAGGTCCATAACCAGGTACTGACTCCAAAACGAACATTCATATTTTTTTACTTTCGTTAGTATCTTTGATTTTATTTATCCTAGGCTATGATGGCTGGATATTCGTTGAGTAAGAAGTCCTTTCGGGACTCCTCCTGCTGGGTAGCTCCTTCCTTCAGCACCACTACTATCTTGTACCCACCTTTTGATCTAAAGTACAGAATCAGCAACAGGTACACCACCAGCATGAAGACAGGAAAAATGGCTATGGTCTGCAGGGCCACAAAGCAGGCCCAGAATAGCTTCTTATCAGGGGCTTCCTCAACGGTGCCTGTTAACGTTCTTGTATTATTCATATATCAAGGTCAACTAGAAATCTGCTGAACGAGTATTGGTATCGGCACTATTAACTACAAAGGAGTTTTGCTTTTAACAACTTTCATTTCCCCATTCATAATGCGCCAGTGGCCCGGGAAAGTACATACGTAGGGATAATTGCCCGCTTGTGCAGGAGCCGTAAAGGTAAGTTTTACGGTTTCTTCCGGGTTGAGCAGTCTGGTATAATAAAGCACCTCCTCCATATCAGGCACGTAGTTCATTTCCGCCCCTTTGGGGTGGCTTGCCAGTTTGTCGGCAGCAGCACCAACTGTCTGCAGGCTTGCTGGCTTTGTTATCACCAGGTTGTGCTGCATAAAGTCCGGATTGTCAAAAATGATCTCTACAGGCTTGCCTGCTTCTACCGTAAAATTGTTCAGGTCGAATTTCATTTCATTCTTGATCACACTGATGCGGATCTGCTGAGGTGCTTCTGCCGCCCCTGAAGCCATTGCCCCAGCTGCTGGCTGATCTGCCTTACGCCAGTCTGTGCTGGCAAAAACTTCTGCTATGGAGGTACTTGCAAACAGACTATTTTTTTCACCTTTCTTGTTCAGCTCCTTTGTAACCTTATATTTCCAGTCGCCTGCCAGCGCTGTTTTAGCATTACCCACCTGAAGATAGAGGCCTTCGGCTTTACCACCGAAGCCGCCGCCTCCACCATTATCCACCATTTTAACAGCCACTACATTTTTTCCGCTTTTCAACACGCCTGCCGGAATCTCATACTGGCGATCCTTATTCCAGCTGTCTTTCATGCCGCCCACTTTTGTGCCGTTCACAAAGGTTTCGTCAGAGTCATTGATGGGGCCAAGGGAAATAACTGCTTTGCGGCCGGCAGCTGTTGCCGGCAGGTTAAGTGTTTTCCGGAACCAGATCTCTCCATCTATCTCCAGCCCTGCGGCTTCTATCATGGTGGGTAATTTCATGGTCTGCCAGCCAGTATCATCCAGCGCAGTGCTTTCCAGCTTGTTTTCCGCTGCAGCTGCGAGCTGTTTTTGTTTTTCTTCAAAATCAGGTTGCTCCTGGAGAAAAGCTGCCATAAAGCCCTGAGAATGATTTTTGGCAGCTACATAAACTGCTTTGGAAAGCCATTCATCATTTTTCACCTGCCCCTGTTTGCTTAGCTGGTAAAGCTCTTTTCCCATTGCATCGGAAGGCTCCATTTCTGCCACTGCCAGAATAGCCGCCAGCTGTGTATTTGGTTCCTGATCCTGCAATACACCTGACTCTACAATGACCTCATGTGCCCAGCCTGTATTGGGCAGCACCTGCACCGCAGCCTTTCTCACAGCAGGGTCCTTATGGCCGAGGGCATTTTTAACGCTTGCAACAGCCTCTTTCTGGTTATTTTCCAGTGCACCCAGACCTTTAATGGTCCAGAGCGCATGCACGGCAGCAGGGTTAAAATCTCCTTTATCGGCTTTGCCTGATTTTGCCAGTGCATAAAGCTCCGGGAGCACATCTGTATTTCCGCGCTCTACCAACAACCGCTGGGCAGTAAGGCGCCAGAACATATTATCATGCTCAAGAGCCTCTACCAGCTCTTCAGGATCTTCTTTAGTGAGGCTGATGGGCTCATAAGCCTCCGCCTCTTTATACACCACCCGCCAGATACGTCCGTGTGATTTATCGCGCAGCGGGTTCTCGTAGGCATTACCCGGGCCATTTTCTGCCTGGTAACCACCTCTATCCGGCTTAGGAGTGGGGTTGTGCTGAATGATGAAGTTGTACCAGTCGAGCACCCACACTGCCCCATCGGGGCCTACCTTAGCCTCTACCGGCGATACCCACTCATCTGCACTGGCAAACAGGTTCCAGCCATCTTTTTCGCTAAAGCCGGCACCATCTTTCTCAATTTTAGCCATGTGCACCAGGTGCCCTGTTGGCTCGCAAACCATGGCCATGCCATTCCAGTACTCTTTGGGGTAATTTCTGGCAGTATAAAAGCTGTGGCCTGCCGCAGCCGTAAAACCCCCAAATACATCTACCTGCCGCACCTTCGGGGTAATGGGATGCATGGCATAGTGTCCGTCAATCTTGTTGCTTCCCTCGGCAGGAATGCCCTCCAGCCCTTGAAAATACCGATTGGGAATCCCCATGAACACAGAATGCGTGTTGTTTGCCGTAGAAGCGAAAATGTCATTTGCCTCTGTAAAGCCCAGCCCCCAGGTGTTGTTGCTCGTCTTGCTGATATATTCAAAGTCAGAAACATCTGGCTTAAAACGGTAAATGCCCTGTCCAAACACCTGCTCTTTGCCGACAATGGACCCCTCAAAACCAGAATAGCCTACCACGCCCCATACATAGTTATCAATACCATATCTAAGGTTGGAAGGCCCGGCATGGGTATCAAAGGTACCCCAGCCATCGATGATTACTTTTCTTACATCTGCCACATCATCGCCATCGGTATCTTCTAAAAATAAAAAGTGAGGCGCCTGGGCAACAATTAGCCCGCCATTGGCAAAGGCCATGCTCGTGGGTATGTTCAGTTTATCGGCAAATATGGTAAACTTATCTGCCTTACCATCGCCATCGGTGTCTTCGCAAATCTTGATACGGTCGTCGCCCACACCTGCTTTGTCGCGCACGGTATTGGGGTAATCCACTGTTTCAATGACCCAGAGTCTGCCCCGCTCATCCCAGTCCATGGCAATGGGGTTGATGATGTTGGGTTCGGAAGCAAACAGCTGAAGCTCAAAATCTACCGGTACCTGAATCAGCTTTTGAGACTCTTGGGGCGACAGCGGCTCCTGGTACCGTGGGGCAGGATCTCTTTTTTCGTAATTGGGAATGTTGGCCACCTGCTTGTACACCAGTGTGGGCATGTCTTTCCGGTATGCCTCCCACTGGCCCTTTACCTTATCGCCCACCGCCCAGAGAATGCCTTCCTTCATCAGCTTATGAAAGCCGGGATGTTCCCAGGTGCGTTCGTCATGTCCGTAGGCAGTATAAAATACGCGTCCCTGCCCATGCTCTTTTACCCAGGTCCAGGGCTCATGGTGTTCCCCTTCCACGCGCTCCATCAATATGGTGCGGTCGGGGCTGTGTTTTTGGTGAATGTATGTTTCATCCCAGGTAGTAAACTCCTCTACCTGCTGCATAACCGGGTGCTCGCTGTTGGTAATGCGGGCCTGAAAGGTACCTGTTTCGTGTTTCTGAAACTGTGCCCCTACCAGCTCTATGTATTTTTCAGAGTTCCTGAAGCAAAAGCTGGCACTATGCACCGGGATCAGTCCGTTTCCGGCTTCCACAAAATCCATCAGGGCTTCTTCCTGCGAGGCACTGATGCTATCGTGGTTGGCATAAATAACCAGCCCATCGTATTTTGATAACGTATGCGGGTTCAGGTCGTTCAAATCGCTGGTGTAGGTAAGGTTGATAACTTCTTTGGAGAGGGCAGAAGCCAGCATTGGCATATAGGCTGCCGAGTTATGATGCTCACTATCATGCCCCAGAAACAGGAGCTCCACTCTGCGCGGACCTGTATCTTCCCTCCTGTTTTCTGAATTACAACACACCAGCAGCAACCCCAGCAGAATAAAGGTATAGGCAGTTAAATTTTTCATAAGCTACATGCAAACGATTACGATAGCTCAATATCACATAATAATACTTGATAAACTCACTCTTTTTTACCAGATTTTGACTGTATCTTAACATCCACAGGAAAAGATAGGCGCAGTAAAGGATAAAAAAGTATAATAATGAAGCTGGCACTACAGAAATCACCCATACCCGCTACCCAGGCTTTTGTGGTCAGGTACCTGAAAGAACCCCATTTTGATCCTAACTGGCACTTTCATCCGGAATACCAGCTTTTTGTGGTGTTGCGTGGTACAGGCACCCGCTTCATTGGCGATCAGGTAAAACCTTTCAAGGAAGGAGACCTGGTATTTACGGGCCCGAACCTGCCCCATCTCTGGAGGAGCGATCCGGAGTATTTTGAAGGAAAAGAAGAAAACTGGACGGAAGGAATTGTTATTTATTTTCAGGAGGATTTTCTGGGGAAGTCCTTTTTACAGAAGGAAGAGATGCACCGCTTAAAGCAACTTTTTCTGATGGCCCGCCGCGGGTTTGAAGTAACAGGCAGCACAGCCGTGAAGGTGAAGAAAATGATGAAGGAACTGCTGGAGCAGGAGGGTTTTGCAAGGGTGATCCAGCTTTTGCAGATCCTGAATGTGCTGGCAACCACCCCTGGCTATCATATACTTTCCAGCCTTGGCTACACCAATACCTTAAAAGAGGCCGATACGGAAAGGATGAACAAGGTGCATGCGTTCGTGATGAAGAACTTCAGGAACAGGATCAGCCTGGAGGAAGTAGCCACAATAGCGAACATGGCGCCAACCTCTTTCAGTCGTTACTTTAAAACACATGCCAATAAAACCTTTTCTGATTTTGTGAGTGAGATCAGAATAGGTTACGCCTGCAAGCTCCTGATGGAAGATCATATAACGATATCGCAGGCCTGCTACGAGAGCGGCTTTCAAACCCTGTCGAACTTTAACCGGCTGTTTAAAGCCTTTACCAGCCGAACGCCCAGGGCCTATAAAAAAGAATTCTCGGAGGCTGTAATTCTGTAACTGTAACAGCTGCCAGCTGCTAAAAAGGGGTTGTTAAGGGGCACAGGAACAGCCTTAGGCTGCGGGCACAGCAACTCGTTCTTTTGGTAAGGAGTAGTAAAAGGTTGTGCCCTGGCCATAGGAGCTCTCTAAGCCAATTTTGCCCTCATGCGCCTCAATTATTTTTTTTACAATGGCCAGCCCCAGTCCGCTGGATCGCTCACCGCCAGTGGGCTGATTCTGTGCTTTTTCAAAAGCCTTGAAAATCTTTTCCTTGTCTTCTTCCCGGATGCCAACGCCCTTATCAATTACCCTGGTTACCACAAAGCCTTCCTCCTCTGCTACCACAACCTGGATCACAGAATCCTTAAAGGAAAACTTAATGGCGTTTGTCAACAAGTTCATCAGCACCTGGCTCATATATATTTTATCATAAGAAAGCCATAATGCCTGTTCCTGAGCAACTACTTCAAGATGCTGCCCCTTTTCCTGAGCAATTGGCTCATTCATCTGCACAACCTCCTCTACCAGGCGCAGGTAGTTGTGGTTTTCTTTCTGCACTTTTAATGTGCCTGCCTCTATCTGCGATATATCCAGGATATTATTGAGCAGGCTAAGCGCTCCTGCACTGATAGTGCTGATGAGCCTGATATATTCTTTCTGCTGCGGGCTTAGGCTTTCACTGCCCTTAGTGTCGGACAACAGCTTGCTCAGCAAAAAAATATTGCTCAATGGGTTTCTGATATCGTGGGCGGCAATGCCTATGTATTTATTTTTTTCCTGGCTAACTTCCTCAAGCCTGCTGTTTGCCAGCTCCAGTTGCCTTTTTTTAGATTTGATGTTATAAATGGCCAGAGACAGGATAAAAAAAGTAAAAGTACGTACAGCGCTATTCCAGTAAAGTGTAGCCACATAGCTGTAGGTAAAACCCGACTGGAGTTCTACCAGGAACCAGAGCAGGCTGCTGATGCCCGCAACAGCCAGGCTGTCTTTTTTATTAGTGGCTCCATGTGCCGATACTACGTAAATAGGCAACAGATAGAGCAGGGATGAAGAAAGCTCAAAGCCGGTAGAATAGTCAATGAAAGACACCAGCAGCAGGAGAACATAGGCCACAGCATTCACAACAACCCTATGGCGATAGGTTGATATCAGGCTATTTTTAGTCTTATGAAAAAGATGGGCTGTTCTGGACACTTAAAGAAATTTTAACTATCAAAGTTACACATAAGACAGCACAGGATAAAACGAATACTTTTAAGCACTAACGATATTTGTATTATTCCTGTATATCTCACTTTCTGTATAAAATAAGTGATGCTGCGGAAGTGCCTCTAAACCTGCAAGAGCAACAAACAGGACTGTTTCCTGCTTCTTAACTTGTCAGATCATGATCAATCTTCTATATTCCCGCCATGCCAGATCCACAATTCATGCAGAGTAAGCTGCCCCAGGTAGGCACTACTATTTTTACACAAATGTCAGCCCTGGCGGCTACCCACGGAGCCATTAACCTTTCACAGGGATTCCCCGACTTTCCTATTGATGAAGCCCTGATTGAGCGGGTGGCGTATTATATGCGGCTTGGCCGCAACCAATATGCACCCATGGCGGGCACCCCGCAACTGCGCAACTCAGTTGCGGCTAAAATTGAGCGCATCTATGGATTTGCGCCCGATGCCGAAAAGGAAATAACTGTAACCTCAGGAGCTACCGAAGCACTTTATTCGGTGATAGCAGCCATTATAGGCCCGGGCGATGAAGCCCTGGTGCTGGACCCCGCCTACGACAGCTACGCGCCTGCCATAGCCTTACAGGGTGGCAAGCCGGTACACATCGGCCTGCAATACCCCAGCTTCCGCCCCGACTGGCCCTCCATTCGCAGCAGCATAAATGGGCGCACCAGGCTTATTATTATTAACAGCCCCCACAACCCCACCGGCAGTGCATGGCAGCAGGATGACCTGCTACAACTGGAGGAGCTTGTAATAAAGCACCAGCTGCTGGTGCTCTCTGATGAGGTATACCAGCACCTTATCTATGATGGGCTGGAGCACCAGAGCGTTTTATCGCGCCCGGCGCTAAGGGAGCGCGCTGCGGCAGTATTCTCCTTTGGCAAAACCTTTCATGCAACCGGCTGGAAAGCAGGCTATGTAGTAGCGTCAGAGCCTTTTTCGGCCGAAATCAGAAAGGTGCACCAGTACCTGACCTTCAGCACCCACACCCCTACCCAGCTGGCGCTGGCAGATTACCTCCAAAAACCTGAAAACTATGAGCACCTGCCACAGTTCTATCAGCAGAAACGCGATCTTTTTTTAGAACTTTTAAAAGGGAGCAGGTTTAAACCGCTACCTTGCAATGGCACATATTTTCAGTTACTGGATTACAGTGGAATCAGCAACAAGCCAGATGTAGAAATGGCCCGATGGTTAACGGTAGAAAAAGGCGTTGCTGCTATACCCATTTCAGTCTTTTACGTAGATAAACAGGATCATGGCCTGCTTAGGTTTTGTTTTGCCAAGCAGGAAGAAACACTGCGAAAAGCAGCCGAATTATTATGCAAGATTTAACGATCACCCTTATTCAAACAGAGTTGTATTGGCACGAACCCAGCGCCAATCTGGCTGCGCTGGAAGAAAAAATCTGGCAGATTAATACAGAAACCGATTTGATCGTGCTGCCGGAGATGTTTACCACCGGCTTTACCATGGATGCCAAAGAGCATGCCGAACCCATGAACAGCCGCACCTTTCGCTGGATGAAACAACTGGCAGCGCAAACCGGCGCTGTTGTTACCGGCAGCTATATTGTACAGGAGGGTGGCAAATATTTTAACCGCCTGATCTGGATGCAACCTGATGGTGAGTATCAACACTATGATAAGCGCCATCTTTTCCGCATGGCCAACGAGCACGATCACTTCAGTCCGGGAGAAAAGCCTATTATTTGTGAGTGGAAGGAGTGGCGCATTTGCCCACTGATATGCTACGACCTTCGTTTTCCGGTCTGGAGCCGCAACCGGGTGCGGGAAGATGGGAATTTATCGTATGACCTGCTGCTGTATGTAGCCAACTGGCCCGCCGCCCGCATTGATGCCTGGAAAATTTTGCTGCAGGCCCGGGCAGTAGAAAATCTCTGTTATGTAGCAGGGGTAAACAGGGTGGGGATAGATGGCAAAGGAATTGATTATAACGGGTATTCTTCCCTGATCAACCCCAAGGGCGAAGTGCTGTACCAGGAGCAGCGGCGCCAGTACATCTGCACCCAGAAAATAAGCGCTTCGGAGCTTAGGGAATACAGAAGCAAATTTCCTGCTCAGATGGATGCTGACAGCTTTACCATCAGTTAAACAGTTCTTCCAGTACCTTTTTAAGCTCCTGCTCCTGCAGGTTGTGGTAGAAGAATTCACCTGCGCCTGCCTTCATCATTTTATGTAAAAGGGGCTGCTCTCCCTGCAGCGCCATTAACAAACGGGGCGGTTTTACTTTTAGAACGCGGTTAAAAAAAGAGGTTAAGCCACTAACAGGTGCCTCTCCCTCCGTACCGGCACCCGCCTGAACGGCCGGGGGTAATGCCTCCTCTGCCGTTTCCGATGCAGCAGCGGGAACCATTGGCGCCCGGGCTTCTGGAGCCGCTACAATAATGGCAGCGCGCTGGCTTTGCTTTAAGAGCTCTATTGCGTACTGCCGGATGCTTTCTTCCGAAAAGTTATCGAACTCAAAAACAGTGATGCCTGCTATCTCCTGCTTTAGCTGCTCCAGTAAGGGAACGGCGTAGGTCGCAGGCGATTCTGTTGCTATACGTATGTATATCAGTGATTTAATCATTTTACAATCAGCAATCGCTTTACTTTTCTTTTACTAGCAAAACGGGCTTCTACCAAGTACATCCCGGCTGGCAGCTGCGGCTCCCACTCTATAATCCGGCTGTCTCCTGTATGCCAGCGATGCACCACCTGCCCCAGGCTGTTCAGTACCCTGAGCTGGGCAGGGGCATTTGTTTCTATCTTAACAGTTTTTGTTGCGTAGGCAGGATTGGGATACACCAGCAGCACATACTCATCTTCTGCTGCAGGAGGTGGCAGGGCCTGCCGGCTGCGCAGCAGCACCAGGCCACCACCAATTTGCCCAACCACCAGCGCAGGCATTTCTTCGGCCCACAAAGGCGCCAGTACAGGCCAGCTCCTATCCCCCAGGCGGGCTCCAAAAGCTGCATCATCTGCCTCTACTGCTATTGCTTCTGATGCTCCGGCAGAGGCATTCGGCCTTAAAAAGGAATAGAGGATACGCACATCTCCACTGGCATCGGAAATAATTAAGTCGGGCTGGCCGTTGCCATCAGCATCCCCTACAGAGGGAATTAAATGTCTCCGTACATTATCGAGTGCAAAGCCTTTATAGGCGGCATCGGTTAATTCAAAAGCAGGAGCTGTAGACGAACCTTTATTTGTGTAGAGGCGGAGGCTTCCGTCAAACCTGCCGGCCAATACATCGAGCAGGCCATCGCCCGTTGCATCGAAATAAAAGGGATAGTCGAGGGTAGTAAGCGAAATGGGCAGCTCGAGCCTGTTTCCATCCCCATATTGTACGGGAGAATCCTTTGAGGCCTGGTTCAGGTATACCAGCACCCGCATCTTGTTCACAGCCCTGTCGAACACCGTCAGGATCAGATCCGGAGCCCCATTGCGGTTATAATCTGCTAGCTGGGGCTGCATGTACTGATAGGCAGCTGCTGAAAGCCCCAGGTAATCAGCATCTTTCAGGCTAAAAGCCGGGGCTGCAGAACTGCCGGTATTTTCATAGAGCTGCAGCTTTGCATAATACCCATCGGGGTACAGCCGGTCCCTGCCGCCCAGCAGCAGGTCCTGGTCGCCATCGGCATCAATATCTGCAAAGGCAGGCCTGGCTTCTTCGCCTGCATCCAGCTGCTGCCCCTGCAGAAAATCTTTTTGCGCAAGGGCATAGCTACCACCGGCTTGCTGCTCGTAGCGCCAGAGCGACTGCCCGTAATCCAGCTGGGCTCCGGCATTTCTCAGGTTATTAGATACCAGTATATCGGTACCCAGTGCATAGGCTGCCGGAAATGAAAAATCAGGAGCCGCTGCTGCGCCGGGAAGAGTGGTTTCAAACTGGTTGAAAACAGGAGCGGCAGCTGTTCCGGCATTGGGCAGGTAATACAAAAAAGTACATTCTTCGTCGCCCAGCAGCAGGTCTGGCACAGCATCGCCGTTTACATCTTTCCAGAGCAGGCTTTTACCGCCGGCATGCATGGGGCGCTGGCTGGATCTTCCGCCTTCGTCGTCGGGGCATGCGGTATAGTTAAGGGCCAGCTCCTTGCAGGCACACTCGGTAAGGCCGCCCCAGTGGCGGTCGGCCAGCTCAAAAACCAGGGTATCGCTGCGGCCAAAATTCTCCACTCCAATATTTTTGTACCAGCGGATGGTGCCGCTGCCTGCAGGATCGAACGCTGCAATATCGATATCGCCATCGCCATCTGTATCTGCAATGAGGGGCACATCGCCACTGTTTACCAGCAAATTTATGGAACTGTTGCTGCCGGGGTATTCCAGGAGCTGGTAGCTGAGGCGCCATGCTGCAGGCTGTCCGGCAGCAGCGCTGTTCTCAAACACCCGCACCCCTGCAGGAGTGTAGGTAAAAAGATCTTCCCTGCCGTCGCCATTATAATCCAGCAGCAGCAGCCAGTTGGAGATATCTGCCGGAAAGCGAAAACGTTCTTCGGGTAACCATATCCAGCCCCCGGACGTTTGTGCAAACACCTGCACTTGTGAACTGCTGCGGTCAAAAAGTACCAATTCTGGCTGGCCGTTGCCGTTTACATCGGCAAGACTGGCTTGTACAGCATTAAGCCCTCCTGCCCAGGGCATCTGCAGGCTTTCCTGCCCTACTACCACCGGCACACCGGTTTCGTAATGGTAGGTCTGCCCTCTGCTGCTGAAAGGAGTACATACAAGCACAAAAAAAAGGCTTAGCAGGTAAAAGTTATGCTGCATCTTGCCAACTTAAATTATTAACATCAATTTACCATAAAAAGAACGAAACATATGCCCAATACCATATCTATTCCTGATCTGTATAAAAAATACCTGGAGTGCAGCAGTGTAAGCATTGATACCCGGAAGCTACCGGAAAACTGTCTTTTTGTAGCACTGAAGGGGCCCAACTTTGATGGCAATGTATTTGCCGGCGATGCCCTGAAGAAAGGCGCCAAATATGCAGTGGTGAGTGATGAAGCACTGGCAGATACAGAAGGCTGCCTGTATGTAGAGGATACCCTGCTGGCCCTGCAGCAGCTGGCCAACCACCACCGGCACCAGCTTAGTATACCGGTAATTGGCATTACAGGCTCTAACGGAAAAACCACTACCAAGGAGCTTGTGAATGCCGTGCTAAAGCAGAAATATAAATCTTATGCAACCGAAGGCAACCTCAATAACCACATTGGTGTACCCCTAACCCTACTGAATGCCCCCAAAGACAGTGAAATACTGGTGGTGGAAATGGGTGCCAACAGGCCAAATGATATTGGCGAGCTGTGCCAGATTGCAGAACCCACCCATGGCCTGATCACCAACATTGGCAAAGCGCACCTGGAAGGTTTTGGCGGCACCGAGGGGGTGATTAAAGCAAAAAGCCAGCTTTACCAGTGGCTTATTGAGCACAAAGGCACCGTGTTCATCAATTCCAGAATGGAGGAACTGCGCAACATGGGCAAACGCTTTGAGCACCCCATCTATTACCCTAATCCCGACGATTATTATCATTGCGAGCTGGTTTCTGCCGATCCTTTTGTAGTGCTAACTGCCGAAAACGGGGAGAAGATAAAAACCAACCTGATGGGTATTTACAACTTCGAGAATATAGCAACGGCCCTGTGCCTGGGTAAATTCTTTGAAGTACCGGAGAAGAAAGCCAATGAGGGAGTGGCCAAATATGTGCCCGGCAACAACCGCTCCCAGATCATAGAAAAGGGAAGCAATTACATTATTCTGGATGCCTACAATGCCAACCCTACTTCCATGAAAGCGGCCATTGAGAACTTTGCCCTGCTGCAGCGTCCGCATAAAATATTAGTGGTAGGCGACATGATGGAGCTGGGTGAGGACAGCGTAAAAGAGCATCATGACCTGGGACGCCTGATCGCAAAATACGATTTTGATAAAACCATCTTCTGCGGCATCCACATTATCCCTGCACTGGATAACAACTCCGACGGTATTCATTTTGAAACCCGCGAAATGCTGCTGAATTACTTTAAAAATAAGAAATTCGAAAATACCACTTTCCTGATAAAAGGGTCCCGCAGCATGGGTCTGGAGTCGATTGTTGAATTATTGTAGCGCAATGACTGATACTGGTTTTGTTCTGGATTTTCTGGCCAGGCTTGCAGAGAACAACAATAAGGAATGGATGGATGCGCACCGCTCCGACTACCAGGAGGCCCGGAAACATTTTAAGGCGCTGCTAGCCCTTGTGCTGGATGGATTGAAGGAGCGGGATGAGAGCTTGCTGAACGTGCGGCCGGAAGATTGCATGTTCCGAATAAACCGCGACGTCCGTTTTAGCCCCGATAAAACTCCTTATAAAACATGGATGTCGGCTGCCATTGCGGAAGGTGGCCGGCATGCGCCTTGGGCACACTATTACTTCCACCTGCAGCCCGGAAACGAGAGCCTGGTGGCTGGAGGGATGTACCTGCCTCCGCCAGATCAGCTGCGCAAGATCAGACAGGAGGTAGATTATAATGCTGCTGAGCTGAAGAAGATTGTAGACAAGCCTGATTTTCAGAAAATTTTCGGGCCCATACAGGGAGAGAAATTACAAAGGCCTCCGAAAGGATATCCTGCGGATCATCCTAACCTGGAGCTGCTGAAGCTAAAAAGTTTTCTGGCCATGCGCACTTATAAAGATGAGGAAGTACGTTCGCCCTATTACCCGGAAACACTACTGGAGGCCTTTACCACGGCACAGCCATTTGTAGAGTACCTGAATGTGGCTGTTTCCTGATCAGCGCTTAATAAATAGTGTATCCTGGGTAACCGAAACAGCGGTAAAAACGCCTGTGCTTTCGCCTGTTAAGTTAGATTCCAGATTAGCCGGCTGGGCAAAAGGATTGTAGTTAGCATCATAGGCTTTTTGCAGGCTGCGGATAAAATTGTAATGACTTTTGTCAAGCCGGTATATATTCACATACAACCACTCACCAAACATCTCAAACTGATGGCCGGTAGATATTTTTAAAGTGCCGTCCATCGCTTTTGCATCTGTCCATAAGCCATCAAAATGGCCCCAGGGCGGGCTTCCCACCACATGCAGCATTACCCGGTAAAAATCTTCTGTAGCGGGATTATCTTCCAGCTCCAGCTCCAGCGAAATGTTTTCTTCAGCATCCAGCTTATAGCCAATATTTTTGATTACCGGCCTGGCTAAGAATTTTGCAGATCCGCGGGCCAGCTCTTTTTCATTATCCCATACCATCATCTCCCAGTTTGCGCCTTCCTCATAGGTAATGGTATCTGCCGAGTAATAATTGTAGGAAATCTTACGCACACTATCTACCACGCGTGTGTTGGTTAAATAAATGGTTCTGCCGTTGCTGTGCAGGCTTATCTGCAGCCCATCTGCAGCGGCAGTTTCCAGAGAATCAAAATAACCCAGACTTTTGGTGGCAAGGGCCCTGGCAGGCTGTCCGGGCTCCAGATAACACTCTACCAGTGTTACAGGGGTATGATCTGGCAGGTCTATATCTACCTCCTCCTGCATACTGCAGGCAGCCATGATTATGATTGGCACCAGGCATATAATAAAGCGTATAGGAGCCAAAGCCATAGGTTAAAACTTATAATTGAAACTTACTGAAGGTAAAACAGGAAATAAAGAAACTTGTCTTGCCACCAGCTTTAATTCTTTACTTTTTTCCTGCGGTAAACGCTCAAAGTACATAAAGTACACATTGCGGCGGTTGTAGGCATTGTAAACGCCCAGGCTTAGCTCGGCCTCTCCCCAGCGTGGTTTAAGTTTATAGATCAGGCCTGCATCCATTCTATGATAGGCCGGTATCTGGAAATTATTGCGCTCGGTATAAAGGGGTACTATTTTGGAGAGTGTTGCCTGCTGCCCCTGCACATAAAATCTTCCGGGTGGCAGGGTGGTTAAAGAGCCACTGCCGTAAACCCAGGTAATGCTTGCTTCCAGCCTTTTGCTTAATTGATGGCGGGCAACAATACTAATGTCGTGGCGTCTGTCGTGGGCTGCCATAAAAGGATTTCCGCCATTGATCTCATCAAATTTCCGCCAGGTCCAGCTGAGGGTATATCCGATCCAGCCTGTTGTTTTGCCTTTTACTTTTTCCAGGTAAAATTCATTGCCATAGGCCCACCCCTTTCCAAATATCAGATCTTCGGTTACATTGGGGTTACCGTACATTTCGGCTCCGTTGTCGAAATCAATCTGGCGGAGCATATCCCGGTAATAGAGTTCATTGGAAAACTTCCAGGTATCGCTTAACCTGGTGTCGAGCCCAAGGGCATACTGGGTGGCCAGCTGCGGCCTGATGTCTTTGTTGGAGGGGTACCAGAAGCTAGTAGGTAGTGATGTAGCTGAACTGTTAACCAGGTGCACGTACTGGTAGGCCTGGCTGAAGCTGGCTTTCAGTGCCATTCTTCTGGCAGCCTGCCACCTTAGGCTCATCCGGGGCTCGAGGCCCACAAAATTTTTATGCAATGCCGAGAAGCCGGTAAGCCTTAAACCTCCTTCTACCCCTACCCGATCGCTGATTTCCCATTCATCAGAAACATAAACAGCGCTTTCATAGGCCGGCACTTTATCTGAATTACTCGATTTAATTACCGCATCGGCATTCTCCTGTTCCTGAATACGCAATAAATTAAAACTGTGCCGCGATAAGGCTGCACCAAAGGTGATGTAGTGTCCCTTCCCTGCCTCCAGCGCAAAATCTGCTGCAGCATTCAGATCAAAAATTCCCGAGCCGGCTGTCTGGGAAATATTTTCTATGTTGTTTCGGATCTGGTAATCGTACTTGGTGGCAGATAGTGAAAATTTACCGTTAAACCTCTCAGAGAACAGATGCCGCCATTGTAGAATACCTGCCTTATTACCCCAGATGAAATCGAACGCAAAGCGCTTATCATTAAAATAAAATTTATCATTGCCCTGATAAAAAGTAAAGCTAAACTCATCGTCTTTTCCCGGCTTAAAAAATAACTTGGCGTTCAGGTCGTAAAAGTAATAATCGGGAATAGGCTGGTAGTCGGGATCATCAGCCATAGACTTGTTAATACTGCGCGTAATAGCATCAAAATAAGTTCTGCGGCCGGAAACCATCAGGGAAAGTTTGTCTTTTACCAGCGGGCCCTCCAGCGTAAGCCTGGAGGAGATCAGCCCAACGCCGCCAGAACCTTTAAATTCCTCTAAACTACCTTCTTTAAGGCCTATATCCAGCACAGAAGATAAACGGCCGCCAAAGCGGGCAGGAAAGCTCCCCTTGTACAGACTTACATCCTCCAGCAAATCGCTGTTAAACACGCTAAACATGCCAAATAAGTGTGATGGGTTGTAAATACTTACCCCATCAAGCAGCACCAGGTTCTGATCAGACTGGCCGCCACGAACATAAAAGCCACTGTTTCCTTCGCTGCCACTCTGCACGCCCGGCTTAAGCTGCAGGGTTTTGATAAGATCTGTTTCGCCAAGAATGCCTACCGATTTCTGAATATCTTCCGGCTTTAGATAAGTAACACTGGTGAGATTACTGGAATAGGAAGTTTTTTCAACACTGGCTTCTATGACAAGCGCTTCTAATTGCTCCTGCACTGGCAGCAGCTTTACCTTTAAGGATAAGGCAGTATCTGCTTTTAATAAAACGCTAAGAATTTGCTTTTGATAACCCACAAAAGAAATCTGCAGCTGGTGCGGCCCTGCAGCTAGTTCCTGAAATGTAAAATGTCCTCTGGCATCTGTAACGCCTCCCTGTAAAGAGTTGATAAAGACAGTAGCGCCCGGCAGGCTTTCGCCGGTGGCTGCATCTACTACCTGACCATTAATTTTACAGGACTGCGCCCATGAATTTGCCGAAGAGAGAAGAAAAAATAGCAGCCCAAATAAAACTCTTCGCATATAAAGCTCATGTCTTGCTCTTTATACCGTTTGCAGGCTTAAAAGGTTGCACGGTTGGGCTATACAAACGTTATAACATTTACCAATCAAAAAATTCTTCTTCATCAGGCGTTACCACATCTTCGGTTTTTCTCCCTTTATTTTTAATAACGTCCCTGAGCTCTTCTTTTTCCTTTTTAATATCAGTTACTATTTTCTCTTTTACAGCATAGGTATCATAGCCTATTTTAAAATCGTCGGTGGTACCGTATATTCTCACAAAAAGGTGCGGAGCACCTGCTTCCGGACGCACGGCAGAAGCTGGCATCTGATCTTTTTTTCCGGTAAGGACTGCCTTAAGCGGCACTTTTACACTGTAATCAATCTGCTGATCAAAGGTGTGGGTACCTGCAATGGTAACAGTAGTTATGTCTGACTGTATGGTGGTAGATGGCAGGTAAATAGTTTCGTTTCTTACACTTACCTTGCTGTTGATGTTGGAAAAACGAATATCAGACAGGCGTTTTTCATTGATGAAAACAGAGAGCTCCTGCATGGGCTCAAAGCCTTTCAGCTGCCCGTTGGTGATCAGCATATCCGAATCCACGATAAGTTTTTCGTAGCGGAAACGCAGTTTTTTATCAAACTCCATGGTGGTGGCAACATCGGCGCTGATCTTACCCTTCAGGTGGCGGTCGGCCAGAAAATCCTGGCTGAAGTTATGGAACACATAAAACACGCTGTCGGCATTGATGCCATCAAAGCGGGCTTTGGCCGTTACGATCACATCTTTGGCCCTGCGGGCATCTATGTGGCCGTTTAGCTGCATTTTACCACCTGCTGCCGATAAGCGGGCACCTTTTACATAGGCCACCCCTTTTTCAACAACTAACTCTCCGGCTATGTCTTTGGCCCTGAAGCGGTCAAAGTGTAGTTGCTTTACCTTACAGTTAAAATAGAGGTTCAGATCGGGCCTGATGTCAAAGGCATAGTACTTCTCACCTTCCGGCAGGGCAGCCGAGGCTTTCAGGGTTTTCGTTTCTGCAGCCTTGGCATCTGCCAGTAGCTCATCCAGGTTTAGAAAATCAGATTGTAAATCTGCCTCGATGGCAATTGGCTGGTTCTCCAGCAGCAGGTAGGCAAAAATGTTTTTGAACAATCCATTTATAATAAAATGGCTGCTCCCTGCATTGCCGCTAAGGTTGCTTAAGGCCAGATCCTGGTTACGGAAAATAAGGCTGCCTTTCATACCCTTAAAAGGATAGGGTGATCCCTGTCGCTGAAACTTCAGGTCGCGCAGCACCACTTCGCCTCCGGCCTGTATGCGCTGCAGTGTACTGCTATGTTTCAGATCCTGCAGACGGCCTTTAAACTCCATATTCACTTTCAGCAAACCTCCGGCATTGCTTATTCCTTCTATGGGGTAAAAGCGCAGCAGCGAATTTGCATCCAGTTCCGAATCGGTTTTAAAAGACAGGTAGTAATCATCGAAATTGCTAAGGGTGAACGATCCTCTGATCAGCCTTCCGTTCAGGCTTGCCTCCAGCTTTTCTACCCTTAATACCGAGGATGCAGCAGAACGCTTGCTACCATTGTTAAAGCTGCCGCGCAATTCTATTTTCTCGAGTGCCTGTTTATAATCGGGGTGGTAGAAAGAAGCAGCATCGGTTTTAAAATCAACTGCAATTTCGGGTATTTCCTGGCTGCTTGCCAGTCCGTTTACAGTACCTTTAAACCAAATATTGCCTTTGCTGCGGTAGTTCCGCACAGAGCTGGTAAAGGCAAGAGGCAGAATGGCCTCAACGGTTTGAAAATCGGCTTTCTTCGCCTCCAGTGTTAAATCCAGCCGTGTAGTACCGCTGGTACCTATGGTGCCCTCTACCCAAAAGTCAGAATCCTGCACCAGCAGGTTGGTTGGTTCCAGCCGAAGCTCTCCGCTGTTATTATTATAGCTAAACCGGCTGGTTACCTCTACCGGCTGGTTACGCAGATAGGCGTCGTTGCCTACCAGCAGGCTGTCGGTATGCAGGTTGCCCTTCAGCTCAATGCTGTACAAAGGACCGTCAATGCCCAGGCCTGCTCTTAAATATTTAGCCAGCAGTTTATAGTGCTGTTCGTTTTGTTTATCCTGATAATGCAGGCGCACATTTTCCAGCTTTATGCTGTTCAGGTCAAAACGCAGGCTTTGCTCCGGGTCTGCAGGTTCGTCATCGGGTTGTTCAATAATGGTATAGTTTACCTCTCCATTGGCTTTTACCTTCAGGAAAACCTCGGCATTCTGGAGCTGAATTTCGCGGATGCGGTATTTTTTACGCAGCAGGTCCATGAGGCTGAAGGAGCAGTGAATGTGTCCTGCGGTTGCCAGTGGTTCATCGCTGCCCTCATAAGATTCTTTGATCCACACATTCTCGAAGGTTACTGCCGCATGAGGAAAGGTGGAGAAGAGCGATACAGAGATTTTTTCGGCCTTTACCGGTGTTTTCACATAGCGGTTTGCCTGTTGCACAAACATGGCCACAATTTCATCCTGGTAAACGTGTACCAAGGTAAAGGCAGCCAGTACCAGCAGTAGCAGTACCAGCACCATCGAAAGGAAAATTTTAGCCAAGCGCCTGAGCATAAAGACAAAGGTAGTGGTTCTTAGGCGAAAAAAATCTTATAATCTTGCTAAAGAGATAACGTGCCGGGGAGAAAGAAATAGTCTGTCTGGAAAATATTTTTATTTTTTTGAAATAGACTATTTGCGTATACAGAATCCTTTGTTAGTTTTGCATTCCCTTTCGGGGGAAGAAATTGGGAGCATAGTTCAGGCTAAGCGCCCCGGTCTGGCGAGACCCGACTGGTTCAGAGCATCTGCCTTACAAGCAGAGGGTCACAGCCAGATGGCCGACGGTCCGCCGTAGCGGTGCCATTCGATTCGAATAATATAAGATAAAATACTGGGAGCATAGCTCAGCTGGTTCAGAGCATCTGCCTTACAAGCAGAGGGTCACAGGTTCGAATCCTGTTGCTCCCACAAAACATCAACCAAAAGGGTTGATGAAAAAAGACAAAAAACTTACTTTGGGAGCATAGCTCAGGCTACGCGCCCCGGTCTGGCGAGACCCGGCTGGTTCAGAACATCTGCCTTACAAGCTGAGGGTCACAGCCAGATGGTCGAGGGTCGCCGTAGCGGTGCCATTCGATTCGAATAATATAAGATAAAATATTGGGAGCATAGCTCAGCTGGTTCAGAGCATCTGCCTTACAAGCAGAGGGTCACAGGTTCGAATCCTGTTGCTCCCACACCCGAAGCAAAGGACGAATTAGAGAAATCTGGTTCGTCCTTTTTTATTTCAGACATTGTCTTTTTTAGCGGTATCGGCGTTGCCTGCATGCTCGAGCACTGTCTGGAAGTGTTCAACTACTGGAAAAGGATCGTAGTAGTGGTGCAGCAGGGCTTTCCATTCCTGGTACTCTGCTGACTGCCTGAAACCTATTGTATGATCCTCCAGGCTTCTCCACTCTACCAGCAGCAGGTATTTATTTTCCTGTTCAATACATTTTTGCAGGCTATGCTTTAAATACCCGTCAATAGCGCTGATGAATTTGCCAGCTAACGCAAAGTCTTTCTCAAACTGATGCGCAAACTCTTTTTTCACCTGGAGGAGCGCTACTTCTAAAATCATATCTTAAATCTTAAGCAGATTAAACAGTTCCTCCCGCAGCTGCAAACAATTAATCAGATGTGACTGTACCTCGAGATTAGTTTATCCAGGCGGCCGGGGATATCGCCCTCAACAACTCCTCCATGGTAGCAAACTATTTTATCAATCTCCAGCTGCTGCAGCTTCTTTACCGATGCTATCGCACGCTGCAAATCCAGGGTATAATGCGGATTGGCAATCTCCAATTCACCACTTTCAACAACCAGTGCATCGGCTGCAACCAGGGTCTTAAGGGCTGCTACATAGACAGAGATATGCCCGGGCATATGGCCTGGTGTGTTAATTATGCTAATCCCCCTGAAAAAAGACGGGGCTTCATCTTCGGAGAAGGTCTGGTCAACTTCAACAGTTTTAACGGTTCTTAGCATTTCCTGAAAATATAAGGCTCCCTGCTTTTGCTCCTCCGGGAGTGTAGGAAACATATCTTCCGCCTGTTGCAGTCTTAGCGATTTATGCTTCCCACTGATGTACTTTGCCTCAACTTCGGATGCGTAGACTTTTAGGGAAGGGTATTCAGCCTTAAGCTCGTATAGACCACCCATATGGTCTATATCATGATGGGTTATAATAATGCCGCTAAGCATTTCAAGGAAAATGCCATGGAGCCTGGCTGCGGCTTCTATCTTTGGCAGAAAGCCTGCATAGCCACAATCAATCAATATGGCTTCGTACCCATTCCGTAGTACAACAGGATAAATAGCTTCTTCTTTTCCATCAAAGCTAAATGGGACTTCCAGTACATCTAACGCTACATTCATTCTGATCGGCTGTCAACATATTCGGTCTGTTCTGCAAACGTAAGTAGTGTCGGTGCTCATTTATTTTGGCAATTCCATGTGGAGGATGGGATAAGGTTTTCCCATTGCATCGAGCGCCGATCGTGCTACGGTTCTGAAGCCCTGGTACTCATAAAATCCCACCGCCTGCTGATTATCTTCATTTACATCCACACTGGTAGCATCCATTTCCTGGCATGCATGCTTTAGCAGCATTTTGCCAATGCCATGCCCCCGCACATCGGGATGAATGAAAAGCATTTCTATTTTTTTCTCCCCCACACCTAAAAACCCCACAATCTTTTGATGATCATTCCTGACGCAACGTAGTTCTACCGCCTTCAGATACTCACGCAGCATCAGTGGTTTGTAGTAGGCTATGGCTGCCTCATCCAGAAAAGTGTGGGTTGCCCGTACAGAAGCTTCCCAAAGCTCCACTACTTCAGCATATTCTGCTTCGTAAACTTTGTCGATGTGATAGTGAGCTGGTTTCATACCACATAAAAAAAGGAAGCCACGTCTCCCGCCAGTTTAGCCCGGCAAAGGCTTCCGCAAATTTCTTATTCAAAGAACTCGCATCAGGATCTTTTCGCTTTTACCTGGCTGGCAGTAATTGGCCCTCCCTTGTTTCCCCAGCTGTTCAGGATGTAATTCATCACATCGGCTACTTCCTCATCGCTAAGGTGGCTTTGCGGCGGCATTACCCCATTGTACGTAACACCATTTACGGTGATCTCACCACTAACACCATGAATGGTATGGTGTATGGCCCTTTCGGGATCTGCCAATAGATAATCGGACTTTGCCAGCGGAGGAAATGCCCCTGCGATCCCTTCTCCTCCCATCATATGGCAGGAAACGCAGTTCGCAGTATAAATCTGCTCACCTCTTTTGATGCTTTCCTGCAGCCCATTATCCTGCTGCACAGAAAAAGAGGTGACCATTACAGAAACGGCTAGTGACGCCAGGAGTAACTTCATTGGCAGTTTATACATAAACATCAATACTATACTTCATCCATGTTAATGGGTAGTTTTCTGATTCTTTTGCCTGTGGCGCTGAACACAGCATTAGCCAGGGCAGGTGCCACCGGCGGCAGGCCGGGCTCTCCCACACCACCGGGATGCTCATTGTTTTGCATAATGTGGACCTCCACCTCAGGCATTTCATTGATGCGCAACATGCGGTAGTTGTGAAAATTGCTCTGCTGCACTTTTCCCTCCCTAAAGATAATTGGATCTTTGATAGCCGCCGTGAGTCCCATGGCTATATTTCCTTCTGTCTGGGCGCGTATGGTATCGGGATTTACAAAAGTGCCGCAATCTATTACACTCACAACTTTTTCCACCCTCAGTTTACCTTCTTTGTTACGCCCCATAAAAAGCGCATGTGCTACAATACTACCAAAAGACTTGGTAATGGCGCAACCTTTTCCTTTACCAGCCGAAAGCTTTCCGGCCCAGCCCGACTTTTCCTTTAATGCTTCCAGTACTTTGCGGTACCTGGAGTCGTTCTGGCTCATCTCAATACGCATATCCAGGGGATCTTTGCCGCTCATATGGGCCAGCTCATCAATAAAAGATTCATGGCCGAACATACTGGCAGAGGCATATACGGATCTCCACCAGGCAATGGGTATACTTGTTTCTGCCAGCACAAAACTGGTTTTGTAGTTTGGGACCTGGTAGGGAGAATCATGCTTGCTAATTCCCTCCATTGCCCATACATCGGGGGTATTTTCCTGTAGCCCATTCCAGAGCTGCCCCTGTATGCTGGGCGCTACAATTTTATGATGAAGGGCCAGCAATTTACCTTCTTTATCTAAGGCGCCTTCCATTCTGCTTACGCTGGCCGAACGGAAAGGCCCCTGGAGGGTATCATCTTCGCGGGTCCACACCACTTTAACAGGTGCTTTTAGTTCGCGCGACAGGTACGCAGCCTCCAGGATGTAGTCGGTAAAAGCTTTACGACCAAAGCCACCCCCCAGAAAAGGCACATGGATAGTCACTTTTTCGTAGGGAATGCCCAGGTATTCGCTCACTGCATTTACAACACCATCGGGACCTTGCATGGGTGCCCATATTTCACACTCCCCGTCCCGAACATGCACCAGGGCATTTTCCGGCTCTAAGGGGCTATGTGCGAGAAAAGGGGTTTCGTAATCGGCAGTATGTTTCTGAGAGGCTTGCTCCAGCACCAGGTTAAATTCCGGTGCCTGGTCATGAACAGCTCCCTCCTGCCCTGCCAATTCATGTAAGCTGGCAATAAAAGCATCAGAGTCTACCCCTTTTTCTGCACTAGTATCCCATTCTATCGCCAGCTTTTTTCTGCCTTCCAGGGCACTGTAGTAGTTATCGGCAATAACGGCCACTCCCTCAAATGTTCTGGAGAAAAAGGGCCTTTCCGACTTTAGTACCTGCTTCACCCCTTTTACGGCCCTGGCATTGCTATCATCAAAGCTTAACAGCTTACCCGTAATGGTAGGGCAGCGCTCAACAGAGGCATACAGCATGCCAGGTACTTTCATATCCATACCGTAAACCGCGGTGCCATTTACCTTTAGCGGAACATCTGGTTTTGGAACAGACTTGCCTACCCATTTAAATGCTGTAGCAGCTTTTAGCTTTGGCTCGGCAGGAACTGGCAGTTTGCTGGCCGCTTCTATCAGCTCACCATAGCCTAAGCTTTTGCCTGTGGAAGCATGAAGTACCCTGGCATTGGCTGTACTGCATTCTGCTACAGGTACTCCCCACTGTTGGGCGGCAGTCGTCATCAGCATTTCCCTGGCTGCAGCACCTGACTTCCGCAGGGTATTCCACGAGCCCCTGATGCTGCTGCTGCCGGCCGCCAGCTGGTCTCCAAACTTTTTCTCACCTACTGATGATTTGATGGTGATGGTTGCCGGATCTACATCCAGCTCTTCGGCCACAACGGTGGGGATAGATTGCCAGGTGCCCTGCCCCATATCGGGCTTATGGCTGACAATGGTGATCTTTCCTGATTGCTCAATGATGATGAAAGGATTTATCTCTATGCCTTTGAGGGCTTCCAGCACCATGTTCTGCAGCGGGGGCATTTTTTCAGCTACAGCCTCAAGGGCAGCTGCCGGAAAACCAAGTGCCAGAAAAATACCGGTAGCAGAACTCCTTTTCAAAAAGGTTCTTCTTGAAACTCCCTTAGTTGATTTCATGCGTCATCATGTTAGCAGCCAGGTGAATTGCTTTTCTTACGCGTGGATAGGTGCCACAGCGGCATAAATTTCCCTGCATGGCCAGGTCTATATCCTGGTCAGTGGGCTTTTGATTCTTGCTCAGGAGGGCTACGGCAGACATAATCTGCCCAGACTGGCAGTAGCCGCATTGCGGAACCTGCACTTCTATCCATGCCCGCTGCACCGGATGGGAGTTATCCTCACTGATGCCTTCAATGGTTGTTATCTTTTTGCCAACCGCCGCCGACACAGGAAAAGTACATGATCTTATAGCAGTACCCTCTAAGTGAACAGTACAGGCGCCACACTGAGCCATACCACAGCCAAACTTGGTACCCATCATGCCGAGAGTATCCCGTATTACCCAGAGCAATGGCGTTGCGGGTTCTGCCTCAACCGTTAGGCTCTTCCCATTGATGCTTAACTTATATTCTGCCATAAAACTTGTATTAATCCTAATCAAGATAGTGATTTACTGCTATATAGATGTGATTGGCAGTTAGATTTTTATGAGCGGCAAATACTGAGGAAGAGCAGTGTTAGCTGCCGGTTGCTGAAGTATCAAAAACATAGTACCTGTTAACTCCAAAGCGGCAATACGTTTATATATCCTTGGCTTTCAGGCTATAGTTGTTAAACAAATTTGATAAAGGCAAAAGAACAAAAGGTGGCTGCCATAACCTTGTGTCCTAATTTTCAGTTTATATAGGGTATTAAATTGCTACTACTATCGCTACTAATAAATCAATCGGACACTACATATGGCTGCCCATAAAGTGGTTGCTGTATGTGCTGGGGGGCTTATTAGCCCTGCTCGTGCTTATCGTTATTTTATTACAAATACCTGCAGTACAAACCAAGGTTACCCAAAAAGTAGCCGATAATTTTGCCGAGCAATGGGGCACTACTGTAAGCATTGGTAAGGTTAATATTCGCTTTTTCGAAACTGCTACCCTGCAGGATATCTATATTGAAGACCTGGCAGGAGACACCCTGCTGTGGGCTGGCTTTGTAAAAGCAGATATCGGTGCTTTTGCCCTCCTGGATTCGCGGCTCACCCTGGACGAAATTGCCCTGGAAGATGCCTACATCAATATGTACCGCCACCAGGACAGCGCAAAGTTTAACTATGAGTTTATCGCTGACAGCTTTGCCTCCGATACAACGGTGGCAGATACCACCTCCGGAGGCTTTGCGTTTGATCTCCACCAGGTCAGGCTCGAGAATGTACGTCTTCGCTTTTTAGATGATTCCGCAAGCATGAACCTGAACGTTCGTGCTCCTTTTCTGCTGGCAGAGCTGGAGACCCTGGGGCTGGAGGAGCAGCATGTACGCGTATCAAATGTAGATATTCGTAACCTGCAGGGTTCTTTTAAGCAATTATCGTCAACAACTGCAGGCGATAACATTGCTACTGCCGAGGAGGTGACCCAGGAGCTGGATTCTGCCATGCTGAATCCCAGTGGCTTTCGCATAGCCGTAGAAGATTTCAATGTTAAGAATACCCGGTTTCACTTCCAGACCAGCGAAGCGGCACAGGAAGGTACAATCAACTTCGAAAATCTTGACCTGCGCAACATCAACATCGGCATCAGCGATTTTTACCTTGCCGGCGATACGCTAAGGGTAAATGTTGATCAGCTGGCAGCCATTGAACAGATCAGCGGTTTTGTACTGGAAAACTTTGCGATGAATGTAGCACTGGAGCTCCCTATGTTCTCAGGAGCCCTGAAAGAAGTGATTACCCCGCACACCCGTATTACTGATGAGGTAAGAATAGAACAGCTCTCCCTGAAACCAGGAGCAGATATGCTGGCCAGCCTGCAAATGTCTGCAAACATCAGCAACGCAGTTATTGGCATGGAAGATGCCGCTTATTTTACCCCCGGGCTTGATACCCTGCCTAACTTAAGCCAACTAAGCTTGTTGCTTGATCTGGACGCACAGATACAGGATAACCGGGCTGATGTACCTACCCTCAACCTAAGAACAGAAGATGGCGGCATCAACCTTAGGGCTACTGCTAACGCCAGCGGACTCAACGATCTTAATACAATACGCTTCGATGTGCAGGTGCAGGAGCTTAGTACTACCGCCAGCTACCTGCAGCAATTTGCCTTTACACCCGATCTACCCCCTGCTGCCAGGCAGGCAGGCAGGCTTAACCTGGTTGCGCAAGCCAAAGGTACCCCGCAGAATGTGGATGTAGTAGCCCGTTTACGCAGTGGTGTAGGGCTGCTGGAAACCAACATGCTTTACCGTGCCCCTACCAATAGCCGTTTTTTGCTGGCAGGTAATGTAGATGCTACCAATTTTGATCTGCGCCCGTTTGTAGGCGACAGCCTGGACCTTGGCCAGGTAACGCTTAGCAGTAAAGTGCGGGTAGATGGCAGGGGCAGCAAGATTGATGTTGAGAAATTTTCGGTACTGGTAAGTAAGCTGGAATATAACGATTACACCTACGAAGGCCTGGCAGCAGAGGGTTATTTTGTAGACAGCGTTATGGAAGTAGTAGCGGCCTACGAGGATCCGTTCCTGAATTTCGACCTCTATGCACACTCTGACCTGAAGGATTCCCTGCCACTAGTTTCGGCAGAGCTGAACCTGGACCGCCTCAACATGTACCGGCTCAACCTTAGCCCCGATAGTATTATTGTAAGCACCAAACTTGTAGCCGATGTAAGAGGCCCCGATCCTGACCTGATAGAAGGAGTGGTGGCTTTACGTGATACCAGGCTGATACGAGGCGCTGAAAGCTGGACGCTGGATAGCCTGATAATGACTTCTACCAAGGAACCCAGCGGAGAAAGAGATATAAATTTAGTAAGTGATTTTATGTCGGCCAGCATCACCGGCAAATACCTGTTTGCAAACCTGCAATCAGCAATCGACAATTTCACCAGTTACTATGGTTCTTCCAAGCCAACAGAAGAAATGATAGAGTATGGCGAGGGTGAGGAAATCAGGCTGGAAATAAACATGTGGGATGAACCTGTTTTTGCCAAAGCCTTTGTGCCGGATTTGGAGCTGCTGCACCCCCTTACGCTTACCGCCGAACTCAGAGATGCAGATCGTGCCTTCGACCTGGACATGAATGCACCCGGCATCAGCTGGGCCGACTCCATCGTGATCCGAAACCTGGTAATAGATGCCAAGACTGAAGACAGGGTGATGTCGTTCGAGGTGGATGCTGACCAGATCAAAGTAGGCACCCTGGCAGATATACCGCAATTTGAATTGAATGGAGATTGGGCGCAGGATAGCCTGCATTTTAACCTGGGCCTTGCTCCTGAAAGCGACAGCACCCATTTATTGATGGGCGGCGCTTTACAATTCAGGGGCGATACCATTGCACTGGCGTTGGACCAAACAGACCTTGCCCTGAAAGGGCTGCAATATGAGCTGGCCAACAATGCGGTGATAAGGTTTGCCACAGATTATCTCTATATCCGGGATTTTTCCCTCGGGCAAGGCCCGCAACAGCTGGCTGTAAATACTGAACAGGAGAGCGGCCCTAACCCGCTGCTCATTGCGCAGATCGACCAGTTCCAGATTGGTGATTTTATGGATGTGCTGGGGATGGAAGCCTATAAGCTTGCCGCCACCCTGGATGGCAGGGTACAACTAACACAGCCCATGAACATATCTGCCATTGAAGCAGACCTGCAGGTAAATAATCTTATGGTAGACAGCCTGCCGGTAGGCGATGTGCAGATAGCCATGAACAAAGTATCTACAGATGGCAGGATCAATACCGATATTGCACTGGAGGGCCCGGACAATAGCCTGACCATTGCAGGATACCTTAACATGGAAGACAGCACCAATGCCATGGCAATGGATATTAACATTAACAGTTTTAACCTGGAACCATGGGAGCCTTTTGTAGAGGATTTTATTACCGATATTAACGGAGGCCTTCAGGGCAATATTAATGTTGCCGGTACTTTGAATGAACCACGTGTTGACGGGCAAATAGGATTTAATCAAAACAGCGCGTTCCGCCTGGCCATGACAGGCTCACGATATACCATGGAGAACGAATCTGTAGCAATAGATAATGAGGCTATTAGCCTGAACAACTTTACCCTGCGTGATTCCCTGAACCAAAGCCTGGTTGTAGACGGGCAGATAGTGCATCAGTTCTTTACAGATTTCAGGTTTAATCTGGATGTAAATGCAGATAACTTTATGGTGGTGAACAAAGCCAGAGACCTGGATGCTCCCTTCTATGGCGAATTATTTGTGACTACTACTGCACAAATACGCGGCCCCATGGACGATATAGTGGTAAACAGCGAATTGCAAATTGGTGACAGAACTGATTTTGCCCTGGTTATGCAAACTGAAGATGCTGATGCAGGCACTGCGGGCTATATAAATTTTGTGAACGATAATGCTTTCCTGGAACTTGATACCCTCTCCACAGGCCTGCAGGCCGATACACTGGGCGATGTTGCCAGCACAAGCTATTTTACTCTTATTACTTCTGTTACAGTGCCCGAGGAGGCAAAGTTTACCGTTGTGGTAGACCCTGCAACCGGCGATTTTCTGGAGCTACAGGGGTCGGCAGACCTACAGGTACGCATGGAGCCCAATGGAGATCTGAATCTGCAGGGTGTATACGAAGTTGAACAGGGCCGCTATCGGCTTAGCTTTATGGAGGTAATTCAGAAGAGCTTTGCCATAGAGGAAGGCAGTACCGTGGCATTCAGCGGAGACCCCCTCAATGCCGAACTGAACCTTACAGCCATTTACACCACAGAAGCCAGCAGGCTGCCGCTGGTGGGCAGGTATATAGAAGAAGGTACTACAGAATATGCTGCGGCCAGACGAAAAGAGCCTGTAAATGTATTAATGAGCATGAATGGCACGTTGGAGGACCCTGTATTCTCGTTCGACATTGTAGCGCCGGAATCTCAGTATGGTGCCATGAGCAGCAGTGTGGTTGCCCGTGCCCTGGATGAGCTTAAAAACGATGAATCTGCCCTGTTCCGGCAGGTATTCGGACTTATTGTGTTGAACCGCTTTATTGCTGAAAACCCGCTGGAAACAGGCCCTGGCGGCGGTGGAGCAGCAGAAGCCGTAAACGCCCGCATAGACCAAAGCCTAAGTGGTTTCCTTACCGATCAGCTTAATGCCGTTACACAGGATTACCTGGGCGTTGAAATTGAAATAGACATAGAATCACAGCAGGGAAGTGGCGCAAATAGTATAGGTGGTGGCGGAAGAGACGTTGGCTTTAACCTAAGCCGTTCGCTGTTCAATGATCGGGTTGAGGTGCAGTTTGGCGGTGTAAGCAGCATGAATGCCGGAGGCGGCGGAGGCCCTGCCGGCAGCAGCGGCACCCAGTTTGCAGGTAATTTTGCCATTATGTACCACATCAATGAAAAGGGAAATCTTAACCTGAAGATCTTCCAGCGTAACGACAGAGATGTACTCACCAATGAGTTTATTCCTAAAACCGGCGTAGCACTCTCCTACTTTAAGCACTTTAATACCCTGGGTGGCCTGTTTGGTACAGAACCCCGGCGGGAGGAGATGCTGAAGTCTGATGGAGCTGTACAAACAGAGCTTTGAATTTAATCTTATAAAAGGTGGCCGGGCCGGTGATGATAATACATCACCGGCCTTTTTTTGTAAAATTTTTATGAGATTCAGGTAATTTATACCAATTCCAAATCTGAAAAATGGATGAGTAATGGCAAAAAGCTTTATTTTTGCCCTGAATGCAAACCAGATTTTTTCGGTACGACAAAAATTATCTGCTGCGGGAAGCTCAGGAAGGGCTCCGTCAGCGCCTGTTGCTGTACCTTTGCAGCCAGGCGCGGCGTGCTTATCAGCAGCATTTTAATCCGCTTGGCCTGCTGGATAGCACTACTGTTCGCATTTACAACACCCGCCCCAATGTAGAAAGCCTGCACCATATGTACGATGCAATGGCTGCCATCTATCGCTACCGCAACAGCAGCAATCAGCTGGAGCTCCTCTTCAATGGAAAAACACACCTGGAACAATACAGCCTCGACTGGAGCAAATGTTTTGCTCTGTGGTGTAAGGGGCTTTGTGCCGATCCTGCCTTTGTAAGGCTGTTGCTGGGCATTACTGTTTTACAAGCTGCCGGCAACCGCTCTACCAGCCTGGCCGAGCAGCGCCTTCGCAGCATGGTGCAGGAAAGGTTTGGCCTGAAGGTGCACAAGCGCCGCGGCATTCTGGAGCAAACAGCCTAACCCATACCCTGTTGCTGTAGGGAAAAGTAGGGCTATGCGCGGCAAAGAACTGGAGAAAAACTGCTAAATTTTTACTTCCGGATTACTGAGAAACCTGCCCTTTTTACGCGCCAGCCACTGCACCGCAATTATCGTTTTGGCATCGGGCAGCTGGAGCTGTAGCAGCTCATCGAGACTAAACTCAAGTACCGCTATATCCTCATGCTCCTCATCGAGCCCGCCACCTTCTGCTTTTTTGCTGCTTACTTCAGCATAGTATAAATGGAGCCTTTCGGTGGTGGCACCGGCAGAGGGATAAAAATCCCAGATATGCTCCAGCTGGTCTACTGCATAACCGGTTTCTTCCTCTATTTCCTTCCTGATCGTCATTTCCGGATCGCCCTGCTCATTATCAACAATACCGGCCACTATCTCGAGCAGCTCGCTGGCGGCACCAAAGCGGTACTGCTTTACCAGAATATACTTTTCCTTTTTGGTATCATACACAAGAGCAGCAGCAGCACTGCCTATATCTAATATCTCTCTTTCAAAAGTTTCCCCTTTATCTTCAACAGTCAGCTTTCTGTAGGTATAGAAGCCCTCGTATATCGTTTCCCTATTTTTAATCTTCATGTGGTTTTCGCTTAGCTGATGTAATCAGTAATAATTTGTTGATGCCCACAGCGGCAACTCATTCACTCAAACCATACGCAACCTGACGGGTTTTGATACTAAACTGTACCCAAACCTACCAGGGAAATGCGAAACGTCAATACTATTGCAATACTTCAGGGATTGTTCTGGGCAGCCACAGGTGTTTGGCCTATGCTGCACCTGCCTAGTTTTATATGGGTAACCGGCCCCAAGAAAGATATCTGGTTGCTTTATACAGTTTCTGTACTGATCCTGGTCATTGGGCTGGTGCTGTTAGCTGCGGGATTCAGAAAAACAGTTACCCATGAAATAAAATGGCTGGGAATAGGCGGTGCCCTGGGGCTTACTGCCATTGACATCATTTACAGCACCAGAAATGTTATTTCTGATATTTACCGCTACGATGCAATTGCAGAAACCGGCATCATTCTTCTCTGGCTTTGGGCAGGAACAAGAGGAATGGCCAAACTTAAAAAGAGTGAATTTCCGGATAAACCTTCTCGCTGATGTATGTTTTATACAGATCTAAACTATATGGACAAAACAAAAAAAATAATATTCCTCTGGCTCATCCTTTTTAGCAGCATTCAGCCAGCAGCGGCACAGGTAACCGCAACTACAGATACTGCAAGAGCTGAGCAAAACCTGCAAAACTCCTTTACAACTCCTCCGCATTTGCGGGAACCCACCTTTGAGTTCAAAACAAAAAGAGACCTGCCAATTTTAGCAGGTGGGGCGGCAATGGCTATTGGAGGCTTTGTACTGAAAGCAAGGGTGCCCCAGCTCACAGAAGCACAGCTGGCAGACCTGGATCCAGGTACGATCAATGCTTTCGACAGAGGTGCTGTTGACAATTTAAGAGAGCTTGACTCCAATCTAAGCGATTACCTGCTGGGGGTAAGTGCCCTTGCTCCTTTTTCGGTGCTGGCATCCCGCGCTATCAGGCGGGAATCCTTAGCGATAATGGTCATGTACCTGGAAACAGCATCGCTCACAGGCGGGCTCACCAACCTAAGCAAAGGCTTGTTCAGGCGCAAGCGCCCCTATGTGTATAACCCCGATGCCCTGCTGAAAGACAGAACAAAGGTAAGCGCGCGTCATTCATTCTTCTCCGGCCATGTGGCAGCCTCTGCCTCCTTTATGTACTTAACCGCCTATATGGTAGACCGCTACGCCGACCGGCCTGTCTGGAAATGGGCTGCCTGGTCTGGTGCCGTAGTCATTCCCGGTAGCATTGCCGTATGGCGGTATACCTCGGGAAAGCATTTTCCCACCGATGTATTGGCAGGCTATGCCGTAGGTGCGGGTGTAGGCCTGCTCATCCCCATGATACACCGGCATCAGCTGCCTAAGGATATATCGCTGAACATACAGCCAACTCCTTATGGCCTGCATGCATCACTTACCTTTTAGAGTAAAAGCATACACATAAAAAACGCCCCGCCTCAACAGGCAGGGCGTTTTTATTTCTTTTGGCTACACCTTAAGCCACCGGCACCGGCTTATGCCTCCGGCATAATGCGTACCACCAGGCCATCAAGCTCGGGCGATACCCGCAACTGACATGACAGACGGCTGCCGGAAACAGCATGCGGAAGCGACTCCAGCATATAAGCTTCGTCTTCACTCTGATCGGGCAAGGTGCCGCTTTCCAGTACCTCTACATGGCAGGTGGCACAAATAGCCATACCGCCACACATGGCCTGCACTTCCAGCTCGTGCGCCTTTAGTACTTCCATTACCGACAGGCCCATATCTGTGGGAGCCTCCAGCTTAAGTCTTTCGCCATTTTCCTGTTGCACAAACAGGTTGATCATGTTTTCCATTAGAGCTCTTGAATACCGTTAACGGTTGTATATTTTAGGGAGAACTTCTTATCCGGGTACACCAGTTTGTAAGCACTTTGTGCTGCCAGGGCAGATTCGTGAAAGCCACATAAAATCAGCTTCAGTTTACCAGGGTAGGTATTCATATCGCCTATGGCATATACACCCGGAATATTGGTAGAATAATCAAAGGTATTAACCATAATGGCACCCTTATCAAGCTCCAGCCCCCACTGATCAATAGGTCCCAGTTTAGGGATCAGGCCAAAGAGCGGAATAAAGTAATCTACCTCCAGGGCATGAGACTCACCTTTATCGGGCTGCACAATTACCGCCTTCAGGTCGCCTTCGCCATGTACCTCTACCACATTGGAGTTCAGCTGCAGCTTGATTTTACCTGCCGCCGCCAGGGCTGCTACCTTATCTGCAGATTCGGGCGCGCCACGGAAGCTGCTGCCCCTGTGCACCAGGGTAAGCTCCTCGGCTACATCGGCCAGGAAGATAGTCCAGTCGAGAGCAGAATCGCCACCGCCGGCAATCACAATACGTTTGCCTCTGTACTTTTCAGGATCTTTCACCATATAGTCGATACCGCGGCTCTCGTACTGCTCCAGGCCTGGAATGGCAGGTTTACGAGGCTCGAAAGAACCAAGTCCGCCGGCTATAAATACTGCTTTGCAATTGATTTCGGTACCATCTACGGTGGTTACCTGTATGGTGCCGTCGTCGAGCTTGCGCAGGTACTCTACCCGCTCGCCCAGGGTAAACGTAGGGTGAAATGGCTCAATCTGCTTCTGCAGGTTCTTTACCAGATCTCCGGCCAGTATTTCCGGAAAACCGGGAATATCGTAAATCGGTTTTTTAGGATATATTTCAGTCAACTGTCCGCCAACAGCAGGCAGGGCATCTACCACATGGCAGCGCATTTTCAGCAATCCTGCTTCAAACACTGCAAAAAGGCCTACCGGGCCCGCCCCGACCACACAAATATCAGTTGTTATTATTTGCATTTCAAATTTGTTTTAGGTTGTATGTACTTGGCGCTGCAAAGATAAAGCACGCCGTGGCAGCAAACACAATTTCAGTCTAAATTAAAGCCTTAAAAAGTGCAATCCTGAAACTGATTGCTGCAGATCACCTCCTTAAAACCACATTCCAAAGCAGTTTCGTTCCCTGAAATATCCTAAACGGGTACAAAAACAAACCGGGCTGCCAGATTGAAATTTAACAAAGTGAATTGGCTGGCTAACAGGCATAAAACCAGTGCCCACCACACAGCTCTGTTGCGGGCACTGGTAGCATGGCGGACTTAACCCTACACAGGTAGTATTAAATCTGTTATCTTGCGCTCCCCCAGGTATCAATCATGGAAAGCATGGAGCCAATTGTACATCAGCACAAACTATTTGAAAACCTGAATTACTCTGGTAAAGCACTGAAAAACCGGGAGTTTGAAAAGTGCAGCTTTAAAGCCTGCGATTTCTCCAGCAGTGATTTTTCAGGCAACCGTTTTACAGACTGCACCTTTACCGGCTGCAACATGGGGCTGATGAAATTAAACCAGACGACCATGGATGGCATATTTTTTCAGGAGTGTAAGCTGATTGGTGTGAATTTCAATGATTGTGCTGATCTGCTTTTCTCGGTACGATTTGAAAATTGCCTGCTGGATTATGCCTCTTTTGTAAGTAAAAAAATGAGCAAGGCTTCTTTTAAAAACTCCTCCCTGAAAAGTGCCATCTTTAGCAACGCCACCCTGAACAAGGCCATTTTTGATAACACGGATCTGCAGGGCGCTGTGTTTAACAGAACCAATTTGCAGGAAGCCAATTTTATTACCGCCTACAACTTTACCATCGACCCTGAACTGAACATGGTCAAAAGGGCCAAATTTTCTCAACAGAGCCTGCCGGGCCTGCTGGCCAAATACGATCTGCAGGTAAGCCAATAAAAGAGATTCGCCTATCCCAACGCCTGCAGGGCCTTAAAAGAGAGATTGCTGCTGGTTCCACTGGCCGTAGTCAGGAGAAATACCCATACGCTCCCATACAAACTGCTGCAACAGCTTTGCGTTGTGGGCTGCGTAGCCGTTCTGGTCATTGTCGAAATAGATATACACATCCAGGCCCTGCCGTTGCCACTCCAGGCAGTTGTTGGCCCACCAGCTCATGCCTTCGTCGCTGTAGCTGCCAGAGTATTTCCCTTCAGGCCCGTGCAGGCGTACATATACAAAATCTGCCGTTATCTCAAAGGGCGAAAGGTGCCTGTCGAGCTCATAGATGCAAAAGGCAATATTATAGCGCCGCAACAACTCCATTACCGCCGGATTGTACCAGCTGTGGTTCCTGAACTCGAAGGTGTAGCGGTAGTAAGGTGGCAGTGCCTTTAAAAATTCCTCCAGCTTGTGCATGGATATGTTCATGAAAGGAGGCAGCTGAAACAGAATAGGCCCCAGCTTTTCCTCCAGCGCCTGCACATTTTCAAAAAAACGGGCAATGCTCTGCTGCGGGTCTGTAAGCTTTTTCATATGGGTAATAAAGCGACTGGCTTTAACAGCAAACAGAAAATCAGGGGGTACGGCAGTACGCCAGCCGGCAAATGTCTGGGCTGAGGGCAGCCTGTAGAACGAATTATTGATCTCTACACTGCGGAAAAAATTCAGGTAGTATCGGGTAAAGTCTTTCGGTTTCAGGCCGTGGGGATAGAATGTACCCATCCAGTGCTTGTAATGCCACCCCGACGTGCCAATGTAGATCTTTCGTTCCATACATGTTTGTTTTTAGGCTTATTTTCCTAACGGTCTCTAAACGTTAAGGTTAAGCCTTAAGCGCAACTAAAGAGCTATATAGCCTTCCGGATACCTGTAAGGCCTGTTGTAGAGATCCGGCAGCAGGCAACAGTTTAAAAATAAAAGTAGCACTCATGCAAGGTATCAGCTTTATTCAACTAAAAAATGTTCTGTTCCCAATCTAACTTGTACTTGAATTCAGCTAGCTGCCATCAACGGAATCAGGAAAAAAAGAAATGGTAGTAAAGAAGGAATTCTAGTAACCAGCATCACACAATCGGGCGTTTAGAGGCACCTGCAGAGAATTAGGCACATTCTTTGCATCCTTATAAACAGGAGTCTGATACGTGCTGATAAACCTTCTCTGCAACTACCCAAAAATTTTAACATTCGGGATTACAAGCTCCGGACACTGAAAATAATCAACAGATACAGGCAGATTGATAGAAGGGCTGATGGATTTAAGTAGAAAAAAGAATTATAGCAGATATGCAAGCAAATAACCTGATGGACCTCTACCTCTGGAAAAAAGGCTGCGATTACGTTGCACCAAAGGGACTGGAAGAAGAGGTTAATCAACATTTAAGTTTTAAACTGTTGCTGAAACAACCCGGCAACAGCACCACTGTACATGCCCTGAAGTTAGAAGAAGGAACAGGCATGCTGGTGGCAGAGAATCCTTTACCCTTAAAAATAAGCCGGGAATTAACACCAGTGGCTGCAAATCCGCTGCATGGCGGTAATGTAGAGCTGGTGATTCAAATAGAAGCAGAAGCAAACGCTTACTTTAGCCTGCAGGGAAAATTAGATACACCGGAGCTGAATTACGACGACTCCCATCTGTACCTTCCTGGCTTCTGGTATCGTAAAAACCTGCGCTCACCCCAAAATACGCCTTCTGAACGTGTAAGCAAAAACTGGATTGTGCGAGAAGACAGGCTTAGCACCCCGCTGGTGGGTATTTTCGATAATGAAAAAGGTGTTAGCTACTCACTTGTGCGTATGGACAAGCTCGAGCGGCATGCCCTTGCCCAGCACAACCATGGTGAGGTGGTTTTAAGTGGACATTCCGATTTGGGTGCCGTTGGCTTTGGCGAGGAAAACGGAACACCGCACCTATCCTTTGCCTATCCTTATATGGAGGCGCCGCATAGTTACTACCGTAAGCTAAGCCTGGGTGCCCCGGTTACGGCTTTTCTCCACCTTAAGAAAGGAGAAAGCATAACACTTCGCTACCAGCTTATTAAGTATGAGGCTTTTGATTACGCCGAGTACATGAAACAGATCTGGTCCTGCTCCTACGATCTTTTTCAGCCCCAGCCTCTTGACAGCAATAAGCTAAGCGATGCAGAGATCAAAAAAGTGTTGACTAAATTTTACTACGAATCTTATGTGGAAGTAGGCAGGCTTAAGGGTTTCTCGGGCGTGCACCTGGAAACAAAGGCCTGCAAGCCGGGAAAACTGCTGGAGGTAGGCTTTGTAGGCCGTGTGCTGCTGAATGGCTTTAACGCCCTGGAGTGGGCCGAGGAGCACGGTGATAATAAGCTAAAAAAGATTGCCTGTTCCGTACTGAACAGTTATGAGCAGTGGGGCTTCTCAAAAGAAGGCTTTATCCGTGAACTGGTGGGCGAGTACCATGGCTACCCGGTTAAAAAGGACCTTTACTCCATTCGCCGACAGTCTGAAGGCATCTATGCTATTTTGCTCTACCTCGATTATGAGAAGCAAAGAGGCAGAAGGCACCCGCTTTGGGAAGACCGTATCCTGAACCTGCTGGACCTGATCCTGGATCTACAAATGATCGACGGAAGTTTTCCGCGTAAGTTTACAGGCAGCGGTAAAATAATAGATGCGGTGGGAGGCAGCTCTCCTTCTGCAGTTCCGGCGCTGGTAATGGCCTATAAATACTTCGACGACGACCGTTACCTGAATGCAGCCCGTAAGGTGATAGATTACCAGGATAAGGAGATCATCTCTAAATCTGACTATTTCTCCTCTACCCTGGATGCCGATTGCGAAGATAAGGAAGCCTCGCTGTATGCAGCCGTTGCCCTGTATTACATGGCTCTGGTAACGGTGGGCGGCGAAAAGATCCGCTACATTTCACTGGCCAAGCAGGCTGCTTATTTTACCCTGTCGTGGTACTACACCTGGGATGTACCCTTTGCACCCGGCCAGATGCTGGGAGATATTGGCCTGAAAAGCCGTGGCTGGGGTAACGTATCGGTAGAGAACAACCACATAGATGTATATGTGTTTGAGTTTGATGAAGTACTGAAGTGGCTGGCAGAAGAAACCGGCGAACTGCGTTTTGCCCGCTTTGCCGAGCTTATTCGCTCCTCTATGCGCGAGCAGCTGCTCCCTTACGAAGGCCACATGGTAGGTATTCACAAAGAAGGGTATTACCCCGAGGTGGTTCAGCATACCGACTGGGACTACGGACACTTTGGCAAAGGCTTTTACAACGACCTCTTTGCCCCGGGCTGGACGGTTACCTCCATCTGGGAACTCCTTACCGACAACCGGACTAAAAATTTCCTGACCAGAAAAAGATAATAAAAGCCCCTTTCAGCTATGAAAGGGGCTTTTATTTTAAGCTAAGGCTGTCTGGCCAATGCTTTGGGAGCTGACTCTCCTGCCTGTAATGTGCTCCGGATCAGGATACTCCAAAAACAAATAAGCTATTGACCAGAAGCTATCCTATCAATACCCCAGCACTTGGTCCTTCCCCTGAAAAGGGGAATCTATCTACGAGGTAATCGCTATGCAGGCAGTAAGTGATCGCTTTTCAGTACTTCATGAAAGATAAAGCAGCCTGTGGTTTTCTTAATTAATAGAAGGTTTAGAAAACAAAGACCGAAAGTTTATCATTATATATGTTATTTATCTGAAAGCTTGAACATGGTAATAAGTGTTTAAGTAAAATTTCAGCAATCACTTATCAGAAGTGGGCATCCTACTACAATAGCAAAATCAACCCCACATGATTTATTTTTTTTGAGTAGAGGTGGAGAAGACATATAAGCAATGGCTGGAGTAAATAAAACTACTGTCCCTGTATGGGGAGGTATAGAATGCACTGTGCACCGGCTCAAAAATGCCTACAGCAATCAGCTGGATAACAGCGGGCACCAGACCCGCATCAGTGACCTGGAGCTTATTGCTGATTTGGGCATTAAAACGCTGCGTTACCCTGTATTATGGGAAATAGTAGCACCCAATGGCCTTAAAAGGGCTAATTGGTCGTGGGCAGATGAGCGCCTGGAGAAATTGAGGAGCCTGGGCATTACCCCGATAGCAGGCTTGCTGCATCATGGTAGCGGCCCTGCCTATACCAGCCTGGTAGATCCCGGCTTTCCTGAAAAATTTACCGAGTATGCAGTTGCGGTAGCCGAGCGCTACCCCTGGCTGGAACTGTTTACGCCTATTAACGAGCCCCTTACCACAGCACGCTTCAGCTGCCTGTACGGCCACTGGTATCCGCACACCCGAAATGCAAAATCTTTCTCAAAGGCCCTTTTAAACCAGTGCAAAGCCACCATTATGGCCATGAAAGCCATAAAGGCCCTTGTTCCCAATGCCCAACTGGTGCAAACAGAAGATATGGGCAAATGCCACAGCACCAAAAAAATGGCTTACCAGTGCAACTTTGAGAATGCACGCAGGTGGGCATCTCTTGATCTGCTCTGTGGAAAATTTCAGGAAAATGAGTTAATGCTTGATTATCTCCTGGGCCTGGGAAATGTAAAAGAAACAGAGCTGGAATATTTTACCAGCAACCACCATGCGCCCGATATCATCGGCATCAACCATTACATTACCAGCGAAAGATACCTGGATGAAAATATGCAGCACTATCCGGCATGGTCGCATGCGGGCAATGGCAGGCACCGCTATGCTGATGTGGAGGTGGTTAGAGCAGACATTAACAGGAGGGCCGGGCACTACAATATATTAAAAGAAGCTGCAGAACGCTATAAACTTCCGCTGGCCCTAACCGAGGTGCATTTAGGCGCTACCCGTGAGGAGCAGTTAAGGTGGTTTATGGAAGCCTGGCATGCGGTTGTAAAGCTCAAGCGTGAAGGAATAGATATTAGAGGCATTACCGCCTGGTCTATGTTAGGCGCCTACGACTGGAATACCCTGCTAACCCAGAAAAACAACTTTTATGAACCGGGGGTTTTTGATGTGAGGTCGGGAAAGCCACGGCCTACCGCCCTGGTTGAGCTTATTAAAAAGCTGGCAAAGGGAGAAACGCCTGATCACCCTGTGCTGAAAGCTGACGGCTGGTGGAAAAACCCGGGTGCCAGCTATTTTAAGTACAGCGGAAAGCCTAATGCACGGGAGCTTCCGCAGGTAGTGTCTATAAAAAAAGGATCTCTGCCGGAGCCTCCCGCCAAAACCGTTCTGATTACTGGCGCCACAGGTACGCTTGGGCAAGCCTTTGCCAGAATCTGTAAAATACGAAACATCTCTTACCAGATCCTAAGCCGGCAGGAGCTGGATATTACCAGCAAAGAATCCATAGAAAATGCGCTGCAGCATTACCAGCCCTGGGCAGTGATCAACACAGCCGGTTATGCTAAGGTAGACGAAGCAGAGCTGATGCAGGAGCGCTGTTTCCTTGAAAATACAGTGGGTCCCGCACTGCTGGCAGAGGCCAGCCTGCGGTATGGAGCGCAGTTTACCACCTTTTCTACAGACCTGGTCTTCGATGGTAAATCTTCCTCACCCTATAAGGAAAGAAACCCTGCAGCGCCGCTCAACATTTACGGCTTATCAAAATTCTATGCAGAAACCAAAGTACTAAAGGTAAATCCGGATGCACTGGTGGTTAGAACCAGCTCCTTTTTCGGTCCCTGGGATAAGCACAATTTTATTACGCAAATGCTAACAACACTGGAGGAAAACAAGCACTTTGTTGCCTCTAAAGATCATATTGTATCTCCTACCTATGTGCCAGACCTGGTGAACAATGTGCTTGATCTGATACTGGACAAGGCTTGTGGCATCTGGCACCTGTCAAACCCATCAGAAGTAAGCTGGGCTGATTTTGCCTTTAGAACCGCAGAAATTGCTAATTTAAATCCTGATCTGATCAGGGCAACAGATGCCAGGCAATTGGGCTTTAAAGCCCTTCGCCCAACCTATAGTGCACTTGGCAGTGAAAAAGGATTACTGCTGCCGCATCTGGACGATGCCATTACCCGCTATTTGCGTGAAAGAGAAGTTTTTGATCAATCACTGTACGCCGGGGCAGAAAATTAACTAACTGCGAAAGGCTAATAAATCAGTAGCAGTAAAGGGGCTGCCAGGGCAGCACCAGCGTTATGCAGGTTCCTTTACTCCAAAAAGTAACTCGTTTGCTTTCTTCCCTACCTGTTCAATAAGCTCCATCTTGCGAAGGCAGTAGGTTATTTGCCTGCACCGGTAAAGGGGCAGCCCACTGGCCGCTGCAAGGCATTTATTAGAGAAAGGAACCGGCAGGGTGGGTGGCAGGAATTGCAGAAAATCTGCCGCACAAACAAAACGGTGCGAGCTTACCACTTCCAGCAGCCGCCGGTCTTTCAGGCTTACCCTTTTGCGGCGCCTGCTGCCCTGGCCGTCCTGGCAGCGCACTTCTTCCTCATGTATCAGCGGAAACTCCAGCGTTAAGTTTTCGTGCTTAAACAAATCCGGCAGGCGTACCAGCTCGGCAAAAAGATCGGCCAGGTGACCACGGCGGGGAGATTTTCGCCGGGACAGGATTTTAGTACCCCCGGGATCTGTGTGCACAATCCACTTCTGTACGGTAACAGGATGTACCAGATGCACCTTATGCTGCTCCACCAGCTTGCTAATTTTTGGCCTGATGGCAGTAAAATTTCGGGTCTGGATTTCAATAAGCTGCCCCTCCCGCACCAAATCTATAACAAATCCCATTAGTGGCACTTCAAACTGATCATCCGGCAGGGCGTACCATTGCTTAAGAGCTGCATGCAGGGACCGTTCGTTCCGAGTGCCAATACCGTTACCAACGGAAATAACATTTTCTTCTTTCTGCTGCTTCTTCACGCTGCAAATATGCAGGATGTTTTGTACAGGAGCATCATAAAAAAATGCTCCTGCCAAGATAAAGCTTCTCCGAAAACGGCACACAAATTAATGAATATCTGCTGCTTAGCCTCCAGTGCTTTCACAGAACAATATAATGGTTAAACTTTAATCCGCAGCTATTCAATACTCTGAGCCCCTCCTGAAATAAATCTTCTTTCACATACTGTTTTAGTGCAACTTTTCATGATAAAGAGAGTTTAATCTAAACCAAGAAGGTGCTACCCTGGTGATACAGAACCCTTCATTTTCTTTCTATTTTTGAAGCGCATCCTGCATTTTTCATCTAAAGCAGGCACTCTTTTTTTATAATTATTTGTATGTACAAAGACAAGCTAGAAAACCCTATGCCGACCTCATCGGGTCATAACACCACAGTATCCCGAAGAGATGCACAGCAGCATCAGATCAGCAATACACAGCATAAAGTAACTGACCAATTTGTACAGAATATGCCTGATGTGGTATGCCTTTCCCATTTACGCTGGGATTTCGTATACCAGCGACCACAGCACCTGCTCTCGCGTTTTGCCCGACACACACGACTGTATTTTGTAGAAGAACCAATATTTGAAGATATCAGTGTACCCAGGCTAGAGGTATCCGGCAGGGAGCAGAACATACAGCTGGTGGTACCACACTTACCGCACGGACTTTCGCCGGAACATGTTGAAATGGAACAGCGACAGTTGCTGGACCGTTTCTTTGCTGAAAAAGGGCTGGATCGTTATATTTTCTGGTACTACACGCCAATGGCTCTTGGCTTTACGAATCATTTCAGGCCAGTGCTTACCGTTTACGACTGCATGGATGAGCTCTCGGCCTTTAAGTTTGCACCTGTAAGGCTAAAAGAGCTGGAACAGGAGCTGTTTAAAAAAGCAGACTTGGTATTTACCGGCGGCCAAAGTCTTTATGAGGCAAAGCAACAGCAGCACACAAGTGTTTATGCATTTCCCAGCAGCATCGACAAAGCTCATTTTGCACAGGCACGCCAGGCTTTGGAGCAACCTTCAGACCAGGCCTCGATCGCAGCACCACGCATTGGTTTCTTTGGCGTAATTGATGAGCGCATGGACCTGGAGCTGCTAACGGCTGTGGCAGATGCAAAGCCCGAATGGCAGCTGGTAATGGTTGGACCTGTGGTAAAAATAGATCCCGCAGATTTACCACAACGCCCCAACCTGCACTACCTGGGAGGTAAGTCTTACAAAGAATTACCTACCTATCTGAGCGGTTGGTCTGTGGCCATGCTGCCATTTGCCATCAATGAATCTACCCGTTTTATCAGCCCAACCAAAACCCCAGAATACCTGGCTGCAGGCAAACCTGTTGTATCCACTCCCATTCGGGATGTAATAAGACCTTACGGGGAGCAAAACCTGGTGCATATTGCCGGTACAGCTCAGGAGTTTATCACGGCCATTGAAAAAGCCCTGGCTCAGCAGGATGATGCACAATGGAAAGAAGAGGTAGATGCTTTCTTAACCCACATATCGTGGGATAAGACCTGGCAGGGCATGGTGGAGCTGATGAGCAATGCCTTACAGCTCAAAACCAGGTAGTATCACTGCAGAATAATATTTTTTAGAACTTAACACAGGAGATTTTTTATGTTCGACTATCTGATAGTGGGAGCAGGCTTTGCGGGCAGTGTATTAGCCGAACGCCTTGCCACCCAATTAAATAAAAAGGTTCTGATTATCGATAAAAGGAACCATATAGCGGGTAATGCCTACGACCATTTTAATAAAGATGGAATCCTGGTACATAAATACGGACCGCATATCTTTCATACCAACTCTAAAGATGTGTTCGATTATTTATCGCATTTTACCGAATGGCGCCCCTATGAACATCGGGTTCAGGCAAGTGTAGACGGTCAGCTGGTCCCTATTCCCATCAATCTGAATACCATTAACCAGCTATACGGGCTTAATCTTACTTCCTTTGAGGTAGAGGACTTCTTTCAGTCAAAGGCAGAAGAGATCAACCCTATCCGCACCTCCGAAGATGTGGTAGTAAGTCGTGTAGGCCGGGAGCTGTACGAAAAGTTCTTCCGCAACTACACCCGCAAGCAGTGGGGTATGGATCCTTCTGAGCTGGATAAATCAGTTACCTCACGGGTGCCGGTGCGTACCAACCGCGATGATCGTTACTTCTCCGACACCTTTCAGGCCATGCCTGTAAGAGGGTACACCTATATGTTTGAAAAGATGCTGGACCACCCCAACATCAAAATCATGCTCAATACTGATTATCACGAGATTCTGGATATCATCCCATTTAAGGAAATGATATATACAGGTCCGGTAGATGAGTATTTTGATTTCAGGTATGGCAAGCTGCCTTATCGTTCGCTGGAGTTCAAGCACGAAACACTGGATGAGCAGCAGCATCAGCCGGCACCGGTGGTAAATTATCCTAATGAACACCCCTACACCCGCATTACCGAGTTTAAGTACCTGACCGGGCAGCAGCATCCTAAAACCAGCATTGTGTACGAGTACCCCAAAGCAGAGGGCGATCCTTACTACCCGGTTCCAAAACCGGAAAATGCCGAGCTGTACAACAAGTACAAAAAACTGGCAGATGAAACCCCCAGTGTACACTTTGTTGGCCGACTGGCTACCTATCGTTATTATAACATGGACCAGGTAGTGGCCCAGGCACTTACGCTCTTTAAAAAGCTGTCGCCAGCAAAAGAGAAGATTCAACTTGTAGACCGTGCGCCCCTAAAGCTTAACGGCAATAGCAAAGCCAAAGTACTTAATGGGGCAGTGGCAGCTATCAGCAGCAACGGGAATGGAAAGCATAAACCAGGGTAGGCAGCTACCATCCCCAGCGCTTATTACTGAACACAAAATGGTGAAAAGTCTGGCAGCAGCAAGCTTACCCTGCTTAGTCTGCTGCCAGCATCATTTTATAGCAGCTCTTTTAGCGGCTGATTTCTTTTCCTAAGCGAATATCGCGCGAGGAACTTCCTGCCAGCAGGTTAAACTTACCCGGCTCCAGTACCCACTGCTTTTTATCTTCGCTGTAAAACTGAAATGCTTCTTTGCGCAGGCTTAAGGTAACATTCTTTGATTCGCCAGGTTTCAATGCAATTTTTTGAAAAGCTTTCAGCTCTTTTACAGGTCTTTGTACAGAGGCCTCAATATCTTCTACATAGAGCTGTACTACCTCCTGCCCGGCCCTCTTGCCTGTGTTTTTAACAGTAACTGTTACTTTGAGCTCCTCTCCCTGCTCGCGCACCTGCATGTTGCTGTAGGCAAATGTGGTATAGGAGAGGCCATGTCCGAAACTAAAGAGCGGTTCTACCTGGTAGGTATCGTGGTAGCGGTAGCCTACAAAAATATCCTCTTTATAATGCACGTTCAGCGTATCTTTATCTCCGGGATATTCTCCCAGGGCATGCGCGGGAGAATCCTGTAAGCTTTTAGGAAAGGTAGTGGGCAGTTTCCCGGATGGGTTAGTTTCGCCAAACAAAATGCTGGCAAGTGCAGTGCCTCCCTCCATACCCGGATACCAGGCCTGCAGGATGCCGGGGGTACGGTCAATCCACGCGTTCATATCCACAGCACCTCCTCCTATCAGTACCACCACCGTATTGGGATTTACTTTCAGCACGGCATCCAGCAGTATATCCTGCTCAAAAGGCAGTGTCATGGATGGCTTGTCTGCTCCTTCCATATCATAAGCGCCGCCATTCCACTCATCGGTATAACCGTGCGTCCAGCCCCCTACATACACCACTACATCTGCACTTTTTGCAGCATTTACCGCCTCTTCAATTAGGGCGCTATTTGCTTTCTCTGCCCTGGAGACTTCAAACCCAGGCGCATAGCTGATCTCTATTTCATTTCCTGCCAGTTTGCGGAGGCCCTCCAGCGGGGTAACCTCGTAGATGGCGCGCACCTGGGAGCTGCCGCCGCCCATTGCCTGTTTCCTGGTGGCATTGGCCCCTATAACGGCTATGGACTTTATCTTCTCTTTCTGCAGGGGCAGTATGCTGCCTTGGTTCTTCAGCAGTACCATTGATTCTGCGGCTATCTGCAGTGCTGCCTGCTGATGGGCCCTGGTATTCACTTCGCCGGCAGGGCGATCGGTGAACATTTTAGTATGATGCATCACCCGCAAAATGCGCCGCACCTTATCATCGATAACAGACTCAGGTACTTTCCCGCTTTTTACAAGCCCGATCACAGTATCTGCCAGGTAAAATTTCTTGTAATCAATATCAGGCATTTGCAGCAGATCAGTGCCCATTTCTATATCTGTACCGTAAAGCAGGGCTTCCATGGTATTGTGTACGGCTCCCCAGTCGCTCATCACCAGGCCTTTAAACCCCCACTCTCCTTTCAATACTTCGTTGATCAGGTACGGATGATGGGTAGCATACTGGCCGCGGAATTTATTGTAGGATCCCATAACGGAAAGTACTCCACCCTCTTCTACAGAAGCCTTAAAGGCTGGCAGGTAAATTTCCTGAAGGGCACGCTCGCTCATTTCCACATTTACACTGGAGCGTCTGATTTCCTGGTTGTTGGCTGCAAAGTGTTTTACACAGGCTGCCACTCCCTGGTCCTGCACCCCCTTAATGTACCCAACAGCCATAACAGCGGCCAGGTGAGGATCTTCGCTTAAATACTCAAAATTCCGGCCGTTCAGGGGTGTGCGCATAATGTTAACACCCGGACCCAGAATAATATCCTTGCCGCGCATTCTGGCCTCACGCCCCAGAACATTTCCGAAAGCATAGCCCAGATCGGGATTCCAGGTAGCAGCCAGTGCAATACCCGTTGGTAAATAGGTTACTGAATCGTCACCGGCATTATCAGGTATCCAGTCGCGGCCATGCTCAGGGCGTACCCCGTGAGGGCCATCAGACATGCTTAGCTCCGGTATTCCCAGGCGCGCCACTCCCCCCGAGGTAAAGGAAGAGTTTGCATGAATCATGCTGATCTTTTCCTCCAGGGTCATCTGGCCAATCAGGGAGTCAATCCTGCTTTCATAAGCCATCATTCCCAGTGATTCCTGCATAACAGGCATTTGAATGCTCTCTGCAGATGAGCAGGCAACCATTGCCATCGCCAATACATAAAGACAGCCAAATTGCCTGATGATGGTAAATGACTTATTCATAATTTTTTCGCTTTACTTGTGTGTACCTGCATATTGAAGCGGCACTACATGTTAATTCTTACTGCCTCCGGCTCTTATCTCATTATGCTGATAAGCAGCACCTTCACAGTTCCTTACCCAAAATCCAGGTCTGGCAGAAGGCACTTTTTCCGGCCAGAGCCTTTGTTTCAGAGCTTTCTTTTCAATGCTTTCTCTACTAATTATGATCCGCTCTGCAGCCCTGGCTTACAGGTCAGCAGCTAGCTTCCAGCATAGATTTACAGCTGTCTGTTTGCGTTCTCCGCAAACGTTAGTGCAATCGCAAGCAGGGAGTATTTCTAATCAAAAGTCACAAAAAGAAAGCAGATAAGCGGGATAAAATGCTTCCAATGGGGGTATAAAATGAATACAAATAAAAAAACACTGCCTGCAGCAAGAGAAAATCCTCCTACTACAGGCAATGCTGCTACATAGCAGTGCTGCTACATGTTGGGTTAAAAGCTAGTACAATCCTTTGCCGGGCTTTGCCTGAAGCGCTTCAATAGCACTTGCCAGGTAAACCATCGGGGCATTCCAGTTAATGGCTATCTCGTTCGATGCGTAGGAGCAATCCTCATCTGTAAAAACCTCGTCGGCGAAGGTAGACTGGTAGGTGGGGCATTTATCCTGCTGAGCAGCCCGGGCATTAGGCCCGCCTGAAAGCAGACCAGGTACCGGCTCCTCCACACCATCTGCTACAGAAGGGCGGTGGTGAGGATTCATGATAGGTTTATCACCAAATCCGGTTACAAAAGAATAGCCGGTTGCGTTTCTGCCCAATAAGTAATCAAGGTTAGAAAGCGCGCCCTGCAGGTACTTTTTATCTCCTGTTAATTTATAGGCCTGAATAAGGGCTATTCCCTGGTTTGCCGCTACAGAACTGCTCCCCCAGATATAATCTCTTTCTGTTTTACCCATCACTGTTCTGTATGAGCGCTCAGAGGCTCCCTCCATTAAGTTATCAGCAAACGCCAGCATGCGCTTTTTGATTTCCGGCAGGTCTTTTTGTGCAGCTGCAGTCAGGCTTTTCTCATGCCGGAGTAGGGTATAGTAGCCCAGCAGCCTCACCTGTGGCCATGCCGGTAGCGGCATCAGCGTATCGGGCAGCATGTTAACGGCTGTATAATAGCTTTCTTTTTTGGTGGTGGCATAGAGCTCAGCTGCTGCCCAGATAAATTCATCGCTGGTATCACGATCGCCATAAGCGCCTGTGGTTATAGCTGGCTCGAACTGCTTGTTCAGGGCATTCTGATCATAGAGTACTGCAGGATTTTTTTGTGCCCACTCCCAGGCTCTGATAGAAGCCTGCAGGCAGGAATCTGCCAGGCCGGGAAATTCTTTGCTGAAATTGCGGTACACCCGGCTGGCCTGTGCTGTTACAGCAGCAAAATCCAGTGTTGCGGGGGTATTCTTCTGCACTACATAGCGCTGGTTCTTTGCAGCTGCCGGCATGATCATACCCTCAAAATTAGCGGTGGTAAGTTTGTGGTAAACACCACCGTCGTTGGGGTCCTGCATACTCAGCAGCCAGCGCAGGTTCCAAAGTACTTCATCCAGTGTATCAGGCACTTTATTGTTGCTTTCCGGAATGTTCAGGTTCTGTGCTTTGAAGAAAGCCGGAAAGTCTTCGTAGGCAGATAAAAGCGTACCCATGGTGATACCGCTGTTTACCACATATTTGTTATAATCGCCGGCATCGTACCAGCCACGGGGTGAGGAGAGCACCGTACCCTCCGGGCGTTGTGCTGAGGCAGCAGAGGCATGTATCAGCACTTTATTATCCGGGTGGCCTGCCGGGCGGCTCCACTTGCCTGCATACTTTTCAGGTAAAGCGGTAGAAGCACGAATAAAGTAGAAGCCCTTCAGGGAAGCATCTGCCACTTCTTGATGCACCCCTTTTTTTATCTCAAAGGGATAAGAGTAGCCAACGCCCGGGATATCTATTACATAACTACCGGTTTTGGTAAACTGGGAGAAATCGGCAATACGGGTTGGTCTTTTAGAAAACTCGCCTGCTTTTGTTTCAGACAGCTTTCCGGTGAAAACTGTTTTAGAGCGATCGGGTGTTTTCAGATAAAATTCACCTCCACCATCTTCTCCGACTACTACAGCAATCTTTTCGGCTGTGGGATAATAACCTATCTGGTTCAGGCGAATATTTTCAGATTGCTGCTGTGCCTGCACCCCTGTTAAGAGCAGCAGGAAAAGCAGGGTATAACAGAGCCTGCTGGTCATGTAAGTATTCATAAGCTTGTTTTAGGAGAGATGAAATTTTAATATAAATATTGGCTGGTTATAATCAATTATACAAAAGGCTTCTTAGCTATTTCAATGACTTAAGCCCGAATTATCAATTTTTAATTAACCCAAACCTGAAGGAAACAGGATGGGCAGCAGGTCTGTTCCTTCACCGCCAAAGAATAACAGCAATAGCATTACCAGCTATCGGCTACCATACCCGCTTCTGCTGCAACTCTCTTTTCCACCTTATTCAGCACCCATTCGCCAACCTGCAGGCCTTGGCTGCGGCCATTGTCAATGGCATCCATATAATGGATACCACCATAGAGGCGTGATAAGCCAGCCTCTACGGCAGCCTGCTGGAAGGAGGTAAATTTACGCGCCGGAAGACCATAGCGTACCTCCACTGTATCTTCATACTCAAAATTATCGCCAAAATAGTGCGTTAGCACCACCGCAGCAGCCGATGATATGGTGGAGTGGCCGCTCAGGTATTCCGGAAAAGGAGGCGTTTGCAGGAGGGGCTGCCAGTTTGGGTCAATATGCTTTCTGATGGCAGTTTCGGGCCTGATGCGGTGGCTCCTGAACTTCTCATCCCAGCAGGCAATAAAGCCATCCATCAGCGATATGGAAACTATGGTATTAATCTTCATGGCTTCTGAGAAGTCCACACCCGCCTTTTCGCAGGCAATGCCGGTTATGCCAAGCCAGTGTGCACCCGGAGAGATCTTTTTGGCACCTACCATCAGGTGGCCATTATCCTGCAGGGCAAAAGGGTTGCAGTCCCAGAAAGAAGCAATCAGCCTGTTCTCTTCCGATAGATTGGTGCCACCCTTTTCATAGGTTTCCATCAGCAGCTTGTAGAAATCAGAATCTTTGCTGGTAGAGAATGCTACCGGGGGCGCAGGTTTAAACTGAGTGTTATCATCCAGCGTAAATGCGCGAATGGTGCTGAAGTAGGGCTCTACCGGTGCAAAAAAACCCGGAGGAGTCGGGTACCAGCTACCTTCTTTATCAAGCGGAGTATAGCGGGGGTAGTTGCTGATCTGGTTGTACTTGTCGGCCTTTGCATAGGCCAGAATTTGCTGGCTAACAATCTGAGCATACTCCAGAGAATTTCCAATAAGTTGATCCGATATGCCACTTCTCCGGCAGGAATCCAGGAGCTGTTGCTGGTAATCTTCCAGCATGGACCCGGAGGGCTGCATTTTCTTAGCGGTTTCCAGCATGGCCAAAATAGCACTTAACTGGAAGGAATAATCTGAAATGGTATCTGGCTTTTCTAAAAGGGGGTATCCGTTCAGCACACCGTGCATACTGCTATAAGTTGTATCATTTTGTGCCACCACCTCGTAGCCTGCCAGGCAGGCATAGGAGAAAAACCTGCCTGCCAGTGGCGGGTTGGTAACATCATGCACCATGATATCAGTCATTCTGGCAATTACCTCACTGATCTGCCGGCTGCTAAACTCCGGCTGCTGTTCAGCCTGCTCCCTGCAGCCCGCCAACAGCAACATGATAGAAAGGGAAAAAAAGATCCAGTTTTTCATGCTTAAATATAATTAAAGAACCTGGCTCTTTTGCTTTAGTTTGTAAGCCTTGATGCTTTGCTGATTGATGCCAAAGAGCAGGGTGTTGTTGATGCTAAGGATGCTTCTGATGTCTCCCTTCAGCTTCAGGCCCGACTCCCTTTGCGGTACATAGCCGAAGCCTCCCCTGCCATTGCCCTGCAGCAGCATGCCGTAAGAAGCATCATACTTGCCAAACCTTAGCCTTGCTCCGTTTATATTCCCCCCCAGCACTACATCCTGTATGCCATCTCCATTGTAGTCTACCACACTCATGGCATACACAGGTGAATACTGCACCTCCAGGGGCAGCTCCTTTTCTTTGAACTTCCCTCCAGTGCCTTCAAAATAGGCGGTCTTCAGATAATTGGCCGATAACCTGTCCACATCTTTGAGCTCCTGCTGGCTGAAGATGCTGCTCATGGTGGCATCTGCATAGCTCTCATAGCTGCTAAAGCGCGTACGCAGCATCGAAATCTGATCCAGCAGCTCATCCCTGGTCACATACGGATAGCTGGTGCCCTTGATGTAGAAGTTCAGAATGGGATCTACTGATCCGTTCTCATCGAAGTCTTTATAGTAGAGCTCTGCCGGCTGTCCTTCCCTTACCTTTACCTGCGAGTTCTCTCCCATATTGCCAATCAACAGGTCTGCCCTGCCATCTCCATTGAAGTCGCTCACCAGCAGCTTGTTCCACCAGCCCGTGTAGCTCTTCTCGAAGTAGCTGCCGGTAGCATCGATAAGCTTACCCTCCTTAGAGGAGAACACCATCAGTGGCATCCACTCTCCTACTACCACCAGCTCTTTTGTGCCGTCTCCGTTCAGGTCATGAAAGGCTGCATCTGTCACCATGCCTGGCTGCAGGAGCTGGGGCGCTACTTCAGCAGTCTTGTCGGTAAACTTTACGCCTGTTCCGGTTCCATCACTAAGGAGCACATAGCTTCTGGGTGCTTCCGGATATCTGCCCGGAATTACTCTTCCTCCCACAAACAAATCCTCCCGGCCATCTCCATTCAGATCTGCTGCTCTTACCACTGCGCTACTGGTGCGCATGAGGGGTAGTGCATCCGGAGCTTTTACAAAGCCTCCCCGGCCATCGCCCAGGTAGAGGCGGTCCTGCAGCAGCGCATCTTCGGGCATAAAGTTGCCGTAGCCGCCGCTGGCTATGTAAAGGTCAGGCCTACCATCAGCATTGGCATCAAAGAAAAGCGCATCTGTGTCTTCACTAGCGCTATCGTCAGCAAAAGCTGCTACTGCACTCTCCTTGAAGCTTCCGTTCTTTTGCTGCAGAAACAGCTTGGCCGCCTGGCCTGCTGCTCCGCCTATGAGCACATCTTCCAGTCCATCTGCATCTACATCTGCCTTTACCATACAAGGTCCTGAAAAAGAGAGCGGGTTTACCAAAAGAGGCTGGCGCTTAAAGTCGTTGATGTTGCTGCTGGCATGGGCAAAGGCAATGGGAGAGCTTACCTCATGCAGGGCTGCAGCAGGTGCTTTGGGGTAGCGGTAGGTAGCAGTGGCGTTCTTTTCTTCCACTACCAGCAGCTGGTTGGCTGCTACTGCTTCCAGCAGCTGTGTTTTGCCTGTGGGCCAGATAATGCGCAGCGAATCTATGGCTGCTTCTGTGCCTAAGCCAAAGTGCAGCAGGGGCGATACGCTGGACTGGTAGCCCCTGTTGGGCATCTGCTCCTGGTGCTGCTGCTTGCCCCTGGCATAGAGCATTACCTTTGTGCCTATACCGGCGGTGTTGGCTCCCGCACCTTCCAGCTTTAGCTGCAGAAAGTGGTGGGAAAGCTGTTTGTCTGCCCTATTCTCGTAGATAAAGGCTGGCTTGTTGATGTTGTTTACCACCAGGTCCAGGTCTCCGTCTCCATCCAGATCAGCATACACAGCACCATTGCTGTTGGAGGGCACATCCATCCCCCAGGCTTTGCCCTGGTTGCTGAAGGTCTGCCCCCCCTCATTCCTGTAAATGTAATTGTTGACATTAGAAGATGGCATTTTAGCCAGCAGGGCCATCAGGTTTTCTGCCATGCCCGGCCCGCGGGGAGAGGTCTGAAAGAAATTTTTGGAGTATTTGATGAAATCGAGGTTGGTAAAATCCTTCATAAAGCCATTGCTCACAAAGAGGTCTTTCCAGCCGTCGTTGTCGTAATCGGCAAAAAGGGGTGCCCAGCTCCAGTCGGTGTTGGAAATGCCGGAGAGCTGGCCTATTTCACTAAACACCGGCGCACCGTTTTCATCTACACCTGTATTAAGCTGCAGCATGTTGCGCATGTACTGGTTGTGAAAACCTACACGTTGGTAGAGCTCAAACTGCTCGTAATTGTCTGGTGAGAAAAGCAGCTTTTGGCGGCGATTATCTTCAGGCAGCATGTCCAGCACGTAAATATCAGGCAGGCCGTCGTTATTGATGTCGGATACACTGTTGCCCATGGAGTAGATGGGAATATGCCCCATGCTGGTCTGCAGCTTATCGCTAAAGGTGCCGTTTTTGTTGTTGATGTAGAGATAATCAGGCGCGGAGTAGTCGTTGGAGACATAGATATCGGGCCAGCCATCGCCATTGATATCGGCTACGCCGGCACCAAGGCTGTAGGTAAAGCCGGAGCCTTCGAAACCTGCTTTTTCAGTGACATCCGTGAATCTGGGAGTGCCACCGGCGCCTTTGTCGTTGCGGTAAAGCTTTACCCGCATCATAGGCTCAGTTTGTTTTAGCTTTTCGTTGATGCTGACATCATCCAGGCTTTTATACAAAAATGGGTTGTGATTGAGCAGGAACATGTCCAGGTCACCATCCCTGTCGAAGTCGAAGAAGGTGGCATGGGTGCTGTAAGCAGCATCGTCAAGGCCGTATTCCTTTGCCTGCTCCTGAAAGACGGGTATGCCGTTTTCATCAGGCCCCTGGTTAATGAATAGCTGATTTATCCTGGCCTGGGCAGGCATATGGCCTGAGTAACATACATAGATATCCAGCAGGCCATCGCCATTCACATCGGCCAAGCTCACACCTGTTTTCCAGTTCCCGTCTCTGCCGCCAACGCCTGCCTGTGTTGTAATATCTTCGAATTGCAGCGGGGCAGTGCCTTTGCTGCCCCTGTTCAGGTAAAGGCGGTTAGGCACCATATTGCCGGAGAAGTAAAGATCTTCAAAGCCATCGCCATCAATATCGCCTACGGCCACACCACCTCCGTTATAGAAATACTGGTAAGCCATAATATTGCCCTTGGGTGTTTCTTTTACCAAATTGACAAAAGTAACACCGGTGCGCTCCGGCGGTAAAACACTGAAAAGTGTTTCAGCAGCGGCTGCCTCTTCTAAAGCAGCCGCTGCCACCATTTCTTCTTTGCTGCCTTGTGGCTGGCAAGCCAAAAGAACAACCGATGTAAGCAGGGAGAAAATCAGGAGGCGGATATTAGATTGCTGCATTTAATGAATCGGGGGACTTCAATGTACAAAAACAAGCTTCACAATCACTACAGATGCATGAAACGCATAAGCTTCAGCATTCAATTTGTTCAATATCAATGCCTTACCACATACACAACCAGAGGTTTGGCAATCAACTCTAAACCTTTATGGTGTGGCAAGTAGTTCCTGTCCCTGCCATAAAAGCTAAACATTTATTGATTTATTACAGGTTTTCAACTTTACAAGCCTGATGAAAAGCTGTTATCAGAATAACCCAGCATCAATAAAAGAGCAGCCCTGCTGATGGGCCAGGGCTGCTTTTTTCAATAATTAAAAATAACAGATTGATCCATATACAACATCAATCACTAATGATTTACTTTCTTGCAGCTGGCTGGCTAAGGCGCAGCATAACCACATCATGGGCAGGAACTTCTGCTTTAAATGCTTTTTTGGTATTGCCTGCGTTCTTCTTCGTCCACAAATTCCGCACATTATAGGTTGTGCTGCTGAAGTTAGCAGCTTTATCAAAGATCTCGTCTTTAACCTCCTGGGCAGCCCAGTTAAAATCTATTTTCTGTGGAGATGTTGATCTGTTCAGGAACATAACGGCCCAATCGCCACCATCCAGTGGCTTGAACCATATTTCCATATCGTTCTGAGATGAATACTTAAATCCCTGTATCCCCAGCTTGTCCTGGTTTACAGCTATTACTTCTTTGTTCGACAGGATATCGATGGTTTCCTTAGACATTTTTCGCAGGTCGTTGCCGGCAATCAGTGGCGCAGCAATCATGCTCCACATGCTAAAGTGCGCGCGGTCTTCGTTCACCGGCATGCCGTTGCCCACTTCCATCATGTCCGGGTCATTCCAGTGATCTGGTCCGGCATACTGACGAAGCCCCTCCTGCTTGTCCCAGATCTGAAGCACGCCCCATGACTTCCAGGTGCCATGGTCTTCCACGCAGTCAAAACAGTTGTAAATATCGCCGGTGGTGCGCCACAGGTGCCCTACTTTAGGACCCCATTTCCAGGGCTCATTGCTACCCCACTCGCAAATACTTAGTACTACCGGTCTGCCTGCATTTTTAAGGGCAGCTCCAATGGTCATGTAGGCACCTTCGGCATTCAGTCCTTCGGTATTGCACCAGTCGTATTTCAGGTAATCTACATTCCAGCTGGCATAGGTCTGCGCATCCTGAAATTCGTAGCCCCGGCTGCCGGGCCTGCCGCCGCAGGTCTGCCAGCCGGCATCGGAATAGATGCCAAACTTCAGGCCCTTTGAGTGGATATAATCGGCCAGGGCTTTCATGCCGGATGGAAAACGCTCCGGGTCTGGCTGTATAAAACCAAGGCTGTCGCGTTGTCCGTGCCAGCAGTCATCTATGTTGATATAGACGTAACCGGCATCTCTTAAACCTGAAGCCACCATGGCATCGGCTGTTTCGCGGATCAGGCGTTCATCTACATTGCAGGCAAACTTGTTCCAGCTATTCCAGCCCATAGGCGGTGTAAGTGCCAGGCCATCATACTTCAGGCTGTCCTGGTTAACTCTGTTGCCCTGCCCAGAGACAGCTCCGGAGAGCGCAAGCATGCCCAGGAGGAAGAATAGCTTTTTCATTGATTAAGTTGGTTAAACTAAGGAGGAACGGTTGATATATTAGCGGGTGTACCCTGGCATGCATCTGTTGCCAGCCAGCATTTATGCTGCTGAAGCTTACTTGGCTGATACTATTTCAGCAGTTTGCAGGGCTTTGAATACTTCATTTGCCAGCAGCGCAGCACCCTCATCATTGGGGTGTACGCCATCGTAAGTCAATGCTGCCTGGCCGGTAAAGGGGGTATAGAGGTCAATTACTTCCACCCTGGTTTTGCGTGCAATTTTATTGATGGCCGGCAGAATTTCGTTCTTCACCACCTCCTGGTTTATGCCCCATTTCTCCTCAAATACAGGAATGGGGTAGCTGATATAGACCTTTGGTTTTGAAGGCAGCTTTTTGAATGATTTGACCAGCTTTACATAGTCTTTTACAAAACTATCTTTGTACTGCCAGTTCTGTGGTTTGGAATCATTGGTCCCCAGTTTTATCACCACAACATCGGGGCTCCAGGCCAGCACCTCCTGGTACAGGTCTTCGTTCCAGTAGGGAAAATCGCCTTTTTTCAGCAGGGTACGCCCACTCTTACCATAATTACGCACCTCATATTGCTCTCCCAGCAGCTGCTGCAGCACCTGGGGGTAGGTTTTTTCCAAGCCGTAGCCCTCGGTTATACTGTTACCCACACAAGCCACTTTTATGGGCGACTGTGCAAAACTTACCGCTGCACAACAGATACATAAGCAAACACTAAGGATTATCCTATTCAATGTATTTTTCATGGGATCATAAATTTTTAGAGCAGTTTACAACATCAAGGATTTTGAACGCTACGGCCACACAAAACCTTCCGGATTCACAATGTATCTGTAACGTTATAGCCTGTTTGCGTTGTCGTTACGTTTTCACCTCTTTACTACCTTCATTGTTTCTTTCTCATTCACCTTCACGATATAGAGTCCTGGTCTATAACCATCAAAAGAAACTACTGCCGTATTACCATGTACTGTCTGCTCCCTTAGCTGAATGCCCAGCATACTATAGACACTAATTGTATTGATCCGGGCTTCGCTAGTGATAAAAAGTTGCCGGTCTATCAGGCTAGGGTAGGCTTCAAAGGAGCGTTTATCATCCTGCAAGCCCGTAGGATTACCGGGCTCTTCGGGATTTTCAGGTTCTTCGGGATTTTCGGGCTCGTTTACCAGATCCTGCCTTTCATAGGTCTTCAGATCGGGCATTTCATCCAGGGTAATCACATAGTCATGTGCAAACATCTTTTTCCAGAGATCCAGGGAATTGTACCTGACGTCACGGGTATAGCCACCATACCAGGGCATGTACCACAACCAGCCTGCACCATCCTTTATCAGGTTATCAACATCAGGGAAAGAACCCACTTCACTAAGAGTTACCATCTTTTTGCCACCATACAGGGCATTCATATTGTTGAATTCAATGGCATGGGAACCATGATCACCATCTTTGTAGATGTCGCGCCCAACGATATCAACGTATTCGTCGCCGGGGTACCAGGCATCATCACCAGGCTCCCTGGTCCATACCCAGATGAGGTTATTTAATCCATGGTGGTTCACCAATCTGTCGTACATCAGCAGCCAAAGCGCTTTCAGAGGCTCCGGGCCTTTTGCGCCCCACCAGAACCAGCCACCGGCAGCTTCGTGCAGGGGCCTCCAGATAACCGGTACGTTTTGATCCTGCAGTTCCTTCAGCAGGCCGGCTATGTAATCAATATCAGTCAGCATCGCTCCATATTCTGCTGAAGATGTATTTGAAATCTTTGAGATATCGAAGGTAGTGCCATCTGGCTTGGATGAGGATTTGGTGTAGAATTCCTCTGTAGTGCGTAAGGGATCTCTCCAGTGCCACATCAGCGTGGGAATACCGTTCCTGTCGTACCAGGCCTTTGCATCCCGGATTGGCTCTTTATCATTGTACCAGGAGTACGCCCGACCGCTGTGCATAAAATCCAGTCCTACCAAAGCTGGTTCTTTGCCTGTATTTTGTTTCAGCCAGTTTACCTCATCCATACTGCTGAGCGTCATCACGCCCGAGATGATCTTATCTCCATAGTTATCCAGCAGGAAATTATACAGCGCAGTGGCTTCGGGCGTAGCATTAGGATTAACCAGGGTTTGGTTTAAGTTGAAACGATCAGCGGCATTAACTTTTTCCAGCTGGATATAATCAACATTTATCCAGCCCCAGGATTTTTTGATTTCAATCGTATGTTCTCCGGCCGCCAGTTTAAGCGTGTTAACGATTGTAAAATTCTGGTACTGGCTGTTTTGCGCCAGATGAAAGTCTGCCGATACTCCGTTAACAGAAACTATATTGGTTTTTTCACCACCTGGCGCGGCAGCATTCACTACAATATTGTAAAAGCCCTCCTGTGCAAGTGTTACCCTGAAGGCAAGGCTGCCCTCCCGCTGCTCAACGGCAAAGCTTCCGGAGCAGGCAGCACAGGCAACCTTTGCAGCACCACCGGAAAGTGTTGCATTTTCGGCTTCCAGCTTCTGCGCCCATAGCCCCTGAGCGGAAAATATGGCAACAATCAGGTAGATTAGTACAGTGTAGTTTTTTTTCATACTGTTAGAGCCTCCACGCATTAATTTCTCTGTACAAATTTCGGATAAGCTCCCGCTTGGTAAGTATCAAATCTATAAAATATCAGCAGGAATCTGATAATACTATTTTATCAATTCATTGACAAAAAACATCCAAACCTTATTTTACAGCACCCAATGCAGAATAAGAAGCAGGTTTTAAGATTAAAAACCTTTAATATGAGCTGATACTTATTTATCAAATTCCGGCAGCTGGTATTATTGTACAGCGGCGGCATCTGTAAGCATATAAAACTGCACTAACAGCTCCTCTCAAATAAAATCACTACTGACTGAGAGTACATTTTTATGATAAAAAAAGGAAGAACATTGCTGCTCTTCCTTTTTAATTGTATCCGAAACTTATTAACGCAGTCCTAAATCATCAACATAGAATGTATTAGGATTAGTACCGTTATTTTTAATGAGCAGGTTTTGAACACCTGCACTTATGTTTCCTAAAGAACTGATTGGTATTTCTACAAGTGTCCATTCACCTGCTTTGATATCAAAATTAACCTGTGTTAAGTAATTAGCATTCTTATCTTCGACTTGAATTCCAGCTGTGGTATTAGCTGTACCATACACATAAAGCACAACGTGGGTATAGCCAGCCAGAGCATTACCGTTATTTGGATGAAGCTGAACAGCACCCCATGGATCATTAAAGCTGATTTTTAAGGCCTTGGAACCTCTGCTAACCTGCTCTTCATTTTCCAGATCCTGTACTGACGTGCCCCAGCCACCCCATTTCTGCCAATCTCCATTAAGTTCTTCTCTGAAGATGTACATATTGATGTTAGGCTCTGCAGTGCCAATAGATGCTCTTTTGTCGGTTCTCACCTCCAAACCAGATTTTGTGATCAGGGTTAGGTTACCTGTTTTTGCATCTGCAGGAACTGTCAGCACGATCTGACCATAATTTTGGGCTGTGAAAGAAGTAACTTCTGCACCGCCTTCAAAGATTACTTTTCCTACCAGATTAAGGTCTGTTCCGCTAATAGTAAGGAAGTTTCCAGGAACTACCGGCTCTGGTGTTACAGTCTTGATCACTGGTAAGATAATGAGCAGCTGAGCTCCTGTTTCTACCACATAGTCATGAATCGTGGTAAACTTCAGCTCACCTCTTCTGGCAGCTTCCGGAACCTGTACTACTATACGGGTTGGGGTTTTGCTAACAAAAGTAGATGCCACTGCACCACCCTGAAACTCAATACTTTTTACAAGATCAAGATCTGTACCATTAATAGTAAGCTGCTGATTAGGCTCTACCGGGCTTGGAGTCATGTTAGCAATAACCGGTAAGGCTATGGTTAGCTCCGGAGTTGCTACCTCTGCACCAGAGTTAGCAACCAGCGTAAGCGTACCCCTGGATGCATTCTTTGGCACTTTAACAACAAGCTGTGTAGCTGTCTTGCTTACAAAGCTGGTAACATTCGCATCTCCTACTCCCTTGAATTTCACTTCCTTTACAAGATCAAGATTTGTACCGTTAATGGTCAGGTTCTGATCATGCCTGATAGGATTAGGAGTCATTGCAGTTGCCGCAGGTAAAACCATGGTTACCTCATCTGTGGTTGTCACTTCCACGCCCGAAGCTGGTAACAGGGTTATAGTACCTTTCGTAGCATTAGCCGGTACGGTAACTACAATTTCTGTTTCAGACTGGCTTACAAAGCTGGTCACGATAGCTTCACCAACGCCTGTAAAGTGAATTGCCTCTACAAGATCCAAATCTGTACCAGTGATGGTCAGGTTTTCGCCATTATGCAGTGTGGCAGGAGCCAGTGTTGTTGCCTGTGGCAGCGTAACGATCAGTTCCTCCTCAGTTTCTACAACCGCAGGTTCTGTACCGCCGCCCAATAGTACCAGGGTTCCGGTTTTAGCTGTTGCAGGTACTGTAAGCACCAACTCTGTTTGCGACTGGCTAACAAAGTTCTTTACTGTATCACTTTCAAACATTACGCCTTCTACCCAATTCAGCTTGGTACCGGCAATTGTAATGTTTGATCCTGGTCTTGCTTCTGCAGTAACTGATGTAATGGTGATGGGTACCTCAAAGCTTAAAATTGTTTTTGAAGTAATATCACCACTAGGAGTCTTAAGTATCACTCTGCCTTCCATTGCCTCTTCCGGCACTGTAAGAATGATCATTTCTGAAGACTGGCTTTTGAAAGCAGATCTTGGAACCGTTGCTCCCGGCAGTTCAATGGCATCTACCAGATTCAGGTTACGGCCGATAAACCGTATATCGTCACCATGTTGGGCGCCAGTAGGACCAAAACTTAACAGCTCTACCTGCCCCGAGTTAGGTGTATCGTCCTCGTCGTTCCCACATGATGTAAGGAACGCAAACGACACCATGAGGCACAAAAGCATCAATAGCTTTATGTTATAAAACTTTTTCATTTTTGATATCTCTTTAATAAAACTATTAATCGTTTATAGGCACTACACGCAGGTTATCCATTGCATAGTTGGCATGTACTGCATTAGGTCCGCTGAAGTGGAAAGACACACCATAACCGTCAGGGTTATATCCAAACTTGTTATTAGCTTCCCAAAACGCACTGAACGGAATGCTTACTGTTTGCCATTCACCTTCCGTATTGAGGTTAGGCTGCCAGTTATAATTGATATCTCCTCTTTCACCTGCCATGTTTTGACCTACATACATCCTAATGTGAGCACCTGTTAAAGGAGCCAGGGTATTGATTTCAAACTTCAGCACATAATCTGCCGGATTGGCTATGGCAGCAGCAGGAAGGTTACTAAATTCCGTGCCTGCAACACTGCTGGCTTCCCCAACATAAGTCTCAAACCATGCCCAGCCAGCCAGTTCTCGGTTGATGCGCAGGAAGTTTCCATTGATCGGTTCGATATCAGCATCAGATCCCTTGATGAAATCCGGACCATGCCATAAGCCTTCAGTACCAGCGTCGAAAGTAGCAATTAAATTTCTGTTATCACGGAACCAGAAATCAGACTCTGTTTCGCCAAAGTTTGTTGTAACTGTAACCGGGCCGGGTTCAGCGCCTTCCGGCACTCTTACTTCCAGGACTCTGTTATCAGCACTTACAGAAACTACTTCTCCCTCTACGCCACCTGTAAAGGTTACAGTAATGGGCTCATAGAAATAATTACCTCTGATGGTAGCAACTTCACCAGCTGGTACATACTCGCTCCCCATTCTGGTAAGCAGGGGCTCACTGATATCAACTACGAAATCATGCTCCAGCCTTCTGCCATTGCCAAAAACCAAGGTGATCTTGTTATTGATTTCAGTTGGAATATCACTGGGCACCCTGGTGATGATGGTGTTATTTGTGATAAAAGTAGGCGATAATTCTCCACGAAGGTCATTGAACCAGATCTCGCGGGCATCTGCTAAATTTTCACCAATTATGGCCACCATAGCACCCTGACCGGCTGTTACCAGCAGGGAGTCAGATGCCTCAGGGTCCGTAATACGAATATACTCCACCCGGGGCTCTCCTCCACTGGAAGGATCATCATCATCCGAGCAGGCTGTAAAAACTCCCACCATTGCAAAAGCAATCAGCAGGAACAAGAGTGATTTATATCTAATTTTCATATAATATTTGTCTTATTTATTTAAACCCGCATGTTACTCACCAAACTCATAAGGCACTGGTGCCTTTTTCAGGTTTGGCGCCTGGCTTAATTCAGCTGCTGGTACCGGAATCTGGAAGTTACCCGGATGTGCATTAAAAGTTCTGTTATTATCCCATGAGGTCTTGGTAATCTCCCATGATGTAGGGTTCGGCACCTGATCAGCCTCTATAAAATAATGGCCACGGTCCTGGTTACTGATAATATCATAGGCTCTTTGCGGAGCAAAATAATGCAGGGCTACAAATTCATACCAGGATCTGCCTTCCATAGCAAACTCTCTCATTTTTTCATAGAAGACGTCTTCCCAGGTAAGCGGTCCGTCAGTCTGAACATCATGTGGGGGTAAACCAGCCCTTGTGTGTACAGCATTGAAGTAGTCTATTGCTTTCTGATCAGTGGTAGATTCACTGTTACCCAATGAAGCCTCTGCATAGATCAGGTACATTTCTGCCAGTCTCAGCATATAGGTGTTATTGCCATAACGTTGTGCGCTGGCCTCGCCACCCTGATCAACTGCTTTACCAACTACATATTTTTTAATGTTGGCTATATTCTGATCAGTGCCCTCTTGCGGAAATATCAAACGCTGCTGAATTGGATTACCAGCAGCATCTGTAGCATCCTGTGTAATTTCCGGATAACGGGCACCAGGCATCATAAAGGTTGCATGTAACCTTTGGTCGTTGGTAAATCCATTTTCCATCAATCCGTCGTAAAGGCTAAGCATCCAGTAAGAAGCCCCAATGTCTCCACCCCAGCCATCGCCATTTGAAATTGCGCTGCCAAGTGGCGTAATCTGCGACACCATGCTATTCTGTGTGCCATATGCTGTAGGGTGAAATTCCCACTGATTCTCGAATAGAGATTCCCGGTTATTATCGTATGGCCACCTAAACAGATCTGCATAGTTAGGCAGTAATGACTTGCCACTCATGGTGATCACTCTTTCAGCATACTCCTTGGCATTATCCAGGTATTCCTGGTTCCTGCTTCCGCCAGAGCCTGCTATACCCGACCTGTATAAGTAGGTTCTGGCAAGCATACCTTCTGCAGACCACTGGGTAATCCTTCCTTCCTGAACCGGAGTTTCAGGCAATGCCTCTGCTGCTGCCAGGTAGTCTCTGGTAATAAACTCCCATACACTTTCCTCTGTGTTTCTTGCAACAGTAGTATCAGACAATAATGTCTGGTTGTTTTCGATGATGGGCACAGGGCCATAGTTCATCACCAGGAAAGTATAGGCCGTAGCCCTCATAAACCTGGCTTCTGCAATGGCATGTTGTTTAACACTCTCGCTTACACTCTCACCAGCATACCTGTTGACATTCTGGATGAGCGTATTAGCCTGACCCACAACGTTATAGAATGAACGCCAGGCTTCGCCGTTGCGCGGAGAGTTAGCCGTGGTGTTAAATTCAACATTATCCCTGTCGTTCCATGCCCGGTAAACGGTTCCTCCGCGGATGTCGCCCAGGTTATAAGATGACTTATCATTGTAATCGAACCATACCAGGTTGTAAAGCAAGGCTGAACCTGCCAGTACCTGATCATTGGTTTGATAGAAGTTAGCATCAACTAAGGTAGATTTAGGTGGCCTGTCAAGGAATTCCTCCCCACAACCGGTCATGACGGCAACAGCCATCATTGCTCCTAATAATAAACTTTTATTTTTCATTTTTTTGTTTCTTTTAAATTAGAAATCAATGCCCAGGCTTAGAGTATAAACCGGAGTTAAAGGATAACGGCCATTGTCTACGCCCATGGCCTGGTTATCAGCACTCGCATTGCCACCCACATAAGCACCAACTTCTGGGTCATAACCGGAATAATTGGTAAGGGTAGCCACGTTTTGTGCGCTTACGCCTAACCTGGCTCCTTTTATCACATTTTGCCTGCCTACAATGGAAGAAGGCAGATTATAGTTCAAACTTATGTTTTTAAGCCTGATGAAAGAGCCATCTTCTACATATTTGTTGGTGTGCCTGTTGTAGTTGTCGTTCTCATCAGTAGGCGCCATCCTGGCAACAGTAGTACCCGGGTTTAACAGGTATGGGTTAGCCTGGTCTACATCATCCTCTGCATAAGCAACTCTTGCGTAATCGAACGCACCTATCAGCAGGTTACGGCCAACATTGATGTTGTTAGGCTGGCTGTTCTGGTAACGTACCATATTGTAGATATCGTTGCCATAGGTACTGGTGATCAGTATGCTTAAATCGAAACCTTTGTAAGAGAATGAATTGGTGAAACCTGCAAACAGTTTTGGCCATGGGCTTCCAATGTTCGTCTGGTCATCCTGGTTGATAACGCCATCACCGTTTATATCTCTGTACTTGATATCACCTACCCAAATGCTGTTTTCAGCAATTGCACGCTCTGCACCTGTGTTATCAGCAGGCAGGGCACTGTTCTCAAGCTCTTCTACAGACTGGAATATACCTTCTTCTACATAGCCATAGAAGAACCAGGGCTGCTCACCCACTACCGATCTTTGGGTCCAGTCATCCATCCACCAGGAGGTACGGCTAATGATAGCAGCATCAGAATAGAATTCTGTTACCTCTGTTCTGAAATGAGACAGGTTCAGGTTTGTTGTCCACTGAAATCCGCCTTTGTCCATGTTGATGGTGTTGAAGGCAAGACCCCAGCCTTTGGTTTGCAGTGAACCAATGTTCACCCATGGAGAAGCTACTGATCCGGCACCGTTTGTACCCATGTACCATGGCAGTGGGTTCCTCAACAGTAGGTTTTCAGTATTCTTAACATAATAATCGGCTTCGATCTGGATCTTATTTTTAAAGAAAGACAGGTTAAGACCAAGGTTATTGGTTTGGGTATCTTCCCACTGTAAGCTAGGGTTAGCATAGCTGTTTGGCAAGAAACCGGTACCCCATGTGGTAACACCTGAACCAAGCGTACCATAGATACCCTGGCCACCACCCTGGTTACCGGTAAGGCCTGTTTCAAACCTTAATCTAAGGTCGTTAATAAAAGGAACATTGAAGAATGACTCCTCAGATACCCTCCAGGCTGCTGATAAGGAAGGGAAGTAACCCCATCTGTTGTCAGGTCCGAAGTTTACAGAACCATCGGCACGGAAAGCACCCTGAAGGATGTATTTCTCGTTGAAGTTATAAATAATCCTACCCAGGTAAGACTCCATCGCCCAGTCGCCCTGGCCGCCTTCGTTGCTGGCCTGATTAGGGTCACCAAGGTTCAGGTCGATCAGATCGTTCACTACGAATCCTTCTCTGCCGGCAGAAATGTTCTGCCAGGTAGATGCCTGCGCTTCATGGCTGACCATGGCATTGATACCATGCTTACCAAACTGCTTGTTATACTGCAGCATTTGGTTCCAGTTCCAGTAAGTATTGGTTCCGCTGGTGTTATCCAGGCGGGTGTTAGGGCGCACCTGTGAGCCAAAGCGATAGCTTGGCCTGAAGTTGGTTGCATTTGAAAATCCAAGGTTGGTGTTAAAGGTTGTGCGGAACTGCAGTCCCTCAATAATATCCACACCTACGTTCAAACCACCCAGAAATTGTCTTCTGGTTATTTCATTGGTGTTTAACTCAGCAAGCGCAATTGGGTTAGGAGGTGTAAACTGCTCGGCAGCGCTGTTGTCTGTGTTACCACCGGCCCAGGTTCCGTCCAGGTTAGTTACCGGAATGTGCGGGGGCAGCTGGAATACTCCTCCAATAATGTTATCCTGGCTTGTTGCCAGTTTTTCGTTGGTCTGAGACACATTTATGTTTGCACCGATTGACAGCCACTCACGTGCTTTGTTATCAACGTTCAGCCTCATAGAGTAACGGTCAAAGCCTGATCCCAGCGCAATACCATCCTGGTTCAGGTATTCACCAGACAGGTAGTAAGTAGTTTTTTCGCTACCACCGCTTAGGCTAAGCTGATGCTTATTCATAGGCGCATTGTTGAATAACTCATCCTGCCAGTCGGTACCTTCTCCAAGAAGGGAAGGATCTAAAAAGTCATCACGGAAACTTCCGCCGGCGATTGTTTTGAACTCATTAAACATCTGTGCGTACTGACGTAAGTTCATCACTTCCAGATTTTGTGGAGGTGTCTGCAGGCTGTACTGGTAGCCATAGTTCACCCTAACATCACCAGATTTACCTCTTTTGGTGGTGATTACAATTACACCGTTGGTTGCCCTGGATCCATAAACTGCAGTAGCAGAAGGACCCTGCAGTACTTCCATTGACTCGATATCGGCCGGGTTAAGACCAGACAGCGGGTTAGAAGAGTTAGTGGTTCCTCCACCTGAAATCTGAACACCATCAATTACATATAATGGTTCAGTATTTCCGGTAATGGAGTTAATACCACGGATATTAACTGAAATACCACCACCGGGCTGACCAGAGTTCTGAGTTACATAAACACCTGCAGCACGACCCTGAATGGCCTGCTCAATTGTTGTGTTTACTGACTTCTGGATTTCCTGTGCACCGATGGTTGTCTGAGCACCGGTCACTTCAGATCTTCTGATTTCGCCATAGCCCGTTACTACAATCTCATCAAGTACAGCCACATCTTCAGAGAGCGTTACGTTGATAGTGGTGCGGTTATTTACAGGCACTTCCTGTCTTTCATAGCCTGTAAAGGCAAATACTAAAGTTGCGTTGGCATTGGGTACCTGCAATGAATAATTGCCGTCAATGTCTGTTACTGTACCCGTAGAAGTGCCTTTTACAACGATTGTTACACCGGGCAGACCTTCAGCATCACCCGCAGAGGTTACACGACCCCTGATTGTTTGTTGCGCGTATGCAGCCCCACAGAGGTAGAGCAGCATCATCAGCAGTAAGCTTTTCTTCATACAAAATTGGTTTAGTGTAGCTTGTTTCTCCCTTACACCCAGGGAGGGTTGGTTTAATTGATCTTTTAGAAATTTTAACTTGCCTTACCTGGCAGTCTGGCCAGGCTTGGCGCCTCATCTTGACTGGTTGGTTGGTTTGTTTTATTTACATATAATCTATAGGTATTCTTTTATCATTATCTCCGGGTAGTTGCTGCCAGTTCTGGTTTAGTTTACTATTTACTGATACTGTATATAGTATGGGCGAGTACCGCAAACGTGTGCTGAACTCAGCAAATGAACACTGCACGTCCTTACTATATAATCTCTGTACATAAAAGCTTCCACCATTTATCAATGTCCTAAGTTGATCTGCCATCTACCGGCTTTGTATTTCAACAAATTCTTATAATCCTCTGTACATTCTGTTTTGGCTGCCTGCTCCAAAACTGCCCCTGCTTCAGGGCTTCCCGAGCCTGGTCACTTAAGTTCAATGAACCGGACCAGCAGCTAAATCAACATCACACAAATCAAACCTTATATTTTCATCACATTTAATCACAAGTCAGATACACTACTAAGCACAAACTAGCAAACGTTTGCATACTATAAATATAAGAAAGAGGTGTATCCCATTATGGATAAAATGTTTCCGATGTGTGGTCAAAATGTCTACTCATGCGCTATTGGCCTAATTCAGCCTTTTTTTGATTCTTTTTCTTCTCTGCAACCCAGATTTTTAAATTATTATTTATTTAAAAACCTTACCCTTCAGTTCCCTTTCTTATTACCTGATCTCTCACTTTTCAAGCTTAGAAAGATAATCATTAATTGTCAAACATTAATGCAATTTTTATGAAATCGGTTCCAATAAAAATAACTTATTGTTTAAAGGCAAAACTTTCAATGTCTTAGAGGCATTGATTTGAATCCGCGTACCTGCTACTGATGCTGCTTACTCACCGCATAGAGTGATGGCAACATATTATATTCACTTTTAAAATACTTGGAGAAGTATTTTGTGTTGTTGAAACCAACTTTATAAGCAACCTCTGCTACCGTTAGTTGGCTTTTTTCCAGAAACTGAGCCGCCCGCTGCAGTCTTATTTTCCTGATAAACTCTACCGGAGAACTACCCGTGATGGAAACCATTTTCTTATAAAGATGTGCTCTGCTCATGCCCAGCTCTTTACTAAGCACCTCTACCGAAAAGTCAGGATCGGAAAGGCTGTCCTCTACAATCTTAATGGCTCGTTGTATCAGCTTTTCGTCCATTGAAACTATGTTAGCCTCGCTGGTTTGTACGCCGATTTTCTTTTCAAAAACCTGCTGCATCTGCTGACGCTGTGTAATCAGGTTTCGCAGCCTGGACAGCAGAATTTCAAAGTTGAAAGGTTTAGTGATATAATCATTGGCGCCAATATTAAGCCCTTTCAGCTTTTGCTCTTCTGCCGTATGTGCCGTTAACAACACAAAGGGAATATGAGAGGTACGGGAATCTTCTTTTACTTTTTTGCAAAATTCAGTTCCATTCATCTCTGGCATCATCAGATCGCTCACAATCAGATCTGGCATACCCGAAAGCGCTTTTTGCCAGCCTTCTTTACCATTCTTTGCTTCAATAATGGTAAAATGGACGCTCAGATTATCTTTCAGGTAGAAGCGGAAATCTTCGTTATCTTCCACCAGCAGCACCTCTGGCTTTTTATCTGCAGACAGCATTTTTGCCTGCTTCACCAGGCCGGTATCGGCTAATGCTTCCGGAATCTCCAGCATTGCCTGTGGCTGTTCGGGGCTGGCGGCAAACTGGCAGGAGCGAATTTCCTTTGCCGGTATCAATACTGTAAAACAGCTGCCTTTGCCAGGCTCACTTTCTACTTCAATAGTACCTCCGTGTATTTTCACAAACTCTTTGGTGATAGAAAGCCCTATGCCGCTTCCCTGATTCACCAGGCTCGATGGCACCTCACTTCTAAAAAACCTTTCAAATATCTTGTCCTGCTTGTCTTTAGGCACTCCTATTCCCGTATCTTTTACCCGTATCTGCAGGGTTTTGATCCCTTCGTCTGCAGCTATTGTACTATTTTCAAGGCAGTTAACCTCCACCCTTATTTCTCCATTTTCAGGCGTAAACTTAAAGGCATTAGAAAGCAGGTTAAAGAGGATCTTTTCCAGCTTATCCATATCAAAGGAGGTATGAAATTCAGGAATGCTGGTATTGAAGCCAAGTGATATGTTTTTCTTTTCTGACAGATCAGAAAAAGAACTCACAGATTCAGCAATGAACTTGATTACATTTCCTTCGGAAGGATAGTAGTTTGCCCCATCCACTTCAAGCTTACGAAAATCCAGCAGCTGGTTTACCAGATTCAGCAAACGCTTGGCATTCCTGTGGATCATCTGATACTGCTTTTCATGCTCCTGATTACTACCACCGCTCAGTAATTTTTCTACAGGCGCTAAGATAAGAGAGAGCGGAGTTCTGAACTCATGACTAACATTTGTCAGAAACCTGATCTTCATCATATTTAACTCATGCAGCTGATGCGCTTCTCTTCTTTCCTGCTCAATTTTAAACCTGGAGCTTGCCCTTTGCAGCATAAAGTGACGACCCAGGTATATGAGCGCCAGTACCAGCAGCACATAGGCCGTATATGCTGCGTTTGTTTTCCAGAAAGGGGCCAGTACAGAAAGCTTTATTTTTGCTCCTTCTGTATTCCAGATCCCATCGTTATTTGCTGCCATCACCCTAAACTCGTACTCACCCGGATCGAGGTTGGTATAAGTTACTCTTCTGGCTTCATTATCTGCTTTTACCCAATCTCTGTCGAAACCCTCCAGCTTATATTTATACTTATTCTTGTCGGGATGGAAGAAATTCAGGGCTGCAAATTCAATTGAAAAAACATTCTCGTTGTAATTGAGGGTGATCTCCTGAACATCTGAGAGACTTTTTTCAAGAATTACCCGCTTATTGACAAGTGCTCCAATCTCTATATTTTCGTTGAACAGCAGGAAATTGGTAAACACAATCTGAGGCGCATACTCATTGCTTCCCAGTTTATCGGGATGAAAAAGGTTATAGCCATTTACGCCTCCGAATATGATTTCTCCTTTTTGTGTAGTACAGGCTGCATTTTCATTGAAAGACCTTCCCTGCAGTCCGTCTGCCTCATCATAGTTCTGGACAATTATTTCCTTTTTATCAAGCTTACCCTTCCATGCCGGTAAAATCACCTTGGCCACTCCATTCGAGGTGCTCAGCCAAAGGTTGTTATGTGCATCACCCAGAATAGCAATAATGGCATCGCTGGGCAGGCCATCTTTTTCTGTGAAATGAATAAAGGATTTTGCTTTCTGGTCGTAAAAATCAAGTCCTTCGGTGGTGGCAATCCAGATGTTTTTGTTCTGATCTCTGTGTATGGAAGTGATGTTATTGCTCAGCATGCTGCCGGGCATATTCGGATCATGGGAAAGATAAGTACTGGTGCCTTCGTAAAGATCAAAGACTTCAATGCCATAACCACCTCCTACCCAGATCCTTCCTTCACTATCCTCCGTAATAGAAGAAATATAATCGAAGTGCAGGGTAAACTCTCCTCCTTTTATCTGCGATCGGTGAAAGCCATCGATCTCGGGATCGTAACGATTTACACCACCATGCAGGGTGCCTACCCACATAATTCCCCGCGAATCCTGATAGAGTTCCCAGACATTATTATCGGACAAGCTGTTAGGGTTGTTAGACTGGTATTTATAATGTGTAAACTCTTTTCCGTTAAACCTGTCCAAACCCCCGAGATAGGTACCGATCCATAGTTCTTTATTGGAATCGATCAGTAAACTAACAATTACGTTATTAGCCAGACTTTGTGGATTGCCCGGATCATGCATGTAGCGGGTATAAGTACCCTCGCTCCGGTTAAAGTAGATCAACCCGCCGCCGTTGGTACCAATCCATAAATTTCCCTTATCATCTTCTGCAAATGCATTGATATCGTCGTAAGGCAGGCTGTTGCTTAAAGATGGCTGATGCTTATAGTGCGGAAAGCGGACGATGTTTGGGTGATAATAGTTTACCCCGTTTTTAAAAGTACCTACCCAGATGATTCCCTGCTCGTCTTTATACAGCGAGTGAACGCCATTGTGTACCAGGCTTTTATTCACCTCATTGTTGTGCTGGATATAATTAACCTGCCCGGTACGCTTATCAATAACATTGATACCATCATGATCCGTGGCTACCCAGATGGTTCCCTTCTTTTCTTCAACCACCCCTCTTACCTGGTTATTATTCAGCCTAAGCTTGGGCGAATCAGCGTTGATGTGGGTAACAGATTTATCAAAAGGACGATATAAGAATGCGCCGTTAGTATCACCACCGGGCGTGTAAACCCAGATATCATGGTCGCTGTCTACCAGAAGATTATAGAGATATAATGCCTGGTTATTCTTTTCTGCAATTTTGGTACTGCGCTCCACAACCCGGAAGGTTTTGCCATCCATTTTCTCCAGCACACCATTGCGGTGAATCACCCACAAATTGCCATGAGCATCGTTGCTAAGGGAAGCCACATGGTTGGTGCCAAGACTAAGTGAATCAAAAGGCTTGTGCCGAATGGCCACAGTTTGCTTGCTGGAAGGATTGTAGCGGGCCAGGCCATTGCCCGTAAGCACAAACCAGTAATTGCCGGCATCATCTTTTATAATATGCTCAACATCTGTTACCGGCAGCTTAAACCTGGTCAGGTATTCTTTATAGTCTCTGAAAAATTTTCCGGTTGCAGGATCGAACACACTAAAACCAAAGGTTGTCTGCACCCAGACTTTACCGGCAGGATCTTCAAAAAGTTTAAGAATGTTATTGCCATTGATGGTGGCCGGGTTACTGGAATCGTAGCGGAACACCTTGAGCTGATAGCCGTCGTAGCGCGTAAGCCCGGCAGCAGTACCTATCCACAAATACCCTCTGCTGTCTTTAAGAAAGCACTTGATCTGGTTGTGCGGCAGGCCATTATTAATATCAATAAGAGAAAATTTGTATTGCTCAGGCAGAGATGCCTGTAAGGGAACTACATTTCCCAGACCAAATAAAACCGCAAGAAGTACGCTTACTAAACCTTTAGGCACAGGAGCTCTGATAATGTTAGTAGTTATGAAATTTACCAAATCTTTCCCTAAAAACCATATCTAAGACAAAATTTAACAAATTAAGTTCCATGGAAATAGTTTTGAAACATGCTACCACTTATTGTATTTCTGGCATTAATTTAACAGAAAGCAGTTTGCAGAATATAGGGTTATATCATGATAAAGCCTGCTTATAAACAAAAAAGCCCGGGTTTAACCGGGCTTTTTTGTTTTAAAAATTTACTACTTACTGATTATAATTTATAGTAGTTTTCTGATCACCTATCATCAGATCGAACGCACCCGGCTCAGTTACCCATTCGCCCTGCTGGTTAACAAATGCCAGATCTTCCGGCGTGATGGTAAAATTCACCACCTGCTCCTCTCCCGGGGCCAGCGATACCTGGGTAAATGCTCTTAACCTCCTGGCACTTGGGGTAACACTGGCATACTGGTCGAAGCTGTAGAGCTCTACTGCTTTTTTACCTGCACGCTGGCCGGTATTCCGCACCCGTACCTGTACCTCAATATTCTCAGACATGCCCAGGTTCTGCTTGTTTACGCTAAGATCCGAGAACTCGAAAGTAGTATAGCTTAAGCCGTGACCAAAAGTCCATTGCGGGTTAAAACCTGCATCGCCATAGGTATTAGGCACATCTTCACGAATTCTTTCAGTACCCTTATGGTCGTAAAACACCACATCTCCGGTATGGCGCGGATAAGTAAATGGCAGCACCCCACTGGGGTTATGATCTCCAAACAGTACATCTGCAATAGCTTGTGCACCGTAGGTAGAAGGGCGGTAGGCCATCAGTACAGCAGGGATATTTTGCTCGATAGCAGAAATAACCCGCGGACGTCCCTCCAAGAGCACCAGCACTACCGGCTTTCCGGTTTCTACGGCTGCACGGGCCAGTGCCAGCTGATTAGCATCCAGGGTCAGGTCGTCGATCACACCCGGGCTTTCCGCATAGGCTTTTTCACCCAGGAACAGGATGATGGCGCCAACACCTCTGGCATCTCTTTTCAGCTGGGCGGCATCGTAATTTGCAGCGGCGGCAAAATCGTTGGTGGTACGGCTTACCACATTGTTTTTGCCAACTTTATCGATAATACCCTCAAGGGCTGTTTTTGTTGTTTCAGGATATTGTGTTTCGTCGGTTCCCTGCCATATGTAAGACCAGCTGCCATGCAGGCTTCCCAGGTTGTTAGCGGTTGGTCCGGCTACCAGCACCCTGGTATTTTTAGCAAGTGGCAGTACATTGTTCTGGTTTTTCAGCAGCGTAAGTGTTTCCAGTGCAGCCTGGTAAGCAGCCGTATCATAGCTGGCCTGGCGCAGCTGACCTGCCAGCTCACGATTGGGGTAGGCATTCTCGAACAGACCCAGCTTTCTTTTCAGCTCCAGGATACGTCGCACCGATACATCAATTCTTTCTTCTGTAATGCTACCCTCCTGTACCAGCTCCAGCAGCAGATCGTAAAAAGAGTAATCGGTAGGCACCATGCTCATGTCAAGGCCAGCCTCTACTGCAATACGAACCGCTTCTTTAGGGCTATCGGCAATCCGGTGGCGGGTATGCAAACGGATCACATCTTCCCAGTCGGATACAGCCACACCTTCAAAGCCCAGCTCACCGCGCAGAATGTCGGTAAGGTAGTATTTGCTGCCATGTACCGGAACACCGTTTACCTCGCCGGAATTAATCATTACCGTAGAAACGCCTGCCTCTACTGCAGCCTTGAACGGAGGCAGCACATATTCGCGCAGCATAGACTCAGGAATGTAGGAAGGGGTACGGTCTTTACCGGTTGCCGGTAAGGAGTAGCCCAGGAAGTGCTTCATGCAGGAGGCTACTGCCGTATTGCTTTCCAGCCCATCTTCTTCGTAACCCTTGATGGCTGCCGAACCCATCGTGCTTACCAGGTGCACATCTTCGCCAAATGTTTCTTCAAAGCGTGGCCACAGGGGCTGACGGCCAATATCGAGTACCGGGTCAAAATTCCAGGGGATGCCTACTGCTCTTGTTTCGGCCGCTGTAATTTTTGCCGCCTGGCGTACCAGCTCGGGGTTACGGGTGGCAGACATGCCAATGTTATGCGGAAAAAGGGTGGAACCCTCTATGTAGTTGGCTCCATGAATGGCATCAATGCCATAAAGTACCGGAATGCGGCTTCTGGATTCTTTGGTTGCTACATCCTGAATGGCAGTGAGAATGGTATACCATTGCTCCGGGGTGTAGGCATGGCCTTTTACGTTCAGGATAGAACCTACTTTTTTCTCCAGAATAGCATTTCGGAGCTTAGCCTCATCGATGGCTGTAGTGGAGTTATCCTGCAGGATCAGGTCAATGGTTACCTGTGTCATTTGCCCTACTTTCTCCTCAATGGTCATATCTGCCAGCATACGGCCGATATCATCGAGGGGGGCAGCTTCCACCGTATCTACAGCGGGTGCCTGGGCTGTGGTTTGCTGTGGTGTGCTTGTACTACAGGCCTGTACAACAAGCGCCGATAATAACAAAAATAAGCTTCTACGCTTCATCATAATGGTTGGTTGTAAATTAGGTATGGTTGGTTGTATATGCTATTCCATCATTTCATGTTCAATGTTTTATGTGTGGCTGTCAGTAGGGGTGTCAATAGTTCAGGCAAAGATCTTTAAGCCTCTTGCGGGCAAAAAATCGTTTGTAACTATAATCTCCTGTAATAAGGTCGCCTAAACTACAGACATTTGCCTAAAATGAACAATTTTGCAAACAGCAATTTTCACTGAAAAGCTATAAAGTTTAGTGCACCTGCAGCTAAGTTAGCTGTGCTGATAAAATGTTTGCAATACCGGGACTCATCACTGATGATTTACCATTTAGCCTTACCGTACGTATGCCGGTCTTTTCATATACATTATTCCGGGCAAAATTAGTTTCATTGAACATCTCTTACCCCCTGAATCCGTTCCACCTAAAAGTAAATAGTTGCTGCAGCAGCTGCAACAGTCTCTCCTGAAGACAGGTTAGACATACTTAACCAGGCGGTGCCTGGACGAACAGTTTATTAAGCATGCAACTAAAGACAAAACAGCGCATTGCCTTAAGTGCCTTATATTTTCAAAGTGGCTTGTGCTTTGCAACCTGGGCATCGCGTATCCCCGATATCAAAGAAATTTTTGAAATGAGCGATGGCCAGCTGGGAGCCTTATTACTTGTAAGGCCGGTAGGTTCTCTTTTTGCAATGCCCCTCTCCGGCTACCTGGTAGACCAGCACGGGAGCAGAATAACCTCTGCTGCAGGCATAGCCGGTTTTAGCCTAAGCCTGCTGATACTGGGGCTGGCCCCAACTATTTCTGTGCTGGTGGCTGGCATTTTAATGTTTGGCATTTTCTCAAACCTCATTAACATCTCTGTAAACACCCAGGCCCTGGTGGTACAAAAAAATTACGGCAGGGTTATCATGGCCTCCTTTCATGGCCTCTGGAGCCTGGCAGGGTTCTGCGGCGCCGCTATTGGTGCGCTGGCCTTATGGCTGAACTTAAGCATTGTTACCCATTTTGTATCTGTCACTATTTTTGTGCTGATACTCCTAAGCCTCTGCTTTAAGTACCTCACCAAAGAAACCGACGAAAGAGCAGGTAAAAAATTTGTGCTTAAAAAACCTGACAGGCACTTAATACTCTTAGGCAGCATTGCTTTTTGCGGACTGATCTGCGAAGGCTGTATGTTCGACTGGAGCGGTGTGTATTTTAAACAGGTGATAGAGGCGCAGGAAGGCATGGTAGCAGCAGGTTATATGGCTTTTCTGGGCACCATGGCCCTGGGCAGATTTATTTCCGACAGATTTACCAATCGTTTTGGCAGCAGTGCCATTATCCAGGTCAGTGGCTGCCTTATTTTCGGGGGGCTGGTAATTGCCGTGGCATTCCCTTACCTGATCACCGGTATCCTGGGCTTTTTTATGATTGGCGCAGGCACCTCATCCGTTATACCGCTCACTTATACCGAGGTAGGAAAGAACCAGAAATTTTCTCCCGGCATTGCACTTGCCATGGTGGCTACGCTTGGGTATTTTGGCTTTCTGTTAGGTCCGCCTCTTATTGGCTTTATTGCCGATCTGCTAAGCCTTAGGGCCTCCTTTGCCCTGGTAGCACTGGTAGGCCTTACCATAACCATTATTGTAACACTTGAAAAAAGAAGAACAAAAAGCTTACTTTGATAAAGTAAAACCCCTGCTGCCTCCTGCAGTCAGTTTAAAATTATACGCTACACATATCATACCTTTTCTGAATATGAAAAAATATTTAATGCTAATGCTCTTTGCTGTCATGAGTCCCATACACGCTCTTTTCGCAGTTGATTTGCCTGCCATCTTTGCCGACCATATGGTGCTGCAGCAAAACTCCGCTGTTACCATCTGGGGCTGGGGCAAAACAGGCGAGGAGGTAAGTGTTACCGGCAGCTGGAATGGCAGTGCCGTAAAAACAAAGGCAGATACCAACGCAAAATGGCAGGTAAAACTGCAAACGCCTGCAGGGGGTGGTCCTTATACACTAACAGTACAGGGATACAATACCATTACATTCAATGATGTGCTGATAGGCGAAGTGTGGCTGGTATCCGGTCAGTCGAATATGGAATGGAGTGCCCGCATGGGTATTGACCACGACAAAGAAGAAATTGCCAAAGCCAATTATCCTCAGATCCGCTTTTTTTCGGTAGAGCACAGAACTGCCGATAGCCCTCAGCAGGACCTGAGCGGCAGCTGGTCAGTGGCTACTCCCGAAACCATGCAGCATTTTAGCGCCGTGGCTTATTTCTTTGGCAGAGAGCTGCACCAGGAATTAGATGTACCCATTGGGCTGATCAACAGCAGCTGGGGCGGCACTCCTGCCGAAATCTGGATGCAACCCCAGGCAATTGCTGCAAACCCGGTTCTGGCCGGGGCCGCTGCACAGTTAAAGGAAGTTCCCTGGGGTCCGGTAAAGCCTGGCAAAGCCTATCATGCCATGATTGCACCCCTGATTCCTTACCGGATTGCAGGTGCACTGTGGTACCAGGGCGAATCTAATACTGCTGTTCCCCATGCTTATTCAGAAGCACTCACTGCCCTGATTCAAAACTGGCGGGAACAATGGGGGTACGAGTTTCCCTTTTACTTTGCCCAGATTGCTCCCTTTAAGTACGGCAGGCCTTATGAAGGGGTAATTTTGCGCGATGAGCAGCGGCAAACCCTTTCGGTTCCTAAAACAGGCATGGTTGTTACCAGCGATATTGGCAATGTTGAAGATATTCACCCCCGCAACAAGCTGGATGTAGGCAAGCGCTTTGCCAATATTGCCCTCAACCAGACCTATGGCAAAAAAGACCGCCCCGTTTCAGGCCCGCTCTACCGGGAGATGAAAAAAGAAGGCAACAAGATCAGAATTTATTTTGATCATGCCGAAAATGGGCTGGTTAGTAAAGGCAGGAACCTTACGCTTTTTGAAATAGCCGGCCAAGACGGAAAGTTTGTACCTGCCACCGCCAGGATAGACGGCAATACCGTGGTGGTAAGCGCCAGGGGCGTGAAAGATCCGGCAGCAGTGCGCTTTGCCTGGAGTAACACCGCAGAGCCCAATCTATTCAACAAAGAGGGCCTCCCCGCTTCGGCCTTCAGAACCGACGACTGGGAAATTGTAATGCAATAAGCAGGATAGATAAAAACGAAAAGGGCCATGGAAACAAATCTCATGCCCTTTTCACTTTCTATAGAGCTAAGCCTCTCCGCCCGCTCCTTTTAAAATCTGCTCAATTCTCTCCAGTTCATCGCTACTGAACTGTAAATTATTCAGGCAGCGCAGAGAATCTGTTAGCTGTTCGGGCTTGCTGGCGCCAATCAAGACGGAGGTTACCCGATCATCTTTCAGCAGCCAGGCCAGGGCCATTTGTGCCAGTGACTGCCCCCGCTCCTGCGCCAGCTCATGCAACTGCCTTATTTTATTTAGCTTCTCTTCGGTAAGGTTGTTCTCCTGCAAATGACCGTGCGATTTAGCAGCCCGCGAATCGGCCGGAACACCCTCCAGATATTTATTGGTGAGCATGCCCTGTGCCAGGGGGGAGAAAGGAATGCAGCCTACACCCTCCTGCTCCAGCAGATCCAGCAACTTTTCTTCTTCTACCCAGCGCTCAAACATGGAGTATTTTGGCTGATGAATGAGGCAGGGCGTGCCCAGATCCTTCAGTATTTTAAAAGCTTTTGCCGCTTCCTCGGGATGATAGTTTGATATACCTACATACAAAGCTTTGCCCTGCCGAACCATCAGGTCCAGGGTGCCCATGGTTTCTTCCAGCGGGGTTTCGGGGTCGGGGCGGTGGTGGTAAAAGATATCTACATAGTCAAGCCCCATGCGTTTCAGGCTTTGGTCCAGGCTGGCCACCAGGTATTTTTTGGAGCCCCAATCACCATAAGGGCCTGTCCACATATCGTAGCCGGCTTTGCTGGAGATGACCAGCTCATCGCGATGGCTGCTGAAGTCTTTCTTCAGGATGGTTCCGAAATTTGCTTCTGCCGAACCATAGGGAGGGCCGTAATTATTAGCCAGGTCGAAATGAGTAACACCGCTGCTAAAAGCCAGCTGCAGAATATTTCTGGCATTTTGCAGCACATCTACATAACCAAAGTTGTGCCACAGGCCCAGTGACAGCGCCGGCAGCTTTAGTCCACTGCGGCCACAGCGGCGGTAGGGCATGGCTTCGTAGCGATCGGGGTTAGGAATATAATTTATCATGTTTAAAAAAATGTGTTACAGATGTAAAAATTGCTTCTACCTGCTGCTCTATCAGACTTAAGCATATCGCAGGCAGCAGTGTATAAAAACGAAAAATAGCGAAAGGGTTTACTCTTCCGCTATTATAATCGCGTTTAGTCCTTAAAAGATTATAGCCATGGACTGGGAAGGAGCTTAGAAAAGCTTAACTCCCTGTTAAAACCCTGCAGCGATGTACCACTTCCAGACAGGCGCGGGAGTTGTGGTAGGGGCACTTCCAGAAGCCTACTTTGTCTTCTCCTTTCATCAGGCTGTAATCATCGTATACACCCCAGAACCACTCACCCCCTTCTTTGTCCAGAAAATACTGCTGTGCAAACTTCCAGGAATTGAGCGACTGCTCCAGAAACTGCTGTTCCCCTGTTAGCTGGTAGGCATTCAGGAAACCCACCATGGCCTCGGCACTTACCCACCACTCGCGGTGCGTATCGTAGTGGCCTTCCCCGCGGTCCAACTCGTGGTACAGGCTGCCATCGGGCTGCAGGCCTTCTGCAGTGGCGTGGGCCATCTGCACGGCTACCCCTTTCACACGCTGCAGTAATTCATCGTTTCCCAGCACTTCTGCAGCCTCCTGCAGGAGCCAGGAAGCTTCAATGTCGTGTCCGTAAGAAACCAGATCGGCAGTAACTTTCCAGTCTGTTGTAAAGAACAGGTTCATGTGGCCGGTGCGGCTGTCTACAATCCGCTCCAGAAACAACAGAATCAGTGATTCCAGCTGATACGCCAGCTGCTGATCGGGCCAGATGCGGTACAGGTTGGCGTAGGCTTCCAGGATGTGCAGGTGGGTATTCATGGTTTTGGGATCGTTGCGGTCTTTCGGGCTTAAGCGCAAGTCTTCCAGCAACGCTCCCTCACGGCTAAAGGCTTCGAGGTACCCACCACTTTCTGCATCGTAGCTGTGCTTTTCAATCCAGTGGTAGAGCTCACGGCTCTGCTGCAGCGCCTTTTCGTTTTTGGTTGCCCTGTAGAACTCACTTAGGCCATAGATGGCAAAAGCAAGCGCATAGATCTGCTTGCGGGTATGCAGAGGGTTCCCCTGCGCATCCACTGCCCAGTATATACCGCCCCACTCACGGTCAACAAAATGGTTCAGCAGGTACTCAAACGAGCGCTCTGCCAGCTGCAGATAGATTTTATTGCCGGTATGCCTGTAGGCTGCCGAAAAAGACCAGAGGATGCGGGCGTTCAGGATGCCCCCCTTGGGAGCATCCTGATTTACAGACCCCTTATAATCCATTTGCCCTACAAAACCACCCCACTTTTCATCGGGCGACTCTTGCTGCCAGAACTGCAGGATCCTCTCCAGCTCGGCTTCTGTTTCATCGCTGTAGCGCTGTAGCGTGGGGGTAAGTTGGGCTGCTGCTAAATTCATTAAGCTGCTCCGTTACCAGATATCAGTTCTTTGTTGTTATTGCGGTATGCCAGGTTTTTATCGATCAGCTGGTTAAGCCTTTCTACCGTGGCACCGGAACGCAGTCCGTCCTGCGGGGTATTCAGGGTATAATCCAGTAGACGATCTACTGTAGAGGTAGCCACATGCATTCGCGTATCGGAAGAGCCGTAGTAGATGAATACGGTGCCATCCTCATCCAGAATCCAGCCATTGGAGAATACCACATTTGATACATCGCCTATTCTTTCTTCGCCCTCGGGTGCTATGAAATAACCGGCAGGTTTATGAATCACTTTGAAGGGATCTTCCAGGCTGGTGAGGAATACATAGAGCACGTAGCGCAGCCCGGCCGCTGTATTACGCACGCCGTGCGCCATGTGCAGCCAGCCTTTTTCAGTTTTAATCGGCGCAGGCCCCTGTCCGTTCTTTACTTCGTTGATGGTGTGGTACTGCTTGTAATCTACAATCAGCTCCTGGTCAATTACCGCATTTTCGATGGAATCGGAAAAACCGTAGCCAATGCCGCCACCGGAACCAGCTTCGATAAAGCCATCCTGTGGGCGGGTATAGAAAGCGTATTTGCCGTTTACAAACTCCGGGTGCAATACTACATTGCGCTGCTGCGGAGAAGGCGTTTTCAGATCGGGCAGGCGCTCCCAGCTTACTAAATCGCGGGTGCGGGCAATACCACACTGGGCAATGGCCGATGATTCATCGCCTCTTTTAGCGGCCGGGTCTTTACGCTCGGTGCAGAAAAGACCATAGATCCAGCCATCTTCGTGCTGGGTGAGGCGCATGTCATATATGTTAACATCCGGAACGGAAGTTTCCGGCATGGTTACAGGCTTGTCCCAGAACCTGAACTCATCTATCCCATTGGGGCTTTCGGCCACGGCAAAGAAGGATTTGCGGTCGGCACCCTCTACCCTTACAACCAGCAGGTACCTGCCATTTAGTTTGATGGCGCCGGAGTTAAAAGCAGCATTGATTCCGAAACGCTCCATTAGGTAAGGGTTTGTTTCAGGATTAAGATCGTAGCGCCAGAAGATGGGGGTATGCTGTGCCGTAAGGATTGGATATTCGTAACGGTCGTAAACACCATTACCCAATGCTTCTTTCCTGTTTTTACGGTTTACCAGCGCCTGGTGCGCACTTTCTAACTGCTTTAGTCTTTCGTTAAAGGTTGTATTGTTCATGTCAAATAATTTCCGGATCTGTGTTTTCTTTTGATATAGACTAATTGCCAGCCCTGCTTAAGCTGCCTTCATATTGCTTTTGCCTCTGTTTTCGGGAAGTGGTGTGCTACTGGTGGGGGGCGCTTCGTTGCTATCGAGCTTATTCCACCAGGTTTGTTTCAGAATAGTTCCGCACACCACCAGCACCGCCAGCACTATTGCCAGCTCGGTATACATGCTCATTACCAGGTAAAAGGGCAGCAGGGTTAAGCTCATCTGCCCTACAATACCTACCACAACATTGAAGGCATCCAGCCAGAAACTCTTGTTGGGCTGGAAAGTGGGATCTTCCTGCATCACAGCTTCCTTCACAGGCTTCCAGAAACCCCAGGGGCGCACATTTTTGTAGAAGGCCTTCAGAGTTTCCATAGGGGTGGGTGGTGCCAACAGGGTACCGGCAATGCTGCCGATCAGGGAAAGCACCAGCAGTAGCGGGAAGTAATTCAGGGGAAGCACGCCCTGGAAATAAGGCAGCAGGGGGAAAATAAGCGCCGGCGCAATACCTGCCAGCATACCCCAGAAGAAACCACTGCTGTTAAAGCGCCACCAGTACCACTTAAGCAAGTTGGAGGCAATATAACCTCCATACAGGCCGGATACGATCCACTGCAGCAGGGAGTTCACATCCCTGGCCAGGAAGCCCAGCACCACACTTACCAGCACCACCACTATACCGGTGCCGTAGTTCATTCTGGTTACCTGGGTGTTGGAGGCATCTTTGTTTACATAACGAAGGTAGATATCGTTTACCAGGTAGGCCTGTGCTGCATTAAGCGTACCGGCAAAGGTGCCAATAAAGGCTGCCAGCAAACCTGCCAGGATAAGGCCCATGATACCAGCCGGAGCAAAATTAAGAATGGCAGCCGGCAGGATCTGTTCAAAATCGGTAGTTCCGTTAGCACCCTGTAGGTTAAGCGTGTTGTAGTTCAGCAGGGCGAGCACAGTAAAACCAACAATCATCAGGTAACGGGTGGGTATGAGTACCAGCGATACAAATCCACTCATTTTTGCCGCATCCTGTGGCGAACGGGTAGAGAGAATTTTCTGCATATCGTAGCTAGGTGTTGGCCCTGCCAGGCTGGCCAGCACCCCTTTAAAGAGCATCAGCATAAAGAAAACACCAAAAAAAGTGTAGCCGTCGGCCATAATCTTTGCATTGGCATCTTCAATAATACCAGACCAGTCCAGGTCCAGCTGCATACCAAAGAAGGGCGTATCCCAGTTTGCCGGTACATTCAGCGAGGCGGTTTCCAGGTTGTTCATGGCCATTACACCAATCACTATCGCGCCAATGGTCATGATCACGTACTGGAGCACATCGGCCCACACAATACTGGCCATACCTCCTAAAATGGAGTAAAATACTGCAAAAGAGGTAAACAGCAAACCGTAGAAGTGAGGCACAAACTCAGGCGCTACCGTAAAAGGAATGTAGGGCTGTACCGAAGCCCAGGGAATAAAGATCTCCACAAATTTACCAAGCCCAATAAAACCATAGGCCAGAAAGCCCAGGCAGCTTAACAGGGCAAACACCACCACAATGGTATGGGAGGCATTTACATCTTTGCCCCTGCCAAAGCGGGTGAGCATCCACTCGGCCCCGGTGGTTACATTGGAGCGGCGCAACCAGGCGGCCATGAACATCATCAAAAAAACCTGGTTGAAGGAAGGCCACAGCCAGGGAATCCAGATGCTTTTAAAGCCATAGACAAAAGCCAGCATAACCATCCACATGGTGCCCGAAATATCGAACATACCTGAGGCATTGGATACACCCAGGGCATACCAGGGCAGGGTATGGCCACCCAGCAGATATGCGTCCTTATTGCCCTGTGCCCGCTTTTTCATGAACAGGCCAATAGAGGCAACTGCTACCAGGTAGAGAACAATTATGCTGATGTCAAGCAGTGATAAAGTCATCTGTTTACGTATAGAGTGTTTTTATGATTGGGGCCGGCTGGCTGCTACAGCTTTGATCCTTTTTTTGATTTAGCCGGCTTCTTATATATGTTTTCTGCCGCTACATCTTTCTGGAAGAACACATCAGGCTGCTGGTAGAATTTTTTAAAATCTTCGGCACTGGCCTGGCCCGGATAAGGCGCATAGAAGTGATCGGGACGGCCGTTTCGCCACACCAGCACATAGGATAAGTCTGTATCCTGCACAACAGGCAGGAGTGTGTTGGTCCACCAGTCGGCTACTGGCAGCTGCTCCAGGCCGGTTTCAGAAAGGGTGATCAGCTTATTCTTCTCTTTGCCGATTTCGGACAGCGTCTGCACCATTTGTTTGGTGTTGGCTACAAAATAGTCTATAGAATCGTTGGGGTTAGGGCGGTGGTAGATATCAAAGCCCAGTATGTCTACATAACTATCACCGGGGTAACGCTCCAGGTAATCTTCGCGTGACTCAAATCTATCGGGAGAATAGGCGTAGAGCACATTATGCACCTCTTTCTGGTTGCGCAGGTAATCTACCGTAAAGCGCCAGAATCTGGTGTATTCCGCTACTGTGCTGTGCCCGCGGCCCCACCAGAACCAGCTGCCGGTATGCTCGTGCAGCGGCCTGAAGATTACAGGGATTGCCTCTCCTTTTGGCCCTTTCAGGCTTTTGAAGAAATCTGCCACCTCGTCGAGCCAGGTAGCGTAACGCGCCATTAGTGCCGGGTCTGCAAAAACACGCTTAATGGTGGAGTCCTGCTGAAACCAGGTATCTTTGGTGGGATCTACCGGGTTGTTAGGGTGCCAGCTGAAGGTATTGATGCCTCCCCGGGCATAGATCTGCTGTGCAAACTTACGCATGGCGTCAAAGGGAACACTATCGAGGTTTACGGGCCTTTTCAGCTCCAGGTGGCCCAGGTCCCAGCCTACTACGGCAGGGTATTCTCCTACTACTTCCTTTACATCAGAACGGCCCTCTTCATACTTCCAGCCCATGCCATATGCCAGCGCATCCTGGTGGCCGAACATAATGCCTTTTTTTGCCAGCCGCTGCAGGTTCAGGTAGAGGTTTTTCGTTTCGGGCGTTGCTTGTTGATCAATTGGTAACGTTTGCGCCACAAGACCAGGCAAAACAAGGATGTTCAGCAGGCAGAATAGAAATATCTTATGCATGTATTAATGATTGTATGTATACTCCAGAGGGCTTACCATCTGCCTCCCCTTAAAATCAAACCCTGTTTATACCATCAAATATACCGATATCTTAAAGTATTTCATTAATACTATTTTATCATTTCATTGACTGCAGCACATCCTGATCAAAAAATAATTTTTGCTCATAGGCATGGAGCACACCGCTAAAAATCAGCATTAAACTTCTGAAATGCCGAACATAACGCTACAGAAGCTAATTTAACAGTAGAACATACGGCCTAAAATTATTAATTTACAGCAGCCATGCACTGATACTTATTTAACACAATTTTATGCCTAACCAATTGCGCAGCATCTACAGAGAGATTACCCCTCTTAATGCAAGTGATTGCTTTACATTTTTTAAGCGGATAAAAAAAGAGTTCAGTTTTCCGCTGCACACGCACGAGGAGTTTGAGCTGAATTTTATCCAGCATGCTCCCGGAGCCAAACGTATTGTGGGAGATAATATTGAAGTGATTGACAGCATTGACCTGGTACTGGTGGGCAGCAACCTGCCCCATGGCTGGTTCACGCATGAATGTACCAGCCAGGAGATTTATGAAATTACCATACAGTTTCACCGCGACCTGTTCGATGAAAAATTTCTGAAGCGCAACCAGCTAAGCCACATTCGCAGCCTACTGGAGCGTTCTGCCAGGGGTATTGCTTTTTCTGCAGAAACAGCGCAGGTTTTTAAAGACCGGATAGAATTACTGACTACAAAAAGCGGTTTTGATTCTGTGCTGGAGCTGATGTCGATTCTGCATGATTTGTCACTCTCCGGTAATCTGAGGTCTTTATCAAATTCTTCATTCTCAAATGAACAGTTCAATTACAACAGCCGCCGCATTGAACAGGCCTTTGAGTTTATGCAGAAAAACTACTCTAAGGAAATTTCACTGGCCGATGTGGCAGGGGTGGTAAACATGCCCGAGGTGTCATTCAGCCGCTTTATTAAGAAAAGAACAGGCAGAACCTTTATTGAAAGCCTGAATGAAATCCGGCTGGGACATGCCTCCCGCCTGTTGATTGACACTACCCAGACTGTGGCCGAGGTTTCTTTTAACTGTGGCTTTAACAACCTCTCTTATTTTAACAGGGTATTCAGGAAAAAAAACGGCTGCACGCCAACCGAATTCCGGCAGAATTACTCCGGCGCCAAGGTATTTATTTAAAATTTCTCCTGACCCATTCATTTACTTCGAGAGCTTTCTGCGAATCAGTTGCTTCTCTGACCTGATGAGCAGCTCGTAAGTACCGCTTGGCCAGAAGATATTATCAAGGCTCCAGAAGAAACTGCTTTTTCCCTGTGGCAGCACAAAACTTTTAGAAACCAGTACTTTGCTGTTTTTGCTGCAGATAACTGCCTCAATAAGCTGCATAGGACCTGTATTTGTAAGCTCCAGCCATAAACCACCCTGCAGTGAAATAGGATTGGGAGATAGTGTTATGACTCCAAAGCGGGAATTGGGGTCATAGTACTGCGTGGTACCAGCGTCTGAAGACCCTTTCTCTTCTGCCGGCTCCTCATCAAGTGCTATCTTGGCCTTTCTGACTCCGTTACTGTAAGATAGCCCATAGTTTGTTCTGGAAAGTGGTTGCAATAGCCGCTGCATATCAAAAAATTTTTAGGCGTTGAAAGAATATGAGAAAGGTAGGGCTATAAGGGTGGGGAATCAATACCCATTTTCAGGTATATGTGGAATAAAATCAAAAAATAATAGTCCTGTAATTTTACAAAAATATTGCGGTAACAATAGTTGTAAAGCTCATCTTGTCCCAAAATTATTCTTCAGACGCCCGGGAGCTACGGCCACTGCCCCGGGCCCATAAGCAGCAGTAAAGCATAATGCGATTCTTGGCAGGAAGTGTGGGCAGAATAATAGGGATTAGCCGGAAGAAAAGGGAAAGCATTGGAGCCGGCCAAAGCACAAATAAAAAAACCCGGTAGATTAAAAAAATCGTACCGGGTTGTTTTATATGGCCTCAGCTGTTACAGGCTGGCTAAACTAAACAAGACAAGCCTGCTTTACTGCCGGCTGTTATTTTCGGCGGGCCAGCAGCACTACTGCAGCAGTGGCAATTGCAGTTCCTATTGCAAACTTCTGGAGCAAGCCCATGGGGTTATGCTTCCACTCTGCCTTCATGCCCTGCTCTGCAAAAATGTTTGGCACTTTGGCATGCATCAGGTCATCTACAATACCTTCCACCACATTAACACGGTCTGCCAGCATTAGGGGAATCCAGTGGGCAAAGCTACCTTCGCCATACTTAAAGGCCTGGCGGCGTATCATGCCGCTTAGCCCGCTTGGCGGCACTGAGGTGCCAAAGACGGCTGTAACATTTGGGCGCTCATTGGAATGCAGCACTTCTATGTCTATCGGTTGTTGCGCTGGTCTGTCCCAACTATAGCCATCATGCTCATCGTCGGTACGCTTTTTTATGGGGTAGGTAGGATCATTTTTAGGATCTGCATCTATACCCCAGCCTTTTATATGCTTATAATCTTCAGCTGTTTTTTTCATAATTATTCTTCTTTAGGATCTGGCAGATGGTGGAATAAGAACAGGTTTGATACAATTATCCAGCTTATCTGAAAAAATGCGATAAGCATCCGATACCTCTTCCAAAGGAATGCGGTGCGTTATCATGGCTTTAGGATTGATCACTCCGTTTTGCACATGCTTGATAAGCTTAGGCAGCAGCCGTTTTACCGATGCCTGGTTGGCACGAATGGTGATACCCTTATTCACAACATTACCTATGGGCACCAGGTTACCTGTTGGCCCGTATACCCCAACAATGGATACAATGCCCCCTTTTTTAACAGAGTTAATAGCCCAGTGAAGTCCTGTTGCAGAACCAGCCTGCAGCAGCAGCTTTCTGCCTGTAATGGTTTGCATGGCACTGCCCGCTGCTTCGGCACCAACCGCATCGATACAAACATCGGCACCCAGGGAGTCGGTTGTTCTTTTAATGAACACCACCGGATCTTCCAGTGATTCGAAGTTATAGACCTCGGCATTTGAATAGTTCTTGGCAAATTCCAGCCGGTAGTCCTCGCGGTCTATTACAATAACACGGCCTGCACCAAACAACCAGGCACATTTTGCCGCCATAATGCCTATTGGGCCGGCGCCAAAAACAACAACGGTATCTCCCTCCTGTATGCCACCCATTTCGGCAGCCTGGTAGCCTGTTGGCACCACATCTGTGAGCATTACGGCATCATCCAGATCCATCTCGTCGGGAATAATGGTAGGACCTACATCGGCATAAGGTACGCGCACATATTCTGCCTGGCCGCCATGATAGCCACCTGCAGTATGCGAATAACCAAAGATGCCTCCCACAGCTGTTGCCTGTGGGTTAGCTTCATGACAATTGCCATAGAGCTCCTGCTTGCAAAAAGCGCACTTTCCACAAGCAATATTAAAAGGTACTAATACCCTGTTGCCCACTTTCAGTTTTTGCACATCAGAACCCATTTCTACCACCTCTCCGACAAACTCATGTCCAAAGGTCATGCCCACGCGGGTATCGGGCACGTTTCCGTTGTATAAATGCAGATCAGACCCACAAATACAGGTGCGCAGTACCCGTACAATCACATCTTCGGGATGCAGTATTTCGGGCATCGGCATGTTATCGATGCGGACCCGCTGGGGGCCCCGGTAATTCATTGCCAGCATAAAAAATCTTTCCTGTTTACGTAAAAAATCAATTACAAGGGCAAAGCTGTTAGGCACTTACCCTTCTGTTTTTAAGAACAGAAAGCCTTTATGAATGTTTATCTTTCTTTGCCGGAGTCTGTTTTAGAATCAATGTGATACCCTTGATTTTTATGCCGGGGTTTTGGTTTGTATGTTTGGTCTCCTGTACCCATTCACTGCCAAAGCTTTAAAACTATTCTTCAGGCAAGGCTGCCCTACCGAATTTTACTGATCAGGTCTAGGATATCCTGTTGCCGCAGGGGCTTTTCTAAAATGGCAGTTACCTGGTGGCGGCGCGCCAGCAGCTCTTCCTTTTCTGTTTTATGAGAGGTAACAATTGTGAAAAATGTGTTCTTCAGATGGAGCTGACCTGTCTTTTCCATTTCCTTTAAAACAGAGAGCATTTCAAAACCACCCATTCCAGGCATTTCTATATCCAGCATCACTAAATCAGTATTTGCCTGCTCACCCACGCCCTTGCCTGTTGTGTATTTCTTTTTCATGAAAGCAAGTGCCACCAGGCTGTCCGAAAACAAATGGACCTCTTCTGACACCTGCATCTGCTCAAGCAGTCTTTTTGTGACCATGCCAATAATTTCGTCATCATCAACAAAAATAATGCTTGCTACTTTTTTACTCATATGGTTAACGCTGGTAATGCTGGCACTGGGGAAACATGCTGATAGCAAGCCTGCCTCCTTGCCTCATAAAAAAAGAGAAAGATGCAAAAGCATGAACGTTATGGATATAAGTTAGTAAATTTATTGGTTTACCCTGCCTGCAGCAGACCTTTCAGCAGCTTTTTTACATCTGCTTCTACCAGAGGCTTGGAAAGACAGGCAAACAATTTGTCGCTCTGGCAGGCCGCTTTTTCCTTGTCGCCAGGATTTAATGATGCGGTAAGCATAATGATCAGAAACCTGTTCCGATCAACCTGCTTTAGCCCTTCCAGCTCCTGCAGAAATTCAAATCCATCCATACCAGGCATTTTAATATCCAGGAAGATCAGATCCGGATGCTCCCTAACGAATGCAGCTTTTCCGGAATAGTGTTCCTGAATGTATTGTAAAGCTTCCTCTGCACTATTTATAGACATCACTTCTTCTGCAATTCCTAAGCCCTCTACCAGGGTTACATTCAGGTATGCGCAAATTGTATCGTCATCAACAAAAAGAATCTTTTCTATTTTAGCCATTGGAGTAGGATTTAAATTTCCATCACTTGATTTTTCTGTTCGCCTCTTCCCTGGTATACTCCCTATGCAGACTGAATTTTTATAATGCTATTCCAGTTAATATTATTTATTGAAAGGATAAAAAAAGCGAAGCACCAGAAAAGGGCTTCGCTCATACAGTCGCAAAAAATCAATCTAAGGAGTGTTTTACCTAAAAAGCAGGGCCGTTCTCCCTCAGGTAAAGGTGTTGGTTGGTTTGTTCGGCTTTTAGCAGCAGGCCAGGCCTACTGCTCATCCTGTGCCTCGGCAGGATTCTGACGGGAGACTTCCTGGCCCTGCTCATCAAAAAGTACTACCAGCGATGGTTTGCTAACATCTGCAGCAGCTTTTTCTACCAGGGCTACCTGATACTGCACTGCAGCAGTCTGTGCGCCGGCCTGAGGCTGCAGTTCAGCCACTGAAATAACTGTGTAATCTTTGAAGGCTTCTCCGTTCAGGTTTTCCTGCACTTCTGTCGGCAGTTCTTCCACCAGTATGGTACGGCCCTCTTCTGAAGGAGTATCAGACATTCTGTCTACGGTAATAGATTGCTCTGTACTTTGATCCTGATCGGTTTGAGGAGTTGTTTGCGCAAATGTCACACCCATTCCAAAAGCTACTGCTACCAATGTTAATGCTATCTTTTTCATGTTTGCTTCTTGTTAAAAATAATGGTTCCGGCAGAGCATTAGGAAAAGACCGTGCCAAAACAGGCCTGCAACCGGTAACCAACTCAAAGCCAACCTTCTAAGCTGAAAACAGGAAAGAGCAGAGAAAAAGCATAATGCGGAATGCCTCAACAAGCTGTAGATTAATTCCGCTGAAAAGTGTGGAGAAGGGTATGCTCCATCAGCCCGGCTCAGCTGTTTCTGCCGGAGCAGACAGGCAGGGCCCGCACAATGTAATTCCGCAATGGCTCGAGCAGGCGAAGGCTCGCCAGAGCCAGTGGCAACAGTACAAATCAGTAACGCCAGGTAAGCTGCTGGATGCCGCCAATGTAGAAAAGGTGGATGTTGATGATGTTACCATCACCTCACCGAAAAAAACCGGTAATGGCCCTTCGCGCTAAGAGCAGGGGTATACAGCCCGGCCTGGTTGTAGTGCCAGAACCTGCCTTTTCAGACCAACCACTAACATCACCCAAGGAAGTATTGGAGCTGCCAACCCGCCCCACCCGTACACCGGTCTTTTTTCCTTACGGGCTGCCGTGGTGCAGGTAAATTAAAGCTGTATAAAAACGATCTTTACAACTACCTGTCTGGGTAACTGTAGCCGGGATTCCGGAGGCAGCGAAACCTGCTGCAGGCTTGGGCAAAAACAGTTTTTCCAGATTTTTTAATTACAGATCAACCACTTTAAAATCTGCATAAGCCATTGTATCATCCCACTGAAAGACTAAAATGCCGCCTTTTTTAGTTTCCTGAACCTCAATGCTAAACTGCTCTATGGGGGTTCCCAGCTTTGTAACCGGCAGCACCACCTGTGCAAAATCTTTTTGCCTGTCAGGATCAGTCGGCCACCTGTTCAGATCGGTATTAAAAATAAGCAGCCATTCATTTTGCCGGGGTATGGTGTACAGGCTGTACTGACCTTTTGGAATAAGGGTTTTACCAATGCGAATATTCTTTTCAAGCGTAAGCTTTGTAGGTAAATTGGCACCTGTTCTCCATACTGAATCATAGGGCACTACCCCACCAAAGATTTTTCTTCCACGCTTGTAGGGCCTTCCATAGCTCACCTCAATTTTATTGTTGTGTACAACTGAGCGGAAAGTCTCTGTTGGTGAAGGAATGCCTATTCCGGGTGTTTTTGCCATTCTGGCTGCCAGCAGATCTATATTGATGGGTTCATGCCTGCTTACATAGTAGTTCCATGGGGTACCGATGCCATTGGTTTCCAGAATCTTTCCATCAGGATCTGTTTTAATCTGAGTGTACTCCAGAAAAGGACCACCAAAGGCAATTGAGTCTTTAGCCAGTGCCTGAACCCCAATGTCATAGACACCAATGTTATGGTTAATCATCTTCAGCGGCAATGAAGTTTTTCCGGATTTAGCCAGACGCATGCTGTTCCATTCCATCAGAGAAATAAAAGGAACCCATCCGCCTACAAAATCTACTTTGGAGACTGCATGGCTGATCACAATTTCAGTAGGCTTGCCCTTCATTGAATTATAAAAGGTGCATGTATCATTCTTACAGTTCATATTGAGCCTGTATTCAAAATCACCGGAAGTGGCTTTGAAAGGCACAGAACTGATGAAAGGATCCATGGCAGCCACGTTAAATTCTCTTATGCTGCCATCGGGGTAGAAATGCACACTGAATTCACCGATATAATCTTCTGGCACGCGAATAAATGCTTTGCCATAGAGGTGGTTATTGACCATGGTATAAGTCTCCACCAGCACTGTATCGGTACCCATGCGTCCAATAAAGGAAGCGGTGTAGGGCTGGCTGCTTTGGCCATAAGCTTTAAAGCCACAGAAAGTGATACTCAATAATGCTACAATGGAAGTAAATCTGGTGTACATGCTACTACTGATCAATTTTTCCGCAACTTATTTCAAGCAGGAATAGAGGCTAAAGACTAAAGTTAGCACTACAACAGAGGATAAGTATTGTAAAAAAAGGACTTTTGGAGGCGCTGTTTCACATGCCGGCCCCTCAGAGATATACCTTATCCTTTGCGCTGAACTATTCTCTTCTAAAGCTTATATTCCGTAAGCTTTAGAAGAGAAAATGAGGCGGAGCGGTCTGATGCAAAAGCATCCTGATATATCGTAAGGTGAAGATCATGAATAGTAAGCGACATCATCTATGAAGTACATCATACTATTAGCCTGCCTCCTGTTTTCCTGCATTGCCTTTGCACAGGATACTCTACTATTTGAAATAGAAAAAAATACCGGGCTGATTGTAGGCTACAGCTACAACTTCGGAGATATGGAGAACAAAAATAGGGCAGACAAAAAGTTTCACTTCCTTGAACTGGGCATCTGGAGAACAACCATGGCCAGGGCATATCATCCTGTAACAACCGGCTATTATTTTAGTAATGAGTTTGGCCTGAACACCAACTCCTTTGTCTATGGTCCAAAGATTGGTGGCTTTATCGCTGTACTCGTTTTAGGAGGTGGTTGCGAGTTTGTGTACTATACTAACTTTGAAGAGGGCTCTTTGCGCTTCGTTCCCTACATGGGCTTGTGTACTCACCTTTTTAAGCTAACAATCAACCCACACATCATCATCACCAACAAGGATTTTGAGGGGTTGAACAGAGGGCATCTCAACCTCAGCATCCGGTTTGCTTCTTTAAAAAAAGACATACAGAAGTTTAAGGATTACTGACCCAAACCCTTGAAGCTATCACATAAATTCTATTATGTTTCTTCAGTTATTCTATGATATTTAAATTCATTGCAATGACCACAACAATATTCTACAATTTTATTAGATACACCTTTGAAAGAATAATCTGATGACTACCACCACTAAAATACGTGCAGTTAAAGGTGACATCACCAGGATACAGGCTGATGCTATTGTTAATGCAGCCAATAGCTCTCTTTTAGGCGGCGGGCTGGACGAAAGAACCAATGTTGTTATCAGGGAAGTGCACAAGGATATCCTGCTGCGCACCTCTGCATTTCTACTACTCAAAGATTCTAAAGCATCCTTCACCATTGAAGGGGAGAACCCTACCCAACCAGGGCAGCGCGCTGGGGCAGAGCCATCGGGCAGGCAGGCAGCAGGCCCCTTAGCAAAGAAGGAGTGTGTGGACTATACCATCCATACCATCATACCCGAAGAGGTAGTCTACCTGCAAAAGTGGGAAAGGATGCAAACCTGGCTGGACGACCGCTTTCAGATGCCCGACAATATGGTTGCCCTGCTCATCCGGTTCCTGGAACAAGGGGGAGGCAGGCTATCTATAAGAGCCGTAGAGAAAGAATTTGGAGAACTAACGGACGATGAGGTGAAGGAGATCGAGGAAAGCTTTAGCCTCTGTTTTAAAGAATAAAAGCAGCCATGCCCCACACTATATTATTAACAGCCTGAACCTGAACACCTACCTTAAAATGTACAGACTTAAATCATACAAAGCTGGTGGGAGAGGAAGATTTGAGAAGCTAGGATTTCTCAATCCACCTCCATAAACTTCTCATCCCCGCACATCCTCACAATCTTCGGCGAAAAGGTCCCCACCACCTCTACCAGATCCTGCTGGTACTCCATCACCTTGCGGATGTCCTTGTAAGCGCCTGGTGCTTCGTCGAGGCCGGAGCCGATGAGATCTACACCGGCTTGCGCCAGTTGTTGTTGCACCGCTTCCGGGTTAAGGGTTGCTTTGGCCTGGGTGCGCGACATGGTACGTCCGGCCCCGTGGGAGGCGGAGTTGATGGATTCGGCTTTCCCTTTTCCACGAACAATAAAGCCAGGGGCGGTCATGGAGCCGGGAATGATGCCGAGTACGCCTGCACCAGCCGGGGTGGCGCCTTTGCGGTGTACAATAATCTCCCTTCCTGCAGCATCTTTTTCTTTCCAGGCAAAGTTGTGGTGGTTTTCAATGCGGGCCAGGGGGTCGTGAACGATGGCCTTTGCCAAACGATCATGGATCTGGTGGTGGCAGGCAGAGGCATAATCGCCTGCCAGGTTCATGGCCAGCCAGTACTCCTGTCCGGCTTCAGTATCCAGATCCAGCCAGGCCAGGTGACGGGCCTCCTGGGGCAGTTTGCAAGTTTCCATGGCCAGCTTGGTGTAGTGGCCGGCTATGGTAGCGCCCAGTCCGCGCGAGCCGGAGTGGGAAAGCAGGGCCAGGTAAGTACCAGGCGTTAAGCCCCACTCATTATCTACATCGTGCAGTTCCACCGTTCCCCATTCAACAAAATGGTTGCCCCCGCCGGAGGAGCCCAGCTGCTGGAAGGCACGGTCCTTCAGGCTTTTCATGATCGGGACCTCCTTAAACTCCGGCCGGTCAATCACGGCATGCTCCTTTGGCTTCTCGAAGGTAGCGCGGCCGAAGCGGGTGTTGTCTACCAGCATCTTTTTTAATGGATCGCGCCGCTTCTCCAGGAAGTGCGCAGGCAGGTCATAGAGGCTCATGGTCATGCGGCAGCCAATGTCTACGCCTACACCATACGGAATCACCGCATTTTCAGTGGCCAGCACACCTCCAATCGGAAGGCCGTAGCCCTGGTGAGCATCGGGCATAAGAGCACCGGCTACGGTAATGGGCAGGCGCATGGCAATATCCATCTGGTTACGGGCACCTGCTTCTATGCCTTCAGCGCCATAAATGGTGTAGGCCTGATCTGCTGCTTTCAGTGGCCGGGGTTCTGCAGGCTTGGGAATCAGCAACACTTCGGCAAGAGGTGCCAGCACGGCATGTTCCCTGTACAGGGCAGGGGTTTCAAGGACCCGTTTCAGGAGCTCCAGCAGATGCTGCTTTGTTTTTCCTTTATAAGCGGTCTGCAGGATCTGCAGGGCTTCGCCGATGGCTTTGCCTTCGTAGCCAATGGACATTAGGTCGTTTCCGTTTATTTTCTGGTTTGTCATGGTTTTGGTTGTTAGTATACTACAAACCTACAGGGGCACTGCGCAGTGTTTTTGCGTAGTAAAAATAATTTTTCTATTGTTGTACTTATTGACAACCATGGGGACAGCGATATGCCACAGTCGCTCACAAAAAATTATGTGCATATTATCTTCAGCTCAAAAAACAGGGAGCCTTTCCTGCATTCGCCTGTAAAGGAAGAACTGTGGGATTGCCTGGGTGGCATGTGCAAAGCCTTGGAGTGCAATCCGATCCACATAGGTGGCTACCACGACCATGTGCATGTGTTATGCCTCCTGTCTAAGAAACTTGCACTTATGAAGCTGGTCGAGGAAATTAAAACGCACTCTTCGAAGTGGCTTAAAGCAAAGGGATCCGAATTTAGCGGTTTTAGCTGGCATCTTGGCTATGGCGCCTTTTCTGTGAATCCTGCCCAATGGGAGGCAGTAGCAGCCCACATTGAAAAGCAGGAGGAGCACCACCAGGAGAAAAGCTTCCAGGCGGAATTCCGAACTATACTAGGCAAATACAAGATGGATTACGATGAACACTATTTGTGGGATTGATGGTGTAGCGACCTATGGTGGATCAACTATAACCCCCGGGCCATGCCCTGGGCTAGTGATTACGCCCCTACAGGGCTGTATGTATAGATGTCGCTTACCGCTAAGGGCTAAGGGCGCTACCATAGATGGCCTCTAATAGACTTTGATCTAACTTTTGTTTAACTATTAGCCCTGAAGGGGCAATATCATTAACCTGGCCTGGAGGGCTGGGAATCCTATGACCGTAAACCGCAACGCCCTGATCCGCTACCGCACGCTCGATAACTGCCTGCGCAACCGCTACTGCCAGTGGACGCTGGAAGACATGATCGAGGTCTGTTCGGAGGCGCTATACGAATAGGTGGGCCATCCTACATGCCTCTTCCAAAACCGAAAACAACAAGCACCGACGCGTTATCCACCTGGAGTTCAACAACCAGGAGCTGCCTGGAGGGCTGGAGCGGCTGGAGGAAGCTTAAGGTTTGGAGGCCTTTGTAATGATCCAATCATACATCCACACAAACGCTTGCAATGACCACTATTTTCTGCTCACATAAGCTTCAGACACTGATTGGGAAGATAAGCCCAAGACCTGCAGAAGAGGTACCATCCTCCCCCCTGGGAAACTGGAATGCACATCTCTTTACTGTTGAAAGGAGGAAGTGCCTTGCTTTTGTCAACAGCAAAACATATTATTCAGTGTTTCTTGCTGATATCCTGAAAAAGGATCTTCGGAATTTTCAGGATCTTTTCTACGCGAACCTGATCCGCCAGCTACTGCATGATGAGGTAATTGACCTGGCCAGGGTTCCCCTTGTTACCGAAACGCTGGGTCCACTACAACTGGCAAGAACGAACAATGACAGAAAAGCCATCGGCACCATGAATGATTTCATCTCTCAGTTTAAATTTAACTGCGACTGGCATTATGGCGGGTTCCAGCACATAAACCTGCGGGAGATCAACAGCCGCATTAACGACACCCCTGTAGGGGCGGGAGGCAACGAACAGCGAAATTACGGCTGGCCAATTGAGGATATGAAAACTCTGATCAAAACGGTGCTGCAACTACAGGATTCACCTACACAGAATCTATGAATAAACCACATCTATACCTAACAGGTCTCTTTGCCTCCATGCTATTGCTGTTAGCTGGTGGCTGCGACAGCGATTTCCCCATGCCAATTATCCGGGATACTTATGTAACCATTGAAGGCTACGTTACTACAAATGGGGGTGCAACCCCTATTCCAAACATGCAGATCAAGCTCTCCAGAGACCGGCCCCTGTCGCTGGATAATGATAAGTATTTTGAAAAAACTGACTCCAGGGGCTACTACAGGTTTAAGTTTAAGGCCAATCACGAACTCAATGAGAGAAGATACGCCTTAAGCTACGATATTTACGACGTGGATGATGACACCTATTTCTGCCCCACACATTACACGTCAATAGGATATTTGCCCAGTGCAGATACAATCCTGGAGTATAATTTCCAGCTGCCGCGCAAAACTGCAATTACAGCTATTTACAAAGATGAAGCACTGGCAAGAGAATATGAGCTGAATACCATCTTCCGGTTTACTTGCGGTCTCGACAGTGAGGGTACCCGTTTTATGGAAGAGACCGGTGCCGTGAGTATGGATTATACTGATAATCCGCTTCTGATCCCCTCTAATACCCCCGTCATTGTTGTTACCAGGGGAGTTGACAGAAAACTCTCAAAGCCGCTGGAAAAATTAGACACCATCTTTGTGCCCCACGGAACCAGCTACCTGCATGAGATCGATTTTTAAGATCCTTCAAATGTTTGGTGCTTTATCAAAGAGCTTAGAAGATTGAAGCCTATTGAAGCTTATTAATTAAGCTTTGACCCACATTTTTGTGATCAATGCTATCACCAAAAGAGAAAGTCCGGCTGAATATTAAGAACAGCCGGACTTTTCTGCTATGATTAACTAACAAAGTGCTCTGGTAACCTACCATCCAATAGCCTTGAACCAACACCCCGTAGTGGAACGAAGTTGAAAGAATATGAAACAAGCCGAAATGAAAAACCGCTTCAAACACCTATAGCAAAGGTTTTTGAAGCGGCTCGAATTTTAAAAATCCTATTTTGTAGCCTCGACAGGAATCGCAGCAGATTATTTGTGGCTGCTTATCAGGTACATTGCAAAACACATATGTAAACGCTGAAACAAAAATGAAACGGGGCACTCCAGGAATTGAACCTTTGGCAAAAGCAAAAATTTTTTCTGTTTCACCAGATGTTTCACTCTGCACCTCATCCATGGGAAATGTTTCACTGAGTAATTGAGCTTTACTTAGGATATCAACAAGGATGGCTACATTCCTTTTGGATAGAAGAGTCTCCATTTATCAGAGAACTGCTTATCCTTCATATTATAGGTTAGGTAAAAATCTAAATGCATTCTTTTATTAAAGAGTGCTGTATCAATTGAGGAGTAACATGCCTTATCCATATAGAAACCTATGGTCTGATGGTAAGGATAGGCAAAATCAAGCTCTTCTAAATATTCACTAAGTTTAACAGGATCAACTTTTCCCTTTGCCCGTTTGTAAGCTTCCAGTACTTCAAACACGCCACCGGCATAGGCAGGACGAATGGCAATATCAATTAAAGTACGTTCAAGATCTGTATAATGATAATATTCTGTTTGGCTTTTGAAGGTCCTTACTCCCAGCTCTGCTGTATTCTTGCTGTTTAGCAGATAAACTTTTTTGTCCCCATAGCTATAGCTAAGACTCGTCTTTCGTTGCTCTTTCGAGAAGGCTAAGTTTATGGCTTCCTGGCTTATGTAATTAGGAGCAGGGTTTTGGGATCGTTCAGTATTCAAATAGTAGACTTTTGGAATCTGCAATGTTAGACCGTGCAAGTACATAGCCGTGTAGTGGGTGTAGTAGCCATTTTTCTTTAGGCCACGGATAATACTTAGGTTATCTTTCGCTTTCCAGATAAAAAGTGTCTTGGGCTGCCCCTGTTCATCTCGAATTAATTCTGCACTCTTAAAAGGAGTCTTCTCCTTCAGGAAATTAATAAATTGGGTAGAAGTATTGGTCTTAGGAATATCCCATTCCTCCTTATGCCTGTCAAAAATACCCACTAATTCTTCGTAGCTGAAAGACTTATCTGGTAGAGAGTCAAAAAAATTCTCAATCTCTGTCTGGCGCTGACTTAATACACTCGTCCTTGCCATAATACAAAACAATATTTTCCTGACGGCTAGCATATATGCTAGCCGTCGGCAAGTTATAGCTTTCAACTTAAACTTTCAAGTACCATGTACCACACATGCGGTACTATGGTTACTAGCATATATGCTAGTAACCATATCCCTTGTTAGAAAGTTTCGTCATAAATTAGACTAAAGCTCAAAAATAATTTTCTAACTCCCTCTGTCTGCCAGTTTAGGCAGAAATTGGCCCAAATAGAATATTTGAAATGGCCCCATTGTGGCCCCAATATTTTTCGTCTGGGCCCCACTTATACTCTTTAATCACCTGTTCTCCGAAACATGTGGCCCCATTATGGCTCCATTTTCTGGAGGAATATTTTTTGGCAATTTATGGACTCCGCAAGTGCTCCTCAACTTCGCCTTCTCTCATTATTCTTTAGCTCAATAAGCGTTTTTCATGGAAACCCCCATTTTATAAGCGTTTTTCATGACCTGTAAGTATTTTTCACATATATTGAAAAGTGTTTTTCATACCAATGCATTCTTTCTAAGTATTTTTCAGGGCCCATAAGTGTTTTTCATAGAAAATGGCAAATGATAAGCGTTTTTCACAGGCTATAAGTGTTTTTCATGGAAGAATAACTCCCGAAGCAGGAAGCTTGGCAGGCTATGGTGCCATAATCAATACCTTGGAATTACCTGTCCCAATGCCAAGACAGCTTATACTGATTAGCGAGAAACACAAGCAATACACAACAGAGGAATGGATCGTGTTAACGCCTAGACACAAGCCTGAAGAAGATCTTTATGCACATATAGTTCTTGCACTAAAATGGGAAGGAATTAACCTCTTATTCTTTAAGAAGCTATTTACAAAACTGCCCCCCACCACTGTTGAAGGCTGGATTGCGGCTGCCCCCCAAAGCCAGTATAGCCGAAGAATCTGGTTTTTGTATGAATGGCTCATGCAAAACCAGCTAAAGCTCCCTGACCTAAAAGAAGGCAACTATGTTGAGCTAATTAATGAGAAACTGCAGTATGCAAGCCCGTTATCCGAAATCTCCAGTCGCCACCGCATAAAGAATAACTTACCAGGTAGCCCTGATTTTTGTCCCCTTATCCACAAAACTGCCAAGCTAGAAAAGTATATAACTGAAAAGCTGGATGAAAAGACCAATGCAGTCATCAGCGGTGTACATAAAGATATATTGTTGCGCACCTCGGCTTTCTTACTATTAAAAGATTCTAAAGCATCCTTCACCATTGAAGGAGAAAATCCCAGTCAAACCAGAGCAGTCCGATGGGGCCGTGCCATTGGCCAGGCAGGCAGCAAGCCACTGAGCAAGGAGGAGTTGTTGCGCTTACAACAAATAGTAATCGAAAACAGCAGATTCATCCAAATGGGCTACCGTACCGAAGGAGGCTTCATCGGGGAACATGACAGAAGTACAGGTGAGCCTATACCAGATCACATCTCTGCCAGGGCAGAAGATCTTGATATACTGATGGACGGATTGATTGCTGCGTCCAAGCAGATGGAGCAAGTGGGATTTCATCCAGTGCTTACGGCCACTAAAGTAGCTTTTGGCTTTGTATTTATACACCCCTTTGTAGATGGCAATGGACGATTACACCGCTACCTCATCCATCATGAGCTGGCCAGTATGCGGTTCACGCCTCAAGGCATTATCTTTCCAGTGTCTGCCGCCATACTAGAGCGCATTGTAGATTATCAAAAGGTCCTAGAGAGTTACTCCCACCCACTACTGGACTTTATTAAATGGAAAAAAACGCCAAAGAACAATGTAGAAGTTCTCAATGAAACCATTGATTACTACCGCTATTTTGAGGCTACTGCCCAGGCAGAATTTTTATTTGAATGCGTAGATCAGACTATTCACAAGACCATCCCTGGGGAGGTAAATTACCTGCAAAAGTGGGAAGGCATGAAAAGCTGGCTAGACGATCGATTTCAAATGCCTGATAAAATGGTTTCTCTGCTCATCCGTTTCTTGGAACAGAACGGAGGGATCTTGTCTAAAAGAGCAATAGAAAAAGAGTTTACAGGTCTGACTGATGAGGAGGTTAAGGCGATTGAAGGAGCCTATAACAGCTATTTTGGGTAATAGAAAATGAGCAGCAATAAAAATAAGGGAATGTGAATAGCATATTAGCTCGAACTCCACACTGATAGATAATTTTCTTTGATGAATATATACTTTGTTAGCATAGTAATTCTCGCCTTCAAATTTTATCATTATCATTAAAGTGAATATTATACCCTCTAATGTCCATACCTAGCAATATCTCTAAAGAACATTTATTAAAAGCAATTCAGAAAATTGAAAAAGAGGGAATACCTGCAGGAGGCGATTCAAGATATTATGATGTTGTCTTCAATGGACAGAGGTTCCCCCCCAAGCTAGTGGTTGCTTATGCTAATTCTTTTGTGAATGGCGAAGAACTTGATAGAAACTCTTTCCGAGGAGGAAAAGATACGGAATGTTTTAAGCTACTAGAAGAGAACGGTTTTACCATTCAACCAAAGATGGAGCAGGAGAACTTCTATGAGTTGCTTGTCAAGTTTCTTGATCAGGCTCAAACAGATGAGTTAAAGACGAAATCCTATCTGAATGAATTTAGAGGATTACAAGTAAAGGTTAGCTTTGGCCAAGGCAATCCAGCACGAATCCCATGGATTGCATTGTTGAGAAATGGGCAAACAGTCTCCAATGGCATTTATCCCGTCTATCTATACTACAAAAATCAAAATGTATTGATACTGGCTTATGGAATAAGCGAAACCCACTCACCACTAATCAATTGGAATCTCGACTCATCAACTCAAACTATCAATGAAGCCTTTCAGGAGCAATTTCAAACAAAACCTGAGAGGTACGGCAGCTCCTATGTCTATCAGGTTTATCCACTTGATTCGAATAGTGGAGACTTTGGCTTAAATGAAGAAAAGGCCAATAAAGATCTGAACAGATTGATTGATATTTATAACCAGCTACCCCTGAACTCGGAAAATGAGAGCCTGATTCAAGAGGTTAAAAGCAATGGGAAACCTCAAAAAAAACAACTCCCATTTGACCACAGTGTGTTTCGCATGCATACTGAGGCAGCTAACCTAAAGTTTAGCGAATCACTCATCATCAGGTTTATTTCTGCTCTGTGCACCAAGCCCTTTGTTATCCTAACGGGACTTGCTGGCTCTGGTAAAACGAAACTGGCTCAATCATTTTCTCAATGGATATGTGAGGATGAGAGTCAGTTATGCGTTGTTGCTGTTGGTGCTGACTGGACAAACCGTGACCCATTACTTGGCTACCCCAATGCTTTAGAAGCTAATCGTTATTTCAAGCCTGAAAATAAAGCACTCACACTTCTAATAGAAGCAGCAAAACCTGAAAATGCTCATAAACCATATTTCTTGATTTTAGATGAAATGAACCTGAGCCATGTGGAGCGCTATTTTGCTGACTTTTTGAGTGTCATGGAATCTGAGGGCACGATTTCGCTGCATTCTGGTGTAGATCATTGGGATGGAGTACCCTCTGCCGTTAAACTCTCAAGAAACCTATTTATTATTGGCACAGTGAATGTGGATGAGACAACCTATATGTTTAGTCCCAAAGTACTCGATAGAGCCAATGTGATTGAATTTAGGGTAACACAAGAAGAAATGGCTGCATTCCTTTTTAATCCAGTCAAAGCAGATTTATCCAAATTAACAGGAGCTGGTGCCAGTATGGCTTCTGACTTTATAGCCAAAGCAACTACAAGCATTGCTGGCTCTAGTCCTACCCAAAAAATGAATGGTGCTTTGCTGGACTTCTTTATGGAACTAAAAAAAGCTGGAGCTGAGTTTGGCTACCGTTCTGCTGCTGAAATAAACCGCTTTGTAAAAGTAGCATCCGTTTTTGAGCCTTCATGGGAAGAAGATGCAATTCTAGATGCAGCCGTCATACAAAAGCTGTTGCCTAAAGTTCATGGCTCAAGGAGGAAATTAGAACCAGTATTAAAAGCACTTGCAGGTTTGTGCTTGATAAAGAAGGAGGAGGTTGGCGAACTCCTGAGTAAACCGGAAAACATCCGGTTAGATGATAAGAAAATGGTTAGATTTCCTCTCTCGCTAGAGAAAATTATCAGAATGCATAAAGCTGCAGTACAGGATGGTTTCACCAGTTTTGCAGAAGCTTAATCTATAGCTGTTTTGGCAAACCCAGAAGCAAAAATAGAGGTACCATTAGCTGATGGCAAACAAGTTGAGTTTTCTGTATTCTCTGAATCTGGAAACCCTCAATCATTGTGTTTAATTAGCGAATCTGAGGCAGCTGAAAACGGAGAATCCACGCTCCAGCTAATGGAAGGGTATGCTTATGAATACAAAATTGAAGAAGGATACAAGCTTCTTGAGGTGCCTAAGATTGTCAGTATATCTAGAGCAAATAAATCTGTAGGCCGCATCACCCCTAACATCTATGTCGGTTCTTTAACACTTGAAATTCTAGACAATGAAACAGCAGAAAAAAAGGGCGTGTTTTCTCTTGAAGTACGGTCCATAAAAGCTTCCTATAGAGAAGACTACCGCTTTATGTTAGCAGACATTACTGAAAAGTGTACAGATCTGTTGATGCAGCATCATTCACCGGTAACCCAAAATTTTACAGTTGATTTCAATAAAGATTCTGAAACCCTTTACCAGCGCTTTGCATTTGTAAAATCCATCATTGAAGCTTCGGAATTTCATGAAGCCGTACACAGAATACAAACTGCCCCTGTAACTAAATGGACTGAGAGAGAAGAAGAAACTGATATTAGGAGAGTCAGAAGAATTGGCAATGCCTCTATGAGGCAAATAGCTTCTAGCCCAAGCAGAGTTGAGCTACCTCAGCATCATTCTCTAGCAAGGAAGCTAAGTTCAGTTCCTGCAAAGCTGAAAGTGAACAGCAAGCACGAAACCGTAGATACCCCAGAAAATAGATTCATTAAGCATGTACTGATCACTTTCTTTCAATTTTGTACTGATATAAGTAATCAGTTAGATAAAAGGAGCCGAACCTTCAAAGAAGCGCTACAGCTTCAAGAGGTTTTGGAGAGCATGCTGAATCATTCAGTCTTTAAAGAAGTCGCACCCCCTGCAAGTTTGGTTTTGAACAGTCCTGTGCTTCAACGGAAAGAAGGTTACCGAGAGGTCCTTCGAGCCTGGTTAATGTTTGACTTAGCTGCCAAACTAGTATGGCAAGGAGGGGAAGATGTTTATCGAGCAGGCAAAAGGGATGTAGCGGTTTTGTACGAATATTGGCTTTTTTTTACCCTCTTAGATGTTTTTAAAGAGATTTTTAATATTGAACCTACAGTCACTGAAAAGCTAATTGAGCCAACATCAGAAGGATTAGGCTTAAAGTTAAAATCAGGAAAATTCACACCACTCAAAGGTGTTTACGATTCCGGCAATAGAAAGCTTAACATAAAATTCAGCTACAATCGCACCTTCTCTGGTGATAAAGACTATCCTTTAGGTGGCAGCTGGACAAAGAGTATGCGCCCGGACTATACTTTAAGTATATGGCCTGCTGAAATGAAAGCTGATGAGGCTGAATCAATGGAGTTAATTGTCCACATTCATTTTGATGCTAAATATAAAGTAGCAGGCCTATATGAAATAGTTGGTGACGAAGCTGAAGATGCTGATAAAGAGAAGGAAGAACAAAAGCAAGGAAACTATAAGCGTGCAGATCTTTTAAAAATGCATGCCTATAGAGATGCCATCAGAAGAACAGGCGGAGCTTACATTCTCTACCCTGGGTATGAGCCACTTCAAAAATCTGGATTCCATGAATTAATTCCAGGTCTTGGCGCCTTTCCTATTCGACCGTCAAGGAGCGATAATGGCACAGCTGAGTTGAAGTCTTTTATTTATGAGATTATCGAGCACTTCCTTGATAGAGCATCTCAGCGAGAGCGTCTTTCTTACAGGGTTTTTGATATTCATAAAAGTAAAGATAAGGATACGCTTAGCGAGCCGATACCAGCATTGTATAAAGAGGGTAGGATGCTCCCTCCTGATGATATTACTGTGTTAGTTGGCTTTTATAAAGACCATCAGCACTGGGAATGGATTGAGCGCACTGGCTTGTACAATGGAAGGATGAGTAGCAACAGGGGCTCTTTACAGTTAGGGCCAGCCGAAGCTGGTGCTTCTTTCCTACTGCTTCATTCAAGCGGCAAACCAATTACAGCCGATCTTTGGCGCATAATGGGGAGAGGGCCTCGCATATTTCCAAGAGAAGATTTGATCAAAAAAGGATATCCGAACCCTTCTCAAGAATTCTACCTCGTATATGAAGTCGAGAAATTAGATCCTTCAGAGTTTGCGAATGCCTTGTGGGATATCAGAAAACTCAACCATTTTAAAAGTGGCAGAGGTTCGGCTCTGCCCTTTGCCGTAACACTTACGGAGCTAATGAAAAGTACTGTGTGAACAGAAAGCAAACTCAAGCTTCACATACTTTTACAGCTAATTTGTTACAGGAGCAAACTAGCTTTTAGCAAGAACCTTCCTTCTTAATCCTCCGCATAATCAGTTTTTTCCGAATCTGGCTTACCTTGTCAATCACTTCATTGTCAATGTTCAAAATACTAGAAGTCAAAATACTATAATCATTTTTAGCACACACCTCATTAATTGAAGCCTTATTTTTAAACATTAATGCAAAGGAGCTAAAATCCTCTACTGATAAATTCATATAAGGCACTGGGAGTTTTCTGAATTCGTTTGGGGTAAGCTCTAAAACACCGCCTCCATAGTACCTGCCATACAATTCCGCAAAAGCCAGCGTAACAGAATTATAAAAAGAATAAACCAGTGACTCTATATTGTAACCTGTCTGCATCGAAAGGATATATGCACTATCAGTAGACAATACTTGCGCCTCATTTTTTATGATTTTAGGGTATTGATCACTTCTCCTAAAAAAAAACCCATCTGTTGGTGAGCCTATACTCGGAATTTTATACCATTTTTTTCTTCGTATGGTTTTATACTTTTTGTGAACTCCCTTCTCAATGCCAATTGTTAAGTAGGCTTTTACTTTTTCATTTTGCTCAAGTTCTACATCATTATTAAAATCCAGAACAAATGAAGGTTTTATGCTATCCACCAATTCATTGAACTCAGAAGTAGTTAATACGACACTCCCATTGATAAACGCACATTTTTGAATAATTGGCTTGATATATCTTTCTAAGGAGAATTCTGCGATCGTTTTGCTATCTACAATTGGATATTTCGGTAATGCTGACCCCCTGTTTCGGTGATATTGACCCCCTCTAGCAGGTAGAGGTTTACAGAGGACGATGGACTGACAATGTTACCGTTTTTTTCTTAAACTCTCACCTTTCAGCTCGATTCTGTAGGAGCCATGAACCAGGCGGTCCAGAATCGCATCTGCAATGGTATCTTCTCCGATGACATCATACCAACTGGCCACCGGCAGCTGACTGGCAATAACAGTGGAAGCTTTTCCATGCCTGTCTTCGATTATTTCCATCAGGTCTAGTCGCTGCTGTTGCTCCAGGTGGGTAAGACCAAAGTCATCCAGGATCAGCAGATCTGTTTTGGAGAGCTTCTCCATGAACTTATAGATGGTACCGTCCAGCCTGGACATTTTACTTCTAAGCAGCAGTTTCTGCACGTTGTAATAGGCTACTCTGTATCCTTGGGCGCAGGCCTGATGTCCCAGTGCAGAAGCCAGGAAGCTTTTGCCGCATCCAGTTGCGCCGCTGATAAGCACTGACTCTCCTTTAGAGAGATACTCTCCTGTAGCCAGGCTGCTGATCAGGCCTTTGTCCAGGCCTCTGGATGCCTCCAGGTTCAGTTCTTCTATGGATGCTTGATAACGGAAGCGGGCATTCTTCTGCAGGCGTTCAAAACGTTTATCAGAGCGGTAATCATCTTCTGCCTGCAGTAGTAGTTGCAGGCCTTCAGTAAGAGTGAGCTCATGGCTTCTCCTGGTCTCCAAGAGGCCCTGCCAATGGCGGCTCATACCGTAGAGGCGCAAGGAATTGAGTTGTGTTTCGATTGGGTTCATCTTTGTTATTGGGTTAGGCTTGTTTGAAGTATTCTTTGCCCCGGATATTCTTGTGAGGGGGTAGGGCTTGTTCCTTAGCAGATTCCAGCTGCAGCTCCACCATTTTATTTTCCAGCAGGTTGCGGACAAACTTGTAGGAGTAGCTCTGGTATGCTATAGCCATCTGGCAGGCCCTGGCAAAGGCGGCAGCATCCGAGTTGCGCTGCAGTCGCATTAAGCCATCACAGCTGCGGTAGAGTTGCTCTGGATATCGGTCTTGCTGGAATACCAGCTCCAGCAGCTGGTGCAGCTCATCAGAGCTCTCCTTAGCCTTCTGTAGGTAATACTGCGGGCTTCGTTCCAGGTAGTGGCGATGATGTGAGCAGAGGTGTTCCCTGTGGGTACTGTAGGCCCCCATACGCTGCTTGCGTTCATGAACAGCAATCTGCTTGCCTTGGCCATAGACATAGACCATAGAGCGGGTGTAGATCACCTTTACTCTGGTGCCGATGTAGGTGTAGGGAACACTGTAGTAGTGCTTATCTTCAGAGAGATAGATGTGGTTATTCTGGGCCACCTTCAGCTCCCGGTACTGCTTGAGCTCAAAGGCAGTATCTGGCAGTGGGCCCAGCAGGTGTTTTTCCTTGGCCAAGAATCTTTCCTCCCGGCAATAAGGCTTCTGTTGCATGCGTGTCTGGTTATGCTCCCGCACCTTCTCTTTGATGGCAACATTTAGCGAGACCAGATCAAAGAACTGCTGGTTACGCAGCTTAGCATACACCCGGCTGTAGATAAGCTTTACCTGATTTTCTACCAGTGCTTTGTCCTTTGGCTTACCGGCTCGTGCCGGAATAACAGTGGTGCTGTAGTGGTTGGCAAAGTCCTCTAAAGCTCTGTTGATGTCAGGTTCATAGCGGCTGGTTTTTACTACAGCAGCCTTTAGATTATCCGGCACCAGTACCTGTGGCACACCTCCCAACTCCTGCAAACAGCAGTCAAGGGCATAGAGGAAGTCTATTATACTTTGACTCCTGACAGCCATGGCAAAGCTGTAGTCCGAGTAGGGAAGACAGGCGACAAACACCTGGCAGTAAATCACTTCTCCTGTCTCCCGGTCCACATAGAAGAGTTTTTTACCGGCAAAATCAATGAAAAGCTTCTCTGACGGTTTATGCTCCAGCACCATGGAAGGCCTGCGTGCAACCAGCTGTTGAGATAAATGAAAGCAAAACTGGGTATAGCTGTAGCCTTTGGGATAATCCTGCTTATACTCCTGCCAGAGCAGGAGCTTATTTACTCCCTCTCGTTTTAGCTCTCTTGAAAAGTAATCCAACCTGCTTTTCAGATGCAGGAATCTGTCTTCTTTATAGGCAGGATTACCCGCATGGAATCTGGCTTCCAGCAGCGGATCTTCTAGCACTAGAAGATCTTCTACCGAACACTCCATCAGCGAGAGCTTGGAAAGATATGCCTTGACTGTGTTTTTGCTGATGCCCAGGCTGCGGGCGATGTACTTCTTTGCTTTTCCTTTTTGATGCAGGAGCAGCAGTTGTTTGATCTGGCTCATGGGCTTTGGTTTTCCTGCCATCGTCTCTGCTTTGGTGATACAGATCACAAGGAACCAAAACCTGCTTTAACTACTCAATGAAGGGGTCAATATGCTCCGGAATCCGGAACAACTTCATCTAGTAGCAGGGGGTCAGCTTACGCCGGAATGTCAGAAATTACTTTAGGCAATCTCCTGTTTTACCAGCTCTTTTTTCAAACCCACAGAGGGGTCAACATGCTCCGGATTATCCAACAATAAAGTAATCATTAGCCGCGGTAACTATACCTGGCTTTGATTTACAGTAAAGACTAGAAGCTATCTCATAAATGGTTTTAGCAGAATTAGCATGCAAGCCAGCAAAATGAATGCTTTATAGTTCTCTACATTGTATTCATATCTGGTCACACATCTTCTATAATTGAAGAGCCAGGCGAAGAACCTTTCAACCTTCCATCTTCTTTTATAGCGCCTTAATTTCCTGCCATCTTGCGTCTTTTTTTTGGTTCTGTTGCCCCTATGAGGAGCAATCATTTCAATGCCTTGCTGCCGTAAAGCTTCATCTAAAGGATCTGAATCATAGGCTTTATCACCAATAAGCCGCTCTGGCAGTTCTTCAATAAAGCGCTCCTCTATCACATTCTCCACGAGTTTTACTTCGTGGGGAGATGCTGATTGGATTGAGACAGATAGTATAGTACCACCAGCATCTGTGACTGCCATGATCTTGGTCCCCTTTCCCCGTTTAGTCTTGCCAACAGAAGATCCCCCTTTTTGGCCATGCAGAATGAGCCGTCAATAAAGCACTCGCTCAAATCCACACCGCCTCTTTCATGAAGATCTCTTGCCAGGGTCTCTACCACCTTCTGCATCACTCCCTGTTCTCGCCATTGCTGGAATCTCCTGTGACAGGTTTGATAAGGAGGATACATGGGAGGCAAATGGCTCCACTGTGCTCCTGTCTTCAAAATCCAAAGTATTCCTTCCAGCACATCTCGCTTATCTCGCCAGGGTCTGCCTTTACCATCTGTCCTCTTTGGACCATCAGGAATCATGTCCTTTATCACTTCCCACTGCTTATCTGTCAACTTCATGAAAAATAAACAACGAGCTATCAATTAAGATCCCTATTTATGAGATGGCTTCTAATAGGCTTCAAACTAGACTTTATGTTTTCAAGAAGTGCAGCCTCATCATTAGTAAGATGATAATGGCTCCATTTTGAATCCTTGATATTAATAGTTGTCCTAACTGGTGAATCATTTAAGGTTTTGCTACCCAACTGATCAATATTTTTATAGTACGTACCAGGTTCATTCGACTTTCTTTCTCCAATAAGAAGAATAGTATCTTGCCCTTTGCAGTCATGAAAAAGTAATTTACTGAAAGTAAAAACTTCCACTCTTTCGAACTCTTGAGTAACTAATTTTCTAAGCTCTTCTGCATATTTAACTTGTAGCAATTCAGATGGTAGGACAAATGCTAAAACGCCATCTTCGCTAGTATACTTTATGCACCTAACAAGAAAGGCAGTCCATATATTTTTAGGAGAATTTTTTGAAAGTCCTGCATTAGAATGAATTTTTCGACACTCCTCAATTTGAGCCTCTTGCAGAAGAGTTTTTTTAATATAAGGAGGATTACCTATAACTAAATCAAAAGTCTCAAAATTAGCATTTTGATATTCAAGAAAATCTGAATTTACTCCTTCAAAAGAGTCAACAACTACTTTTTCTCGTATTTTCTCAAGCTCAAGATTATTGATTTCAACTGCTACTAATCGACTTATTTTTTTACCAATTTTATGATTCTTGTAAACAGAATCCACGAAAATCCCATCACCCGCGCTAGGTTCCAGTACAGAAATTGTTTTCTTTTTTGACAATTTATCAACAAGGCGCTCAACTAAAAAAGCAGCAACGTTGGAGGGAGTATAGAATGAGCCAGTACTTTTTTTTATAGTCATTGTTGAGCCCTGAGATACTGTTTATACTCAATGTATTTGAAAGACACTTCACAAAACAAAGTCTTAATATCTTCATCGCCAGTCTTCTCGAAAAGCATTTTGAGTCTTTCCATTTTAATCTCTAATTGCTCAAGCATCCAAATGAGGCTATATCTCTTAAGGTATAATTTCAGCTTCCTATGCATATTAACTGCCCTGTCTGATGAGGGCTTTGGATGAATATTTCCAAGTTTATCCCTATATAAATGATCATTGAAGTCTTCATCACAGGGGTCTATACAGTTGCCTTCATCATTAGACTTAGCCCTATTAACATAGGAACAACAGTATATAAGGTTAGTATATTTCTTGCTTAGATTTGGATGAGTAGACTGGGGAAGGAAGTGATCAATTTGAAAAGAATGAATTCCTCCGAACCAATGATCGAGGCAGTGTGTATAACCACATTTATTATTAAAGTCCTTTCTTAGATGTACCTTATAAGCCCTATAATTTGCTAGTTCAGCTCCAGTATAAGTCCGCACTGGAGCTAAGTCTCTAAAAGGATAATCAGCCATTTTTATTATCTAGTTTAACAGTCAAGGCATCAACTTTAGCTAGCAATTCAGCTAAATGGCTTAATTCTGATTCTTTCTTAGAAACTTTGGGTACAGCTGATGTTTTATCAAGTGCTTTTTCTATAAAACTATCAAGGCTAATTAGCTCCTCTTCTTCTTGAGCATCCAACCTTCTCTTTTGAGCTTCATCAATTAAGAAAAGTAACCTTGCCTCTGCTCGTTCAACTTTAGCACGATAATGGGTAATTTGACTTTTAACTCTATCTAAAAAATTAGCCTTAGCTTTTGTGTCTTTTTCAGAACCATGTAAGATTCCTTTTATATAAACAAGGTTCACGTCTTCGCTTTGTCCAACAGCTTGATCATCGAAAGAAGTCATAACAAAGCAAGGAAATTCTTCACGCTCTGATAAAATCTTTTGAACGAGTGTTGCACCATTGTATGGAACATTGAAGTCGATTGAATCTTTATACTCATTCAGCATAAAATCCGTCACAATAGCATCAGCCTTGAGGCTAAAAACCATTTCTATCATTTCATCTTCATTTTCCATAGGAAGAAGAGACTCAACAATAAACTCACCTTGAAGGTCCTTTTCCTCCACATAGTCCTTGAAGTTATCTATATCTTCTTTCTGCTCGTCTATGAATAGAATTTTATACATAGTTTTACTTTGAATATTTTGTTGGGAATGTCATACGAGCACCAAAACCGACCTCTGGAAATAATAGTCTTATTTCTCCATCATTTTCCTTAACAATCGACTTGACTAACCACATTCCTAATCCCGTACCTTCTTCTTCTCCTGTAAATGGATTTCTTTTAGTTGTGAACAAAGGCTCGAATATCTTATCAGGCTTTTCTATGTCAGGTGATAACCCAGGTCCACTATCGTAATAATCAATGAAAATATTTTTACCATTACTTTCTACCTTGATAGTCACAATTCTTTTTCTATTAAGAGTCGATTGATTGAATGCATCTATAGAATTACCAATAAATTATTAAAGATACTATCAAAATCAATCTCAAACACGCGCATCTCAACGGGATCTACTCTTGAGACATCAAATTCAATCCCTCTATTTTCAAGGATGGATAACCAGTCATTTCTGAAATCATTAAAGTATTTATGAAGGAAAAGCTGATTCCTTTTTCTCTTATCTTTTCTAGCTGCTCCTAATGAGAAATTCAACCAATTTTGCAATTTAACATCTTGCTTTCTCATTTTTTCAAGCTGAACAAATGGATTTTTCCTTTCTTCCGCGTCTGCGTATTCAGCTTCATTTATTTTGTTCGAAATTATTTTTTTGAGTTTCTCAACCCTTGAATTTAGCACATCATTAAGCTTACTTAGGTCATGGCTAAAGGATGCTAGAACGATACCACTGCTTGCTAGGCCTCGTAGAACTTTTTGTTCATCCTTGAGCTTTTCAATAACCTCATCCTTCTCCCTATTCAATTCCGCAAGGACAGTTAGTTCATCAGAAGTATTGGGTTCACTATTATTATTCTGCCCCTCTTCTCCACTTTTCTCCTGATCTTTTCTTTTCCGACTTTTCTCTAATATAGATTTAGCGAGCTCCTCAGCCTTTTCTTTATTAATCCGATCATAATGTTTCTCATTATAATATAAGCTTAGCTCTTTTGCGATAGTAGCTCGATCTTCCTCAAATAAGGCAATAATATTTGTTATAAGAAGTTTGAAAATCTGAAATGTTTTGTTCTCCTGCAAACCTTCACGACTAGACTTATCCTCAAAATTCACGTTTGTCAATCTTGAAATTTTGATAGCTCCTGCAATGTTCTCTGGCTCTACTCTATAACCCCCGTCTTCCTTGCCTACACCTGCTGGACTTTGTGATTTCCTAGCTCCAAGCCCCAGCCAATCAAATGCAGAATCTTTAACCTCACCGTAGGGGCGAACTCTAAAGTTATCTCTGAACAATTTTATCCCGCCGAACTTGGTAAGCCAATCTTTTCTAAAATTGGCCATAAACTTCCTATATGAAAATCTTTCCGCATCTAGGCTACTATAGCCTCTTTTCATGAAATAAAAGGTGAATTCAAAGACACCAATATCATTAAAGACCCGATCATCATCAACTAATGAATAACCTGGCAACAACTGAGAAAACTTTTTTTCAGTAGACCAAAAGCCCTTTTGAAATTCAAGTTTTCTAAATGGAAAAGACATCATAGCCTCACGACTAAAAAAATCAGGATCAATCAATTCTAAGTCATACTCATTTCTATAGATAGTAATCTTTACATTTTGATTTTCGTCAGCCTTAGCAATTATCTTATAGTCGAAGTCATCACAAATTGAACCCAAAACTTCTCCATACTTTTCAGGCTCCAGTGTACTGAAAAGGCAAATCTGGAAATCACTACTTTCTTTTGGAGGTACAAGAACTTCTAGATCTGAATATACCTGCTGAACATAGTAGTCATCCCAGTTTTCACGAAGTTCTGTTATTCTCAAAATCGTACCGTATCGAAATCCTTCATCCAATTCGATTTTTGATAAATCTAACCCATCAACAGATAATGTTAATTCTTCTCTTAAAGAATCAGTATTGAATCCAATTAATTCTGCATTGACTCTATCAATTGTTTTAAAGTCACCTTCAAATTCATCCCAATTAACTATCCATTTATAAGCATTAAAATTTGTTTCTACTCCATTTTCATCAGTATCAGGATCATGGTTTATTGGATTGAAGACAGTTGTCATTTCACACCGACTACCCAACTTATCTAATGCGAATCTTCCAATCCCCTTAGCACCAGATTTAACACGATTACTTTTAGTGAAAATATCAAAAGCCTTATTATCAGTACCTATTGTCATCCAATGATCTCTTATTATATTCTGTGTCATTCCCTCTCCAGCATCAATTATATAAAGAGAATTAAGCTTATTGAGGGCTTTCTTCAGAGAAGCCTTAATTTGATCATCAAGATCCTCCCTTAATAGATATTTTTCTCCCTGATCCTGATATGCATTTTCGAGGAGTAATGAGGGGACACCTTTTTTCAATAGCTCGCTATACTTTGATCGACTTATTTCATTCTATAAAACAGCATATTGATTGTCAAAAAAAACGATACTAATATTACTATCTGCATCATATCCGTTTTTTACCAGTTCTATAATAGCACCTTTAGAAGATGCTATATTTTCTCTTCCTATTAACCGTGCAGTCCTTGCAGATACTTTAAAAGGTATTAAGCTCATTCTGAAATACTGTTTTGAAAATTAGTCTTTTATCGACTTTACTGCAGTGTATTGCTTTTTACCAAAGCGGCCTCAATAAGATTCATCATAATTTACATAAGAACATCATGATCATGCTATAAGACCATAAATTTAAACTAAGAACCAACTTACCGCATGACATAGTCAATTCCAAACAGACTACCTCAAATTAGCCTTCTTAACCAGAATATGATGTTCGCATATGTTCTTTCAAAGAAGGTGTAGGCCTTCAACTAACCCTTAGCCTATATTAGGGCTATAAATAATCTAGCGACGATCAAATACTTTAAAAGTAAAAATAAAATCGCTTCAAGGTCATCAATATGTTTGCTATAAAATATGTATTCTAGAATTTCATACTAATAAACCAATATTTCCCATAAAGTACTGTTCACGCTGTTCATCATCACACTGCATGAACAACATGAACACCCTACACAACATCGTACTCCATCCTTTTAAGTATGGCAATACAGTCCTAATACTTACTACACAAAACTGGCAAATTAATCATTCAATTTCCACTCTTGTTGGAGTATGTGCAGTTAGCATTTCTGCCATATATTAACACTCAAATCTGCTCGTTAAGGCTTGGTTACTATATCCTGATCTTATAGAGTAGATGAAGATAACAAAAATGGATAGTCAATTATAAACAATGGAAAAATTGGGGGATCAAGACCGGTCAGCACAAACATGACCTACAGCAACTCCTGAAAATTTTGGCGCAAGACCCAAAAATTATAAAGGCAATGATGGCAATAGCGGGCAATGAAGAAGCAATTTCGGGCGCCTTCACAAGAGATCGCCCGAAATTTCAGAGAAAGTATTAGCAAGTTCGGTCAATCTACATGGAATACCGGCCCAACATCTGGCAATGGCGGGCAATCTGCAGTTTTTAACTTGCAGTTTTTGAGTTTTGCGGCAGTTGAATCTGCAGTTTTTGAGTTTTAGGTACTCTTGATAAAGAAGTTGGGTTTGGCGCGCCTTCCAAGTAAACCCTTCTTCCTTCAATTATGGCCACTAAGTGGCCTGGCACTGGATCTTTTACGCTGCCCGTTTCACAGCCTCTTCTCTGTCCTGATCAGCGATAAGTTTCACCAGCTTGTTTACCTTACCAAGAGAGATGCTCATTTTCTCGACCATCTGACGTTGGCTGTAGCCATCCTTCATCATTTGCCGCACCAGACTCAGTTCTTCATCCCTGGTATTAGCACCTGTCTGCTGAAGGTGATGCCGCTCTGCTTCATAGGCCAGGAAATGAAATCCCAGAAAGGCATTCTCTTTTCTGATCTCACAGACGATGACGTTTTCCGCATCATAGCGCTTATCACTATTCCGCACCTTGATTTGCTTGATGTACCGCATACCCGAATCCTGCTGACTACAACCAATGGTAAAGGCACTATCGGTCAGGTTCATCAACATTTTACTGCCTGCCAGATGGTTGTCCGTAATCGGCTGATTGGATTGTACCTTCGGCGTATGTGCCAGTAAGAGAATGGAAATTTCATGCTCATCCTGAAACTGCTGCAGTCCCATCATCAGATCCCCGGCATCTGTTGTTTTCTCCAGGTCGTTCCGAAGCGCACTGATGTTGTCGAGAATGATCACTTCTACCTGATGCTGCCGGATATGGCTTTCAATTGCCCGCAACACAAGCTCCGTCATCGAATAGCCCTCCAGCAGCTTCTTGCGGTTGATCTCTGCCCGCAGAAAGTTATCACTGAAACGGTAAACCTGATTTCCTGCCGTGTATCTGATCTGGAACTGCTTGTCGGACAATTCGCAATCAATATATAGCACCTTTTTTGGAGTTGCCGTAACAGGCAGGGGCAGGGTAGCCTGACCTCTTGCCACCCCTTCTGCGATCTGCACTGCCAGGATTGATTTTCCCAGGTTATTGCTGGCAAACAGAATCCCGACTTCACCTTCGTACCAGAGAGAGCCAAAGAGCATTTTAGGGTCCGGCCGTTTCAATGCTTCCTGCACCCAGGCATTCGCTTGTTTCACCGTCAGCATCTCCCCCATAACTCCTTCTGCATAGGCATTGGTCTCCTCTGGGGTAGTCGCCTTTTGTTTGGCAAGCAGTGCCTTCTTCAGCTTAGCGATCTCGATCTCTCTTTCAATATCACTAGCTTTATCAAGCCGCATAACGTGCCCTTTCTACTTTGTTAGCTTTCATCAGGGCAATTACACTCTCCTTGGAATAGTAGGTCTTCTTGCCCACCTTAGCATACACAAGCTCCCCATTCTTTCTGTGCGACCACAGGGATGTAGCTTTTTTCCCTAGTATCCGTTGTGCTTCCTTTTCTGTGATCCAGTCTTCTGTTTCACCGGTAGACGGTTTACCTGCATCAAGCTTAGTCGCCAACTTCTCTGCGACCCTATCAACCAATTGATCCAGCATCTCGCTGGTCATGGTCATAAGAACCACCGGCTCCCCATGACCCATCTTGAAAAACTCTTTCATGGAGGCAAACCTAAATGAAGAAAATCATTAGGCTGCCGCCCAAAAGCCTTTTTTTAGCAACTACTTTATAGCTATAATTGGTAAAGTTCAAAAAATTATGCTGGAAGAAAATTTTTTGAGTCGCACACTCAAAATTTGTGCTACAGCGCAAATTATTGACGAAAAAGGATTTTTTTGAAACCCACCCTTCGGCACCCAAGCCTGTCATTCCACCCCATTTTCCTGTATAATTTCAGCTATTTTCTTACCAGCTTTTAGCAAAGACTGATTGGTGATCTTCGCATAAATCTGGGTAGTTTTTACATCGTTGTGTCCCAGCCATTTACTTACAATTTCAATGGGAACATCATTGGAAAGCAGTACAGTAGTAGCACAGGTATGACGGGCAATGTGATGCGTTAAGGGCTTATCAATCCCTACCAGATCAGCAATCACCTTTAGATATGCATTTACTTTCTGGTTCGAAATTCGGGGCAGCACTTTGCCTGTAATCTTGCGCTCATCAGTATCATATCGCTTGAATATCGCCACTGCAGGGGGCAAGAGCGGCACATTAACAGATTCGCCAGTCTTGTTCTGATAAAGCTGAAAACTGTAATTTCCCTCTTTGTCTTTCTGCACTTGTCTTGCCTGCATGTCAATGGCATCCTGGTAGCGCAATCCTGTATAAACGCTCCAAATGAAGATATCTCTTACCTTCTTTAGGCTGGCATTTCCGCCTAAGTCGTGCTTGATAAGTGACGACAGCTCTTGGGCAGTTAAATACTGACGATGAGTAGGTGCATTTTTTAACTGAAACCCGGCGTATGGATTTTTCACCAACAGCCCTTCTCTAACTGCCTGACTTAGAATAGCCCTGAATCGAGAGTGATGTTTATTTACCGAGTTACGTTTCAACTTACCTTCACCCTTGCCCACGGCCTTTTGCTGCAACAGGAAAGAGTCCAAATTTTGCAGAAAATTGTAGTCAATCTGATTGAGCAAAACATCCTCTCCATAGTTATGGTGAACCAGAAAAGAGTCCAGGTGATCAGAGAAATTATTGTAGCCCCAGATAGTACGCTGTGCATTTTCAGCATTCTGCTCTCTGACCTGGATGAATTTTTGGACATACTCTTTCAGTAGGGTTCCTTTGGTTCCATCCTCACCTCTGATAAGCCGCTTGACTGCTTTAGCGGTAACATGCTTTTTATCCCGCTGCAGCTGGTCGATAATGGTATGCACCTCATTCTCCTTATCAGATAGGCGCTTATTGAGGACGTTGTTGCCCTTTGTCCGTTGCAAGCCTTCTTCCCATAACTTTGGGTCCAGCTCAATGCCGGTGTATAGTTCCGTCTTCTCCCGGTTTACAATAATGCGCTGGTAAACCTTCGCTCTCTTTGAGCCTTCCACAGGCTTCAGGAAAAACTTATTGCTGTAGCTGACTGACATACTTGTTTCACTGTGCTATACCCAGTCCACCCCGGACTGAAACACATTTGAAACAAAGATAAAAAAATGGCGAATCTCCCAAAAGCAAAAACCTCCATAACAACATGCTATGAAGGTTTTTGGAAGTTGATGAAGCGCTCTGAAGGCGCTTAGTAGCCTCGACAGGAATCGAACCTGTATCAAAAGTTTAGGAAACTTCTATTCTATCCATTGAACTACGAGGCCAGAAACTTCAGAGCTTAGAGCCCGGAAGTCGCAAATCTAAGTAATGCGTTCTTCTTCTGCAAAAAAGCCAGGCTCTTCTCAAAAGAAAACACCTATTCCTCTTCACCATCTAAACTCCACTCCTCACCATCCATACTCCAGCTGCCTTCGTAAATCTGGGGCTGCAGGTAGTTGGGGTAAATCTCGTAATGCCGTTCCTTTACCTGCTCGTTTACTTTGCTCCGCAGGGACTCAATGTTCCGTTTCTCCAGTGCAGAAATAAACACACGATCCACCACAGGTTGCTCGCTTTCTTCAGGTACGCCGGACTCCTGCAAATTCAGGCGCTCCTCTTCAGGCATGGCATCTACCTTGTTATATACCATGATCATGGGCTTGTCGCCGGCACCAATTTCTGCCAGGGTGCTGTTTACAATCTCTATCTGCTCATGGCTGGCAGGGTGGGAAATATCTACCACATGCAGCAGCAGATCGGCTTCACGGATCTCATCCAGCGTAGATTTAAAGCACTCTACCAGGGTGTGAGGCAGCTTGCGGATAAACCCTACCGTATCGGTTAACAGGAAGGGAATCTCGTTGATCACTACCTTGCGCACCGTAGAGTCTACCGTAGCAAACAGCTTGTTCTCGGCAAAAACATCTGACTTGGAAAGCAGGCGCATTAAGGTAGACTTGCCAACGTTGGTATAACCCACCAGGGCAACGCGTGCCAGCTGCTTGCGGCCTTTGCGCTGGGTCAGGCTCTGCTTCTCGATCTTATCGAGCTTCTCGCGGAGAAATGCTATTTTATCGCGTACAATCCGGCGGTCAGTCTCCAGCTCTTTCTCACCAGGACCACGCATACCAATACCACCTTTTTGTTTGCTAAGGTGACTCCACATGCGGGTAAGCCTGGGCAATAAGTACTGGTACTGCGCCAGCTCTACCTGCGCTTTTGCCTGCGCAGTCTTGGCCCGGATACTAAATATGTTCAGAATCAGGAGACTACGGTCTAAAATCTTACACTGCAATTCCTGCTCCAGGTTGCGCACCTGGGAAGGAGTTAGCTCATCATCAAAGATGACAATATCTGCTTCGTGCTCCTGCACAAAAGCTTTTATATCCTCCAGCTTACCCTTCCCTACAAAGGTTCGGGTATCTGGCCGGTCTAAGCGCTGGGTAAAGGTAGCCAGGGTCTGTACACCGGAGGTTTCCGCTAAAAAAGAGAGTTCCTCCAGGTATTCCTTGGCTTGCTCTGCCGATTGCCTGGGGGTTACCAGGGCTACCAGCACAGCTTTCTCTACCTTTGCAGCAGTTGAAATTGGTTCTATCATTAAATGTTATTTTCGTAATATTAAGCTAATAAAAACGTTAGTGCCAGCCGGCAAGTTCCTATCTTTCCACAATTTACAGTACAGGATAGCATAAATTGAAAGCTTCTTTTATATTTTTGCAGATACTGTATAATAAAAGCAGGCCCAACGGATGCAGCACTACCTGAAGAGTCTGCTCTACCTATGAAGAAAGTTGCTATCGTCATCAATACCTCCTGGAACATCTTTAATTTTCGAATGAGCCTGGTAAAAGCCCTGCAGGATGAGGGGATGGAGGTATATGCTATTGCTCCGGAAGATAAATACTCACACCGCCTTACCGAAAAGGGATGTCATTATGTGCCGGTAGCCATGCAAAGCAGTGGCGCTAATCCTCTTCATGAAGCCGGTGTATTTTACAACCTCTACCAGGCTTATAAGCAGGTGCAGCCCGATGTGATCCTGCACTACACCATCAAACCTAATTTATACGGCACTGTTGCTGCCCATTTACTGGGCATCCCCTGTATTAATAATGTGAGTGGACTGGGTACTGCTTTTCTAAGCAACTCCATGGTTGCCAAAGTTGCCCGCAGGCTGTACCGGGTTGCCTTCCGCTTTCCTAACAAGGTGTTTTTCCAGAATGCTGACGACCGCAACCTCTTCCTGAAATTTGGTATTGTAGCCCCTGAAATAACTGCAGTAATTCCCGGATCAGGCATCGATACCGTACGTTTTTCACCTAATGGTCAGCACGTTAACAAAGAATTTACGTTCCTGGTGATCTCCAGGCTGCTGTACGACAAAGGCCTGCTGGAGTATGCCGATGCTGTACGACTGTTAAAGCAAAAGGGAATCAGGGCAAAGTTTCAGCTTCTCGGCGCTGCCGACCCCGGTCACAGAAGGGGCATTCCGCTGGAGACCCTAAATGAGTGGATAGACGAAAAGCTCATTGATTATTTGGGCACTACAGATGATGTTCTGCCTCTTATTCATAAGGCTGATTGTGTGGTACTCCCCTCCTACCGGGAAGGAACACCGCGCACCCTGCTGGAAGCTGCCAGCGCCGCCAAGCCTATTGTGGCTACCGATGTAGCAGGTTGTAACAACGTAGTTACTGATGGGTACAATGGTTTTCTGTGCAAACACCACGATGCTGAAGATCTTGCAGACAAAATGCTGAAGATGTATGAACTGGATGACGAACAGCGCAAAACGCTGGCACAAAACAGCCGCCGCACCGCAGTAGACAGATTTGATGAAAAGATCGTAATCAGACATTACATGGACGCTATTCGTGAAATCAATCCCTGAATTTTGAATAAACAAGCAACTCTTTTTAATTAGCAGATTAACACCTATAGCTATAGTATAGTATGCGCGCAGTATTAACCCCGATAGAAGGATTAGTCGAAATATACCCTAAAGTGCTCTTTGACGACAGGGGTTTCTTTTTTGAATCCTTTCACCAGAAAAAGCTGAAAGAGTTTGGCGTAAAGGACCTGTTCCTGCAGGACAACCAGTCTTTCTCTAAAAAAGGGGTATTGCGGGGCATACATTTTCAGAAAGGCGCCAGCCAGCAAAGCAAGCTCGTCAGGGTAATAAAAGGAAAAGTGCTGGATGTTGCAGTAGACCTAAGACCCAATTCGCCAACCTTTGGCAAGTACCACAGCACTATCCTGGACGACCAGGAGCACAAGCAGTTTTACATGCCCGAGGGCTTCGGCCATGGCTTTCTGGCCCTGGAAGATACCATACTACTTTATAAATGTAACGACTATTACAGTCCGGCTGATGAAGGCGGCATCATCTGGAACGATCCACAGCTCAACATCGACTGGGGAGCCGAAGCGCCTGTCATTTCAGATAAAGACCTGAAACTGCCTACTTTTAAAGAGTTCACTGATCAGCTGCAGCTTTGAGACCATCCATAATTCATATTGTTCCCCTTCTTCTGATCCTGTTCAGTAGCTGCAGAGTCTATAAACAGGACATCATGTTTCAAATGACAGGGGATGACTACGCCCGGCTGAAAGGTGAAATGATAGAGGCTGAACGCACCTATACCATTCAACCTAACGACCTGCTGGAGATAGATGTCTACACCAATAAAGGTGAACGCATCATCGATCCTGATTTTGAGCTGGCCAGAGAGCTTGGCGGAGGCAATATGCAGCAGCAACGGATGCGACAGCAGCCTCAGTACCTGGTGCAGCCCAATGGCGAGGTTGTTCTGCCCATGGTTGGGAACACAGCACTGGCCGGGTACAGCTTAAGGCAGGCCGATAGTGTGCTGGCCCTTGCCTTCAGTAGTTTTTACAAAAGTCCTTTTGTATTTACCCGCTATGTCAACAAACGGATTGTTGTGCTTGGCTCTACAGGCGGGCAGGTAATTCCGCTTACCAACCAGAACATGAATTTGCTGGAGGTAATTGCGCTGGCAGGTGGTATCAGCAGAGATGGAAAAGCGCATAACATCCGTTTAATAAGAGGTGATCTAAACAATCCGCATGTGCAGCTTATCGATCTTACAACAATAGAAGGGATGCGGCAGGCTTCTTTACAGGTGCAGTCTGGCGATATTGTTTATATTGAACCCATCAGAAGGCTGTTGCCGGAAACTATTCGGGATGTTGCTCCTGTTCTGGGTCTGATCTCCAATGTGATCGGTTTAACACTCGTGATTATAAGCCTTAGCAACAACAATTAGCTATCTGTAGCAGGAGGAGGAATTTTGAAAGAAGATACTACATATGTTGAATACACAGATGCTCCGGATGAACAGCCTGAAGGAGGTCCGCTTCAAAGTATTGACTTTGACAAGCTATTTAGTGTCTTAAAAAAGAGCCTGCCCATTATTGTTGTGATCTTTTTGGTCTGCAACATGGGCGCTTATCTATACATACGCTATACCAAACCTCTTTTCCAGTCAAATTCCGAACTACAGCTTACCGAAAACAAACCGGCAGCCAGCTTTGGTTTTGTTGATTCCGACAAGGCTACCATGGAGGGCATGTCTAGCGAGATAGAGCTCATCAAGTCAAAGCTGTTTCTGAACAAGGTATTGTCGGCCCTGGACCTGGATGTAAGCTACTTTACACAGGGTAAAATACTGGACGATGAGAAATATCGTTCTGCCCCTTTTAAAGTAGACTACCTGCTTAAGGATGAGCGATTCTTTAATCAGAAAATCTATGTTAACATCCACGATCTTCAGGAGTACACCCTTAGCTATTTCCAGGGCGAAAATGAAGTAAGCAATCGCTACCGCTTTGGACAGGCTGTAGAAACAGGCTCCTTCAACCTGACGCTCACGCTTCTTGAGGGCACCACCGGCGATGCCATTAACAGTAACTACTACTTTATCATCAACAGCGATCAGTCACTGATCGATTATCTGAGTACTAACTTAACGGTTACGATACTCAATCCAAATGCCAAAACCATCAAAATCTCTTTAACTGATTATAACCCTTATAAAGCAAGGGTAGTGGTAGATGCGGTAAGTAACATGTATCTTACCTATAAAGAGGAAGAGCAAATCAAGGCGAATAATCAGAAAATTGCTTTTCTGAATACGCTGGTGGAAGATGCTGAAAGTAAGCTGGAAGGCTACGAAACTTATTTCGAAGATTTCACCATCAGCCAGCGAACCACCAACCTGAACAAGGATATCAGCAACACCATTCTGCTGCTGGAAAGTGTAGACAGCCAGCGGGTGGCCACACGCCGCCAGCTGAACAACCTCACCAACCTCTCCTCCCGCATTAAATCAGAAGATACTTATTTCGCACAGTCCCTGGTAAACCGGGCAGGCGATGATTTCCCGGCTGATATTAAAACTTTGCTGGATCAGCTGAACAAACTGATCTCTGAAAAAGAAGTACTGCTGGAGCATTACAATGAGAATACTCAGGCGGCTCAGATGAAGATCAAGCAGGTTTCCATGATCAAGGAAGATTTACTTGCGGCCCTTCAGCTATACGAAAGCGACCTTAGGAAACAGGTAGATGACCTGCAGTTCCGGCACAGGGAGTTACTCAGCAGCTTTGTACAACTACCTTCCAAAGGAACAGAATTCAGCAAATCGCAAAGAGACTATAACCAGCTGCTGGAGGTATTGCTGAACCTGCAAAGCAAAAAAATAGAATTCGAGATTGCCAACGCCGGTTCAACCACCGATTATAAGATTCTTTCTTCGGCCAGCATGCCGGGAGCCCCTATTTCTCCTGATAAATATTTGTTCCATGGCATTGGTTTAGCCGCAGGGCTCATGCTAAGCTTGCTGTTTGTTGGCGGGCGTTATATGCTCGATAACAAAGTGAATGGTGTGGCTGAGGTGGAGCGCCTGGCCAATGTGCCGGTGTTAGGGGCCGTACCTTTAACACTTAGTAAGCTGGCCACTGCCCGCATGGTGATTACCGATAACCCTAAATCTGCCTTTAGCGAATCCATGCGTGCCATCAGAACCAATATGGAGTTCCTGGGGGCCCGCCAGAATAACCGCATTATATCGGTAACCTCCACGATAAGTGGTGAGGGTAAAACCTTTATTGCCACAAATCTTGCCGGCATTATTGCTTTATCTAAAAAGAGGGTAATTGTGCTGGACCTTGACATGCGCAAACCTAAGGTTCACCTGGCTTTCGAAGGCGAAAATGCCTCTGCCGGCCTAAGCACTATCCTGATTGGCAGACACAGCCTGGAGGAGAGCATACGCAAAACTTCTATCCCTAATTTAGACTATATTCCTGCAGGGCCAACCCCGCCAAACCCTTCGGAATTGGTTATGAACGGTGATTTTGATGCGCTGCTGTTAAGATTAAAGGACCTATACGATGTAATTGTAATGGATACGCCGCCTGTAGGTTTGGTGACAGATGGTATTCTGATTATGAAGAAGGCCGACCTGCCACTCTACGTGTTCAAAGCAAATTATTCTCGTAAGCTGTACTTTAAAACCCTCAACAGGTTGGCAACTGTTAACCAGTTTAATAACTTAGCGGTAATTCTGAACGGCGTGAGCCGAAACAAAGGCTATGGATATGGATATGGCTACGGCTATGGCGATACCGGGGGCTATTACGAAGAATAAGATCAGCAATTACCTTGTTCAATCTCTTTAAAAAACATCATAAGCACACCAATGTGCTGCCGCTGCAGGCAGACATCCACTCGCATTTGCTTCCGGGACTGGATGATGGCGTACAAAGCGTAGAGGAATCTGTACAGTTGTTGCGCGGGTTTAGTGAGCTGGGCTACAAACACCTGGTAATCACACCGCATATTTTAAGCGACTTTTACCCAAATACTCCAAACGGCATTAAAAAACAGCTGAATGCCATAAGGGCTGCAGCTGAAAAAGAAGGACTGGAGCTCAGGCTGGAGGCCGCTGCAGAATATTACCTCGATGAGGTTTTCTTTAAAAGCCTGGAGGCCGACGAAGACTTGCTCAGCTTTGGAGATAAATACATACTCTTCGAAACTGGTTTTGTAAATCAGCCGGCAATCTTGTTTGATGCTATCTTTAAGATGAAGGCCAGGGGCTTTCAACCAATTTTAGCCCACCCCGAGCGTTATGAGTACATGTACCATAATTATGAGCTGGCCCAGGAACTGATAGACAGGGGTGCTTTGCTGCAGCTTAACCTTAATTCAATTTCCGGCTATTATTCTGTTCCCGCCCGGAAGGTAAGTGAGTGGCTGATAGACAAGAAAATGATCCATTTTGTTGGCACCGACTGCCACAACCAAAAGCATTTTAACCTGCTGAAAGAATCAATCAAATTGCCTTATTTTGACAAGCTGCTCAAGCTGGACTTGTTAAATAACACCCTGCTGGAGGCATGATTTTCGTTACCGGTGCCAGTGGACTTATTGGCTCTCATCTTATTAGCAGACTTATAACAGAAGGTTATGCCGTGCGGGCATTGCGGCGCGCCAGCTCCGATATTTCACTCCTGGAGGATGTTTCCGCCCATATTGACTGGGTAGAAGCTGATTTACTGGATACCAGCCTGCTGTACGAATACCTGAAAGGCTGCCGGCAGGTGCTGCATTGCGCCGGAATGGTTTCCTTCTCGGCTAAAGATAAAGACCTGCTCTACCAGACAAATGTAGAAGGCACTGCTGCCCTGGTAAACAGCTCACTGGCGGCTGGCATACAGCAATTTATTCACATTAGCTCTGTGGCAGCCATTGGCCGGGTAAAACGTAGCAGTGTGGTGAATGAAGAACAAAAATGGGAAAAATCCAGCCTCAACAGCTGGTATGGCGAAACAAAGTACCTGGGAGAGCTTGAAGTATGGAGAGCTCATACCGAAGGCATGCCCTGCATCATCTTCAATCCATCTACAGTACTTGGCCCCGGCCCCATGCATCGCTCCAGCACACAGCTGTTTAATTATGTGCTTAAGAAAAACAGGTTTTATCCGCCCGGCTTAATGAATTGGGTGGATGTAAGAGATGTAGCTGATCTGGTAATAGCAGCCCTGCAACCTGAAGCCCCGGCCGGCGAAAGATATATAATTTCGGCAGGTGCTGTACGTTATGAGGTACTGTTCAGGCAAATGGCTGATTGTCTGGGGGTACCGCCACCACAAATCAAAACTAATTCGGTCCTCACAAGTGGTGCATATTACCTGGAAAAGATTCGTTCCCAATTCGGACGAAAATCTCCTATGATTACAAAAGAAACAGTAAAATTGAGTAATATGGAGATAGAATTTAACAATTTAAAGGTAAGCAAACAGTTTAATCATACCTTCCGCTCCTTGCATGAGACGATTCAGTGGTGTTGCCAAGAGCTTCAAAGCTATATACTATAATATTTGCTATTATATTACGCCTCCTGTTATTCTTGGCAAGCTTTATGTTATTTAGTATGACAGTAGCGGCATGAAAAGGCTGAAATAGTATGGCAGAGAATTATAAGAGAAGACAGGAGGAAAAAGCATTAATAGAGCGTTTTGAGAACGTTCTGGAAGATGATAGCTACACCTACTTTGAAGTAGAGGAGTACGAGACCATCGTAAACCACTATATTAAAAAAAGCAAGTGGCAGCAAGCTGTTAAAGCTTGTAAGCTGGCGTCAGAACAGTTCCCTCTTTCTACAGAAGTATTAAGTCTGAAAATCCAGATTCTTACCCGCCTTCAGAAATACGAAGAGGCGCTGGAATTGCTGGAAGAAGCAGTGGCACTTCAGCCAACCGATCCGGAAGTGATGAGCATGAAAGCAAACGTGCTGTCGCTTAGTGGTCGTCATGATGATGCCATCGGACTTTACGAAAGGTCCCTGATATTTTCAGCAGATAAAGATGATGTCTATTATAACATAGGCCTTACCTACCAGAGTACCGGTAGGTATGAAGAGGCCATTAACCATTACAAACAGGCAATCGAGGCTAATATAAACCACGAAAATGCACTCTATGAGCTTGCATACTGTCTGGATGTAACCGGTAAGCTGGAATCAAGCCTTGCCTATTATCAGAAGTTCATAGACCGCGATCCTTTCTCATTCTATGCCTGGTACAATATTGGTATCATCTACAACAAGCTTGGCCGCTACGAAGAGGCCGTACATGCCTATGAGTATGCAACGGCCATCAACGAAAAATTTGCTTCGGCTCATTTTAACATGGGCAACTCGCTCATGAACCTGGGCAGGTACGAGCAGGCACTGGAATCTTACAAGAACACGCACAAATGGGAAGGCCCCAGCGCAGAAACCTACTGCTGCATTGGCTCCGCATACGAAAAGCTGGGCCAGTTCGATGGCGCTATTAAGTACTACCAGAAATCTACCAAGGCAGATGCTACTTACGACAGGGCCTGGTTTGGCATTGGTTATTGCCTGTGTAAACAAAACCGCCATTTCGAGGCAGTATACTTCTTTACCAAAGCCCTTAAGTACGATGCAGAAAATGGCCAGTACTGGCTGTCGCTGGCCGATGCCGAGTACCGTGCAGGCAACTTAATGTCGAGCTTTGAAGCCTACCAGGCTGCCAGCCAGTACGATGGTGGCAACCTGGCCGTGTGGCTGGAGTGGTCTAATGTATACTTCGATCTGCACGAGTACGATAAGGCTTTCGTGATCATAAAAGCCGGCATGGATGAGCTTCCTGAGAACGCCGATCTGCAATACCGGGCAGTAGTTTATCTTATATCTGCGGGTAAATACAAAGAGGCCTTTAATTTTCTGGAAAATGCTTTAATTTTGGACTTCGATAAGCACAGCGTTCTGTTTGACTTCTTCAAAAAACCAGAAGTACAAAAGGCGCTGTACAAGATCATCGATCAGTACCGAAATTAAAGAGACCAGATGAATTACGAGCTTGGGCAAATCCCTTACAGAACCCTAAAGCCCAGGGACTATGGTTTTACCATGGCCATGGATAAAGGTTTAAGTACCAGGGAGGCGGAAGATTTCTTGAGTGTAGCCAGCAATTACGTAGATATTGTAAAACTTGGATGGGCTACTTCTTTTGTAACCCCCAACCTGGATGAAAAGCTTCAGGTGTTCAGGGAAGCAAACATACCAGTATACTTTGGTGGCACCCTCTTTGAGGCATTCATAGTCCGCAATAAATTCGACGACTACCGGCGAATTCTGGATAAGTACAAAATGGAGTATGCCGAAGTCTCGGATGGCTCCATTGAATTGCCCCACGATAAAAAATGTGAGTACATCAGCCAGCTGGCAACACAGGTTACGGTACTATCTGAGGTAGGCTCTAAAGATGCCGATAAGATCATTCCGCCCTACAAGTGGATTGCCCTGATGAAAGCCGAGATGGAAGCCGGTGCCTGGAAGGTGATTGGCGAAGCCCGCGAGGGTGGTAATGTTGGCCTTTTCCGCAGTACAGGCGAGGTGCGTTCCGGCCTGGTAGAAGAAATTTTAACGCAGATTCCTTTTGAAAAAATTATTTGGGAAGCCCCGCAGAAATCGCAGCAAGTGTGGTTTATTAAGCTCCTGGGTACTAATGTAAATTTAGGAAATATTGCTCCAAACGAAATTATTCCACTGGAAACCATTCGTTTAGGGCTAAGGGGTGATACTTTCAATGATTTTCTTACTGAATAAGGCAAAAACTAAATAAAGAATATTACGTTCTTAAGCCTGGATATTCTTCCGGGCTTTTTATTTGCCATTCAAAAGCATCCGGCACATTAGTTATTAATTGTTATGTTAGCTTTGCAATTGCTGGTTATCCGGTACGTTTGCAGGGCATTCTGCGCGTTTTGCCGGGCATTCGGCTTTTTTTATGAGAACGATCAAAGACTACGCACTCCTTTACCTCAAGGGCGCCGGCATGGGCGCCGCCGATGTTGTACCCGGCGTATCCGGCGGCACAATTGCCTTTATCACCGGCATTTATGAAGAGTTGCTGAACAGCATCAAATCTTTTAACCTGGATGCCCTGCAGATATTAAAAAAGGGACACTTTAAGGAATTCTGGCAACACATAAACGGAACTTTCCTGCTGGTACTCATTGCTGGCGTTTTTACCAGCCTGCTTACGCTTTCCCGCCTTATTACCTGGCTGCTGGCCACCTACCCCATCCAGCTCTGGTCTTTCTTCTTTGGTCTCATCATTATTTCTGCCATACTGGTTACCAAAGAAATAAGAAAATGGAGTGGGGCTGTGGTAATAGCAGGCATTCTGGGTATTGCCATTGCCTACATCATTACAGTAGTGAGTCCCGGACAAACACCTGATGCCCTCTGGTTTGTGTTTATTGCAGGAGCTATTGCCATTTGCGCCATGATTCTGCCTGGCATATCAGGTTCTTTTATTTTGCTGCTGCTGGTAAAGTACGAGTTTATCCTGAATGCGGTAAAAGAGCTGAACCTCCCCGTGATCATTGTGTTTGGCCTTGGCTGCGTAACCGGTTTATTAAGCTTTGCCCGCGTTGTTTCCTGGCTGCTGGATCGCTACTATAATGTTGCCGTTGCCCTGCTGGCAGGCTTTATGATTGGCTCACTAAACAAGGTATGGCCCTGGAAGGTGGTAACAGAATTCTACATGGACAGCAAAGGAGTACAAAAGCCCCTTGTGACTGAAAGTGTCTGGCCTACTGAATTTGCCATCAGCACCGGTCAGCAGCCACATGTGCTGTGGGCCGTGCTTTTTGCAGCCCTGGGCATTCTGCTGGTGGTAGGCATAGAGAAAGTTTCAAAATACAGCGTAAGTCCTGATCATTAATGCGAAAGTTCGGTCTTATCGGATACCCGCTCGGCCATAGCTTTTCAAAAGGCTACTTTACCGAAAAATTTAAAAAGGAGGGCATTGCTGATGCTTCCTACGAGCTGTATCCGCTGCAGCACATCGCCGAATTCCCGGAGCTGCTGGCGCAAAATCAGGAGCTGCTTGGCATTAATGTAACCATTCCTTATAAAGAGCAGGTGATTCCCTACCTGAACAGCCTGCACGAAAGTGCGCAGAAGGTGGGAGCCGTTAATGTTATTAAGCGGGAGGGCCGGCAGCTCATCGGTTACAATTCCGACTACTTTGGCTTTAAACTGTCGCTGCAGCAGTGGCTTGGCCATACATTACCCCATCTGCAGGCCCTGGTGCTTGGCACTGGTGGCGCTGCCAAAGCTGTGGCAGCAGCACTCCAGGATCTTGGTATACCCTTTCAGTTGGTTTCACGCCAGGCTGCAGAGAATACCCTTAGCTACACACAACTGCATCAGCAGCCTCAGTTATTGCAGCAATACCGGTTGCTAATCAATACCACTCCCCTGGGTATGCAGCCCAATTTAGCTTCGTGTCCCGATCTGCCCTACGATCAGCTGGGCGTACAGCATGCGCTTTACGACCTGGTATACAACCCTGCTGAAACCCGGTTTATGAAAGAAGGCATCAGCAGAGGAGCCCAGGCTAAAAACGGCTTACAAATGCTCCACCTGCAGGCAGAAAAAGCCTGGGAGATCTGGAACGGCAATGCATAAGCAGGTTTAGCAGTATAACTACCCGCCCAGCAGCCATGCATAGGCATCTTCATAGTTAGAAAACACCTCTATTTCCAGCTGTCCATATTTTTCAATCTTGTTTACCCGGCGTACGGTAGCCTGTGCAAAAATATCTTTGGCGAGTTTTACCGCTATCTTTCTTAAACCCACACGTTCTAAAGAAAAATGCCCCTCCTCTACCAGATATTGCTGTACCTCTGGCGAAAGAACTTTTAGCTCTGTGTGGTCATTCAGGTTATTCCTGACCCCATGCTCCCGAATAAAATCAGTCTTAAAATCAAGTGTTGACCGCACCTGCTCTAAGGCTAACGCCCCCTTCCACTTAGTAATGATCACCTTATGCTCCTCATCAAAGCTAACTTCTGAAAAGCTCTCTTGTAATAATATTTTTGGAGGAGTATTGAAGTGCATAGACCGTAGAATAAAAAAATGTTTGCAGCTGTATTGAAATTTGAATTAAGTGAATTACAAAATAAATCTATATCCGTTAATCTTTGTTAAAACACTGGCTACTACTTCGCTAATATTTATGCTGCAGAGGCAAATAAGGCACTTATAAACTTAGTTTTATGTTGATAAAGGGTTAGGGTAAAATTAGCGTAATGATTGTATAAGGCCTACTGCCATTTTCCCTATTTTTAAAACAAAGCCAGGAGCTATCTAGAACACCTATGAATTTTCAGCTTATCTCTGAGTATCAACCTACAGGCGATCAACCCAAAGCCATTGTTCAGCTGGTGGAAGGTTTAACCGCTGGTGAACCTGCACAAACACTACTTGGGGTTACCGGTTCCGGTAAAACCTTTACCATGGCAAATGTAATCAGCCAGCTAAACAAGCCAACACTGGTACTAAGCCACAATAAAACACTCGCCGCACAACTTTACAGTGAATTCAAGCAGTTCTTCCCGAACAATGCGGTGGAGTACTTTATCTCCTATTACGATTACTACCAGCCTGAGGCTTTTCTTCCTACCACCAATACCTACATCGAGAAAGACCTCTCTATTAACGAAGAAATTGAAAAGCTGCGCTTAAGCGCCACCTCTGCCCTGCTAAGCGGCCGGCAGGATGTGCTGGTGGTAGCCTCTGTGTCCTGTATCTACGGCATGGGTAACCCCGAGGATTTTGCAAAAAGCGTTGTACGCATACAGGAGGGAGACCGTATTGCCCGCTCCCAGTTCCTGTTCGCCCTGGTAGATATTCTGTACCACCGCACCGAAGCAGAATTTAAGCGCGGCAGCTTTCGGGTAAAAGGCGATACGGTAGATATTTTTGTAGCCTATGCCGATTTTGCCTACCGCATTATTTTCTGGGGCGATGAAATTGAATCTATTCAGCGTATAGATCCGGAGACTGGCAAAAAACTGGGCGATGAAAAGATCATCTCTATTTTCCCGGCAAACCTGTTTGTAACAGGCAAAGATGTGGCGCAGCAGGCCATTAAAGAAATACAGTACGATATGGTAGCGCAGGTAGAGCTTTTTGAAAAAGACCGCCGTTTCCTGGAGGCCCAGCGCATTAAAGAACGCACAGAATTTGATCTGGAGATGATCCGGGAGCTGGGCTTCTGCTCTGGCATTGAGAACTACAGCCGCTACTTCGACCGGCGTACGCCGGGTTCGCGCCCGTTCTGCCTGCTCGATTATTTTCCCGATGATTACCTGATGATCATCGATGAGAGCCACGTAACCGTACCACAGGTACGTGCCATGTGGGGTGGCGACCGGGCCCGTAAAATTAACCTGGTGGATTATGGTTTCAGGCTGCCATCGGCACTGGATAACCGCCCGCTTACCTTTAATGAGTTTGAGGAGATCATTAACCAGGTAGTGTTTGTAAGTGCCACCCCGGCAGATTATGAACTGCGCAAATCAGAGGGCGTGGTCATTGAGCAGATCATACGTCCTACAGGCCTGCTCGATCCAGTCATAGATGTACGCCCCAGCATTAATCAGATAGACGATCTGCTGGAAGAAATACACCTGCGCACTGAGCGGAAGGAACGCGTACTGGTTACTACCCTTACCAAGCGCATGGCCGAGGAGCTTACCAAATACCTGGATCGTGCCGGTGTGCGCTGCCGCTACATCCACTCTGAGGTGCAAACCCTGGAGCGGGTAGAAATTCTGCGCGACCTGCGCCTGGGCGAGTTTGATGTGCTGGTGGGTGTAAACCTGCTGCGGGAGGGCCTGGATTTGCCGGAGGTATCGTTGGTAGCCATTCTGGATGCCGATAAAGAAGGCTTTTTACGCAATGTACGCTCGCTGGTACAAACCATTGGCCGCGCCGCCCGTAATGCAAATGGTATGGTGATTATGTATGCCGATAAAGTAACAGAATCGATGCAGACAGCCATAGACGAAACCAATCGCCGCCGGACTATTCAGATGGAGTACAACGAAGCCAACGGTATTACCCCAACAACAGTGTACAAATCACGCGAAGCCATCATGGAGCAAGTCTCTGTGGCCGATGTACGCAAAAAAGAAGCCAAGAAAGCCTACATCGAACCTGATACGCTCTCGCTTGCAGCCGACCCTGTAGTAGCCTATATGAAACCCGAGCAGCTGGATAAGCTGCTGAAAGAAACCCAGCGTAAAATGGAGAAGGCAGCCAAAGAACTAGACTTTATGGAAGCTGCCCGCCTCCGCGATGAGCTTATGGAAATAAAAAAACTAAAAGAGGAAAAAGCATCTTAATTGAATTATGCAGCGAACCTCTTTTTTTTCATCTATTTCCGGCCTTCTGCTCATGTTGCTTCTCCTGCCAGCACTGCAGCTGAAAGCACAAACTAACCCATTTGCACCACCAGGCACGCGCAGCCTCCACGTCTATACAGATGTTTTCAAGACCAACTTCGAAGGGCCTTTTCGTAAATTGCAGGGAGGCGTCGAAGTAGGTTATCTGGTCAATAATAAACTTCAGTTTACCGCAGGCATGGAGTTCTGGAACGAAGAACCCACCCCTATGGCAATTATTGGCAATCGCTTTTATCCTTTTGGAGCGGCTTTTGTGCGTTACCGGGCCCTTGTTGGCCGCAGTGCCGATGTGGCATTAGGCTTTGGCTACAACCTTAAAATCAGTGATAAATTTGTACTTGAAGCTGCCAGCGATTATTATCTGGATGAACGTGAAATAGGTTTCAGGCTGGGTTTTGGCTACAGGTGGAGAAAGACAGCACAGCCCACTTATTGAGTCTTTTTGAAGGGGGTCTTTTCTTAAGTTATTGTTTACTGCACCAGCAGTTCCTCCTGTTTAGATGTTTTTTCACATGTGCCGCCTACCGGCTCCTATTGCTAGACATTGCTTTTGCAGCCTCTACCTTTTTGACCTTTTTGCTGTTCTTTGGGCAGTAAGAAATCTGCCAGCTCATTCGGAAATATCAGACATAGCCTAATCTAAGGCTGCTATCACTTTATCTCCCTGCCTCATGCAGTGGAGGAGTCACATAGGTCTGCAGAGCAGCTTTCGGATCTTTATCACGGTCAAACCGGCTTAGCAGCAGCGGGAGTATCACCAGGTAGCTGTACAAAGAGCCTGCTATAGCCAGCGCTGTAAGGGAGCCAAAGAGCATGACTGTTTTAAGCGAAGCAAAAATCATCAGGCTGTAACCAAAAAAGAGAATTAGACTGGTTAACACCATAGCAGCCCCTACGTAGTCAATTGTACCACTCTGTGCCGCAATGCCATTCTTTCCTGCTTTACGCAGTTGCTGGTAACGGTGTATAAAGTGCAGGGTATCATCGATGCAAAAGCTTAGCACAATAGCAGCAATACTGGCAGTGGCTACATCCAGGGTAATGCCCAGCCAGCCCATAGCCCCCAACATCAGCACAATGGGAAAAATATTGGGCACCACCGACAACAATGCCAGGCGTAAGCGCCTTATGAAAAGCCATACCAGGCCAAATACCAACAGCAGCGCCAGCAATAAACTATAAACCTGAGATTGCGTTGCGTAATTAACAATACCGGCATACATGGGCTGATAACCTCCTGCTTTAACCGTTGCTACTTTTCCAAGCGTTGCCTGGGCAATAGACATGAGCGTATCCATCTTGGCATTCAATTCCGAAGCCGATACCATACGGCCAGATACAGTTATTCTGCCTGTATTGCTGGCATCGTGCAGGTAATGGCGAACCAGTACAGGGAAATGGGTACGCAACTGCTTGTCGGCCTGCAGCAGGCCCGATTTATAGCGCAGCAGCTGTTTACTCTTTTCGCCGTACTGGCTTTCCAGACCTGCTTTGTAGAGGCTGGCAAAACCAAATACCCTCCCTATGCCTGCCAGTGTTTTAGCGGAGTCGGCAAAGGCCAGTGCCGCCTGCACCAGTTCGGGAGAATGGAGCTGCAGACTGCCCCTCGGCTGTACCATAAGCTCCAGGGGTAAATAATTTCCCCAGCTTTTTTCGATAACAGCATGGTCATGCACCACCCTGTGCGCTTCCGGAAAGTATCCCAGTGTATAGGTATCGGTTTTTAACCGGCCAATACCCAACAAACATACAAGCACCATGATGGCGGATAAAGCCCCAAAAACGCCCTTCCGAGCCAGTACTGCACGATGCAGACCCGAAAGCACCTCTTGGGTATAGGTGCTTACCTGCTGTGCCGGGCTGGCCAGGGGTAATATCACAAGCCCCAGCAGGTAGGTGCACAGCAGGCTTAGGAAAATACCCAGAGCTGCAAAAATGCCGAAACCCTTTAAAATAGCCATTGGACTGATCAGCAGGGCCAGAAAGCCTGCCATGGTGGTAAGTGTGGTAAAGAGACAGGGCTTCCACATCTTTTCCAGAGCCCTTAAGGCAACTTCTTTTTTATCTGTGGACTCTGCTGCCTGCAGGTTACGTTCATTTACCACATGTATTACGTCCAGGATGCCCAGCAAAACAATAATGCTGGGAATTAGCGTCGTCATCAGGTTGAGGCGGTAGCCGAGGCTACCGTAGAGGCCCAGGGTAAGCCAGGTTGCAATTCCCACCGTTGCCAGTGCATACACCAGCACCCGTACACTTCTGTAGATATAAAGGATCAGCAGAAACATGGCTCCATAGCCCAGTGCCAGAAAAAAACCGAAATCCTGCTGGGAGAGGGTATTTAGGCCGGCAAAGATCACCCCTATTCCACCAAAGTGGGTATTTTTCTGCGGCAGGTGGCTGGCCACAGTGGCCTGTACCTTTTCCAGTATCGCCCCACGCCGGTCATCGAAATCAGGCAGCGCTTTGAGCACCACCAGAAAACGGGCTGCTTTGTAGTCAGGAGTAAAGAGCTGCTCCTTTAGCAGCGGGTTCTCCTCCAGCTTCTTTTTCACCTCCTGCGGGCTCACATCCGGGCGAAGCAGCGGCCCCGGGCTGGCACCGAAAAAACCCCTGGCACCCACTTGCGCATTGCCCGGCCCCAGCACCTCCTCTACTTCCGGCAGGGCCTGCAGGGCTTTGGTAAGGGCAGTAAAAGCCGAAAAGTAGTCAGGGGTTAACAAGCCCTGCTCCTCTTTCACCAGCAGAATAACCACCTCATCATTGCCAAAACGGCTTTTAAAATCCTGGTACGCCAGCAGGGCAGGATCATCTTCCAGAAACCAGGCCTTTAGGCTATTATCTACCTGCACCGCCCGCTTAATGCCTGGCCACAGCAGCACACAAGCCAGCAGCAGGGCACCGAGTAAAAAATAACGGTAACGATATAAGCCAGATATCATGAACAGCCAGGGGAAAGTTTCTCTAAAATAGCTAAATTTCAGGATATGAACCCTAAAGCCTTACCCGCTTATTTAGCAGAACGCTTTCCTCCAATCAACATGGCACTTTTCGCCATTTTGTTTATAACGGTGCATGCTGTTGCGGCCTACTACTCAGGTGGTGCAGTAGCGGCCGGAATTGGCTGGATGGAAGTTTTTGGCATCATAGCCACTATTTCATTTTTCTTCAGGCTGCGGGTGTTCGATGAAATTAAAGATTACCAGCTCGATGCTATTAACCATCCCCACCGCGTATTGCAGTCAGGGCGCATTAGTCTGCGGGAGCTGATGCTTATTTCTCTGGCAGGTACGGCTCTTGAAATCGCCTGGTCCTTGATGATGGGCCTGCCCGCTCTGCTGTGCTGGTTGTTGGCTGTGGGCTATAGCCTGCTGATGCGCTACGAGTTCTTTGTAGGCCATTTCCTGAAAAAGCGCCTGCTGCTCTATGCCATCACGCATATGCTGGTAATGCCTCTGCTGATTCTCTGGGTCTGGTGGGCCTATGTGCCCGCCTACCGTGAAGGTTTACTGCTTTTGGCGCTGCTTAGCCTGCTAGCTGGCTTTTCCTTTGAGCTGGCACGTAAAATTCATGAACCCGCCGCTGAACGCCCACTCGTCGATTCTTACTCCAAATCAATGGGCTATACAGCTTCTATTATCACGGTGCTGATCGTTTTGCTGGGTGGGGTGCTGGTGCAAACCTATCTGCTCAATACCTTACAAGCCCCTTTATGGCCCTATTTACTTATTCTGGGGCTATACTGGGCCACCTTTGCCCTTTATGGCTACACGCTTAGAAAGCCTAAAGAAAAAAGGCTCCGTATTGCCGAAAAGCTGGTATCCCTCTTCATGCTGGGCAGCTACCTATCCATCATTATAGTAGTAATTCTGTAAATCGCCATGCTGGTTTATGCCCAAAAGCCCCCTCACTCCGCCACCATCGGTGGCAAAGCCAAAGGCTTGTACCAGCTGCGGGCGCTTGGCCAGCCGGTGCCAGATTTTCTACTTGTGCCTGCAGAAAATTTTGATCCTCTGATTGCCCAAAGCCCCAGGGGTGAAGAACACCTGCCAGCCCTTCGGCAAAGCCTGCTGGATTACCGCCTACCGGCTGCTGACCTTCAGGAGCTTGAAAAAATCTTAAAAAGCTGGGATTTTCCTGCCATGCCTGTGGTGGTGCGTTCTTCCGTAGCCGATGAGGATGGCGAACAACATGCCTTCCCGGGTATGATGGACAGCTTCATGAACCTTAACAGCTTAGCGGCTGTAGCAGCCGCCATTGGCAAATGTGCTGCCAGCGCCTACTCCGACCGCGCCCTTGCCTACCGCCGGCAAAAAGGTTTATCTGAGGCTGCAAGGCCTGCTGTACTCATTCAGCAGCAGGTAAACGCAAGCGTAAGCGGCGTGATGTTTACCACATTTCCGCAATATCCGCAGGAGCTGGCCATCCATGTCCTCTGGGGCTTTGGCGAAAGCCTGGTGGGCGGCAAAGCCCAGGCCGATGAATTCTATTTCTTGAAGCAGAAGGGAGATCTGCATCGCCAGCAATTAGCCCAAAAAGAGCTCGCACTGCAGGCCCATCAGAACGGAGGTTTAAGCGAGGTGTCCGTTGCCGAAGAAAAACAGCTGCAAGCCTGCCTCAATCCAAAGCAGCTACAGCAGCTATTTAGCATTGGCCGGTTACTCGAAAAGCATTTTTCCCGGCCGCAGGATGTAGAGTTTGCCCTGCAGGGAGATCAGCTCTACCTCCTACAGTGCCGACCCATTACCCAGGCTATTCCCGAGCTAATTGTTTACGACAACTCCAACATACAGGAGAGCTATTGCGGCGTTACCACCCCACTTACCTTTAGCTTTGCCAGCCGGGCTTATGCCACCGTATACCGGCAAACCATGCAGGTGCTGGGCCTGCCACAGGCTAAAATAGAGGAGCAGGAGCCAGTGGTAACCAATCTGTTGGGGCTGGTAAAGGGCAGAATTTACTACAACATCAACAACTGGTACCGCGGACTTCAGCTACTGCCATCCTTTAAACAAAATAAGGATGATATGGAGCGGATGATGGGGGTACAGGAGCCGGTAGATTTTATAGAAGACCGTGAAAAAACCCTGGGCCAGAAGCTGAAGCTGCTGCCTGGCCTGTTGTTAAATCTCTGGCGGCTGTGGCGCAGCTTTGGCAAACTCCACAGCCTGGTGCCGCAGTTTCATGCCCATTTTCAGGGCTGCTACCATAAGTTTTACCAGCAGCCGCTGCACACCTTATCCTCCAGCACCCTCATTGCTCAAAAGGAACAGTTAGATGCGAAGCTGCTCCGCAACTGGACTACCCCTATTATCAACGACTTTTGGGTAATGATGAGCAACGGCAGTGTCAGGCGTAAGCTTACCAAAGCAGGCATCAATAATTCAGAAGAGTTTTTAAGCCGCTACCTGTCGGGCGATCAGGAGATTGAAAGTACACAGCCCACCAAGGCCATGCTGGCACTGGCACGGCAAGCCTGGCAACAACCCCAGCTGCAGGCGCTAATTATTTCCCTGCCGGAAAACCTGCATCAGCAGCTTGCACTGAAATATCCCGGCTTCTATCAGCAGGTAAACCATTTTATTGAGCAGTATGGCGATAGAACCGTTGGGGAGCTAAAGCTGGAAACTACCACCATGCGCATACAGCCGCAGATCTTTTATAAGTACCTGCGCAATTACCTCCACCAGCAGGTACCAGCAGAATGGGCAAGCTCTTCCAAACTAGCCACCATTGCAAAAAAAGAGCTGGAGAGTGCACTGCAAAATCGCTCTCCCCTTTTTCGCAGAAAGGTTTGGAAAAGTCTGGCAAAGCTGCAGCAGGCCATTCGCTACCGGGAATCGCTGCGACTGGAGCGCACACTTCTGTTTGGCATGTACCGTGCTTTATACCTGACCATGGGCGCCAGGCTGGCTGCCACCGGAGCTTTAGTAGCTGCTGAAGATGTTTTTTACCTGACAGAACAGGAAATACTAGAGGCGCTGCAAGGCTCTTTCAGCTCCCCAATGCAGCTCATTCAGCAAAGGAAAGAAGAATTTGCTCAATATAAACAGCTGGAGGTGCCGGCGCGGGTGGTAGTTCCATCGCCTCCCGCTGAGCCTACCACCCAAACAGCTGAAAACCCCCAGCTGCTGCTGGGGGCAGGTTGCTATCCGGGTACCGTAAGCGGAGAGCTTATTGTTATCAAAGACCCTACTGATAGCCTCGATGTACGGGATAAGATTATCTGTGCACTACGAACCGATCCGGGTTGGGCGGCACTGTTCCCGGCTTGCAGAGGGGTGCTCATTGAAAAAGGATCTTCCCTGTCACATTCTGTGATTTTGCTGCGGGAGCTGGGCATCCCTACCATCATCAACATACCGGGTCTCACACAAAAGCTGCAGTCGGGGCAGCAGGTAACAATGAATGGCAGCGAGGGCCGCATAACTATTATTGACCATGCCTAAACTGGAACGAATCCCCTTTGCAGGCAAGCTTCCCGAAAGCTACTTTGCGATTCCGGAGCGTATTTATGCCTCGCTGCCCTATCGCCCCGAAGAAGAGGCAGCTACTGTGCTACAGCTGCTGCAGCTGGAAAGCAGCAGGCATGAACTGCTGCTCTACACCGATCATGAAAACATACGGATGCTGGGAATCTTTCCGCATGGGGAAGCAGAAGCTTTTTTTGGCTTTTGGGAAACCACCCCCGATCTGGAGAAAAACCGGGAAGCCTTTGCCCTGCTGGAAGCCGATGCTGCGCAAAGAGGCCGGCAGCTGCTCAGCGGTCCGCAGCATTTCAACACTTTTCACCGCTACCGGCTGCGGCTGGCAAAAGAAACGCCCACCTGGCAAATGTTTGATCGGGAACCGGTAAATCCACCCTATTACCCACAGCTGCTGGAAAACCTGGGCTTCCGGCAAAAGCTTCTGTTTGAAAGCCGCCTGATCCGATCTGGCGATATTCCAAAAGTATACCAGGATAAAAAGTTATTCCTGGACACCCTGGCCCAGTTACCATTTGCTTGTATACCCCTGAACCCCAACAGCTGGCAGGAACGGGAGGAAGAAATTTTTAAACTGGTGCATGCCATCTTTAGTCAGAACCCAGGCTACCGTTCCATTACCTTTAAGGAATTTCGTCTGCTTTATAACCTGCAGTGGGCCCAAAAGCTGTGCCCCCACAGCTCGGTGCTGTTTCAGGAAAAAAGCTCTGGCAGACTGGCAGCCATGAGCTTTTGCCACCCCAACTACCGTTCTTTGCCAGCCCCGCATACCCATACCCCCGGCTTTGCACAGGACTTTAACAGACTTCACAAGAAAACGCTGCTGGCAAAATCGGTAGGCGTACACCCTGACTACAGACAGCAGGGCCTGATGTCGTACCTGGCAGCTTATGCAATGCTTTCGTTCCAGGAGCTTTACGAAGAGGTATTATTTTGCCTGATGCGTTCAGACAATTTCTCCCTCCACTTCACCAACGACCTGCCCTACGAGCAGGTCCAGTATGCGCTCTATCAGAAAACAATTCTTACCCCATAGTAACAGCGGCTTTGTTCACTTGCTCCAGGGTGTTAAAATAGCTGTTTACAACACGTGGCAGAAAAGGATAGGGGCTTACACTATGCGCCATCATGTACATGCCTATGCGGTGCAGGCCAAAATCGAGGGCGGCCAGGGCAAAGCCTCTTTTAAACTGTTCCGCATCACTATACTGGCCGGTAAGGCGGTGCAGTGCCTCACGGTAAAACTCCAGGTAAGGCAGGCGCAGCGCATAACGGTCTTCGTCGAGCACAAAGCTTAAAAACTCTACCACATCGTACTGGGGCACATGGTAAGTAGCCAGCTCCCAATCGTAGAGGCAAAGACGCAGCTCTGCGCCCGCCTCTTTAAAGCAGGTATTCCTGGGGTTAAAATCGTTATGTACCAGCGTCTTTGGCATAGCCTCCAGCTCCTGCCAGTATTGAGGAATATTATTGATAGTCAGTCGAAGCTGCGAGCAGCGCTCTGGTGTGTAGAGCAGCGGAAACTTGCTGCCTGCATTCTCCAGCAGGGCCTGCCAGAGGGGGCGCAGCTCCAGCATATAATTTTTAGATGGTGCATCATCCCAGTAGCGGTCATTGATGGGCAGTGGCCTGTTCAGGTGCCGGGCGTGCCATTGGCTCATTTGCAGCAGCGATTGCTTTATGTAAGCATCGCTCCACCGCTGGGGTTCCATTACCGAGTTCAGCAGCGTTACCTCCTGCAGATACTCCATCAAGATAATGTATACCTCCTCTTCATGATTTACATAGAAACCAAAGATATCAGGCTGCAAAGCAGAGGGCAGCTGCTTATACACCTCCACCTCCCGCATATGGGTGTACTGAAAGCCTGTTAATTTTTTATACTGCTGGTATACACTGTGCAGTTCTTCTCCGCAGGCAGTAGCCAGTGACGCCAGCATATCTACTATTTCACGACCATGGGGTTTGATTTTCATCACCATGTTTCGCACCTGTTCTTTTCCTGATTCCTGGTAGGTTACCCGCAGGCCCACATGCCCTAGAGGCCGCTCCGACCGCCCGGCGGTGAGCACCGACAGAATGCTGGCAGAATTGTCTACTGCTAAAAGCTGGACATCCTTTACCTGAATAGCGCTATGGGGGCGATGCTCGTGCATCAGCTGTTCAATAAACTGGGGGCTGGTGAAATGATAGAGCTGCATGGTTTTATAGGTTTAGGAGATGGGGTAAAGCTGAATAGGCACAGGCACTGTTTCCAGTACCCGCACATTACGGAAATAGAAACATGCCTCTTGTTGCGAGAGGGTATGAGATAAGGAGCCTTGCAGCCACCGGGTCTGTCCGTTGCAGGCACCCTGGTTTTGCAGCAGGTTCCAGTACACTACCCGAAGCTGGCGTCCGTTTTTCCCAAACAGCGCCTGGCACACCCGCTGAAACTCTTCGGGGCTGGTGTATTCAAAAATATTTGACAAGCTGGCTTTGGTAACAGAAGCTCCGGCTGCGGAAAGCAGATAGTCTACCGCTTCGCCCTCCACAATCTCCAGCTTATGCAGCTGCGCCTGCAGGAGGGCATAGTTTTCCTGGCGGTAACAGGGCGGCAGAATGGTTTCGGGCAAGCCCTCCGGACCAAAGAAAAAGAAACGGAAGAAGAAGTTGTCCTTTACCAGCACTGATGAGAGCTGCTGGAGCAGGCGCAGGTAAAAGCTTTCACCGCCCGACTCGCCGGCGTATTTGAACAGCTTAGGGTCTCGGCCTTTGCTTAGGTTTTGTTCATCAAAATAATCGATGAAGCGCGATCGGAAATCAGTAACATGCAGCGCTTGCAGAAAATACTGTCGCTGCTCCGCTACCTCATTAAAATTGAGCAGTTGCCGCAGCTTTTCCTGCAAATTGGCCGGAAGTGTGTGGTAAAAGCCATTTAGATACGATTCTAATTTACCGGCTGCCAGTAATCCTTCGGGATGCTCTCTAAAGAATGTTAACCAGTAGCTAAGGTCGTTGGGCAACAGGCTGCTTTGCACATTTTGCCAGGCAGCTGCCACGGCGGCTTTTCCTTCCAGCCCCAGCAAATCCCGAAACACTCCATGTTCCTGCGACTGTATAACGCTTTTTTTGAACTGCAGCAGGCGGTTTTGTACCGGGTTAAGATCAATAGCAGTCAGCTGATGTGGATTTTTCAGGAGCGCGTTCAACACATTGCAGCCGGCAGCCGTAATCACCAGCACCTGATCATGTGGCTTTATATCGAGCCCCCGGTATAGTGTTGTGCTTCCCTCCCATACCAGTGAGTAGCGAATCCTGTCCAAGGCTACATTATAAAATTCTGATCGCATATCAGCTTAGGTCTGAGTAAAGAATTTTTGAATGATGCCTGCCATCCATGGGAAAATGGTTCCTGAAATGCAGTGCAAGAATGATGCCTTTTGGAAAATGGCCATTCAGCACTTTCAGGAGCTTTTCCCGCTCTGCATTCCCCAGCACAAAAATCTCAAACCCCTCTGCGAGCGATCGGGCAGCAGCATTTTCCACCCCCTCCTGATGTAGAAGCAGATGCTCTATCTGATAATGTTGAACGCCCCCATGCAACTTTTCATTGCCTTTGCGCCCCGTTAAAAACAAAATACCGTGTTCGTCTACATAGCCATAGTCGCCCGTCTGCAGCCAGCCATTAGCATCGGCAGGCACTACATGAGGCCCTCGCACCAGTACTTCTCCAACTGTGTAACCCTGCTCTGCTATCTTTCCGATAGGCAGCAGGCACCCCTCAATATCCCTACAGAACGGGCCAACGGCATAGCCCAGCTGTGGCGGGTACATTACAACGGCATTATACTTCCGAACAGCAATCGGTTCTGCTTCGGAAGATCCATAGATTACATAAAGATCTGCTTCAGGGAAGGCTTTATGGAGCCTTTGCAGCAGATGATCCGGCACCGGAGAGCCTCCAATACCCAGAGCCAAAACTGCAGGCAGGGTTAAAGATTGCTCCTCAAGATAATTTACTAATGTACGGAAGTAATAAACATTGCCCGTAAGTGTCTGTACCTTTTCCTGCAGCAGCTGTTGCACAAGCCTGGCCGGATCCATGCGTCGTATATCAAATCCAGGCAGGGCGGGCAGGATGCTAAGCACACCAATCGAAAGGTTATGAAGCAGAATGTTGGGGAAAAGCGGAAAATCGCGCTGCCGGAGCCGGGGCGGAAACTGGTTTTTCAATACCTCATGCTGTGCCTGCAACACCTGATGCGAACGATAGATTGCCTTTGCCTGCCCGGTAGAACCAGAGCTGTGGGAGATAAGGGCTGCCTGACTTCCATTGACTTTCACGGGCTGCAGCACTGACATGTCCCCTATCACCGGCTCTTTCAGCAGCAGTTGCCGTACCCCTAATACCTTCAGCAGCAGGCGAGGCCCAAGGGGCAAAGGCTTCTGCAGCAACACTTCTTTAATGTGATGGCGCTTCAGGAGCGAAAGCAGCTGTGAGGGGACAGCTCCTGCAGGCGGAAGTACAGGTACTGCACCAGCGGCCATCACTGCCAATATGCCACAGATGAGTTTGATCCCTACCGGGAGCGCCAGCAGTACCTTTTGACCTACTGCAATTTTCTGTTCTTTCAGCAGCTGCTGATAGGTGGCAACACTATCAAGAATATCTCTTCCTGTAAAAGAATCCGTCAGAACGTCTTCTTCTGCCTCTTTGGGCCAGCGAATATAAACCTGCTCCGGTTGCTGGTTTAAGGTCCTGTAAATATTCTCGTAGAAGTTCTGCAGCATTCAGGCATAGGGCATAGGATATTAAATGTAACAAAAGAAAAAGACCTGAAAAACCAAAAATGCTGAATTAGCATACATGCACCAACGGCAGATAATAGCGATCACTCCTCCATCTCTGTATTATGGATGTTTTCACTCATAAAACCATAGCCTTTGAGCAACCGCAATGGGAGTAACTAAATATTAAAGCCACCTTTGAAAGGTGGCTTTAATATTTGTGGAATGACAGAAAAGACGGTTACTCTGCTGCCAGATGCTGAATGGCTTTTTCCAGGGCTTCATCCTTTCCGGCTTTTACCTCTTCCGGCTTATTCTCCCACAGAAGAGTTGGGACCAAACCTTTACCTTCGTGGCTCCTGCCGCTGGCATCTCTGAAATCGCCCACAGAAAGACTGAAGATCCAGCCGTTGTAGAGCTGCCGGCTTGGATTATCAGAAAAAGCACCGGCAGTTGTATCGCCTGCCTGCACCACCTGGGGGAGCTCGAGCATTGCCAGCGAAAAGGTCTCGGCACCGCTTCCGGTAAAACGGGTAGTTAACAGCACGACAGGCTTATCCCTTAACTCTCCACCACCCAATGGTTCTACCCACCAGCTGGTCCAGTCGGTAAAATCAGTAAGATTGGGGCCTGAACGTTTACGGGTTTTCATGTAGAGGTACTTCTCATGGGCAAAATACCCGGCCAGCTGCTGCCCTACAGGATCCTGTCCGCCCGGCGCATCGCGGATATCCAGCACAATGCCTTTTGCTTTTTTTAGAGCAGGTGCTATTTCATTCATGGCTTCATCAACATCAGCAATCTTTACCATAAAATGATCTACATGTATGTAACCAATGCTGTCTGACAACCAGCCCCAGTCAAATACCTGCCCTGCCTGATTGTGAGAGTATAGATAGTTTTCCTTAACCACATCAAAGCTATAATCCTCCTGGTGACTAATACCATTCTCCAGATCCACACTCCAGCGAGCTAAGGCAGGATTGGTAGGAAAAAGCGTAACGTGTGCATCATTCAATATTGCCAGCATGCTGGTAGTTACAGTATAAAACTGTTCCTCCGACATGCCCTCATGCACCTGCGGCCTGTAGACCGCATATACTGAATCCCAGTTTATTTTTTTTACCTCAAAAAGACCATAATAGTCGTGAAAGTCCTGCCACAGCAACTCAAAATTACTAACCGGATCTTTTTTCAGAGGCGGTTCATTTACCAAACTGTCTTCACAGGAACAAAGGGCAAATCCGAATAAGATGCCTATTATTAAAAATATATTTTTCATGACAGATTACTTTTTAGGAAACAGGTAGAGAAATGAAATATTGTAGGCACTTTCGGCCATGGTAAAGGGGCGGGGGTCTTTTTCGCGTAACCAGTTAAGCTGATAGCTGGCCGCTGCAGTAGTACGGAGCCCCATACGGTACTGGTACTGCACCTCTGCCTGTACCCCCTGCAGTTTGTTGAGGGTTTGCCAGCGGGTGTTATGCTTCAGGAAAGCACCCTCCAGGTTTTCATTAGGCTGTGTGAGTGTGCCATGATAGGGCGGGCGGGTAACCAATCCTAAAACAGCGGTAGAAATGTTTGCCTCGAACTGATGGCGTGTAGCCGCAGCATAGGTTACACGCAGCTGTGGGCTTAGCGATACCATGTTCATTAAACCGGCAGTTACAAATCCCTGCGGATACAGTAACTGCTCAGTAATGGCAGCGCCGGCAGAAAACTGCAGCTTATCAGAATTACCCAGGGCATACCAGTAGCCTAGTTTAACAGTAGGAGATATTATGCTCCCTCTGGTGGGCACCTTTGTTTCCTTAACAGAACTATCTTCTTCCAGCTCCTTAAAATAAACATAGTCGTTGGGATAGGCAGCTGGAAAATAGCTACCCAGGTTACCCTGCAGGCTTAGCTCTACCCGGGAACGCCCACCGGTGTACAGAAACTGTAAACCTACCCGCCTGTAATTTCCCTTGTACAACAGTGGGCTCACGGCCCTGTCTACCATAGAAAAGGTACTAATGCCAAGCTGGAGGCCTACCTGGTATTTTGGGGGTTTGAAAAAACTTTCCTTCTCCTGTGCATGGCTACTCACTACCAGCAAGCAGCAACATAATGCAATCCATGTGGCTTTCATAAAAATAAATTATACTGCAAAGAAAGGGGCTGGAACAGCCAGAATCGTCCGATCCGAACGGATCAGACCTCTACCGACGCTTTCGCACCTTGTTTCTGGTAGAATTGGGAGGGGGTTTGGCCGGTAGTTTTCTTGAACACAGCGTTGAAGGTAGACTTTGAGTTAAAGCCTGCCTCATGTGCCAGGGCCAGCAGGGTGTAATGGCCGTATTGCGGCGAGGCAGCCAACTCCTGAAATTCTGCCACACGGTATTCGTTTACAAAGTCATAGAACTTCTTCTGTATAACGCCGTTCAGCACGGCCGATACCTGGTAGCGGGGCATCTCCAGGTGCTGCGACAACTTTACAAGATCAAGCTCAGGATCCAGGTACAGTTTATCCTCTTCCATGGCTTTGCGGATTAGCGCAGCCTGTTCTGCAAGCAGAGTATCCACAACAGCAAGAGGCACCGGTGCAGAATCTTTCAGGCCTGTTGGTTCACTGGCATCCCCTGCACTTTTCACCGCTGCGGGGGGATCCAGTGTACCCAGCATAGGATCTGCTCTGAAAAGCAGTGGCTGACCCAGTGCTTTGTACCCAATCCAGTACAGCAACACTACCACCCCAAGAAAATGATAAGGATACACGGCCGACAGGAGCGGCCAGCCCCATTTGCGGGAATAGAAGACCAGGATCGAAAATGCCAGGATCAGAAACACTCCCCACAACAGGTCCCGTAACCACAGCAGGCGCATGTGTTGCTCATCGCTGTAGAGCGAGTGAAGGCGCTGAACGTATACTCTCAGCCGCCATAAGCTGGCTGCCAGAAAAACAACATGCACCACATTGGTTGTCTGGTTCATCCAGCCAAAATCATCGCGAAGCACCTGCTCATTATTGCTTAGATAAGCAATTTTAGCCTCTGCAGGCAGCAGGTAGTAAGGCAACATAATGCCAACAAACAGTGCAAAAGGCAAAAACAGCAGCAGGTAGCGCCATCGCCATCTAAAACGAGGATCAGTAAGCGAGGTAGTCAGCAGGAAGATCAGCGGCCCATAGAGCAGGGGCATTGTCCAGGTAATACGGCTAAGATGAGGGTACTTCAGAAAAAAGGTGGCATTATCATTTCCTACCAGCACCAGGTGCAGCGCCATCAGGCCAAGCAGTGTACCCAGTATACGGTTGTTACGCTTGTTGGTACCTCTTGAAAAAAGTAAAAGCGCCAGCAGAATCCCCTGCCCTGCCCCTATGAATAAGATAATGTCCAGAAGATTCATCTTATACTAAAGATACACAAATGGCAGGTAATATTTTTCGTTAGCAGTTGCCATTATTTACCAGAAGCGATTAGTGCAACATATCATTCAGCAGAAGAAACATAAAAAATTACTACCGAAAGAGCCTGACCACAAAAAAAGCCACCCTGCTTGGGTGGCTTTCGATGGTTTGCCGCGTTTCGTCGGCAGATAGGTTTTTGACTATCGGTTACGGGCTTGCTCAAAGCGGCGGTTCACCGCCTCCCAGTTTACTACATTCCACCAGTTGCCAACGTAGTCAACGCGCTTGTTCTGGTACTTCAGGTAGTAAGCATGCTCCCATACATCAAGACCCAGAATAGGCGTGCCTTTTTTGTCGGCTACATCCATCAGGGGGTTATCCTGATTAGGAGTAGAGGTTACATCTACTTCTCCGTTGCCGGTAACGATCAGCCATGCCCAGCCAGAACCAAAACGGGTAGCTGCTGCATTGCTGAATTCTTCCTTGAATTTATCAAAGGAACCGAATTTCTTGTTGATGGCTTCTGCCACTGCGCCGGTAGGCTGGCCACCGCCATTAGGGCTCATTACTTCCCAGAACAGGTTGTGGTTGTAGTAGCCACCGCCATTGTTGCGCACAGCATTGTTGCCGCTTACATTCTTCAGAATTTCTTCAATGGATTTATTTTCCATATCAGTGCCCTGAATAGCTTTATTCAGGTTGTCGGTGTAGCCTTTGTGGTGACGTCCGTGGTGGATCTCCATGGTTTGCTGGTCAATGTTTGGTTCCAGCGCATTAGATGGGTACGGCAGGTTAGGTAATTCGAATGCCATAGTTTAAAAAGGTATTTAAAGGTTAAACAATGTTAATTGTGTACAAGGTACAAATTATCTGATTTCGTGAAATTTATAGAATATTAAATAACCATCAAGAACCGGCATGATAAAATCCGGCTGCTCATAAAAATCATAGTATCTGGTACTTGAATACAAATACTCTCTGTGTTATTATTCAATAATTCTACATCCTGTCATTAGAGGGAGCTGCGTCCGTTCTTTCGCAATTTTATAAAAAATTCATCAAGCAACGCACGGCATTCTGCTGCCATTAACCCCCCTTTTACTTCTGTTTTGGGGTGCAGCATAGGCACGCCCAGCTGGGCAAAGCCGCGCTTCTCATCAGTGGCTCCCCAAACTATCTTGCCTACCTGCGACCAGTACAGGGCCCCGGCACACATAGGGCAGGGCTCCAGGCTTACATAAAGCGTGCAGTCCTGCAGATACTTTGCGCCCAGGTAGTTGGCTGCCGCTGTAATGGCCAGCATTTCGGCATGGGCTGTTACATCCTGCAGGCGCTCGGTTTGGTTATAAGCCCTGGCAATAATGCGCCCCCGGCTTACTACTACGGCTCCTACAGGTATTTCTCCCTCCTGAGCAGCATAAGAGGCCTGCTTTAAGGCCTCCCGCATATACTGCTCATCAGTATTAACCTGTAGCATGCTATAGTGTTTTCTTTAATCTGATAGATTCCATCACCGCTTCGGCAACAGGCGACCACTGCTGCTGCTGGTTGGCCGGTGCTGTAAGGGTAAATACCACTACTTTACCATTTACCAGCCCATAGGCAATATTGGTGTACACCTGCATGGGCTTGGTTTTCCTGAGGGTATTTTCCTGCTCTGTATCGGCTACCGTGCCTACATATTCAAAAACGGCAAAAGGTACACCTTTGATCTCCTGAATTTCTTCCCTGATCCACTGTATATCGCTGTAAAGTGTGGAAAGTGAGGCTTTATAGAAATCCTTTACCAGTGGCAAATCAAAATGCTGCCATTGGTTTGTAGAGAGGTTTACACTGAAATCAACCTGCTTGCTGGGGTTTGAGTAGAGCGCCAGCGGCTTGCGCGACGAAACATATTTTGCCATCATCTCCTGCTCGCTTACCGGCGTAAACTCTGCCGGCAATGATACGGTAATGGCATCGTGTACTTTTGTTTTTACCAGTTTGGTATTTTGTGCTGCCGCCTCAAAGTAGAGCACCAGCGCAACCAGTGCCATGCATAACACCTGTATGTTTTTCATAATTCGAAATTAGCTCTTTCAGCTCTTTAACGTGCAAACTCCGGGCCATATTCTTTCGTTCCGCAGCGGTATTTCTGGGCTTTGCCTTACGTTTCTGCTCCTAATCACTTATTTTTGAGCCCTACGAAACATTAGCGCCATATTATGCTACGCACCCATACCAACGGCGAGCTCCGCCTCGAAGATAAAGGAAAAGAAGTTACCCTCAGCGGCTGGGCCCAAACCATCCGCAACAAAGGTTCTGTGATCTGGATAGACCTGCGCGACCGCTGGGGCCTTACCCAGCTTATTTTTGAGGAGGGTGTATCGGACCCCAAACTGCTGCAGCAGGCCGCCGAAGTAGGCCGCGAATGGGTACTGCAGGTAAGCGGCGAGGTAATTGAACGCTACAACAAAAACCCAAACATGCCCACGGGCGATATTGAAATACGGGTAAAAGCGCTGGTGGTGCTGAACAAAGCCAAAACGCCACCCTTCCAGATTGAAGATGAAACCGATGGCGGTGAAGAACTGCGCGCCAAGTACCGCTACCTGGACCTGCGCCGCACCCCCGTACGTAATAACCTCATCCTGCGCCATAAGCTGGCCCAGGAAACCCGCCGCTACCTCGACAGCCAGCTGTTTATTGAGGTTGAAACTCCCGTGCTCATCAAAAGCACTCCGGAAGGTGCCCGCGACTTTGTGGTGCCAAGCCGCATGAACCCGGGCGAGTTTTACGCCCTGCCCCAGTCACCCCAGACCTTTAAGCAGCTCCTGATGGTTAGCGGCTTTGACCGCTACTTCCAGATTGTAAAATGTTTCCGCGACGAAGACCTGCGTGCCGACCGCCAGCCGGAATTTACGCAGATAGACTGCGAAATGGCTTTCGTTACCCAGGAGGATATTCTGAACACCTTCGAGGGACTGATCCGCCACCTGTTCCAGACTGTAAAAGGTATCGACATTGGCGAAGTACCTCGCATGACCTACGATGAAGCCATGCGCCGCTTTGGTTCCGATAAGCCTGACCTCCGCTTCGGCATGGAATTTACAGAGCTGAACGACGTGGCCCAGAATAAAGGATTCCAGGTATTTGACCAGGCAGAGCTGGTGGTAGGTATTGCCGCGCCCGGTATTGCAGAGTATACCCGCAAGCAGCTGGATGCCCTTACCGATTATGTAAAGCGCCCTCAGATAGGCATGAAAGGCCTGGTATGGGTACGCTATAACAGCGATGGCACTTTAAAATCAAGTGTAGACAAGTTCTATGCGGAAGAAGACCTGAAAGCCTGGGCACAGAAAATGGGCGCCCAGCCCGGCGACCTGCTGCTGGTGTTAAGCGGCGAAAGGGACAAAACCCGCAAAGCCCTTAGCGAACTGCGTCTGCACCTCGGCAACGAGCTTGGCCTGCGCAAAAACGACGAGTTTAAGCCCCTCTGGGTGCTGGACTTTCCGCTATTGGAGTGGGACGAGGAGACGAAACGCTACCACGCCATGCACCACCCCTTTACCTCGCCCAAACCAGAGGACATGGGCAAGCTGGAGAGCGATCCGGGGGCAGTACGTGCCAATGCGTATGACCTTGCCATGAATGGCGTGGAAATTGGCGGCGGCTCTATCCGTATTCACGACAGAGCTACGCAGGCGCGTATGTTCAAGCTGCTTGGCTTTAGCGAAGAAGAAGCCCGGAAGCAGTTCGGCTTCCTGATGGAAGCATTCGAATACGGCGCTCCTCCGCATGGTGGCATTGCCTTTGGCTTCGACCGCCTCTGCTCGCTCATGGGTGGCCAGCAAAGCATCCGCGATTTCATTGCCTTCCCAAAAAACAACAGCGGCCGCGATGTAATGATCGATACGCCTTCTAGTATCTCTGAAGAGCAGTTGAGGGAACTGGAGCTGGCGGTTAAGAGGAGTAATTAAATAATACAGGAGCCTCTGTTTATTCAGAGGCTCTTTTTTGTGCCCCTATAAAACAAAAGCTGCCGGTTTGGTAGAATCACAGCTTCTGCATATTTCCAAACCTTCTGTTGTAGGCTCTATATTAAAAGCTAAAAATTTATCTCTATAAGCTTAACCATTTTACGCCTTTCATGATGAATAAGTGTTTTTTCTTCCTGATCAGCTTCCTGCTCTTCTGTTTCAGCATTTCAACTTCCAAAGCGCAAACCGCAAATTTTATGGTAAAAGCAGGAATTGGCTGGGCTACTATTCTGAATTCACCTCAAAGCGATGAGAATGGTTTTAAACCTGAGAGCCGTTTAGCTGCTCATTTGGGTGTTGGAATAAGAAAAAGTTATACAGATAAAATAGGTGTACAAGGCGAACTCCTCTTTCTACAACAAGGGGCCAATCTTGCTAAAGATGATTCACTGACCTTAAACTTTAATTCAGCAGGATTATCAGCGCTGGTGTTTTATAAAATTGTACCTGCACTGGAACTGGAGATAGGAGTACAACCTACCTATACATTTTCTCTTAAAAACAACTATGACAAGGACTTAAGTAATGTGTGGACTAACTGGCGCTTTGATGGGGCCTTGCTGCTAGGCATGCGATACCTGATTACGGATAGCTTTGCCATCGCCCCCCGAATCAGGTATGGCGTACGACCAATAAAAACCAACTTCTTCTACACCACTGATGGAGTATCATATATTACAGTTGAAAACCGATACAACCACTTTAATGCCGGCATTTCTTTTGAATACATCTTTGGCAATTAATACACATAAAGAAAAGACCCGCTACCTTTGTAGACAGCGGGCCTTTTCTTTACCAAACCGGCCTGATGCATCTAGAGATCTGTAAGAGCTCTGCTTATTCCCAATTCCAGCCCTCTTAATTCTGCCAGACCACGGAGGCGGCCGATGGCGGAGTAGCCGGGGTTTACCTGCTTCTTCAGATCGTCGAGCATCTGGTGGCCGTGGTCTGGGCGCATGGGCAGGCGCCTGTCCGCACGGCCCTGGGTTGCACGTTTCTGCTGCTCTTCCAGCAGGGCTTTGATCACGCTGTACATGTCTACGTCGCCTGTGAGATGGTCTGCTTCGTAGAAGTTGCCTTCATAATCACGGGTGGTGCTGCGCAGGTGCACAAAGTTAATGCGATGACCCAGTCGTTTCACCATACCCGGCAGGTCATTATCGGCGCGTACGCCAAAGGAGCCGGTGCAGAAGCAAAGGCCATTATTAGGGCTGTCGGCCACAGCGAGCAGCTCCTCCACATCTTTTTCGGTAGAGACTATCCTGGGCAGGCCCAGGATCGGGTATGGCGGATCATCAGGGTGGATGGCCATCCGCACTCCTGCCTCTTCTGCCACAGGAATGATCTGCTGCAGGAAGTAGGCCAGGTTTTGTTTCAGGGCTGCCGCATCAATGTCCTGATAGGTATCCAGCACCAGCTGAAACTGCTGCAGGGTATAGCCCGCTTCTGCGCCTGGTAAACCTGCAATAATGTTGGTTACTAACTGATTTGTCTGCTCTTCTGACAGCTGCTCCAGGTACTCTCTGGCCTGCTGCTGCCGGGCTTCGGTATAATCAGCCTCAGCCCCGGGTCTTTTTAACAGATAGAGATCAAAGGCAGCAAAGGCAGTGGTATCGAAACGAAGTGCTTTGGAACCATCGGGCAGCTCATAGGCCAGGTCGGTGCGGGTCCAGTCCAGCACGGGCATAAAATTGTAGCAGACGGTATCGATACCGCACTGGCCCAGGTTGCGGATGCTTTGCTGGTAGTTCCGGATATACTGCTGGTAATTTCCGGAGCGGGTCTTGATGTTTTCATGCACGGGAATGCTCTCTACCACAGACCAGCTGAGGCCTGCGGCTTCCAGTGCGTTTTTTCTTTTCATGATTTCCTCCACCTCCCACACCTGTCCGTTGGGAATGTGGTGCAGGGCAGTTACAACGCCGGTGGCGCCTGCCTGCTTAATGTCGGGAAGACTAACAGGATCGTTGGGGCCATACCAGCGCCAGGTTTGTTCCATACTCATCGTAAGCTCTTTATTTTTGTGTATTGCTGTGACCGCCTCCGCTTTTCGGTCCCACTTTTCACTGCTGTAGCCATGCCTGCAGCATCAATCACAATTGCTTTGTTCTAAACCCATCCTATTTGTGCATGTACCTGGCAATTGCTTCTTCTGTATGCGGTGGCTCTACAGCACTTGTAGTTTTGATCAGCGCTCAAGTTAAGCTATTAAAAATTTATCTCTATCCTGCTCAGTACTGCTTTTTTTCTGTGAAAGCATCTATCAGGCGCATTACTTCTACCGCCTCACTGGCAGGACAGGGATTTTCATGCCTGCCCAGAAAATAGCCAACAGCTTTCTCAATCATGGGCTGCTGTATGTAAGTAGGATTGTTGAAGCTGAAAGATTGCTCCTGACCGTTTTGCCACAGCACCACTTTTGCCTCCCCAAAAAAGGAAAAGGAGATTTTGCCCTGTGTACCTATGATGTCGCAGCGATCGGCTGCCGCTGCTTCGGGAGCTGCAAAGCTCCACAGGCCCCGGAAATGGATACCGTTCCGGAAGTGGATAAGCCCACTTACAAAATCATCGGCCTCTGATGTTTTTAACTGGTTGGCGGCATAACCCGTTGCCTCCCCTACTGCACCGAAATAATGCAGCATGAGGTCCAGCTGATGTGGGGCCAGGTCGTGGAATAAGCCTCCGCCGGAAACGGCAGGATTGATGCGCCAGTTTGTTTCAGTGGCAGCCACCACACCAGATTTCGGAGGTTGTAACAACAGCAGGTCGGCAAAAAGAGGCTTACCGATTTCATTGCTTTCCAGCAGCTCTTTTACCTTTTTGAAGAGGGGCAGTTCACGCCTGTAGTGAGCTATTACTAACTTACCACTGCTGTCTTTTGCTTTTTCCTCTATTCTGCCGGCACCTTCGCTGTTCAGGGCCATTGGTTTCTCCAGGTACACATGCTTGCCTACGGCCAGTGCAGCATTGGCATAAGCCTCATGCGAAGAAGGAGGAGTGGCTACATAAATGGCATTGATTTCCGGGTCATGGATCAGGGCATCAGCCTGGTTATACCACTTTGGCACCCCATGGCGGGCGGCAAAATCGGCGGCCTTTTCGGCATCACGCCGCATTACTGCCACCAGTCGTGAGTTTAGGGCCTGCCGAAAGGCCGGGCCGCTCTTTCGCTCTGCCACATCGCCACAGCCAATGATGCCCCATCTGATTTCTTCCATAATTTTGTATACCTGTTAAAGTTCAGGAATCTATGATTGCCTTAGATTTGAAATTTGACTAGTTAAAGGCAATATTTCAAGGGTAACTATTTTTTTTATCCCCGGGAAAAAGCCCTGATTTTTTCTTTTACATAAATGGTAACAGCGCCCCGGCCAGTCTCCTTATCTTTGCCCCCTATGAAAATTCTTGGCAAAGTTGTACTGGGCATGCTCATCTTTGTGGCTTTGCTGGTCGTAATAACTTTTATGGTCCGTTACCTGCACAAACCTTTTGGCCGCCCTCCTCAGGCAGAGGCTTACCAACACCTCTCCTACTATCAGGATGGTAAATTTCAGAACCCGGTAGAAACACCCATGCTCAAAATTACAGAGAGTTGGCCGGTGATGAAGCGTTATATGGCCCGCGATGTGGAAAAAATACCAGCTCCCAACTATCGCTTTAGCGAACAGCGCCTGCCGGGCGGTGATAGTGCTTCCGGAGTGCAGCTTAACTGGCTGGGGCATGCCGGGGTACTCATCCGCTCGGGCAACACCTACCTGCTTACCGATCCGGTGCTGGTAGAACGTGCCTCACCCTTTGCCTTTGTGGGGCCGCAGCGGTTTTTCCCTTCACCTATTACGCCGGAAGATCTGCCCGAGCTGGAGGGCGTTATTATCTCGCACGACCATTACGACCACCTGGGCTATGAATCCATTTTGGCCATACAGCATAAGGTGAAGCACTTTTTTGTTCCGCTGGGCGTAGGCGAAACCCTGCGCTATTGGGGTATCCCTGAAGATAAAATTGTGGAGATGGACTGGTGGCAAGCTTATGAGAGCGCTGATTATAAGATTACAGCTGCTCCGGCACGCCATTTCTCCGGCCGTTTCCTTAGCCAGAATAATACCTTCTGGGCCTCCTATGCCATAGAACTGGGTGGCCAAAAGATCTACTTTGGTGGCGACTCAGGCTACTTTGGCGGCTACCCCGAAATTGGCAAAAGGCTGGGGCCATTCGACCTCTCGCTGATGCCCATTGGGGCCTATGACTATGCATGGGCCAACATTCACCTCAACCCACAGGAAGCCATACAGGCACACCAGGAAGTGCAGGGCGGCATACTTTTGCCTACCCACTGGGGCACTTTCGACCTGGCCCTGCACAGCTGGTATGAGCCAATGGAGCTCCTGGTAGCAGAAAGTAAACAGGCGGGTGTACCGCTGCTGGCACCAATGCCGGGGCAATGGGTTACTCCTTCGGCACAAACAGATGCCCGGTGGTGGCAGCAATACAGAAGCAGCCAATAAATGGTTGCACTTTGGTTATTGCCTTTTACAATGGTTTTTTAGCATAAAATCCATAAAATTACTTTTACCGGAAATTTTTTTTCCTTTAATTAGAATATATTTTTTTTATTCTATGAATGTCCGGCAAAGTATCTACCTCCTCCTGATCTCTGGTTTGCTACTCATGGCATCTGCTATGCCCGCACTGGGGCAGGTATCATTCGGACTCAGACTTACCTCCGGCGCCCAGATCAGTTACTTTCAGGCGTGGAATCATCATAGTGTAGGCACCTATACCCGGATGGGACTGGGGGCATTTATGAGAGTTCCCTTAAAAGAAAAAGTAGTACTGCAACCCGAGCTCAACTACCTAACTTATCCTTCTGCCTCCCTGGAGTCTCATACCATAAGTTTACCCATACTACTAACCTTTAGAATTAGCTCCGATATTGAGATTGAAGCCGGGCCCTCGCTGCTAAGAGATTTTCGCTTTGGTAATTCTTCTGATGTTAATCCCTACCTGAATGTAGGCGCCAATACCGGCATTAACTTCTGGTTCAGTAAGCACTGGTCCGGGAACGTACGCTTCACCTATGAACTGATCAGGAGAACTATTGATGATTATTTGCCGGCTGATTATGAAGATCCTCTTCTAAAAACTGAAGGTCCCGAACCCGGGTACCGGGATATGCTGCTCACCACTTCTGTCAGGTATACTTTCAGGTAATTTGCTGCGGCTCTGAAAATCACTTTTTCAGTGCAATTTGGAAGAATTTACTTTTTCTTATCTTCCATCATGAAAAGCTCAAACATGTTTACCCGGCCCTTGCGCCTGATTAGGCTGCACTGGCGGCGGCTGCTTAGCGAACTTCTGGTGGTGTTTGTTGGTGTGTATGGGGCGTTTATGCTTAACAATTACCGGGAAAAACAGCATGTGCAGCAGCAAAGAGTAAACTATCTTGAAAGCTTTAAAGAAGAGCTGGTAAACGTAGAGAAGCTTACCGACAACCTGGCCATAGTTTCAGATACGCTGCTTACGCGTTACAAGCGGGCTATTGCAAACGGTGAACGTCCCATGCTGAATGTGCATCTCGACCTTGTATATCCAATTAATATGTTGATTATCCGCTCTGCCTTCAATGAGCAGCACTTTGAAGCAATCGGCAGCGAATATGTAGCAAAGATCAGCAACGGCTCTAATATCATTTCTCTGCTGCAGGAACGTGTAGAGATGTTTCATGACAAAAGCCGTGATTTACTGATCTATACAGGAGGCGACCCTGATGTGCTTTATGATAAAAATGGCACCTTAAAGCCCGCCTATCAATGGTACCTGCAGGACCTGGCCTATTTTAAAGTTGTTAGCAGACAGCTTCAGCAGGTTATTGAAAAAGAAGCAATTCCTGATATTGAACGCCTTATCCAGCAAAAAGAAGAATGAACCCCGAAAGCCTGCGAGAATACTGCATCAGCCTCCCCGCCGTTACAGAAGAGTTTCCCTTCGATGAGCAAACGCTGGTGTTTAAAGTAAAAGGAAAAATATTCGCCCTCACCAATGTTGATGCGTTTACCTCCATTAACCTGAAATGTGATCCCGAACGGGCAGTGGAACTGCGGGAGCAGCATGAGAGTATTCTGCCAGGATACCACATGAACAAAAAGCACTGGAACACGGTGCTGCTCGATGGCTCCATTCCAGATACGATGTTAAAAGAATTAATACTCCACTCCTATAACATGGTGGTGGCCGGCATGCCTAAAAAGTTAAGAGAGGAATTGGCAGCCGGAGGTGCCTCCTGAGCCATTGAATAAGGCACCCCGCACAAATATCCCCTTAATTATTCACCGGCTGCTGCAAAAAGAGCTTGTCTGGTCCGCGGAAGTTGGCAAAGTAGATGTCGGGAAGGCCATCGCCGTTAAAGTCAGCTATTTCTACACTTATACCCATGGCCCTGAAGGCTGCAGGGAACACCTCATCCGTAACGTCTTTGAAAAAACCTTTACCATCGTTCAGGTAGATGCGTGGCTGCTCAAAGGTGGCAACCACCAGGTCCAGGTCACCATCGCCATCCAGGTCGGCAAAATTAGCATCTAAGAGGCTATGGGTGGAGGTAAAGCCCAGGCGCTTTTCGGTTTCATCTACAAACCGCTCACCTCTGCGCATGAGCATACGCTGAATGGGCATCTGTTTCTGAAACATAAATACGTTGGCAAAGAACAGATCTGCCTGGCCATCACCATCTATATCAACAAAATTAACATCACGGCTTTCTCCATTGGCCTGAAGCTCAGAAGCGATGTAGGCTGAGGTGACATCGGTAAAATTCCCTTTGCCATCGTTTTGCAGGAGGTAGTTTTCCCGCTCATTGCCCACCACCAGGTCCAGGTCGCCGTCGCCGTCAAAATCAAAGGCATCCAGGTCCTGGGTAATATCTTCGCGGGTGGGCAGCCGTTTTGCTGTTTCATCTATGAACCGAGCTTTGCCGGCATTGCGCAGGTATACGTTCTGCCCGTTGTTGCCAATGATTACATCTGTCAGCCCGTCGCCATCAAAATCATGAGAGACTAATGCATTGGAGGTGCCGCTAACAGGGATGCGTTCTGTGGCATTGACAAAGTAGCCTTTATCATCATTGATATAAAACTCGTTGGTCTGGTTATCTTCCGCTACAAAGAGCAGGTCCAGGTCACCATCGCCATCAAAATCGGCAATGGCAACCTCTTCGGTATCACCATAGGGATAATACGGATAAGGCTTTGGTGTTACTGGGGCTGCCAGGTAAGGCAGCCGGTGGCTGCCATCACCAAACTTACCCTTGCCGTCGTTGATCAGGATTACGTTCTTCACAAACTCCATGGCAAGCACCAGGTCCAGGTCCCCATCTTCGTCAATATCCACCGCCTTTGCATCCATGGAGTTCAGCGACTTCTTCACCGCCTCCGGCAGATGCGTTTCGCTGGCATCGGTAAACTGCAGGAGTGCCTTCTGGGCAAAAGCAGCAGGAGCTGCAAGTAAGGTCAGGCAAAGCAACAAGAATGGGGCCTTATGCATAATAATTAATTTATATTAAGAGGAAGATGGACATAGTGCTTTTCCCAAACCAGTAGTTTCTTTTGAATGGTTTAAAGTTTAGGGAGTGGAATTTGAAATTCCACAGCAAAAGAGACTGCTTGCCTGCTTTAATTTTCTTTACTGCTGCTTGCGGTGAGCGGTACTCCTATATACATACCTAAACGCCATCCGTTCCAGCCTGGCACTACTTCTTCATTGTTTTTCCCAGGATTTACCAGTTTTGTATCTCTGTCTCCTTTTAAGCTAAAGCCCTCACTCAGGCTTAAACAGACTCCCGCCTGTGCACCAAGCCTGATTATTCCTATTTTCCGCTCCAGTGCTATGTATGGTTGCACCGCACCACCCCAGGCATAAAAAGTATAGCCCTCACTGGCGGTGCCAGCGCCGGTTAGGTTTACTTCTCCTTCGTAAATCAATTTACTAAACAACAGGCTTGCTTCTAGGCCTAACCAGCCATCAAACCTTTTTGGTAGTGCATGATGGCTTTCCACCACAACTCCAATTCTTCTATAACGCAGAAGCAGGTCTTCCCTGTAAGAACCTGAATAATCAGCATATCCTACTCGGCCACCGGTAGATCCCATCTCTGCTACAATGCCAAAATGGTTGTCCACCTCTGATTTAAACATGTACCTAAGGCTATAATTGAAGTAGGCAGGAAAACGCTCTGTTGCCTGTACATTGATACCTATCTCCTGCATGCTATTCTCCTGCAACGCTTTCATATCACCCATAGAATAGCTTCCATAGCCTGCACCGAGCCTGATTTCTGCCGGGGTCTGTGCCTTTACAGCGGCACCAAATATCAGCAGAAAGCCTGCAGCTAAAGTCATTATATTATTCATTGCAAAGGCAGATAGCGGTTGTTACCGAACAGTTTGTGATTGAGCAAAGAAATACTGACTTGTCCTGCAGTTTTTATTTTCATGATTTGCTTTCCACTACTGAGGTCATACAGGTGATAGTTCTCATGTGAGTGCCCTCCCAAATATCCGGTTGCCGGATCAATCATAATATCATATACTGGCAGCGAGGCACTAAATTCCTTTAGCTTGGTACCATTGGTGGTACTGTAAACAAATATGGTCTGATCTTCAGAAACAATTATCCAGGGTTCTGATGGATGATAGGCAATATTAATCTTCCTTACAGGTGAATATAGAATTTCCCATTTATTGCCGATGTAAATATAAAGCCTTCCGGAATGATAAATCACGTTCCCGTCCTGGCTAATACCAGCCTCTTCAGAATAATAACTTGTCTGCTGTGTTAATAGCAGTTTTGAAGACTGGAAATCATAGACATAGTGATACCACTCGTAAAAGGATTTGCTATCCTGTATCACCAGGCGGCCATTATTACTTATCTCGAAGGAACTTATGCCGCTAACTGCTTCTCCGGTTATATCACTAATGGTATAAGCATGGAGTACCTCCAGCGAGGCAGGATCTAATTGCCAGATATAGGGGTATAGCGTTGCATAGATTTGCTTACCATCCGGAGAAACTGTAAGCTGGAGAGAAGCTGCTGAATTATCGGTAGTGAATTCCTTTTCCTTTAGAAAGTTCAGGCTGGCACCATCCCGCATCACAACCTTATTATCCACTACACCATAATAAGCATCTGCACTTTTCCCATAGTGAAAGTCTCTATAGGTTTTAAAAGCCTGTCCATACTGCACCTTGATACTACTCTGCTCATAACCGTTATAGAAAGGACCAGGTTTGGGATCTGTGATCAGGTGGTATTCAGTTTCAGCACCAAAACCATTAAAAGGCACAATAGCAATTCTATTTAACGAATCTGAAGACGTAAATAAGTCAGTCTGATAATCACTATCACGCTGTATTTTATACTGGTTCAGATTATTCCTGAACTTGGTTGCGGTATATTTTATTGAAATGGTTGTGTCATCATTATAGTAAGCCTTTATGATGGTTGGCACTGGTTCATAGAAAGAACGTCTTTGAGGATCAGCACTTACTTTATTACTTTGATCAACTACTGAAAGTAAATAGAATCTCATGTTGCCAACATATGAGGAGTCAATCCACTCAGTGGTATTCTGATTAGTGATGACAATACTTTTTGCTCCTCCGCCTCCTTCTTTGAGCAGGCGGTACTCCCTGAAATTTGGAAGTTTGTATTTCTCCCACTGAATAACCAGCTGCCCATCTCTTTCAAAAATATTGGTGATAGACACTGCAGGGGGAGGCCCATTATGAATAATCACTACCCAAGTTTTCTGTACAATTATGCCTTCAGCTCCCATCACATCTGCCAGGCTGCCTGTTCCGGAATTAGCAGTAGCAGTAAGGGTTAATTGATAAGTGCCATTTCTATGATCTGTAGATATAAAGTTGAAGTCATCGCTGTTATGGTAGCCTTCTTTTAGCAGCCTCTGCCCCAGGAGCAGCCTGGTATTTACTAGTGTTCTCCCCGGTAGTTCTACATTATATTTAAGGGATATATTACCCTGAATAAAAACTGTGTCTGCTGCTAAGTTCAGGTCGATACTTCCAAATACTATAACAGTTGGATCTACCTCTTCAAATGGGCTTCCATCAGGCGTAAACTCGCAGGCAGTCAAATAAAGGCAAAGCAGGAGGGAGAGCTTCAGTATATGCTTCATGAATACAAAGAGCAGATAACTATTTAACTTTTCAGCCGGGGAAACATAACAATATAAGTATGAAAGAATGGCTAAACAAGTGACTGTAAGTAAATAATCAACAGGTACAGCAGAATGAGAAAAGTGATCCTACAGCTGCCCCTATTGCTAATAAAAGCACTGAAAACTTGAGAAAAGGCTGCGTCTGTTATATATAATTTTTAGCATAGAAACCTGATCCTATACCCCTACACCCACCTCTCCCATTACCCTTTTCCACCAGTGCTGGAAAACGATGAGGGCCCAGATGCGGGCGTGGGCGTCGCCGGGGTTACCGGAGAAGAGCTGCTGCTTCAGGGCACGAATGGCATTTACATCAAAAACGCCCTGTGCTTCCACAAACTCATCATTCAGCCAATGGCTTTCTATTTTGCTGCGCAGCTCTGTCTGGAACCACCTGAGCAGGGGCACCTCAAAGCCGTGCTTGGGGCGCTGGTAGAGTTCTGGTGGCAGCAGCTGCCTGAAGGCATCCTGCACAATGCGCTTTTTCATCTGCCGGTTAATCTTACTTTCGGCAGGCAGGCTAAAAGCAAAGCTTACCACCTCATGGTCGAGGAAAGGCACCCGCACCTCCAGGCCATTGGCCATGCTCATCAGGTCTACTTTGGTGAGCATATCATAGGGTAGCACCAATTGTACATCAGTATAGAGAATTTCATTGATGCCCCCGCCTTTGGGCAGATACCGGAGAATATCATTTTTATACTGCTCGTACAGGCCCTGGTTAAGCTGCTGCCTGCTGCTGGCAGATAGCAGGCTTAGGCTCTCCTGGCTGCTGGCAAAGGTGGCCCAGCGCCAGTAGCGCTCCTTTAGCGGCAGCTGCATGCCCTCGGCAAAACGCTGAAACTGCCGGAATTTATTGGATAAACTGCCGCTGCGTGATTTTGGCAGGGCTTTCCAGAGGGGCAACAGGGCACTTACTGCGTTCTCGGCCATGCCGGGATTGAGGGTACGCCAGAAGGCCATGTGCTTGTTGTAGCCGCTGAAGAGTTCATCGGCTCCATCGCCGCTAAGGGCTACGGTGGCTATTTTTTTGGTGCGCTTGCTTAGGATGTATACCGGAATGGCCGAGGAATCAGCAAAGGGCTCATCGAGGTAATCGAGCACATCGTGCAGGTGCTCGTACAAGTCGTGATTGCTAAGGCTGAACACGGTATGCTCGGTTTTGTGCATATCGGCTACCAGGCGGGCATAGCGTGTCTCGTCGAAGAAAGGTTCGTCTTTATACCCAATGCTGAATGTATTGAGCTTTTCCACATGGCGCGCTGCCAGGGCGGTAATAACGCTGCTGTCGATGCCTCCGCTTAAGAACGATCCCAGGGGCACATCGGCAATCAGGCGGCGCTGCACCGATAGCTCCATGAGCTCGCGTAGTTTTTCCTGCTGCTGTTCGTAGCTCCATTTTTGGGGGTTGAGGTTTTGCGGATCATAGGGTACCTGCCACCATTCTTTTATCGTAAGCTCGCCCCCTTTCAGGAACATGGAATGGCCTGGCAGCAGCTTGTGCACGCCCTTGAGCAGGCTATGTGGTGCCGGTATGTAATTCAGCTGCAGGTAGAGGTGCAGTGTTTCAAAATCGAGCTGGCGGGGCAGGCCATAGGCCAGCAGCGATTTCATTTCCGAGGCAAACACAAAGCGGTCGTTATCGCGGTACCACAAAATGGGCTTTATGCCCATGCGGTCGCGGGCAATAAACAGGCTTTCCTCTTCCTGATCGTACACGGCAAAGCCAAAAAAGCCATTGAGTTTGGGCAGCATACTTTCCCCCCATTCCTTATAGCCTTTCAGCAGCACTTCTGTATCGGTGCCGGAGTGAAAAGTATATCCCCTGGCTTCCAGCTCCTGCCGCAGTGCCTGAAAGTTGTAGATCTCCCCGTTGAAGACAATGGTATAGCGTCCGCTCTCTTCATACATTGGCTGGTGCCCATCGGGTGTTGGGTCCAGAATAGAGAGACGGCGGTGACCCAGGCCGCAAAAATGGCCAAGGTGCGTTCCCCGGTCGTCGGGTCCGCGAAAAGAAAGGGCATCTGTTGCCTGGCCCAGGTGTATCAGGCTGATACGGCCAATTTCATTAAAAGCGTAAGCTCCGGTAATCCCACACATATGGGCATAAATATAACCAAATTTTTAGGCAAACACTTACGAAATGGCTTGACCCGGCGTTGCCTAAAATAGTATCTTGCAATTCTAAACCCAGCAGGCTTATGCACCACTATCAGCTACGTTCCCTACTAGGCGCATTGATGCTGCTCATACTACTTGCCTCCTGCAGTAGTCAGCGGGTCGCCAGCTCTTCGCCGGCAGGCAAACATAAAAAGCGTACCACACAGCGCGCTGCTGCCCCTGCCCGTACCACAAAACGTGCCGCAGCTGCTGCACCAGAAAAAAGCGAACGGGTAGTAGTTGCTGCCCGCAGCTTCCTGGGTACCCCCTATCGTTATGGTGGTATCGATAAAAAAGGAATTGACTGCTCCGGCTTGCTGGTGTGTTCTTTTCGCGAGGTTGACGTAAGCCTGCCACGGACATCCGATCAGCAAAGCGGCTACGGAAAGGCGGTAAGCATATATGAATTAAAGCCCGGCGACCTGGTGTTCTTTTCCTCCAAGAAAGGACGAGGCAAGGTATCGCATGCAGGCATGGTCACTGAGGTACGCGGCAAGGATGAGGTGATGTTCATTCATGCCAGCAGCAGTAAGGGAGTGGTGGAAAGCAACCTGTTAAGCCCTTATTATCGAAACATATTTGTAAAAGCGCGTCGGCCATTTTGAAAATATTGATCCAGCCATTATATTTGCATTCGCAATTGAGGAACGCTCAACTGCAAAGTTCAAGGGGGATTAGCTCAGCTGGCTAGAGCGCTTCCATGGCATGGAAGAGGTCATCGGTTCGACTCCGATATTCTCCACTTATTTAAAAAACCCGACAGTTTCTGTCGGGTTTTTTGTTTATGTACAGCACCTATATAATCTGGATCAATCAATATTCTAGGGAGTAAAAGAACCGCCGCCCCGCCTCCTGGCGGGTGGCAATCTTCCTGAAGCCTCCTGGCTTCAATTTTTGGATAGATGAACTAGCGTATTGATCTTGAGGTAAAAGTGATTTTGCATATTAAAAACAATAAAATAGGTTAATGAGAAGCCAGAAGGCTTCAGGAAAGCTGCCACCCGCCAGGAGGCAGGGCGGCGGACTCCAGGTGGGTGGCGGAAAAGGATGCTGATCATCCTCAAAACATTCTGATTCCTACCCGAAACAACCTATATTAATCATAGCCTGCCTTAAGATTTTAGAGTTGATCGTGATTTCTCCGTTCCCTCTCCCGGTTCTGACTATTTCTTCATTGGTTTAAACCAGCCAGTTATTTCCGGCCCTTTTTTAACCGCTCAACATGCCACAAAACCAATAAAATTATTTTGCTAATAAATTAAACTAAATTGATAGCCATTGTTGTACCTTTGTTCTAAGTTTATTGCTTTAGATATTAAAGATTTTTTAAAAGCCATACTGCCAAACAGTTATAGCTTTGCCAATAAGGGAAAACCTTCCTCTTCTCCTGATTTTTATTGCCTGGCTTTCTGCCTAAGTAGTACTTTTTCAAACACTATATTTTAAACACCTAACCATTTACCACCATGCGTAAGCTTAATGCGCTGCTCTACCTGTTCCTGATAAGCCTGGTGTCACTCACCGCCTGTACCGACGATGATGATGATGCAGAACCAGGCGTTGCACCGAAAACCTTCAACATCAATGGCAAAACCCGCAGCCTCAACATTGCTGGTGCGCTTGATTTAAGTGGCCTGAGCAACGATTCTGATACTTATGTGCTGGTACTCACCACCACTACTGAAGATCATCATGTAACCATCGGGCTGAATGCGCCCCAAAACAGCACCTCCCTGGCAGGCACCTACACTGCCTATACACAAGGCAATGAAACAGCTCCCAATACCTTCAGCTACGCCTACATTGGTTTAGACTGTACAGATGATCCTGATAACGAAGATGAACTTCTTTGCCAGGAAGAGTATGAAACAGCACAACCACCAGCCGGCAGCGTAACCATAACAGAAGATGGAAATGATTATATAGTTGATTTTGACATCACCTTTGAAAATAATCAGAGAGGCCGCGGCAACTACAGAGGGCCTGTCGTGATCATAGAATAATATTAACAGCAGCCTTGCAGTGTATGGCTTTAGATCCGGAAAGTGTCCATGTTAAACCAATCCCTTTCTGAAATCGAGGCTAAATCAGCTGTATCATAAAACAGAAACAGCCCTGGAGTTATTTCCAGGGCTGTTTCTGTTTATCCTTCTATTCCAAATTACTTCACCACCATGATGGTTACCCTTCGGTTCTGGCGGCGGCCTTCCGGGGTGTCGTTCGTTGCGGCAGGCTCGTCTTCGCCTTTGCCCTCGGTATTTACCCGTTCCTGCGCCAGGCCGGCGTTGCGCAAGAACTCTTCTGCCGATTGGGCCCTGCTTACAGACAGGCGCTTGTTGTAGGATTCAGAACCAATGGCATCGGTATGGCCGGTAAGACCTACTTTTATGTCATTGCCGTTAGTGTATTTCTGAAACAGCTCCCGCAGCTTAATTTGTGCCTCCGGCGATAGCTGATAAGAATCAAAGGCAAAGTAGATGCTAACAGTAAGCGGATATACATCTTCCACCACAATGGCTTCTTTTTTATTATCCGTCAGGTCGGCCATGCTGTTGTCTTCGTCAGTTGGCTTCAGGCTATCCAGCTCACTTTCGGTAAGTTCCTGAAATACGATGGGCACTGCCTGCTCCTTTTGCTCCATTGGACGGGCAATGCGTGTCTGGTAAATATCCGACATGCCGCCTTCGCGGTTGCTGACAAAGAAAGCAGTGCTATCAGTATACAGGGCAAAGCCTGCATCGAAACCTTTGGAGTTAACGGGTTTGCCCAGGTTAACAGGCTTGCCCCAGTTGGTCCAGCTCTCGTCCTGGCGTGTCGACATAAAAATATCTGCATCGCCATAGCCGCCATGCCCGTTGCTGGAGAAATAAAGCGTTTGCTTATCGGCAGAGAGGTAAGGGAAAGCCTCAAAACCCGGGGTGTTAATCTTAGCACCCATGTTTTGCAGGTCACTCCAGCGGCCATTGCCCTGGCGCACGGCTATGAACAGGTCTTCGTCGCCGGGATGGCCGCGCTGCTTCATGCTCACGATCATCACTTCTTCATCGGGCGAAAGGTAAGCATTATAAAAAAAGCCTTCCTTTTTCATTTTTGGCATCTTCAGTTCTTTCGGAAACCCCCAGCGGTTATCGGAAAGATCTGCATAGCTCACACCGGACTTAAAGCTGGGCCCGTTACCGTACTGGTTGAGCAGGTATACACGGTTCCCTTCTTCGCTAAAACCCAGCACTGCATTATTGCCCTTGTTATTCAGGCTTAAGATGCTGTTTTTAGGACTCTGCCAGCTGCCATCTTCGTTCCGGTTAGCATACCAGATATCGTGGCCCGATAGCCTGCCTCCCGTGTTTTCAGGGTGTAATACCCGCACAAAGAAAAGCATTTTGCCATCCTGAGAAAGAACAGGCATTGTTTCCTCTACATCAGAATTGATGCCTTCAGGAAGCTTTTTGGGTATTTCAAATACATGAGTTTGTGGTGGCACCACCACGGCTTTAGGAGCAGCCGATTGTGCAAAGGCCGTGCCGGCAGTAAGCCATAGCAGGCCAAGGCCAAGTATATTTTTTATTGCTGATTTCTTCATGACCGATTACCAAAAATAAGTGTTCACACGATAGCCTTTTCTAAAGAAGCGGTAGCCCAGCACCACTTCGTGGTTGTTGTTATGAGCAGCATCGAATTCAAACGCATTTTGCTCATAGGCATAGCCCATGCTTATGCGGTCGCTTAGCAAAAGGCCAACCATCATTCCAAAGGCTTCTTTGTTGCGGTAAGAGGCTCCAGCCCAGATCAGCTCCTTGTACTTAAACTTTACATTTCCATATACCGAAGCCTCGCGCAGACGGTCGTATGCCATCAGGATACTTGGCTGCAGGCGCAGGTTAGGGCTTAGGTAAAGCTGATAGCCTGCATTGATGGTGTGCGCCACGTAATTTACAGGCTCCTGGTACATATCGTCGTTGGTATTCTTCAGGAAAGCCAGGCGGGTGGTGCTGTAGCCGGCATAGAAACGGCTGCCATAAATGGCTACACCGGTATTGATGGCCAGCTCACGCTTACTTGCATACTCTGAGCTAAGATGCTGGTAAATGTAATCCTTGGTGTGCCGCACATAGTAGGTACCTGCAGAAAGGTAGGTGTTCATATACGCCACCCCTACACCGGCCGACATGCTTACACGGCGGCTCAAAGGCAGGTGATAGGCGTAGGTAAGTGAACCCTGGTCGTCTTTAGACATACCATTGGTTACATAACCATAGTAACCACCCAGGCCATGGCGCGCGTTCAGCTTGCGGTATTCCTTATTCGAAAGGTTATCTTCATAAGCTTCGGGCCGGCTGATGCGGATAGAATTCAGACGGATATCAGGTTTGTAAAAACTACCATTGAAGCTTACAAAGCTCTGGGAAGGCGCAAACTCTGAGCCGGCCCATACCTTGCGGTAACCCGCATTTATCTGCCAGTATTTTTCAATACCTGTAAAGGCGGCGTTCAGGGCCTGGGGATTCTGAAAAAACTGGGCCAGCTCGTACTGTTGCTGTGCTGCTGCCGGAGCAGCCAAAGCAACCATCATAACAAGAATCAGATATATCTTTTTCATAGGAGTAATCTTTTTTGGCGTTTAGCGTGCAATGGTAATGTGGCCCTGGCGCTTGTCTTTGCCCTCGTTGAACATGATCTGGAAAGTGTAGGTACCATCAGGCAGCGGCGTACCGTTCAGGGTACCATCCCATTCTTTACCCGGTCCATAGGTGTTAGAGGTGAAGATCACGCGTCCGCGGTTATCGAACACTCTTACCTGGTGCTTCTGGAATTCTTCCAGTCCAAATATGTTCCAGGTATCGTTATCGCCATCACCGTTAGGGGTGATCAGGGTTGGGATATCAAGCATGTCTCTAAGTTTGATCACCACATGCACGGTAATGAACACAGGCTCACGAGGGTTTTGATCGGTATTGCAGTAAGCAAGATCGTTGATCTGGATCTTGAAGGTGGTTTCGCCATACTGGTTGTCGGCAGGCGTTACCCACAGGCGCCATTCGTTATCCTGGCCTCTCACCAGCTCTACTTTGCTGATCATGCTGGCATCTACCTCTACCAATGTTAGCTGTAGTACCTCTGCTCCTTCTATTGCAGCTTTGGCATCGTCGGTTACGGTAAACTCGTAGTGCGGCTCGCTTGGGTCGGGCTGCTGGTTCATATAGAAGGTAAGCGTTACCTCATCTTCAGCAACTGTTGGCAGGGCGTTGTTGCAGATTACTTTCACGATAAAGTCATCCATATGCACCAGGCCTTCGGCATCTGTAATGGTGGCGGTTACCGGGTATTCGTTGCCTTCCTCGCCCAGCGGAGCCGTACCAATGGCGCGGATAATGCGGTTGCCGTTATCATCTGTAGTAACTACAAGACTTAACCAGGCAGGCGCACCCTCCAGGGTAATGGTAATTTCCTCGTTGGTTGGGGTATCGTTCAGGTCTACATCTGTATACACTGCAGGATGCAGCTCATGTACACCTGCTATCTCTACCTCGAACACGATCTCTTCCAGGTCGCCGTGCGGGGCATCGTTTACCGGCTCTATGTACACCATAAAGGTTTGGCTGGAAGTAAGGTCGCCGTCGGTGGCAGTAATGGTAAACTCAATTCCCTCCGGGGCGTTGGCATCCTGTACCGACTCGAAAGTTACCTCTCCGGTAGCAGCATCAAAGCTCCTGATGGTGATTTTCTCGTGCGTCAGCGGGCTAAGGCTGTAGGTGTAGGCTTCATCTGCCTCCCAGTTGTTATGGATGGCAAGTGTAACTACTGCTATGGTGGTATCACCAAAATCTTCTTTCAGCCTGATGTCTTCTGCCAGGATTTCAAAGGCAGGTGCATCGTTTACCGGCACAACTCTTACCAACAGTTCTATGGGTTCGGAGTAAGCGGTGCCATCAAAAGCCCTGATGGTAAGCGGTGCTTCTCCAATAGCGTCTGTTACCGAAGTAGCGCTAAAGGTACCGTTGCTGAACTGCAGGTTAATAAAGCCCAGCGATGCAGGATCTGGTGTAATCTCATAGGTTATGGTTTCATTAACCTCGTCGGCAGGTGGAGTAGCCACAGTTACAGGGCGGGTTTCGTTGCCTGCAAAATCTTCCTGCATTACCCATGGAGAAACAATGCTGATGACCGGCGCATCGTTTACCGGCACAATCTGTACCGTAAAGGTTTGCTCAGTGATGTTGTTCTCTGCACTGCCATCGTTAGCCCGTACCGTAAAGGTGAAAGGCGTGGGCTGGTTCTGGTCTTTTACAGACTTCAGCACAATTTCGCCGGTAGCAGCATTGATGCTGATGTTTACCCAGCTTACACTGGCAGGCGACAGGCTGAAAGTAACGTCAGTAAGCTGATTATCGGAATCTTTCAGATCCACAATGTTGATGATCACATCTTCAGGAAAATCTTCCGGACGTACAATAGCGGTCTGGCTTAAGGAGAAGGAAGGCCCATCGTTTACCGGCAGTACGGTCACGATCAGCTCTTCGGTTTCGCTTTCGGCCTGGCTGCCATTAGAGCCTTCCTTACTGGTAGCCCTGATGCCCAAGGGAAACTTGCCTACAAAATCAAGCGGAGGCAGTATGCTAAGGCTGGCCAGCTGAGCTGGTGTTAGTTGCCAGAGTCCGTTGCCCAGGTCGGTGCCCGCAGAAAGCCTGGCGCCTACAGGAACACTTTCTACCAGGTAGTGTGTGATTGTTTCTGAACCGTCTGTGTCTACAAGCGCTGCAGAGAATTCAAGGCCAATCCAGGTATCTTCCGGTCCAAAGGCATCTTCTGTAGTAACCAGTGGCTTGTCGGCCACGGCTTCTACTGTTAGGGTAAACTGCTTGCTACTTTCCTGGCCCAGGTTATCTTTTACCTTCACGGTAATCACAGTGCTGCCATGGCGGTGCAGGGCTGGCGTAATTACCAGGCTTCTGTTCTGGCCAGAGCCGGTAATACTGAATGAAGCTTCTGGCGCAAGTGCTGCATCATCAGCGCTAACCCTTACCTGAAGCTCTGTGGCAGGCGTACCGGCATCAGAAATGGTAATGGTAATGGGTGCTGTAGGCACATCTTCCAGGGTATGCACACTGCTGCTGCCTATGGCAATAGAAGGCGCTAAGTTATCTACGATAAAGGTTTCGCTGGGACCGGCACCGGGAGCAGGGTTGTTCACCAGGTCGGTTGCTGTGCCAGGCTTAATGCTGATGCCTATGGTACCATTGCCACTGATGTCGCTAATGGTTACCAAAAGCTCATTTGCTTTATCAGTAGGGGTAACTGTTACGGTAGTTGCAGTAGCGGTTTCCGTTTTGTTCAGGATGATATCGGCAGGCGTTAAATTGATATTGGTAGCGCCGTAATAAGTTACAGTATAAGTAACAGGTCCATTTTGTGTAATAGGCACAGAAGGAGCGCTGATCACAATAATAGGAGCTTCATCATCTACTACCGTTACTGCAAAGGAGCACACAGATACATTTCCGGCTGCATCAACTGCTTCGTACACCACATTGGTGGTACCAGACGGGAAGAAGCTTCCGGAAGCCAGGCCTGATTTCAGCAGTGGCGTTACACTGCCGCTGCAGTTATCCTGAGCTGTTATGGCTGCATACGTAACCGTTGCGCCATTCTTACCAGGTTCAATATCCACAATGATATCGGCAGGGCAGGCTATTACCGGGCCTTTATCATCTACTACAGTCACTTTAAAGCTGCACTCGGTAGCATTACCTTTTGCATCGGTAATGGTAAACTTATTAAGTGTTTCGCCGAGGGGGTAAGATGCTCCGGAAGGCAAACCGGCAGTTTGTACAATGGTAGCACCGGAACAGTTGTCAGAGAAAGGAATGCTATAAGTTACCACAGCACTGCAGGCAGTTGCACTGGCACTCTGTATGATATCTGAAGGGCAGCTCACAACAGGAGGAGCAACGTCTTTAACAAGAACGTTGGTAGTACATTTAGACCAGTTTCCAGATCTGTCCTTAAACTCCCAGGTAACAGCGGTGGTACCGGCAGGGAAGGTTCCGGAAGGATTTGCGGTTCCGGTGCGGTCGTTTGTAATGTAAACCACACCACCCCATTTGTTATCCGTATTGTCTGTGAAGGTTGGATAAGGTATGGTTACATAGGCCTCACAATTGCTGGTGCTGTTTTCGAAAACAATATCTCCGGGGCAATACCCAACCGGTGCAATGTTATCTACTACAACATAATGACTTGGGCCGGCAGCAGCAGCTTCGTTACCGGCTTCATCTGTTGCTGTACCAGCTGCAACGCTGATTCTCAGCACACCGTTGCCGGATATATTTTCTATGGAAACGATGCGCTGGGTATTAGAAGTACCTGTAACGATCACTGTTCCCTCAGCTGTGCTTGGGCTGCCATCTACACTGCTGGATTCATGGATCAGCGTAATGTCAGCAGGCGATAGTGTAATGTTGCTGGACTCGCTGTAGGTGATAATGTAGGTAACAGGACCTATTTGGGTAAACTCGCTGGTGGGGCCGGCAATTGATATAACAGGCGCAGTAAAATCCAGCTGGTAGGTTTCACCATTGCTGAAATCACCAGCGCCAGCAACACTGCCACCTACCGTAACACTGTTGCTGTTTTTTACTGATTTATTGTCTTTAAAATTCAGCTTTAAAGAACCATTGCCATTGATACTTCCCAGGTTTACATCATACTCTCCGGCGGCAACTTCAGTAACAGAAACAATTGCAGCAGAAACACCCGCGCCTTTTACCAGGGTAAAATCGTCTGCATCTACTCCGCTAACTGCTTCACTGAATTTTACCCTAAAACTAACATTCTTCTTATTAGAAGGGCTTGGGCTGTTTCTTTTGATAGACAGAACTTCAGGGATGCTGTGCGTGGTGAAAGACGCTGTTTCGCCATAGAAGATGCCTGTACTGTTTTTACCTACCAGACGGTAGTAATAAGTAGTATTGGCCAATAGGTTATTAACTCCATGGCTCAGGGCAGCTGCTGGTGCACCGGCAGCCAGGGTCTGGGCTCCCGCCAGGCTGGAAGGGTCTGCCGCAGGAAGCGACGAATCAGTTCCCAGCTGAAAGGCAACCGTTGTGGCCGAACCATTGCTTCTTGCAATACCGCTGATTGTGGCGCCTTTCTCCGAAAGTGCTGCCGCTGCTCCTGTTTGCACAGAGGCTGCTTCGGCTACATCGTTCAGATCAATGTCTACTTTAACATCTGTAGCTGCTTCTGTTTCAGTCCCTCTTCCAGCTGTTACCCTAACGGTAAGTCTAAAAGACGGAGTGGTTTCGAAGTCCAGTGCAGCTGTGTTAAGCACACTAAGTGCGCCATCCTCAGAAAGGCTAAAGGCATTGCTGGTGTTTCCACCAACCAGCTCAAAATGCAGTGCATCGCCTTCACTGTCGGTTTTTGGCAGTATCTGGCCCACAAATTCGCCTGCTGTTTTGTTCTCATCCACATTGAATGCATGAGTAGAAAAAGCAGGCAACAGGGCCGGAGCTGCAGCAATAATAAAGAGGCTAAGAGCCAAAAGCGCGTACCGCTTTGGTGATAACCGTAAGGATTTAATAACAGGGTATAATGGGATCATATCGTCCAGCTTTTGCTGATGTGGATAAGAATAGTTCGTTACAAAGGTAATATCTAGACTTAAAAAAGAAACATTTTTAGAAAAAAAATTTTATCTATCTTATTAAAAATAGGACTTTACCAATTTAATTAAATTTAAGCCTGACTACCCAACAGATATACCATACCATTAGGTGCTGTAGGGGCCTATTTTATAATCTTTAGCTAACGGACCTGCTACATACGTAAGAATGCAGCATAAATGGTATACTTTTATACTACAGACATTATCTTTTTTGATGAAATAATTTAACACTCACAGCCCTTATGAAGATCTGACTATTGTTTAAAAAAATCAGAGTATTAAACGGTGCGAATACAATGAGGATAAAGCGAACAGTTAAACAGTCTCCATCAGCGAGAACCTAAGTAATTTACAATCCTTACATTAAAGCAATGATCAAACAGTTGCAACTCAAGTGACTATATTTCAATTATTTATACCTGATTTTTTATAATAACTCATGGCAAGCCGGATCTTGTGATAAGGATATCTTCCTTCCAGGCTGTCGTATACTGATTTTAGGGGGCTGTTCACCCCATGTACATAGAGCGCATCTCCAATAACAGAACGTTCTTCTTTGGATAAAAAACGGTCCAGAAACGGCATACGGCCCTGTTCGTAGAGGGCGGCAATATGAGAATAAACTGTTTCCTCGCGCATACCCCTCCTTGCTGCTACCTCTTGGGGAGAAAGCTGCTGCTGCAGCAGCTCCAGGGTAACCAAATGGCTAGATCCTTCCACCTTTTGCTTCTTATCCTGCTGAAGCTGTCGGTATTGTAGTATTTCGTTAATAAAATCTTGACCATACCTGTCGAGTTTCTGCCGGCCAACACCTCCGATACGTAAAAGTGCTGCCTCAGTAACCGGTTGCCGCTCCGCCATCTCCCGTAAAGTTTTATCACTGAAGATAATATAGGGCGGTAGGGCTTCTTCGTCGGCCAGGCGCTTACGCAGGTTGCGCAACTGCAGGAACAGTCCATCTTCAGCAGCTTCACTTGCTTTGGGCTGTGGCCGCTGGGCCTGAACAGGCTGTGCCGGCTTGTTCAACGCTACTTTTTTGCCCTCAAACAATACGGCGCGGCTACCGTCATTCAGCTTTAACTTTCCGCCATCTTCATAGGCAATATCCATCAGCCCGGAGTTTAGCATTTGCTGCAGGTAATTACGCCAGTCGGCGGCACCTATGTCTTTTCCTGCTCCATAGGTTTTTATCCTGAAAAGGCCTTTCTGGCGCACCTCCTCATTATCGGCGCCGCGCAGCACATCAATCAGCAGGCTCAGGGAAAGCATTTCACCAGAGCGGGCAATGGCAGAAAGTGCCTTTTGGGTAAGCAGCGTACCATCGAAAGACTGGCGCGGATTATCACATACATCACAATTATTACAGTTTCCTTCTGCCTGCTCGCCAAAGTAGGAGAGCAGGATGCGGCGGCGGCAGATCTGGGCTTCGGCATACTGCTGCAGGCGCTCCAGTTTGGCCTCCTGCATGCGGCGGCGGTCAGGGGGCAGCTCTTCCAGCATGCTCCGCTGCTTCATCACATCGGCAAATGAATAGAACAGCAGGGTATCGGCGGGGGCACCATCGCGTCCGGCACGGCCAATTTCCTGGTAATAGCTTTCAATGTTTTTGGGCAGGTTATAGTGCACCACCCAGCGCACATTGCTTTTATCGATGCCCATGCCAAAGGCAATGGTAGCACAAACAATCTGTACGTTATCCCGCAAAAAATCTTCCTGCGTTTTCTGGCGCTGGTAATGTGGAAGCGCTGCATGATAAGCCTCCGCCCGGTAACCGGCATCGCTTAGCTTTTCTGCCAGCCCCTCACAGCCTTTGCGGCTCAGGCAGTAAACGATTCCCGGCTGAAAAGGCCGCTCTTCCAGGAACTCAAGGATGCGCTGCAGCCGCTGCTGTGCCGGCAGCACCGCCAGGCTTAGGTTTGGCCTGTCGAAAGAAGCTACAAATACCTGCGGCTGCCTTAGCTTAAGCTGTTGCAGTATATCGCTGCGGGTGAGCTTATCGGCAGTGGCGGTAAGGGCAATAATGGGCACCTGCGGAAACTGCTCCTTGAGGCGGCCCAGCTGTGTATATTCCGGCCTGAAATCGTGCCCCCAAAAGCTTATGCAGTGGGCTTCGTCGATGGCAAAAAGGGAAACCGGCAGCTGGCTTAGCAATGAAGTAAAGGCAGGCGTCTGTAGTTTCTCAGGCGATACATACAGGAGCTTTAGCTGGCCGCGGCTTGCCTGCTGCTCTATTTGCACCTGCTCCTGCCATTCCTGCGTACTGTTTAAAAATGCTGCAGCCACACCACTGGCCTTCAGAGCAGCTACCTGGTCCTGCATCAGGGCAATCAGGGGAGAGACTACTACAGCCAGCCCCGGCAGGTGCAGGGCAGGCACCTGGTAGCAAAGCGATTTACCGCCCCCGGTAGGCATAAGCACCAGCGCATCCTGACCGGCAGCTACAGCCTTTATAATATCGGCCTGCATAGGCCTGAACTGGGCATACCCAAAGTACTTCTTGAGAATGCTATGTAATGGGGAGTTATCTGCCACTTTTTCTCTACTCTTCTTCTACTACAACAAAGAAAAATGTACTACCTGTTCAGCTACCGTAAAATCTGTTACAAATTTCCATATCCTTTTTATTTGTAGCTCGTTGAATATAAAACAGGCAGCTTCTGATAGTACGCTCATTTTGACGCCTTTATCTTTTCAGCAGAAGCTAAAAATAAGAAATAATAGCCTGGCAGCCAAAACTTTGCATTTAACGAATGGTTGAATCTATATAAGAGAACTTTTATTTTTTTAAACTGTATGATTGATTTAATACTCTGCGGAATAGCCTACGTCATCATGATATATTTTATGGTCATGCTTATGAAACAGAAGATAAATCCTTTCCGGAACGGAGGGGACGACGATGGCGGAATAAGTGTTAGTAACTTACCAGACCTGGATGATCTGCCACCTGGTATCAGCCTGCCCGATGGCAGCCTGCCAAAAAGAAGATTTAAGAAAGAGCCCGAAGAAATAAATTAGAAAGCATTATCGAAGTCTAAGCAGCCTTCAGGTAGCTTATGTATTTTTACTAACCTGTTTACTGCCGATAAACCTGTAGCCTTTTAATAAAAAGCATCTTCGAAGTGATAGATCTGTGGATTTTTATTCGAGCTTAATGGCAGTTGTATGGCAATTATGTCAAAACGGATATCACCCTTCCAATCGATCTTCTTTATATAGTAACTGGCAGCATTTATGATGAGTGCTGCTTTTTTATGATTCACGGCTTCTTCAGGGTAACCAAAACTGTTTCCTCCCCTTCGGGTTTTAACTTCGATAAACAGCAGCAGCTTACCACTTATGGCAATAATGTCTATTTCGGAGCGTCCTTTACGATAATTACGCTCCAGGATACGGGCACCATTTTGCTGCAAAAAATCTGCAGCCAGCTTTTCGCCTAATATTCCGGTGAGCTGTTTATCGTGCAAGCGATTTTCTGTTAATTTTACCCTACATACTTTTGGAACAAGCTAAACACCTGCTTTGTCATGGACAAAATGAGAAAACTGATTGAAGATTTTTCGCGGCAGCTACGCGATGCTGTAGAGATAGGACAAAACGCAAGCTTAAGAGCGGCCACAACAGAGGTTCGCAACGTAGTAATTGCAGGTATGGGAGGCTCTGGTATTGGCGGCAACCTTGTTTATACGCTGGTGCAGGATGAACTGAAGGTGCCGCTACTCGTGCTTAAAAACTATCATCTGCCTGCATTTGTAGATGCACACACCCTTTTTATTGCTTCTTCCTTTAGTGGTGATACTGAAGAAACCATTGGCAGCCTGGAGCAGGCCCTGCAGGCCGGTGCCCGCTGCGTTGTTGTTACCAGCGGTGGCACTATCGCTAAATCTGCCCGGAAACATCAACTGGATATGATTCTGATACCCGGGGAGAGCAACAGTCCACGGGCAAATATTGGCTATTCTGTTGTTGCCTTGCTCTTTGTACTACACAGGCTGGGCTTAATTGGCAATAGTTTTGTGCAGGAAACTGCGCGCACAGCAGCCCTGATCGATGAAGAAGAACAATCGCTGCGCACGCGCGGCGAAAAGCTTGCCAATTCCATGAAAGGATACCTGCCGGTACTATATGCCGATAGCCGCATACTGCCGGTTGCCATCCGCATTCAGCAGCAAATAAATGAAAATGGCAAACACCTCTGCCACGTAAATGAACTGCCCGAGATGAACCACAACGAGCTGGTGGGCTGGGAGCACCCCGAGCAGGTAATGAACGACAGCAAGGTATACTTTCTGCTTACCGCCTACGACCATCCCCGGGTACGGGAGCGCGTTCGGGTAACCCGCGAGCTGCTGAAAGGAAAAGCCGCCAATGTAAGCGATATAGAAGCAAAGGGAGACAGCCTGCTGGAGCAATGCTTTTACCTGATCCATTTTACCGACTGGGTAAGCTACTTCCTGGCAAAGGCCAACCAGGCCGATCCTTTTGCCATAGAAGCCATAGATTATCTCAAAAGCGAGCTTGCGAAGGTGAAATAATGAGGTATGGGGTTTGAGGTATGGGGTTTGAGGTATGGGGCGGTCCGCCGCTGCGGTATGAGCTGGGACAATGCTGTATAGCAGGAGCCTTATTCTTTTAAACTCATACTATATACAAAACAATGCATTTTGAAGGGGGCACGGCAATCAGCTAATGCACCGACAAGCTCATACCTCATACCTCATACCTCTAAATTCCCTACCTTTGCATCCAACAAGCTGACTCAACGCGTGAACGAGCATATCAACAAACAGGTAATTTTCAGGCATCTGGGCGAAATGGACTATCAGCAGGCCTGGGATTTACAGGAAGAAATTTTTGCCGGTATTGTAGCTACCAAAATTGCAAACCGTAAGCTGCCTGCACAGGAGCAAAAGCCCAGTACAAACTACCTGCTGTTTGTAGAGCACCCACACGTGTACACCCTGGGCAAGAGCGGCAAGCCGGAACATCTTTTACTCGATGAGGCCGGGCTCCGCCAGGCTAAGGCCAGCTACTACAAAATAAACCGTGGCGGTGATATTACCTACCACGGCCCCGGCCAGCTGGTGGCTTACCCCCTGCTCGACCTGGAAAACTTCTTTACAGACATTCATCAATACCTGCGCCTGCTGGAAGAGGCCATTATCTACACCCTGGCTGATTATGGGCTGGAGGCTGGCCGTATTCCCGGGCTTACCGGTGTATGGCTGGATCATATAGAACAGGTAAATCCGCGTAAGATCTGTGCCATGGGCGTAAAATGCAGCCGCTGGGTAACCATGCACGGACTTGCGCTTAATGTAAATACAAATCTGTCTTATTTTGGCAATATTGTGCCCTGCGGAATAGATGATAAAGCTGTTACTTCCCTGCAGCAGGAGCTTGGCCGGGAAGTGCCGCTTACGGAGGTTGAGGATAAATTAAAAGTACATTTAGCAAGGCTGTTCGGCATGGATATTGTTGTTGAACATGGTACTTTTATACCATAACCAAAGCCATATGTACCACTTTTTAAGATCCATGTTACTGGGCCTGCTGCTTACAGGATTTTTAGCCAGCTGCGCCAGCATTTTCAGCAAATCCACTTACCCTGTTACCATCAGCACCAATCCCCAGAATGTTAACATCACAATTACCAATGAACTGGGCGGTGTTATATACCAGGGTGTGACGCCTACCACACTTCCCCTGGATGCCAGCAGTGGTTACTTTAAACCTGCCTTCTATGAAGTATCTCTTAGCCAGCCAGGATTTAAACCACAAACCTTCCATATCGAAGCAAAAATTGATGGCTGGTATTTTGGAAACATTGCCATTGGCGGCTTCCTGGGCATGCTGGTGATAGATCCCCTCACCGGCGCCATGTGGCGTATTCCTTCACAGTATTACAGCTTCAACCTATCGCCCGATGACGAAGCCTCTACCAAAGGCATGGGTATCATGCTGATTGATGAGGTGCCTTCGCATTTGCGTGATAAATTGGAACCTATACAGGAAAAGAGCAACAAGTAATCCGTTGAACCCAGCCCAAAAGCTGGGTTTTCTATTGCCGTGCTTAACAGATACTGTATTTAGCTATTTTTTATATATTGTTGCGTTACTATCCGTAGATCCAAAAAAACTGTCGCCATGAAAAAACTTATACTATTATTCACGCTCCTGTTCACAGCTTTCTGCACCTACGCCCAAGACTTCAGTGCACTGCAAAAGGTAGAGTATAAAGAAAAGAGTGAGTACAAGGCTTACGAAGGTCAGATACTGGAGTGCGCAAATTACCTTCTTTCAGTTCCTGCCGATGACAATAACACTAACCGGCAGGACGCCCTTAAAGTGCTGATCACCTGGATGTCTGGCACGCCGGATTATAAATTCATGGTAGATGAAACGGCCACAAAGCTAATGCACAAAAATGAAGCGGTGCTGGGCATCTATTTTGCCGCCATGACCAAATATGTTTTGGAAAACACTGAAAAAGCCTCAGATAGCCATGAGGTAAAATACAATACTGTTAGCCTGCTGCTGGACTACTGCGAGACTAAAACAAATAAAATGAAGCTCAATAAAGAGCTAAAAAAAGCAATTGCCGCCAGGAAGGATGGAAAGCTGAAGGAGTACCTGAATATATAGCATTACACCCCGGCGGGAATAACGTAAAGCCTGAACTTTCATAGCATAGCTACCGCTATGCTATGAAAGTTCAGGCTTTATTTATCTATGGATATTTTGATGTCTACTTCAGCTCTGCAATAATAGAGCGGCCGCCTTTGGTTTTATCGCCTACGGCAACTTTCACTTCTGCATCCAGCGGCAGCAGTATGTCTACCCGGGAGCCAAATTTGATGAAACCAAACTCGCCACCCTGCTCAATAGGCTGGCCCTCCTGCACATACCATTTAATACGGCGTGCCAGGGCACCTGCAATCTGACGGAACAGTACCTGAACACCATCTGCCATTTCTACTACCACGGTAGTACGCTCATTATCGGTACTGCTTTTTGGGTGCCAGGCCACCAGGTACTGGCCCGGGTGGTATTTAAAGTACTTTACCACGCCACTTACCGGGCTGCGGTTCACATGCACATTTACCGGAGACATAAAGATGGATATCTGGCGGCGGGGCTGGTTAAAGTATTCTTTGTCGATTACTTCTTCTATCACTACCACCTTACCATCAGCAGGTGCAAGTACATGTTTATCATTGGTGGGTACCAGAAAACGTGGATTCCGGAAAAATTGCAGAATCAGCAGATACAGCACAATGCTGGCAATGATGAATATAGTATGAAGTTCCGGCTGCTCTGGCGCCAGGTATATAACCAGCAGGTTAACAGCTACCAGAATCAGTAACAGAAAAAATAGTAATCTACGTCCTTCCTTATGTATGGTCATATGTGGCTTTATTTCGCGGCGCAATATACGGTAAAAGGCCAAAAACAGAAAAGGCTGGCCGGCACCTGCATGCTTACGACCAGCCCTTTTTATACTATACTTGTGCTTTGGCTTAAATGTTTAGAAGCCACCGCGGAATTTATAGGTTTTGGCCACTTTATCGATGGCTACAATGTAGGCAGCAATACGCATGGGTACTTTATATTCCAGTGAAGTTTTATATACTCGGTCAAAGGCATCTTTCATGATCCTGTCGCTGCGGCGGTTAACACGCTCGGCAGTCCACTTATAACCCAGACGGTTCTGTACCCACTCAAAGTAACTTACCGTTACACCACCGGCATTTGCCAGGATATCAGGCACTACCATTACTCCTTTTTCATTAATAATCTTATCGGCACGGAATGAGGTAGGACCGTTAGCACCCTCCACAATCAGTTTTGCCTTGATGTTATTGGCATTGGTGATGGTAATTACATCTTCCATCGCAGCCGGCACCAGTACATCTACTTCAAGCTCCAGCAGCTGATTGGCTTCCTCCAGTTTATCGCCACCGGCAAAACCCTCCAGGCTGCCCCGGTTGTTATTGCGGTGCTGCATGGCTGCGTTAATATCAATGCCGTTTGGATTATGATACGCGCCGCTAAGGTCGGATATAGCCACTATTTTAACCCCGCGCTCTTCCAGCAGCAGGGCTGCAAAAGAGCCAACATTACCAAAGCCCTGCACGGCGCAGGTTGCCTGATAAGGGTTAATCTTTAACTTTTCCATAGCTGCCAGTGCGCTCACCATTACGCCACGGCCTGTTGCTTCGGTACGTCCCAGAGAGCCTCCCAGTACCAGTGGCTTGCCAGTTACCACTGCATTGGTGGTCTGGCCCACAGAGCGTGAAAATTCGTCCATCAGCCAGGCCATTTCCTGGGGGCCTGTACCCATATCCGGAGCCGGAATGTCACGGTCGGGGCCAAAGATTTCCAGCATGGATTTGGTGTAAGCACGGGTGAGGCGCTCTATTTCGCCGGTCGACATCTGGCGGGGGTTGCAGCGGATACCGCCTTTTGCACCGCCATAGGGAATATCAACCACCGCACACTTCCAGGTCATCCAGGCAGCCAGGGCCTTTACTTCATCCAGGTTCACGTGCATATCGTAGCGGATGCCGCCTTTTGAAGGCCCCAGGATACTTGAATGTATAACCCGATACCCCTCAAACACCTTGATTGTACCATCGTCCATGGTAACGGGCAGGTTAACAATTACCTGCTTTACCGGAGCTTTAAGTACATTATACACTGATTCATCGAGGCCCAGGTGCTGTGCAGCTGTTTCAAACCTCGACATCATAGATTCAAACGGGTTCTCCTTGTCTTTTATAGGAGCTGGTTCGATGTACGCCATAGTATCTGTTGTCTAATAGCCCGCACAGCCAAACTTGTATAGTTAAAAATAGGTTACACAGGTTTTGCCAGAGGCAAATTCATGAAGTAAAATTAGAAAGAAGTACAAGATTATAAAACGTTTTACCCTAAACGATTTAATGCAAAAATTTAAAAATAGTTACCTCTATTTTACGTAAGCTTTCAGGCTACGTTGTATTTCAAACGGTTGCATTGTTAATAATGAAAAAGAGCTAAATAAGTCAGGATAAAAGGTACTGACAGCAGGAGCCCGTCAAACCTGTCTAAAAATCCGCCATGCCCCGGTATGCTGCTGCCCGAGTCTTTAATGGCTATACTTCTCTTAAAAAGACTTTCCACCAAATCGCCATAGGTAGCTGTTACAATGGCAATACCTGCCAGGGTAAGCCACTCCCAGGTGCCCAGGTCATCATAAAAAAGGGAGATTGCCAGCGCCATGATAAAGGCTGTGGCAGCTCCGCCTATACTTCCCTCCCAGGACTTCTTAGGTGATACGCGCTCAAAGAGTTTATGTTTTCCGAATTTGGTGCCGGCAAAGTATGCCCCCGTATCACTGGCCCAGATAATGAGCATTAACCCTAAAATAATCTGATAACTGTACTCACCGAGAATAAACACAATGCCATGTAAGAGGGCAAAAGGTACTGCCACGTATATAATCCCTAAAAAAGTAAAGGCAATGTTGGTAAAAGGCTTCTTATCATCCCGCTTATAGAGCTTGATGAAGAAAGCGAGCGAACCCAGGGGAAAGAGCATAAAGTAATACTGCACAGGTAAAATGCCTTTCTCTACAAAAAAGGCCATGGTGTACACCATCAGGCCGGTAAAGGTACCCCAGAATTTGAGTGGAAAATGCCCGTCCAGGCCCACCAACTTGTAGAACTCCAGCAGGGTAAAGGCACAGATTACAGAAAAGGCCAGGAAGTAAGTCCAGGAACTGAACCAGATGGCAAAAATAATGGCAGCTGCTCCGATGACGCCAGCGATTACACGCTGCCACAGATTGCTGTACCTATTCAAACGAGATATCATCCTGTATAATTTTAATTGCTTTCAGTACACCATCAGCTGCCACGTGTACTTCGTAATATCCGAATCCGTAATTACTGTCTTTCTTATCAACTACCACTGCAGGCAAATCGTTATCCTGCAACACAGCCTTTACAATTTCGGCCTGGTATTGCAAATGCGTTTTAAATACTTTAGACCAGCCTTTCATGTTGCTTCCTCTCTGCTAAAGTACCCGCTAAAGCCGGCAATTGCCACAATCCCTACTAACAGGCATATCACAAGGGTGGTACCCCCCAGCGACTGTGTTCCGCTGCTATCAAACTCAATTAACTCTAACTGGTACAGATAGCGCATGGCTAAAGTAAACCCATTATTAATGAAATGCCCCAGTATAGGCATGAGCAAATTTCCCGACCAGTAATAAAGATAGCCAAAAAGTGCGCCCAGAAACAAGCGCGGCAGCAGTCCATAGAACTGAAAATGAAAAACACTAAAAATGAAAGCAGTTACCCAAATGGCTGCATGGGCATTCCGGAGCTTGAGCCTGATGAGTGGCTGCATCAGGCCACGAAAAAAAAGCTCTTCTCCAAAAGCCGGTAAAAGCGCAATAATGATAAACGCCACCCCAAAATCCAGCCCTGAAGTAAAGGTAGTCAGGTAATCGGTGAGCCGCTGCAGATATAGCTCCTTGTTCTTCATCCAGCTCTCCAGGGTCTTAAAAGTCTCGGGCAGGGTTACATTGGCATTCCATTCAATGAGCAGGGAGTTCACCATCATAAAAGCCAGCGTTAGCACAATGGCCAGCAGAATGGGAATTATTGCCAGACCCTTCCTGTTAATAAGGCTTGATAAGCGCCGGCGCTCGTACTGGTACAGGTACAGGAGCGGACCCGCTATAAAGCCCCCCACCGCCGAAAATAACTGGAGAACAAACAGAATGGCGCGTGCGTTAGGGTGGTTTAAGCTGCCGGCAATCTGGGATGTTTCGTTAAAGCCGGTGCCAAAAATGGCCATGGCAATAACCACAGCCACAAACTGGCCTACAAACAGCCCAACAAAAAAATAGATGAGGAGCAGGATAAGCGAGCGCCCCGGGGGCAAATCTCTTTTATCGGGCTCTGGTTGCCGAAATACCATAATTAAGGCATAAATTTACGCTAAAATACGGATTTGTAAATTGGTAAAGATAGGAAACCTTGAGTTGGGCGATTTTCCGCTGCTGCTGGCGCCCATGGAAGATGTAAGTGATCCTCCGTTCAGAGCGGTTTGCAAGGCAAACGGAGCAGACCTGATGTACACCGAATTTATTGCTGCTGAAGGACTTATCCGCTATGCCGACAAATCGGTGCAGAAGCTGGATATATACGATTATGAGCGCCCCATTGGCATCCAGATTTTTGGCGCCGAAATAGAAAGCATGCGCCAGGCAGCAGCCATTGCCGAAGAAGCAAATCCTGAATTAATTGATATTAACTACGGCTGCCCTGTTAAAAAAGTGGCCTGTAAAGGGGCTGGTGCCGGCATTCTGCTGGATATTCCCAAAATGCAGACCATGACAGCCGAAATTGTAAAACGGGTAAATAAACCTGTAACGGTAAAAACACGCCTGGGCTGGGACCACGATACTATTAAGATAATAGAAGTAGCGCAGCGCCTGCAGGATGCCGGCATCCAGGCCCTGACCATTCACGGCCGCACCCGCCAGCAGATGTATAAAGGCGAAGCCGACTGGAGCTGGATTGAAGAGGTGAAAAGTCATCCTTCCATTCAAATCCCTGTTTTTGGCAATGGCGATATCGACTCGCCACAGAAAGCAGTAGATTACTGGAAGCGCTATGGCGTTGATGGGGTGATGATTGGCCGTGCTGCCATTGGCTACCCCTGGATTTTCAGAGAGATTAAGCACTACAATGCTACCGGCGAGCTGCTGCCCCCACCCACCCTGCAGGAAAGAATCGATACGGTGAAAGAACACCTGCGCTTTTCAGTAGAATGGAAAGGCGAAAAACAGGGTATTTATGAAATGAGGCCCCATTTCACCAATTACTTCCGCGGTCTTCAGAACTTTAAACCCTACCGGGTACGGCTGGTCACCAGCGAATCGTACGACGAGCTGCTGGTGATTCTGGAAGAAATTGCCAACGAATTTTCTAATGCCTACAGCTTTGCCTAGCAAAAGTCGGCCTGCCCCCACAACAGAAATGCAGACGAAAGAAACCGGCGCTGGAGAGGTACGTTCTGCTGAGATCCAGCCTAAGCAGACACGTTTTGGCAGTTTTCGCTCCAACAAACAACTTGTTGCCTGGGCCCTGCTGATACTCCTGGCTATTATCTGGGGTAATTCATTTATTCTGATAAAGAAATCTTTGCTGGCCTACAGCGCCGGCGAGGTGGGTGCACTGCGCATTATTGCAGCCGGCCTTGCCCTGCTGCCCATTGCCATTAAACATGTGGGGGCGCTCAGCGGGCGCAACCGCATGCTGCTGCTGGTCATTGGTCTGGTAGGTTCTTTTATTCCTGCCTTTTTGTTTGCAAAGGCCCAAACCCAGCTATCCTCCAGCGTTACCGGAATTCTGAATGCCCTTACACCCCTGTTTGTGGTGGTTATTGGTGCCATCTTCTTTGGGCACCGGTTTACCGTGCGCAATGCTATAGGCCTTGCTATTAGCTTTGGGGGATCTATTATACTTGCCCTGGCCAAAGCCGGTGGCGAATTAGGTAGCATTAACCTCTATGCATTTCTGGTTATTCTGGCAACCCTTTGCTATGGCCTTAACCTTAATATTATCAAAGCCTTTCTAGGAGGCCTGCGCCCGGTAGTCATTACCGCTGTTTCGCTTGCACTGGTACTGCCCGGGGCTGTTGTATACCTCTTTGGCTTTACCGATTTTACCCACCACCTGCAAACACAGCCAACCGCTGGCTGGTCGCTTTTGGCAGTAGTTACCCTGGGGGTAGTGGGCACCGCCATAGCGCTTATTCTGTTCAACCACCTGGTGCAGATCACCACCCCCATGTTTACCTCTTTTACTACTTACCTGATCCCGATAGTAGCAGTAATTGTAGGAGTGCTGGATGGCGAAGTGCTGCTCACCATGCACTTTGTTGGAATGGCAGCAGTAATTGCAGGTGTTTATATTGCTAATCAGCGCCCTAAGCTCCTAAAAGTAAAACTATGAGCTGCTGATGCTGGTTTAATGGTGAATCAAACAAGCAGCATATGGCGCAGGAGCCCATCAAAGTAGCCGTTTTCGATCTCAACAAAACGGTTTATCGCAAATCTTCTAAAGACGAGTTCTTTAAGTTTATTTGCTATAAGAAGAATTACAAACTGCTGAACATCTTACAGATTTCTCTTTACGGCCTGATGAGCAAACTAAAGCTCCTTAATAAGACCGACTTCAAAGAGAACTTTTTTAAGTACCTGAACGGGCTTCCGCCGGAGCAGGTGCAGAAATATGCCCGCCAGTTCTGGGAAATAGAATGGGATGATCATTTTAATGAGCCCCTGCTGCAGCGCATCAAAGAACTACGGGAGCAGGGTGTACAGATTATCTTTATCACAGGCGGGTACGATGTGTACGTGGCTCCACTGTTTAAAAAACACCTGAAGGTAGATGCCTGGATGGCAACCCAGACCCGCTACGAAAACGGTCACTATAAAATTAATGGCAAAGCGCTGAAAGACCAGGAAAAGGTGCGCCGGCTGGAAGAACACTTTAACGGTAAACCCTTCAGGTTGATAGAAACCTACTCCGATTCTGAAGAAGACCTGTTCCATATTGCCGATAAAGCATACCTGATGAAAGATGGTAAGCCGGTACCCTATCAAGAGTAGCAGAGGTTAAGTTGCAAAAGACAATTGCCTGCAAACCATCTCATCAATTTTATCTATATCCCTATAAGAAAGCCTGATGTTTATTTGGAATAATTCTAAACAGCGTATAGCTTTGCCATCGCTATTTAAATTAAATCTAAATAAAGATTATGCTTCGCTTTCTGAACCGCTATACTTTTTTAGCCCTTACTGCCGGATTTTTAGCAGTAGCCTGTGAAGATGATGATACCATCACTACCACCACGGAAGACCCTGCTACCTATAATTTCCAGAACGTAGACCGTAGCGGTCAGCTGCAGCGCATACAGATGTTGGATACATTAATCAGGAAAGTGCGTGAAGCCAATGATGGCGAAACCAAGGTAACTGCTGCCGAGCTTACTGCTCTTTATGAGAACAGTGCAAAAATGTTTGGTACCGATAAAAATCTGGCATCTAAAACATACGATAAGGACGGAGGCGCTACCAAAAATGCAATATATGCCCTGTTCAACCAGGTAGAGGCATTAAGCGGCAATCCGGCAAATGTAGAGGGTGGTTACCTGGTAACACCGGAAGGCCTGGAGCCTGCACAATTACTTGCTAAAGGTCTGATGGGTTCCGTACTCTACTGGCAGGCAACAGATGTTTATTTAGGCCAGGAAAAAATGAATGCTGATAATAGCAAGGTTACCGAAGGCCAGGGCACTGCCATGCAGCACCACTGGGACGAAGCCTTTGGTTATTTCGGCGTTCCAACTGATTTCCCTGCCAATGAAGGTAAGGACAATACCAAATCGGCAGAGGAAAGAGCCTGGTTCTGGGGCAGCTATTCTAACCAGCGTGCCGATCAGCTTGATCTGCGCCAGGATATCATGAAGGCTTTCATCAAAGGACGTGCTGCCATTGGCCGTAACGATATGATTGCCCGCGACGAAGCCATTGCTACCATCCGCGAAAAATGGGACTTGCTGGTTGCTGCCAACGTGGTGCATTACCTGAATTCTGCCATGAAGGCAAATAATGAACAAAGAACCGGTGCTTATTACCACAACTGGTCAGAGGGCCTGGCATTTGCATATGCACTGCAGTACAATCCGGAACGCGCAATCACGAATGAAGAGTTTGCACACCTGATTCACCTGTTCGGGGCCAATCCCAAGGAAGCTACAGAAGAAAATCTTCAGGAAGCAAACCTGTTACTGAAAGAGGTATATGGGTTCACAGATGCACAACTGCTGAACTTATAACAGATAGAATATAGATGTTTTATAGCGCCGGCAAAACCGGCGCTTTTTAAGCTTAAAAAATGGTAAGTAAAATATTTCCCTTTAGCTGCCTGATAGCACTCCTGCTGTTTGCCACCGCCTGTAAGGACGATGAGGGCAGCACATCAGGTGTAGACTTTAACGAACGGGAAATGCTGGAGAACTATGGCAAAAATGTAATTTACCCCGCCTATGCCTCTTTTGAGCAAAAGGCTCAGGTACTCCAAACCCGTGTAGATGCCTTTGCCGATGCTCCTTCCGAAGCCAACTTAACCGAAGCACAAAATGCCCTGAAGGAAACCTGGATCTCCTGGCAGGGCATTAGCCTGTTTGAGTTCGGGCCTGCCGCAGACCTGGGCCTGAGCATGAGCATCAATAACTTTCCTACCCGCTACCCTAAAATAGACAATGCTGTGCAAAGCGGCACCTGGGATATTAACGGCCTCTACGCCGGTGATATGCGTGGTATGCCAGCCCTGGACTATCTGCTCTTTTCAGAAAGCGGCGATAATGCCGAAGTACTAAGCCGCTACACCAGCAGCGAACAAGCCGACAACCGTAAGCGCTTTGCCAAAGAAGTGGCGGCGCACCTGCACACACAGGCCACCGCCGTACGTACCGCCTGGGCTCCGGAAAGTGGTAACTACCTGGGCAGTTTTATTACTAATACCGGTAACAGCGCCAGCAGTGCACTAAGCCTGCTGGTCAATAATTTTGTGCAGGGTTTCGAGGTGATCAAAAACCAGAAAATACGCACACCCCTGGGTCTGCTCTCACAGGATGGGCAGCCTATACCACGTGCTGTAGAAGCCTACTACAGCAGCTACTCCCTCCCACTGATCCAGGCTAACCTGGAGTCTGTAACGCGGGTGTTCAATGGCACCTACGCATCGGGCGATGGCCCGGGACTGGCCGATTACCTGAAGGCCCACCATGCCGCCGGTAATACCGAAGAAGACCTGGCCGCTGCCATCAACGCACAGCTACAAAGCATTAACAGCGCTGTAGATGCCATCTCCGGCCCGCTGCGCCAGGCAGTTACGGCACAGCCGCAGGTGGTGGAAGCTGCCTATATGGAAATGGCAAATATCATGGCGCTGCTAAAGGCTGATATGCCCTCTGCCCTTAGCGTGCAAATCACTTATATAGATAATGACGGCGACTAATAGCCAATGAAGCTGAGGCTGCAAAACATATACAACGCCAGTACGGCACCAACGTCTATTGCTCCGCTGGTGATGTTCCGCATCATCTTTGGATTAATGATGCTGGTAAGTGTTTTGCGCTTTATGCTGAAGGGCTGGGTGGATCAGCTCTACATACAGCCACAGTATTTCTTCCATTATTATGGCTTCAGCTGGATTAAGCATCCGGTTGCCCTGGGCCTGCCCGGCTGGAGCATGTACGGGGTTTTTGGCCTGATGGCAGTAGCAGCAGCAGGCATTATGCTGGGCTGGCGCTACCGCCTTTCAGCGCTACTGTTTTTTCTCCTGTTCAGCTATGTAGAGCTGCTGGATCTTACCAACTACCTCAACCACTACTACTTTGTAAGCCTGATGAGCGGGCTAATGATCCTGCTCCCTGCACACCGCTCCTTTTCGCTGGATGTGCTGCGCAAGCCTGCTCTTGCCGTTACCGAGGTACCGGCCTGGACCATCAACATCCTGCGCTTTCAGCTGGGGCTCGTATACTTTTATGCTGGTGTAGCCAAGCTGCATGCCGATTGGCTGCTGGAAGCACAGCCGCTGCGCCTTTGGCTGCCCGCTAAAGCTGATATGCCCCTCATCGGCCCCTGGCTTAAAGAAGTGTGGGTAGCCTACCTGTTCAGCTGGTTCGGCTGCCTCTACGACCTTAGCATCCCCTTCCTGCTAAGCTGGCGCAAAAGCCGCCCGCTGGCGTATGTAGCGGTTGTGTTGTTTCATGTACTTACCTGGTTACTCTTCCCAATTGGCATGTTCCCCTGGATCATGATCTTAAGCACCCTTATCTTCTTCAGCAGCCGTTTTCATCAGCAGGTGCTTGAGGGGCTGCAGAAACTGCTCCGCCGGCGCCCCACACTCCGGCAGGCCAAAAGCTATGCCTATCCTGCTGCACTCTACAAGCCCCTAACCGCTTTTCTTTCCCTCTACATTGTTTTTCAGCTGCTGTTTCCCTGGCGTTTTGCCCTCTACCCCGACTCCCTGTTTTGGACCGAACAGGGCTTTCGTTTTTCGTGGCGGGTAATGCTGATGGAAAAAAGCGGGAGCATCAGCTTTGTGGTACAGGATGGTGAAACTGGCAGCAGAACAGCCGTGAATACCCGGGAGTACCTAAACCCGCAGCAGGAGAAAATGATGGCTACACAGCCAGACATGATCCTGCAGTTTGCCCATTTCCTCAGAGATGAATACAAGAACAGGGGCATTGAAAGCCCGCAGGTATATGCCGACAGCTGGGTGAGCCTGAACGGCCGCCGTAGCCGCCCCTATGTACGACCCGATGTAAACCTGGCCAGCCTGCAGGATGGCTGGATGCCCAAAAACTGGATTTTACCCTTTGATCAAGACTACCTCCGTGCCCAACGCTAAATTATATATAGCCCACCTGCTGCTGGCAATACTCCTGTTGCTTGGCAGCCCTGTGCTTTTGCAGGCACAGCAAACTGTTGTTATTTCGGGCAGGGTAACAGAGGCCACCAGCGGCAGGGGCCTGGCAGGCGCCGATGTGTTTGTGCAGGGTACTTCAGTTGTTGCTGCTACAGATTCAAAAGGTTACTACACACTACCCTCCATTCCTTATGGCACCTATGCCATAGCGGTATTCCACGAAGGCCTTCGGTCTGTTGCAAAATCTGTAGAGGCACAGGCTGCTGCCATTACTGTAAATTTTGCCCTGGAGCAAATGGAAGAAACCCTTAAAGAGGTAGTAGTAGAGCGTAAAACAGAGGGTATGGGTGGCATTACACGCTTACAGGCCGTAGAGGGCACGGCCATTTACGAGGCCAAAAAAAGTGAAGTGATCCTGATAGAAGGTCTTACTGCCAACCTGGCGACCAATAACAGCCGCCAGATCTACAGCAAGGTACCCGGCCTGAACATCTGGGAAAGCGATGGCGCCGGTATTCAACTGGGCATTGGCGGCAGGGGACTTAGCCCAAACCGCACCGCCAACTTCAATACCCGCCAAAATGGCTACGACATTAGCGCCGATGCCCTGGGCTATCCCGAAAGCTACTATACCCCGCCGGTGGAGGGCGTAGAAAAAATACAGATTGTACGCGGCGCCGCCTCCCTGCAGTATGGTACCCAGTTTGGCGGCATGCTCAACTTTGTCATGAAAAAGGGGCCTTCTGACAAACCTTTTGAATTTACCTCCCGTCAAACGCTGGGCTCCTTTGGCCTGTTCAACTCCTTTAACAGTGTGGGCGGCACCAAAGGCAAAATAAACTACTATGGCTTTTACCAGTACAAACACGGCGATGGCTGGCGCCCCAATTCAGGCTTTGAGGTAAATACAGCTTTTGCCGACCTGAACATGCAGCTGACAGATAAATTCTTTCTCTGCCTGGAGTACACCCACATGGATTACCTGGCCCAGCAACCCGGCGGTCTCACCGATGCGCAGTTTGCACAGGATCCGCGGCAATCCTTCCGCGACCGTAACTGGTTTAAGGTAGACTGGAACCTGATGGCGGTGCTGATGGAATATAAGTTTAACCAGCACACCCGGCTGGAGATGAAGAACTTTGGTCTCTACGCCAGCCGTGATGCCCTGGGCGACCTGGGCAGGATAGACCGCCCGGCAGACCCCAACAGAACCCTGATCAGTGACCAGTTCCGGAACATTGGCAGTGAGCTGCGCCTGCTGCACCGCTACAACCTGGGCAAACAAACCTCTGTATTTCTTGCGGGTGCCAGGGCATATAAAGGGCTTACTTACAAAAAGCAGGGGGTTTCTACTGAGGGCTCAGGTCCTGACTTTCGTTTTGAAGATCCTTCTAATCTGAAATCTGACCACCAATTTCCTAACTGGAATGTAGCCCTGTTTGCAGAAAACATCTTTAATTTAAGCGACCGCCTTAGCCTTACCCCCGGCATCCGCTGGGAGTGGATCAATACCAGGGCTGATGGATACTACCAGGAACTACCACTGCAGCTGCAGGATGAGTTTGGCCTGCCCTATACCGTTTGGGAAAAAGGAACCGATATCAAGAATCTGTCTCGTCCGGTTTTGCTGGGTGGCCTTGGCCTCAGCTATAAACTAAAAGATTTGAGTGAGCTATATACTAATTTCTCTCAAAACTACCGCGCAGTAACCTTTACCGACATACGTACTATAAACCCTAACATCATTGTAGATCCTAACCTAAGCGATGAGCGGGGCTATAGTGCAGATCTGGGCTGGAGGGGCAGCAACGAATTACTTAACTGGGATGTAAGCCTGTTTATGCTGGCCTACCTGGATAAGATAGGCCGTATTCCTTTCAAGGAAAAGTTATTAACTACAAATGTAGGCAGGGCTTATATTACCGGGGTTGAGAGTTTTGCAGAAGTTAGTATTTTGCCCTTGGTGGGCATTACCTCTCAATGGCAGATAAGAACGTTTGGAAATCTGGCACTTATCCAAGGGCAATATGCAGAATCAGGAGAAAAAACCATTGCCGGAAATGATGTAGAGCTGGTGCCTGATATTAATGCGAAGGCCGGCATACGAGTAGAGAAAAACAGATTTTCCTTAAGTGGTCAGTATACCTACCTGAGCGATCAGTTTACAGATGCCACTAACTCAGAAAAAGGTTTGAGTAGTGGCGGTGTAATAGGCCCAATACCTGCTTATTATGTAGCAGACCTCTCTGCCAGTTATGAAATTGGTAAGTACTTTAAAGTAGAGAGCGGCATTAATAACCTTACCAATAACATGTATTTTACCCGCCGTGCCGAAGGTTATCCGGGTCCGGGCATAATTCCTTCCGACGGACGTAACTTCTACCTCAGCTTACAGTTTAAGTACTAGAGGATTTCTCCTTATATGAGATAATTCAATTATATTTGTTTACTGTGAACTGTCTATCTGCTTTTAGGGGAAGAGAAAGTTGCTGACATGACGTACGAAGCCGCCATTATTCAATACCAGCCATTATTGATCTCCATTGCTCAGCGCATGGTTAAAAACATGATGGATGCTGAGGATATCGTACAGGATACCTTCCTTAAATTTTTGAGCCAGCCCCCAAAGGCTATCGATAACCTGAAGGCCTACCTGGTACGGGCTGTCATTAACAACTGCCTGAACCACCTGAAGCGGCTGCGCCACAGTGCCGAAGAATTACTGGACCCACTCTTACATGCCGAATGGCTGGCCCATTTTGACATCAACATCAATTTTGTAGAGCGTGAGGGAGAAGTATCCGAAGCATTAAAAGTGCTGCTGCAGAAGCTGGAACCTTCTGAGCGTGCCGTATACCTGTTCAGGGAGGTATTTAATTATGATTATGCAGAAATTGCTGAAATCGTAGAAAAGAAGAAAGACAACTGCCGCCAACTTTTTTGCCGGGCACAGGCTAAGCTGCAGCAGGAAAAAGTGCGATTCTCTTTTAATATAGACCAGCACAAACAAACACTGCATACGTTTCTTGATTCCTGCCGCAATGGTTCCTTCCTAGAGCTTGTCGATAATCTCAAAGAAGACCTAAGGCTTAAAATGCCGTTTACAGAATAGCGTTCTCCAAAACGCTGATTTTAATTTTCTATCATCCATTTTTTGGTTCTGCTTTAGGCATGAAAAAATTTGATACCCAAGAGATAAACCATCTCATTAGTTACCGCCGTGCTGTTTATCCTGTAAGCTATTCCGGCGAACGTATAGATGATGCCATAATAGAACAGCTGCTGGAGAACGCCAACTGGGCTCCCACGCATGCACTTACTGAACCCTGGCGGTTTACAGTATTTTCAAATAAAGGACTCCAGAAACTGGCCAATTTTCAGGCAGACCTTTACACGCAGTTCGCTATGGAGGAGGGCACCTACGCTGAAAACAAACATCAGAAGCTGCTGGATACCCCTTTACTTTGCTCGCACATCATCAGCATTGGCATGAAGCGCGATCCAAAAGGCAAGGTACCGGAAATAGAAGAAGTAGAAGCCGTAGCCTGCGCCGTTCAGAACATGTGGCTTACGGCTGCTGCCTATGGAATAGGTTGCTACTGGGGCAGTGGCGGCATTACGTACCGGCAGGAAGCATTGTCCTTCTTCGGGCTCGAGCCCAATGATAAATTACTTGGCTTTCTGTACCTGGGTATTCCCAAAAGCGACTGGCCTGCAGGACGGCGTAAACCCATAGCCGATAAAGTGAAGTGGGTAAACGAGTAAGCCAACCTTGCATGCCGGCACGCGTATCATTGCAAGAGTAGCCGTCAAATAATTTAATTTTTTAGTGTGCGTACCAGCTGGTACAGCAACCCTAATATGGAGCAGGGTTTACAACTTCATGTCTATACCAAACTGTTAGATCAGTTACCTGGCCTGCATTGGTGGCAGAGCCTGGGGGGTGATAGCTATGCCTTTGCTCCGGCCTGCAGAAACCTGGCAGGTTTTGAAGATTCGTTAACACCGCGGCAGTGGCAGTCACTGGTTCATCCTAACGATCAGCGCCGCCGCAAATCTGTACTGCAGCTGGCACCTGATCAGGAAAAAAATATCACCTACCGTTTTTTAACCAAAAGTGGCACCTACGAATGGGTGCAGGAGAGTATCAGGCACATCCAGTCTGCCGATGCCGGCGCTGTGTTACTTAGCACCGCCGCTATCTGTAAGGAACCCGTATATCGTGCATTCTTCGATAATACTTCCCTGTTCATGGTCCTGCTGGATCCGGCAGGAAACATACGGGAGCTCAACAAAATCAGCAAGAAGTTTCTGGGGCATGAAGAACAGGAGGTATGGGACAAGCCTCTTTGGGAAAGTGCTTGCTTTAAAGAGGAAAACCAGAATACGGCCCGGATCAGGAATGCTGTGATGAAGGCCGCTACCGGAGAGCAGGTAGATCTCCAGGAATGGATCATTAATTACAATGGACTCTACTTTCGGGGCAGATTCAGCATAAAACCTGTTTTTGATCAGCAGGGGCAGCTGGAATACCTGTTTATTGAAGGGAGTGATATTTCCCATAAAAGAACCCTGGACCAGGAGTGGTTTACCCTGGCCGAAAATATCCCCGATGTTATTACACGCTTCGATCAGGAGTACCGCTATCTGTTTGCCAACCCTGCCATAGAGAATTTTACGGGTAAAAAATCTTCTGAATACCTGGGCAAACGTATTGGAGAAACAAACTTTCCTGACCCTAGCTGGGATGGCTTTGAAACCAAGCTGCAGAAAGCCATGCTGACCGGGCAAATGCAAACCTATGCCGGCAAGGTAAAGTCGCCAAAACAGGAAATAAAGGATATTTACAGCCTGCTGGTACCCGAATTGGACGAAAGGGGTAAAGTAGCCAGTGTACTGGTTATTACGCGTGATATTACAGAGCTGGCGCAAAAAGAGAAAGATCTTGAACAAATCAACGCCAGGCTACGTGCCATTATAGAAGGCACCAAAGATATTATTTGTGCTTTAGATACAGATAAAAAGCTGATTGCCTACAATGCGGCTTATGCAGAAGAAATGCAGCAGCTTTTTGGGGTAGAGGTAAAGCCAAAGCAAAGTATAGAAGAATTGCTGTCCGGGCACCCCGAAGAATTAAAAAACGCCCTGGACCTCTGGAAAAGGGCGCTAAAGGGCGAGGAGTTTGCCATTCAGCAGGAATTTGGCCTGCAGGATCGCGAGCGTAATTATTATGAAATAAATTTTTCTTCTATCCGGGATGAAGAAGGAAAGCTGATTGGAGCCTCCTCCAGAACCATCAATATAAGCCGGGAACGCCAGATTGAAAAAGAACTGAAGGATGCGCATGAGTTTCTGGTACTGGCAGAAAACCTGCCGCAGGTTATTTTTACAGCACGCCCCGACGGGCAAATTGACTACCTTAACAATGCTTTTTTCAAATATACAAACCTGCCCCAAATACACGCAGTAGAGGTTGACTGGAAAAAGATACTGCATCCTGAAGACTATGCCGGCACCATGGAGCAATGGTTTGATGCCATCAAATACAGAGCCCCTGGGCTGCAGCTGGAGCTACGGCTGCGCAACAGGCATGGTCTCTACCGCTGGCATATTGCGCGTGCAGTACCCCTCTACAATAATCAGAAAGCAACTATTAAGTGGGTTGGTATTATCAGCGATGTACATGAGGCTAAAATTGCCGGCGAACTGGAGCGAATGGCTGCAGAAGAGTTCAAAACTATTTCTGAAAGCCTTCCCCACATTGTATGGACTACCCATGCCGACGGCCGTGCCACCTATTTTAACCAAAAATGGTACGACTATACCGGCGAAGATGAGGTGGTTACTAATGAGTGGGACTGGCTGAAATTTGTTCATCCGGAAGACAAAAGCCGTACACAAAAAACCTGGAAGAAGGCCATTACTTCACGCACCTACTACCAGGTAGAATACAGACTGTTCCACAAAAGCGGCCGCTACCGCTGGTTTTTAGCCAGGGGCGTACCTGTGACCGATGCGGCCGGAAACGTGATTAAATGGTTTGGCACCTGCACCGATATACATGAAAACAAGCTGCAGCGTAAGCGGCTGCAAACGCAAAACGAACGCTTAAACCAGATTAACCAGTACCTGGATAATTTTGTACATGCTGCTGCCCATGACCTGCGCTCGCCGGTAGCCAATATGAAAGGGCTGCTACAGTTACTGAGTGGTAACAGCAAAGAAAAGCGCAGCAAGATAATAGAATCTATGGAGACAAGCCTGTACCGGCTGGATAATACCCTGCAGGCCATGATCCATTCCATTGAGCTGCAGAGCCTGAAACAAAGCCCTGCTAAAAAGCTCAGCTTCAGAGATGCTTTTACCATGGTGCACCAGGAGCTTCAGGAGCGGCTGCAACCAGTACCCCACGAGATACAGGCAAACTTTGAAAATTGCCCCGACATAGTATTCATACCCTTTTACCTGGAGAGCCTTTTCAGAAACCTGCTGAGCAATGCCATCAAGTATAGAAAAGAAGATGAAAAACTGGTGATCAGGATCAGTTGCCGCACCTTCCGCAATTACAAGCTCCTGGAGTTTTCAGACAATGGCATTGGCATAGATGTGGAGAAGTATAAAAACAAGCTGTTCCGCCCCTTTCAGCGCTTTACAGCCCAGGCAGGCGGAAAAGGCATTGGCCTGCACCTGATCAATAATATTGTAACCAAAACCGGAGGCAAAGTTGAGGTCATCAGCCAGCCTGGCAAGGGTACAACCTTCCGCTTATTCCTGAAAAACCTGGAGGGTTAAGGAGTACCAAATTATCCTGCCCTAACCCATTACTCACCTTAGCTTAGCTCTTAACAACTCTCAGGAGCATACTCTCCAGGGTCAGGCCCGGACCAAAGGCAAAGCTAATGATAGGGCGCCCCTCAAGGCTGTTACTCTCCGCTGATGGTATATCTCCATGAAGGTTTTCACCTTGTCGTTCAGCTTTCCCATTGCCTTCCGGACTTAGGTTAGTTTCTGCTTTGCCCAGCATATAGGAAGAAGAAAAAACTTCAGGGATCTCCAGGCCAGCCTCATCAAATATCTCTTTCAGCACAAACAATACAGTGGCCGACGACATATTTCCATACTCCTGTAGTACAGCATAAGAATAGCGATTATCCTTTCTTTCCAGGCCCAGCGCTTCTTCGGTTACTTCCAGAATACGTCTGCCTCCGGGGTGAACAGCAAAGATGGGATCCTCTTTTTCTACATGCGGAATTTTTCTAAGAAGTCCCTTCAGCAGCTTCTCTACCCCGCCTTTAATAAATGCCGGTATATAGGAGGATAATCTCATCTCAAATCCGGTATCGCCAATGTGCCAGGCCATATCCTCAAGGCCATCCAAGGCCAGGTCGCAATAAAATTGCTCCAGGGCCAGCTGTATTCCGGGGCGCCTGATACCTTCTACCAGCACTGCAGCGGCACCATCGCCAAAAAGGGCATTCGCCAACAGGTTATCATCATCATGTTTCTTCTGAAAATGCAGCGTACACAGCTCTACCGATACCACCAGTACCTTGCTGCTGGCATCTGCCTGGCAAATGCTGGCTGCTAATTTCAGGCCATTGATGGCGGCATAACACCCCATGAAATAGACACAGGTACGATTAACAGAACTTCGGAGCCCCAAAGCCTGAACCAGCGAAATATCCAGCCCCGGCGCCTGCATGCCAGTGCAGCTTACGGTGATCAGGTGTGTTATATCTCCCAGTTCCACATCTGGCAGTTGCTCCAGGCACTTTTTTGAGGCGGCTGCTGCCAGTGCCGGCGCTTCAGTATTGTACACAGCCATTCTGTTCTGGGTAGTGGGGAATGGCTCCAGGTTTTCGGTATTGGGGAAAAAGCTGTAATAGCCATAAGGCTTTTTATAATCCTCCAGCACAGAATAGCGTTGCCTGATGCCACTGGCCCGGTAAACAGCCTGTAATCTACGTTTGTCAGCAGGGCCTAGTGCCATGGCTTCTGCCATAAAGCGGGCTGCATCGGCCTGTGGTATTATATGCGGAGGTGTTGCTGTACCTAATGCCGAGATGTATGCGGTCATATTTTGAAAATTCCTTAACTTATGATTTTAAAACCGGTGGGGCCATGCTAAAGAAATCTACCTTGCTGCATTTGCGCATTCCCTTTTCCTTTTACCTGATGCCCGTTTATCTGTTTGCTCTTGCGGTGGCAGAAGCTGTACATATAATACCAGCAATAGGGGTATTTGTTAGCCTGCACCTGTTATTATATCCGGCAAGCAATGGCTACAACAGTTATTTTGATAAGGATGAAGAAAGTATAGGCGGGCTGGAAAAGCCACCTCCTGTTAGCCGGGAGCTTTATTTTACAGCTAATATGCTGGATCTGCTGGCCCTGATCATTGGCTGGTGGCTGGCCGGCCCTGTTTTTGCCCTTATGGCTGCCATTTACAGTGCAGTATCACGCGCATACAGCCATCCCATGATTCGCCTGAAGAAGCACCCCTTTACCAGCTGGTGGGTAGCCGGCTTTTTTCAGGGCTTTTTTACATTTGCCATGGCTTATGTTGGCATAACCGGCAGTAGTCTGGCAGAATTTTGGGAAGTGAAAACCGTACTGGCCGGCTGCCTTACTACACTGCTGCTCTGGGGTTCTTACCCCATGACACAAATTTACCAGCACCACGAAGATGCCCGCCGAGGCGACCATACCCTAAGCCTGATGCTGGGCGTTAAAGGCACTTTCTTTTTTACGGCAGCGGCTTTTACAATTGCCAACATTGCCTTCTGGATTTATTTCCTGGAGTTTCACACCTTCTGGCGGGGAGTGGCCTTTCAGCTGGTACTACTGCCGGTGTTTATTTATTTTTTCCACTGGCTGCTGCTTGCTTACCGCAACGAAAATGCCGTGAGTTTTAAAAAAGCGATGTTTTTGAATACTCTTTCGGCGGCTTGTCTAAATATCTTTTTTGCGAGTATGCTTATTTGGCCTGACCGTTTTTAAGCGTTGCTGCCTGGTGAGGTGTGGTAAAAAAACAACCACTGAGGTGCCTTGGCCTTCCTGGCTTTCAATATGAAATTTTCCCTGCATACGTTCCACCGTCTGTTTTACAATATACAGCCCCAAGCCTGATCCCTCAGATCGGTCGGTTGCCCTGAAAAACATATCCCAGACTTTATCTATATACTCCTGCGGAATACCGATACCGTTGTCTTCCACCTCTATACTGGCACCTTTGGCAGTATTATGAATCGTTACTTTAACAAAGGGTTCCGGCTTTCTTAAATCAGCGTACTTTACAGCATTGCCAATAAGGTTGTTCAGGATCATGCTTATTCTTACCTGATCGCTCTGGAAGGTATACAGCTCATTATTGATACTGGTTTGAATATGTATTTTACTGAAGTGCTCCAGGTAATGTACATGTTCCAGCGCATCTTTCAGCAGCGGCTCCCACTCTATACTTTCCAGAGATATTTCGGTACGGCTGCTCTTTGCATACGAAAGCATGGCTTTTACAAAATCATCCAGCTTGTGTACCCTGTTTTCAATATAGTTGTGGTATTCGTGGATTTTAGCTGTATCTGCTTCCTGCTTGGCCAGCAGCAACAAACCCAAAATAGAAGTTAACGGTGATCTTAGGTCATGAGAAGTTTTATACATGATCTGGTCGAGCTCATAGTTGCGGTCAGAAAGCTCCTCTACCAGATGCTGCAAATCTTCTTTCTGCTCATGCAGCATTTTATTGGTGTTATCAAGTTCTGTTTTATGCTGCTGCAGTTCCTGATTCTGGAAGTTCAGCTTTTCATTGAGGCGCAGGGTTTCCTGCAGCAAAAGCTGGTTCTGCTCCTGTTGCTCCACTTCTTTGGTAAGATCAATAATGTATCCGCCTATGGAATTAATCTTACCATGCCTGTTCTGAACCGGGAAAAAGATGGTGTAAAAAAATCTTCGGCCTGAGGGCAATTTATATTCTTCCGTAAGCATAAGAGGTTCTCCACTTTCAATGACTCCCTCAACATGCACCCTGAAGTGATCATATAAATCAGCAGACTCAAAGTCCTTTACACTGTAGATCTTCTTTGATTTTGCATCAGAAAACTTATAGAATGCTTTATTTGCCAGCTTGATGTTGAGCTCTGCATCTACAATAAAAACCGGAATAGGAGCAAATTTTAAAAAATCATTGAAAGTTTTAAGGGTGGTATGCATCAGGTCGCCAGGTTGCGTATTGCCTGACAGAAAATCAGCACAAAAAGCAAACACCATTACCTGTTCTATCTCTTTGTCTCCATCCAGGGGAATAAAATGAAGCTCAAATATCTTGGTTCCCTCCCCGGCAGCCTGGAGGCTTACAAGTACCTCATCCAATGTGAAAGACTCTCCTGCTAGTGCTCTACGGTATTGCTTTGCATCTAAATAATTAACTGGTACTAATACCTCCTCTAACCTTCTGCCAACACATTCTTTTTTCTTAATGCGGGTACAGGCCTCCATATATTTATTCCACTCTAAAACGATCAGGTCTTTATCATAAATGAACATGCCTAATCCGGTGCCCTGGCCAAGGCGCCGAATTAATTTTCTTCCGTCGGGGGTCCTGTCATCCATGCTACGGTGGCAATGAAAAAATAGCTGTTAGAGAGCAAGTCAATGAAGATATCAATAAATATTACATTAAAATCAACATAATATTAAAAATATTCATCATTAGAACCGGAGCAAAAAGGAATTGTTTAAACACAGAAGCCTATGCTTTTACTGGCATAGGCTTCTGCTTGTTAAAATAAAGAATGCTGATCCTGCTACTCTTTGCGCAGGTATATATTGCTGCTGATGGTCTCTAGACGAACAGGCGTTCCACCCTTTCCCAGCATGCCTTTCATTTCATAGCCAACAATGGGTATCTCATCTTTTTTATTGAGAATCTGCATTTCCAGATCGGTATAAAGCTCTCCTGTAACAGATTTTAGCGATAGCTCTGCCTGCTGTGCTGCCGGCAGGCTTACATCAATAAAGCCGCTGATGCTCTTCAGATCGAGGCTTCCCTTTAAGTTTGTAGCTATTACATCTCCGCTGATGGTTTCAAGCTTGAGCGCGGCCTCCTGGGGCAGCCAAACCTCAAAGGTGATTTCCATACAAATGATTCGCTGCTTGTTATCGGAGTTATAATTCCAGATTGCCTGGCTGCCGTTACAATCATCGGGAGAGGAACCTGTTACTTTCTCCTCCCTGAAAAGAGAGGTGATCTGCAGCCCGTTACCCTGATCGGCAGAGGTTAATTGAAAAGCATCGTTGTGCCGGCCACCGTTTATTTGTACCACCGCCCGTACCTCAACTTCCGGCTTATCCCAGCCCTTTAGTTGAATAGTTCTGGCATGGTCAAATTTTAGGATAAGTGATTTGTTAGCAGGCAGTGGCCAACGCTCGTTTATTACCTTTTGTGCCTGCAGGCACAGGGGCATCAGCGCCAGCAGCAGCATGATAAGTTTCTTCTTCATGGCGTTAGCGTTTACGCAGGTAAATATTACTACTGGTGCTTCTGATGGTTAAGGCTGCGCCTCCCCCATTCAGGGTGGCTCTTATGGTGCTGTTGCCGCCGCCCACATGCTGCATATTCTCCTCCTGTCCCTTTCTGTTCTGCATCTTCAGGTCCAGATCGGTAAATATTTCGCCCACTACCGAGCTTAGCACCAGGTCTGCCCTGGCAGCTGCTGGCATGCTAACATCAACCTCGCTTGCAACACTGCTGATCATACTGGGGCCATTCTGGCTGTACTCACTAAATGTTATATTAATATCGCCGCTGGTGCTGTTGGCTATTACCGGACCCGAAACATCTGTAAGCCGTACCTGGGCATCGAGCGATTTTACCTCCAGCTCAGCCCGCATCCCCTTTACAGTTACATCTCCGCCACCCCAGTTCATATCTTCTATGCTCAGGCGGGCGTTTTCAGGTACTCTGATCACATACGTTCCGGGATGTTGCGTAGCCTCGCGAACCAGCAGGGCACCTTCTTTCGCTTCTACAGCCAGGCCTATGCCTGTATTATCTACAGAGGTATTATAGAGAGAGCGTAAACCTTTGGCACGTTCTGGTGGTGCCTGGTAATCAGAAGCCTGTATCACTATTTCGCTGCCACTGTAGCCTTCAATGCGAATGTCGGCCTTATGGTACTGTATTTTCACCTGCTGATTTGCGGCTACTTTCTGTTTGAACTCCTGGGCCAGCCCCGGCAGGGCCGCGGAAAGCAGGAGTAGTAGAATCTTATATTTCATGTAATGGTCCGTTTTAATTTGAAGAAATTGATTGTATATGTGAAAGGGATCGATCCAAAATTCTATAGCAGTATGGAGATGCTTTTTTGTAGCTGCTGCCGTACTACCTGTTGTAGATCAGCCTGGCGCAGCATATCCTGCATTTGAGGTACTGCCTCCTTCTCCTGCATGGCAGTAAGCCCCTGGATGAGCATAATCTGCACGTTAGGGTCTTTTTGTATACCCAGCGAGTGAATGAGTGCCTGACGCACCTGCGGGTGCTCCCGGTAATGCATCAGGGCTTCCACAGCGGCCATGCGTACATTTACATTATCATCAAAGTGCATGGTTTCTATGAGTGCCAGCAGCAGTTCGGCATCGGCCCGGGGGGCTTCTGAAGCCACACTCACTGCCTGCAGCCGCTGGCTGGTAGTGGCTCCGTTTTGCAGCATTTCCTTCAGAGAGCTTAGCTCCTGCCGCATGGCAGTAAGCTCGGTAGCTGTTTCTGCAGCAAGGGGCGCATCGGGCTGGCTGCCGGTAAATTTACCTGCCGCAAAACCAAGCACCAGCAGGCTAACGGCTGCTGCTATCTGCCACACCGCCAGCCAGTAGCTATGCGTTTTTTGCAGGGCAGGTCTATCTGCGTCCTGAGGTAATATGGCTAATATTTCCTGATCACTAATAGGCGCTTTAATGGATTGCTCCTGCTGTTGCCACCCCAGCAGCTTAGCCTCCAGTACTAAATCCTGTGGCAGAGTTGCCTCCTGCAGTGCTTCTTTCAATGCTTTTTCTTCGGCAATAGTAGTTTCGCCCTCGTAGTAGCGGCTAAGCAATTCGCGTACACTATCCCAGTTTTTCATAGCTGCTTACTTTTATAAATTGTTCTCTCAATGTTTTTCTGGCTCTGGAGAGGGCTACCCGTATGGCATTGATCTGCATACCGGTAACCTCTTCTATTTCTTCGTAGGACAGTTCCTCTACCTCGCGCAACCGTAAGAGCCATTGTTGCTGCTCGGGCAGGGTCTGCATCAGCCGCATCAGCACATCGTTGTGGTTGGCCGCTTCTGTTTGCTGGTGCGGGCTGGCTGCCCCACTCTCAGAATACTCCAGCCCCTCCAGGCCCTGTCTGTTTTTATAGGCTTTTGACTTGAGCCGGTCGAGGCAAAGATTGCGAACGGTACGAATAGCAAAAGCCTCCACGTTATGGCACAGCAAAAGCTTTTGCCGGTAGAGCCACAGGCGCAGCATGCCCTCCTGCAGTACATCTTCGGCTTCGGCGCTGTCTTTCAGCATCCAGTAAGCCACTCTGTAGAGCCGGTCTTTGGCGGGTAATACTTTGCTGTGGAAATTCTCTTGCTCCATATCTGCTAACATGACGAGCGAGTGGCCCGGGCATTACAAAAAAAAGCGAAGGAATTTTCCTTCGCTCTAAAAATAGGCCAATGCCTGCTTAATTCTTCCTGATGTAGATGGCTCCGTTAAGGCTTTTTACATAAATCTCCGGGCCACCTCCATTCACCTCTCCCTGTACCCAGTTATCGATCTTTACCCGGTAAGTGCCTCCGGTATTGGTAGTTTCTGCACGGGCAGCTTCCTGCTTCATCTTCATATCGAAATTGGTGTATACATCGCCAAATTGCGATTTAGCCTTTACATTAAACCTGGCAGCAGCAGGTAGCTTTATTTCTATTTGCCCGTTTACATTGGTGAAAGACATGGGCGCATTGGGTGGGCTATCAGCAAAAAACGCCTCAATTTCTCCATTAACTGTATTTACCACTGCTGCTCCGGATATGTTATGCAGCAGCACCGAACCATTTACATTGCTGATGTCCAGCTCGCCCTGTACATCTTTCACTTCAATAAGGCCATCGTTAACGGTGCGCAGGTGCAGGCTAAAATTACGGGGCACTAAAATGGTAAGGTCTGCCCTTTTCGTCCAGCTGTTTACCTTTACATCCACTTCGTTGCGCTCTTCTCTTATCTCGAGCCCCATTTGATTATCAGAAACACGGCGCATGCCATTTTCCATTTCCGGCTTATCGTTTCTGCGGTTGCTCTCAGAGGTATAGCGCACTACTACTTCTTTGCCATTATAGCCCTCAACACTAATCCCGCCATGCAGCGACTGCACCCTAAGTCTGCCTGCTTTACCAGGATCTGTAAGCGGTACGGCTATCTGATCGGAACCTTGCTGAGCAGCTGCCGGCAGGTAGAGGAGGAGTAAAGCCAGCAGTACATTGCATATAATACGCTTTTTCATTTTTAATTATCTCCTTTCTTGAGGAACATATCTCCGTTTACGGTTGTGACCTGAATTTTAGGACCGCCCTGACCAACCTGTAGTGCACTTTTACCGCCTACTTTGTAGTAAGTACCGCCGCCATTCCTTTTTTCTTCTTTCAGGGGCGATGTAGTTACATCAAAATCAGTATAAAAATCGCCTGAAACAGAGGTATATTGAATATTAGCTGCCAGCTGTGGCGGGTAGGTAAGCCGAATTGCACCATTTACAGTTGTGAATTTAGTATCGGTGCTGGGTACGGTTTTGCTTTGTATTTCCACATCGCCGTTTACGGTAGTGGCTTTTACGTTGCCGCTCATGTTGGTGAGCCTAACGGCGCCGTTCACATTGGCAGCTTCTGCATCGCTTCGCAGGTCCTGTATGGTTAAATCTCCGGCGTTAATGGTAGATGCCTTCACCACGGCGGCATCGGGCACCTGCAGTTCAATATCAAACTTCACCATCCCGTCTTTGGAGTCGTTGTTTACACTATAGCTCCATTCGCCACGGCTGTTTTGTTTTACGGTTACACCAGGCCCATCGGCATATATCAGAACGGTGTTTCCTTCCTGGCGGAACACAAGATTCCATTCCTGCTCCAGGCGTTCGGCATTGCGGCGGGCTTCTACTGTTTTGCGGGCCTGCATATCAACAGTTGTGCTACTATGACCTTTTACTGCCACCTTACCATTCAGGTTCATTACCTTTATGGTGTACTGATTGCTGTTTTGGGGCAGTGTTAGTGATTCTTTGATGGTACCAGCGCCCTGAGCAAAGGCAGATGCCATGCCCATTGCCAGCAGGAAAAAAGTGAATAAGATATTTTTCATGATGTTAAAGTAAAATTTGAATGCTTCGATTTATTTGTTGTTCTACAGTACTGTCAAGTTCTTTTTCTGCCAGCAGCTTTTGCATGGGGGCAACGGCACTTTTTTCCTGCAGGGCGGCCACTTCTTCGGCCAGCGCAATAAGTACCAGCGGCGACTCCTGATGCTCAAATGAGCGTACTAGCCCCTCGCGCACCAGCGGATGCCCGGCATGTGCATGCAGTGCCTCTATGGCGGCCACGCGGACGTTAATGCTGGGGTCACTGTTCAAGGTATTAAGCAGGGCCTTGATTACCTGCTGATCGGCCTGTGGCAGCTCCTGGCTAAGGTTTACCGCTTTTAACCGTTCTGTGGCAGAGCTTTGCTCCAGCTGACTAAGCAGGGCTACCTGCTGCATTTCCAGTAACTGGTGCTGGAGCTGGCCAATCTGCTGCTCGTATACCTGTACCGGCCGCAGCCAGTAACCTACACCAATGCCTAAGATCAGCAGCAGGGCACCTGCAAGCACACTGCCTGCCTGTACATTTCCCGACCAAAAGAACCGTCCCAGGCGCTGCTGCACCCGCTCAAAAAAGCGGGGAGTTTTCTCTTCGGCTTCTGCAGCCGCCAGCATGGTGTAGAAGTTATTGCGCAGTTGCGGACCTGGTTCCGGCCGGGGCAGGTGCTCCATTTGCAGCAGCATATTACTGTACTCCCTGAGCTCCTGTTCCTGCAGAATGCCTTTTTCAAGCAGCTCCTTTAGTTCCTGCTCCTGCGCCTTGCTTAGCTGCCCCTCCAGATAATCCATCACCAGGGGTATGTATTTATCGTCAATCATGTTTCACCTCCTCGTCTAGCTGCGCGTAAATGGTTTTAAGCTCCTGTATGGCCCTGAAAACCTTTACCCGCACATTGTTTTCCGTACTATTTGTCATGTCTGCAATTTCTTTATACTTAAGCCCCTGAAACTTGCTAAGCTCCAGCAGCTCCTGCTTTTCCAGGCTCATTTTTTTCAGGGCCTTTTGCAGCAGGCTTACCTCCTCTTCCCGGTCTGTCACAGGTCCATAGCTGCTTTCTGCGGTATCTTCAATCTTAGCTAAATCATCGCGTTGTCCCTCCCGCTTGTGCTTGCGCCAGTGATCTGCCAGAATGTTGCGAGCCATATGGAACATCCAGGCAGTAAATGCACCCTTACCCATAAAGGTATGCTTGTATTTGAGGATGCGGTAAAACACAGTCTGGGTAAGGTCTTCGCTGAGGTCGCTATCTTGCGTAAGCCTGTAAAAAAAGGCATACAGCGGTTTATGATGCCGCTCAAACAGCAAGCCCAGACAGGATGTTCTGCCCTCTTTTACCTGCAACATCAGGTGGTTATCGCTAAGGGTATTGTGTTCCATTTGGTTTCGCGTTAGGGTAAACTCCACCTTTGTCTAAACATTACAGCCCCTAGCTATATTTTTTTTATAAAAGCAGCAATTCTATCTTGACGGACGGCCCTCAACAGGTATAACTGGCTGGCCTGTAACCAAAATCACAGCGCATAGTAGCGCACGATGCTGGCAATCAGAAAAATGGCGGCAGCACTTTTCAGCGGCAAAAATCTTCCGTCCTCTTTGTTCAATATAAAAATCAGAATTACATGAATCACAGTATGCAAGCTATTATAGTAAAGGAAGGAAAGCTGGAGGTAGGTGAGTTGCCCAGACCACAACCCGCCGGGGGAGAACTGCTGGTGGAAGTAAAAGCCGCCGGGGTGAACAGGGCCGACCTGCTGCAAAAACAGGGTAAATACCCGCCACCGGCCGGTGCCAGCGAGCTGCTGGGCCTTGAGGTTGCTGGTACAGTAGCAGCTGTTGGTGCTGGTGTAAAAGACTGGCAGCCCGGCGACCGGGTATTTGGCCTGATGGGAGGTGGGGGTTATGCGCAATATGCAGTGCTACACAGCCATCTAGCCATGCGCATACCCGGCAACCTGGACTTTGCCCAGGCTGCCGCTGTACCTGAAGTATTTCTAACTGCCTGGCAGGCCCTTGTGTGGCTGGCCAGGCTACAACCAGCTGAAAAGGTGCTGATTCATGCAGGAGCCAGTGGCGTTGGTACGGCCGCCATACAGCTTGCCATAGCTTTGGGTGCAGAAGCCTGGGTTACCGCATCGGCGCCTAAACATACCAACTGCAGAGCCCTTGGGGCAAGCGTTGCCATTGATTACAAGGAGGAAGATTTTGCGGAAGTGGTAGCGGAAAAGACAGGGGGGAAAGGTGTAAATGTGATTATAGACTTTATTGGTGCCGATTACTGGCAGCAAAACCTAAAGAGCCTGGCAGTAGATGGACGCCTGGTCATGCTGGCATTTCTGGGAGGGGCAACAGCAGAGGTAAACCTGGCGCCTCTTTTGAGAAAGCGCCTTTCTGTTTATGGCTCTACACTCCGTTCCCGCTCTTTAAGCTACCAGGCAGCACTCACCAAAGACCTTTCTGCCTTTTTACTGCCCAGACTGGAGAGCAGTGAGCTAAAACCTGTTGTTCACCAAACATTTGGCTGGCAGCAGGCAACAGAAGCCCATCAGGAAATGGAGCAAAACAAAAACATCGGGAAAATCGTAATCCTATTCTAACTGGATTTTTAATCCCCTGCTTTTCAGCAGGTATATTGATTTTTTTAACCAAGCATTAAAATCATGAAAATGAATATGATCATTGCAGGCATTTTTTGCCTAAGTATTGCTGCTGCCTGCGACACAGACCGCAGAACAGCCCAGAATGAGGGCTACCAGGATACCACCGCCACCGACCAGGAGACAGTTGCTATTGGTGAGGGCGGCCGCATAGATAGTGATACCAGAGAATTTGTAAATGAAGCAGCCAGTGGTGGCATGATGGAAGTAGAACTGGGCAAACTTGCGCAGGAGAAAGCCACCAACCAGCAGGTAAAGGATTTTGGAGGTATGATGGTAAAAGACCATGGCCAGGCCAACGACCGGCTGAAAAGCATTGCCCAGAATAAAAACATTCAGCTCCCTACTGCCATGAACGAAGAACACCAGGAGCACGTAAACAGGCTCCGCAACCTTTCGGGGCAGGAGTTCGACAGAGAATATGTAAACCTGATGGTAGAAGACCATGAGGAAGACATCAGCAAGTTTGAAAGTATGCAGGGGGATGTACAGGACCAGGAGCTAAAACAGTGGATTGACAGCACTCTGCCTACCCTGCGTACGCACAAGGAGCGTATTGATCAGATCAAGAATACGATAGATAACAAACGCAGCTAAAAGACTTTACCATGTGTTTGCCTTACCAGCAAACGACCTAAAGGCTTTACGCGCAGCAGCTGCAGGGCAGCCACAGAAAACAAAGGATGCCCAAAAAGTAGCTGGAACTGGCGGCCTATCCATAAACGCCTGGCAAACTGATTTTGCCAGGCGTTTTTATATGCCTGTTCCAGCTGCTCCTGATGTCCTGCAGCTGCAGGATTATAATGCGCCACAATCAATTCTGATAGTATCTTGCCGGCATGAATTGCCATAGCCATGCCGTTTCCACAAAGGGGCGTTATCAGGCCAGAAGCATCGCCAGCCATCAGCACACCACCTTCCACAGCTTGTTTGGCACTAAAGTTTACCTCATTAATAACCAGCGGCTTTTGGTAAAGAAATTCTGCTTCCTTGAAAATATTTTTCAGATGAGGATTTTGCTGAAGATCTTTTTCCTCCATTGCTTCTATACTTCCCCAGTGGCGCAGACGGTTACGGCTGCCCAGGTAGCACAGGTTCCATGTGTTATTTTCAACTTTACTAACACCACAGTAGCCTCCGGGGAAATTATGCAGAGCTACCTCATGATGCGGCAGTTCTCCCCTGATATGGTATTTTACACCAATAAAATCGGAGCGCTGTTCCATAAAGGGTCGGCTAAGCTGTTTATCCAGGCGGCTTCGTTTGCCCCATGCACCAACTACCAGCCTGCTGTTTACTTTTTCGCCTCCCTTCAGGCTTACAGAAAAACTGTTATCCTGCCTGGAAACATCCAGTACATGAGCCCCCTGCTGTATTTCGGCTCCAGCCTCAAGGGCTTTCTTGCTAAGAAATTCATCGAGGCAGTACCGGCTAATGCCAAAGCCGCCTAAGCTTAGAGGCAATGTAACGGCTGCCCCACCCACACTGCTTAGCCTGAAGCTAGTAATTTGTGCAGGCCCAAACGCTTCCGGAAAGGCTCCAATAGATTGCAGGAAAGGAGTTACTTCATGGGAGACATACTCACCACAGACTTTATGAAAGGGGTAATGGTGCTTTTCCAGCAGTAAAACACTCAGGCCAGCTTTGGCTAACTGCAGGGAAGTAATCAACCCTGCTAATCCGCCACCAATAATAATTACGTCTTTCACCTTATCTTAAAAATATCCTGTGCAGTGCAGCTCCAAAAATACAGAAGACCAGATCAGCCAGGTTGCCAGAGAAAACTTAAATGGTATTGATACTAACAGCGCCGGGAGCATCTGGTTAGGGTGAGCAGGTAAAAGAAATTATTTTTCAGATTGCATCACGCAGCCTGAAATGGATCCGGATTTTTTTATCGTTCCTTAGCACTACTACCCTCATTTTTTTACCCTCTCTTTTACGCAAATGTTCTGCTATCAGCGGAAGTCCTGCACCCTGGGCACGCATTCCATTCACTTTGAATATAATATCTCCCCGCAGGATTCCTGCATTGGCTGCAGGGCTGTCTTTGCGAACCTCCGTTACTACCAGGGTATCCAGTGCACGGCCATAGGCCGAAATTGTAAGGCCGGTTTTATTGAAAATAAACGGCCGCTTAAAATTGTCACCCTTTGCAAAGTACATGGCCTTATGCGGGTAATCCAGAATAACAGTAAACCTGCTTAGCACATCGCCCCCCAGGGTACCATCACGTTCCTGATCATGACTGGACAACGAATAACTCTCCGAATCCGGAAAGGAAGACAGTACATGTTCAAATGTATAATCAGCAATGTTTAATTCCGGAAGCCTTCCGATATGGCCTTCTATATTACCAAGCAGACCACGACCAAGGTTCCCGTAGAGGGTTTTCAGGGGTAAGGGAACCTCTGCTCTGTCGGAATGCAGTAAAAGCGCATGGCTGGCGCCGGTATCCACCAACAGCTTCAGCGTGTGCTTTTCGCCGTTTCGGTCTGTTACATCTGCATGAATGAATGGCTTTGTATTTTCAAGCGTGAGATCATACTTTTTGTAGGAGCGCGGTGCCTTGAACTGCTCCGGCTCATAGAGGGTAATTATATTTTGTGCATAGTCTATCTTCACCACAAATCTCGCAAAGAGTTCATAGCCGATAATGCCATGCACCGGCACACCTAGCTGGCTGCCTAGTTCAAGATAATCTTCTTCCAGCACCAGTATTGGCAGATTGGTTACCTGTACGTTCGGGAGCATCATCCTGACATTAGAGGCTACATACGCCTGCACATCATTACCATAACCTGCTCCCCGGAGGCTTAGGCTACGATCATAGTTGATGTTTAGAATATCGCTGTAAACACGATCGGTCAGGATAGGAGTTCGTACACCGGTATCCAGCAAAAACTCCAGGGGAATCATATTATCCAGCAGTACCGGTATGAGTATAAGATTATTGATGTTCCGGAAGGGGATCTGAGCACTTGGCTTATTATCAAGGAAGTTTATGGTCTGAACCTGCGCCTCAGCCCTTTGAACAACAGCAGACAGCAAGTGCAGGCAGGCTAACATTGTTAGTGTCAGCATGCACCTGATACTCTTCCATCTTATAGCAAGGTTTGCCATGCGCTAACTGCCTATTGTTTTGCCGTTTACTTAAAAGATACAACTTTATTCTGTTATATCCTTCTTTCTTAGAATACATTATCGATACAAGTGGTTCCGTTCAAGGAAAGAGATTTGTGTTTAGAATTAATATAAATTATTAGGTAGTTTTGCGCGTAACCGAAAAACCATGAAGAACTTACGCCTTTTTCTTTTTTGCTTTTCTTTTATCGGGCTTGCTGCCTGTAATAGCGGAGACCGTACTACAGAACAGACCGGTGTTGATTCTGCAGCAGTAGCAGAAAATGCTGGAGAGGTAAATGTTTATACGCACCGACACTACGAGGCAGATCAGCAGCTATTCAGACAGTTTGAAGAACAAACTGGCATTAAAGTAAATGTAGTGAGCGCCAATGCCGACGAACTGATTCAGCGCCTGGAAATGGAAGGCTCCAATTCTCCGGCCGATGTGCTGATTACGGTTGACGGCGGCCGCCTGTGGAGGGCCAAAGACCAGGGCTTGCTCAGCCCGGTACAATCACAGACACTCAACAGCAATATACCTGCTAAATTCAGGGATGCAGATGGCAACTGGTACGGACTTACCTACCGGGCCCGCATTATTGCTATTGACTCAACAAAGGTAAATGCCAGCCAGCTGCAAACTTACCAGGACCTGGCCAGCAATAACTTAAGAAATCAGGTGCTGGTACGTTCTTCTGAAAATCTTTACAACCAGTCGTTACTGGCGGCCATTATTGCCAACGAAGGACCACAGGCCGCACAGCAATGGGCCCGGGGGGTTGTTCAGAATATGGCCCGTGCGCCTAAAGGCGGCGATCGTGACCAGGTAAAAGCCATTGCGGCCGGCCAGGGAAGTGTAGCACTGGTAAACAGCTACTACATCGGCAATATGCTAGCATCTGATGACGCAGCCGAGGCAGAGGCTGGCAGGCGCGTAAAAGTAATATTCCCCAACCAGCAGGGACGTGGCACCCATATAAACATCAGTGGTGGTGGTGTTACCCGCTACGCTCCTAACCGCGAAAATGCCATTCGCTTTCTGGAATATCTATCATCTGCAGAAGCACAGGAAATTTTTGCACAGGCCAATTATGAGTACCCGGTTAAAGAAGGGGTGGAATGGTCTCCAATCCTTAAAAAGTGGGGAACCTTTAAAACCGATGATTTAAGCCTGGAGGAACTAGGCAAGCGAAATACAGAGGCTGTTACCATATTTGATAAAGCAGGCTGGAAATAAGCAACAAACAATTTTAATAGCAAGAACAGGGCCTCACACCCTGTTTTTTTTAATCCTAAATGGTTACAGGGCAAAAAGGCAATCGAGCGTCCTTTATCACCAGGCTCAGGCAGCATTACAATCACTGGGCGCTTCTGGCAAGTATACCAGCCCTGCTGGTATCTGTGCCCTTTGTAACTATTCTGACAGGGCTGGTAGCGGGGCCCGGGCGTAACTGGCAGCACCTGATGCAAACCGTGCTGCCGGATTATATATTTAACTCATTACTGTTACTGTTACTGGTAGGCACCCTTACACTAGCTACCGGCACTGCCTGTGCCTGGCTAGTTTCCACCTGCCAGTTTCCGGGCCAGCGCTTTTTTAGCAGTGCCCTGGTGCTGCCCCTGGCCCTGCCCACTTACATAGTTGCAATTGTGTATGCCGGCTTAACAGGCTATACAGGGCTGCTCCAGACCTTTCTGCGCGATGTGGCAGGTTTAACTGCAGAACAGGCCGCTTTGGATATGATGAATATGAAAGGTGCTGTATTCGTGCTTTCTGCAGTATTATACCCCTATGTATATGTATTAGCCCGCTCTGCTTTTCAGCTACAGTCGCGCAGCCTGCTGGAGGCCGCCCGTATGCTGGGCAGCAGCTCCTGGCGCATGTTCTACAGAGTAGCCCTGCCGGTTGCACGCCCTGCACTGGCCGGTGGTTTACTGCTGGTGATCATGGAGCTGCTCAATGATTATGGTGCTGTAAAATACTACGGCATCTCTACCTTCACCACAGGCATTTTCAGGGCCTGGTTTTCATTAGGCGACCTGCAGGCTGCCATCTATCTTTCTGCGCTTTTACTGCTCCTGATAGGCCTGGTAATGGTACTGGAGCGATGGCAAAGAGGCAGAGCCCGCTACCACAGCAGCCACGCAGCTTCTCACCATCCCATAAAACCCATAAAACTAAAAGGTCTGCAGGCTTTTGCCGCTTTTATGGTTTGCCTGATTCCTTTTTTAGCCGGCTTTGCCATACCAGTGGCGCAACTCCTTTACTGGGCCAGCATTACCGTACCCAAGGTAGTAGATGATCGCTTTTGGCGCCTGATGAGCAATAGCTTTATGGTTGCTGCCGCCGCTGCCCTGTTATGTGTACTGCTATCGCTGGTGCTGGTATATGCCAGACAGCTAAACAGGGGCAGGGCGCTGCAGGCAATTGCCCGCCTTTCAACGCTGGGCTATGCCATACCAGGTGCCGTTATAGCCGTTGGGGTACTTAGTCCCCTGCTGGGTATAGATAAGCAGCTGGCAGCGGCTGTATATTCTTTTACCGGGCAGCGGAGCGGCTTACTGATCACCGGTTCCATAGCCGGCCTGCTTACGGCTTATGTGGTTCGCTTTTTAGCAGTTGCTTATAATCCTGCCGATGCAGGCATGCTGCGTATCAGTCCTTTTATGCTGGATGCCGCCCGTTCCTTAGGGTACAGGCCTTTTAAAGCCCTGATACATGTTTACCTGCCCCTGCTAAAGGGTCCGCTGCTGAGTGCGGCACTGCTGGTGTTTGTGGACGTTATGAAAGAGCTACCGCTCACCCTTATTCTGCGCCCTTTCAATTTTCATACACTTGCCACCAAGGCCTTCGAGCTGGCCTCCGACGAAATGGTAGCCGAATCGGCAAGTCCGGCCCTGGTGATTGTGTTAACCGGCCTTTTACCTGTATTATTGTTGAACAAGCTAATTACCCATAAACCCCGTGCTGGAGCTAAAAAATCTGTACAAGAAATACCAGCGTAAAGATACCTGGGCGGTTAATAATGTAAACCTGCACGTTTCCAAAGGAGAGCTGCTGGCACTGGTAGGCGAAAGCGGCAGTGGTAAAACAACCCTTCTTAGGCTGATTGCCGGTTTTGAAATACCTGAACAGGGCTTTATAGCCATAAGCGGCAACACGGTATTTGATCAGGGTATTTATGTGCAGCCTGAAAAAAGACGTATCGGAATGGTTTTTCAGGACTATGCTCTTTTTCCGCACCTAAGCATAAAAGACAACATCCTTTTTGGCCTGAAAGGAACAGATAAAAAACAGAAGAATTTAAGGTTACAAGAGCTATTAAAACTGGTGGGGCTGGAAACTCAAACCCATAAATATCCACATGAACTCTCAGGCGGACAACAGCAGCGTGTAGCACTGGCCAGAGCCCTTGCTCCCGGACCCGACATACTGCTGCTTGATGAACCCTTTAGCAGCCTGGATGAGGTGTTGAAAGAACAAATGCGGCGTGAGATGCGGCGTATCATCAAGGTGAGCGGTATTACCGCTGTTTTTGTTACCCACGACACCCGGGATGCGCTGACTACCGCCGATCGCATTGTTATTCTGAAAGAGGGCATTATACACCAGGCTGGCAGCCCGGAAGAGCTTTATGAACAACCGGCCAATCCCTATGTTGCTAATTTTTTCGGACAGGTAAACCTGTTGCCGGCTACCCGCCGGGCCTCAGCCTACCATACAGCCATTGGCTCTATTCCTGCCCCTGCAGAAGCTCCTGATAGTGAAACCGTGCAGCTATGCATCAGGCCCGAACATATAGAAGTATGTTCGGAGCGTGAAGCCCATTTTTCCGGTAATATAACAGAAATGATGTACCTGGGAAGTTATCTGAGGGTGCGCCTTCGTGTAAAAGATGAAATTCTGCTCTTGCACCTGCCTGTTGATCTGCAGTTTAATACCAGCAAACCCCTGTATTGTAGGGTAAACATCAAACTTGTAAGAGTTTTACCCCTAAACAAAGCATAAAGCTCAAAATATTACACCTACCCTTTAACTACTCCAGACCTGAAAATGAGAGTCTTAGCTTGAAAAAGCTATACTTTATCATTATAAAAGAAAAAAATTAACAGATTATTGTACTTATTGATTTTGTTTTGATACTTTTAAAGTAAATATTACACAAGTAATTTTTAGTCATGGACTCACCTGTATCCATCAACATGCTCAAAAGTCTTAAGAGCAGCTACAACAACGTTCTCGCTTTTTTTACCAAGGAAGAAAACAGCTGTGCCTATAAGCTGCAATGTCTGGTTAAGTGGGGTTTCCAGCTTGGTATTCATAAAGCCGAACTGCACCGCTATATGAAAGACCCTGCCCTGCTACGTTTTGAATATCCCGCTTCGCACATAGATGCCCTTTCCCAGGTTTACGACCTGGTCTATATGGTATATATGGATGGTGTTGTGGAAGATATTGAACTGGAGGTGGTATCGGAGTATGCTTCCAGCATTGGACTGGAAGCCTATGTAGTAAACAACCTCCTGAAAGCTATGGTAGCAGCTCAAATGGATGGCACATCTGATGAGGTACTCCGCACAGACATTACAGAACACCCGGAGGTATATGTATAGTCACTGAAATCTGGTGGTTTAGAATGGGGTAGTCTAGCAGAAATATGGACAAGCAGAAGACACTGCACGCAGATCTGCTATGGGCAGCTATACCTATATCCTGCCTAAACAGGTGAACGGGAAGAAAAGAACGCTCCAGGCAATGCTAGAGGGCAATAAGGCCTTCGATATGATGTGCTTTTAAATAGACTGCTATAATAGCATCGCTGGATTCAGCCATGAACCGGGCGGTAAGGCTTATGTAATTGCCTTTTCTGGATTTCTTCTCTAATACCTCGATGCCGGGAAACAGTTCCCTGACCTGGGTTTCATTTCCCTGAGGTACAATAAACTTGAATGTGTACAGACTGGGCCAGTCGTACTCCTGGTCAAGTTTTTCGCGAAACGAATCGTAACTCCTTCCTTTATCCTTCATGTAGCGTTAACTTATCTTTCTTTTTTTTCTCCAAGAAAAACAAACCGACTGTTACAATAATTCCCGTCCAAACAGGGATGCACGCTCTACTTTTATAACAAAAAAGCTGCCTTTAGGGCAGCTTTTTTGTTAAGAATTTATCTTAGAAATACTTATAACGCTCGTCTTCGATTTCAGCTTTTTCCTTGATTGCCTCTGAAATGAGGTAAGGTGTTCTGGAAGATCTGCGCTGCAGAAGCTGCTCTTTAACACTACCATAATCAGCAACTTCGGCTGGCTGGGTCTTGTTAACGGTTTCTACAATTACCACGCCCTGCTGGGTTTCCAGCGGCTTGGAGCGCGCACCTTCGTTCAGGCCAAAAGCAGCACCTACAACCTCCGGAGCATAACCTACTGCAGAAAGGGTATATACATTAGGCTTAACATCGCTGGCAGTATACACATTTGCATCTGAACCATACTTCTGTGCCATTTCGTCAAGAGAACCATTCAGAGAAGCAAGTTTATCTTTGATCTGCTTGGCCTTCTTTTCATTTTTCACCTGTGCCAGCACTTCGTCACGTACATCGGCCAGCTGTGCTGTTCCTTTTTTGCCCTGGCCGGTCAAAACTGCCACAACGTACTGATCGTCCAGCTCAAATACCTTCGATACCTCACCCTGGTCTGTGTCGTTGGCAAATGCCCACATTACCAGTTGGCGTGCATTGAATATATTATCAACGCGGCGGTCGTTCTGGCCTATGCCACGAGCTTCCTGTACATTGAGTGACTGTTCTTTTGCAAGTCTTTCGAAATCTTCCGGACCATTTGCTTCGGCTGCAAAAATCTCAGCTCTGCGATATGCCTCATTACGCGTTTGGTCGCCAGGAGTCATATCGGCCTGCACACGGGCAATTTTATAAACTGTATTAGTTTTTGGTTCTGTAACCTGAATGATATGGTAGCCATAGTTGGTTTCTACCACCCGGTTTACAAGGCCAGCTTCATTTTTTTCAAAAACTGCATTCTCAAAAGGCTCCACCATGCGGCCCTGCGCAAACCAGCCCAGGTCACCACCACGAGAAGCAGAAGGGTCATCACTATTCTCACGCGCAAGCTGGGCAAAGTCGGCTCCGCCGCGTAGCTGGCTCAACAGGCCTTCTGCTCTTTTACGGGCTTCCGCTTTCTGCTCCGGAGTGGTACCTTCGCCGGCACGCAGCAGAATATGGCTTGCGCGGGCACGGAACACTGTATCGCTTGTAATGCTGCTTACTTTATAAAGTACGGTCGATCCGTTTTCATCAAATGGGCCATATACCTGCCCTTCCTGAAGCTGACCTGCATTAGACTGCAGCTGAGCCGGCAGCTGATCCAGGCCGTAACGTGCAAAAGCAGGACCTGCTTCTGTATTCCTTACAGCAAAGGTAGAATCATTGTTTGCAGCAGCGAAGTCATTTCTCAGCTGCTCAAGCTCCTGGTTAAAAGTTTCACGATCAGACTCAGATGCCTGAACAGGAAACACTACGTACTTAATGCTGCGGCTGGCTTCTGCCTGGTAGCGGCTCTTATTATTTTCCAGGTACTGGCTAAGCTCTGAATCAGATACCTGAACAGCTGAGTCGCCAATAGAATAGTAAGGAATATAGAGGTATCTGACTTCTGCTACAGCATTCTGGCTGTTATGCTCACGCTGAGCCTCTGCCGTGGTGATGTATTCGCTTTTCAGCAGCAGGTTATCATATTTCATGCGGGCACGTGCCGGACGCAGTGTCTGCTCAAACATGTACCACTGCATCTGCTGCTGTGGCGGCATGCTTTTAATATTTTGCAGGTAAGAAAGCAACTGGTTGCGGTCAAACTCGCCTGTTTCAGGGTTTGTGAATGCCTGCTGAATTTCAGGGCTGATGTTGTTGCCCTGTACCATATCAACAATCTCATCGTCGGTTACCACAATTCCCAGCCTGTTAAACTGCTGACGGAATGCTTTTTCGGCAATGAGTGCCTCCCAGGCCTGATTACGGATTGCTGCACGCTGTGCTTCTGTGATGGGAGCACCTGTACGCATCTGGTACTGATTTTCCAGTTCTTCTACCTTGAGGTTAAACTCATCTATGCTAACCTCCTGCCCTGCGATCTCACCCACGGTGCGGTCTGGTGCATTGAAGGATGAACCCGGCCCGAACATATCGGCCAGAATAAACGCCCCAATAGCCAGTCCTATGAACACCAGCACAAGTACGCCAAGTTTCTCTCTAATTGTATTGATCACTGCCATTATATTGACTTTGAAAGAATCGCAAAATAAGAGTATAAATGCTTAATTTCAAAATATTAACGCTATGTATACCTGCTTTCGTACAAGTATTATTAGTGATCTGCATCTGTGTGAAGCAGATGCAGTTTTACGGTGTTGATCCGGTTGCCCTGCAGCGACTGAATGCTGAAAAGATAGGGGCCAATTCTTACCTCCTGGTTGAGTACAGGGATATCTTCGTTTTCGGAAAGTATAAGACCACTCAGTGTATCGTAATCGCCCTCTGGCAGATTCCAGCCATATTCGTCATTAAGATAGTCGATTTCGTGCCGGGCACTTAACAACCAGGTGTTGCTGTCTAACTGTTGCTCTATCAGATCTTCCTCGTCATGCTCATCATGAATTTCGCCAAAGATCTGCTCAATGATGTCTTCCATGCTCACAATTCCGGAGGTGCCTCCAAATTCATCAACCACCAGGGCCAGGCTTTTATGCTCAGTAATAAACTGGATGAGCAATTCATTGGCCAGCATAGTTTCCGGAACTATAATGATGGGTGTTAAGATAGACTGGATGTCTTTGGGCTTTTTGAACAGCTCCAGCATATGGCAGTAGCCAATCACATCATCAATAGAATCACGATACACCAGGATTTTTGAGTGGCCGGTTTCTATAAATTCCTGCTTAAGCGCCTCTATGCCCTCTTCTACATCCACAGAAACCATTTCTGTTCGTGGTATCATACAATCGCGGATCTTAATGGTTTTAAACTCCAGCGCATTGTTAAAGATACGGGCATCTACAAGTTCATCTTCGGCACTCTTGAGCGGTCTGGCTACATAACGCTGTATAAAATTATTAAGGTCCGTGAGTTGAAAAACAGGCCGGTCTTCCGACATATTTTGCCGCAGCACATGTTTGATGATCCATTTGCTGGCACCTATAATAACGATCACCAGCGGCCACATAATCCAGTAAATAAGCAGCATTGGCAGTGCCAGCAGGTGCAGCAACCAGTTAGGATTGATCAAAAATATGCTCTTGGGCGTAAACTCTGCCGTTACCAGCACGATCAAGGTAGATACCACCGTTTGAATAACAAGCCCCAGTGTATCCTGCACTTCCGGACCCAGACTATCGGGCAAAAGATTTGCAATGACCGGATCCAGCAGCAGCGCCATAAAGTAACCATACACTACCAGGGCAATGGTATTGCCTATGAGTGTGGTGCCGATAAAGCCGGAAGGGTTATTGATAAATTTTGAAAGAATACGGCCACTGAGCTGCCCCTGCTTGCTTTCAAGCTCTACCTGCAGCCTGTCTGCTGAGACAAAAGCAATTTCCATTCCGGAGAAAAAAGCCGAAAATACCAGAGAACCCAGAATGACATAGACCATTGACCAATCCATTACTGCTCGTTATTACGATTTTGTCCCCTTTTGGATACGGGTGATTGTTTTTTAGATGAACCAGCCTCAGCAGACCGGGATCGCCTGCCTCCAAAACGGACCTTCTTAGACCTATCCTGCAAAGCTGTTTTATTCGCTGGTCTTTTATCTCCCGTTTTGCCGGATTCTTTACCACCATTAGCTGTAGTACGGTTTCGTTTCCGAACCATATAGGCCAGCCAAAGCAGCACACTGAACATGAGCCACAGATATCCAAAGCTTATCCCTCGTGTAACAGTTTCTACAATGGTAATTGCCAGGCAGCCTGCACTAAGATAAATCAATGCTGTGTCTATGGTTTTACTGTTCATTATCGTCTTTTAGCAAGGTGCTGCCTTCTGGATTTAGTATGGTATAAGAGGAAAAGTCCTGGTTTGCTTCAAGCCCCAATCCTCTAAGCGTATCCTGCTGTTCTGTTATTCTAACGCGTGCTTTGGTATAAATCCTTGCAGTTGGGGGAGACCAGTGAAGGGTATCTGTATCAAGCCGGTTATCTTCTTTTTTTCCTTCAATCACCACATTTCCAACTGCCGTATAGCGATCCTTATCCTTAAAATAATAGCCTTTATCGGCCAGGAGGGTGGAAGACACACTCCCGTCAGGATCAAAAAATTCTACATACAGGCCCGCCGGAAACTCCCGGTTTCCATTTTCAAATTCATACTGCTTAGGTGCCTTAACCTGCACCCGCACAACTGCAGAGTCGCTGTAAAGCGTTTGCACACTGTCTAACTCCACCAGAGGTCCCTCATAGACGGTAACGTCTGTTACATCTTCCTTGCCGTTACAGCTCCAGAAAAGTACACTAAAGAGGATAAAACTGATGATCGATTCTTTCATTTTTCAAAATTAAAAAAAGCGGCCTATATAAGCCGCTTTTCTTTTAGCTATCTATCGTTATTGATTAGTCGCGTGTGCGCAGGGTTACTGTTTCATTGATCCAGCATCCTACCTTCATTTCAGTACCCGCAGCTATGTTTTTGTCGAAAAGCTCTCCTTTGGAAGGAAACTGAGCTTTAGCCCTGTTCATATTGCTGCTGTCGCCGGCTCTCTGAAACATTTCGTAAGCCGCAATGTATATGGCACGGTCAGCAACAACATCCTGGTTACCATAGCACTCCTGGCTTTCCATATACAAATTACCAATCAGGGTGTAAGCCTTAGAAGCTGAACTTGGATCTGCTTCTGCCGCTTTATAAGCTAGTGAACGGGCCTCAGATTTAGCACCACGCTGCCTGGCCAGTTGTGCCTGCAGCAGGAAAAGCTCACCTTTATCTTTGGTAGTAGTAGCCATGCTGATGGCTTCATTCATATAGGTGTTTGCTTCGCTGTAGTTCTTATCACTAATCTGCTTCAGAGCCAGGTATTTGGCCAGCTCAAAAGTAGGCTCAGACTTATAAACTGTTTTGATGGAATTCATGTACAAAGGCCTGTCGGTACAGTTACCGATGCGCAGCAGCTTAAATACTTTTTTAGCTGTTTGCACATCATCCGGGTTCTGATTCATTTTAGGCCCAAAGTTCTTCTCTACAAAGTCACAGTCTACATTTACAGTCTTGATCAGGATGTCGTCTACAATACCTTTGTATTTATCGATGGTTTCTGCCTGTTCCGGCTGTGCTGCCACAGCGTTATCCAGAGACCTCATGATAATATCGTACTGATCCAGCACCTGCTCATCTGTAAGTTCATTGGGGTTGGCTGCTTTATATCGTTGTATGGCTACCATGTAGCCTACTGCATTGGCAAACGACATTTTTTCCTGGTTCAGCTCGGCCGTACGCTTAAGGGTATTATACAGTACCGGCAGGCGCTCTTTGTCTGAAGCAAAGTATTTGTACGCATAATATGCCTTCCGCTCAACGTTCTCTGGCTCACTATTGAAATGCTTAATACGCAAATCGTAGAGGGTCAGCACTGAGTCCTGGTATACCCGCTGTTTTTTAGGATCTTTTTCAGCAGTGGCTAACTCATCATAGATGGTAACACCATTGATGTAAATTGCAGGGTTAAAGTTTGGTGCATTTACCAGTAGCCAGTTTAGTGCACTGGCAGCAGCACGGAAATTGCCGAGTTTCATCTCGTCGTTATACCGGGCATTTTTTTCCTGTGCAGTCTTTTTATCTTCAGGAAAATTCCAGGTTCCCATTGGGTCACCTGTTTGTTGGGCGGCTTGCTGAGCGTTTACGGCACCTAAAGCACCTACGAAGAACGCTAATACCAAAAGTGCATTTTTCATCTTCATCTTTCTAAATTTTCTTAATCGTACCTATACCTTTCGAACCAACGTTCATTTAGGGTTACCCCTAAACCAATCCGAAAAAAGCGTTCCCGAATCAGATCGTTGTCAGTCTTGCCTCGCTGGCCCAGCGAAAAGCTGGTATGAACACCTGAAGCACCGACTGGTAAGGTTAAGCCAAAATTTATGCCAAACTCGTTTATTTCCTCGCCATTTACTAAAAAAGGTGTTTTTTCTACCTGAACACCCGTACGATACGTCACCCTACTAAAATAGTTTCTTGAAACATAATTAGGGGTCCATTCACCTCCGGCAGCTATTCTGTAGCTATTTCCCAAACCGCTATCGGCTCCGGATTCAAAGTCACGATAACGCTCCCAGTTCTGCATTCGTATGTCGGCACCTACTGCAAAGCTGTATAAACGGCCAAAAGAAGCGCCAAAGCCTATGGCAGCTGGTAAAAGTAATGATCCGTTATAATTTTTAGCAAGGGTATCGCTCACAAGAAAAGAGCCACCAGTCACATTTTGCTGGCGCCATTTACTAAAAGTCAGATTTGCGTCGATATCGGTTTCCAGCTCATAAGTGAAACCTGCCATTAAATAAGTTTGTTTTTCTTTATTTAACTCTTTTCGATATCCTAAGCCCCCGCTAAACAAAATATCTGAATAATTGCTTCTCTGGGAGAAATTAGCAGCATAGCCGGCGGCACTAACCGAATCGCTCGAAAAAGTAGTGGAAATCTGTTCGGAGATGTTACCAAACAGGTAAGAAACCCTCACGCCTGCTGTTAAACCTTTGTAAATATTAACACCGGTTGCGGCATAGGCCTGGGTTAAACCACCGCTGCCTTCATACAGGGCGGTAGATCTGCTGTTAGGCAAGCCCTGAACCGGGTCGGTGGCTAAAAGCCTGTAGCTAACAGTGCTATAAGGCGCAAGTCCGATGTTAAACCCAATTTTATACTTGAGCAGTGGAAAGGCTACCGCTAAATAATCGAAACCTCCGCTGCTAAGCCTATCCTGGGTTTCGGTGGTGGCTAAACGTCTCGACTCTACACTCAGGCCTGCAATGGCGGTGGTGTAATAAGCATTGTACGCCAGTAAGGCGGGGTTCTGGATTGAAATAAAAAGTGGATGGGTATTCCCAATGCCAACACCACCCATACCTGCGTTACGTACGTTGGCTAAACTATTAATACTTCCAATACCACGAACGGTGTATGGTGACTGCCCTACCTGTGCTGATGCGCCAGTGGCGGCTATCAGGCTAAATAGCAGGAGCAGAACTTTTCTTCTGCAAAACATTGTATCGTAAAATCTCATTGAGCCCGTATAGCACCAATTCTGAAACCACAAAGATGGTTTCTTTTAATTTGTTTTCAAAAATTTTAGCATCTCCCCCACAAAGAATTACCTGTAGTTGCGGATAGATTGCTTTATAACGCAGTATGGTGCTTTCTATTTCACCCAGCATGCCCCAATAAGCTCCGCTTTGTAAACATTCCTGTGTGCTCTGCCCTGTTAAAGCTGGCACCTCCCCAGGCAAAAGTGCTGCCAGTGGCAATCGGGCCGTAAAATGCTGCATTGCCCTAAGCCTCATGTGTAAGCCGGGAGATATGGCTCCTCCAAGATAATTACCATTATGACTCACAAATTCATGGGTAAGACAGGTACCGGCATCAAATACCAGTACTGGCTTACCTGCACAACAGGCAGCGCCCCCCACGGCAGCGGCTATTCTGTCGGCACCCAGGGTATGGGGTGTTTTATATTGTATGCCAATTGGCAGGGGCAAATGGGGCTGCAACAGGAGAGTAGGCAAAATAGGCCTGAGCAAGGCAGCTACCGGTTCTGCAGGAGCCCCTACAGAAGCTACAATTGCATGTTGTGCCTGCTGCCGGCTGCACCAATCTGCTATAGCATCTATTTCCAGCCCGGTTTCCAGCAGAACAAGCCTGTTATCCTCAAAAAGGGCCGCCTTTGCCCTTGTATTTCCCATATCGATGGCTATGCTTCGCATAAAATCCGGTATTAAGTTTTTAGCAATGGCTATGGAGACTGAAGCTTTGAATCCTGATTTATTTTCGGCTTAGCTACTTTGGCCCTTACGATCAGTTGCTTAATTCTTTAAAGCCTGGAGCATGTTTAAACTTTACCCCTTGCCTTGAAAATCACCACTACAGGGTTATGGCGAATTTATTTTCTCTCAACATACTACCATTATGCCTTAACAAAAAAGATTCACCATAACCCCATATTGAAGATTTTCGAGTGCAAAAGCAAAATTTAAACAAGCTCTTAAGCCGGGGTACCCGCTACCCCCGTTGCAAAAGTATAATTTATAACAGCTTTTCTGCTATAGGCCTTAAGCAATAAAATTAGCTTATCTTTGTACATTTCTGTTGCGTTGCGTTTTATTAGCTATGGCGTTTAATCAAGACACTAAAGTGGGCGTACTGGGTGGTGGCCAGTTAGGACGTATGCTCATACAATCGGCAGTAGATTTTAACCTGGAGCTGCACATGCTCGATCCTGACCCACAGGCTCCCTGCCACCAGCTGGCAAGCTCTTTTACCCCGGGATCTCTTACCGACTACAACACTGTACTGGAATGGGGCAGGCAGTTTGAGCTGCTTACCATAGAAATCGAAAATGTAAATGTTGATGCGCTCAAAGCACTGCAGCAGCTGGGCAAGCAGGTGTATCCGCAGCCCGAGGTAATTGCCCTCATTCAGGACAAACGTACCCAAAAGCAGTTCTTTCAGGATAAAAATATTCCTACAGCTCCTTTTATTCTTACTGAAAACCGGCAGGAGGTTAGCCAGCACCTCCAGTTTTTACCAGCCATGCATAAGCTGGGCAGAGAGGGTTATGATGGGCGTGGGGTGCAGCGGATCTCTTCTGCACAAGACCTGGAAAAGGCTTTTGACAAACCAGGACTGCTGGAAAAACTAATAGATTTTGAAACAGAGATTTCGGTGATTGTTGCCCGTAACGCCAATGGCGAGGAAAAAGCCTTTCCGGCCGTGGAGATGGTGTTTCACCCCGAGCACAACCTGGTGGAGTACCTGTTTGCACCTGCCAGATTAGCCCCTAAGGTTATTGAAGAAGCGGAACAGATCGCTTTAAAGGTAATCCGAGAGCTAAACATGGTTGGCCTGCTGGCAGTAGAAATGTTTGTTACAAAAGAAGGTACTGTTTTGGTGAACGAAGTGGCGCCACGCCCCCACAACAGCGGGCATCAGACCATTGAAGCAAATGTTACCTCGCAGTACGAGCAGCACCTGCGCTCCATACTAGGCCTGCCCCTGGGCGATACTGCCGCTAAAATCCCCTCGGCAATGGTTAATTTACTAGGCGAAGCAGAGTACAGCGGCCCCGCACGCTACGAAGGCATGGAGGAAGTACTGCAGCTAAGCGGGGTACATGTGCATCTGTATGGCAAAAAACTAACAAAGCCATTTCGTAAAATGGGCCATGTTACCATTGTAGATCTAAACCTGGACCGTCTGCGGGAAAAAGCAACTTTTGTAAAAAACACACTAAAGATTAAAGCATGAGCAATAGCAAACCAGTAGTTGGTATCATCATGGGCAGCCAGTCGGATATGCCAGTAATGCACGAGGCCGCCCAGATACTGGAGCAGTTCGATATTCCATTTGAAATGAGCATAGTATCGGCTCACCGCACACCTCTGCGTATGGTAGCGTATGCCCAGCAGGCAAGGGAGCGCGGTATCAGGGTGATTGTAGCCGGAGCCGGTGGTGCTGCCCATTTACCAGGTATGGTAGCCAGTTTAACCTCACTGCCCGTTATTGGAGTGCCGGTAAAGAGCAGCAATTCTATTGATGGCTGGGATTCTGTACTAAGTATACTGCAAATGCCTGGTGGCGTGCCTGTAGCAACAGTGGCTTTGAACGGTGCAAAAAATGCAGGCATCCTGGCTGCACAAATCATTGGCTGCAGCGATAAGAAAGTAGCCCAGCGCCTGGATGAGTATAAAGAGGAGCTTCGGGAAAAGGTAGAAGAAATGGCTGCCAAGGTTGAGAGCCAGAATTACAAAGGAGGCAAAATAGGCTTTACCCAAAGCTAAGCCCCAGCCTGCAGTCCCTGGCGGGGCCACCCTGGCGGGGCCACCTTGGCGGGGCCTTCCAGGCGGGGCCTCTAAAGGCTACATTTTCTGTTTTCATGCTGGCCGGGCTTAATGCGCTATGTTAATTGGTACAGTTTTGCGAAAAATATAACAATTCAATTAGCACGGCCAGTACATTTTTTCAAGCTCCTGATTTCTGCAGTTGTTAGCAGCTGATAGCATAAACAGCTTATCTGCTAGGTTTTAAGCTCCCGATCTTTATGTATCGCTTTTATAACATTCCTTAATTAACTGTTAATAAACCCCTTAATTTACAGCGCTAACTCAGCTATTTTAGCTTTTACCTTACCTCTGCCGCCGGTTTTTCTAAAAAATTAACCTTAAATAGTAATATTGCAGTAAAGTTAAAAACATGAAAAGCGGCATTAAATACTTAACCTTACTGGCGATAGCAATGGTATGGCATACCCATACCTTTGCAACAGACACCACGCAAGTAGCAGCACAATTTACAAGCGGCAAATTAAACCTGCATGGTAAATTAGTGCTACCTGCTGCAGCGGAGAAAGTACCGGTGGTAGTATTTTTGGTTGGCCCCGGGGGTAATGCTTCCCATCGTACAAACTATAAGGAGTGGGGCGAGGAAAATTTAGAAGCACTGCTGCTGCCCGAGGGTATTGCTGTATTTTATTTTGATAAACGGGGCGTTGGCGCCTCTGAAGGAAGCTGGTACAAAGCAGACTTTAACGACAGGGCTGCAGATGCAAAGGCTGCCATTGACTACCTGAAGCAGCATTCTGCTATAGACTCCAGCCGTATCGGTGTGGTTGGTCACAGCCAGGGCGGCTGGATTGCACAGCTGGTGACAAGCCGTTACCCCAATGATGTGGCATTTGGCGTAAGCCTTGCAGGCCCTACTTTTGGTGTAAAAACACAGCTGCTGAACAGTTTTATGGGCGACTTGATGTGCAAACAGTACGATCCTATTGAGGCACAGCAAACAGCAGAAAGAAAAACCAAAAATACGCTGATGTTCACGTCCATGTTTCCCATCAAAGAAAACTGGAAGCAGCTTAAGCGTATTAAAAACTTTGAGCCGGCTGCTGATATTCGAAATATCCAGACGCCTTTTCTGTTCTTATTTGCAGAAAACGATAAAATGCTAAACTCCGAATGGGGCGAGCAGTACCTGCAAGAGATCTTTCCAGAGGGCATCCCTGCTCATATACAACAGCAAACAATCCGGGAAGCCAATCATAATTTCAGAAGGCTGCCCTTCTGTTATGACGAAAGTCTGGAGGACATACCATATTCAGCAGAATATCAGCGCACTTTTAAGCAATGGGTGGTAAATGCCCTTCAGGAAAAGGTGCAAATGGCAGAAGAGTAAAATTTACCGTAGCCAGATTTACATTGTGCTAATGTCAGCACTTTTAACCAAAGCAAAAAACAAGAGGCAGTACCCTAACAGGTGCTGCCTCTTGTTTTTTTAAAAGCCACGCTAAACTACACCAGCATTCGGAATACTTCTTCCAGCTTGCTTACTGCCTGTACCCTGATCTGAAAATCTTTAATGTTCAGGCCTTTCTTATTGAATTTACTGATGTAAATCTCTTCAAAGCCGAGCTTTTCGGCTTCGCTGATGCGGTTCTCTATGCGGTTTACGGCCCGTACCTCGCCTCCCAGGCCTACTTCTGCTGCAAAAGCAATACGCCCGCTGATGGATACATCTTTCAGCGAAGAGATCAGCGAGGCACATACAGCCAGATCTATGGCAGGATCTTCTACCTTTAAACCACCGGCAATGTTCAGAAAAACGTCATGTATGCCCAGGCGAAAGCCTCCCCTTTTCTCCAGCACAGCCAGCAGCATCTGTAACCTCTTGCTATCGTAGCCAGTGCTGCTGCGCTGGGGAGTACCGTAGGTGGCAGGACTCACCAGGCTTTGAATTTCAATCATCAACGGGCGGTTTCCCTCCAGCATAGCGCCAATGGTAACACCGGCCAGGTCTTCTTCTCTTTGCGAGATCAGTATTTCCGAGGGGTTGCTTACCTCCCGAAGCCCATCGCCCGTCATCTCATAAATGCCTAGTTCTGAGGTAGAGCCAAAGCGGTTTTTAATGGTGCGTAAAATGCGGTAGCTCATGTGCCGGTCTCCTTCAAACTGCAGCACCGTATCTACCATATGTTCCAGCACCTTAGGGCCGGCCAGGGAGCCTTCTTTGGTAATGTGACCTATTAAAAATACAGGTACACTGCTTTCTTTGGCAAAACGCATCAGCTCTCCCGTACACTCACGCACCTGCGATACACTACCCGCAGCCGATTCTGCCCTTGCCGTCTGCAGGGTCTGAATGGAATCTATGATCAGCAGATCGGGCTTCATTTCCTCTATCTGCACAAACAGGTTTTCAAGGTTTGTTTCTGAGAGAATATAGCAGTTTGGGCTGTTGCGCTGCATACGGTCTGCCCGCATCTTAATTTGCTGCTCACTCTCCTCTCCGCTTACATACAGCACCTTTAGCTGCTTCATGGAGGTAGCAATCTGAAGCATAAGCGTAGACTTACCAATACCTGGTTCGCCACCAATAAGCACAAGCGAGCCCGGTACGATGCCACTTCCCAGCACCCGGTTCAGTTCAGCATCGGCTGTTTCAAACCTTTGTTCGGCACGGGGCTCAATAGCCGTAATGGCCATGGGCTGGTTTAAACGCGCATAACTCCCGCTGCCTTCTTTAACCGGCCGCCAGCTTTTGGTGGCCTTATCTTCTTTCTGTACAATTTCTTCAACGTAGGTATTCCATTGCCCGCAGGCAGGGCATTTACCCAGCCACTTGGGTGATTGTGCTCCGCAGTTCTGGCAGAAATAGCTCGATTTTAATTTTGCCACTGGTTAAAGGTTAAGACTAAAAACATATCGCATTTTCGTTTATAAAACAATATTTGGGCACTATAAGTGCAAAAAAGGCACCTTCTGCTACTGCAAAAGGTGCCTTTGTTTGGGCTTATGCTTTACTAGTTCCTGGCTAGCTGCTCATTGAAACGTTGCATCTGCTTTTTATCGTGGCCATAGATGTCTTTAGCAAAGGTTACGCGCCCGTCATCATCTACCCAGGCAGTGCGATAATCCAGTATAACTGGTATTTTCTCCTTTAGCTTTACATTTTCCGGTTCGGGAAGTTGCATGGATTCCTCAACCCGAGCCTGGTTCCAGTTCGGATCATCCAACAGGTAAACTGCCAGATCTACCGGCCGCTCTACCCTGATACAACCATGGCTGAAATCACGTTCTGCTCTTTTAAAAAGATGCTCAGTGGGTGTATCGTGCAGGTAAATGTCCAGATCATTGGGAAACATAAATTTGATATGTCCCAATGCATTGTGGTCTCCAGGCTGCTGAACAATCCTGTAAGGGAAGTTATCGGCCGATACTTTATTCCAGTTTACAGATCTTGCATCCAGCTCTGCTGCATTCTCATTCCAACCCTCATATAATCTAAAGTTATTATTTCTGAGGTAATCCGGGTTCTTTTTAAGCTTAGGCAGCATTTCCTCTGTAGCAATGCTGTTAGGTACCGTCCAGGTTGGGCTAAAGGCAATATATTCCAGAGTGTCGTTGAACAAAGGCGTACTAGATTTGTAGGCTTCACCTACAATCACCCGCATGTCCATTACCCTTTCATCACCTTCATAAATGTACAGCATGTACTGTGGAACATTCACCAGCAGGTAACGTCCATCAGGCCTTTCACCACTCCAGCGCATACGTTCCAGATTTAACTGGATCTGATCAATACGCTCTTTTAAAGATGTATTGAGCATATCTAAAGTTTTACCTCCTACTACACCATCTGGCTCCAAACCGTTTTTTTCCTGATAAAGCATAATTGATTTTACCAGTGTGCTGTCGTATACCTGCATAATGCTGTCTGGCTTTGGAGATCCGGCATATCCGTCGGCAGCCAGTCGCTCCCTTAGGGTAGCTACATACTGAGTACTATCTCCTGCTTTGATAGTGAGATCTGCTGGTAGCTTTGGCCACTCGCCTTTTTCTTCAAGTAGATTTTTATAATTATTATAGGCCTTTTTCAAGGCTATATATTGTGGGTCCTGTGGCTCCAGTTCCTGAAGCGATTCGGCAATTTTGCCTTCCTGCAGTGCATTTTGCAGATGTGCTGCCAGATCCATATCTCGTGGATCAACCTTCCACAGCTCATCCAGCTGCTCCGGATTTATACGCCCTGTTAGTTTATGGCTGGCAAATTTCAGGTAAGCAGCCGTAAGCTCTTTATCAAGCTTGGTAATTTCCGCTATTTCAGTGTCTTTATCTTTTTCTACTTTTTTCTTAAGATGATAAAGGTACTGCAGCTTATAATCCTCACTATTCAAACCATCTTCTGGAGCACGGCTAATGGCATCCAGTAACTGTTCTCCCTCCGGGGTAACGCCTTTTTTCCTCATCCAGGCAGTCTGATAATCACGCTCACTATAAAAGTTCTTAAAGTCTTCCTGTAATTTTTCAGGTAACTCGAGCTCTTTAATGTTCCTAAGCATTTCAGTGCTGTCTGATAGTTCACTAGACATGGCCAGATTGATTTCTTCCACATCTAAACTACTACCAAACAGACCGGCAAATATTCCCCTGCGCTCCCCAGAGCTGGAATTGCAGGCTGCCATCATCGTGCTCATTGCAATTAGCAGTAGTGCTACTATATTACTTTTCAATCTATTATCCATTTTTTTCTCCTTGTATATCAAATTATTTTGGACATAGCACACCATTAGCCCTTGAAAGGCTGATGCGCATAGTTGAAATAAATTTTAGGATTTTGGCTGTAAGGGAGTAAAGGCTTATACGGGAGACCCCGGAAAAAGTTATAGAAGAAGAAGCAGCAAACACTGTAAAATGATGAGGCCATCAATAAGGCCTGTATAATACCAGTAAGGCCTTTTATCATGAGCTTTGAGGAGTAACAGAACGGTAAAGGCGCCCAGCAGCAAAGCTGCTCCTACGGTTGCTGTAAACCACAGGCCTATTAGCACTATATGGAGCACCATCAGTGCAATGGAGAGCCAGCGGGTATTGCTAATCCCGATCAGGCCCGGAATTGTCAGCAGGTCCCTTTGTTCGTCTTTCCAGTAATCGCGGATATCAAAGGGCAGGGTGATGGCTGTTATAAAAAGCAGCTGTGCTGTAAAAAGGCGTGCTGCAACAGCAAGATCTACCGGCAGCATTAAGGCTGGCAGCCAGCTGCCAATGGCGGCCCATACGTAGGCAATCAGAAAAACCTTGATAAGTGGTATGCTTCTGATGGAGCGGTAATGTTGATGCAGGTATTGATCGGGCACGTTATACAGCAGCGATACAATACCCAGGTGGGCAAAAAAAACCAGAATTCTGAAGGGGACAAAAAAGAAGGAAACCAGCAAAATCAGTAATGCACTCACCAGCAGTGGGTACATCACGTAATTCCAGCGCTTGAACCACTGTACCCTGGTGCTGGCGGTGGTTCTTTTAGTGCGCAGCTCTATCAGAAAAATGCTAAGGTTATAGATTAAAAAAGTAGCACTCCCTACTATGGCCACCACTGCAAGCAGCTGAGCATTTAAGGTAGTATAGCCATATATGAGATAGCCCGTCACTACAAACGCCATGGCACACAGTGCAATAAAACCATTGCTCCTGATCAGGAATGACATTATGTGCTTTATAAGCTTCATACATGAAAAAAGCCCGCATGAGGTACATACGGGCTTTGTATTATATTAAAGTTTGTGCTGCAATTAGCCGTTGCTCAGGGCCTCTGCACCACCTACAATTTCAAGAATTTCTTTAGTAATAGCCGCCTGGCGGGTACGGTTATAGGTAAGCTTCAATTCTTTGAGCAGTTCTCCGGCGTTATCAGTAGCCTTATCCATGGCTGTCATCCTGGCGCCTTCTTCAGATGCCCTTGACTCCAGCAACATTTTATAAAACTGTATCTTGATAGACTTAGGAATCAGCTCGGTTACAATTTCTTCTTTGGTAGGCTCGAAAATGTAATCGATGTTAGAAGCCGTTGTATTTTCAGTTTGTTCTGCAGGCAGCAGGGGTAAAAGCTGTTCTGCTCTTACAATTTGTGTGGCTACGTTTTTAAATTCGTTGTACACCACAATCACCTTGTCGTAACGCTTTTCCAGAAAACCATTCATGGCAAATTCTGCGACCCTGCGCGCTTCATCAAAACTAAGATTGGGCCAGAGACCACTAAACTCGGTATTCGACTTCACTTTACGGCGCTTATAGAACTCAAGGCCCTTCTTACCGATAGGCATGATTTCCAGAGTGCCCTGTGTCTGGTAGCTGCGAAGCTCCTCATCAAGCATTATATTAATCCGCCTGAAGATATTGGCATTGAAAGCACCGCTAAGGCCGCGATCTGAGGTAACAGCAATCAGGAGCACCCGCTGTACGTCCCGCTGCTCTGCATAAGGGGTTTCAACCTGGGCAGTAGATACGTTTTGCAGGATTTCATTCAGCTTTTGCGCATAAGGGCGCATTTGCGTAATAGCCTCCTGGGCTCTGCGCAATTTTGCCGCCGCCACCATTTTCATGGCTTTGGTGATCTGCTGCGTAGAGGTAACAGAAACAATCCGGTTTTTTACTTCCTTTAAATTAGGCATGCTTGCAATTTTAAAGAATCCCCTCTGCAAATACAGAGGGGACTATCTCAAGCTATTTTTAAGCAGTGTAACGCTTAGTTAATTCACGGGCAACCTTTGTCAGCACATCGGTCTGCTCATCTGTGTAAACACCGGCACGGAGCTTATCCAGCACGCCGCGGTGTTGTGCGCGCAGCAGCCCTATGTATTCGTTTTCGAACTCTTTTACACGATTTACCGGCACTTTATCCACAAGTCCTTTGGTAGTAGCAAAAATAATTGCCACCTGCTCCTCTACCGGCACCGGAGAGTACTGGGCCTGCTTCAGGATTTCCAGGTTTGCACGACCACGGTCGATGGTACGCTGAGTGGCAGGGTCAAGGTCAGAACCAAATTTGGCAAATGCCTCCAGCTCGCGGAACTGGGCCTGATCCAGCTTAAGGGTACCAGCCACCTTTTTCATAGACTTGATCTGTGCATTACCACCCACACGTGATACCGAAATACCTACGTTGATGGCCGGACGGATACCTGCGTTGAAAAGGTTAGTCTCCAGGAATATCTGACCATCGGTAATAGAAATTACGTTGGTCGGGATATAGGCCGATACGTCACCGGCTTGTGTTTCAATAATCGGAAGTGCTGTGAGTGATCCGCCACCTTTCACCAGCGGACGGATAGACTCAGGAAGGTCATTCATCTGCTTGGCCAGCTCATCGGAGCTGTTAATTTTAGCAGCACGCTCCAGCAAACGGCTGTGCAGGTAAAATACGTCACCTGGGTAAGCCTCGCGTCCCGGAGGGCGACGCAGCAGCAGCGACACCTCGCGGTAAGCTACAGCCTGCTTGGAAAGGTCATCATAAATTACCAGGGCCGGACGGCCGGTATCGCGGAAGAACTCGCCAATGGCAGCACCGGTAAAGGGTGCAAAGAACTGCATGGGCGATGGATCTGCCGCAGAGGCTGAAACTACTACGGTATAGTCCATGGCGCCACCTTTTTCAAGGGCAGCCACAATACCGGCTACGGTAGAGGCTTTCTGACCACAGGCTACATAAATACAGAATACAGGCTCTCCTTTATCGAAGAACTCACGCTGGTTCAGGATGGTATCAATTACCACCGCGGTTTTACCCGTCTGGCGGTCGCCGATGATGAGCTCGCGCTGACCACGACCAATGGGAATCATGGCATCAATAGCCTTGATACCTGTCTGAAGCGGCTCGTTTACCGGCTGGCGGTAAATAACACCTGGTGCTTTACGCTCCAGGGGCATTTCGTATAACGGACCCTGAATCGGACCTTTGCCATCAATTGGTATACCAAGTGTATCAACAACACGGCCTACCATGCCTTCGCCTACATTAACAGAGGCAATGCGGTTGGTGCGTTTTACTGTATCACCTTCTTTGATGTGGTTAAAGTCACCCAGTAATACAGCACCCACATTGTCTTCTTCAAGGTTAAGCACCATGCCGATGATACCACCCGGAAACTCCAGCAGTTCACCAGACTGTGCACTTGATAGTCCATATATGCGAGCAACACCGTCGCCAACTTGCAGCACGGTGCCTACTTCTTCAAGCTCTGCCTCTGTTCTGAATCCGGACAGCTGCTCTCTTAATATTGCCGAAACCTCGTCTGGTCTTACTTCTGCCATTTTGTAGGTTTTTTATCTGGTTTATATAATAGACGCTCCTTTGCAGGAGCACCCTTTTAAAATTGTTTTACGTAAGGATTGTGCTTGAACTCTGCTTCGAGTTCCTCAAGCTTGGTACGAATACTTTCGTCTATCTGCTTGTCGCCCACGCGCAGCACATAGCCGCCAATAAGCGTAGGGTCTATTTTTTCTATCAGCTCTACCGTACCACCGGTAATTTCAACAACAGTGGCAATAAAACGTTCACGCAGTGCGGCTGTAAGCGGAAAAGTGGTTACCACTTCTGCCCTGGTGATTCCTTTAGTAAACCTGTATTGCCTCAGGAATTCAACAGCAATGGCCGGAACATAATCTTCGCGGCTTTTGCTGCTGATGATGTCCAGAAACTTGCCTGTCATCATGCTAACCTTAGAGGCAAACAAGGCCCGCAGTATGGCTTTCTTTTTTTCGCTCTTTACAATTGGATTCCTCAGCAACAACTCAAACTCACGATTGTCCTTAATCGTTTTGTTCAGGAGAGTCATATCCTGATAAACCTCCTCTAAAACGCCTTTCTCCACTGCCAGGTCCAGCAGTGATTTAGCGTATCGGGAGGCTACTCTTGCTTCTGCTGCCATAATTACTGAACGTTCAGATTACTTACATAATCCTGCACCAGTGCTCTTTGAGCACTTTCGTTGCTTAGCTCGCGGCGCAGCAGTTTTTCGGCAATCTCCAGCGAAAGCTTGGCTACCTGTTGTTTCACTTCGGCAAGTGCTGCCTGCTTTTCTGTATTGATGGCAATACGTGCCTCATCAAGCTGACGCTGCGCCTGTTTTTGCGCTTCGCCTTTTGCCTCTTCAATCAGGTTTTTAGCAGCTACGTTTGCTTCACGAATTATTCTTTCACGCTCTGCACGGGCATCATCCAGCAGGCGCTCATTTTCTGCACGGAGGTTAGCCATTTCTGCTTTGGCATTCTCGGCAGCACGAATCGATTCATCTATAAAATCTTCACGCTGGCGCAGGCCTTCCATGATAGGATTCCAGGCAAACTTGCGCAGCAACAGCAACACAATGATGAATGTAATGGCGGTCCAGATAATAAGACCAATGCCGGGATTTACTAATTCCATTTTAAAACAACTTTTAGGTGTTACTCCTCAATCACAATTAAAAGAGAAAAACCGGCCCCGCCCTAATGGCAGCGGCCGGCTTTTTTTCTTACTGGGCTAATACTTCAGCACCAATACCAGCCACGTTCAGGGCAATCAGCAGACATACTACCACACCAAAAAGGGCAACACCCTCAATAAGTGCAGCAGCAATGATCATGGCAGTCTGGATACGACCACCAGCCTCAGGCTGACGAGCGATTGATTCCATGGCCTGACCACCGATACGACCGATACCAAGACCTGCGCCTAACGCTACAAGACCGGCACCAATACCAGCGCCCATAACGGCTAAGCCTACGTTTAACAATAGAGCGAGTAACATAGGTAATTGTTATTTATTAAAAGATAGAAATGGTTTCTTATATAAGTGCTTTATCAACCTGTGCTTCTTCTTCTTTGGCATGCTCCTCGTGGTGGTGCTCCTCTACAGCACCCCCAAAGTACATGGCTGCCAGCAGGGTAAAAATATACGCCTGCAGTAAGGCAACAAAGAGCTCCAGGAAGTACATAAAAGTAGCAAACGCCACACTGATGGGACTTACCGCAACACTCTGGAAAATAAAAATCAGAGAGAAAAGGCTAAGGATGATAATGTGACCCGCCGTAATGTTTGCAAACAAACGGATCATGAGAGAGAAAGGCTTTGTAAAAATACCGATAAATTCTACAATCGGCATGATGGGCAGCACTGTTTTCAGCCACCAGGGTACACCAGGTGTATTGAAAATGTGACCCCAGTATTCTTTTGTGCCGCTAAAGGTAGTAATGATAAACACAATGGCTGCCAGTACCAGCGTTACCGCGATATTACCCGTTACGTTTGCTGCACCAGGCAACAAGCCTAACATGTTGTTGATCCAGATAAAGAAGAACAGGGTAAGCAAAAACGGCATAAAGCGGCGGTATTTATGCCCAATATTTGGCCTGGCAATATCGTCGCGTATAAACAGGATAATAGGCTCCAGGAAAGACTGCAGGCCTTTTGGCGCCGACACAGCACCTTTTTTATAACGGCTGGCAATGCTGGAGAAGATAATAAGCATGATTACTGCACTTAGCAGCATGGAAGCCACATTTTTGGTGATGGAAAGATCCACCACATCGCCGCCACCCACACGCTCAATATGGCCATGATTTACCTGATAGCCATTGTAAGAAACCAGCTCGTGGTTATCATTATAGAACCTGGAAGACATAAAAGCCTCCAGACCACGATCCTGAGAATAAAGAATTACAGGAAGGTAGAGTGTTCCGAAAGGACCATCCCAGAAATGCCACTCATGGGCATCGGAAATGTGGTGCAAAATCATATCACCTGCACTGAAGGGCTCGCCTTCGCCTGAAGCAGCTGATACTTTTGCGGTGTTCACACCCAACAATAGAACAACTAAAATACTGATTTTGAGAACTTTACAGATATTACGAGCCTTTTCAGATATTTTCATCTTGGGGGTTTTCCAAATGCGCCCGCAAGTTAGTCACAAGTGATGTAATTTCAAACACCTGAAAACACAAATACAGCACAAAGAAGTTAGCCACAAACACCAGAACTGCCTGTATTCCTGCCACTACCGCTACTGTAATAAAGATTACACTGGCAAAAAAACGAATGATCATGGCCGCAAAGAAAAAGGCATTAAAGCTGTTTTTAAACTTTTTGGCGCCCCACAACACAAAAATACCGGTTAATAAAGTTAATACCGCAAAGAACAAAACTACCCACCAAACCAGCGGATGCAATGCCTGAGGAGCAGCCGTGCCAATTGCCCACACTAAAAGCGCAAGCCCTGCGACCAATAGAAAGAGTCGCAGGGCATGCTGTTTATATAAATTCATTCTTGACAAACCTCAATAATTTGTAGTCGCACTTACCCTCATGCTGCTTTTCCGGTGGCCGGGCAGACAATCAGAATTCAGTACAAAGTAAATGAATAAAACATTCATTACTTAGCAACTACAGGCCAATCCATACCCGATTTATTCTTTTGGCAGGCTTTTAATGGTGATGACGAGCGTTGCCGCCACCGACATCAGGGTAAGGGTTATCAGAAAAACAGGAAAACGCATACCAAGCCAGGCATCCAGCTTCATGCCACCCCAGACTGCCAGACCCATCACGGCCATCATCTGAAAGGCAAGGCCCGAGTACCTCAGATAGCTGTTAAGCTGACTTTGCTTTTGCTGCTTGCTGGATTCGCTCGGTTTCTTCTTTGGCTGCTCCATCCAGATTACTGTTTATTCTAATTTCTTTTGCCTTTGCCTGGTCTCCTACATTACAGCTTGCAGTAAACACAGCGCCGGCTTCCACTATAATTTTATTAGTAACAATATCGCCATTTATTTTGGCAGTTGGTTTCAAAATCAATAGTTCTGCTACCTCTACACGGCCTGTTACCTCACCTTCAATTTCGGCATTCTGAGCAAGAATGTTACCATCAATAACAGATGTATTTCCCAAAACAAGTTTATTTTTGGTAGTAATGTTTCCCTTTACTTTGCCATCAATGCGAATGCTGCCAAAGGTTTCTACATCACCAACAATGCTGGTACCATTGCTGATACTGTTGTTGCTGTTAGCCAATTGCTCTACTGCTACTTTTTTCTCCTGCTTGTTAAACATAACACCACTTATATTAGAATGAAACAAATTCTTCCGGATTAACGGGATTACCGTTATACCATAATTCAAAATGCAAATGAGGACCGGTGGTGAGCTCACCTGTGTTGCCAATAATGGCCACTATTTCTCCTGCCCGTACATAATCGCCCGCTTCTTTTAGAAGCGCCGAGTTATGCTTGTACAAGGTTACCACATTTGCACGGTGCTGTATGGCCAGCACATATCCTTCCTTTTGCGTCCAGGAGGCAAACAAAACAGTACCATCTGCCGCGGCTTTAATGGGCTCATTTTGCTTGGATACTATGTCAATCCCTAAATGCTTGATCTTGGCATTGTAAGGGGAGGTAACCAGACCACTGCCAATCGGAGCCATGAAATACAACTCCTGCAGTTCGCTGGATGAGTTGTTCATAAACATACGCTCATCCACACCAGAACCCTCAAACTCTGCCCGCAGCACAGAATCAACACTCGACATATTGTATATGCCGTCATCATCTGTTTTAGCGGCTACTATTCCTATTTCAGCCTCCCGTACCAGCGTATCATGTGCAACCGCCCCGGTAGTGAGCTTTTGAAAAGACTGTATAAATACATTCTTCCTGTTAACTTCTGTTTCCAGAGAATCGACGGCAAGCGTAAGCTCAATGAGCTGCCGGTTGGCCTCAACTTCTACATGCCGTGGATCTAACCAGGCAGCCAGCAGTGTTGTAACTAAATACAAGCTAACCAGTAGCATAATGAGGAAAACGGTAACTAAAAAAAGTATACCTTTGGCATAGGTAAAACTTAGGGTAGTACGCTCGGCAAAGTTTTCCTCATTGCGCAAGATCAGCAAGTATCGGTTAGACAGCCACTCTGATAATGTTTTGCGATTCCTCAACAGCGCATTGATTTAGAATGATTAAAATTACAGCAAAAGTATCGGATTCACATAATTGCACTTATGCGATGTACTAAAAATCCGGAGATTGTCGTTTTATTGGATTAAAAAGATATTAGTCTTGCGAAAGGTTCATTTTCATATAATTAAACTGCTATACCTGGCAGTTGGGCTAATTGTAATAGTAAGTGCTTGTTCGCCGGAAGGCACAGGCTTTATGAGCAAGAACTGGCATAACACCACTGCCCATTACAATGCCTATTTTCTGGCCGATCAGAAGTTAAAGGAAATTGAGCAGCAGATTGCCGAAAGCCACAAGCGCAACTTTAACAACCTGCTCTACATACAGCCCCCGCTCGATACGGTAATGGCTCAGCAATATGCCGAACCCCTGGAAGAAGCCATGAAAATGGCTTCCCTGGCTATTGAAAGGCATAAAAATAGCAAATGGGTGGATGACAGTTACCTGCTGATTGGCAAAGCCCGGTTCTATGGCCGTGAGTTTGAACCGGCTATTGAAACCTTTAAATATGTAAATACCAGGAGTAAGGATGATAACGTACGGCACAAGGCGCTCATTCACCTGATGCACACTTTTATGGACGATACCGCCCTGAACAATGCCAAGGGTGTGGCCGATTTTTTACGTAAAGAAAACCTGAACAAGGAAAATAAACGGGATTATAACCTGGCCCTTGCCTCCTTGTACCGTCACCGCGAAGAATGGGACCAAATGGCGGCTTCGCTGGAAAATGCCGTAGCCGATACTAAAAAAAGTGATGGCCGGGCCGAACTGCATTTTATCCTGGGCCAGCTCTACCAGCGCATGGAGCAGCAGGAAGAAGCCTATAAAAACTTCAGGCAGGTGCTTCGCAGCAATCCCGATTATGAGCTTAGCTTTTTTGCACGCCTGCACATGGCACAGGTAGCCAATTTAACAGCCGAAGGCGACGAAAAACAAATACGCCGCTACTTCAACAAGCTGCTCAAAGACCGTAAGAACAAAGAATACCGCGACAAGATCTATTACGAGCTGGCAAACTTCGAAATGCGGCAGGGTAATGTGAAGGAGGCCATTGAAAACTACAAAAAATCTGTAGCCGTAAGCACCAATAACCCCCGACAGAAAAGCTACGCTTACCGCAAGCTTGCTGATTTCTACTATGCCGAGGGCAGCTATAAACTATCCAAAGCGTATTACGACAGCACCGCAACCACCACCCCCCAGGATGAAACCGATTTTGCCTACCTGCAGAACCGGCAGCGCATTATGGCAGACCTGGTGGAGCAGATAACCGTTATTGAGCAGCAGGACAGCCTGCTGCGGCTGGCCAGCATGGATCCTACTGCCCTGGAAGCGTACATAGATGATGTAATACGGCAGGAAGAGCAGGCCAGGGAAATAGCTCAGCGCAAAAATTCTGAAAAGATTAACCAGGTAAATGTACGCACGGGCTTTAACACCATACCCGATAAATTCGGTACCGCACAGGAATCTGGCAGCAACGTCTGGTACTTTTATAATACCTCACTGGTTAGCATAGGGCAAAGCGAGTTTGTAAAACGCTGGGGCAACCGCCCGCTGGAGGATAACTGGCGCCGCAGCAAGCGTGGCCGTGACAATAGCAATGTAACCACCCAGGCGCAGGCCCGCGAAGAATTTGAAGATGCCACTGCCGAAGTTGTTGACAATGATGCACGCCTGGCGGCACGCCGGGCAACGATGGTGGAAAACCTGCCAATTACACCGGAGCAACAAACAGCATCACTCCTGCAGATCGAAACCGCCTATTACAACCTGGGCAGAATCTTTAATTACGACCTGAAAGAGTTTTTACCCACAGTAGATGCCTACACCACACTGATTAGCCGTTTTCAGGAGTCGGAGTACAGGCCGGAGGTGCTCTATAACTTATACCTGATGTATTTGCCCACCGACGAGGCAAAAGCAAACCAGTACCGGGATGAGCTGCTAAGGCTATATCCGGAAAGCACCTATGCCCGAACCATTCTTAACCCAAATTACGAGCGCGAAGAGGATCAGGCCACTGCTCAGTTAAAACAGCTCTATGCCCAGGCATACAATTTGTATCAGCGCCAGGCTTATGCCAGGGCAGACAGCCTGCTGCAGCAGGGGCAGCAACTATACCCCAACAGTAATTTCCAGAGCCACTTAGACCTGCTGCGTATCCTTATCATGGGGCATACCGCCGATATGCAAAGCTACCAGGCTTCTCTTGAGCAGTTTATCCAGGGCAACGAAGATCAGTCCCTGGACCAGTATGCCTCAGAGCTGCTGCAGGCAAGTCAGAAATTCTCTGCAGATACCACCCTGAGACTGGGAACGGTTTATGAAGAAGACTTCAACCAGCCCCATTATTTTATAGCGCTTTACACCCCCGGCAATAAAAAGGCGAATGAGATTATCAGGCTGATAGATAGCTATAATGCAAAGCAGGAAGCTTCCCGAAAACTTAAAGCCACAACCATTATTTTGAATGACAGAAAATCGATGGTTTTTGTAAGTCAGTTTCCTGATAAAACCACGGCAATGCAGTATTTTAGAGCCCTGGAAAGAAAAAATCCATTTGGCAGTGATTTCGAGAACGCTGATTTGGAATACTTTGTTATTTCTAAAGATAATTTCAGCATCTTGTATAACTCTAAGGATGTAGGAAGATATTCAGCCTTCTTTCAGAAATTCTACTATTAAAATAGCTACCATTTAACGCGAATAATATTGTATGGCCACCACTGAGACGCCTGTTAAAAAGAAGAAGAAGAAGACCAAGAGTGGAACCAAGCAAAAAGTGCTTGGTGGAATTGTAATTGCGCTGTGGGTACTGTTCTTTGGAGTAGTGATAGGCTTACCCCTCTACATTTATTCAGTAAGCACCAATTTCCTGGGCCTTTACGGTGGCATGCCCGGCTTCAGTACGCTGGAGAATCCCGAAAATGACCTCTCCAGTGAGCTCTATAGTTCCGATGGTGTTCAGCTTGGCAAGTACTACCGTAAAAACAGGGTTAATGCAACCTATGAAGAGCTCTCGCCAAACCTGGTAAAAGCCCTCATTGCCATTGAAGACGTACGCTTTGAAGGCCACTCAGGCATTGATCCGGAAAGTATGGGTCGTGTTGCCTTTGGCGTTGTAAAGTATGCATTTACTGGCAATAAAGATAATCTGGAGGGTGGTGGCAGTACGCTTTCGCAGCAGCTGGCAAAAAACCTCTTTAGCCTCCGCAGCGACGAAAGGTACGAGGGCAAACTTTATGGGATAAACCGCAACATCGATATGCTCTTTAATAAAACAAAAGAGTGGATTACGGCGGTAAGACTGGAGCGCTCTTATACCAAAAAGGAAATTCTGGCCATGTACCTCAACACAGTTGAGTTTGGCAGCAACTCTTATGGCATTAAAACAGCCTCGCAGACTTTCTACGGTAAAAACCCCAATGAGCTGGATGTGCAGGAAGCTGCTACCCTGGCTGGTATTGTGCAGGCCCCTTCGCGCTTAAGCCCTTTCTACCATCCCGAAGCAGCCCAGTTAAAGCGTAATACGGTGGTGCTGAAAATGGCTGAACATGACTACATCAGCAAGTCAACTGCCGATAGTATTCTGCAACAGCCCCTTGCCCTGAAGTATAGTGTAGAGAGCCATAATCAGGGTGTTGCTCCTTATTTCCGTTCTGTTATCAAGGACTTTCTTACCAAATGGGCCAGAGAGCATGGCTACGATATTTATGAGGATGGCCTGAAGATTTATACCACCATTGACAGCCGCCTGCAGAAATATGCTGAAGAAGCCGTAGCCGGCCATATGGGTAAACTGCAAACCAAGTTCGAAAAAGAATGGGCCGGCAGAAATCCGTGGGTAGACGAAAACAACCGTGAAATAAGCGGATTTATTGAGCAGGAAGCTAAAAGATCGGAGCATTACCAAAAGCTGGTACGCAAGTATGGCAAGGGTGCAGATTCTGTTGATATCGTGATGAAAGCAAAGCGACCGATGCGTATTTTCTCTTATAAGGGAGAGATTGATACACTCATGTCGCCGCTGGATTCTGTTCGCCACTACAAACGCTTTCTGCATACCGGCTTTATGGCCATGGATCCGTATTCAGGTGCCATCAGAGCATGGGTGGGCGGTATTGATTTTAAGCACTTCAAGTTCGACCACGTGATGCAGAGCAAGCGCCAGCCCGGCTCTACCTTTAAGCCATTTGTGTATGCTACTGCTATAGAAAATGGTTACTCGCCCTGCTACACGATATATGATGTGCCCCGCAGCTACCCAACCGGCGGTGATCCGCCAAGCTGGGAGCCTAAAAACTCAGATGGTAAATTCACTAACCAGCCCATGAGTCTTCGGGAGGCAATGGCGCAATCCATCAACTCGGTAACTGCCGATATCATGTACAAGATGAAGCCCGAAAATGTGGTTTCTCTGGCCAGGCGCATGGGCATTAAGAGCGATCTTGAACCTGTACTGGCGCTGGCTCTGGGTACCAGTGATGTATCTGTATACGAAATGGTAGGCGCCTACAGCACCTTTGTAAACAAAGGGGTATACACCCAACCCTTCTTTATTACCCGCATTGAAGATAAAAACGGCAATGTGCTTTTTGAACCACAGCCAAAGACCATAGAAGCGCTGAACGAGGAAACTGCTTACCTGATGGTGCACATGCTAAAAGGGGGCACGCAGTTAGGGGGTGGTACGGCTTTAGGATTAAGCCCTCAGCTTCGGCATAATATTGAAATAGGTGCCAAGACGGGTACTACACAAAATGCATCAGATGGCTGGTTCATGGGCATTACCCCCGAGCTGGTGGCAGGTGCCTGGGTGGGTGGCGATAACCGCAGCATCCGCTTCCGCAGCTGGCTTTCCGGCCAGGGCGCCCGTACGGCCATGCCTATCTGGGAAGATTTCATGCTCAAGGCTTATAACGATCCGCAGCTGGACATTGATAAGACTACTTTTGATGCACCACGCGAGCCCCTTAGCATTGAGATTAATTGTGCCCGGTATAACCAAAACTACGGTGGTGCTTCAACCAACGAACCAGACACCTCCGGAATCAATACACAGGCACCTATTGACCCGGGCGATATATTTTAAATAACTTTCAAGAAGTATTTTAGTAAACTTTTACAGCTACTTATGGTAGCTGTAAAAGTTTTTCTTTTTTCAGGCTTCTGTATGCAAGCATCCTATTATACCCCCGATCAGATTGGCCTCCTGCCTACGGAGCCGGGCATTTACAAATATTATGATACTGACCGCCGGCTTATTTACGTAGGCAAAGCCAAGAGTCTTAAAAAACGGGTAAGCAGTTATTTTACCAAACAAACGGGCGTAGACCGTAAAACCCGAAAATTGGTTTCAGAAGTACGCTTCATTGAATTTACCATCGTAAACAATGAATTTGAAGCGCTCTTACTGGAGAATACCCTTATCAAGGAAAATCAGCCCAAGTACAACATTCTATTGCGCGATGATAAAAGCTACCCCTACATCTGCGTTACCAACGAGCGTTTTTCACGCATTATAGCCATCAGAAGGTTTGAGCCCGGGCTTGGCACCTACTACGGCCCCTTTGCCTCTGTAAAGGCCATGAACAACGTATTTTACCTACTTAGGAGCCTGTATCATATCCGCACCTGCACGCTTAATCTTTCAGAAGAAAACATCCGGAAAGGGAAATTCAAGGTTTGCCTGGAGTACCACATTGGCAACTGCAAAGGCCCTTGTGAAAACCTGGTGTCTGAAGAAGAATACAACAGGGATATTGAACAGGCCGAGTATATTTTAAAAGGACATCTTGCACAGCCACGCCAGTATTTTAAGGAACGTATGCAGGAGGCGGCAAGCCAGCTTGAGTTTGAGCAGGCCCAGCGCTATAAAGATAAATATGAACTCCTGGAAAAATATCAGGCCAAATCGCTGGTGGTAAACCCTAACATAGCCGATGTAGATGTTTTTGCCATTACTTCTGATGACAAGTGTGCCTTTATCAATTATCTGAAGGTAATCAACGGTGCTATTACGGTAACCAAAACGGTAGAGGTAAAGAAAAAGCTGGAAGAGACCGATGCAGAAATACTGGCCCTGATCATGGTTGAAATGCGAAGCCGCTATAACAGCAACACCCGCGAAATTATCACTAACATACCCCTGGAGATTGAGGTACAGGACCTGCACATATCAGTGCCTAAAATAGGCGATAAGCGTAAGCTGGTAGAGTTATCGCTTAAGAACGTATTGTACTTCAAAAAGGAGCGCATGAGCACGCTGGAGGATCAGCGCAATAAGCCGCACCGGGTGGTACTACAGCTGCAGAAAGACCTGCAGCTAAAGCATGCTCCTGTGCGGATAGAGTGTTTCGATAACTCCAACATACAAGGCACCAACCCAGTAGCGGCCATGGTTTGCTTTATCAATGGCAAGCCTGCTAAAAAAGAGTACCGCCATTACAACATTAAAACCGTTACAGGCCCTAACGACTTTGCCTCCATGAACGAGGTGGTGGGGCGCCGGTACAAAAAGCTGGTAGAAGAAGAAATTCCCCTGCCCGACCTGATTGTTGTTGACGGTGGCAAAGGCCAGCTTAGTGCAGCAACAGATGCACTGAAAGCGCTTGGTATTTACGGGCAGGTGCCCATTATTGGGATTGCAAAACGCCTGGAGGAACTCTATTTCCCCGAAGATCAGTACCCCCTGCACATCGATAAAAAGTCTGAATCGCTCATGCTGCTACAGCGACTGCGTGATGAAGCCCACCGTTTTGCCATAACACACCACCGACAGAAGCGCAGTAAAGCAGCTTTTACCAGCCAGCTGGAAAATATAGCAGGCATAGGCGAAACTACCGTTACCAAGCTGCTGCAACACTTCCGTACGGTTCAGAAAATACGGGAGGCTTCTTTTGAAGAAGTAAGCGCAGTGGTTGGTAAAGACAAGGCACAGCGCGTGAAAGAAGCACTTACACAGATGAGTAGCCAAACCTCTACTGCAAAAGGAGATCCTCAATAAGCTATTCATAAATTAATGGATACACATAAAAAAAGAGCCACCAAAAATGGTGGCTCTTTCTAATAGATGTTATGAATGTGCATTAGAATTCCCAAAGTTCGTGCTCCATTTCCAGGAGCTGCATCTCGATCCACTGAGAGGCCATTAAGCCTTTACCTTCGTAGATATCGATCAGCATATTGTCATCAGGGTTAGCCACCTTGATGATGCGGCCATTAAACAGGCGTAATGTAAAGGCATCGGCCAGGTTCATGTGTGCGGCGCTGTTGTGCGGGTTAAACCAGATGGCTTCGCCCGGCATGCTGCGGAATAAAGCTTCTACATCCTTATACTTGAATACGGCTACCTCACGTAATAGACCTGTTTCAAATTCAGAAGCAGGAATTACAAGTTTAACAGCCAGAACATCCCAGTACAGACGGCTGCGGCGCTTATCGAAGATCATATCTTCCATCAGCTCCAGAACCGTAATCTGGCGAGGCAGAAATTCATTCGCTGCAGGACCGGCAGTTGTAGTACCAGTACCGGTGGCAGCATTGGCATTGTTATTTGCATTGGCAGCTCCGTTGTTACCCCAGCCGCTGTTTGTATCCCAGCCGCTGTTGGTTTCCTGGCTAAAGCCCATTGCTTTTTCTTCCTCTGTTAACCCGCCGCCTGTATCAGGCATTTCCAGGTTAGCAACAAAGTCTTCGCGAGACATACGTGTCTTGAGCGAGTCGTTTGCATAAGGTGTTAGCACACCCGCCTTCACTGCTTCGATCAGGATCTTGCTGATCTCATTGTTGAAGGCAAAGAAGGGCTTATTCTGCTTTTCCTTTAAGTCTATGCGACGCCACACCCGCTTTTTCAGCAGGATGTCAGATTCGCGGATTGGACGTACAGAATTTTCGTTGTACTCCAGGCTCGTTTCCTGTGCTACTACAGGGCTGGAGACTGCTAAAAACAGCGCCAATGCACCAATAAACCAAAATCTTTTCATATACACCTGTTTTAACAAATCATTAGTCGTTTATTGGAATGGTGAAGGTTTTAGTACCCATTGGTACATCCAGAACTTCTTTCTTGAAATTCATACGCTTCACATCATTCACTTCAATTACGATCCTGTCGCCACCTTTAGCTTTAGCAGCCCACTGACGAAGGTTTACTTCCGGACCACTTACTTTTTGCTGATCAACAGGACGGTTACCACGTGCCAGGTATACTGTATAGCCTGTTACACGGAAGTTAGCATCGTTTGGTAAGAATTCTTTAAAGCTGGCGTCAGCATCGGCTCTCATTACCAGACGGCCTAACTGCGATGCTTTGATACCAGTTTTCTGGTCAAGCTCACGGCCACCATCTGTAGGAATAATTTCCGGCTTAGGCACCAGGCGTACGCTGAAGTTTTCGCTGCCAATATAAGTACCGGCGCTGCTCACGTTCAACTTAACGTTTTTAGAGTTAGGTACCAATACCACTACACCACGCTTGTTGCCTTCAATTGCCTGTGCACCTTCTGCAGAGAAGCTAGGCTGGTAGCTTGTACCCAGCGCTGGTACCTGAACATTAAGTTCGTTACCGCACTGCAGGTAAAGCGCCTGTACTGAAGCAGACTGCACCTGGATAACCGGCTTCGCTACAAAATACTCAATTGTGTTGGTATAAGTAGTATCCTTACCGCCAGGCAGCGTTACTTTAATCTCGGCTTTGTAAGTTTGCTTAGACAAGCCTTCTGCATCGTAGTTGCTGGCAGTAGCCGGGAATTCAACTTTACCAAAACCATCTGCAACCGGCACTTTCTTACCGTTAACAAACATGTCTGGGTTGATGCTTGAAGAAGAAGCTGCAATAAACATGTCAGCCACATACTTGGTACCAGCTGCTACTACTTTAGCCTCCGGGCGCACCATTGGTACAATTTTGTCGAACTTCACGTCCTGTGCACCAACACTGCGGGCCAGTTCATCAAGGGCAACCTGCTCGCGCATCAGTACTTCAGTTTCGAACTGAGTAATGGTTGCCAGACCAGCCACAAGCGGCGTGCTGCCAAAGTTTAGTTCGGCAAAGCTTTTGTTCTTCTGGTTCGGGTTCTCGGCAAACATAGGGTGTTCAGAACCGCTGAATGCAATAGGATCTACCCTCGCACCTGTTTGTTGCTGAAGAAACTGAGCATAGCCGTTAAGCATCTCTTTCAGCTCTTCGCCTCTCCCTTTAACGATCATCTGATTGGCAAGGTATTCCTCGTCATTGATGTTCTTAGGAGTTATCTGGTCCTCGTCGAAACCGCCGGTTTCCTGCACGATTTCGGCCTTAAGCGCATTCAGGTCAGATATAACCTTCTGGGTACGCTCGCGTACCTGGCGTGCTTTATCTAAAACTGCTACGTCGGGCTTACGATTACCTTGTTCGTCTACCTGCTTTTGAATACGCGCTACTACTGCTGAGTTACCAGCATTTGATTCTGCAACTGTATTTTCAAGGCTTCGGTTAATGAAGATGAACTTCTCGAGTACTGTGTTGCTCACCTGTAAGGCGAGCAGGGCTGTCAGCACCAGGTACATCATGCCGATCATCTTCTGCCTGGGTGTTTCTTTTCCTCCTGCCATTTTTCTTTTTTTAGGTTTTAATACCTGTTAATTTAGTTAAGGAGAGAATTAGCGGGCTTGTTGTCCGCCGCCGCCACGCATAGCAGTCAGCATACTTCCGTACACATTGTTCAGTGAGCTTAGGTTAGTAGTAAGGGCTGATAGCTCTTTCTTGAACTGCTCACTTTCTTTGCTGGCCTGTGACATGTTGTCCATTGCGCTTGAAATGCTCGCATAGAACTTGTTCATGGCTTTCACGTGGCTGTTAGCATCCTGAAGCTCCATTTCGTACACTGCGTTAAGTGCACCAAGGTTCTTAGTAACGTTCTGTACCTGGTTATGGTATTCTTTGGCATCTTTGCTGGCGCTGGCCATGGCAGACATTGCCTCAACAGTAGCACCGTAAGATTTGTTCATTTCTACCAGCGACTTAGAGGCGCCACGTACATTGTTAGCATATTCTTCGGTAGCAACGGCAGCATTGCCCATGTTAGCCATTTGTTTGGCATTAACAGCAAGCTGTTGCATGCCCTGGCCAAGGCTTTGGATAAGCTCCGGACCAATTTTGTTGCTTTCCAGCATCTGGTCTAACTTTTTAGTAACAGAACCATTGCCATTATTTTGTACAGCTAAGCGGCCACCTGGCTCACCATCCCAATCTTCAGCCAGTTCAGGATATACACGTGACCAATCTGGATCACTATGTTTAGGTTCGAACGCACTAAGGAAGAATATAATTGCCTCTGTCATAAGGCCGATAAATAGCATTGTATTAGCACCTTCCCAGTGAAGGATTTTAAACAGTGCACCTACAATTACAATTGCGGCACCAATGCCGTAAATTTTAGGCATAATAGAACCATAGAGGAGGTTCATGAATCCACCTTTCTTTCTGCTCATTTTCGTATGGGTTAGGGTTTTATGATGAAGCTTTTTTAGAAATCTTGTCTTGAACGGCCAATGTGAGTCATGGCACAACGGAAACCAATGTAAGAGCGGGCCGAATCCTGATACTCAAAACTACGAGTACCTGTTTGCAGGAAGTAAGACACGTCTTTCCAGGAACCGCCACGAATTACTTTACGTGGTTCGTTGTCGTCGAAATAGGTAGGGTTAAGGTCCCACACCAGGGGTACAGAAGCCGGGTTAAAGGCATCTTCGCACCATTCAGCTACGTTACCGGCCATATCGTACAGGCCAAAGTCGTTAGCGAAGTAAGACTGTACCGGAGAGGTGTACGCGAAACCATCGTCGTAGTAGTTACCGCGGCCTGGCTTGAAGTTTGCCAGCATACAGCCTTTAGCGTTACGAATGTAAGGGTTACCCCATGGGTAAGTTGCCATATCGCGGCCACCACGTGCTGCATATTCCCACTCTGCTTCAGACGGTAATCGGAAGCTTGGCATTACAAATTCGCCCTGGCTTACACGGTAAGCGTTCAGGTAATCGGTACGCCATTTAGAGAAGGTTTTTGCCGCCACCCAGTCAACACCAACAACGGGGTAGTCGTCGAATGCGGGGTGCAGGTAGTAGTACTCTGTAAGAGGGTCGCCCATGTGGTGGGTAAAGTCTCTCATCCACACGGTTGTATCAGGATACAGTTCGTTAAAGATGAAATCTTCGCCAAGGGTGCTCACAGAATCCTCGAGCATGGACATGATAAACTGACGATACTCGTTATTTGTGATTTCGGTATCGTCCATGTAGAAACTGCCGATAGTGATCTGCTTGTTGAAGTTTATCTGCGTAGCGGCAATGTCTTCTTCAGCCTGTCCCATATGGAACGTACCAGCCGGCACAACCACCATTCCGTAAGGAACAGTCATTACCCAGCCTTCGCGGCCTTGAACACCCACCAGCTCGCCGTAATCTTCTCCGGCTCCACCACCGAACAGGCCGCAGCTTTGCACTGTAGCTGCTGTAGCTATTAACATGAAGTACGTAATAGCTTTCCTGAGGGATAGCACTTTAATCATAACACCTTTTATTGTTTAACATCTATTTAGCACCTGTAGACCCAAAATTATGCTGTCTACTTATTCTATACCTGTCAATACCGCCTTAAATATGTAGCTTGTAATATTTAACCGGGATTGTAGAAAAATTAACACACCTGTATATTCTGTCTTTTATAACGCAACAACCTGACGCTTATTGGCTTACTCGTGCCTAAATCTGGGGTCACGAATAATTTTTTTTCTGTTAGGTTTGGCCTGAGGCATGGTGTAGGTTATCAGCGCTTCGTGCGAACCTGCACCTGATTTTGCATCACGGCCTTTTACTACATAATCAAAAGAGTAGCCAAAACGTAAAGATTTGTCCTTTAGTACGCTATAACCCGTAATAATGTTTATAGATTCCCCTTGCCTGAAAGATAATCCTGCCCAATATTTATCGTCAAGATTAGCTATTGTAGAAAGGGTAAAGTTATAGGTATTAAAATCTGACTGAACCAGTAGCGATGGCGTTAGCACAACTTTACGGCCGTACTCGTAGTCATAACCGAACAATACATACATATGGTTCTCCAGAGGATTACGACTTAAGTCATTCGCATACTGAAATTCGCTTTTCATTAAGTGGCTGAACGAAACCCCGCCAAAGACTTTAGAGGACTGGATATACACCCCTGCTCCAAAATCCGGCTGTATTTCATAAGCCTGGCCTAATTTTAACAACGGATCGTCTATATCGTTTGGTTCAAACCTTCCTTCGTCTATAGATTTGGCAACCGCACCAAAACGGGCACCAAAGCTCAACTTCGTTCTCAACTCTTTTAAATGCAGATGATAGGCATAAGAGCCCTGTAGTTGCATCACAGACTCGGGCCCCGCCCTATCCTGCACAAAGTGCACACCAAAACCGCTGCTTAAGCGGTAGATAGGGGTAGTAAAGCTTACAATCTGCGATATTGGATTACCATAACCATAGCCTGCCCATTGGGTACGGTGCGCTGCTGTGATTTTAGTTAAACCCTCTACACCTGCATAGGCAGGGTTGTAAAAAAGAGTATTAAAAGTGTACTGAGTAAACTGAGTCTCTTGCTGAGCCAGCAACTCACCGCCACTTAAAGTAAAAATGGCAATCAGGAAATAGTATAGCTTGCGCATAGGCCTAATGTTCTGCATTTAATATAAACGAAAAATCCGGAAAAACCGGATTTATTGCAATTTATAAATGTGTAGAATATTTACCTCCAGAATGTAATATTTCCTATTTTATTTTATTCGCCTTTTTTATATAGAGTTCCAAAGCCCCTGTCATGGAAGGAGCATTAGGCTGTGGAGCCTCAATATCAAGGTGCAGACCCGCATCGCGTACTGCTTTTGCAGTGGTAGGACCAAAGGCTGCAATACGTGTATCCTTCTGCTGAAAATCAGGAAAATTAACAAAAAGTGAATTTATTCCCGATGGACTGAAAAAGGCAATGATATCATAATTTACATCGGCCAGGTCGGAAAGGTTGCTGGCAACGGTGCGGTAGATGATAGCTTCGGTATAGGCAATCTTATTTTCCTCCAGAAACTCGGGAATATCTTCCTTACGGATATCGGAGCAGGGGAAAAGGTATTTTTCGTTTTTATGCTTCTTTATGATCTCAATCAGATCGGCAGCCGTTTTAAAACCGGTAAATACCTTACGCTTGCGCACTACTATGTACTTCTGCAGGTAGTTAGAGGTTTGCTCAGATATACAGAAATATTTCATATCCGGCGGAATCTCTACTTTGCTCTCCTGGGCTAAACGAAAGAAGTGATCTACTGCATTGCGGCTGGTAAAAATTACAGCCGTGTGTGCGAGTATATCGACCTTTTGTTTACGAAAGTCTTTTATGTCTGCAGGCTCTATCTGAATAAATGGCCGAAAGTCAACCTTCAGTTTATATTTCTCAGCCAGCTGGTAGTAAGGAGATTTACTGTCGCTGGGCTTAGGCTGAGATACGAGAATGCTCCGGACTTCTTTTAATTTAGGCTCTTTTTCCTTGTTTGTCATACAGTTTAAGCTGTTTGCTCAGAAAGAATGGTTAGTCTATTAACAGTTTAAGACCAACCAAAAGCGGCAGTATTTCTGTGGCGCAAAGGTACGAAAATAAATAGGTTTTTCTAAACTCGGCTAATTGCATTAGCTTAAAAAAGATTAGTCCTATACGCAGCAACGCAAATACTAACAGTACTTTAAGTAGTATTTCGGCACCTTCCGGTATTTGCAGAGGCAGGCTCAGAAAAACTACTGCAACCGCAGCCAATAGAACAGAAAAAAACATTTGAGATATCCGCAGAAAATCGAAATAGTGAATAGCGGCAAACCCCTGGAAGTTGAATACACCTGCTGTTACCTGCAGCATAAAGTATTTTATAAGCTGCAAAAGCAACACCAGTCCGGTTAAGCGTAGCCATGTCCAGAAGTAGGTGCCAAAGCTTGCCTCCGGCCCCAGCCAGCCCAGCTCGGGCCAGTAACCTGCTGCATTTAAGAGCACCATCAGCAAAAAGCCAAAGAGTGCACTGTAGAGCACAATAAAAAGCAATTGCCCGGGACCGCCTAATTTATAAGAAAAGGTGGTGTTAAAAGAGGCCCGGGTAGTAAGCACCTCTCCCAGGTTATAATAACTCTGGAAAACCCGCGGAAACAGGTTACGCAACAGCGCCAGCCCTGCCATTAGCACCACAAGCACCAGTACAAAAAAGTCGTCGAAACTACGCGATGGCCGCTCCTGCACCCGAAGGAACTGTTCCCCTACATGGCTCTCTACCACAGGCAGGGTTTGCTGCCCTACTACCGCCAGCTGCACATCATCCAGCGCAAGAGGCTGCCGGTAAAGGGTTACCAGGCAACTATCGCCATAGAGGGTGCGCAGGCTGTCCATAGCATACACCCAGGAGCCTGCTATCTTATAATGCGCTACTACGTTTTGATTGATCAACAAAGAAGAACCCTCGGAGGCGCCAACCAGCAATAAATAGCTTTGGTACTGCCGCAGGGGCAACCAGAAATTTGCGGCATTAGAGGGAAAAGGAGTGCCCCTTACATAGGGCAGGTAGGTTTCGTAATCATCATCATACACCAGCAGGTCTGATTTCAGATTGTGCACCTGTGCATACTGGCGGCCCTGCACCTGCAGCAGCTGACCCAAAGCCGGCACTGCCAGCAACAAAAACAGTACTAAAATTCTAGCGCTACGCTTTAGCATACACTTTAGCTTCCCCTCTGCGAAACACCTCCAACATGATACTGATACTTACTGCAAGCCCTACCTGAGTTAACAGCAGTACTGTGCTGCCCCACTCAGAAAATAAAATTGTTATTACAATCATTCCCATGTTAATCATCAGCATGAGGGTTACCACCATAATCTGTGGCAGGCCCAGGGCCAAAAAGCGGTGATGCAGGTGATTTTTATCGGGAGAAAAGGGCGAACGGCCATGGCTGATGCGTATGGCAAATACGCGCAGTGTATCGAACACCGGTATAAACAGCACAGCAACTGCAGTTGCCGGTGCAGCAGGCACAGCCTGTATTTCCATAAATTTGATGGAAAGCACCGCAATTACAAACCCGGAAACAAGCGAACCGGTATCGCCCATAAAGATGCGGGCCTTATACATATTATAACGTAAAAAGCCCAGGATACCACCAGCAAGGCAAAATGCAACAAAAGCATATTCTATACTATAGAAGTAAAAGAAGGTGCCGAAACAAAGTGATATTGCTAATATAATAGTACCGGCCAGGCCATCAAGGCCGTCAATCAGGTTAATGGCATTGGTAATACCCACAATTACCAGAAATGTAAAGGCATAGCTGATGCCAAGCTCAAGTTCATAAACCCCCATAAAGCCCTGCAGGCTTGAAATGCGGATGTCGCCCATGAACATAACAATAAAGGTGGCTACAATCTGCGAAAAGAATTTTTTAAAGGCCGATACCGTGATGATATCATCTTTGACGCCAATAAAAAACATAACGATACAGCCGGCCAGCAGCTGCTGAACGCCATCTCCAAACTTACCAAATATGGTTACGGCAGACATAAAGCCTGCAAAGATGGCCAACCCACCCAAACGAGGCGTTAGCATCTCGTGAATGGTGCGGTGATTTGGCTCGTCAAGTAGCTTTTTTGTATGGCTGATGTGTATAACAGAAGGAACAGTGAAGAGCGAGACAATCAGTGCCCACACGAATGCGATCAGCAGACTTAGGTACATAGAGATGGTTTTGTTGCAAAATCAAAAATAGTACTATTTTCCATCATCACAAAACATATCAGAAGCGACTAGTGTAGCCAAAATGCACTTGTGAGTTTCTGAGTGAAATTGTCTGATTTTGCTGATGGCCAAGGGCATACACCAGATTAAACTGACCGGCACCTGCCCGTAAACTCAGGCCTGCACCTGCGCCCAAAGGCCAATCCTGGTAGTTTGCAGCAGGGAGCTTATACTGGAGCAAACCCTGGTCATAGAACAGAAAAACATAGGAAGAGTTTCCTAGCTGCTGCCGAAGTTCTGTCTGCAGCACGGCATATTTACTGGCAAAAAGTGATTTTTCCCTAAAACCTCTGATAGATTGCAATCCGCCAAGCCTGTAAAGGTCTGGTAAAAACAAATTTTGATCGTAGAGCAGTGCAGCGGTGGCTCCAAAAGCCACTACTGTTCTGGCAGCAATTGGCCAGTAGCTCTGGGCATTCAGGGCTGCAGTCAGTTGCAGATTGGTGCCTAAATTATCTGTACTGCCATCGGCCATGCGTGAAATATGCTTGGGTCCTGCCAGCACTTCGGCTCCCAGCACAAGCCCCTGCCGTGGCAGCAACAGGTTATCCAGTTTTCTGTATTCTCCCCTTACTCCGTACTTGTGCACCCTGAAACTGGCCAGGTTTTCTCCCCGGGCATCATCCAGCAGGCGGGTATCTTTAAACTGGTATTCCAGGCTAAGCAATAGCCCGGCTTTTTGCCTGGCCTGTAGCGCCACCCTTGCACTTCTGTTTAAAAATTGTTCCTGCTCTTTTAATAAGTCACCCTCCAGCACCACTGTAACAGGAGAGTTGAGCAGGTAAGGGTGCCTGTAGACCAAATCTAGCTGTTGTGATTCTTCATTTAAGCGCTGCCAGTTAACGGCAATTGTTTTGCCGCTGCCGAATGGATTCTGTAAAAACAGATCCAGCTGACCGGTAAGTAATATACCGCCGGTGGGTTTGCTTTGCATGCCCAGTATGCCATCGATACGGTTAGCCGGCTGCCTCCGCAGGTTAAGCAGCAGCCTGGCCTCCCGATTCTGAAAACTTAGCGCCGGGGCTTCTGTAAGTCTTATGTAAGGCAGCTCTTCCAAATGCTGTATGGCCTCTTCTATACGCTGCTGGCTATAAGGAGTGCCGGGTATGATTCCCAGATGCGCCGCAAGAAAGTGGTGCTTAATACGTACATCTCCTTCAATCCTGAGCGAATCGAAAGTAATGTAGGGTCCGGCATCATAAAAAAGGGAGGCTGCAATGCTGTTATCATCAATCTGCAGCGAATCCAGCCGTACCATTGCAAACGGGTAGCCGCTGTTTTCTGCCTGCTGAACGAGGCGCTGCATTAAACGGGCAACCTGCTGATAAGAAAATGGCTTTTGCCGGTAAAAGCGCTCCCGGTAGCCAGCCTGCTGTAAAAGGCGCTCCTCTACATTTCCTTTATTTAAGCTCACCCAGCTATAAGGTTCACCAGCTTTTATTTTTACCAAAGTACTATCAGAGCCCTGGTACAGACTGGAAAAACGGGCCAGCAAATAACCATTGGCATAGAGCTGCTGCAGCAGGAGGTGGGCTTCCTGCAGGGCTGCCAGCGAATCGGGCTGCTGGCGCTGGTAGCGGTACCTGCCAACAACCGGGGCATCTGTTTGGGCATGGGGCTGTATTTGCAGCACATGCTGGCCTTCAACAGGGTGTATCAACAGGAGTAAGAGGCTAAATGCTAATGTCGCTAATGCTTTCACTGCCCCTAATTAACAAATTTTGTGGCAACCCTTTATAAACAAAAAAGGCGCACCTGTTTATTGTGCGCCTTTCCGTAATATTTATTATTTCTTTTTATCCCTGATTAATGAGCCATGGCCTGCTCATTACTACCACCCTTCAGGTTAATGGTGCGGGTAACAGGGTTATAGGGGCTCTGGATAAGATTACCATCTCCATCCAGCAGCTCCAGTTTTATCGTATTTTCACCCATTGGCAGGCCGGTCATATGGTAGGGCTTCCAGTCGGTAATCATAAACTCCTGGCCATTGATGGTAGCACGTACCTTGTTACCATTTTCCGATAGCTCAGTATTTACCAGGTAAAAGTCCAGCATGATCCTTTCGGTATCTTTGCCTTCGTAATCGCCTTTGGGGCGGCTGTAGAACATGTGCGGGGCATTCAGGTCTATATTCTGGCTTTGCTGGGCATTACCCACAGTAAACTGCCTTAATACATAAGCTTCCGGCGTTTTAATACTTTCATGATAAGAGCGGCTCAGGAACGACAGCTCTACATGATGGCCTTCTTCCAGCTCTTTTTTATAAGTAGTCTCGTAGAGCGCATCATACGGCTCATTATCTACAATTAAATGTATGTGCTGTCCTTTTTCAGAATTGGCAAGCATGCTGGCATGCTCGCTCTCGGTCATCTGGGTTAACTGGAAATTCTTAATATTGTACTGAAAAGTAACAGGGCCTGCCGGTAGCTTCTGGCCATTGGTAGGCTGAGTCTGCTCCAGCATTGCATCCGGAAACTCGGGTGAGTTTTCTGCTTTCTCCAGATTTATAGTACCGGTTGTACCGGCTTGTCCGGTAGTGTTGGTCGTAGCGGCGGTATCAGCTGTATTTTCTGTACTCCTGTTAGAGCCGGAATCGCAGGCTGTAAGCACAGCACCTGCAAGGAGGCAGGAAAAAAATAGCGTCTTTTTCATTATGTCTCTATTTTGGTTGAGTATATGTTCTCTATACCAAAAGTAATTAAAATTAAATTTGTTTGAAAAATTAGTACTTTGCAGCACTGATCTTAATTAGGGAAAGAAACGAGTAGAAACTTATGAGTCAGGAATTATACGATGAGGTACCATCGCTGGACCTCGCAGATTTTTTGAGTGGAGATCCTGCACGCAAACAACGATTTGTACAGGAGCTGGGCAACGCCTATCAGAGCATTGGTTTTGTAGCCATTAAAAATCATGGCTTAAATGATGCATTAACCGAGCGGTTATACGCTACCATTAAGAAGTTTTTTGCCTTGCCAGACGAGGTAAAAATGAAGTACCACCGGGCAGACCTGGCCGGCCAGCGGGGCTACACCCCCAAAGGCAAAGAGCACGCCAAGGGCCGCAACACCGGCGATCTGAAGGAGTTCTACCATGTAGGGCAGGAGGTTGAAGGAGAGGATACCATCAAAAGCCAGTACCCTGATAATGTATGGCCTGCCGAGGTGCCGGAAATGGAAGAGGTATGTGTTACTGCTTACAAAACCCTGGAGAAAGCAGGCAAACATATGCTACAGGCCATTGCCCTGTTTCTGGGGCTTGATGAATTTTATTTTGAAGACAAGGTACGTAACGGCAACAGCATCTTACGCCCTATCCATTACTATCCTATTCAAAACCCGGATGAGGTACCCGAAGATGCCGTTCGTGCAGCTGAGCATGGTGACATTAACTTGATTACCCTGCTGATGGGTGCCAGTGCGGATGGCCTGCAGGTATTGCGCCGCGATGGCCGTTGGATACCCATTACCGCTCTGCCCGAGCAGGTGGTGGTAAACGTAGGAGATATGTTGGCCCGCCATACCAACGACCGCCTTAAGAGTACCATACACCGTGTAGTAAATCCGCCCCGTGAAAAAATGAATACCAGCCGCTTTTCCATACCTTTCTTTATGCACCCACGCTCCGAAATGGACTTAACGGTGCTGCCTGATTGTGTGGATGAAAACAATCCCAAGCAGTATGAAGACATCACTGCCGGAGAGTTTCTGGAACAGCGTCTTGCTGAAATCGGTCTTTTAAAAAAATAATCGCTTAGCCTATGCCACACAGCGGGCATCAACGGTTCAGCTTATGTATCATGCCTGAAGGTTCATGCTTATGAGCCTCAGGCATTATATTTTTTTAAAAGATGTATTCTTTTTTGCCTTAAGTGCATTTGGCGGACCACAGGCGCACTTCGCCATGATGTTCGATATTTTTGTACGCAAAAGGCGCTACCTTACCGAGCAGGAGCTCATTGAGCTGAATGCGCTCTGCCAGATACTTCCCGGTCCTACCTCAACCCAAACCATTACCGCCATTGGCTTCCGGCTGGGCGGGCCAAACCTGGCCTACCTTACCCTGCTGGTTTGGGTAATTCCGGGAGTTACTTTCATGACCTGTGCTGCCATTGCCATTCATTTGCTGGAAAAGCACAATATCTCGCTGGAGTTTACCAAATATATTCGCCCCATTGCTGTAGGCTTTGTTGCTTTTGCTGCTTACCGCATCAGCTTTAAAGTAATCCAATCTAAAATCAGCCTTTTTTTAATGGTGGTATCGGCGGTGGTTTCATTCTTTATCAGAACTCCTTATGTATTTCCCATCCTGCTGCTGGCAGCCGGCTGCGTAACAGCCTTCGATTATAAAAAGCACCCTAAGCAGGAGAAAGATCCTTTTCAGGTGAACTGGTCTAACTTTCTGCTGTGGGCTGGTGTACTCATTACTGCTGCGGTTTTGGGTGGCCTTACCAATTCGTTGCCGGTAAGGCTGTTCGAGAATTTTTACAGGAACGGCAGCCTTATTTTTGGCGGAGGCCAGGTACTGGTACCACTGCTGTACACAGAATTTGTAGAATTCAAGCATTATCTCACTTCAGAAGAGTTCCTGACTGGCTACGGCATTGCCCAGTCGCTACCGGGCCCAACTTTTTCTTTTGCAGCTTACATTGGTGCCATGAGTATGCAAGATGGCGGCATCGGCAGGCAACTACTGGGCGCTTTTGTAGCATCTGCCGGCATTTTCCTGCCTGGCACTTTTCTGATCTTCTTTGTAATCCGCTTCTGGAACAGGCTTAAGCAATACAGGCCTGTTAAAGCTTCTCTGGATGGCATAAATGCTGCCAGTGCCGGCCTTGTGATCGGCGCAGCCATTTTATTGTTTGAGCCTATCCAGAATACCCCGGTCAACATAGGCTTTATACTTGTAACCTTTGGACTGTTGCTATTAAGCAGGGTTCCCTCTGCCCTTATTGTGCTGGTAGGCTTATTAGCAGGATGGATCTTTTGATGGTGGAGGTATAAGGTGTGGGGTATGAGAAGGTAGGTGGAGGGCGCGTAGCCGCTGAGGTATCAGTAACTGCAGTGAAGAGAATATAGCTATCTGTTTTTTTTAGCAGGTACTGCTGCGGAACGGATCAGGTATAATTCCGGCTGTGCTGCTTGCCCGGCTAATGTTCTTGTGTTTATCTTCAGGTGTAATTGCTGTTGATTCAGGACTGCGCAGTCAGGGGCACGCAGCCTGGGCGCATAAGCTGCGGTAAAGCACGTTTATTCATCCCTTCACCAGAAAAGCAAATGGTACAATTAATCAGAACAGATTCCCAAAACCGGGATTTCAGGCACCTGGTGCATTATCTTGACAGAGAACTGGCAGAAAGAGATGGCGATGATCATGCTTTCTATCATCAGTTTAACAAGATTGATAAGATAAAGCATGTCGTGGTAGCCTATCTTGACCATACGCCAGCAGGCTGTGGCGCAATCAAAGAATATGAAAGCGGCGTAGCCGAAGTAAAAAGAATGTTTGTGCTGGCAAACCAGCGCAGAATGAGAATAGCAAGCCAGTTATTGAAGGAATTAGAACAATGGGCTGCAGAACTAAACTACCATACCCTGATCCTGGAAACCGGGCAGGCACAGCCAGAAGCCATTGCCCTTTACCGCAAAAGCGGTTATCAGCAAATCCCTAATTACGGACAGTATGCGGGTGTGGAAAACAGCGTGTGCATGAAAAAAACCTTATGGCAGGAACAGCAGCCTGAGCCTGAATCAGTACTTTAAATAACTGTTTTAGCGTTGGTTACTAAAAACTCCTGCTGATTGATTAGAACATGAAACTACTTCTTAAACTTATCATCAGCCTGCTGGCAACCCTGGTGGGTGCTGCTATACTATATATAATAGTAGCGCTGGTGCTTTCTTACATTCCGGTAAATACCAGCCCAGCCCCCACCACAGAGGAAGTTGAAATCTATATTACTACCAACGGCGTGCACGCAGACTTTACTGTTCCCATCGTTACTGCTACCATCGACTGGCGTACTTACCTGCCCTTGCGTGATTATCCCGGCACCAACACCTCCTTTCAGTACGTAGCATTTGGCTGGGGCGATAAGGGCTTTTACCTGCACACCCCGCAATGGAGTGACCTTACCTTATCTACCGCCGCAAATGCTATTCTATGGCCAAGCCCTACCGCCATGCATGTAACCTACTACAGAAGGCCTCCTGTACCCGGAGATAAAGTAAGGCGACTGATGCTGGACACTGAGCAGTACCAGCAGCTGGTCCGCTACATACAGGAGAGCTTCGAAACCACAGAAGACGGGAGATTCATACTCATTACAGATGCAGGTTACTCTGCTTTCGATAATTTTTACGAGGCCGAAGGCAGCTACAGCTTTCTGTACACCTGCAACAATTGGGTAAACGAAGGATTAAAAAAGATAGGTGTTAAAACCTCTCTCTGGACTCCCTTCGATAAAGGTATTATGTACCACCTGGAATAGTAGTGGGTAGTGAGTAGTAAGTATCATTCACTCATTCACCGCAACGGCTATGCGCCCCGGGCAGACCGTTCATTCAAAATAACTGGCACAGGGGCAGAAGTTTTCTTAACTTCGTTGTTTAAAGCGCAATTAGCTTATTATGGCTGTTAACCTGCAAGCAATTAAAGACGAAATTTTAGCCTATACTGTCTCTACAGAAGAAGACCTGGAGCAATTCCGGAGGCAGTATATTGGCCGTAATAATATGATCGCAGCACTTTTTGCTGAAATGAAAAACCTGCCTGTCGAAGAGCGTAAATCATACGGCCAGCAGATCAACGAGCTAAAAGATGCTGCAACAGATAAATTCGGAGCCCTGATTGCCCAGCTGGAGGCAAACGGACAGCAGCAACAGGAGGAGCATCCTGATCTTAGCCTGCCTCCCCGGCCCGATGCGCTGGGTGGCATCCATCCTATTACCGCTACCAGGCGTCAGATTATCCGCATCTTTGAACGGGTTGGTTTCAACGTTTCCGAAGGACCTGAAATTGAAGACGACTGGCATAACTTTTCAGCCCTGAATTTTCCGGAAAACCATCCTGCCCGTGAAATGCAGGATACCTTCTTCATTGAAAAGAAGCCAGATATTGCCCTGCGCACCCACACCTCTTCGGTGCAGGTACGGGTTATGGAAGGCCAGAAACCTCCTATCCGCACACTCTCTCCCGGCAGGGTGTACCGCAATGAGGCTATCTCTGCCCGTGCTCACTGTGTTTTCCACCAGGTAGAGGGCCTTTTCATTGATAAAGGCGTAAGCTTTGCCGATCTGAAACAAACCCTTTATTATTTTGCCAAAGAAATGTTCGGGCAAAACATTAAAGTACGTTTCAGACCTTCCTACTTTCCTTTCACCGAGCCCAGCGCCGAGATGGACATTAGCTGCCTTATCTGCGGCGGATCCGGCTGCAACGTCTGCAAACATTCAGGCTGGGTAGAGATTCTGGGATCCGGCATGGTAGATCCGGCCGTGCTGCAAAATTGCGGCATAGATCCTGAGGAGTACAGCGGCTTTGCCTTTGGTATGGGCATTGAGCGTATTACCATGCTTAAATACGGCATAAAAGATCTGCGTTTATTTACCGAAAATGATGTGCGCTTTTTGCGCCAGTTCCGTTCGTTGATTTAGAGGCTTGGAAAATGAGTTGTGTGGTATGAGGTTATCCGGCGGGGTGCCCAACTGCTACGGGATCATGAAAATTGTGCTTCAGTTAATACTTTTATACGAGATCAGGCACTAGCATAGGACTTCATACCTTATACTTTGTGCTCAACTATCTGCTTACTTAAACATTTTTTATGCAGTTAAAGAATATTAAAACGGTTGGTGTGGTGGGCGCAGGCACAATGGGCCTTGGTATTGCCCAGGTTTGTGCGCTGGCAGGCTACACCACCCTCATTTTTGATGCACGACAGGAAGCAGTAGCAGCTGCCATGCGCAAGATTGAAGAAAACCTTGACAAGGGCATCGAGAAAAAAAAGCTGACAAGGAAGCAAAAAGACAAAGCCCTGAACAGGCTGGAGCCTGTTGTTCATATTAAGGGCATGGTAGCTGATCTGATTATTGAGGCCGTTGTGGAACGACTGGATGTAAAGCATCAGATCTTTGAATTCCTGGAAAAAAATAACAGCCCGGAAACCATCCTGGCCACCAATACCTCCTCTATACCGGTTACACGCATTGCTGCTTCTTTAAAACACCCCGAGCGGGTAGTGGGCATGCACTTTTTCAACCCGGCCCACATCATGAAACTGGTGGAGGTAATTGCCGGTGCCGAAACCAGCGATAAGGTAACAAAGGTAAGCAAGGCCTTTGCAGAAAAACTTGGTAAAACTGCCATAATTGCAAAAGATGCGCCCGGCTTTATCGTTAACAGGGTAGCACGCCATTACTATGTAGAAAGTCTGCTCCTGGCCGAAGAGAACATTGCCGATTTTGACGCCATAGATGATTTGCTGGAAGCCAGTGGTTTTAAGATGGGCCCTTTCAGGCTCATGGACCTGATTGGGGTAGACACTAATTTTTCTGTGACCACCTCTATGTATAATGCTTTCTGGCAGGCACCAAAGTTCAGACCCAGCCGCTTGCAACAGTTAAAGGTAGATGCCGGCCATACAGGCCGTAAAAGTGGCCGTGGGTTTTATACTTATGAAGAAGATAAAAGTTAACATTCCTTTATTATTTTCTTTTTTGCTGCTGATAGCTGCTGCCTGCTCAGGAGAAGATGAGCCTCAGGCTGAGATTCCATTTGTGGCGGTAGATATTGAATTTAACCTGCTGGACCTGCGCTATCAGGACTTACACACCAATGGCTGGATGTACATGAACGGAGGCGTGCGCGGCCTTATCATCATCAAAGAAAGCAACAACCGCTACCTGGCGCTTGAGCGGGCCTGCCCTTACCACCCGCAGGAAACCTGTGCTCAGGTAGATGTACACAGTTCTGGCTTCTACCTGCTGGATGACTGCTGCGGCTCCCGCTTTGATAAAGCAGGAAATGTTACTACGGGTCCTGCCCGCCAGCCGTTGCTCCAGTATAGTACCTACCAGAACGGAAATTATCTGATCATCAGAAATTAGCCCCTTCTTTTGCTGCCCTGCTCCCTGCAACTATTTTTATTTTAAAGGGGTAAGTATAGCTGTAACCAAACCCGTTCAGCTATGACGAAAGACCACGGCAACCAGATTAAAAACGATAAGCAATATGAAGCGCTGCGTGATCAGGGGTACAGCAAAGAAAAATCTGCCCGCATTGCCAATGCAGATGCGCATGAAACAGGCAAAAAGGGCGGTAGCAGCAGTAAGTATGAGGACAGAACCAAAGAGGAGCTTTATCAGAAAGCTAAGGAGGTAGGTATTAAAGGGCGCTCAAAAATGAGCAAAGAAGAACTGATCGATGCGCTGAGAAACCACTGATTTTTATAGTGACAGGCCTGCAAGTGCTTTTCTGGCAGCAGGCAACACCCTGCCTTCAAATACCTCAGGCCATGGGTTTCGCTTATTGTTATTTACCATCAGTTCCATTTCCTGCAAACACAGGGCCGGCACACGTTTTCTGCCAAACTTCAGCTCCCGCAGCTCGCCATCAATCAGGTGCTTGGCCTTGGTGGGCGATACATCAAAAAACAAACTGATAGTTTCCAGGCCGCTTAACAAGATCACTTTAGGCTGGGCAAGCAAAACCTCGTCTTCCAGCCACGGCAGGCTTTTTTCGCCCCATTCCTTAAAATTGAACTCATCCGGGGCTACCTTAAAGTTACCCAGCTTGTTGTACTTAACCACATCTTTGCTGCTGAAGAGGTAAACCTTGATCAAGGTGGTTATCCAGCTGCTGCTGCGCTCCAGGCCCAGCTTTTCCAGCACCTCATCCAGGTATTCACTACCCCCGATGCGTTTTATCTCCCGGCCATCAAAAAAGTGCTCATCTGAATAGGGAAAGTTCGCGCTGTATAAGGGTACCTCTTTCTGGTCTTTTACTTCGTAAGTTTTAGCAGGCGGATAAAAACCAACGACCATTGCCCCGCCAACAGCAGTCTCTGCAGGAACAACCACCTCCACAGGGTTTCCCCACAGGTAACTGCGCTCTGCAGGATAGCCGATACTTTTTTTGTACTGGCGATAACATTTCTTCTGGTAAGCTTGAATTTCCATGACACAACTAGGTAGAAGTTAAAAAAAGAAGGAAACAAACAGACACCCAAGAGAAATTAATACTACCTGGCCTTCTTCAGATACACATGATTTGGGGCTGGTATTTACAGCAACCGCTCTATGATGCTGTCAACCGTATAACCTTCGGCATCAGCTTTAAAGTTCCGCACCAGGCGGTGACGTAAGATTGGCTTTGCTACCGCCTGAACATCCTCAATATCAGGAGAGTACTTACCATTTAACAATGCATTACATTTAGCACCAAGCACCATGTTTTGCGAGGCGCGGGGTCCTGCCCCCCATTCCAGGTACTGGTTGGCCAGCTCGTGTGCTCCCGCCCTGCCCGGACGGGTCTTGTGCACCAGCTTAACTGCGTATTCTATTACATTATCGGCAATTGGCACCTGTCTTACCAGCTGTTGGTAAAATAAAATTTCTTCGGCCGTAAGTATCTGGTTTACCGTTGCCTGGTTGGCAGTGGTGGTGCTTTTAACAATCTCTACTTCAGACTGGTAAGCCGGGTAATCCAGCAGTACATTAAACATAAAACGGTCCAGCTGTGCCTCTGGCAGTGGGTAGGTACCCTCCTGCTCAATCGGGTTCTGGGTGGCCAGTACAAAAAACGGACGCTCCAGCTTAAACTCCTGTCCCGCAATTGTTACAGAGTATTCCTGCATACTTTCCAGCAGGGCAGCCTGTGTTTTTGGCGGGGTACGGTTTATTTCGTCGGCCAATATAATGTTGGCAAATACCGGCCCCTTAATAAATTTAAAATTACGGTCTTTATCCAGCGTTTCAGAGCCCAGAATATCAGAGGGCATCAGGTCCGGTGTAAACTGTATGCGGTTATAACTAAGGTGCAGCGTAGCAGCCAGCGTCTGTATCAGCCTGGTTTTAGCCAGACCTGGTACGCCAATCAGCAAACTGTGCCCCTGGCAAAAAATAGAGGTGAGCAGCAGCCTAACTACTTCATCCTGCCCTATAATTATTTTTTGAACTTCCTTCTGCAGTCGCTGATAGGCTGCATGCAGGCCATCGGCAGCTTCTACTTCAGATGCAAAGCGTTTCTCCATGAGTGAGTTTTAGGTATTGAGTATCAGGTAACGGGTATTAAAACAGGAAATCTAAGAATAAGTAAGAGAAAGTCTCAATACTCTTAACCCAATACTAATTTGCTATGTTACAATAGTCGTATTCAGGATCGATATCAATAAATACCTCTCCAACAGCATCATTAAACCAGCGCGCAATAATCTTGTTTTTCTTCTCGTTTAGGGCAGCTGCCTGTATTTTCTGGTAATCGTCTTTCAGGTTTGCCTCATGCGGACCAACCTTAGACTTGTAGTAGACAATGCGCACGGCTGCTTTACCATCTGCTGTACGGTAAGGGATTGGTTTAGTGATGTTACCTACTTTCATGGTATCAATCACAAAATACAGCGATGGATCAATATCTTCCACAGAAGTAGTTTGCGAACCATCGGCATCTACAAAATATCCGCCGCTGGATTGTGTTGCTTTATCTTCTGAATATTCTTTAGCTGCTTTGGAAAAGCTTATTTTCCCGCTCTGGATAACATTGCGCAAGCTATCCAGGTACTGCTCGGCCAGCCTAATATCTGTTTCACTCGAGTTAGGCTTCATTAAAATATGGCGGCTGTTGTAAGTGTTACCCCTGCGCTCAATCAGCTGAATAATATGGAAACCAAATTCTGTTTCTACCGGCTGCGAAATCTCGCCCGGCCTCATGCGCAGTGCGGTAGCCTCAAACTGAGGAGCAAGCTCACCGCGCTTCCAAAAGCCAAGTTCGCCGCCAGTGGCTGCAGAACCGGGGTCTTCAGAAAACTCCCTGGCCATTTCCGCAAAGGTAACTTCGTTGCTCAGAATCCGCTCCCGGATATCCTGCAGTTGCTTACTCACCTTTGCCTTTTGCTCTTTGCTGATTACAGGCAATTTAACAATGTGGCCTACCGTAACCTCTGTTGAAAAGTATGGTAAGCTGTCGGCTGGGATACGGTTAAAAAACCGGCGAACTTCTGCAGGGGTTACACTTACATCTTTGGTAATATGCTCCTGCATACGCGAAACAAGCAGCTGCTCTTTCATACGGCCGCGCAGCTCTGCCTTAAACTGGCTTAGGGGCTTGTTATAGTACTTCTCAATTTCTTCCTCGCCACCCAATTGCTGCACCATATATTGCATACGGCGCTCCAGCTCGCGATTCACCTCGGCATCGGTAACCGTAATAGAGTCGATTTCGGCTTTGGCCAGCATAAGTTTATTTTGCACCAGGTTGCGCAAAACCTCACACTTTGTTACCGTGCCAAACTGCCCCTGCGACTGCAGGTCGAGGTAAGTCAGGTCCAGTTCAGATCTCAGAGCAATGTAGTTATCTACCTTTGCCACAATTTTATCTACTACCTGCCGGTTTGCCTGTGGGGCCGCAGACTGCGCAGCGGCAGCCAGGGAGCTTAGGCAAAGAACAGCCAGGAGCAGGGCTTTACAGCTATTTTTCATATACCTCGAAAGCATTGTTCTTACGTGCATTTTCATATATCTCTTCTTCCAGTCTGGCGGCCAGCTCGGTTTTTCGCCTGCTGACAATAATAGTTTCTATCTGGTCCCGAACAAACTCTAACGGAGATATTTCGTCCGTTATTTTATAATCCTGGATTTTCAGGAAGTAAACGTTTTCCTCATCAGAGGTTTCGGCATACTTATTATTCTTTAACCACTGTACCTTGTTAGGAATTCCAGCCAGGGGTGTATTCATGATCAGTTCGTCAAAATTTACCCACACCCCGTCATCAAGCATATAATCTGTTGCAAAGCGGTAAGCATAAGACTTTACCTTTTCCCTGTCGCCCGGCTTTTGCAGGGGCATGAACTCGCGCAAATTATTAATTTTAGGAGCATTTTTAGGCACTTTCACAAACAGACCCCGGATGATGTTCTGCTTTAGCTGAAAATTGTCTTTGTTGCTTTCATAATACTGCTGCACTTCTTCTTCAGAGACAGCCCTTTCCAGATGTTTGCTAACATACTGCTTTTCATACTCATAAACCATGAGTGAATAGCGGTAGTCCTGCACTTTACGTTCCAGTTCCTGCTGATCAAGCTCTATTTTTCTGGCTGCTTCAGATATTAACAGCTGCTTGCGTACCCAGCTACGAATATAACGATCGGCCATACGGCCGCTGTCTTCTGCATTGATGCCTTTAGGCAGCAGTTCGCTAAGATCTCTGGCATACAGGTACTGGTCGTGCACCCGTGCCACAACCTGCTCTCCTCCGGCTGCGCTACCGGACTTAGGGCGAAAGTAATCGCAACCTGCCACCAATAGCAACACCACAATAACAAAGTACTTATCTATTCTGCCCAACCTGATCCAACAGTTTTTGTAGCTCTTTCTTATTAACGCGCACCTCGTACTTTTCGCGCAGGCGTGCCACCCATTGTTGCTCCAGGTAGGTTTGATAATCAGAAACTGCCTGTCCGCGTACATCAGACAACTGCTTGGGTCCTGCCGGAAGTACCTCATCTACCACCACCAGGTAGTGGCGCCCATCCTGCACCAACCTGTAGCGTCCTTTTTCCCATTTCACAGCATCAACCACCGGGTGATCGGCACGCTCAAACGGCCCCTCGATTACCTGCAGGCTCAAGGGGTTCTGTGTACTGAAGATTTGCTCCAGTGCCGTGGGCGATGTGCTTACCAGCCTTAACATAACAGGCTGCTTTGCTCCAATTTTTTTAATCTGGTAACGCTCTGTTGCCAGACCTGCACGTTGCAGCTGCTCGCTGAATAAATTGCCAATTTCCTGCGGCGCCTCTATCTGCAGCTGGTACTCCGGCCTGTACTGCATGGCCGACAGCATCTGCCCCAGCTCCTGCTGGCTTTTAGCGCTAAGCTTACCTTTTTCAGCAACTGGCTCGCCCAGTGCTTTATTGGAAATAGGATAAGGTGCCTGTCCAAGCATTGCTTCAGCTCTTTTCAATACCTCTTCACTGGCGGCATTCAGTACCAAACCATTCACCCGCTCCTGCCACTGATAGTTGGCCTGGTTCTGCTGAAAAAACTGCTGCAGGCCTGTGGTATCCTCTATGGCTTTTGCCCATACATTATCCTCCATCAGCTGAAACAGCAAAATACCATCATGATACTCCTGCACCAGCATACGGTAATCTTCGTATTTCTCATCCAGGTGCGCTTCTTCATAGTCAATGAGCTGCTCTTTTTGCCAGTCCTGGTACAGGCGTTCCAGCAGGCTTTGCGGGGCAACTGCCTGGGGCGGGTAAGACAGATCTTTTACCCACTCCACAAAGCTGCTTACGGTATAGGTACTATCGGCAATAGAAAACAAGGTCTGACTGGCCAATGTGGCAGGCTGGTAATTCCAGCGGCCGGCAATCAGGCTCGAATCTGCCTTTTGGTAAAGATTTTGGAGTACTGATTTATTTTCTGTAAACCTGTTTTCTTTTTTCAAACGTGTTATCAGCGCTTCTTCCTGCAGCTGGGAGCGGCTATCGCGGCTTACGCGGGCCTCCAGCTCTGCCTGCAGTTCTTCGAAAGGAGGCAGCGACTCCCGATCCAGCAGCTTAATAATATGCCATCCATAAGGTGTTTTAACAGGCTGAGAAATATTGCCTTTCTCTTTAAGTGCAAATGCCGATTTTTCAAATTCAGGGATCATCTGGCCGGTACCAAAGGGGGGCAGCTCGCCTGCTTTAGAGGCTGTTGCTTTATCTTCGGAGAACTGCCGCACCAGCGCCTCCCATGACTCGCCCTGGCTAAGCTGCTGGTACAGGGCATCAACGCGCGCCTTTGCTGCTGTTAACTCTTCCTCCGACATATCGGCATGGGTGCGGATCATTAAATGTGCCACCCTGGCTTTTCCCTGAGAAGGACGCTTGTCGTTCACCTTAATAACATGATAACCAAAACGGGTACGAACCGGTGCCGAAACAGCACCAACGGGGGTAGTATAGGCAGCATTTTCAAAGGGATACACCATTTGCAGGGCTGTAAAGTAGCCCAGGTTGCCCCGGTTACTCTGTGCGGAAGGATCGTCGGAAAAGCGGCGGGCCAGATCGCCAAAATCGGCACCTGCCTGTGCTTTTTGCCTGATCTCTACAGCTTTTTGCCAGGCTGCGAGGGTATCTGCCGGAGAGGCACCCTCCTGCACCGCCAGCAATATATGTGAGGCATTCACCTCGGTACCCATCCTGTCATAAGCCTCCTGTACCAGCTGTTCGGTAACGCTGTGCTCAGTAAGGTAGGGCCGGGCAAGCTGCTTTTTATAGGTAGATAGTTCTTCCTGAAAAGATTCCTGCTGGTGCAGCCCCATTTCCCTGGCTTCGCGTACCTTCAGCTTAAAATTAACGTAAAGATCCAGGTACTCGCGCAGGTCGGCATCTGCAGTAGTTGCAGTATCCCTGCCTATGCTATTTTTATTGTACACATACAGAAACTCCTGTTCGCTCACCGGATCGCCGGCTATGGAGAAAATAGTATTTTGGGAAGGGGTGTTGCCAGCACTATTGTTTTGCTGTGACTTGCAGCCAAACAGCAGCAAACCACACAGGGCCGGCATATAAATTTTCTTCATGTAGTTTAGCAGCCTATCACACTCAAAATCAACCGCAAGTTTAACGAAAAATTGCGTCAGAACCATATAGCCTTATAAATGAAAAAAGCCCGTAAACGGGCAAAGAAAATTCGTGCACTCAATATATGGTGCCAGAAGAAGCAGGAAAAGGTAATCAGGCAGCTACCAGGGGTATTTTCTTTACCATCCGGCAAACATTTGTATGGTCTTTGGTTTTAAACTCCACATCATCCATGATGCGGCGCACTAACATTAGCCCTAAACCACCTTTGCGGCGGGTTTTAACCAGATCTTCCAGTTTAGGCTCACGGTAGTTGCTGAAGTCAAAGCCATGATCTTTCTGATCTATTACCTCAAAAACTATTGTATTCTTCCTTACTAATATATTAAGCACAATGCATTCGTCCGACATTTTATCATCCATGTCGGCATGCACAATCAGGTTAGCACAGACTTCGTCTACTGCTAACACCAGCATATTTAAATCAATATCTGATAAAACGTATTGCCCCAATGTCTCATCAACAAAAGACCGTATGGTCTTCAGCTTTGATTTACAACATGGAACTTTTATACTATACTTCATCGCTAACTCTCATTAAAGCCTCCTCCCGGGTTTTGACAATAGTCAATAATTGGTCGAGGCCAAGAATCTCAAAAACTCCAGCGACACGCTCGCTTAGTCCAAACAACACAAATTGGGAATCGCTTTTTTCAAAATCCTGTATATATGACATAAACACACCAAGTCCTGCAGAGGAGATATATTCCAGTTCGGTGCAGTCTATCAAAATCTTCTTCTGCCCCCTGGATAGCGCATCACTGATGGCTTTATCCAGGTAAATGGAAGAAGCAGCATCTACATCACCCTCAACTTTTATGATGTGTACATTTTGCTCTGATTCTTTTGTGATGTTTATCATCCTACAATACGCTTAAGGGGCTCTGATGTTACGACTTGTTAAATAAATATTAATTGTTATAATCGTAATTATAACAATTTCTTGTGAAAAAGTACTTGCTTTTGCTATTTCATCAGAATAACTATTCCACAATTACACTTTTTATACTATAAATCAACCTTTTAGCTATATGTCATCTTTGCACATTTAAATGAATTTAAGCACTAAGGTTGTAAAATCATCCTGTATGTCCTTTTTGCCTGCATGTAGATGAAGCTCTTCCATCAGCATACTGCAAACTTCTTCAACGCTATTGCTGCGCTGTTCTGCATGTTTTTTAAAGCTTTGGGCCAGACGTTCCTGTCCATACTCTTCTCCTGCTCCATTCCTGCATTCAATAATGCCATCGGTGTACAGCAGGAGCGAATCACCTGGTTTATAACGAATTACCTGCTCCTGTATGTGTCCCTGGTAGGAATTATTTCGCAGCAATCCTAAACCCATGCCTTTGCCATTGTACACTTCTACCTGATTGTTTTCACTGCTGTAATACAGTACCGGACAATGCCCTGCCCGAACAAATGTAAAAGTCTTATCAGCGCAATTTAATATACCATAAACCAATGTTACAAAGGTAGTGCGGCCTAAACCACGGCTCAGGGCACTATTTGCCTGCATCAGAAAATCGCGACAGCTAAGGCCCAGTGGCACCAGGCTATGAAATACCCCTTTAAGCTGCGACATGGTAAAAGCCGCAGAAGTACCATGCCCCGACACATCTGCCACTACCAGTGCCACCCGATCACTATCCAGCCTGAAAGCATCGTAGTAATCTCCGCCAACATCATCGGCAGATTCACTAAATACGTACAGCTGACAGTCTGTGTTACAGCAAATTTGCCGGGGCAGCAGACTTTCCTTCACCCGGCGGGCAATGGCAAGCTCCTCCTGGTAACGCTCCAGCCTGATGGCTTCATCCAGTAACTGAAGGTTTTCTATGGACAGGCAGGTTTGTTCAGCATACAGGCGGGCAATTCCTATGGCATCTTTATTAAAACCGCTTGGTACATTTTTCAGCAATGTGAGGTAACCGCTTAAACTTTCCTGTGCCCTGAGCGGAATAACCAGCGCCGATTTATAAAGAGGATGTTGTACCGAGGAAAGGTAGAAAGGTCTGCGGCGGCCTGGAATACGGCCTGCCGAAAGGCCATCCTTTACACGGCTGTTGGTGAAATTGCTGACCAGGGCAGTTACCGACAGGCTGGGCAGCTCTTCTGACTGAACAATTTTCTCGGTGCCCTGATGATGCTTCACCCATATCCACCCCCATTGGGCATCGGTAGCTTTTAAGGCATTTTGCAGCAATAACTGGTAAAGCTCCTCTTCGCTCTGTTTTTTTCTGAGGCTTTGCTGAAGTTGTTTTATGCCATTCAGGTCTTCGAGCTTTTTTTCGAAAACAGAAGAGGTTGGCAGGTTAAAGAAGATCACCAGTACCGAAAGTGCCGTGCAAAAAAGTGAAAAAGAGAGCAGCACCAGCAGCAGCATATTGTCTTCTGCATAATAGAGCAGCTGCGTATCTGATGAATAAAAATATAGAAACCAGGTGAAGAAAAGCAGGCAAAGCAGCTGCACAACCAAAAGGCCCAGGGCCTGCAGTTTTTGCCTGAAATCGAGGTAACCTACCCATTTGAGGTTTACTGATAACAGCAATCCCAAGCCTGTAAGTGCAATAAATATAAGGTTATAAAAAAAGGAGTTGAACTGAATGTTAAAAATGCTCAGGATGGTGCTTGTTACCAGGCCATATTCAAAGATGCGCCAGGAGACCACCAGCAGCCTGGTTTTTTCAAACATGATCAGCCGCTTAAATCCTATCAGCAGCGTACTCAGTACCATGCCTCCGGCCAGTATTTCCAGGGTATAAATTACGGTGGCCACCATGGGTGTGGAGAACAGCTGCACATTGTTGAACAACGCAATCAGCGCTTCCAGAATTAGTATGCCAAGAATACCGGCTCCTGTAAAGGTGCAAAGCTTAATGAGCAGTGGCAGAAAAGACGGCCGGTCTACAGCTTTGATATGGATGCGGCTGTAGAACACCATGGCAATCAGCACCAGGCTGAGCACTAAATGAGGAGCCCATACCCTTACCTCAGGAGTAATGATATCATTCCTGAGGCTTATAATGATTACAAGATTGACAAGCAGTAGCACAATCCAGTTCAGGTGGTGCGAACCCAGACTTCTGATATCAGGAATACTGCTGCTTAGGGGCTTCAAGAAATTGTTCATCGGCCAACAACAAAAAGGCTGATATTCTGCATCAGCCTTTTTAATATGCTAACCCCTACGGGAATGCCTCTAAAATGTTATTGTATCGTTGTGTTTTTTTTAACGGGTGGTGTAATTAGGTGCTTCGCGGGTAACCGTTACATCATGCGGGTGGCTCTCGCGCATACCTGCGGCCGTAATTTTCACAAAGCGAGCTTTTTGCAGCGCTTCTATGGTAGGCGCTCCGCAATAACCCATACCTGCCCGCAAACCTCCTACCAGCTGATAGAGTACCTCTGCCACTTTACCTTTAAAAGGCACCCGCCCAACAATACCTTCCGGCACCAGCTTTTTTATATCATCTTCGGCATCCTGGAAATAACGGTCTTTAGAACCATCTTCCATGGCTTCCAGCGAGCCCATGCCTCGGTAGCTTTTAAACTTGCGGCCCTCGTAAATGATTACTTCCCCGGGAGCTTCCTCGGTACCTGCCAGCAGAGAACCTATCATAACGCTGTGTGCTCCACCAGCCAGTGCCTTTACCACATCGCCGCTAAAACGAATACCGCCATCGGCAATAATGATAGCACCTGTACCTTTTGCTGCTTTTGCCCCTTCGTAAACGGCCGAGAGCTGCGGCATCCCTACGCCGGCAATCACGCGGGTGGTGCAGATGGAGCCAGGGCCTACGCCTACTTTTACAGCATCGGCGCCGGCTTCAATCAGGGCTTTGGTACCCTCTGCCGTTGCCACATTGCCTACAATAAGCTCCAGCTCAGGAAACTGCTGCTTTACCCTTTTGCAGGCATCGATCACCCCTTTGGAGTGGCCGTGGGCGGTATCAATACTGATTACATCCACGCCTGCCTCCTTCAGCAGCTTGATGCGGTCGTGCATATCGGGTGTTACGCCCACGGCAGCACCTACACGCAGGCGGCCAAATTCGTCTTTACAGGCATTGGGCCTGTCCTTGTTTTTCAGAATGTCTTTGTAGGTGATCAGGCCGGTTAGCTTGCCTTCTTTATCAATAATAGGCAGTTTTTCAATCTTGTGCTGCTGCAGAATATCTTCTGCCTTTTCCAGCCCAATGTTGCTGTCGGCAGTAATAAGCTTTTCTTTGGTCATAACCTCAGTAACCGGCACACGCATGTTTTTCTGAAAACGCAGATCGCGGTTGGTAATAATGCCCACAAACTTACGGTCTCCGTCTATTACAGGAATGCCACCAATGTTATGATCGCGCATCAGGCGTACCGCATCACCCACCATAGCATTCACATGGAGAGTAACCGGATCGAGGATCATGCCGCTCTGGGAGCGTTTTACCATGCGCACCTGATCTGCCTGCCGCTCGGCCTTCATGTTTTTGTGAATGAAACCCAAGCCACCCTCCAGTGCCATGGCAATGGCCAGGTCTGACTCGGTAACGGTATCCATAGCCGCAGAAACAAGCGGAATATTGAGCCAGATGTTACGGGTTAGTTGTGTTCGGGTGCTGGTATCGCGCGGAAGTACTTCGGAGTACGCGGGGAGAAGCAGTACGTCATCGTACGTAAGTGCTTCAAAGATGAGTTTGTCGGTATCGCCGTTCATAGCAAACAAAGCCTTTCTTTATTTGCCGGTTAAAATTACAACCCGCACCGGCTGCTTTGCAACAAATGGATTGGATTTATTTTAGTTGTTGCTGCTTCGTTACTAAAGAAACGAATATCGCTGCCCCGGCTTAGTACCTTGGTAACTGCGGTTCCACGTCATCTGCCCAGGCATCAATACCGCCTGTAAGGTTGTAAAGCTCTGTAAAACCCTGCTGTTCCAGGTATTGAATTGCATACTGACTGCGAATGCCATGATGGCAGTAAACGGCAATGGGTTTATTGTTTGGTATTTTTTGCTCATAGGCAGGTAAACTGCTGAGGGGTGCCAGTAAGGTTTTTGCCTGATGGCTTAGGTTACAGACCTGGTACTCCTCCGGCTCCCGCACATCTAATAGAAACCAGTCTTCGCCTTTTTGCAGGCGCTGCTGTAAATCTTTTGGGTTTAAGTGATTCATATTCATCAAAGATGCAGTTTCAGCCTGTTTTTTCCTATCATCAAGCGCCTGAGTAGCTATAGCTGATTTGCAACTGTAGCTACTCATGCTCTACCTTTAGGTATTTCCAAGCAATTAACAATGGAGTGGAGCGATTTTCAGGATGCTGTTAGCGCCATGGGCTGGATTGAAGGCGTGGCGGTACTACTGGCCCTGGTGTATGTATTATTAGCAGCTGTGGAAAGTATCTGGTGCTGGCCGGCAGCCTTTTTCAGCACATTGCTATATTTACTGCTGTGCATAGAAGCTAATTTATGGGCAGAGTCGGGTTTGCAGGTATTCTACATTGTAATGGCAGTTGTAGGATGGATGCAATGGCGCCGGCGACGGCCGGAACATGAAACCGGCCATCCGGTATCTGACAAAAAAGGCATTCCCATTATTCGCTGGTCCTGGCAAAGGCATCTGGTTATTATTTTGGCTAACGGTTTCCTTACGTTACTGGTGGCCTGGCTGTTAGCCACCTATACCACAGCAGCTAATCCTTACCTCGATTCTTTCACTACGGTTTTTAGTTTGTTTACAACCTGGATGGTTACACAGAAGGTTTTGGAAAATTGGCTATATTGGGTGGCAATTGATGCGGCCTCGATTTTTTTGTATGCCAGTAGGGAATTTACTTTAACGCCGTATCTGTTTGCTCTTTATACACTTATTGCCATAGCCGGTTATTTACGCTGGCGCAGGCTCTATTTAAGTCAAACACTTTCTTATTAATGCTACGCATCGCACTAACCGGGCCCGAATCTACAGGTAAAACTACCTTAGCCGAACAGCTGGCCCAACATTATAACACCGCCTGGGTACCCGAACGGGCCCGAACTTACCTGGCTGAATTAGGCAAGCCTTACCAGGAAAAAGACCTGCTGCAAATTGCCCGGCAGCAAATGGCACAGGAAGACGAACTTGCCAGGCAGGCAAAGGGACTTCTTTTCTGCGACACCGATCTGCTGGTGATGAAAATCTGGAGCCAGGTAAAGTACGGACGGGTAAACGAATGGATTCTGGAAGAGCTGGAAAAAAAACGCTACGACCATTACCTGCTGCTCTACCCAGACCTTCCCTGGACCCCCGATCCACAACGGGAGCACCCTCACCTGCGCGAGCAAATGTTCCGTCTGTACCAGGGCGAGCTTAAAAAATTAAAAAGGCCTTATACCATTATCCAGGGAGAAGGCGAAGACCGCCTGCAGGCTGCCATCAGAGCCATTGACAGGATAGTGGCTAGTTAAGAAGACTTGACAGGCCAGTCCCCTGCAGCTAACTCAAGCTTAGCGTACCCAGGTTTATACACCCCGGCTCATCAAAAGAGCTGCTAAATCTTTTCTTACAGGAGCATATAGCTATGCCAGGTTTATTTGGGCCCCGGACATCAGTCCGGGGCTTGTTTTTATAATAGAGCAGAAGCTACTCCTATCAGTACCTTTCTCAGTTAGCACTTTGTAGCATTAGCACATCAGGTCATTAATTGCCGTATTAGCACATTAACTAATTAACCGCTATCTTTGCAGTATCGAACAAGGGGTGCCTAAAACAACAGGCTGAGATTATACCCTTTGCTCCTGGCGCAGCCGGGGCAAGCACCTGATCCGGGTAATACCGGCGTAGGGAACGTTTGTACACCACACCCATTTGCTGCCCGCACTTTGTAGCAACAGTCCTCAAAACCTGGTGCTGCTATTGTATTTGTTATTTTTTACAGAAAGAGCAATGAAAAGAACATTGATACTGCTGGCAGCCCTGCTGTGGATGCCAGCTAGCCTGTGGGCGCAGTACACACTTAGCGGCGAAATACGTTCTTCCGAGACAGGAGAACCCCTTGATGGTGCCAATGTATACCTGGCAGAGGTCAGACGCCTTACGGCCACCAACCATCAGGGTGCCTTTAGTTTCGAGAACCTGAAGGAAGGTACTTATACGCTGCGCATTAGCTATGTTGGCCATGAAATCTGGCAGGAGGAGCTTCCTCTGGGCGCCAACCAGCACCTGATCATAAAACTGGCCGATGATGGCCTGCTGGCCGATGAAGTGGTGGTGACTGCCACCCGTGCAACCGAAAAAACCCCCACTACTTTTACCGAAGTAAACAAGGAAGAGATCAGAAAGCAGAACCTGGGACAGGACATTCCCTATCTGCTGCAGTTTACGCCTTCTGTAGTGGCCACCTCCGATGCAGGAGCCGGCGTAGGCTATACCGGCATACGCATTCGTGGTTCTGATGCCACCCGCATTAATGTTACCGTCAATGGTATTCCGCTAAATGATTCCGAGTCGCATGGCGTGTTTTGGGTAAATACTCCCGATATGGCCTCTTCCGTAGATAATATCCAGATTCAGCGTGGCGTTGGCACTTCCACCAATGGCGCAGCTGCCTTTGGCGCTACCATAAACATCCAGACGGAGCGCCTGAATCCCGAACCCTATGGAGAGGTGCAGACCAGCTATGGCTCCTTCAATACCCAGCGTTATACTGTTAAGGCAGGTACCGGTCTGCTAAACAAGCATTTTGCAGTAGATGCCCGCCTCTCCAAATTATCGTCTGATGGCTATATTGACCGCGCCTCATCCGATCTGAAATCGTTCTTTGTAAGTGCCGGCTATTATGATGATAAAACCCTGCTGAAAGCAAATATATTCAGTGGCAGAGAACAGACCTACCAGTCCTGGTACGGCACACCAGAGGCCGTGGTGCGGGGCGATAGCGCAGGCATTGAGGCCTATATTGCACGTAATTACATTGAAGACGAAGATGAAATCGATAACCTGCGGAATGCCGGCCGCACTTATAACTACTACACCTACGACAACGAAACCGACAATTATCAGCAAGACCATTACCAGCTGCTGTTTGGCCGCGACCTTACCGACAACATCCAGCTAAACCTGGCAGGGCACTACACCCGCGGCAGGGGGTATTTTGAGCAGTTCCGCAAAAACGACAGGCTATCCAACTACAGCCTTCCTGCAGTAGATGTTGGCAATACCACCATCAGCAGAACAGACCTGATCCGCCGCCGCTGGCTGGATAACGACTTCTATGGTTTTACCTATGCTGCCGCCTGGGAACCTGCCGGCAAGCTTAAGCTAACTTTAGGTGGTGGCTGGAACAAATACAAAGGCGATCACTTTGGCGAAATCATCTGGGCCCGCTATGCCAGCACCAGCAACATACGCGACCGCTACTATGATAACAGTGCTACCAAACGGGATTTTAATACTTTCCTGAAAGGCTATTATGAGCTTACGCCCAAGCTGGACCTGTTCGCTGACCTGCAGTACCGCACCATCAGCTATCAGTTTGGCGGGCTCGATCAGGGTGGGGATAGCATATCGGGTGATTACAACTACAATTTCCTGAATCCTAAAGCAGGCCTTACCTACCGCTTTAACCCCGGCAGTCGCCTCTATGCCTCTTATGCCATAGGCCAGCGCGAGCCGGTACGCAGCGATTTTATCGATGCACCCACCAATAACATTCCCGAACCGGAAGTACTGCGCAATCTCGAAACCGGTATTGATGTACGGGTAAACCGCCAACTTCAGTTTAGCACCAACTACTACCTGATGGACTACAAAAACCAGCTGGTACTTACCGGCGAGTTGAACGATGTAGGAGCCCCCATTCGCATCAATGTACCGAGAAGTTACCGCACTGGGGTGGAGCTGCAGGCGGTTTATTCACCATTGGAAGTGCTAAGGCTGCAGGGTAATGCTTCTTTCAGCCGCAATATTATCCGCAATTTTGATGATGTGCTCTTCAACTACGATGACGAAACGTTTGTAAGAACTGAAATAAAGGACTCTCCCATTTCATTCTCGCCCAATATTGTAGCCAATGCAATTATTACAGTGCTGCCGGTACAGAACCTGGAGCTAAGCCTGCTTTCGCAGTATGTGGGCAGGCAGTACTTGGATAACACCGGTAGCGACAGCCGTAGCCTGAACAGGTATTGGGTAAACGACTTCAGGGCCAACTACCTGCTGCGCCCCGGTCTTGTAAAAGAGCTTCGCCTGAACCTGTTGGTCAATAATATCTTCAATACCATGTACGCCAGTAATGGCTACACCTACGGATATATTTCAGGGGGCGAAACCATATATGAAAATTTCCTGTACCCACAGGCAGGCACTAATTTTCTGCTTGGTGTATCAGTAGGTTTCTGATTGGCAGCTTCTTTTTGTTAGTAAAGAAATAGAGCAGTCTTTCTGCTATAAACCGGAAAGACTGCCACTTTTTTATACTAATTCTTTTTTTTAATTGAAATAAAGCAGCATTTTTAAAGTCGTATTTTTTAACCTGATGCCTGCAAAAATTTTTATACCTTTTTCAGCTATCCAGGAACACAACAATGTACTGGTGGTAGACAGCTATCATCCGCGCGGATTTGTGCTCTCACATTGGCGGGGTGCCCCAAAACTACCCGGGCTACACGATGATACCAGCACCGGCATTGTGCTAAACGCAATCAAAGCAGATGTTCCGCAACTACATACGCATGAGTATGTAACCAATAATCATTTTGACGTGGATGGCTTTTTAGGCATCTGGAGCCTGATGAATCCCGAACAGGCACTGGAGCACGAATGCCTGCTGCGCAAAATGGCACTGCTGGGCGACTTTAGAGAAATGCACCTTCTCTCCGAGGAAGACCACCTTGCTCTGAAGCTGGTCTGCTGGATCAATACAGTGGAAACTAAGCGTTTTTATGCACCTTTTGCCTCCTATGCGCCACGCCAGAGCGAGGTAAAGCTTAGCGTACCAAAGTATAAACACTTCCTGCAGGAATTCGGAAATGTGCTGGAAAACCCAGAGGCTTACCACAAAGACTGGCTAAAAGAATATGAACAGGTGCTGAAAGATTTCGAGGTGCTCCAGAGCTCTAAATCTATCCTGACCCTGGAGAAGAGCATACGCTTACTGATTGTGGAAACACCGGAACCACTCCATTATTATGCCCTCTTTGGCCAAAGCGCCCCTGCGGATGTGGTGATGAGCATTTACAGCAATAACCGCTATGAGCTGGAGTATAAATACACCAGCTGGGTAGATACCGCCTACAGGCCTTCTTATCCGCGCCTGGACCTGCAACAGCTGGCCCGCCAGCTTAACCAGCTCGAGGAGGGGCCTTACCTATGGGGTGCGGATAAAATTACCGATACGGGGCCAATTTTGCGACTGCAAGGCAAAGCACTTACAAAGGAAGAACGCTTTGACCATCCATGCAACCGGCCTGTCTATTCCTCCAGCATTCCTGTGCGAAAATTCAAATCAGTGGTTTGCCAGTTTTTTGAAGAAGCCTACAGAACCTTATCTAAAAAAACCAGCTGGACGTGGCCGGAGCTAAAAGCTATCAATGAGCAGTTGTTTAGCTGCGAACATGATTTGACATTGGGCTCACTCAAGCACAGAAAGGGAAAACTCCCTTCTGCTTAATATCATCTCCTGCACCCGAAATAAGGATAGCAGGTGGCAACTGTAACTTTCAGACCTTCTTCAGCACCTTTATCTGTTCAGTTAAATCAATCAGTTCCCTTATTTAAATGTCGAGCCACCATATTGTACGCGACGAGCAGGAGCCAACCCTGCTGCTTTGGCAAGCAGGGCAGCTATCTTTTGAGCAGGCAGGCCAGCTGCTGGAGTGGAGTCCGCGGGTAGTGGTGCACCAGCCTGCGCTGAATGAAGCGCTGGCCTGGGGCATTAAGCTCGATGCTATCTGCACCCCGCCTGATGCAATAACAGCGGCTGTAGCAGCTGTTGAACACCAGCAGCCGGTAGATGTACTGTCACTACCAGGAGATGATGCGCTACAGGCCGTTCTCCAATGGCTAAGAGACAAGCAGCAGGCCAGCCTTTACCTTATTGCCGATGCAGCCGCAGATTACTTTTTGCTTTTACGACAGCTGGAACCACTACAACAGCTGGCACAGATACAGGTAATAAGCCAGGGCTGGCGCTACAGTTATTTTAAATCAGGTGTGTTACAAAAATGGCTGCCCCGGGACAGCAGCTTAAGGCTTATTTCCTTTGGTGAGCAGCCTCTGCTGAGTGGTGCACAATTTACAGTTGTTATACAAAACCCTATACTGCAGGAGCTGGTACTGGAGCAGTCTGGTATGGTACAGCTAAAGTGTGCTACACCAGTGGCTACTGCTTTCTGGATTGGCGAAGAATTGTAAAGGATTAAAAGCTGCACTGCCTTGTTACATTCGGGCAGCAAACATATTATTAGTTTACCCCGGGCTTCATGCCTTCGGCCATACGCATTTTGCCCTGCATATCGGGCAGCACCTGCACCCGCTCAAAGCCAAGCTCCTGCATAAGGCCAGCTACCTCTGCTGCATAAGCTTCATTGATCTCGAAATAAAGCCAGCCACCGGGCTTGAGCTTTTTTGCTGCTTCGCCGGCAATGGCCCTGTAAAAAAGCAGGGCATCTTCATCTGGCACAAACAGGGCCAGGTGTGGTTCAAAGTTCAGCACATTGGGCTGCATCTGCTTTGCCTCACTTTGCCGCACATAAGGCGGGTTGCTCACCACCACATCCAGTTTTGTTACCGGAAATGAGTCTTTCAGGGCATCTGCCTCTATTAATTGTGCCTCCACCTGCAGGCGCTGCCTGTTTTGTTCGGCAACAGCCAGTGCTTCGGGGCTAATATCGGTTGCCCAAATCTTTATATCAGGCAACTCTTTGGCAAGGGTAAGGGCAATACAGCCACTGCCCGTACAAATATCAAGGATATTTAGCTGTCCCTGCGCTTTATGGCGATCAACTATCCGGTGCACCAGCTCTTCGGTTTCAGGCCGGGGTATTAGCACAGCGGGTGTTACCAAAAAATCATGTCCGTAAAAATTGGCCACCCCCAGCACATATTGCAATGGCTCATGCTGCAGGAGCCGCTCCACCGCCTGCTGCAGCCGGGCTTCTTTTTCGGGACTTAGCGTTATTGCCTTATCCAGTACCACATCCATCAGGTTAATGTCCAGCACGGACTTCAGCAACCAGTAAGCCTGCTGGCTGGCAGATTCGCCCAAAGAGATGAGCTGCTGATAGGTTTGTCTGTAAAGAGGGCCGGCGGTTTGCATGGGGCAAAGATAGGAAGGGTGCCATTATAATGCAGGCGCCTTAGCAGGAAGAAAGCAAAAGCATTTCTTTACTCCTTCTTAACCAACAATAAAACAAACTAATAGCGCCAGAATATTATAGACAGATTTTGGTGAGTACAGGCTCCGATAAATACTGGCAGGCAAGTAATTCTTTGCCTGCCAGTATTTTTACATTTGTTAAGCTACACCAGGAATATGTATATTTAATGGACAAGTCAGGCAAAACAATCCCTACTCCTGCAGTGCCATGAGCCAGAAAACAGACTTTGATTATATCGTGATCGGATCAGGTTTTGGTGGCAGTGTAGCTGCCTTGCGCCTGAGCGAAAAAGGCTATAAGGTAGCCGTAATGGAAATGGGCCGCCGCTGGACACCCGATAGCTTACCCAAAAGCAACTGGTCGCTCTCCCGCTGGCTTTGGTACCCCGGGCTGGCATTGCGGGGCTTTTTTCGCATGCGGCTTTTCAGGCACATGCTGGTACTGCATGGCTGTGCCGTTGGAGGCGGTTCTATTACCTATGCCAGCACCCTGCTACGGCCAAAAGGCAGTATCTGGCGCAGTGGCAGCTGGGCAGGCCTGGCACCCTGGGAGCAAGAAATGGATACCCACTACGCCACCGCCAGCCGAATGCTGGGGGTTACCGAAAATAAAATTCTGGGCCCTGCCGACGAGTTGCTCAGGCAGGCTGCCGAAGCCATAGGCCGGGGCAATACCTTCTACCGCACCAGTGTGGGCGTATTTCAGGAAACAGATGGAGCTCCCGGCGGCAATACCTATCCCGATCCATATTTTGGCGGCGAAGGCCCCGAGCGCACCACCTGCACGGGCTGCGGTGGCTGCATGATGGGCTGCCGGCATGGCGCTAAAAATACACTGGACCTCAACTACCTCTACCTGGCCGAAAAGCGTGGCGCTCACATTTTTCCTGAAACAAAAGTAGTAGATGTAAAGCCTCTCGGCAATAAAGCAGACGGCAGCGAGGGATACCAGGTAACCACCGAAAGCTCCACTTCCTTTTTCAGGAAAAACAGGAAAACCTTTAGCTGCAGGGGAGTAGTATTTTCGGCCTCTGCACTAGGCACCATGGAACTGCTGTTTCAGCTGAAAGACAAAGGATCACTGCCCCGCATAAGCTCTAAGCTGGGCAGCTATGTGCGTACCAACTGCGAATCGCTGATTGGTGTACGCACGGCAGGCAAGGTTGATTACAGCAGGGGCGTTGCCATTGGCTCGGGCATTTACATCGATGATCACACCCACATCGAAGCTACCCGCTATCCATCCGGCTCCGACGCCATGAGTCTGATGACCACCCTGCTTACCATTGGCAGGCCTGATCCTTCGCGTATTCTGGTGCTGCTCAAAAACCTGCTCCTCTCCTTTCTTCGCCATCCGGTTAAAACCTTTCGTGTGCTGCAGCCAGCCGGCTGGGCCAGGCAGTCGGTCATTATGTTATGCATGCAGGCGCTGGAAGGGCACATTAACATGCGCTATAAACGCAGCTGGTACTGGCCTTTTGCCAAAAGCATGCAAAGCAGCGGCCACAAAATACCCACCTTTATTCCGGAAGCCAATGATTTTGCCCAAAAGCTTTCGGCGCTGAGCGGTGGCACTGCCATGAGCATGGTATCTGAAATCCTCTTTAATATTCCCAGCACAGCACACATCCTTGGGGGCTGTGTAATGGCCCAATCTGCAACAGCAGGAGTGATTGACCACCGGCACCGGGTGTTTGGTTATAAAAATATGTATGTTTGCGATGGCTCTGTGGTATCGGCCAATTTGGGAGTAAATCCAAGCCTTTCCATTACCGCCCTTAGCGAACGAGCCATGAGCTTTTTGCCCCCTGCCCCGGAAAACAGCTGGACTGATACTGCCGGTGCTGCAGGCGTAGAAAAAGATCTTTTAACAAGTGAAACGGCATCGGCCACTGGAATAAAAACCACTAGTCATTGACCTCCACCATCACCACCAACTACACTACCCCTTCGCGCATTCTTCCAGTTATCGTTATCTCTCAGGTAGCGGGCACATCGCTCTGGTTTGCAGGTAATGCAGTTATGGCCAGCCTGCAGCAGGAGCTGGCACTGCCTGTCTCTGCACTGGGGCATGTTACCAGCGCTGTACAGATTGGGTTTATACTAGGCACGCTGGCCTTTGCCATCCTTACCATTGCCGACCGCTTTTCTCCCTCGAAGGTTTTCTTTAGCTGCGCACTTTTAGGGGCATTTGCCAACATAGGTGTACTCCTGGCAGAGGGATTCTTTTCTTTACTGCTGCTGCGCCTGCTCACCGGATTTTTCCTGGCCGGCATTTATCCTGTAGGGATGAAAATAGCCGCCGACTGGCACGAGAAGGGGCTGGGAAGAGCCTTAGGATATCTGGTAGGAGCACTGGTGCTGGGTACTGCTTCGCCGCACCTGCTAAAAGCCCTTACCGGTGCTTTACCCTGGCGATGGGTGTTTTTACTCACTTCTGGCTTTGCGGTACTGGGAGGAATCCTGATGCTGCTGTTCGTTCCAGATGGCCCCTTTCGCCAAAAGAGCCAGGGTTTTGACCCCAGATCATTGCTGCGGGTTTTCAGTAACAGAGCTTTTCGTTCTGCTGCTTTTGGATATTTTGGGCATATGTGGGAGTTGTATGCATTCTGGGCCTTTATGCCCCTGATGCTCCTGGCTTATAAAAATCAGCAGGCAGGCGTGCTGCCAAACATATCGCTGCTTTCATTTGCAATCATAGCTGTTGGCTGCCTTGCCTGTATCTGGGGGGGCTATATCTCCCAAACAATCGGAAGTAACAAGGTAGCCTTCCGGGCACTGCTGGTTTCATTCTGCTGCTGCCTGCTTTCCCCGCTTCTGTTTCAGGCACCGCCACCCCTCTTTTTGGCCTTTTTGTTACTCTGGGGCATGGTGGTAGTGGCAGATTCTCCTCAGTTCTCGGCAATGGTAGCCCAAAATGCACCTAAAGAAGCTACAGGTACAGCGCTTACAATTGTAAATTGCCTGGGCTTTACCATTACCATCCTGAGCATACAGCTCATGAACCTGCTCGACAACTGGGTAACAGCAGAATACCGCTTTATGCTTTTAGCCATAGGCCCTCTCCTTGGCCTGGTTGCCCTAAAAAAAGATGCAAAGCCTTAAGAACTTATCTCCCCACCAAAGGCATATTTCTGTGCTGTAGCCTTTGCTGGCAAGATATTATTTGTTGTATATTTTTGACTAATCTTTAGTCATACCGTAAACAACTACCCTGAATATTTCATAAATGCAGCCACTGATCAGTAGTTATACACATGCTGGTTTTCACTATCCACCAACGCTAAAGCTCTAAAAGAATAGAGCAAAGCATTCTATAAAAGCCACTATCGGGAATGGTATTATTGCTATCAGACAATAATAAAAGAAGCTATTTTTGTGAATTCTGAATAAAACACGACCTTAACGGCAACTTGCCGGCAGGATTTGCAGTTGCATCTCTGTATTATTTTTTTTATAAAATATAAAACAAGATAATTTCATTAATGCAGGACTGATGCTATGCAGCATTGATCTTAATGCTTAAGAATGGTAGGGCGTATTTTTTAAAATCCACTCATATGAAACCTAAAAAGAAGAAACCTCTAAAAGTAATACCACTACTTTGCTGGGATGTGTATAAGATGCAGGAATATGCCATAAGCCTACCCAGAGAAGATGTTCGCCTGCTGGAGGCGCTGGCTATGGAAAAGGGCTGGAGGCACAGCTGGAATTTTGAAGAAAAGATATTTCGGCAGAAAAAAACCATTCTGGTTACAGATACTAATCAGCAGATCGTATTTGCCAGTAACAGCCTCTATGAGATGGCAGGCTATTTTCCAACAGAAGTTTTAGGCAAAACACCTCATCTGTTTCAGGGGCCGGAAACCAGCACAGAAGTTAAAGCACATATACGAAATGCCATTGTGCAGCAACAGCCTTTTACTGGCACCCTTACCAATTACAAAAAGAACAAATCGCTTTACAACTGCTCCATAGAAGGCTTTCCTGTGTTCAATAAAAAGGGAGAGCTTATGAACTATATTGCCTTTGAGACAGCACTGCCCTGATTATTCCTAAACCAAAATTCCGTATATGGACCTGAAGGCAAAGATCTAAAAATCTGGACCCGCATCTTAAAATCCCTATTCCTCCATATTACCAGCCATTACATTGCCTTTTCTGGTGGCACTGCATTGTTCCTAAAAGATAGAGCAGCTTTTATAACCGCATTACGATTTTAACGTAAAAGGAGTAGTAACTGTCTCGTTGGGCAGCATTGATTTTTCGAATCCATTCCTTCAGGAAGCATTATCAAAATGGCTGGCAGAATACAAAAGAGTGCTATTGGCAAAACCAGGCTGAAAGTGCAGGTAGATATATTTAATGAAAAATTACATCCTTTCCACAGGGAGAAAGCACTAAGCTGCACTTCTACATTTGTAGCGATTGATAAAAACAAAACACCACTTAAGGCCTTTTAAAAAAGATACTTTTTAGAGCAGATATCTGATTTTCTGTTATAAAATTATACCAAAGTTAGTATACCTATTGTAAAATCATGAGCATTAGAAGTATGGAAATTGTGTGATTTTACTAAATAATTGTGATGTTTTGATAAGGACAATCATTTGCTTATCTTTACAGACTTGCCTATGAAAGACTACTACAGAATACTTCAAATCGCTCCGGACGCATCTCAGGAAGAGGTTAAGAAAGCATACAGACGTCTGGCGAAGGTACACCACCCCGATGTTGCGGCTATTGGCAAACGTGAAGTACAGGAAGTATTTATTCTGGAATTGAACGAAGCATACCAAACACTTCGCAATCCGGAAAAACGTTCTCATTACGACTGGATCAGAACCTACGGAGATACCAGTAATTCAGTAACTACTTCCACCATACAAAATACTTCTCAGCGGACCCGTTTTAACCGAAGACCCTTTTTTAAAAATCCTTTGGATGAACAGGAGCTGGTGAAGCCCTATTTACATTACGCTTATGCCCTTAGTAAAATAGCACTGGTATTCTGTTTTTTGCTATTCATTGACTTTTTACTTCCTCTGCGCCTGCAAAAAGACCGGGCTGTGTATCTCACAGATGTTTACTCCGTTCAAAAAGGCAATACTGTTCATGATCATACAAAAATCGAAACCTGGTCGGGTAAACAGGTAAAAGTATCCAAAGAGGCTGGCATGCAGTTTTCCAGTAATCCCAACATGCTGGTTTACAAAACGCGTCTTTTCTCTAAAGCCCGCTACGTTACCTCAGTGCTGAAGCGGGAAACCCGCTATCTTATTGGACGTTCTATTTACGGTAACTTTATTTTTCTACCCCTTATTCTGCTCTTAACTGCTTTTCTGGGTAGCATTAAACGCTTTACACCTGAACTTGATTTTTCGCTCGGGCTTGTATCTGGTGTACTCATGCTGATTTGCACAGGCCTGCTACTGGTTTAAGCAGCTTTCAATGCACTGCAAGCCTGCTTCGCTACCACAGCGCATAGCGCAACCACACCTGGCATTAAGCCGTAAGACAGCAACACCTTGCACCTCCCTGTTTTTACTTTTACCTTTACCCGCATATGCAGGAGCAGGACACGCTATATATGCAAAGGGCACTGGAGCTGGCCAGGCTTGGCCTGGGCTACGCAAGCCCCAACCCTATGGTGGGCTGTGTGGTGGTACACCAGGAACGTATTATTGGCGAAGGCTGGCACCGCCAGTACGGCGGCCCCCATGCCGAGGTAAATGCTGTTGAGAGCGTGGCCGATAAAAGCCTGCTGCCCCAAAGCACCGTTTATGTAAGCCTGGAGCCCTGCAACCACTGGGGCAAAACACCGCCCTGCACCGATCTGCTGCTTCAGCACAAGCCAAAAAGGGTGGTAATCTGCAATACCGATTCCAATCCCCGTGCAGCCGGTGGCCTGCAGCGGCTACAGGCAGCCGGCATTGAGGTAGAAGCCGGGCTGCTTGAAAAAGACGGCCGATGGCTTAACCGTCGCTTCTTTACCGTTGTAGAAAAAAAACGTCCCTATATTATCTTAAAATGGGCCCAGACGGCCGATGGCTTCATGGCCCGCAGCGACTACAGCAGCAAATGGATCAGCAATGCCTATGCCCGTCAGCTGGTGCACAAATGGCGGAGCGAGGAAGATGCCATCCTGGTAGGCAGTAACACAGCCCGCTACGATAATCCGCAGCTCACTAACCGCGACTGGCCCGGTTACCCGCGCCAGCCCCTGCGTGTGGTGATAGACCGACAACTTTTACTGCACCAAAACCTGCACCTGTTCGACGCATCTTACCCCAGTATTTGCTATAACCTGAAAGAAGATCGAGAAGCTCCGAATTTAACGTTTCGGCAGCTAGCTGCAGATAATTTCCTGGAGCACCTGCTCGAAGATCTTAAAGGGCGTGGGGTACAGTCTGTTCTGATAGAAGGAGGACCCCGGCTGTTTACCCAATTGTTTGAACTGGGGCTTTGGGATGAAATACGTATGTTCGTAGCTCCACATTCCTTTGGCAGCGGCATAGCTGCGCCCCACCCCCAGGGCTATCTGTTAAAAAAAGAAGTTCTGGATGATAATGAGCTTCAATGGCGGGTACGGCAGCCCTGGTAACAGGCCAGCCTACTGTAACACCACAAATACTTCGTTGTAATTTTTTCTGAAACCTACATCAGAAACCGGGCAAAGCCAATCTTTCATTATCTTGTGGTTCTGTACCTGATACCATTATGGATGAAATGATTAAAAACCTGGAAGAAGCGCTTCTGGTATCGCCCGATAACCTGCCGCTGAGGCGTATGCTGGCCCGGAAGTTTGCTGAAACAGGTAATGCTGCCAAAGCCGAAGAGCACTGGAAGATTGTACTGGAGCAGCAGCCCGGCGACAGGGACGCACAACTGGGATTAGCCCAGGCTTGCTATGCCCTGCAGAAATACTCTACGGCACTGGTGGTACTGGAAGAAATGGCCGCTAACAACCCTCCGCTGGAGGCTATGCTACTATACGCCAAAGCCCTTATAAAAGATGGCGACCTGCTGAAAGCCCGCGATGTATATGCCGAAGTGCTGGTGCAAAATTCAGAGATGCAGGATGCAGAGCTGGATGCTCAGTTCAGGCAGGCAGCAGCCTTTGAAGCTGAAAGCTCAACAGCCGAAGCCGAAGACAACAGGGTGGAGCGGCCCAGGATCACCTTTGAGGATGTGGGCGGCATGGAAGCCGTAAAGGAAGAAATTGAGCTGAAGATCATTCGTCCGTTGCAGCACCCCGAGCTTTACAAGGCGTATGGCAAGAAAATAGGCGGTGGCATACTGCTCTATGGCCCTCCCGGCTGCGGTAAAACCTACCTGGCACGCGCCACTGCCGGCCAGGTAAAGGCACGTTTTATTAATGTAGGCATCAATGATGTGCTGGACATGTGGATTGGCAACAGCGAAAAAAACCTGCACCAGCTTTTTGAATTAGCCCGTGCCCATAAACCCTGCGTGCTTTTTTTTGATGAAGTAGATGCCCTGGGCGCCAGCCGTTCCGATATGCGGCAATCTTCCGGACGTAACCTCATTAACCAGTTTCTTTCTGAACTGGATGGGCTGGAGAGCGATAACGAAGGCGTGCTGGTACTGGGAGCCACCAACGCACCCTGGCACCTGGATGCTGCCTTCAGGCGGCCGGGCCGTTTTGACCGAATTATTTTTGTAGCGCCGCCCGATGCAGCCGGCCGTGCTACCATTCTGCAACTGCTGCTGCGCGACAAACCGACCCAGCAGCTCGATCTGCAGGCGGTAGCCAAAAAAACAGAAAACTATTCCGGCGCAGACCTGCAGGCCCTGGTTGACATTTGCATAGAGCAAAAGCTGCGGCAATCTTTCCGCACCGGCGTACCTGAGCCCATCAGCACCCGCGATCTTCTGGAAGCAGCAGGCAAACACAGGGCCAGCACCCAGGAGTGGTTCAACACTGCCCGCAATTATGCACTTTATGCCAACCAAACCGGCCTTTACGATGATATTTTAGAGTATTTACGCATTAAGAAATAATGGAATTAAAGCTGCACCCGGCGCTGCAACGCGCACAACTACTTGCCGAGCACAAACGTTTTGCCGAAGCCGAGCGGGAAATCCGCCAGCTGCTGGCAGAAACACCCGACCATGTGTACGCCCTGTACATACTGGCAGAAATACTGCTGGAGCAGGAAAGGCTGGCCGATGCCGAAGAAACAGTGCACCAGATTCTGCACCTGGAACCTGCCAGCGCGCCAAGCCACTACCTGCACGCCAGGCTGTTATCAGCACAGGATCAGCCTAAAAAGGCCATAGAAGCCATTCAACAGGCCATTAGCCTGGATCCCGCCGATCCAGACTACCACGGTATCCATGCCATTATCCTGTTCAGCGACCGCCAGCACAATGCAGCACTGGAGGCAGCCGAAAGGGGCTTGAGCTTTGATCCGGAGCACATTAACTGCCTGAATGTACGCTCCAGGGTGCTCTTCAAGCTGGGGCGCAAGCAGGAGGCCGTACAAACCATCGATAAGGCCCTTGAACAGGATCCCGACAATGCCATTACCCATGCCAACTACGGCTGGGCCTGGCTGGAAAAAAACGATCCAAAGCAGGCACTGGAGCATTTCCGGGCTTCGCTTCAGCTGGACCCAACCTTGATCTATGCAAAAGAAGGCATGACAGAAGCTCTGAAGGGGCGCTACTGGATATACCGCCAGTACCTGCGCTATGCTTTCTGGATTGGCAGCCAGAGCAAAAGAAACCAGTGGATATTCCTGATAGGCCTCTATGTTGCTTTCAGGTTCCTTAGGTCGGCGGCAGATGCAAACGAATCCCTGGCTCCCTTCCTGATGCCGCTGATAGTCCTGTACATCCTGTTTGCTTTTTCCTCCTGGCTGCTGGGGCCGTTAGGCAACCTCTTCCTGATGCTGAACCCTTATGGCCGCTATGCCCTTTCCGAAAGCGACAGGCGTACTGCCACTTATGTAGGCAGTGCATTAGCCGTTTCTGTAGCAGCCTTTATGGGCTGGGCCATCATGGGCAATGAAGGTTTAATGGCCCTTGGCTTTCTTGGATTCAGCATGATGGTGCCGCTGGGCTCCATGCATCATCCTGATAAACCAAAAGACAGGCGATTCTTAACCATCTACACCCTTGGCCTGCTGTTGGTAGGTATAGGTGCTGTAGGGATTTCGTTGCTGGATAACAGCCTCACTAATGGTTTATCTTTTATATACCTGTTAGGCTTTATGGCCTACCAATGGGTGGCCAATGCAAAAATTATGCAGTAAAAGCATACACTGCAGATTTCCTGGCATCAATTGTAAGACCCATAAAATAAAAACTGAAGACCAGGATTTTTATGCAGGTTTGCGCACAGCCCACTTGTACTGTACCTTTGCAGCATTAACCAATGCAACATGGCAGAAGAACTCTATATATCCGAAACAGCTACCAGGGCTGAAAAATATGAATCACTCCTTCCGCAGATCCAGGCACTAACCACTGGCGAAAGCGATCTGTATGCTAATCTGGCAAATACAGCGGCAGCGCTGCACCAGGCTTTTGGCTTTTTCTGGGTGGGATTTTACCTGGTAAAGGAGGAGGAACTGGTGCTGGGTCCTTTCCAGGGACCCATTGCCTGCACCCGTATCCGCAAGGGCAAGGGGGTATGCGGCGGCAGCTGGGAGCGCAAAGAAACCATACTGGTGCCCGATGTTGAGCAGTTTCCGGGCCATATAGCCTGCAGCAGCGCCAGCCGCAGCGAAATTGTAATACCCGGTTTTAAAGGAGGCGAAGTGGCTTTGGTGCTGGATGTGGACAGCGATCAACTCAACGACTTCAGCGAAACCGACCAGAAATACCTGGAACAGCTCATGCGTCTTGTGGAGCAGTGGTTCTAACATTGGCCGTTGGTATCTAACAGAAAAGAAGCAGTGGAGAAAACCACTGCCTCTTTTCTGTTAAATAGACTGGCAAGACTTATTGGTAGATCATCAATCGCCTATCCCATGCCTTCAAACAAACCACCCATTTGTGAGGGGGGTACAATACCCAGGTGGCGGTATGCCTGTTCGGTAGCCTGTCGGCCACGGCTGGTACGCTTGATATAGCCTTCCTGGATCAGGAAAGGCTCATACACTTCTTCAATGGTTTCGGCCTCATCGCCCACAGCGGTGGCAATGGTGCTAAGGCCAACAGGTCCGCCTTTAAATTTCTGGATAATGGTCTGCAGGATACGGTTATCCATTTCGTCCAGACCATGCTCATCTACATCCAGCGCATTAAGGGCCATTTTAGCAATGGCACGGGTAATGGTGCCGTTGCCTTTTATCTGGGCAAAATCGCGGGTACGGCGCAGCAGGTTATTGGCAATACGCGGGGTACCACGGCTGCGGCGGGCAATTTCATAGGCAGCATCATCGTCGATAGGGGTATTCAGGATGCTGGAAGAACGATGCACAATGGTGGTGAGCAGCTTGGCATCGTAGTACTCCAGGCGAGAGTTAATGCTAAAACGTGCCCGCAGTGGTGCCGTTAGCAGGCCGGAGCGGGTGGTGGCACCAATAAGGGTAAAAGGGTTCAGGCTGATTTGTACGCTGCGGGCATTGGGGCCACTGTCCAGCATAATATCAATCTTATAATCTTCCATTGCCGAGTAGAGGTACTCTTCTACCACGGCGTTCAGGCGGTGAATCTCATCAATGAACAGCACATCGCCCTGCTCCAGGTTGGTAAGCAAACCTGCCAGATCGCCAGGCTTATCCAGTACCGGCCCGCTGGTGATCTTGATGTTAGAGCCCAGCTCGTTGGCAATAATGTGCGAAAGCGTGGTTTTACCCAGACCGGGAGGGCCGTGCAGCAGCACGTGGTCCAGAGGTTCCTGGCGTTTCTTTGCCGCCTGCACAAAAATGCGCAGGTTTTCCAGGATCTTTTCCTGACCGGTAAAATCCTCAAACGACAGCGGCCGTAAAGCTCTTTCTATATCTCGTTCTCCCTGGGATAGTGCTTCTCTATCGCCACTCAAATAATCTTCTCGCATGGAGTAAAGGTCTAAATAAACAGCAAATTCTCCTTACCCTCCGGGCAAGATTCTTTCACCTATTCAAAACAAAAATGGAAGCATTAAAAGTCCCGAAACAGCAGTTAAAGCTGTTTTTTCTGTACCCGGAAATAGAGATCAGAAATTAAATTCAGGCGATGCCAGGTCCTTGTAACGCTCCTGGTGCCGGCGCAGATAAGTTGCCATGTAGGTGCAGTAGGGCATTACTTTCATGTTGGTTTCTTCTGCATACAAAAGAGCTGCTTCTGCCAGGCTTGCGGCATGGCCTTTTCCTCCATGTGCTGGCGGCACCTCGGTATGCATGATCATAAAAGTACCATCTTTAGCCTGCTCATACTCCAGGTAAGCCTTCTCCCCTTCCAGCTCTATCACAAACATGTTCTGCTCGGGCAGGTGTACAACTTTATCGTTTTGTTCAGGCATAAAAATAATCGGGTTTAGGGTTACATGCATATTTCAGCAGTCATTCGTTACCTTTGCATGCGCTACGAAAGCGTATCCGTTAAAGCTATAAAATATATTATCAATCCGTGTCACCCACTCAACGTAAAAATATTATTTATTCACTGGTGCTGGCGGCAGCTTTTCTGGCCATCTGGGGCTATCGCCAATTAAGCCAGCCAAGTGCTGCCCGGGAAGTAAGCAACCTCAAAAAGATTGCATTACAGGGCACTACCATGGGCACTACCTACTCGGTAAAATACATGGATGCCCGGGGGCGTAACTTTAAGCCTTCGGTAGATTCCCTGCTGGAGGCATTCAACATGTCTATGTCTACCTATATTCCCGAGTCTGAAATAAGCCGCTTTAATCAGGACGCGCTGTTAAAATACGAGAGTCCTTTCTTTTACCCGGTTCTCAGTAAGAGCAGGGAGATCCATCAGAAAACCGGGGGAGCTTTTGATCCTACGGTAGGCCCGCTGGTAAATGCCTGGGGTTTTGGGCCCGAAGGGCGGCAGACTCCCCCTGATGCAGTAGTAGATTCTTTGCTGCGGCTGGTGAACTATGACAGTGTTTTTTTCGATTCCATCTCTATCTGCAAAATGCAGAAAGGCATGAAGCTGGATTTCAGTGCTATTGCCAAGGGCTATGGTGTGGATGTTGTTGCAGATTTTATTGCTGATAAAGGCATTGAAAACCTGTTTGTAGAGATTGGCGGCGAAGTGATGGCCAGAGGCGTAAATGAACGCGGAGAGCCCTGGCGGGTGGGGGTAAACTACCCTACCGAAAATCCCGATGAACAAGGCAGGGCACAGGCCATAGTTTCGCTGCACAACCAGGCCATTGCCACCTCAGGCAACTACCGCAATTACTATGAGAAAGATGGTATTAAGTATTCCCATACCATCAGCCCGGTTACAGGCAGACCGGTGCGGCACAGCCTCTTAAGCGCCTCTGTATTTGCCCCCGACTGCATGACGGCCGATGCTTATGCAACAGCCTTTATGGTAATGGGCCTGGACAAAGCAAAGGAATTACTGGCCAGAGAAAAAGGTCTGCTGGCTTACTTTATCTACAGCGACGAAAATGGAGAACTACAGACCTGGGCATCTGCAAGGATTGAAGATCAGATTAAAATTTTAGCCACTCCCTAAGCACTGGCATTGCCTGCTTTAAAGAGTTTATACCTACTTCTGATCTCCCTGTGTACTTCTGTTAATGCTGCATTTATCAGGCAGCGCTTTATGTTTTTGGGTTTTTAATCTTGAAAATTCTCCTCTTTTCCTATTTTTGCAATATTGTTACAAAAAGAGCTAATGCCTACCACTAAAGAATGGTTTGGTGAGTGGTTTAATTCACCTTATTATCATGTACTGTACAAACACCGGGACCTGGAAGATGCCCGCTTTTTCATCAATAACCTGGTAAGGTACTTTAGCTTTACACCACAAGATAAAATACTGGATCTTGCCTGCGGCAAAGGCCGCCACAGCATATACCTGAACCATTTAGGCTATGATGTAACCGGCCTGGACCTTAGTGTGCAGAACATCAATGCTGCCAGAAAATCTGAAAATGAGCGGCTCCACTTTGATGTACACGATATGCGGCAGGTATACCGGGAGCGCTATTTTGATTTTGTGCTGAACCTCTTTACTTCTTTTGGTTACTTCGAATCTGATGCTGATCATCAAAAAGCAATTTGTGCTGCCGCAAAGGCTTTGATGCCGGAGGGTAAGCTGCTCATTGATTTTTTAAACCCCTACCATGTGCTCAACAACCTGGTACCGGAAGAGGAAAAAGAAGTAGAAGACCTGCAGTTTCATATTACCCGGCATTTGAATAGTAGTGGATTTATTGTAAAGGACATTCGCTTTACAGACATGGGCGATACTTTCCATTTTCAGGAAAAGGTAAAGGCAATTCCCTACGAGCGCTTTTTAGCTTATTTTGAAGTTGCCGGGCTCCAGCTACAGGAAACTTTTGGCAACTATGCCCTGGAACCTTATAAGGCCAGAGAATCGGAACGTATGATTTTTGTATTGCACAACAAACCTAACCAAGCCCGGTGCTAAGCTATATACTGATCTTATTTTTTACAGCCTTAACAGCAGGTCTTGCTGTACTCTGGGTACCTGTGATGGAGGGCAGGGTGTATAAGCTGATGCTGGTATTTGCAGGCTCTTACCTGTTTGCCATTACCGTTGTGCACCTGCTGCCTGAGCTGATGCGTACCTCCGGCTCCGATAGCAGCCACGTTGGCATGCTGGTACTGGCAGGCTTTTTTCTGCAGTTATTGCTCGAATATCTATCGGGGGGTGTGGAACACGGACACCTGCATGCTGCCGGCAGTGGCCACCAGGGTAATGATCATCATCACCATGGCATCACGCCGGCTACTTTGCTCATTGCCCTTTGCATCCATGCTTTTCTGGAAGGCACCCTGCTGCTGCACCCAGCCGATAACGGCCATGCGCACCAAACCGACAGCCTGCTGGCAGGCATTGTGCTGCACAAGGCACCGGCAGCATTTGCCCTTATGTCTGTGCTGCTGCACCAGCTGCATAAGCGCTGGGCCATTACCTCTCTGGTAATTTTTGCCCTTGCTTCTCCTGCAGGGCTGGTGGTGAGTGAGCTGATTCAGAGCGACAGGGCCGGCTGGGATATTATGACCCATTGGATTTACCCGCTGGTTGCAGGCAGCTTCCTGCACATAAGTACTACGATATTCTTTGAAAACAGCCCCGAACATAACTTTAACCTGCACAAACTACTGGTAAGCATTGGCGGTGCGCTGCTTGCTGCCATGACGGAGTTTGTTGGGTAATAATGCTGCTAAAACACCCTGCCGATTTTAGCAGTTAAGCAGATTAAGCCGGCTTCTTATTGGGCAGGCTAATGCTAAAGCTGGTGCCTTTCCTAAAAGTTGAATCTACCCTGATGCTGCCACCCAGCTTTGTTACCGTTTCTTTTACAATATACAAGCCCAATCCGCTGCCTTTCGACTCCTGATGCGCCCGAAAGAACATATCGAAAATCCTCGGTAAGTACTCTTCCTCAATGCCAATGCCATTGTCTGAAACTTCTATGGAGGCACTCTCTTTGGTTGTGCTTACCTTTATGATGATGTGGGGTTTGGGCTGACGGGGGTTGTAATAGCACACTGCATTACTAAAGAGATTCGTTAAGATTACTTTTAGTCGTTGCCGGTCGGTATAGAAAGGGATTTCTTCTGAAAAGTCTTTGATAAGCTCAATGGTAGCAGCATCGGGCATATAACGCAAACTGGAGGCAACATCTTCGGTAAGCTCTTCAAAACTGATCTGTACGGGCCTGCTGTCAGTTCTGTTGTTGCGCGAATAGTCAATGATATCATGGATAAAACTGTCTAAGCGCTTCAGGCTGCTTTCCATGAGCATAAAGTACTGTTGCCGTATCTCCGGATCATTTTCATTTTTAGTGATCTGAATAAGTCCCAGCACCGAGGCAATTGGAGCCCGCAAATCGTGAGATACGCTGTAGACAAACCGGTCCAGTTCGGAATTAGTTTTTTGTAACTCTTCGTTCGCCGCCAAAAGCTCTTTGGTGTTCTGGTTCATGGCATGTTCAATGAGCCTGTGGTCACGCTCAAAATCAGCGTAAGTTTGACTAATAACCTCCAGAAGTGGCTCCAGTTCAGCAGTTGGAGCAGCAGGAAGGTATTCCCGCAGCTGGTTTTCCAGCAGGCGATTATATTTTTTCATAGCTCACGCAGGGCCGTAATCATGATATTTAAGCTGTAAGACTCAGTAAGTGCTGAGTTATATTCCGGAGAAAATGCTCTCTGGATTAACAACTATTAATACAGCCTGCTGTTCCAAACACACCCTGCACTTCTTCTACATCTTCTTCAGATGCAGGTTTTTTTTCGGATCAGGCTTTAAAACCTGCTAAGATGTACAAAAAAAGCGCCTTAAGGCGCTTTAGGTTGTTGGGGGCTGCTGTTTGCAGGTACTGACCACTTATTATTGCTTTGGTCAATATCTGCCAGCCGGCCGCTGGGATCAATTTCCAGTTGCCGTATTTCATTAACCGGCTTGCTAATGCTTAAGTCGTAGGTATTATATACCCATGGCCAGTCTGCTGCCAGCGTACGCTTTAGCCCCAGGTCTTCTTCTTTCTCTCCCCACATCATTCGCAGCGGAATATAGATAAGTTCTTTGCTTCCGTCGGCATAAGTTACTACCAAATCTACAGGCATGGGCAGTTCGCCAATACGCTGCAGGCGTATGCGGGTATTACCATCTTCGGCAGCTTCTACAGCACGAATGGCATAATCAATTGTATTTGTTGTGCCTACCCACTCCAGAAAAAGCCAGTCGAGCTCCAGGTCAGCTGTTTTTTCCATTACCCGCTTAAAGTCTGTAGGGTTCGGGTGTTTAAATTTCCAGGTGTTGTAGTAGCGGCGCATGCCCTCCATCATTTGCTCATGGCCCATTACATAGCTTAGCTGGCTTAGGAGTACAGCACCTTTGGAGTATGAGTTAATGCTGTAGGTGCGGTTTCTTTTGTAGCGGTCGGCATGGGTGGTGAGTGGCTCCTGCTGGTTGCTTCTGGCCAGGCCAATATAAGATTGTATGCTTGCCAGGTGCGGGTTTTCCTTATTCTGATCAAAGATGATGTTCATCACATGACTGGAAGCATAGGAGGTAAAACCTTCGTCCATCCAGGCATAGAGACTTTCGTTGGTTCCCAGCACCATCTGGTACCAGCTGTGTACTGCCTCGTGCACGGCAACACCTACCAGGCTATTCAGATTTCTATTGCCGGTAATCATGGTTGCCATGGGATATTCCATGCCCCCATCGCCGCCCTGTATAAAGGAGTACTGCTCGTAGGGATAAACACCAAAATCGCGGTTCATAACCTGAAAAGCCTCTACAGCATAAGGCTGCATTTGTTTCCAGATACCGGCATAGGCCGGATCGTTCTGATAGAAGAAATGCAGCATGGGACCATTTGGCACCTGCACCATATCATGTACATAATCCGGATCTGCCGCCCAGGCAAAGTCATGTACATTGGGTGCAACAAAATGCCAGGTTAACTTTTGCCCCTTTTTAAGTTTAGGCTGCTTTGTACCCGGAGCATAACCATGGCCTATATTCTGCGGATTTTGCAGGTAACCGGTGGCTCCTACGGTATAGCTGCCATCGAGGGTTATTTTCACATCAAAGTCGCCCCACACGCCGTAAAACTCACGGCCTATATATGCGTTAGGGTGCCAGCCTTCGTAATCGTACTCTGCCAGCTTAGGGTACCACTGGGTCATGGTATAGCGAATACCTTCGTTGCTATCGCGGCCGGAACGGCGAATTTGCAGGGGCACCTGCCCTTCAAAGCGCATATCCAGGGTAGTACTGGTACCTGGCAACAGCGGCCTGGCCAGGTTTACCACCAGAATGGTTCCCTCTTCCGTAAATTCAACTTTATTACCATCCTGCTCCAGCGATTGTGCCCGCAGATAACCTATTTCATTTGGCTTTAGCTCATTAATGCGGCTGCCAACACGTGGGTCGGGGTCATCTATGGTGCGGGAGCGCCAATCCATTTCGCTACCCGGCTGAAAAGCATTGAAGTAGAGGTGGTAAAAAACCCTGTTCAGTGTATCGGGTGAGTTGTTGTGGTACACCAGCTTTTGTGTACCTGTGTAGCGGTTGGTAGAAACATCCATTTCTACTGCCATTGTATACTCTGCCCGTTGCTGCCAGCGATCGGGTTGTGCCGTTGCAATTACCTGCAGCAGGCATAGCAGCGAAGTAATCAGAAAAGGTTTCTGCATATATAATTCCTGTACTATTGTAAAAACTTAAAATAAGCTACAAAAAGATAAAATAGCCAAATTATAGCGCTAAACTATCTACCCAACAGGAAACGGACGTTAACAGTTGTTATTGCTCTGCCTTTATTTCGCCAAATTGAATGGCTAAAAACAGCAAAAGGGCTAATGTGAAAACAAGGCTTCCCAAAACCAGCTTTAAATCTGTAAAATAAAAGAAAGAAAAGGTAATCACTACTCCAAGGAGCACGGATGCCAGCATAATTAGGAGCAACTGGAGGGGGCGCAGGCTCATGGCTGAAAATAGATGAAAGCTGATTAATAAAACGTATAACGCTTGTGCTAATGTTTAAACAAAGTTAAGGTACAATCACTAATATTTTAAACTTTTCATATAAAATATTGTATCTAAAATAAGAGATAAATAATTATGGCTAAAACGGTACTGAAGTGGGGATTTTTAACTGCTCTATTTACATTTTTATGGCTAAGCCTGGAATATTTAGTAGGTATTCAAACTGATTACATTGCTTTTCATCCGGTTATAACCCTGCTGGCGCTCCTGATACCCCTGCTTTGTATGTATTATGGCCTTCGGGAGGAGAAGTTAAAAGCACCTCGTGAATTTAGCTTTAGCAAAGGCCTGATTACCGGCCTTTATATTTCTGGCGTTGCCGCTATTCTGGGAGTGCTCGGGCATTGGATTTTTTATACTTGGGTTAATCCTGATTTTTTCAGCAATATGATTACGTATACTGAGAGCAGAGCACTTGCCCAGGGTATTGATGTGCTGGTGGCCCGTCGTGAAGCAGAAGCATACTATACCATGGAGTCTTATCTGCTGCAGTCAGTTGGGGGCGCACTGCTTGGAGGCGCAGTAATATCTGCCATACTTTCCTTTTTTATGAGATATCGTTAAATCCGGAACCTGAAGCCAGGTTTTTGAACGGGGTTGTTACTTGTAAAGTAAGAAATGAGCTATTTGTTGTTAAAATAGCTTTATTAACAGCCTCCCCGAATCTTTAAGACTATTCTCTGTTTTGTGCTCATAAATCCAACTGCTGCTGTAGAAACCAGCCATAGGTAAAGGGCTCCCCGCCAGTGGCGCAAAAGAGAAATTCTGCAGCAGCAACACAAGCCACTCTTAATAAATAAGTTGCCCTCCTCTTATGGCGCAACAGGCCTGTGTAGCTTATATCCATTATTGTGCCTGCCACTCGTGCAGGCAGTATTGCTTACAGAAGCAATCCTCCCTGCTTCTTTCAAGAAATTACCCACGTAATGAACTCTACTGAATTCTCCTGTTCTTTTCAGCAGAAAGGCATTACTTGTACGAGAAATTTTTTATGAACTCTCCTCGATTATGCAGCCTAATACAATCTCTATAGACCAAGACTACAAAAGGGTACTCCACATTGGTACTGTGGCACTCTCTTATTACCAGTTTCAGCGCAGTGCTCCCACAGAGCAGGATTATGCAGAATGGCTATCCCTTTTGCCAGAATTGATGCGCAACCGCTACAAAACACAAGGCTTTGAAAATGCTAAAACCTCAATTGACTTTTGCCGCTATTTTATAATGTTAAGAAAACGGGAAATGGCTGCATATATGCAGAAAAACCTATGCCCGGAAGATTATCAGTTATGGCTGGAAAAGAAAGACACGCCATCCAATCCCTGGTAAGGGTTATCATTGTATAAGGTATGAAGGCATCATAGGGCAAGAGCAGTATTGATAGTTAACAAGATACCCGCTGTTCTAAAAGCCTGTTCATTTCTTTGAGTTGTAAGCCCCTAGACCTGGCAAATCAAGAGCCTTTGGCGCCACTTAAAGCGGCCCTTAATTGAACTGCTGCTTTCAGCATCGCTTATAAGGGCTTTCAAGGCTAATCTTTTTTCATCAAACGCACATGGTAAATTCCTCCGGCTACGGAGCCCTCATGGGCAACAAATTTAGTAACCAAGGTATTATCCGGTGCATTTTTTACGACCGAAGCAGGAATAGGATAATCTACCGTATAGAACTGGTCTCCCTGGCTACCATCCAGCTTTACAGTTGCTATTTTTGTGTTATTGATCAGGATATCAAAAGTACGGTCTTTATCGAGGCCGTAGTAGGTAACACGCAGCCTGGCCGCCTCTTTGTTGGCATCCTTCAGCCGGTAGCTGAACCAGCCGCTGGAATGCCGCCAGTGCCGGTTCTGGTGTACACCGCTTTCAGTCTTTCCTTCTGCTTCAAAGAAATGGTCTGATTCAGGTTGTTGCTCTCCGGGAGCCACCTGGTCTATTGTCTGTTTCTCCAGTGCCATCTTTGCCATTTCCTCCGCCAGGGTTTTCTGCTGAATGCTATCGAGCTGCCGGGGAGTAACCAACTGCCAGTACAGTACATAGCGTGCGTCATGTACCCTGAAAAAAGGCAAGAGTTCGAGATTTTTATATTCTGGCTGGTGAATAAGATCGGCAGCTGTGAAAGTAAGGGCTTTACCCGCTACGGGTTTGATTTTTGATACCACCTCTTTATCAGCACTTACAAAAAGAGGCGCCTCCTGCAGGGGGTATAGTTCTCCGCTGGCAATGTGGCCCATGCGGCTTTCGTCGGCAAAAAGCCCTTCCAGCTCTTTTGTACCCGTTTTTGCGGCCAGTACCAGCGGCCCGTGTACAATGGCATAGTAGGGCGAGCCGTCGGGCAGCTGTTCCAGCTCTGTATGCATGGGCAGCAAAATCCTGATCTTGTCGCCCTGTTTCCACCTTCTGCTGATGTCTACATATGAGCCTGGCGCTGCAGTAACGGGTGTTTCCTTATCATTCACCCAGACCTTCATAGCCCCTGCGGCTACCCATTCCGGGTACCGTACTTTTAAGGTAAATGTGCCTGGGCGGGCTTTTGTAATTGTGATGAGTGTTTGTTCTTCTTCGGGAAAGCGGGTTTCCTGCTTCAGGGTCAGCTCACGTTCCTGCCAGTCCAGCTGCGATGGAATGAAGAGATTCACATACAGGGCATCCTTACCCTGGGCATAGATCAGCTCACCGTACTTGGCATGGTTTTCCAGCCCGGAACCAACGCAGCACCAGAAATTATTTTCGGGCTGTGAATAGACCCGGTAGTGCTGCGGGCGCATGGGGGTGAAATAAACGAATCCTCCCTCTGTGGGGTGCTGCGAAGAAAGGATGTGGTTGTAAAGTGCCCGCTCGTAAAAATCTATGTACTCCAGTACGCTGCTGGATTGGTACAGCATTTTAGAGAGCTTGAGCATGTTATAAGTGTTGCAGGTTTCGGGTCCCTCCCGGTCTGTGATCATGGGAGTAAAATCATCTGCAGGATGGAAATGCTCCCGCACACTATTGCCGCCAATGGCCACCGAGCGGTTATGCACAACAGTTTCCCAGAAAAATCGGGAGGCATCCTGCCAGTCCTGATCGCCCGCTACCTCTGCCACTCGCTTAAAACCAATGACCTTTGGTATCTGGGTGTTGGCATGCATGCCCGTGAGTTTATCCTGCTCTGCCAGCAGTGGCTCCAGCACTTTTTCGTGCGAAAATTTGCGGGCCAGTTCAATGTATTTAGGATCGCCGGTAATAGCAGCTACATCTGCAAAGATCTCATTCATGCCGCCATGCTCTGCAATGAGCATTTGCTGAATCTGCTCATGGCTTAAACCTGATACCAGCGCCAGGCTCCAGTCGGTCAGCTTAATGAGCATTTCCCTGGCCTGCTGGTTGCCGGTATAAGTATAGGCGTCGCGCAGGCCGGCATAGAGCTTATGAATGTTATACCAGGGTACCCATTTGCCATTCAGTGAAAAGTTATCGGCTTCGATTTTGCCACTGGCTACCTCCCTCCACATGGCTTCGCCTCCCGGAATACCGCCAATGTATCCCCCACCATTTTTATCCTGTGCTCTTTTCAACTCTGCCAGCATATAATTCAGGCGCTGCTGCACTTCCTCATTGCCGGTAGAGGCATACATGAGTGAGAGAGCCGTCAGGTAATGGCCGCCGGTATGGCCATCCAGGCCGGTACCTTCCCAGTTACCGTAACTTTCGGCTTTTGGGGTTAAGCCAGCTTCGCGCAGAAATGGCGCTAAAAGCCTGTCAGGCTCCAGAGACAGCATATATGCCAGATCCGTTTGCTCCGCCTGCTTAAAGGGGCTGTTCAGCAGCTTTACCGCAGAAAGAGGAAATGGCTGAACAGACTGTGTCTGGGCATGGACATAAGAAATCCCAGGTCCCAACAGTACTGACAAAACCAGCAGGTTTTGCAGCAAGCGATCTAAAACTGCTCCTTTTCTTCTCATATCATTTTTATTTTATACCTGGCGCCAGGTGCTGTAGTACAGTTGCACTGCCAAAGCTTTCCCCATTGCCATTATGAAAACACACGGAGGTGCTCAAAGCGTTCATAAAGCCCCTGCATGTAGATTCTAAAAAACACTACTGCACCTGCTCTACCCCTTCTGTGGTCATTACCACACGTTTCAGGGTACCATCAGGATTGTAGTAAAGCCTGTCGATGGCTACCGAGCGGCGGAAACTGCCACCATTTGGCTGGATGCCCCCGGTGTGGTAAATGAAGTAGGAGTTGCCTTTAAAATCAAGAATTGCCTGATGGTTGGTATTGGAATTACCCGCCAGCTCGTTAAGGATCCCTTTGTACTCCCACGGACCTTCAATGCTGCGGCTCATGGCATAGGCAGTTTTTTCCGGAAACTGGTAGGCGTAGGTAAGGTAGTACCAATCATCCTTTTTGTGCACCCAGGGTGCTTCGGTAAAATGGGGCAGCCCCTCTATTTTATGGATTGGCCCATCCAGCTCAATCATATTATCTTTCAGCTTTGCATAATGCATTACAGTGTTACCCCAGAAAATATAGGCCTGTCCGTCATCATCAATAAATACGGCAGGATCAATATCATCCCAGTCAATCTCAGTGTGTTTGGTCATGTCGTTGGTAATGAGGGCAGTGCCGCGGGCATCCCTGAATGGGCCTGTTGGACTATCGGCTACGGCCACACCAATGGCCTTTCCGGGAACACTGTCATGCGTAACTGTTACATACCAGTAGAATTTGTCCCCTTTTTCCACCACATGCGCCGCCCACGCATCAGCTTTAGCCCAGGAAAAATCGCTTACCTTTAGTGGCACTGGATGCTCTTCCCAGTTTACCATATCTTCAGAAGAGAACACCAGCCACTCATTCATTCTATAAAAATGAAAATCATCTGGCGCTTCGTCATGGCCGGCATAGAGGTACACCTTATCATCATGCACAATTGCTGCCGGATCGGCCGTGAACTTGTGGGTGATAACAGGATTGCCCGCCCGCTTTACTTCTTTAACTTCTCCATCGGCAGTAGTAGCTGTGGCCACAGCTGTATCTGCATTGGCAGCGCAGGCACTGAAACCTGCTGCCCCGGCAGCTATGCACAGGCCCAGGAATATATTTTTATAGTGATGCTGCATTTTTAAATGACTTTCAGAATGCGTTTTATCCAGCTATCAGCAGTAAGCTGTTATGGATACAGAAATTCCCTGTTTAGAAAAGGGCTGTTATGTTTTCTTAAATTTCGTGTTACATGCCAATGTGGCTTTAACAGCGAAACTTTGCAGATCAGGCACAAACGGATGCTTGCGCCAGGAACCAGAATATAATTTGCAGTGAGCTAATTCAATTGAAGAAATTCCTCTATGGAACAGGTATGGCAAGTTCCTTAGCATGAGCTGTAAAACACTGCTTAATTCCACCTACCTTACCCACCCCTAACCCCTCCAGGGAGGGGAATTTCGTATCGCTGAAGAAGCTCACTGCAATAATTAAGACTTATGATTAATCTTCTTTCTTAATGCTCCCGACTACTTACTTCATTTCCAGCACTACTACTGAAAAAGGAGGCAGGGTTACTGTGAGGTTATTACCTTTTAGCCTGGCGCCTTTAAATGCCTGTGGTGTAATTTTGTTAGGATTCTCGAAAGTGTTAAAGTCGCCTACATTTTTAGCGCTAAGGATGCGGCCGCTTACTGTTTTGTAATTTCCACCCTGGATGTTGATGGTTACCTCCTGCTGCTGCTTGTTATCGATGTTTACCAGGGAAACGTGGGTGAGGCCAAGGGAATCTCTGGAAGCCGATGCAGAAATTGCAGGCAGTTTGTCGTTGCCCATTACCCAGTCTTTGCTCTGTACCGTCATGGGCAGCAGGGTTGCATCCTGGTGTACATTGTACATTTCCATTACGTGGAAGGTAGGCGTGAGCAGCATTTTTTCATCTTCAGTTAAAATAACTGCCTGCAGCACGTTTACTGTCTGGGCCAGGTTTGCCATGCGTACGCGGTCGCTGTGCTTGTGGAAGATGTTAAGGGTAGCGCCGGCAATCATGGCATCGCGCATGGTGTTTTGCTGATACAGGAAACCCGGGTTGGTGCCCGGCTCTACTTCATACCAGCCGCCCCACTCGTCTACCACCAGGGCAACTTTTTTCTCAGGATCATATTTATCCATGATGGCCGAATGTTTAGTGATCAGCTCATCCATGAACAAGGCCCGCTGCATAGTGGTAAAGTACTGCTGCTCGGTGAAGCCGGTGGCAGGTCCTTTGGCACTCCAGTCGAGCACGGAGTAATGGTGCAGGGCTACGCCGGATACCATGTTGGTCGGAATGTTTTTCATCAGTGTTTCCGTCCAGTTATAATCGGCAGAGTTGGCACCTGAGGCAATTCTGTAAAGACCGCCTTCGTTGGTCCAGCCGGCCATAAAGGTGGCATATTTGCGATATTCATTGGCGTAGTAGTCGGGCGTCATGTTACCACCGCAACCCCAGGCCTCGTTGCCCACACCCCAGAATTTAACGTTCCAGGGCTTTTCACGGCCGTTCTCGCGGCGCAGCTTCGACATAGGGCTTTCGCCATCAAAATTTACATACTGCACCCAGTCCATCAGGTCCTGCACGGTACCGCTGCCAATGTTGCCGGCCAGGTAAGGTTCTGTACCCAGCATTTCGCACATGTTCAGGAAATCATGGGTACCAAAGCTGTTATCTTCCGTTACGTTGCCCCACCAGGTATTTACAATAGTAGGCCGTTCTGATTTAGGACCGATGCCGTCCTTCCACTGGTAAGTATCGGCAAAGCAGCCACCAGGCCAGCGCAGGTTCGCTACTTTGAGCTTCTTCAGCGCCGCTATTACATCGTTGCGTACGCCATTGGTGTTGGGAATAGTGGTGTTCTCTTCTCCCACATAAAAGCCGCCATATATGCTGCGGCCCAGGTGCTCTGCAAAATGGCCATAAATGTGCCTGCTGATCTTCTGATCGGCACCTTTGGCGTTCATGGTGATAGTGTTTTGCCCGTAGCTGATCAGGCTGCACAAAAGAACAAAACCACTAAGAAATATCCTTTTCATCTATACTATTGGTTAGTTGTTTGTTTAGGTATGAAGTGTGAGGTATGGGGTATGAGCTGCCGCGTTTTAATTTTCTGCCGTTCTTTTGCCCCAGACGCTGAAGCCATCGCGGGCCAGACCGGTGAAAACGATTGCCTGCCTTTTATTTTCCCAGTCCCAGCCTCTGGATAAGATAACGCTGGTTTCTTCCGCCTCCGGGCCGGTAAGCAGCAGCTTGTCGCCTTCCAGCTTCCAGGCAAAGAACTCCGGATCTCCCTGCACCTGACCATCTGCCATGAGATTTACGGTGATAGGGTTGTTGAACATACTGGTGCTGTAGTGCCAGCCACCGGGAGGGATCTGCCCCTGCCAGAGGGTGACGGTATCCTGCACTTCGGCCAGGTGAATGATTTCCCAGCTGCCGGTAAGCTCTTCCCGGCCAATTGGTTGCTGCTCCATAGCGGCATAACGCTGCGGAGATACTACCGGCCAGCCATCTTCCGTCCAGAACATTTTGCGGGCATGCATCACCATCATCAGGTTTTCGGGGGACAGCCGGCCCTGGTGGAACATATAGAACTGGCCGCCATCGTTAATTACAGCCGGATGGGCAACGCCTGCCCAGCCCGGATGACCCTCAAAGCGGTAAGCGTAGGTTAATACCGGAAAGTTGTTGGTGGTGTCGGCCATGTCTTTCCCGTACAGATCCAGGTAAGGACCCTCGGGGCTATCTGCACGCCCTACACGCACATTGTAATGGGTAAAGAGGGCATCGTAGGAGACAAAGAGGTAGTACTTTTTTGTATCAGGATTGTAAATAACTTCAGGAGCTTCTATGATTTTTTCTTTGCCCTCGCCCCTGCGGGCCACTACTTTTCCTAAATCACCTTCTTTCAGAGCAAGCCCGGTAGCAGGGTTTAATTCCAGCGCAAACAGACCGCCAAAGTAAGATCCATAGATCATCCAGTGCCTGCCATTCTGCGCATCTACCACCACGGAGGGGTCGATGGCATTCATGGGGCTGCTTTCAAAAGTTTTTACCACCAGCCCCTGCTGCTCCCACGGACCCTCAGGTGAGCTGCTGGTAGCCAGACCAATGGTAGAGGTGTTGGCACCAAATACAGACACTGAATAGTATAAGCGGTAGCCCTCCCCCCATTTCATGATGTAGGGTGCCCAGATACCGCCCGGTTCTCTGCCGCCCGATGCCTGCTGTATGTGCTGAACGGCTGCCGGGGGAATGCTATCGAACGCCCAGCCTACAAACTCCCAGTTTACCAGGTCTTTTGAGCGGCGCACATGTATGTTGCCTGTCGTAATGGAGTCTGCTTCCTGTACGGCACCTTCGGGCCACCAGATGGCATCTGTAGAGTACATATAATAGGTATCGCCGGCTTTGATCACAGAAGGATCATGCACATTATAGGTACCCCATTTTTTGTAATGCTGAATATCGGTGATGTCGCTGTAGTCGTCAGCAATATCAGGACCGGCTACCGGCTCGTTTACCTGCTCCGTTTGCGTTTGCTGTGTCTGGCAGGCACCCAGCAGGGTAGCAAACAGCAGCAGACAGCTTGAAAAATGTATTGTTTTCATTATATGTTAGGGCTATTTCTGAAATTTAATTTAGAAGAGAATCTCCCAGAAAAAGTGCCGGTTTTTACACCTGCACAGTCCGGGAGAATCTACCAACCAACCAAATTAAAATTCAACCAACCTTATCTTTTAATTTTTCCTTTGATCATGGTGAAGGAGTGCGGTGGAAAAGCATAGGTAATTTTTGTTCCCCTTGCTCTGATGTCCTTATTTTTTCTGGTACTCACCGTTTCCTTGTTGAAATCGTTTTGGGCTTTTACATCAGGCCCATTCACTTCATAGATTTCAAAATTTCCGCTGAATTCGCCTGTCTGAGCCAGGATATCGGTCGTAATGGCTTTGTCTCTGTGCCGGTTTACCACAGAAATCACCACCTCACCGGTCTCCTTGTTGTGTGTAGCAGAAACATCGAGGTAGGGCACATCATCAAGCTTGGCGGTAGACTCGCCCAGACCTATAAAAAATTCATCGGTATCATAGGTTTCCGAATCAACAAATACATCCAGTGAGGTGCCGTGTACGTTGTTGGCAAACAGCTGCAGCGGGTAATAGATCGTTTGCTTAAACATACCCGTTTCATTTGTGAAAATAGGGGCGATTACATTGACCAGCTGTGCCATGTTAGCCATTTTCACAATATCTGCATTGCGTACAAAAGCATTCAGAAAACCGGAGATCACCAGGGCATCTTCCAGGTTATAGCGTTCTTCCAGCGCCCTGGTGCCCTGCATGGTTTCTTCAGAACGGGCTCTGTACCATACATTGTATTCATCCCAGGCAATGTATATTGGATCGCGGTCTCCGCGGTCTGCATTCTGCATCACCTCGTTGATCATGCCCTCTACAATTTTTGTGCGCTTTTCAGCTACCAGCGGAGAGGCTACGAAATTGTAATAATTATCATTGGGGTTTCCCACATAAATATGCAGGGCGATGTAATCGATCACATCTCCCAGCTCACTGAGAATAGTTCTGTTCCACTCATCCGGTTCTGCATCCGGGCGGTAGTTGGAAGAACCGGCTGCTATCAGCTTGATACTGGGGTCTGTCAGCTTCATGAGCTTGGCTGCTTCACGCGCTTTTTTCACATAGTCTTCGGCGTTCAGGTGGCCTATTTGCCAGTAACCATCCATCTCATTACCGAGGCTCCAGTATTTTATATTATGAGGCTCGGCATAGCCATGCTTTTTACGTAGTTCAGCATAGTAAGGTCCCTCTTTTACATTGGTATATTCCACCCAGCGCTGCGCTTCTTCAATGGTGCCGGTTCCCAGGTTTACTGCAAAATAAGGTTCAGTATCCATTTCGCGGGCGTACTCCATAAATTCGTTGGTGCCAAAGTGGTTGCTTTCCAGCCTGCCCCAGGCCAGCTCCATACGGGCGGGACGATCTTCCTTTGGGCCTACGCCATCGAGCCAGTGGTAATTAGAAACAAAGTTACCGCCCGGATACCTGGTGATCGATACATTGAGACCTTTTACCGCTTCCAGTACATCTTTCCTAAAGCCTCTCTGGTCTGATAAAGGTGAGCCGGGGTCATAAATACCACCGTATACGTTCCTGCCAAGATGCTCCACAAAATTTCCGTACACATGCTCGTTTACCTCCCCAATGGTGCGGTCCAGGTCAATTTTGATTCTTGCATTTTGTGCAAAGACTGTACAGGATACCAGCACAACAGCAAAAAGCGCAAGTGTTCTTTTGTAGTACTTATAAAAAATCATAGCGTCTTTAGTTAAATGGTTATGCAACATTTCTACTACTGCCCTACCGCTACCTGCGGCCATCCTTGGGCATCCCAGCGCAGCTTTTCAATCCGTAGCTTTGGTCTGCCTTCATCGGCTGCGTCATAGGCATGGAAAACCAAGTAGTCTGTATTGTCAAAGGTGTAAACTGAATTATGCCCCACCCCATACCAGTCTTTATCTCCCTCCATTACCATAGTAGCTTTACCCTCCAGCATTTGCTCTCCTTCTCTGTTCAGGTAAGGACCCTTTACATCTTTGGAGCGTCCCACCACCATTTTATAAGTGCTGTTAACACCACGGCAGCAGTAGTCGTAGGAGACAAACAGATAATAATAATCCCCTTTTTTAAAAATGAATGGTGCTTCTATGGCCGCACTCCCGGCAAGGGTATCGTGTGTGCTCCACTCTCTGGGGCGCCTTGCCAGCGTATACCACTCTTCAGGAATCGCAGGTTTTTTCAGGTGCTGGTCCATTTTAACCAGTTTCATGCCTCCCCAGAAAGAGCCAAAGGTTAGCCAGGGCTGTCCTTTTTCGTCTTTGATCAGGTTAGGATCAATGGCATTCCACATGTCCCGACCCGGCACCGACTGTACTACTTTACCATGATCTGTCCATTTGTATTTTGGGTCCTTCGGATCCAGGGTAGGGCTGGTGGCCAGGCCTATGGCAGAAGTATTTTTACCAAAAGCAGATACGGAATAATACAGGTAGTAAGTGCCATTGTGAAAGGAAATATCGGGCGCCCAGATATGGCCCTTAAAACCCGGAATGGCTTCTACGGCCCATTGTGGCGGGGTTGCAAACACAGGCTCCAGGCGGGTCCAGTTTTTCATGTCTGGCGAAGACATCACACTTATGCCACTCCCGGTTGCAAACAGGTAATAGGTTCCTCCCTGACGGATCATTACCGGATCATGCACCCTAAAGTCGGTTCCCTGTGCATTTGCTCCCGTAAAAAAGCAGACCAGCAGCAGCATGGCCAGCGGTAACTGACAGCAGCAATTTCTTATTATGTTGAACATGGCATTTCCATTTAACATGCGTGAATTTACCTGTCTAAAAAAATCCTTAGCGCTGCCTGTGCCGACAGCACTGCAAAATAGATATTGCAACCAAAAGCAGCTCTGCTGGTCAATTATACCTGAGTCTCTGTTAGCTTAAAATTAGCTGTATTTGGGGTAGCCTTTTAAAACCTTAAGCACTCAATACAATATAACTGTTTTTTTTACACTTAAAAAGTTTTTAAAAAATCCTCCTGAAATTTATGCTTCAGGAGGATCGAAATTACTCGTTTCAATCGTTAATTGTTCCCGATGCTTATCACCGGGAGGCAGATATCAGCAGCTAATATTACTGCTTAAACAACAGTTCTGATTTTAATTTTTAACTGAAAAAGTGTAGGTGGTCTGGGTCTGATAAGTCTCGCCCGGCCTTAAGGTTACCGAAGGAAAATCTTTTTGATTAGGTGAATCAGGATAATGCTCTGTCTCCAGGCAAAAGCCGGTACGGTGGCCATAGGTATTTCCTTTTCCGCTTAAGGAACCATCCAGAAAATTGCCGGTATAAAATTGGATGCCGGGCTCGGTAGTATGCACTTCCATGTAGCGTCCGCTGCCGGGATGGTGTACGCTTGCCGCCAGGCTCATTTCACCTGCTGTTCCATTCAGCACCCAGCAATGGTCATAGCCCTTGCCGTAAGTGATCTGCTGGTCATTTGCGTCTATTCTTTCACCAACGACAGTAGGTTCGGTAAAATCAAAAGGGGTGCCTTCCACTGGTTTTAATTCACCTGTTGGAATCAGCGTTTTGTTGACCGGTACAAAGCGATCGGCATTGATCATTACCTCATGGTCAAGAATTTTCTCCCCAAGATTGCCGCTTAGGTTGAAGTAGGCATGGTTGGTAAGATTTACAACCGTTGCTTTATCGGTAGTGGCGCTGTAATCGATCTTTACGGCATCATCGTTTGTAAGGGTATAGGTTACCGTTACATCCAGATTGCCGGGATATCCTTCTTCGCCATCTTTGCTAAGATATTTCAGTCTTACCCCAGGCTCATCACCTTCGATGGGTTCTCCCTGCCACAACACTTTATCAAAACCTCTGGTGCCGCCATGCAGATGGTTTGGGCCATCGTTGGCAGCAAGTTTATAAGTCTGGCCATCCAGCACAAACTGGGCATTGGCAATGCGGTTGCCATAGCGGCCTACAATAGCGCCAAAATAGGGAACACCTTGCTGGAGATACCCTTTCAGGTCTTCAAAACCCAGCACTACATCATCCATGTTGCCATTTTTGTCGATAACTTTAAGCGACGTAATAACACCTCCATAGTTGGTGATCTTTAATTCGGTCCCTTTTTCGTTGGTGAGGGTATACAGATCTACCGTTGTACCATCTTCCATTGTACCAAAATCAGAGCGGGATACACTACTGGTGGTTTGCGCTGTTGTATCTGCAGCCTGTTGGTTATCCTGGTTATTATTTTCTGAAGAACCTGAGCAAGCCCAGCCGAATGCCAGCGAGCACAGCAGCACCGCTGTCAGTTGATTTCTTTTCATAGGGTTGATTATCAGTTTAGTTTTGGTTAAAAACTGGTGAGCCATTAAATATAGCGAAGTTTACATAGAGAGGGAATTAATTCCCTCTCTATGTAAACTTCGCTATGGAAAATGCTCTTTAGCTCGCCTTCACCCGCACCACTGTTACAGAATAGGGTGCCAGTGGCAGGTTTACTTTATTCCCTTTTACATTCAGGGTCTGGTCTACTGGAGCAATGTTTACCGGATTTTCAAGGGTATTGACGGCATCCATTTTATCGCTTTTCATCACCGTCAGCTTCGCCTTAGAACCTAGTTTTTTCACGCCCTCCACCACAGTTTCGCTGTTTTGTACCTTATCGGTGGTGTTCACAATTTTCAGGATGATCTCTCCTGTTTCGTTATCTTTCACGGCAGAGGCATACAGGCCATTCTGGCCTGTTACAGGTGCATTCTGATGGAGCATGGGCACCACCTGTGAGCCTCTGTTGGTAGAGAACATTTTCTGCACATAGTAATTGGGAGTACCATGGGCACGCAGGTTATCTACCCAGATCATATCGGGCGTCCACTGCCAGCCTTCGGCATGGGCAAAGAGCGGTGCATAAGAGGCCATTACCACTACATCGGCATTGCGCTCCAGGCCCGTCATAAAGGCAGCCTCGGAGAGGGCAGTTTCCCAGTTGTTTTTGTTGTCGGGGCTGGCAATGGCTACACTTTGCGCGGCATACTCACCTGCAAAAATCTTAGGTCCGTTGCGGTCGTAGCTGTCGTAGCGGGTGGCATTTTCGCGGAACCACTGTGGCGGGCGGTAATAGTGCTCGTCGATCAGCTCGGCATCCATGGCTCGCAGGGTTTTATCGAGGTACTCGAACTCCTCACCTTCAGGAAAAGGACCCGTGGTGGTAACAAGCATAATTTCAGGATATTTTGCCTTCAGTACTTTCTCAAACTCCTTAAAACGCTCAATGTACTGCTCACCCCATTGCTCATTACCCACACCCAGGTATTTCATATTAAATGGTTCGGGATGCCCCATTTCAGCACGTTTCTTACCCCACTCGCTGGTAGCAGGACCATTTGCAAATTCAATGAGGTCCAGTGCATCCTGGATGTAAGGCTCAAGCTCATCCAGGGGTACCAGCTCACCGGTGTTAAACTGGCAGGCCATGCCTGCATTCAGGATGGGCAGGGGTTCGGCCCCAATGTCTTCTGCCACCTGGAAGTATTCAAAGAAGCCCAGGCCAAAGGTTTGGTAGTAGTCGGGAGTCAGGCGGTGCTTGAATTCGGTGTTCCAGCGGTTAACGATCAGGTCCCGCTCTGCAGCCGGGCCAATGGTTTTTTTCCACTGGAAGCGCTCATCCAGGGTACGGCCTTCTACAATACAGCCGCCGGGGAAACGCAGGAAACCAGGCTTCATATCGGCCAGCAGCTGAATCATATCGGCACGCAGGCCACCCGGGCGTCCTTTCCAGGTATCCTTGGGGAAGAGGGAGATCATGTCCAGGTCAATCTCGCCCTGGCCTTTTGTCCAGAGGTTAAGCAGTGCTTTGGGCGCTGTAGCCGTAGCGGTAAAGCTTGCGGTATATTTTTTCCAGGCCTGCCCTTCTGGCTTGATGGTGGTTTCGCCAATTTTCTCCCCCTCCGCATTCACCACTTCTATGTTCAGCACAATGTTGCTGCCGGGCTGCTGGCGTGCCATCACAGAGAAATCGTACTGATTGCCCTGCTTGATACCCATGCCACGAAAGCCTTCGTTGGTAATGCCATAAGCACCTGCATCGGATTTTACCTTAACACGGGCAAAGCGGCGGTTGGCCATATCTACCTCACCCAGGTTATAAACCAGCATGCTGCCCTCGGCGCCATCTTTCTTCAGTTCTTTCCAGCCCATCATAGGGGTATCAAACTCAAAAGACCGGTTTTTCACCAGTTCTGCATATACTCCGCCATCAGCTCCCATGTTGATGTCTTCGAAGAAAAGCCCCCACATGGTGGGTTGTATTTCAGCTGTTGGCTGATTGGCTTTCACCACAAAGGAGGTTGGTTGTTGTGCAGTAAGATTTGCTGAAGCGATGACTCCTATCACTAAAGCAGCAAAAGTGCTATACTTCCTTTTCATGTTGTTTGGAACAAATTTTTACTCAATTTTTAAATTCTGTAGCACATAAGGGCTTCAGCAATTTCAAAGCATTGCCGCACACCAGCCCTAAACATATCTAAATACTTATCGGCAACCTCAATACAAATAGCGCATTTATCTCTGCTACTGCTTCTTTTTACCCCAGATAGCGGTGCCCTCGCTATTGAGGCCTGTGAAGATGAGGGTTTCCATTACTTGATTTTCCCAGTCCCTGCCCCGCTTCACAAGTACTTTTTCTTCAGGAATATCCCCCCATTTTAAGGTAAGGGTACCGTCGTTATAAGTCCACTGATTACCGGCATCGCCATTGATGGAACCATCGGCACCAAGTGTTAAAGGTACCGAGCGCTGAAGATCCGGCTGCCTTTGTTCTTCAGCATAGCCTGGCACCACACGATATCCAAACACGATCCGCTCCCACTCGCCAGCCAGCTCTTCGGCGGTAACAGCCGTTTGCTCCAGGCCACCATAACGTTCGGGAGACACCACAGGCCATCCATCTTCGGTCCAGTACATTTGGCGGACGTGCATGGTCATGAAATAAACACCATTGGTGGGCCTTGCCTGGGTAGCCATATAATACTGCCCCTGGCCATCCTGAAAAACAGCCGGGTGCGAAACGCCCTGGTAGCCCGGGTGATTTTCAAACTTGAAGGGTGCAAGAATCATCGGAAGGTCATCCAGTTCCTCGTTCATGTCATGGCCATGGAAATCATAGAAGGGCCCTGTGGGTGAATCAGAGCGGCCCACGCGAACATTGTATTTGGTTTCCAGCCAGTCGTAGGCAATGAAAAGATAATACTTCTGCTGCTCCTCATTATAAATAATTTCAGGGCCTTCAATATTTCCATTTACCTGACCATTAGTAAAACCGCGCTGGGCAATTCTGGTGCCTTTGTCGCCCGCTCTTAGCGCCAGGCCAGTGGCAGGATCTAACTGCAGGATGTAAATGCCATCCCAGGCAGAGCCATAGTAGAACCAATGGTTCCCGGCCTGATCTATAATAACGCTTGGGTCAATCGCATTGGTTTGCCTGGTATTGTTGGCCAAAGAGGTAACTACCAGGTCTTTTTCAATCCAGGGGCCCCAGGGATTGGAGGAGGTTGCCAGGCCAATAACACTCAGTCGTGGTGTAGGCGATGATAAGGAATAATACAGGCGATACTCACTGCCTACCTTTATGGCATAGGGTGCCCATAACGCATTGAAAGGAGTTCCGCCGTTCGAGGATATAAAAACCGCGCCTTTTTGAGGTAATCCATTAAAAGCCAGTCCCAAAAACTGCCAGTTGATCAAATCTTTTGATCTTCGCATCTGAATGCCTGGGCCAATTACATTGCCATAGGAGGCATCTGTGCTATAGCTGTAGTAGTAATCTCCATCTTTGATGATGGCAGGATCATGTACATTGTAAAATCCCCATTGTGACCTGTCGGCATAGGAGGATATATGGCTGTAATCGTCAGGGAAACGGCCAAAATCAAAAGGTTCGGAAACAATGTCTTCCGGTTCCTCAGGTTCTTCGGGATCTATAGGCTCCTCTGTGTCATCATCATCATCTGCAACAGGTTCATCATCAGAACAGGATACAGACAACAGCCCAAAAGTTATTACAAACCCGATCAGGTAAATGAACCTGAACAGTCTCAAAAAATCTTTAAGTAAACTAGCCTTCATGATTTTCTCTTCAACATGCCTCGCCAACCAATACACTCAAATCTGTTTTATAACATAAAGAATTAACCTTTTGCCCGGGAGCAAACCCACAGGCAAAAGGTTAATTAAGTTACAAATAATCAATAACCAGGATTCTGGACCATGGTAGGATGTCTGTCAAGTTCAGCCTGTGGAATAAAATAGAATTCTCTGCCAGGGGTATATCCGTTGAATTCACTATCTCTGGCTTTCAATTCTGCAAGCATTGCAGGATCTTCCAGCCAGCCCCATCTCCTGATGTCGTCAAATCTTTTTCCTTCAAAGGTGAATTCAAGTAACCTTTGATGTGCAAGTTCCATGAATAAGGCATCAGGACTCATGGCTGCAAGTTCTGCTTCCCTGTCTGGAAGGTTGGCACGGCTTCTTACCATCTGGATGTATTTTGCCGCCTCTGCGGTATTGCCCAGGGCAATCTGAGTTTCAGCATACATCAGGAGCACATCTGCATAGCGCATCAGCCTTTCGTTGATACCAGACCTCCAGTCAAACTCATCAGGAAGTGTTCTGTAGTTCTGGTACTTCTTAGGATAAATATCAGTAGTTCCTTCGCCATACTGCTGCTCGTAAGGTACACCATATACTGTAGCACCCGGATAGTTGTAGAACATAGTGGCATCTAGCCTTGGATCTACATTACCTTCGGCAGTAGGCTCTACCATAAACTGCTCAAACGCCCAGCGGGTTGGCAGCACATCTGACCAGCCAAAGCCTACCGGTGCATAGGTAATGGCTCTTGCAGAAGTTTTACTCCAGTTAGCAGCCGGCATACGAACCCAACCCAGTTCGGCTCCGCCAACCTCTCTGTCAAACTGAATCTCATAAATAGATTCAGCATTGTTTTCGTGCTCTTCGGTAAAATTATCTGCATAGTTAGGCATCAGGGAATAACCCATGCCCATTACCTTTTGAAATTCATTAGCAGCTGCCTGGTATTGTTCATTAAACAGATAGGCTTTGCCAAGGTAAGCTGTAGCTGCACCTTTTGTAGCCCTGCCCAGATCACTTGCATCTGTGTAGGACTGAGGAAGCAATTCAGCTGCTTGCTGGAAGTCCTGGATAATCTGATTCCAGACTGCAGCCGGATCTGACTGCTCTGGGTAAAAATCGTCTGGTGTTTCATAAGGCTCCAGCACCAGAGGAATATTATTGTACCAGGTAACCAGGTGCATATAGTAAAGCCCACGCAGGAACAGGGCCTGTCCGTGCAGCGCATTTCTTGCTTCCTGCGAACTAAATTCAATTTCCGGATTTTCGATTCGGGAAATTACATTATTGGCTCTGTGTACACCGCCATAAAAAGCAATCCAGGTCCAGTGCTGCAGCAGTTCGTCGGTTGCACGACCAAACCTGCCGGCCAAGTCAATTACCGGCCAGGGGCTGTCGCCTCTCACATCATCTCCGCGAAGGTCTAAGGCAAGAGGAGCTAAGCGCATATAGGAGCCATCGTAGTACATAGACTGATAGATTCCATTCACACCCTTTTCAAAGTCTTCTTCTGTATTCCAGAAAGTTTCCTTATCAATTTGGTTAGGGTCGGTCAGTTCCAGATAATCATCACCACAGGAAGCTGATCCCATCATCACCAGTAGTATCAGGATATATTTTAAATTTTTCATCTTTTTAAATTTTAGCTTTTTAGATTAAAACTGAACCTGTAAGCCCAGCATCAAACCTTTTGGATTGGGCAAGCCACCTGAGAAGGCATTGAACGCTCTGTTTGGTTCATCCGGCATGGCAACACCACTGCTAAAGAGGCCAGTGCTTCTGAAATCCGGATCCATGCCCTGGAATTTTGTAAAAGTTACCAGGTTCTGGCCTGTTACATAAAACCTCAGGCTGGAGATGTATTTACTCATGATGGTAGAAGGCAGTGTATAACCCAGCTGTATACTATTTAGCCTTAGGAAGCTACCGTTTTCCAGCCAGCGGTCAGAGGCCCTGCCGTTTCCGTTAGGGTCACTAAGAATTACACGGGGAACGTCAGTATCTGTATTGTCCGGGGTCCATCTGTTCAGGGTATTGGTAGAGTAATTTGTATAGCCTGCAGCCGATTCGATAGAAGCTCTTACTGCATCCAGCACTTTGTTGCCAGCATTACCCTGTAGCAGCATGGAAAAATCGAAATTTTTGAAGGCTGCTGAAAAACTACCACCGAAGGTATATTTAGGTATAGCGCTTCCCAGGTAGGTTCTGTCTTCTTCTGTTACCTGTCCGTCGCCATCCAGATCCATAAATTTAAAATCTCCACGGCCTGTATTTACCTCCTGGTACAAACCATCGGGCGCACCGGCATTCAGGGCATCCAGCTCTTCCTGGGTCTGAATGATCTTTTCTATCTTATAACCATAGAATGCAGATATTTCTCCACCCTCTTCCGTAATACTGGTATTACCAAAAATTGGCACCCCTCCACCAAGAGATACAACCTTGTTATTCAGGGTAGTTAAATTAACAGAAGCATTGTAGGTAAAGTCTCCATTAGTTTTATTGTAACCCAGAATGAACTCAAGCCCTGAATTCTCCAAAAGACCGGCATTTACAAAAGGAGCATCCTCATCATATACCCCAGTGCTTGGTGGTAATGGTACCTGCACCAACACACCATCGGTTTCTGTTCTGTAGTACTCTGCCGTGAAGGTTAGTCTGTTTTCAAAAACAGCAAGGTCAATACCAATGTTGGTACTCTTTGTTTCTTCCCACTTTAAGTCTGCATTACCAAAACCCGCTTGTGTGGCACCAAGTGCAAGTTGTCCGCCAAAAACTGCGTGTGCGTAAGGGTTAATGTAGGTAGTATGCCCATAATTACCAATTTCCTGATTACCCAGTACGCCATAGCTGCCTCTTAATTTCAATTGGTTCAGCCATGATATTCCTTTCATAAATTCTTCTTCACTTACTTTCCAGCCCAAAGAAACAGAAGGGAATGTACCAACACGGAAGTTGCTACCAAACCTTGAGGAGGCATCTCTTCTGATCGTAGCAGTTAATAAATACTTACTGTCGAAATCATACAGAATACGACCAAAATAAGACTCCAGCCGGTTTTCGCTTTCACCTGCATCTACAAAACGCTCTGCTCCGCTTGAGATAACATCCGGAAAGCGGGGATCTATATTATCTGCCCTTGCGTTCAGGTTTGTTACTCTTGATTGCAGTGCTGTGTTACCTACCAGCGCTGTAATGTGGTGCAGCCCAAGAAATTTTTCGTAGGTCAGGGTGTTTTCTATAGAAGCGGTCATACCCTCGCCTCTCCAGTCATACAATTTAGGAATGTTGTTGTTCCGGTTGGTACCCAGGTCAAACTCAGGCTCATTTCTGGTATCTTTCCAGTCAGTACGCTCCAGGCTTAAGCTGGTTCTGAAGTCCAGATCCTTGATGATCTCAATCTCTCCATAAAGGTTACCAATGATACGATAACGGTCAGACTGGTTGGTTAGAATACTGTTGGCACCAACAGAGTTGATCATCAGTGAGCGGTGAATAACACCATCAGGTCCGCCATAACCTCCCAGCCTGTTAGGATCATAAACAGGTACAGTTGGAATAGCCCTTACCAAATCCTGCACAAAGTTACCGGTATGCAGGAAGCCTGAAAAATCGAAATGCTCTTTTGCTATCTGAATTGATTCACCAATTTTTAACTTGCCCAGTTTGAAATCAGTATTTACCCGCACAGAGTAACGGTCGTAATTAGGTCCATTCCCTACTACCGGACCGTTATGGTCAAAATAGTTTAAAGACACATAATAATTACCGTTATCACTACCGCCGGAGAAAGAAAGGGCATGCTCCATAAGCCTGCCGGTTTTTAAACCTGCATCCTGCCAGTCGGTATCGATATCATCAACAAAGAACTGAGAGTTTGGATCGTTGCTTGGCGCCAGCGTAAGCGTTGGATCATACAGACGAGCATTATTCACTGCCTCATTGTTCAGCAGCTGATAACCTTCTCTGCCCACCACATCGTAGCGGTTGGTAATCCGCTGCCAGCCATGGGTTGCATTGTAATTAACTTTGATTTCGCCTTTGCTACCGCGCTTGGTAGTGATGATCACCACACCGTTTGCTGCCCTGGAACCATAAATAGAGGCTGCGGCAGCATCTTTCAATATTTGTATGGAAGCCACATCTGATACAGGAATCTGACTGATGGGGGTCTGGATACCATCCACTATATATAAAGGATCAGTTCCACCAAATGAGTTCACACCCCTGATGCGTATATTTGGAGAACCACCAGGCTCACCACCACCCTGTACCGTAACACCTGCCACCTGGCCCTGCATTGATTTAGTAATATCATTGGTAGGCACTTTGTTGATAGCCTCTGTATTCACTATGCCTATAGAACCTGTAAGGTCCTGTTTTTTCTGGGTTCCGTAGCCAATTACAACCACTTCATCGAGCTGCTCCAAATCAGGAGATAAAGATACATTCACAGTTGAGCGGGAGCCCACCACTACCTCTTCCTGTAAGTAGCCGATATAAGAAAATACCAATACGGAATTAGCACCAGGCACATCTAACCTGTAATTTCCATCCATGTCAGTAACTGTACCTGTGGTGGTGCCTTTTATGATGACGGTTGCACCTGGCAAAGCCTCTGATGTTAAAGCATCTGTTACCTTACCGGTAAGCTGTTGCTGGGCCATGGCTCCGGGTAAAAGCCAACCCATTAATAAGGTAAAAAGTAATAATTTCTTCATAAGATTGATGTGGAATTCTTTAATTAATATGCAGTAAAACGCTCGGGAACAAACGATTGCAGCCGTTAAAAAAAATGGCCCCTTTATATCATTTGCTTTCTGGCTTTCCTTTCACAAGTCAAATGTTCTTTTCGAAACAGGTGAAAGTATCATCTTACACGGCTGTTAAGCTAAGGAAGTGCCTGCTCTGCTATCCGGAGGCTGCTAGTGAGGTGGTTTTCATTTCTTTGTTGTTTGGTTTATCAATAATGTTGGTTCAGCTCGGCTTCAATTAATTAATAGTACAATCTACACTTATTTTTTTAAATGTGAAATTCACATTTATTATTTTTTGCAATCGATTGCGATTTTTTTCTAAATGCAGCCAGACATGCACTGCATTAGGGCATAAGAGTATTAATTTTTTTTCTGCTAACAAACTGATAATCTTTTTCTTACGCAGTGTTTCTTATCTCTGTTTGTGCTATACCACCAGTTGTGCGCTTAATGTAGAAGAGGCTGTTAACTATGCCCCACTATATATTATAGTATCATGTAATTGTCTGACCCGGCAATTACCCTATGAGAAAGCCTGATGATTGAGAAGTAAGATTTATCGGCCCTATCAGAACAGTAAATCCAGACAAGAAAGAAATTCAGATACGGACAGATAATAAGCTCAGTGGTGATGGTTTTTAAATGTATTTTTAACATTTTTAAAAACTATTTAAGCTTTCTTTATTTATCCTGCTTTTCAAATGACACCAATTAACACTTTAAGGATGCTTCCTCGCAAAGTATTATGCCTGTTTATGATACTGATGGGCCTACAGGTTTCTTGTGTGACCAATAAAACCGAAGAAGACACCGCTGATAATACTGTTGCCAGTCCGGATGGGCAGCTGCGTATAACTTTCGCCCTTCAGAACAATGAGCCTCCAACGTATAATATTTTTTACCACGACAGCCTTATCATGGCTGATTCAAGACTGGGGCTTAGGCGGAGCGATTCAGATTTTTCAAAAGGCCTGACACTGGCAGCTGTTTCGGCATCGCAACCAGTGAGTGATGAATATGAGATGCTGCATGGCAAACGCAGATTATGCTCCTACCAGGCAAATGAAAAAACCTTCTCGCTTACCAATGCAGCAGGAGAAAAGATAGATATCATTTTCCGGGTTTCTGATGATGGCGTTGCCTTCCGTTACCATTTTCCAGATGAGTCGTCAGAAATCAAAAAAATTGATCAGGAGTTAACTTCTTTTCATTTTCGAGAAGGCACTAAAGCCTTTTTACAACCTATGTCGGTAGCTAAAACAGGTTTTGAAGGCACTAATCCCTCTTACGAAGAGCACTACCAGCAGAACATTCCGGCAGATCAGCCGGCGCCAACAGAGGCCGGCTGGGTATATCCAGCTTTATTCAACTACGGGGATACCTGGGTCCTGATTACTGAAGCTGGTCTGGACAGAAACTACTGTGCCACCCGCTTACAACAGGAATCGCCCGGTAATGAATATCGTGTAGGATTTCCAATGGAAGCAGAAGTAATGCCTGATGGAGCTTTAGCCCCTGAATCTACACTGCCCTGGTACTCACCCTGGCGCGTTATTACTATCGGGTCGCTGGGCACTATTGTAGAATCTACCCTGGGTACCGACCTGGCTGCTCCTGCCATTGAGGAGGATTTTTCTTTTGTAAAGCCAGGTGTGGCTTCCTGGAGCTGGGTAATTCTGAAAGACAACTCCATTACCTATGATATTCAGAAGCAATTCGTGGATTATGCTGCCGATATGGGCTGGGAGTACTGCCTGATAGACGTAAACTGGGACACAACCATTGGTTATGAGCGGATGGAAGAGCTTTCCCGCTACGCTGCCTCTAAAAATGTTGGGCTTGTGCTGTGGTACAATTCTGCCGGAAGCTGGAATACGGTACAGTTTCATCCAAAAGACAAACTGCTCACCCATGAAAGCAGGGTGGCTGAATTCAGCCGCCTGCAAAAAATGGGCATCAAGGGCATTAAAGTAGACTTCTTTGGTGGCGACGGCCAATCAGTCATTGCCTATTATCATGATATATTCACAGATGCAGCTGCCCACGGTATTATGGTAAACTGCCATGGCTCTACCCTGCCCAGAGGCTGGCACCGTACCTACCCCAATCTTTTAACCATGGAAGCGATCAAGGGTATGGAGTTTATCACTTTTGAACAGGCAAATGCAGACTTAGCCGCCAACCACTGCGCCATGCTGCCCTATTCACGCAATGCCTTTGATCCCATGGATTTTACCCCTATGGTATTACATAAAATTCCGGGCATAGAACGTAAAACCACCAACGGCTTTGAGTTGGCCCTGCCTTACCTGTTCCTTTCAGGCATTCAGCACATTGGCGAAACCCCCGAAGGCATGAGCAAAATGCCTGATTATGTAAAAGAGTTTGTAAAGGATATTCCCGTAGCCTGGGATGATACCCGCTTTATTGATGGTTACCCCGGAAAACTGGCTGTTATTGCCAGAAAGAAAGGGGACAACTGGTATGTGTGCGGCATTAACGGAGAAGATCAGGCCAAAACCCTTAGCCTGGACCTATCCTTTATTGGTAGCGGCAAAGAAGGTGTGTTAATCACCGACGGGCAGGAGCAAAGGTCTTTTACAAGAGAGAATGTAAAAGTACCGCAGTCTGCTTACCAGGTGAATATGAAGGGTAATGGTGGATTTGTGATGAAGTTTTAATGATCATAATTAGTCACGGTCTAGCGAGACCCGGGTTTTACCAAACCTGAGTTCAATTTCATAAAACAAAACAGCCCCGGGCGCTAACCCGGGGCTGTTTGTTAATACTGATTTAGACTTTTAGGCCTCTATCTGTTCAGCTGGTAATACGCTTCGCTCCAGCGCAGCTCATTTTTCAGCTGGTTGATTTTAGTGTCTTTATCAATTACTACGGATTCGATACCAGCCATTTCTGCAAAGTCGAGCAGGTTATCGGTGCTTAGGTTCTGGCTGTAGCAGGTGTGGTGAGCACCACCGGCAAGAATCCAGGCAGCACAGCCGGTTTTCATATCCGGCAGCGGCTTCCAGAGCACCCGGGCAACAGGCAGTTTTGGCAAATCGTGCTGCGGCTCAACCGCCTCTACCTCGTTGATCAGCATGCGGAAGCGATTACCCATATCGATGATCGATGCATTGAGAGCAGGGCCACCCGCTACATTGAACACCAGGCGAACCGGATCGGCCTTGCCGCCAATGCCCAGGGGATGAATTTCGCAGGAAGCTTTACCACTGGCAATTGATTCGTCTATCTCCAGCATGTGGGAACCCAGCACCAGGTTGTTGTTCGGCTCAAAATGGTAGGTGTAGTCTTCCATAAAGGCATTGCCACCTTTCAGGCCGCTGCCCATTACTTTCATGGCGCGTACCAGGGCCGCTGTTTTCCAGTCGCCCTCGCCGGCAAAGCCATAGCCCTGGCCCATGAGGCGCTGAGCAGCAATACCAGGCAGCTGCACCATGCCGTGCAGGTCTTCGAAGGTATCTGAAAAACCCTTGAAATTTCCCTCTTCCAGGAAAGAACGCAGGCCTATTTCTATTTTGGCAGCTTCCTGTAGTGATTTGTACTGCTCTCCTCCTTTACGCAGGGAAGCCACTACCGCATAGCGCTCTTCGTATTCACCAGTGAGTTGTGCTACGGCACTATCACTTACTTCGTTGATCACTTTTACCAGGTCGCCAATACCATAGGTATTTACCGAGAAGCCAAATTTCATTTCTGCTTCTACCTTATCGCCTTCTGTTACGGCCACATAGCGCATGTTATCACCAAAGCGGGCAAACTTGGCACCCTGCCAGTCGTGCCAGCCGGCAGCCGCGCGGGCCCAGCCGGCAATTTGGTCTTTAACAGCCCCTTCTTCCCAATGGCCTACCACCACCTTGCGGTTAATGCGCATGCGCGAAACCATAAAGCCAAACTCACGGTCGCCATGCGCACTCTGGTTCAGGTTCATAAAATCCATGTCGATGGAGCTCCACGGAATATCGCGGTTGAACTGGGTGTGCAGGTGCAGCAGGGGCTTTTGCAGAATTTTCAGGCCACCAATCCACATTTTCGCTGGCGAGAAGGTGTGCATCCAGGCAATAATACCAATACAACCTTCTGCCACATTGGCTTCCTGGCAAATGCGAAATATTTCTTCGGTAGTTTTAACTACAGGCTTGAATACAACTTTAACGGGTATGGATTCGGCACCATCAAGGCCTCTGGCAATCTGCTGAGAATGCTCTGCTACCTGCTTAAGGGTCTCTTCCCCATATAAGTGCTGGCTGCCGGTGACAAACCACACTTCGAGCTGCTTAAGATTTATCATTTGTTTCAGGTTAATCGTCTAAATAATTTGTTCGTGCAGGTTTTTGCCTGGGTACTGGCCCATACGCCTACATCCAGAAAAAGTAGTAAAGTAAAGCTATGATCAACACAACACCTGCGGCCCCTATATTGAAAGGAGTAGCGGTATTGTAGAGCACAGGGTCCGAATCCAGGGCTTTTCTGTCTGCCACTTCCATCTTGGCATTGGTATACAAAATGATACCCAGCATGGCAAAAAGCACAGCCAGCATATAAGCTGCTTCTATACCCAGGTTATTATACTCGGGAAGCAGTACAGTAGTGAGTATGGCTGTGATAACCGCAAGCGCAAAGAAGAAGTAAGACACCTTTACCAGGTAGCTTTGCCGGCCGGGTTCTGGAAGCTGTACTTTAACTTTATGCCCTTTCTCCGCAAAACTGATAACGGAAGCAATCACACAAAGGATGATGAACACATAGCCCATACGAAGCAGGAATGGCATATCAGGATAGATGTATGCAATGATGATACCTGCGGGAATGGTAGCGATGGCCGTCCAGAGTGCCGCATTTGGTGTGATCTGTTTCCAGAACAGGCCCATAGCAAACACGACCACCACACCCGGATAAATGTAACCGGTGTACTCCTGTATATACTGGAATACCTGATCCAGCGTACTTAGCCTTGGCGCCACCAACATGGCAATCCCCAGGGCAACCAGGGCTACTATTCTACCCACAAGTACCAGCTGTTTGCTGGTTGCTTCGGGTTTAAAGTAAGGCCGGTAAATATCCATGGTAAAGATGGTAGAGGTACTGTTTACCATAGAAGCCAGCGATGATACAATGGCCGCAGCCAATGCAGCAAAAGCTAAACCACGTACGCCTGCAGGCACAAAATTCTTCAGCAACCAGGGATAGGCAGAGTCAGACTTTGCAATAGTGCCGATTTCCTCTATAGGCTTGCCCAGGATAGCCGATAGTTGATCCGGAGAGTAATTGTTGATGAGTACATAGGCAGCAATACCCGGGATTACCACGATAAAAGGCATCAGGATTTTCAGATATGCAGCAAACAAAAGGCCTCTTTTTGCTTCGTTAATGCTTTTTGCAGCCAGACCTTTCTGAATAATGTACTGGTTAAAACCCCAATAGCCCAGGTTAGTGGCCCACATGGCACCCAGAATTACCGCAAGACCAGGAAGGTCCTTGAAAGCATCTCTTTGCCCACCCTGTCCATCAGGCACAAAGAGCGTGTCTTCCGGAATGATCATCATAAAGTGATCGCGGCCTTCTTCGTAAAGGTTTGCGAAACCTGCCAGAATGCCCTCGCCTGCGCCCACAGCATCCAGTGCCAGGAATGTGGTTACCAGACCACCAGCCACGAGCACAATAACCTGCACAACGTCTGTCCAGGCTACGGCCTCCAGACCACCGTAGATAGAATAGATACCGGAGAACAGCAGCAGGCCTATAATGCCATACACCAAAGGAACCCCCATAATGGTTTCCATGGCCAGTGCACCCAGGTAACTAACAGAAGTAAGGTTTACAAATACATATACCAGTAACCAGAAAACAGCAAAGGCTGTACTTACCCCTCTGTTAAACCGCTGTTGCAGGAACTGCGGCATGGTGTAAATGCCATTGGTTAAGAAAACCGGCAGGAAATATTTTGCTACGATAATCAGCGCAACGGCAGCAAGCCACTCGTAGGCCGATATGGCCAGACCAATGGCATAACCCGAACCGGAGGTGCCGATAAAGTGCTCGGCAGAAATATTGGCTGCAATCAGCGATGCACCCACTGCCCACCAGGTAAGGGATTTATCGGCCAGAAAGTACTCCTGTGCAGTTTTCTCTACGCCCTTTTTTGTTCTTGAAACCCATAAGCCCAGTACTAAGATCACCAGGGCATACAGAACAAAAATGATGTAATCCAGTGTTGAAAATCCAGCTGTCATTCGGGAAAGGTTGATTGGTATAAAATAGCTTTGGTTGAAAATTTTCTATTGCTAACACCTAAACAAGCATGGGCTTACTGACCATAGTAGGAGTGAGGACCGTGCTTTCTTTCGTAATGCTTTTTAATAAGAGAATCTTTTAGCCTTGGAGCATCTGCTCTTATCTGCTCCGTAAGATAGGCCATTCTTGCTATTTCTTCCAATACTGCGCTATTATATACAGCTTTATCTGCTGTTTTTCCCCAGGTGAAAGGCGCATGGTTCCCCACCAGCACCATTTCCACCTCTTCATAACTCATGCCCTTTGCCTTCAGATAATCCATAATCTGAAAGCCGGTTTCATATTCATAATCTCCCTGAATCATTTTATCGTCCATAGGCGGGGCACAGGGAATGTTTACCGTATTATGATCGGCATGTGTTGTTCCGAAAATAGGAATATCGCGCTGTGCCTGCGCCCAGGCGGTGGCATAGGTAGAGTGCGTATGCACAATGCCTCCAATTTTCTCCCAATGCTTGTACAGCACTGCATGGGTTTTGGTATCTGATGAGGGCCTCAGAGTACCCTCAACCGTGTTTCCGTCAAAATCTACAATCACCATTTTTTCGGGAGTGAGTTCATCGTACGGCACTCCACTGGGCTTTATGGCAAAAACACCACTACTTCTGTCTGCAGCGCTAACGTTGCCAAAAGTAAACAGCACTAAACCTAATTTAGGCAGCTGCATATTGGCATCGTAGGCTGCCTGCCGGATATCCTGATACTTGCTCATGTGTATTACTAGCGAACAACTTCTTCTTGCTTATCTGTAACCTGTATGGGTGCAGGCTCTGTTTGTGCTTCTATGGCCTGGCCCAGGGCTGTAAACTTCTGGTACCTTTTTGCATAAATGGCCGCACGCTTCGGATCAGGCGTATACTCAAGATCAAATCCCTGACCCATGGCAGCCATGGCATCTTCTACTTTCGGATACAAGCCTGCTGCAGTAGCGGCAAACATGGCAGCGCCTATGGCACAGGTCTGCTCCGACTTATGGATACGGATGGGCATGTTCATAACATCGGCCATCATTTGCATAATAAAGCCTGATTTTCTGGCAACCCCGCCCAAACCAATCAAGCCTTTTACCGGCACCCCCTGCTCTGTAAACCTGTCTACAATCTTTTTGGCACCAAAGCAGGTTGCCTCTGCCAGTGCTCTGAACACCCGGGGCGCATCACTGCCCAGTCCTAAACCGGCAATTGCTCCTTTCAGCAGCTGGTTAGCATCGGGTGTGCGGCGACCGTTAAACCAGTCTATGGCAAATTCGCTGTTGAGCGACAGGGGGATCTGATCGGCCTGACGGCTTAATTCAGGTATGATTTTACCGGCCATCTCCTCCAGCAGTGCATTTGCTGTATCCGCACTGATCACTGCAGACTGCTGCAGCAGGTTTTGCAGCGGCCACATGAGGATTTTTCTGAACCAGGCATAGGTATCGCCAAAAGCCGACTGCCCCGCTTCCAGACCAATCATGCCGGGAATGATGGAACCCGGCACCTGGCCACAAATACCGCCCACCAGTGTATCTGCTACTTCATCTGTTGGAGCAATCAGCATATCGCAGGTAGATGTACCCATTACCTTACTTAAGTAGTAAGGCTCAATTTGGCCGCCAACGGCACCCATATGGGCATCGAAAGCGCCAACACCCACCACCACTTCGGTAGAAAGGCCCAGGCGCCCGGCCCACTCTGCGCTTAAAGTACCAGCAGGCTGATCGGAGGTATAGGTTTCTTTAAATAACCTGTCGGTGAAGCCATCCAGCACGGGATCCAGCGATGAGAAAAACTCATTGGGCGGCAAACCATTCCATTCTGCAGCCCAGAGGGCTTTATGGCCGGCAGAGCAGCGGCCACGCTTCATGCTGTTGATATCATTGCCACCGGTGAGCAGGTAGGGAATCCAGTCGCAGTGTTCTACCCAGGAATAGCAGGCTTCCCTTACTTTTTTATCAGACCTAAGCGTATGCAACAGCTTAGCCCAGAACCATTCCGAAGAATAAATGCCGCCTACATATTTAAGGTAGTTAGGCTGGAATTTCTTGGCATGTTCGTTTATTTCTGCAGCCTCCCCTACTCCTGTATGATCTTTCCAGAGCACAAACATGGCTGCCGGGTTGTTCTCAAACCCTGGCAATAAGGCTAAGGGAGTACCACTTTTATCTACAGCAACCGGTGTAGATCCGGTAGTATCTATAGAAATACCTTTAACGGCTTCTGCCACACCACTTCCTGCCTGCTTCAGGCATTCTTTGATGGTATGCTCCAAGCCCTCTATATAATCGAGCGGGTGCTGACGAAACAGGTTTTCTTCAGCCACACAAAACAGGCCCTGCTGCCAGCGTGGATAATAATAGACAGAAGAGGCAATCTCTTCCCCGTTCTGAGCATCTGCCAGCACCGAGCGTACAGAATCAGAACCGTAATCCACTCCTATTACATATAAGCGTTTATCCATGATTGCTCTTTGAATTTTTTAGATTTATCTGATTCTTTTATATCTGATATATAGCCTTCTTATCAGTTCTGAAAAAATATTCCTTAGCTACGCATCATCAAAGGGGGCAGCCGTTTTGTAGTGTCAAAGTAACACTTATCCTGTTAAATACAAACTCATTTGCTTTATTTAGGCAAACAAACCTATTAAATCAGCAAGGCTTCCTGTTTTGGAATCAGGTTGAGGAAAGCCTCAAACTTATGGTTGTATTGTTCTTTATCAATCTTATAATAGAAAGCTCCTTTTCTTGAGTTTCCTTTATCCTTATCATCCTGCTTAATCAAGAACCCGGTAGAAAGCACCTTGCGGAAGAAGTTACGCTTATCAAACTCTGTTTCGTACAGGCCTTCGTAAAGTGTTTGTAACTGCGGCACTGTAAATTTCTCCGGCAACAGCTCAAACAAAATCGGGTGCATGGCAGCTTTGTACTTAAGCCTGTTTTTTGCCATCTGCACCATCTTCTCGTGGTCAAAAATTAACTGGGGCATGTCCTTCAGCAAAAACCACTTGGCGTGAAAATCCTGACTTAGCTGCTGCTCATATTTCTGTATATCGATAAGGGCCACATAAGCTACTGCAATTGTTCTTTCTGCAGGGTCTCGGAAAGGATCGCCAAATGTGTGCAACTGCTCCATAAATACGTTCTCCAAACCAGTAAGCTGTTTGAGTACACGGTTTGCAGCCTGATCCAGGCTCTCCTGTAACTGTACAAAGCCTCCCATCAGGCTCCACCTCTTTTTTTCAGGAGCAAAACCTCTTTGTATCAAAAGCAGCTTGAAGTTTTCACCATCAAAACCGAAGATGATACAATCTACCGCAACTAATGCACGAGTCTGGCCAGCATATCTAATCACTTCTTTTTCGGTTTATAGTTCTGTAAAGTCTATAGAAGGAGGCTTATGTCTATGAAGTGTGAAAATAACAATTATATTTTAAAATAAAATACGCATCTGTATGATTTATAACGTTTGCGGGCATGAATAGCGAAATTCAGGCTATAGAGGCAGAATTTTACGTGTTAATTTTACCCTTATACCATTCTGATGCTGCAGTTTATACTACAACTATTCTCCCCGAACTCTTTTAGAAGAATCGCGAATGATAAGCTCTGTTTTAAGTATGATCTTTTGGGCAATGAAGCCATGAGGATTATTGATCTGCTCAAGCACATGGCTGGCGGCAAGCTTTCCGATCTGGAAAGCCGGCTGGGCAATTGTTGAAACAGATGGTTCAACAAGCGAAGTAACAGGTTCATCATTAAACCCAATCAGGCCTATATCTTCAGGCATCTTCAATCCACGTGATTTGATCACCAGCATGGCCTGCATGGCCGCAGCATCGTTGATGGCAAAGATTGCATCCGGCGGGTTAGGAAGGTCTAATAAGGCCCGCACCTGCTCCCTAAGGTCGTTATCTGTTAAAGTGCTGTGCCTGATTAAGTGCTCTTGTACCGGTAAATTGTTCTTCTGAAGTGCTTCTATATACCCCTCCTGCCTGTGTCTGCTGATGGAAAGGTTCTCCGGACCTGATAGATGTGCAATGCGTTTGTAGCCCATTTCAATGAGGTGTGCAGTAGCTTTGAAAGCACCATCATGTTCATCCACAATGATCCGGGTAGTGTCGATGCTATCAGAGACCCTATCGAACAAGACCAGGGGAATACCTTTCTTATGGAGCATCTTCAAATGATCATCTTTACTGGTTTCTTTGGAAAGAGAGATGATGAGCCCATCTACCCGGCTGGCCATCAGAGTATTGATATTCCGCATCTCCTCCTCATAAGATTCGTTCGACTGGCAGATCATGACATTATAGCCTTTTTCGGCTGCTATTTCCTGAAAACCACTAAGATTGGCTGAAAAGAAATAAGTGGTTAAATCAGGTACAATAATGCCCAGGGTGTGGGTGGTGTTGGTGCGCAGGCTCTGCGCTATTTGATTGGGAGCATAGGCCATTTTACGGGCCATTTCCACTACTGCTTTCCTGGTATCCTTATTGATATCGTGAGATCCTCCCAATGCTCTGGAGACTGTTGAGATGGAGATATTCAAAGACCTGGCAATATCCTTCAGCCTGGCCTGGCCTTTTCCCATGCCTGCAGCCTGTGTTTTTCCGGAGCGGGCAGTACGCTGCTGTATTTCTTTCATAAGTAACAACATTTTTTTTAGCCCAGGGCCTTAGCCATCACAAAACATAATTTCATGAACATTGCTCATGCTCTGCCCCGGTAGAACAGAGCATGAGCAAATCCAGGTGATTATGAATGCAGTGAGCCGGATTTCTTTCGTTCCAACACATTTTTCACGGCTTTGATGATGTGCTCATCATCGAGGCCATACTTTTTCATGAGCTGCTCGGGGGTGCCGCTCTCGCCAAAGCTGTCGTTTACCGCCACATACTCCTGGGGCACCGGATGCTGCCCCACCAGTACCTGGGCAATGCTGTCGCCCAGTCCTCCCAGTCGGTTGTGCTCCTCGGCCGTTACCACACAGCCTGTCTTGCGCACTGACTTTAGCACCGCCTCCACATCCAGGGGCTTGATGGTGTGGATGTTGATGATCTCTGCATCAATGCCCATTTCAGCTAACTGCTCGCCTGCCTTAATCGCCTCCCACACCAGGTGGCCGGTGGCAAAGATGCTCACATCTGCTCCTTCATTGACCATCCAGGCTTTGCCGATCTTAAACTCCTGATCTGGCGCTGTGAAGATAGGCATCACCGGCCTGCCAAACCTTAGGTACACCGGCCCATGATGCTCTGCAATGGCAATGGTGGCTGCTTTGGTCTGGTTGTAGTCGCAGGGGTTGATCACTGTCATGCCTGGCAGCATCTTCATCAGCCCGATGTCCTCCAGGATCTGGTGGGTGGCGCCGTCCTCTCCCAGCGTTAAGCCTGCATGGGAGGCGCAGATCTTCACGTTCTTGTCCGAGTAGGCAATGCTCTGGCGGATCTGGTCATAGACCCTGCCGGTGGAGAAGTTGGCAAAGGTGCCTGTGTAGGGAATCTTCCCCCCGATGGTCATGCCTGCTGCTATGCCCATCATGTTGGCCTCGGCAATGCCGATCTGGAAAAAGCGGTGGGGGAATTCTTTGATGAAGTCTGCCATCTTCAGCGAGCCTACCAGGTCTGCACACAGGGCTACTACATTTTCATTCTTTCTGCCCACTTCCAACAGGCCTGCGCCAAAGCCGGAACGGGTGTCTTTCTTATCGGTATAGGTGTATTTCTTCATTGTGTTAAGTATTGAGTAGTTGGTAAACAGCTGTTAGTAATCGCCCAGTGTTTCTTCCAGCTGATCCAGCGCCTTTTGGAGCTGCTCATCATTAGGGGCTACGCCATGCCACTTGTGGGAGCCGGTCATAAAGTCTACGCCATGGCCCATGTTGGTCTGCATCAGGATCAGGATGGGCTTTGCCTTGTGGGCTTTGCTCTTGGCTAAATCCACTACCCGTACCACATCCTGCATGTCGTTGCCGTTCATCTCCAGCACCTCCCAGCCAAAGGCTTCCCACTTGGCTCTTAAGTTGCCCAGGCCCAGCACCTGGTCTACAGGTCCGTCTATCTGCTGGCCGTTTACATCAATGGTGGTGATGAGGTTGTCTACCTTGTTGTGGGGGGCAAACATGGCTGCTTCCCAGATCTGGCCCTCCTGCAGCTCTCCGTCTCCATGAAGGGAAAAAACAAGGCTCCTGTCGCCGTTGAGCTTCTTGGTTAAGGCAGCTCCAATGGCAGCCGATAAGCCCTGCCCCAGCGAACCGGAGGCAATGCGGATGCCGGGCAGCCCCTCATGGGTGGTGGGGTGGCCCTGCAGCCGGGAATCTATCTTGCGGAAGCTTGCCAGCTCTGCTTTGTCAAAGTAGCCCGAGCGGGCTAAAACACTGTACCACACAGGGGAGATGTGGCCGTTGGAGAGGAAAAATAAATCCTCGCCTACTCCATCCATCTGGAAGTCTGGATTGTGGGTAAGCTCCCGGAAATAAAGAGCTACTAAAAAATCGGTGCAGCCCAATGATCCTCCCGGATGCCCTGACTGGCAGCTGTGCACCATCCGCACAATGTCTCTGCGCACCTGATTGCTGATGCCTTCTAGTTCTTCTATACTCATGCTATTGCTCATTAGGTAAATGTACTGTTAGATAAAAAAGAAACTACCAGAAAGTGTTTATATCAAAGCCTGCTGCTTTCTATCCCTCCGCCTTTTCCTTACCAGCAATCTGCACCATCATCCTAACAACTAATCAGCCGCCGGCACATGAAACGTAATGTTAACACTTATAATTATTAATGTCAATTTAACGCTTATTATATTCATTATTGCCTCCACTGAAAAACAGGAGAAACGCTTTTGCCTCAACTCATGCTTGTATATGGTATGCAATGCAGGTTACAGGTGCTAAAGTTAAAGCTTTTTCATTCCGGCGGACTAGGCATTTTATGGGTTTGAAACAAATCAACCTTGTACAGAGTAAAAAAAGAGATAGGCTTAGCAATGATGGCTGTACGGTCCTGAAGTGAAAAATATTAGAGAAGCGTAGGGCTTATATAATTTTTTAAGTATATTTTCTTACTTCCTTCAGCAATATGTATCGGTTCATAAAATAAATAGTGTGAACTTAGCAGCTTGCTTTTTTCGTAAGCCTGGGAATATAATTTAAGAAAATTGGAATTTCTTGGCTATCAGGATATGTTATAGATTACAGGTTGTACCTCACCAGGCAAGTAAAATATTAAATAGCAGGCAGAGAATCGACATTACTTAAAGAAACTTAAATAGTAAACATCAATTATGGGCAGATCGCAAGAGACATTTAGTAAAAAAGAAAAAGAAAAGAACAAGCTAAGGAAGAAAAAGGACAAAGAGCAAAAGAAAGAGGAGCGCAAAGCCAATGCCGATAAAGGCAAAAGCCTTGATGATATGATTATGTATGTTGATGAAAACGGTAATTTTTCTTCAACCCCTCCAGATCCTGAAAAACGTAAGGTTAAAAAGGAATCTATTTCAGTAAGCACACCTAAGCAGGAAGCGGCTGATCCGGCCGATGCCATCAGAACAGGCATTGTAACCTTTTTTAATGATTCTAAAGGTTATGGTTTTATCAAAGATCAGCAGACACAGGAGAGCATTTTTGTTCACATCAACGACCTGGTTGATCCGATCAAGGAAAATAATAAAGTGACTTTTGAGGTTGAAATGGGACAGAAAGGTCCTGTTGCTGTAAAAGTTCAAGTTTCCCGCTAGCACCTCCCCGCTGGTGCATCTGTAGGAATATATAGCTGCATGGTCAGTCTGTAGCCTTGCATGTCGATGTCCCTTGCCTGCTCCATTCAGCAGAAAATAATATAAAAGGCGCCGGAAAAGATTAAGATTACCTGAAACATGAATTATCCCTAATTTTAAATTTAGGAAATCGGGTTGAAATAGAATAAAATAGAAAACCTCCTGTTTTAGGGATAGAAGAAAAGAACTTCTTCACCTAAAGACAGGAGGTTTTTATGTGTTTCTAGCCTTCGAAAAAATATCAGGTGAGGACGTTTTTAAACTTGCTAATATTTTTCTCACCGCCTTGAGCTGTTTCGATCTCCCCTTCTTGTTGCACTGGATGAGCTTTTAGATATGCGGATGATGCATATTTTTCAGGTCTGCGCCAGAATACCATCGGGTCACGAGGTCATTCTACAGGATTATTGCTTAAAGAACCTGGAGGCAATCTTCCATCATTTGACAAAGCTTCTGCAGGAACAAAAAGTATCTCAAACTCTATGAGAAGTCATTGCTGGGAAGATAAAGTCATCACTGATTAATTAGCCACCCAGGATCAACTGTATGTAGAAAAGCTGTTGGAGTGAAAGGAGGATGTACTTTTCCAGCAACAAAAAAGGCGGGCAAACCAGAATATTTCCAGTTTGTCCGCCTGATGCTCCGGAACGGAGCCTGCTAATACTATAATAGAATGGCAGATAAAGGTGTTTCAGATAAACTCAGAGCCAATCTGCTTTCACTACATAAAACTTTAACCTCCCACTGTGAGGTACACCATGAGTACTGTCAACAACACCGCCAGCACAATCACAGTAATGAGGGCTATGTTGTGTAAATCCAGTTTACTGCTACCGCTGCTGCCTTTCTTAGGAGGACGTGTGTTGATGATCATTGGCAGCTTAAACTTAATCTTGGGGCCCGAAGGCGCCAGCTGAATAACATCATCATCTCTCAGAAACCATTTCCGGGCAATAGGCCTGTCGTTCAGGAGCGTCTGGTTTGTATTAGACAGGTGCCTGATGCTGTAGCTGTCTTCGCTCCATTCTATGGCCGCATGCAGCCTGCTTACCATCGGGAACTCATCTCCGTAGCTGATCAGGCAGTCAGAGTCTCTGCCTATGCTGATGTAAGGCGCATCTATAACTTTTTCAGTGCCCTGGGGGGCATTTTTCGCAGCATCCAGAAACACCAGGGTGTATGGATAGGATGGCTCTGTACTATTCAATTTCCTGCCATTGGCACTATCCTGGCTATCTTCAGAGTTTTTCAGAATTGACCATGCCATAAAAAAATCGTTTCATTAATAGAAAAAAAATTTACAGATCATTTTTACCCATTTTAAACTTAAACAGGCTGTCACCCATCAGCAGCACATCACCATCAGATAGTTGCACCGGCCCATTAACCTGGATAAACGTTGTTTTCAGGGCTGTCATGTTTTCAACGTACCACTTACCATTTTTCTGATAAATGGTTGCATGACCACTTCTGGAGATAGAGCTGTTTCCGGGATCTAACAATGAGCGGTCCAGCGGCACCGGCTCACCCTCCAGATCAATTTTCCTTAATTCCTTTTCCTCATCAAGCGAAATAGCAACCAGGCAGCAGGTGTTGGGGTCCGGCACAATCCTTCTGACTGTGTGAGCACCTCCCATATGCCGGCTGCGTTGTGCCGGAGCGGCATTTACCTGATCCCACGGCGCTTCCTCCTTACCACCAATTATAACCGTTTTCTTACTACGGCTTTCTGCATCTGCCGCACCAGGCACTACACCACCCTCGTTAACCAGGCTTGTTCTGCACTTGACGCAGTCTTTTGCATTATATTGATTGGAAAAACCACACTTATGACAACGGATCATATATTGAAAATTTTCAAATGGTAAGTAATATATGTTTCAGGTAGCTAATGTACCAGATAAGAAAAAATTATGCTGCAACAGCTTTCTGTCTGCAATAAAGGTAAATCACCTTTCAAGAATCTGGATAACGAAATGTACAGGCAAAAAGATATAGCCAGACAAAAGGCTGTTCTGCTATCTTATTCCTTCCCCTACAAGCGAAATGATGCATCTACCAGGTCTTTAAAAGCTTTTTGCTTGCTTACATTTTTTATGATAGGATCATCTTTTATGGCCGACCATTCTATTTTTCCTGTCTGGAAGGCTTTACGGTATAGATCCAGCGACTCTTCTATTTTATTCTGGCTGGCCAGTACAGAGGCTTTTCCATATAGCGCCCAGGCAGCATTTTTCTCTATACTCAGGGCCTGATCAAAAGAAAGGGTTGCATCCTGGTATCTCGATTCATAAAGCTCCAGCAGGCCTTTGCTGGTAATTAACCCAACATCCTGGTTTAAAGCATTATTAAGCGACATGGCATGCTTTATGTCCTGCAGCGCCAGTTGGTACAGCTTTAAATTTTTGTAACTATCTGCCCTGTGTACATAAGCCAGGTCAAAGTCTTTATTAACCGAATCAATAATGTAGGTATAAATACTAATGGCGTATTCGTACTGGCCAATTGCCTGGTATGCATCTCCCAATGTCAGATATACCCAGGGGTTATCTTTAATACTTGACTTGAGGCCTTTTTCTATATCCTTTATGGCTTTTTTATAATTCTTAAGTGCCATCTGGGCAGAACCCCGGGCAAATAGCGCTTCGGCATAGACTTTATTAATGTCCAGAGCCTTATCCAGGCTTTCGAGTGCGCTGGTATATTGCTCTGCCATGAGTTGAGCATTTCCTAAAAAGTACCAGGCATTGGCAATTTCTTCTGCTGCATGCTCAAGCGCCTGTGCAGAGGGTGCATTAACCGCTTTACCCTCTGCCCTGCCTATCAGCTCCTTTCCTACAGGAATAAACTTCTCAAAATCGCTTTTAGCGGCTCCATAATTTCTTTGCTGCCAGTACAACATGCCTCTTTTATAGTAGGCAAGCGAGGCCTTATTGAGAGCTATGGCTTTCGTATAGCTCTGCACAGCATTTTCGGGATCCTGGAGCTGTAGGTGCGCATCTCCTTTTTGCAGCCAGGCGCGCTCATCTTCGGGATTAAAAATAACTGCCCGTATATAATTTTCCAGTGCACTTTTGTAATCAGCCTTCTGCATGGCCCCTTCGCCTGCGGAGGAATAAGAAGATGCAATTTTGTCAATAGCAGCTAACTGCTCTTCCTCTAAACCAATTTTCCTGGCTTTATCAAAATCATAGGCCGCAGAGCTGATGTTCTGGCTTTCTACATAGGCTAAGCCCCTGAAATAATAGGCATCGGCAAACAGGCTGTCGTTTTCAATGGCTGCCCTGAATGCCTCAATTGCTCCCTCAGTCTGCTTTTGCTGATAAAGGATCAGGCCTTTCTCGTAATAGGGTGCTGCCAGCTTTGGGTTTTGCCTGATAGCAGCATTATAATCTTCCAGTGCTCCCTTAGGGTCACCCAGACCAGCTTTTATTTTGGCTCTTTCGGTATAATAAACAGAGGCATCCTTCAGGTAGCTGATTATCCGGGTATAATCTTCTATAGCACCCTGGGGCTGCGCAATGCGTACATAGAGATTTGCCCGGTTATCCAGTGCATCTGTAAACTGATCATCAAGCTTTATTGCCGTAGAAAAATCTCTGATAGCCGTTTGAAGCTCGTTTAGCTTTTCATAAGACCTGCCCCTGCCATAGTACAGGTAGGCGTTTTCAGGATCGCTGGCAATTGCTTCACTATAGGCTTTGATTGCTTCAACATAATCGCCTGCCCTGAACTTCTGGTCAAGAAGCTCATGCTGCTGAATAGTTTTGTTGACCTTCATGAGCCTGGCCTCTACAGCAGGTTCTTTAGGCCTTAGCTGCAGTGCCTGCTGGTAAAGTTGCCTGGCATTTTCATAATCTCTGCTGGCTTCTGCCCCTTTGGCAAGCAGGCGAATATTTTCAAAGCGCTTATCATCAAATGCTTTCCAGCTTTGCTGTATCAATGCACCGTTCACATGTTGCTCCTGCACACTTTGGGCCTCCTTTAGCTCAATTAGCTTTTGCGCAAAAGTGCCATCATCAGCAACCGAAGCATCTAATTTTACATCCTCCTGTGCCGAGGTGATGGGTGAGGCCGGATCGTAGGGAGTAATGCTGGAAATGTAGGTAACCCAACGGCCTTCTTTCTTTTCCACAATAAGCTCTGCCAAACGATCAACAGCTTTGTAGGGGGCAACATCTTTTTTGTGCCTGCCTTTAAAGTGCACCGTATATTTTATTCTGATATACAGATAGTCCCTCTTCTTGAGGTTAGAAACCTGAAAGTCGTAGAAATCTACCGTCTCCAGCTCCGACTTAACATACATTCTGTCAAACTCACGGATGTAGTCTTCTACTCTTACAGCTAATTTATCAGTAGCATTCAAAGCAGAGGGCGCTAAATCATTTACAACCTTTACCTCTTTGGTGTAAAATAGCTTTGTACCGGGATTATTATAGGAGTTCTGGGCGGCATCTCTTAACACTGATTCTGATATGGCTGCATTTGAAATCAGGTTCAGGATGCTCTCGTAATCCACCAGCGTAAGCTGTGCCCTATATTTTATTTCTGCCTGATCCCGGAGGGTATATTGCTGAGCATAAGCAACAGTAAGCACTGAAAAAAAAGCCGTAAAAAACAGCAGCCCCTTCAGCAGGTATATTCTCAATCTTTTCGTACGAAAAAAGTATGTTAAAACTATACTCATTGCAGTTTTAGCTTATTATGTAGCACTCAACTCCTGAAGCTCTTTTTAGCCGGTAGCGTATCTACACTGATAAAAGCCCAAACAAGTTGAAAAAATTCTTTTTAGCCGGTTTTTCCAGCACCTCCAGTGCGAGTACGGTAATATTATCGTCTCCGCCTTCTTCATTGGCATACTCGATCAGCTTTCTACCGGCATCTGCCAGTGCAGTATCCTTGGCCAGGATCTGCTCTATGGCTTTATGAGAAAGCATATTATTCAATCCATCGCTGCATAGCAGCATACGATCGCCGGGCCCAAGGGCACAAGTGGCAAAATCGGGCTTGGGAGGTCGGTCAGGCCCTCCCAGGCTTTGTGTAATGATGTTATTATTCGGATGCACATCTGCCTCATCTGCTGTAAGCTTGCCAGCTTTTACCAGCTCCCATACCAGCGAGTGATCACTGGTAAGCAATATAAGACCTTCAGGCTTACTAAAGCGGTAGCCTCTGCTATCGCCAACCCAGGCTATTACAGCCTTCTGCGGAAAAACCCAGGCTACAACAACAGTGGTACCCATGCCTGCTGTGGATGGATCTTCAACGGAAGCAGCAACAATAGCCTGGTGTGCCTCCATAATCGCCTCCTCCAGATAATGCTTTATCTGCTCCTCCTCCAGATGCTCTTCAATCTCCAGCGCATCAAACCTGTTCCTGATGGTTTCGACAGCTATTGCCGAGGCAACCTCTCCAGCGTTTGCACCTCCCATACCGTCGGCCACCACCAGCAAGCATCCTTTGGAAGTTAATTCGGAGGGATGATCTGTTAAACACCAGCGCTTCTGGCTTAGGTCCGGACATACAATAAAGTTATCTTCATTATGGGCCCGGCGCCTGCCCACATCGGTCATGGCCTGTATGTTTACTTTAGGTCTGTTAATAACTTCCGGCGGCAACGACATGCAAAAAAGTTTAAATACTGGTACTTCAGGAAATAGGGCAGCTACAAAATCTTATCTGGCTACACTTCAAAAATAATACTGTAAAGGAACTACACTTTGCATAACACAAAACCTTTACAGCTTTCAGCTATACAAAGCTGGTATAAAACAAAATGAAATCCCAAACAGGGATTAGGGTAAGCTGCCAAAGCTCTTCAAGCCTTAACGTTTGCTTGCTTTACATATCCGCACTAAGCGGTTGTTTCGACAGCCTGAGCTCTGTAATCTTACTACGCTGGTCTGTTTTTATCTCTCTTACCACCACCTGGTGTGGTGAGGTGAGCAGGAGCGTCAGAAACACAGCAGCCCTGTATTCTTTTTGATTTCCGTCTGATTCATCAAGCACCCGTACAGAACCATCTGCAAAGCGGGAGAGTGTTTCCTGCTTCCAGCCAGAACGCAGCTCTCTTGAATGTTTGGGATCTGAAATCTGGTTCAGGTATTTCTGCAACTCCCGGCTTTGGACTCGTAGCTTTTCTGCCTTTGAAACAGCACGGTCCTGCTGGGTTTCTCCTTCCTGAGTAGCGCTCACGTTCTCCCTGCTGTTAGCTACCTGGTCCTTTACGACCAGTGCATCTTTATACTGCGCCAAAACCTGGTTTAGAGAATCCTGAAGCTGCTGATTTGCCTTCACCAGCTGGGTTTCCATTGTTTTTCTTTTGTCCTCTGCAGGGTCTGCAGCTTTGTTTTCTGCTGCAGGCACGGTATTTACCAATTCTGCAGCAGCACGCCCTTCTATCGTATTATCTGCCGATACATTATTAAAGTCGGTGTACAGCCAGAACCCTCCTACTACAATAAGCAGGACTACAGCTGCAGCAGCCAGGTATGGAAGATAGCCTCTTTCTGCAGGTGCTGCTCCTGTATTTTTCTTTGGCATAAGCCACTGGCCTGTTTCCAGGTAGTGCCTGCCCCATTGCGAAATTTCTGCAGCCGTAGGCCTTTTACTCCGATCTGCCTGCATGCAGGCCTCCAGAATTTTATTCAGTTCGGCAGAGAAACTTGCAGGAAGTGCAGGCACATTTGCACCTTTTAGCAGGCACTGGCCACCGGCCCCATCCCAGGGCACTTTGTCAGTGCACATCTCGTACAAGGTAACGCCAAGCGAAAAAATATCACTGGAGGGATCGGCAGTAGGATGGCGATCAAAACGCTCTGGTGGTGCATAGGCAACCGTAAGGGTTTGTGAGCTGTCGGAGGTAGCCTTTCGCAGGGTATGCCTGAACCGGCTGCTAATGCCAAAATCTGCCAGCATATAAGCTTTCGGATTTAACAGCAAAATATTATCCGGCTTAATATCCTGGTGAATGATGGGGGGATCCTGGTTGTGTATCTCATCCAGGGCCGACCCAATCTGGTGCATCACCAGCGCTAACTTTCTTTCGCTAAAAACGCCTTCATGCTCCAGCTCACTTGTTAGTGAGCCATAGGGGCAGTAAGGCATGATCAGGTAGGGAGAGCCTTCTGCAATATCGAAATGGCTTACCTTGAGCAGGTGAGGATGAGATAAATTATAGGTGATGGAAAACTCATTGCGAAACTGACGGAGGCCATAATCATCAAGCCCTTTATTTGGGGCATATATTTTTATTGCCACTACAGCATCATCGGCCATCAGGTCGCTGGCCTTCCACACCTCCGAGAAGCCGCCTTCACCAATCAAATGGTCTAGTACATACCGGCCGGCGTAAATGTCGTTCTGCTTTAATACTGGCATAAAATTTTCAATAAAACCGCTGCTAGCAGCAGGCAGGCAAAAGAAAAGTAGTTTTCTGCCCCTCCTGATAACACACTAACGCTCCGGCTTAAAGGGGCGCCCGGGAGCAGGTTAATGACGAGAATCATACCCTACAGTATACATACTGAAGATTGCAGACTATAGTTCTCCTGTACTGCCAACATAATTTTAACCCCTACCATTCCTTTGCACATCATAGAACAAGCTAATATTAAATTTAATGAAAGCTAATTAATACATTTTCAATTCATTAGATAAATTTTGGCATTAATTCCTGCGATTGTTCCTCCGCAGGAGGCCTCTTCTCTTCAGTTTCCATTTATTTGGCTTATTCTTTTTGTAAGATGGCCGTTTTACCTTCCTGTATTTGAACGTAGATTTTTTAGAGAATATAGATCTTAACCTGGACTTGCTCTTATATGCCGGACTCTCCTTTTTTGCCCTGGACTTGTAAGAAGACATTTTCCTGTTAAACTTACGGGAACGAGCATCTGCTTTTTTGCTTGCTTTGGTTTTGAAAGCCCGTACTGCCTTGCTGTTCGACTTATATTTAATAGAAGGGCTCCTGTTTTCAAGCTTTTTCGCTGTGCTACGCTTAGCGTTATAGGCAGGCATTCTGCCTCGGTTATTCCCTACCAGGTAAGCTGCCTTTTTGCCGCTCCGCTGCAGGCGCCAGCCCAGGGTTACTTCTGCCGCATTTTGTATACCATACAAATCTTTATTGCCAAAGGGCATACTGTAGCTAACGCCCAGCAGCATGTTCTGCCGCAGGAGTTGCATGGAAAGCATAGCCGAATGATCCGGTGAGTAGTAAATGCCCAGCCCCAGGTGCTCCTCCGATACTGTTTTCCTGGGGTTTATTCCTTTGTTAAGCTGCAGCCCCCCTACAAAATCATTGAATTTGCTCTCCTGCTGCCAATACATGTTGGTACCCAGCTCAAAAAAGGGATTGCTGATCAGCCTAAGCTGTGAATATACAATCCATTTAACAGGTTCGGCCTGGCTTTCGTCGTTTTCCAGGTAAGTAAACCTGCCTTTGTTGGCATTGATCATACCCGCCCCTACATGGAAGCGCTGCTCACCCCGCGCATCTGTCAGGTAGTAGGCTAAACCAACATTGGTTGTAAAAGCACGGCTCCGGTAGTCGTTAAAGATCTCTCCATGATCCAGGCTTGGATTGATCTGGCCATCTGCAAACTGGTTTCTGGTGGTGGCTTTGTTCCAGTCTATTTTTCTGGAAAAAAAGCCTCCCTGTACGCCACCAACCAGGTGGTGCTGGCTGCTGATCCTTACTGTATAATTGTAGCTAAGCACAGCACCTGTTGTAGAAAAAAGGTAGGCTGTGCCATTATCCTGGCGCAAAATATTCACCCCCAGCGTACCGAAGGGAACGTTACTCCTGCTGAACAGGGGAAACTGACCGCTTAAGATCATGCTGCGGGCACCAATATTTCCTGCCAGTGCCTGTTTCTGGTAATGGGCGCTTATCTGCTGATAATCATTGCCCGACATAGCCGTTGGTGCCGTTAGCTGCGGGCTCAGCCAAAAGCTTATAGGAGTAGTGTACTGCGCCAACAGATCTGTAGTGACAGCTACTATGCATACGACAGCCAGAAGGGTAAATTTGAAAAATCGCATCTTCATCGTATTAGCGTTACACTTCCTGTTAATTTGGTACTGGCTGCTCCGGATGCATTTACCTCATAGACTAAAATCCAGATGTAGGAATCCTCGGGTTGGGGTTCGCCATTGATTGTACCGTCCCAGCCCACCGCAGTTGCATCTTCCAGGCTTCTGGTTTCATAAATTAACCGGCCATGGCGGTTATATATTCGCCAATGCAGGGCCCGGAGGTTTTTGGCATGCAGCACAAAAACATCGTTCATCTGGTCGCCATTAGGCGTAAAAAGAGTAGGCAATACAGCGTATGTATTTGCCGGATTCTCCTCTGCCGCTTCGTCATTATCCTCGATGATGAGTGTTGCCACCTTTTTTTCCTCGTTAAGCCGCACACCTGCAATGGATGGATCCATGAGTTCCAGCACCACTGTTTCCTCTTCTTCTACCTCTGCATCGGCTTTTACAGCTATCCTTACTTTTTCACTGGTCGTGCCTGCTTTCAGCACCAGTTGCTCTCCCGGAGAATCATAGTCTGCGCCTGCAGTAGCGGTGCCAGATAAGCTGTAGCGGATGGTGAGGTCTGCAGGAAGGGCTTTAGATATGGCTACCTCAAAGAAGCCATCCTTGTCATCCTCTTCTGCATCTTTATCTGTAGTTACTGACAACAGCACGTCTTCCACCTCTTCATCATTATCCCTAAGCTGCATAGTGGCTGTACGTTTACTTTCATCCAGCACCACGGCTGCTGCAGTGTTTTCAAGCGTAAGCACGATGGTTTCATTTTCTTCTACCTCTTCATCAGCTATAGGCTTTATCCTGATCTTCCCGGTGGTTGTACCTGCTTTGAGCACCAGTTCACCCCCCGGAATTTCATAATCAACTCCTGGTGTAGCGGTACCTGTAAGGCTGTAGCGGATGGTATGATCCGTTGCCAGTGCTTTACTGACTGCTACTTCAAAGATGCCTTCATCGCTATCCTCTGCAGCATCTTTGTCTACCACTACTGACAGCAGCACATCTTCTACTATTTCCTCATCGTTATCCTTAATCTTCAGGCTTGCTGTTTGCTTACCCTCTTCCAGCAGCACATTTACTGTAGTGGGGGTTTCCAGTGCCAGCACTACCGTTTCATCTTCTTCTACTTCAGTATCTTCTTTTACTTTCACAACCACTTTTACGCTGCTCTGGCCTGCTTTCAGCACTACCTGATTTTGTTCAGGCACTGTTGTGTAATCAGTATCTCTCTGGGCAGTGCCTGACAGCGTATAGCCAATGGTGAGGTCTGTAGTCCGCACAACAGAGCTGCTGATGATAAAGGCGCCATCTTCCGCATCCTCTGCAGCATCTTTATCTACAGCTACAGAAAGAAATACATATTCATCATCGTCCTCAATATTTAGTGTAGCTGTTTTCTTGGCATTGTCTAAAGTAATCCCTGTCAGCCCAACAGGCTGAAGCGTGAGAATCACAGTTTCATCGTCTTCTACTTCTGTGTCTGCCTCTACCTCAACCTCTACCCTAACGCTTCTCATGCCTGCCGGAAGTGTAACCTGCTGACCAGGAGAAACATAGTCTGTACCTGCTGCTGCAGTACCTGATAAGCTGTAGCTTAATGTAATATCTATTGGCAGTGCAATAGAGCTACGGATGAGAAAGTAGCCATGATCAGCATCTTCGGCTGCATGTTTACCTACGGAAACAGAAATAAAGGCGATTTGCTCATCCTCATCTTCATCATTGTCCTTAATCTTAAGGGTTGCCACCTTCCTGGCCTCATCCAGCGACACACCTTCTATGGTGGTGGCCAGCAGTTCCAGAACTACTGTTTCTTCCTCTTCTATTTCAGTATCATCTATTACCTGAACAGGCACCTCTACATTCTGGGAGCCCTTCGGGAGTACTACCTCCAGTTTTGTAAGTGTGGTGTAATCGTTTTTGCCTGCTGTACCCGACAGCTTAAAACTAATGGCGATGTCTTGCTCCAGTACTTCTGAGGCACTAATGATAAAGCTGCCATTCTGATCCGGCTCTGCAGCATCTCTGTCTACAGCCACGGAAAGCAGCACATCTTCTACCTCCTGTTCTTTATCGTTATCCCTGATTTTGAGCCTATCTTCTTTCTTTTTTTCATCCAGCACTACGCCTGCTGCTGATGGTGTTTGCAGGGTGAGTATTACTGTTTCTTCTCCTTCTACCTCTTCATCTGCAATTACCTGTATTGCTACCTTTACCCGCCGCTCTCCTGCCTTGAGCACTACGGACTCACCGGGAGATACATAATCTTTGCCAGCAGTGGCAGTTCCGGAAAGGCTGTAGCCAATGGTCAGGTCTGTTGCCAGGGGTGATGACACCTGTAGCTCAAATTCTCCATCCTTATCGTCTTCTGCGGCATCTTTGGATTTCGACACCGAAAGCAGCACATCCTCCACCTCTACCTCTTCATCATTGTCTTCTATGATAAGATTGGCTGCTTTCCTGGCTTCATCTAATACTACACCTGCTGCAGTAGGAGATTGCAGCGTTAGTATTACTGTCTCCTCTCCCTCTACCTCCTCATCCGCTATGGGCGTTATTTTTATTTTCTCCTTTGTCTTGCCTGCTTTCAGCAACAGCTCATTCTCTGCTGGTTCTGTGCTGTAGTCTTTGCCTTTTTCTGCTGTGCCAGTCAAGCTATAGCGGATGGTGAGATCTGTGGCCAGTGCTTCACTTACTGCTACTTCAAAGAAACCGTCTTTGTCATCTTCTGCTGCTGCTTTGTCTACCACTACTGACAGCAGCACATCTTCTACCACTGCTTCTTCGTCATTGTCCTGCAGCTGCATGGTAGCTGATTTTCCAGCCTCATCTAATATTACGCCAGCAACTGAAGGTGTCTGCAGCGTCAGTATTACTGTCTCATCTCCCTCTACTTCTTCATCAGCTACAGGCTTAATCCTGATCTTCTCTTTTGTTTTACCTGCTTTCAGCACCAGTTCTCCACCCGGAGTTTGATAGTCTACTCCTGGTGTAGCGGTACCTGAAAGGTTAAAGCGGATGGTGAGGTCTGTTGCCAGAGCTTTGGAGATCGAGAGTTCAAATTCCCCATCCTTGTTATCTTCCGAAGCATCTTTCGTTACTACCACAGAAAGCAGCACATCCTCTACTACCTCCTCATCATTATCCTCTATTTTTAGTACTGCCGACTTGCTTTCTTCATCCAGTACCACGCCTTCAGTAGCAGGAGCCTGCAGGGTGAGTATTAATGTTTCTTCGCCTTCTACCTCTGTATCGGCTTTTACCTCTATTTTCAGTTTGATACTAGTCTTACCTGCCTTAAGCACCACCGGCTTGGGTGGAGCAACATAATCTGTACCGGCTGTTGCAGTACCGGATAGGGTATAGTCTATGCTTAGGTCTGTATCTACAGCTTTTGACAGTATGAGCTCAAAGAAGCCATCCTTATTATCTTCTCCTGCATCTTTTTCAACTTTAACCCATAACACAGCCTGCTCCAGCTCTTCCTCGGTGCTCTGGATCCTCATGGTAGCTGCTTTCTTATTTTCATCCAGCACCACAGCATCGCTGGCTGGTGCTAGTAGTTCCAGCACTACCGTTTGCTCCTCTACTGACTTTTTTTGTTTCTTAACCTTTATATTGGCCTTGGTTTTGCCTGCCTTAAGCACCAGCTGTTCTCCTTCAGGATCAGTGGTATAGTCATTGCCATTCAGGGCTGTTCCGGAAAATCTGTAGCGGATGGTAAGATCTGCTGCCAAAGCTTCTGATACTTCAATCTCAAACTCTCCGTCTTTGTCTTTTTCTGTTGCATGTTTGGTCACTGCCACTGACAACAGAACATCCTCCACCTCTTCATCATTATCCTCAAGCTGCATGCTGGCTGCTTTTCTGGATTCATCTAATACTACGCCTGCTACTGTAGGGGTCTGCAGGGTAAGGACAATGGTCTCCTGCTCCTCTACCTCCTCATCCGCTATGGGCGTTATTTTTATTTTCTCCTTTGTCTTGCCTGCTTTCAGCAACAGCTCATTCTCTGCTGGTTCTGTGCTGTAGTCTTTGCCTTTTTCTGCTGTGCCAGTCAAGCTATAGCGGATGGTGAGATCTGTGGCCAGTGCTTCACTTATTCCCACTTCGAAGAAGCCGTCTTTGTCATCTTCTGCTGCTGCTTTGTCTACCACTACTGATAGGAGCACATCCTCTTGCGGCTCCTCATCATTGTCCTTTATCTCTAGTGTTGCCTCTTTCTGATCATCATCCAGCACCACGCCTGCTGCAGTGGGAGCCTGTAGTGTAAGAATCACTGTTTCTTCCTCTTCCACTTCTTCATCTGCAATTACATGTATGGCTACCTTTACCCACCGCTCTCCTGCTTTTAAAACTACCTGTTCACCAGGAAATACATAATCTTTGCCGGCAGTGGCAGTTCCGGAAAGGCTGTAGCCAATGGTCAGGTCTGTTGCCAGGGGTGATGACACCTGTAGCTCAAATTCTCCATCCTTATCGTCTTCTGCGGCATCTTTGGATTTCGACACCGAAAGCAGCACATCCTCCACCTCTACCTCTTCATCATTGTCTTCTATGATAAGATTGGCTGCTTTCCTGGCTTCATCTAATACTACACCTGCTGCAGTAGGAGATTGCAGCGTTAGTATTACTGTCTCCTCTCCCTCTACCTCCTCATCCGCTATGGGCGTTATTTTTATTTTCTCCTTTGTCTTGCCTGCTTTCAGCAACAGCTCATTCTCTGCTGGTTCTGTGCTGTAGTCTTTGCCTTTTTCTGCTGTGCCAGTCAAGCTATAGCGGATGGTGAGATCTGTGGCCAGTGCTTCACTTACTGCTACTTCAAAGAAACCGTCTTTGTCATCTTCTGCTGCTGCTTTGTCTACCACTACTGACAGCAGCACATCTTCTACCACTGCTTCTTCGTCATTGTCCTGCAGCTGCATGGTAGCTGATTTTCCAGCCTCATCTAATATTACGCCAGCAACTGAAGGTGTCTGCAGCGTCAGTATTACTGTCTCATCTCCCTCTACTTCTTCATCAGCTACAGGCTTAATCCTGATCTTCTCTTTTGTTTTACCTGCTTTCAGCACCAGTTCTCCACCCGGAGTTTGATAGTCTACTCCTGGTGTAGCGGTACCTGAAAGGTTAAAGCGGATGGTGAGGTCTGTTGCCAGAGCTTTGGAGATCGAGAGTTCAAATTCCCCATCCTTGTTATCTTCCGAAGCATCTTTCGTTACTACCACAGAAAGCAGCACATCCTCTACTACCTCCTCATCATTATCCTCTATTTTTAGTACTGCCGACTTGCTTTCTTCATCCAGTACCACGCCTTCAGTAGCAGGAGCCTGCAGGGTGAGTATTAATGTTTCTTCGCCTTCTACCTCTGTATCGGCTTTTACCTCTATTTTCAGTTTGATACTAGTCTTACCTGCCTTAAGCACCACCGGCTTGGGTGGAGCAACATAATCTGTACCGGCTGTTGCAGTACCGGATAGGGTATAGTCTATGCTTAGGTCTGTATCTACAGCTTTTGACAGTATGAGCTCAAAGAAGCCATCCTTATTATCTTCTCCTGCATCTTTTTCAACTTTAACCCATAACACAGCCTGCTCCAGCTCTTCCTCGGTGCTCTGGATCCTCATGGTAGCTGCTTTCTTATTTTCATCCAGCACCACAGCATCGCTGGCTGGTGCTAGTAGTTCCAGCACTACCGTTTGCTCCTCTACTGACTTTTTTTGTTTCTTAACCTTTATATTGGCCTTGGTTTTGCCTGCCTTAAGCACCAGCTGTTCTCCTTCAGGATCAGTGGTATAGTCATTGCCATTCAGGGCTGTTCCGGAAAATCTGTAGCGGATGGTAAGATCTGCTGCCAAAGCTTCTGATACTTCAATCTCAAACTCTCCGTCTTTGTCTTTTTCTGTTGCATGTTTGGTCACTGCCACTGACAACAGAACATCCTCCACCTCTTCATCATTATCCTCAAGCTGCATGCTGGCTGCTTTTCTGGATTCATCTAATACTACGCCTGCTACTGTAGGGGTCTGCAGGGTAAGGACAATGGTCTCCTGCTCCTCTACCTCCTCATCCGCTATGGGCGTTATTTTTATTTTCTCCTTTGTCTTGCCTGCTTTCAGCAACAGCTCATTCTCTGCTGGTTCTGTGCTGTAGTCTTTGCCTTTTTCTGCTGTGCCAGTCAAGCTATAGCGGATGGTGAGATCTGTGGCCAGTGCTTCACTTATTCCCACTTCGAAGAAGCCGTCTTTGTCATCTTCTGCTGCTGCTTTGTCTACCACTACTGATAGGAGCACATCCTCTAACACTACCTCCTCATCATCATCCTGAATGTTTAGGGTTGCTGCTTTTCTGTCTTCATCCAGGACCAGCCCCAGCAGTACTGGCGGCCGTAGGCTTAGGACTACCTTTTCATCTTCTTCTACTTCTGTATCTGCTTTTACCTCAATAGCTACCCTCACACTGGTCTGTCCTGCCCGAAGTACAACCTCAGGGCCAGGATTTACATAGTCCGTACCTGCTGTTGCAGTGCCTGACAAGCTATAGCCAAGACTAACATCGATTGGCAGGGCAATAGAGCTGCTGATGAGAAAATAGCCATCATCAGCATCCTCGGCTGCATCCTTACCTACGGCAACAGAAAGCAGGCCCGTCTCTTCCTCTTCATCATTATCCTGCAGCTGCATGGTAGCTGATTTCTTGTTTTCATCCAGCACCACGCCTGCGGCAGAAGGTGTCTGCAGTGTTAGCACGATCGTCTCGCTCTCTTCTACCTCCTCATCCGCTACTGGTATGATCTTGATCTTCTCCTCTGTCTTGCCCGCTTTCAGTACCAGCTCATTCTCTGCTGGTTCTTTATTGTAATCTTTACCTTTTTCGGCTGTACCTGTCATGCTGTAGCGGATCGTGAGATCTGTGGTCAGAGCTTTACTGACTGCTACTTCAAAGAAGCCGTCTTTGTCATCTTCTGCTGCTGCTTTGTCCATTGTAACAGAAAGCAGCACATCTTCTAACACTACCTCAGATAAGTCATAAGCGGCGATAAGTGCCTCCTCAGTATCTGGATTTGCATTTGCGCTAAAATGACCGGCAGCCAGGAGCCTTTCTCCTACAATGATTGTAGCATTGATAGATTCGTTGGCTCCGCCAAAATCAGTTACTACCTTTCCATCTCCCCGCGTACCAAAGCTGGTATCCAGGCTGCCATTAGCGTTGTAGCGTACAAGAGCAGCATTCCCATTGTTCCCCTTTGTTGTTTGGCCAGCAACTATGATCTTACCATCTGCCTGCAGGCTTATAGATCTTCCATTGTCGTTGCTACCATCAAAGTCAGTTATTATTTTCCCATCTCCCCGGGTACCGAAGCTGCTATCCAGACTACCATTGGTGTTATAGCGGACAAGGGCAATGTCCAGGTTGCTTCCATTATGAGCTTCTCCTGCCAGTACTATCTTTCCATCAGGTTGTATAGCAATAGAAATTGCCAGATCATCGCCGGCGCTAATTTCAGTCACCACCTTTCCATCTCCATGGCTACCAAAGCTGGTATCCGGGCTGCCATCGCGGTTGTAGCGAACGAGGGAAAAATCTGCTTTACGGTTGATGTATGACTGGCCGGCTACGATAATCTTTCCGTCTGACTGGACAGCCACAGCCCGGGGCTTATCATTTTCGCCATTGAAATCAGTGACTACGGTTCCGTCAGTACCAAAATTTTCGTCTAGTTTGCCATTACTCTTATAGCGAACAAGTACAAAATCCGAAGATATAACACCTCCTTCTTCTTTCCAGAATTCGCCCGTCATCAAGATCCAGCCATTCGGCTGCAGAATCATAGACCTGGCAAGATCACTTCGCGATCCTAAAGGAGTAACTATCTTTCCATGATCACCAAAATTCTTATCCAGGCTACCATCACGCTCATAACGGGCAAGGCCAAAATCAAAATTTCTTCCATTGTAGGTATAGCCTCCTACAATGATCTTTCCATTGTTCTGTATTGCTACGGATCTGGCTCTATCGTTGCCGCCGTCGAAATCTGTAAGTACTTTTCCGCCCGATCCAAAGCTGGCATCCAGTTGGCCATTCTGGTTGTAGCGGGCAAGGGCAAAAACTGCCGATTCACCCTTATGCTCGTCACCGGCCACCACTATCTTTCCATCTGACTGAATGGCTATACCATGAAAGCCTGAGCCTCCATTGGAAAAACGGGTGAGGGTATAACCGCCCTTGCTGCCAAATTCAGGATCCAGTATACCTGGCTGGCTTTTGGCTATAGATGTGATACCAAGAAAGGCAATTAGTAAAATTGCTGCTTTCATACTTGTATAGCTGAAAAATGAGCGCACTAATCAAACTTTATTAAAAATGTCTTGCCCGGAACCTTCTGGTTCCCTAGAAAACAGCACTCTTCCGGTGTATCTTCACAGCCGGTTTATAAGTTCTATTCCCTGTAAAGTATGCTGCCTGTAACCACTTAAATTCACTGCTAAGTGCTGATTTACAGGAAGCAGCAGCCATCTGTTAACAGCGAGCAGCTGTAAAAATACAGTTATTCAGGCGCAAAAGTTCGCGCCTTTTGTTTATAGTCAGTTTGAAATATCAAGTTAATGCCCCTGGTCTGTAACAGGAACAGCTCTTTAGAGCTATTTTAAATAAGCTTCTGCTACAGAATAGAAAACATTTAACGCAAAAGCTTGTTCAAAAGATTCTCCAAATCTAACAATACATTAAAAATTAGAGGGTTAGCTCTTTTAAATTATACTGCATTTTAGCGGCTTTTCTCCACCAGGTTAAGCCCCGTGAGGGAAACGCCTTTATCCAATTTGAAACTAGAGCGCAGGGTAGAGAAGGTTATTTTCTCTTTTGGTTACTGTTAAGGCTTTTTAGTAAATAACCTGATTTTTAACTTTCTTATAGAAGAACAAACAGGAGCCTGTTATGCTGGATATTGTCATAGAAGCTCGCAAAGCATCCATAGGACCGGGCATGGATGTACGCCGTATTCTGCCTTTTCGTCTGCGCAGAATGGTCGGCCCCTTTATCTTTATGGATCATGCAGGACCTGTAGAGCTGCAGCCCCGGCTAATGCCTTCTATGGATGTGCTTCCGCATCCGCATATTGGATTATCTACCGTAAGCTACCTGTTTGGGGGGCAGGTTACGCATCGCGACAGCCTGGGCGTAAAGCAGGTAATTCGGCCGGGAGAAGTTAACTGGATGACGGCCGGAAGTGGCATTGCTCATTCTGAACGGTTCGAGGACCCTGCCGCTCTGGCAGGCGGCACACTGGAAATGATTCAGACCTGGGTGGCCCTGCCGGAAAAAGATGAGGAATCCTCGCCTTCCTTTGATAACTACCAGGCCGGGGAGCTCCCAATATTTACAGATACCGGCGTATGGATGCGTTTGATAGCGGGAGATGCTTATGGATTAAAAAACGGAGTTAAAACCCACTCGCCCTTATTTTATGTGCATGTAGTGCTGGATAAAGGAACACGTTTCGGGCTACCCCGTGAACATTCAGAGCGGGGCTTTTATATAGCCAAAGGAAGTGTTGAAGTATCGGGACGAACCTATACAGCAGGACAAATGCTTGTTTTCAATAAAGGAGCAGATCCTGTAATTCTGGCAAAAGAGCCTGCTACGCTTATGCTGCTGGGTGGCGAACCCCTGGGAGAAAGATTCATATGGTGGAATTTTGTTTCTTCCAGAAAGGAGCGGATCGAACAAGCCAAGGCAGACTGGAAGGAGGGCAGGATACTGCTGCCACCTACAGATAACCTGGAGTTTGTTCCGCTTCCTGAAGATCACTCAAGGCCTGCCGGCAGTCCGCCACCACAGGCACTTTCGTGAATATATAAAACCAGCTCTGGATTTACGGAAAGAAGATTACAGGCAGTTATTAAATACCGCAAACTGTTCCCCAGGCGCTAAAAAGCCTCGCCAATAAAAATATAAAAACCTGGCCCTTCTTTTGTAAAAGCTACATCCAAACGGGTAAAGATGTCATTTTTGGGGAAAATCAGAAAGCGCAGTCCGCCACCTCCCGACAAAACAAAATCACTGAGGGTTAAATTTTGCATCTGATCGAATACTGTTCCAGTGCTGGCAAATACTGCAGCTCCTAATCTTTTAGAGAATGCAAATGGCAGCAGGCGATACTCCAGCTGGGCAGCCAGCTGGTTTTTATCGCGGTACCTGCCTAAATAATAACCCCGGTTGATGCTCTCTCCACCCAGCAGGGAGAGCTGGTTAAAGGGTACATCGCCGACATTGAACTGCCCCAGCACCTGGGCGGCCAGCACATCCCTCCTGTTCATGCGCTTGTAGAAGCGGTTGTCGGAAACCAGGGCAGTCCAGCCAAAATCGCTGCCCCAGGCAGGACTGTACCGCAAAAGGGCCAGCTCTGAAAAAGCGCCTTCTCTTACATTCAGCACATTATGGCGCTTGTCGTAGATGAGCCCGACACCAAAAGCCAGGTTGGTAGAGCCACTGCTCCCAAGCGGCAGCTCGATAGGTTCGCTGGAGGCAGGAATAAACTCAACAGAGGTGAGGGATTGAAAATCCAGCTCGAGCCCCAGGTAAAGGTTAGGATAAACCTGCCGCAGTACCCGCTCCCTGATTTGGAGCAGCCGGTTATCTACCTGCGCAACGGGCTCGGGAGAGGAACCCGGCCCTATGCCATAGTAGAGCAAAGGAAAGCTTTGAAAGCGTAAACGGCCCGGAAAAATCCATGTATTGCGGTTGGAATACAAGGCATGGTCAAACCAGAGTCCCCACTGGTTTTCAAGCGTGAAAAAAGTAAAGCCGTTAATCTCGCTTAGGCGGTTGGTCGTATCCTGCCTGGCATAATATACATAGAGGCTGCTCAGGCCAAACTCCCAGCTGGTTTCCGGTGCATAGGCCAGGGTAGGGTAAATCAGGAATTTAGCTTTTGCATGGGTGGTATCGTTAAACATTCTGTTCCAGGTTCGGGAAAGAAGGCCCTCCTCCTGCTGGGCGCTGGCAGAAAATGCCATAATGAAAAGAAAAAATGCAGTGGCGGTTAACCTGTGTTTCATATAGCGTTTAGGTATAAAAATATATAGGATTGAAGATATGAGTGCCCCAGCAACCAAACCTGTATGCAAACCTAGATCAACTTAACGGCAATGCCCCTCTCCGGTTCTGGAAAGGGGCATTTAGTTAACCGAAAGCAGAAGAGTAGCCTCCGGAAGGAGCATCTTGCTGAGCAGGCCTTAGGGTGGGCACCCATTTTATTCTACCACAACAGTGTTTGATTGCACACTATGCGCGCTAAAATAACCCAGCGCACCGCCTGTTATATTCGATACCGGGTTGGCAGGTGTGGCAGCATCCTGCTCAATGGTCTGATCTAAGCTGAAGAAATAATCATATACCGCCCGCTCTATGGTCTGCAGCTCAACTGTCACTACATCGCCGGCCTTCAGCCTGTCTTCCTCATTGCCCCTGAAATAAGGCAAAGCTCTTTCCAGCTGACCGCCATCGTTTCTTTCGTCGGTGTTGATGTAGATAGACGGGGCCCTTAGCCCGTTGATATATAAAATATGCCTGTAATAATTTTTGAGGCCGGGTGTGTCACTATAGCTGATATAGGGGATTTTAACAGGATCGCGGAAGGTGGTAAACGTTTCTATGTACAAACTATCGAAGACTGCCGGCTCAGGCATGGCTGATACCGAGGTAAAAGTCTCGCCATCAATAGAAGCCCTCAAAGCATAAATTCTTCCCGGAACACCCTCCAGGGTACTGGTCTGGTAAATACCATCTCCTGCATAGGCCAGTATTTCGCTGTTCCCGGCATTATCGCTAATGATTACTTCTGCAAAGTCTATTCCATCAAAAGTATTGCTCTCATCAAAATTTTTGGTTTGAGTAATCCGCACCTGGTGAGGCCCTGTACCATCGGTAACAATTCCCTCAATTACATACCTGGGAGAAGCCGAGTTCAAGTCTACCTCAATTACCTTTTCGCATGCGGTAAGCAGCACGCCTACAACAGCGGTGATGCACAGTTGCTTTATATAATGCATTGGCATATTCTAAAATCTGAAGTTATAGGAAACAGAAGGCACCATTTTAAACAGGGCAACCTGGTAAGCCTCTGTCATGGAAGGGTTGTTTTCGTTTTCCCTGAAGTTAATGATAAAGGGATTTTCCCTGCCGTAGGCATTGTAAATGCTGAAAACCAGCTCGGAGGAGAATCGCTCTGTTTTTTTCAATTGCCAGGTAGCGCCCACATCCAGCCGATGGTAATCGGGCAGGCGGTATCCGTTGCGTTCGGTATAGTAAAACACAACCTGCTCGTCTACCCGGTATTTGCCGCTGGGAAAGGTAACGGCATTGCCGGTATTGTACACCCAGCTGGCCGATAAGCTCCACTTTGGGTTGAGCTCATAGATGCCTACTATCGAAACATCATGGGTTCTGTCCTGGCGGGCGGGGTACCAGCTGTCATCGTTAATTCCATCAATCAGTCTTTCCGTTCTGGAAAGGGTATAGCCAATCCAGCCGTTAAACTTGCCGTATTTCTTTTTCAGGAAAAATTCTACGCCATAGGCCCTTCCCTTTCCAAACAGCAGCTCTGTTTCTACCACATCGCTGTTGGTGATATCGGCACCATCCTTATAATCGATCTGGTTTTGCATGTGCTTGTAATAAGCCTCAGTACTGAACTCATACCTGTTTTCGGCAAAGTTGCGGAAATAACCTGCCGATACCTGGTCGCCAATCTGGGGTTTGATTGTGTTGGAGCTTGGCACCCACTTGTCTGTGGGGTTGGAGGTGGTTGAGTTAGAAAGCAGGTGCATGTTTTGGGTAGTGCGCGCATAGGAGACTTTTACCGACGACTTTTCGTTAAGCTGCAGGGCAGCCGAAAGGCGAGGCTCCAGGTTTACATAGGTATTTACAAACTCACCTGAACGGTAGCTGGTGGTATCTACCACCTGGTGCTGCTCATTGAGGCCATAAAAGTCTCCGCCGCCCAGTACGCTGAAGGAAGAAAGCCTTGCCCCGTACACAATCTCCAGCTTGTCTGTGGCATTCCAGTTATTGGAAAAATAGAGTCCGTTCTCCCAGGAGTATCTTCGCTGCAGGGGAGGCAGGTTAAAGGGAGCGCTTCCCCTGTAAGAGATTTCGCCGGGCACCACGGTATGGTAGGTTGACTGCACCCCTATCTTTATTGTATTTTGCGGATTGGGGAAATACTGAAACTCCTGCTTCAGGTTCCAGTCCGTGATTCTGGAGGTAATGCCTATCTCGTTATCGTTAAAGTTTATATCAATCCGGTAGCTGTAATCACTGAAAATCAGGGAGGTGTTGGAAAACAGCCTGTCGTTCACCAGGTGATTCCAGCGCAGGGTGCCGGTGGCATTGCCCCAGTCTATGCCAAACAAATCCTGAAAGCCCAGCTTATCGCGTCCGAAATAGCCAGATACAAACAGCCGGTCTTTATCGGAAAAGGTATAGTTAGCTTTGGCATTTAGGTCGTAGAAGTAAAGCGAACTGCCCGAAATACCATCATCATTACTTAATTTCAGGAACACATCGGCATACGTTCTGCGGCCGCTAAGCAGGAACGATGATTTTCCTTTCTGAATAGGCCCTTCTACATTAAGCTTGGCCGAAATAATGCCAATGCCCCCGTTTACATGATATTCCTGGTTATTACCTTCGTTCATATTAATATCGAGCACAGAAGATAACCTGCCGCCATACTCAGAAGGCATGCCGCCTTTGTATATCGTTACATTTTTGATGGCATCTGAATTAAAGGTAGAGAAAAAGCCCAGCAGGTGGGAGGCATTGTACACCAAGGCATCGTCCAGCAGAATCAGGTTCTGGTCGGCACCGCCGCCGCGTACATAAAAGCCTGCGTTGCCTTCGCCTGCCGATTTGATACCGGGTATCAGCTGCATGGTTTTAATTACATCCCGCTCCCCCATCAGTACAGGCACTTTATTGATCTCTGTCATATCCAGCTTCTGTACACCAGGCATCGGATTTTTTACATTATCGTCGGGGCGGGTAGCGGTTACCACCACCTCGCTTAGCTGCTGTGCATCATCCTCCAGGGCAACATCTATTTTGGTACCGGCCCTTAGCGCAAGCTGCTGGCTTTTTGTCTGGTAACCCAGGTAATTGTACAGAAGGGTATAGTCTCCTTCGGGAAGGGTAAGGGAATAATATCCGTATTCATTGGTAATGGTTCCGGTAGAGGGCATTTCCTGCACCCGTATGGTTACCCCTATCAGGGTTTCGCCGCTTTGTTTATCCTTTACTGTTCCGCTGATGGTATGTTTTGCCTGCTGCGCAGACAGCTGTATCGTGTTCAGCAGTAAGCATGACAGGAAGATAACAATAAGTTTTTGTTTCATTTTTAAGTGTAGGTACATGCGGCTATGCCACCTGGAGCCTTTTTAATTAAAGGCTCTAAGGGCATGCCGGCGGTGCGTTTTACCGGAGATTTACTGTTACTGATTTACTCCTACTGTTGCTTTGCTTCTTCCCTGGCTTTTTTGCGGAAAAAGCCTCTGAATAAAAAGTTGTGTTGCAGCGCCTCCATATTATTATCCAGTTTCTCTGTGCTGGTTTCCAGGTTGCGCATGGTGTTTTTTAGCTGTGAGCCAAATTGTTCGTCGTTCAGCAAAATACCAATGCCATTATCGGCACTATTCATCTTAGCGCTTGCTTCCGAAAGGTTCGTCGTCATTACCTCTGCCGCAGAAATAGTTTGCTGCAGCTGCTCTGCCGATGCCTTTAGCTGGCTGAATACTACCGTATCGGTAAGTAACTGGTTTGCCAGACCGCCTGAGGTGTTAAGTTTAGTGGTGAACTGGTTAAGCGCACCGGAGGCCTGTACCGTGTTGGAAGATACCCGCTGCAGATCGTTAACCACAGCACGAAAGTTATCAGCCATCTGGGCATCCTTCAGCAGGGCACCAGCTGTACCTTCGCCCTGGCTGAGGCTGGTGGTCAGCTCTTTAAGGTTATGGGTAATGGTTACCAGGTTTTCATTGTTTTCCTGCAGGGTAGCCATCATATCGTCGGTACTAAGGCCGGTTTCGGTCGCAAGGCGGTCGCCATCTTCTATGGCAGGTGCTGCTGTTGTACCTCCTGAAATAGAGATGATCCTATTACCGATAAGGCCATCGGAGCTTAGTTTGACCCTGGCATCTTTGCGAATGTACTTTTGCACATCCTGCTCTATCAGCATCACCACTTCCAGCTGAGCATCACTACTTCCGGGATCTCCATTAAACCTGATCTCCCTTACATTGCCTACTTTGATGCCGGAAAACCAGACGTTATTGCCCTTTCGGAGCCCTTCAACATCATTAAATGCTGCCGTAACGCGCAGGGTTTTTTCAAACCTTTTTTGCTGCCCGCCTAAGGTAAAAATTCCGGCCACTAATATGGCAATGGAGATCAATACAAAAATCCCTACAAACACTGCCCGCTTATTTTCCGCTGTATTCATCTTGCTTAATTTTATTTATGTTATGCCGGTGCTTATCTCTAAATACTGGCTCTGATGTTGTAATAGGAACTACAAATCTTTGGCTTAGTCAATAAAGTTGTAGTCGTGAAATAGCTTAACCCGCTCATCTTCCGTATGGGCGAATATATCAGAAAACGTTCCATTATACCCAAACTGTCCGTCAAGCAGCATCATTATTCTATCGCCGGTTGTTTTAGCACATGTAAGGTCGTGCGTAATGATGATTGAGGAGGTATGAAATCTTGCCTGCACCTCATTGATCAGCTTATTAATTTCAATGCAGGTAATAGGATCCAGGCCTGCCGTAGGTTCGTCGTACAGCATTATTTCGGGCTTCAGAATCAGGGTTCTGGCTATGCCGATACGCTTGCGTTGTCCGCCCGAAAGCTCTGCCGGCATTTGATCAATGGCCTGAGCAAGACCTACAGCTTCCAGGATCATCTCCACATTATCGTTTACTTCCTTTCTGCTTAAATGACTCATATGCCTTTTTAAAGGAAATTCCAGGTTTTCACGCACCGTCATGCTGTCGTAAAGGGCGCTGTTCTGGAATGAGAAGCCCAGCTTCAGGCGGATCCTGTCAAGCGCTTTTTCGGAAATTTGGGTAATTTCCTGGCCCAGTACATTCACTGAGCCTTCATCTGCCTTCAGCAGGCCGGCAATAATTTTGATCAGCACCGATTTTCCGGTACCGGAGCGGCCCAGCACCACCAGGTTTTCTCCCTGTAGCAGGTCCATGTCTACGCCCTTTAGCACATCAAAATCATCGAACGATTTCTTCAACCCCCTGATGGAGATAACCCGCTGGTCCTGCTGAATATCTGGATATACTTTCTTCATGCCCACTACTTATTGTAAACGTATAGCATTGATAATTTGCATGGCCAGCAGCTCTTCTATGAAGATCAGGAACATGGCAACCACCACAGAGGTATTAGCGGCTTTGCCCACGCCCTGGGTTCCGTTGGTGGAGGTGTAGCCTTTGTAGCAGCCTACAATGCCAATAGTAAAGCCAAAAATGAAAGCCTTGATGATAGATCCGAAAACATCCAGATAGGTAATGGCTTCAAAAACCTGCTCAAAAAAAGTAATGATGCTGGTTTCTTCCCGCTGGTTGATGTTAATGAACGCACCCAGCAGGCTTACAAAAGCAGTATAGATAGTAAGCGCAGGGATGGTAAGGGTGGTGGCCAGCACCCGGGTTACAATTAAAAAGCGAAAAGGCTTGATGGCAGATACCTCCATGGCGTCTATCTGCTCAGAGACTTTCATGGAGCCTATTTCAGCACCTATTTTGGAGGCAATTCTGCCCGAGCCAATCAGGGCTGTTACCAGGGGAGCCAGCGCCCTGATAATGGCTACTGCCATAAGGGCAGGCAGCCAGGAGGAGGCGCCGAACTCTTCAAGCGAGGGGCGCGACTGATTTGTAAAAACAATTCCAATGATAAAACCTGTTACTGATATCAAGGGCAGGGAGCGTACCCCTAATTCATAACACTGGTTAATAACCTCCTTAAACTCATAGGGAGGAAGGAAAACTTCCTTGAAGAAGCGAAGAACAAATAGATAAATGTCATTTAGGTTAAGAAAGAACTTATCTATTCTTTTCGAAAGAACATATGATCCGGATTTCATAAAATTAGTAGAAGTATTTACAGCTGGCTGAAGCCGCTCTTCCTGCAATAGATTTGAAATGAAGGTAAGCTATTCTTAACCATGATTTACTAAGCAAGATTACAAAGATAGACACGAATATTTAGTTCACAAAAAACTGAACTAACTAATAATTTTTAAACCAATGGTTTATCTTTGCGTAGATTGTACCATATAAACCACATGCATATAGATAAAAGACAAGCAGTACAAATAGAGAAAATAGGGGTAACGCTGGAGAAATCGCATATACCCCCTCTGGCAGCACGCATCATGGCGCTTTTGCTGATTGCCGAACCACCTTACTGCTCTTTTGATGAAATAATGGAAAGCCTGCAGTCCAGCAAAAGCTCTGTAAGTTCTTCCCTTAATTTGTTGCTGCGCGAGGGCATTGTGGATTACATCACCTTTCCCGGCGACAGGAAGCGCTATTTTCAGGTAAACTCCAAAACATGGCTGGAGATGATTAAAAAAAGAGTGGAACAGATTAAACCCTTCAGGGAAATATTAAGCGAAGTAACAAGCACAAGATCTTCTGCCAACCCGGAATTTAACCAGATGCTGGGAGAGATGAATGCGTTTTATGCGGAAATAGAAGAAGCCATGAAGGCGGTGCTGGATCGCTGGGTAAACTCTGAAAAGTAAGCTGCGATTTTTTTGCTTATCTACCTAAACAAGGCAATTTATGGGCTTACCCCCTATAAGGCCAAAGCAGATTACCTTAACTACTGGTCATAACCAGCTAAGGCCATCCATCTTTACCGGCCTGTAAGGGCAACAAAATTTTTTATTATAGACACCAGCACAGGGTTTCCACTAAAGATTCTTTGAATGTAACATTCCGGTATAAGCTGTGAAATACAAGCTATTATAAATTAAAAGTTTACGTAAAGTGCCGTTAGCGAAAATCCTGAACCAACACAGCCTTCTGCAATTTAAAATGCTGCAAAAAAATTACAGAAATCTGTTGGCAGCTGGCTTATACAAAAACTGGAAGGAACAACTCGAGCTTTATTTCAGTAAAATACTTTTTCATCAGCACAAAATGTAGCGTGCATTGGAGGCCTGAGGTATTTCTGCTCCTCTTTTAAAACAAGATCTCATCCACCGGGTAAACTAAATAAGTTTTTTGCATATAGCAGCAACCCTCTGCCCTGCAGGGCTGCTTATTTTATTACAAAATTAAGAATATAATAGAGGCCGAAAAATGCCTATGTCAGCACCCATGTTTTTAAGAAAGTACATCTGTTCACATTTTTTTGTAACGCTCTTTAGTTGTGCCCTTTTGCTGTTCATGAGCAGCCCCCGGCTGGCACAGGCCCAGCTGCTGCCTGATACCTCTGCCGAAGAGGAGCAGGTAGAGGAACCTATTCCGGAATGGCCTGAGGATTCACTGGGAAGGCGCACGCCGCGTGGCACCGTTTACGGATTTATCAAAGCTGCTGCCAATCAGAACTATAGCAGAGCCAGCAGGTACCTGCACATGGACCAAAACCTGCAAAACAGCGAGGAAGGGGCCCGGGCTGCACAGGTACTGCAACGACTACTTGATCAGGGTGGCGATATTATGCCCTATTCCTGGATCAGCAACGATCCGGGTGGCCGTACAGACGACAACCTGCCCCCGGATGTGGACCGCGTAGGTACCGTATCTGACGAAGGAGAAACCATTACTTTACTGGTGGAAGCGACAGAAGGCCCCGACGGCGGCCCTATCTGGCTTTTCTCCGCTGAAACCATTGATAGAATTGCGGCTATTACTGCGGAGAGCAGGGCTTCTATTGTTGACAGGTTGCTGCCCCCATTCCTGAAGAAATACAGGTGGGCAGGTGTATCCATTGGCCAGTGGCTGGTTATACTTCTACTGCTTGTCATAGCCTACCTGCTTGCCTGGGGTATTACGTCTGTCTTTCTTTATCTTATCCGTAAATTCTGGCGACAGGCCGCTACCGAGCCCACAGCGGGCATTATTAAGGCTTTTGCCCTACCCATACGTATTTATATAACAGTGTGGCTCTTTATGGCTTCCAGCCAGGAAGTAGGTATCTCCATTATTGTGCGGCAGCGCTTTAGTGAAATCACCATCATCATCGGTCTGGTTGTAATACTGCTGCTGCTATGGCGCCTCACTGAATTTATAAGCAGTTTTACTGAAAAGCGCCTGATGCTGCGTGGCCACCTCTCCGGGGTTTCGGCGATACTTTTTCTTCGCCGCGTTGCTAAAATCGCCATTGTTGTATTTGGCATTATTGCCATACTGGGCACCTTTGGTGTAAACGTAACAGCAGGACTGGCGGCATTAGGCATTGGTGGTATTGCCCTGGCATTGGGAGCCCAGAAAACAGTAGAAAACTTTGTGGGCAGTGTTACCCTTATTGCCGATCAGCCCATACGGGTTGGTGATTTCTGTAAAGCAGGCGATACTATTGGAACCGTAGAACAGATCGGCATGCGATCTACCCGAATCCGCACCCTTGACCGTACCGTTGTTACCATCCCCAATGGAGAGTTCTCCTCTTCTAAAATCGAAAATTATGCTCACCGGGACCGCTTCCGCTTTACTACCGTACTCAATTTAAGGTATGAGACAACACCTGATCAGATGCGCTTTCTGCTGGTAGAGATCAGGGCTCTCCTGTACGCGCACCCAAAAGTGAGTCCGGATCCGGCACGGGTGCGATTTATAGAACTGGCGGCTGCCTCACTGAACATAGAAATTTTCGCCTACATTAATGCCAAAAACTTCGATGAGTTTCTGGAAGTGCGGGAAGATCTGCTTTTACGGATTATGGATGTGGTGGAGGCAGGCGGTACAGGCTTTGCGTTTCCTTCGCAAACCCTTTACCTGGCCCGCGACAAGGGATTGGCTGAGGAAATAATCCATGATACAGAGGAGAAAGTTAAAAAATGGAAGGAAGAGGGAGAAATGCAGCTTCCGAACTTTGATGCAGCACGCATAAATGCATTAAGAAACTCTATTATCTATCCTCCGGAAGGCTCTGCCCAGCAGAATAACGCAAAAGACTAAGATTTTATAGCTGGATTTAGCTGTTGCCGTCCGTTTATAGTATTTCAGCCAGCCTTAGGCTGCTAGCCAGCAGCTCCCTTTATATGTTTAAAGTAAATACAGGGTTTGGCAACATTAAAAACTAAATATGAACAAACCCAACACATCGGGCATTAACGTTATCATTACAGGTGCAACAGGCATGGTAGGAGAAGGTGTGCTGATAGAATGCCTGGAGGATAATGCTGTTGCTGAGGTACTCGTAATGAACAGAAGGCCCTGTGGCGTATCACATCCAAAGCTAAAAGAGATCATCCACAAAAACTTTTATGATCTCTCCGCTATCGAAGGCCAGCTCAGCGGATACAATGCCTGCTTTTTTTGTGCGGGAGTATCTTCTGTGGGGATGAAAGAAAAAGACTTTTACCGCCAGACCTATGAGTTAACCATGCATGTTGCCACCACCCTGGCTAAGCTTAATCCTGATATGACCTTTTGCTATGTTTCCGGCGCCGGAACGGATAGCACAGAGAAGGGAAAAATTATGTGGGCAAGGGTAAAAGGAAAAACAGAAAATAACCTTGGCAAACTCTCTTTCAAGAGCGTTTACAACTTTCGGCCAGGTTTTCTGGAACCGACCAAAGGGATGAAAAACATCAAATACTATAAATATATAGGCTGGTTAATACCGATTATCCGGAAGCTGGCACCAAAATATATTTGCAGTTTACAGGAATTAGGCAAAGCCATGATCAATGCTACAACGAGAGGGTATCACAAGCCAGTTCTTGAAGTGCCTGATATTATCAATCTATCCAAAGCGAGATAGCCAGCCGTTACAGATCATTTTGGCAGCGGTTTATGTTAACTGATTTTAACAGGAACAACAGTAAATTAAAAACAGCAGGCCGCCCTGCTGTTTTATAAATGCACGAATGACTTCATTCAAATAATGAAAATAAATTTTACATGTCGACAACTCAAAATAATATACCCTATTCAGTCTTAGAACTGGCCACTGTTGCTGCCGGCTCTACACCCGCCGATGCCTTCAGAAATAGTTTAGCCCTGGCGCAAAAAGCCGAACAATTTGGATATACCCGGTTCTGGCTTGCAGAACATCATAATATGATCAGCATTGCCAGCTCGGCCACTTCGGTGCTGATCAGCCATATTGCGGGAGGAACCAAAAAAATCAGGGTGGGGTCTGGAGGCATTATGCTGCCCAATCATTCGCCACTGATCGTAGCCGAAGAATTTGGAACACTCGGATCTTTGTTTCCCGACCGTATTGATCTTGGTTTGGGCAGGGCGCCCGGTACAGATCAGGTAACGGCTCATGCCATCCGCTCCGACAGAATGCAGGCGGTGTACAATTTCCCGGAAGAGGTAAGCCAGATCCAGCAGTATTTCTCCCCCGACAACCGCACCTCCAAAGTGAGGGCTACTGTTGCGGAAGGCGTGGAGGTGCCCATATACATTCTGGGATCCAGCACAGACAGCGCCTGGCTGGCAGCAAAAAAAGGCTTACCCTATGCCTTTGCCAGCCACTTTGCTCCCACCCATTTATTCGATGCTCTGGCAATTTACTACAATAATTTTCAGCCCTCTGAGTATTTGCAGGAGCCTTACAGCATTGCATGCATCAACATTATTGCGGCCGATACCGATCAGGAGGCAGAAAAGCTCTCGACCTCGCTGATAAAAATGATGTTTGGTGTTCTGACCAACAACATAGATTATATGCAGCCACCAATTGAACCAACACCCGAAATCAGGGAGCTGGCTCAAAATCCGGCTTTTCAGCGCATGCTGAAATACGCCTTTATCGGAAGTAAGGAAACAGTAAAGAAAAAGACCAAGGCTTTTTTAGAGGAAACCAATGTTAACGAGCTCATGGTGGTTTCGCATGTTTACGATCATGAAGATCGGGTAAAGTCTTACAGGCTGTTTTCTGAAATCATGAAAGACATTTGACTTTCCGGGCACCCTTAACCCCGCAGACGCAGATCTTAAAAGAGATTCAAGGCATGTGATTTAGAAATGCTTAAACGGGTTTCCATCCCCCTTAGGATGCTTCAGCTTTGGCCTATTTTAAATTTATCAGCTACTTGCTGCACCTGCCCCAACACGTTTCTTAGAACAGGACTTGGATCTTCTTTTCGCCATATGGCATATAAATTAACTTTATGAGGAAGGTTGATAAAGCGCACATCAGGCAGAGCGCTATAAGTGTAAGAACTTGGCAACACAGAAACCCCGAGACCTCGGGCTACCAAACTTAAAATCATACCTCCAAAATCAGATTCGATATATACCTTTGGTTTAAAGCTGTAATCATCAAAAATCTGCCGAAGGCTGCTTACATAAAAGGTTTTATGGTGTAAACCAGACAATATGAACTTCTCATCTTTTACATCCTGCAGGCCCTTGCAGTTTTCTTCATTTAAATGATGGTTTTTGGGTACTACCAGTGAAAAATACTCTGAGTAGAGGCAAATAGATTTTAAAGCAGGATTTTCTGCAGGATCTCTCCTGAAGGCCAGGTCCATTTGGTAGTTTAGTAGCAACTGCTCAAAACTTATATCAGTTGGCTCTACCAGCTCAACCTTAAGCTCTGGTAAAGATTGGGCAATGCCGGAGATCAGCTCTGGCAGAAAGCCATAAGCAATAGAACCAGGATAGCCTATTTTAATAGCGCCATAAGCACCCTCATGTATTTTTTTGGCTTGCCTGTGAATGCTGTTTATCTGATCAAGCAGTGGCAGCCATTGATCCCTTAAAAATAGGCCTGCCTCCGTAAGTTTTACATTCCTCTTGCTCCTCACAAAAAGCTCTACGCCAAGCTCATCTTCCAGGGCTTTGATCTGCCTGCTCAGGACCGACTGCGTGATGAACATCTTTTCGGCTGTGTTCCAGAAATGCAGCTCCTGAGCCAGTTTTAAGAAATACTTTATTTGTTGCAGCTCCACCTTAACTGATTTGATTTATGCATTAGTCAATCCAATATTGGCATTTCTGCAATGATACCCATGCACTTCCTTTGCATAAAATTTAAACTCATGCTGTTATTGAGAAAACACATAGAAGAAGGTATAGGCTGGACGGGTGCTGCATTTTCCTTATCGGCATTCAGCTTAAACAGCCTGAACATCATTAGCAGCCAGTCACTGGAATACCTGCTGATGAATATTATTGGCTGCTTTTTTCTGATCATATACGCTGTGTTCAAAAGAGCACATGCCAGTTGGGTATTAAATTCAATCTGGCTGCTGATGACAGCGGTAGCTTTGGTAAGGGTTTATATGCATTTTTAGAAAACTGTATAAACAGGAGCATTTTTTCTAAATCTGAATACGTGGATGTAATCCAGCGCTCCCAGTCTACATTCTGTTTATTGCATCATCAAGCTAACATCAGCAGGTAGTAGCACCAAAACAGAACCAATGGAAACTTTTTGCAGGAGGGTTCAAAGCTTACCTTTTACCAGCGATACAATATCTTCCAGTACCATGTAGAGGCATGGAACAAGCAGGAGGATGATGGCGGTGGAAAAGATTATGCCGAACCCCAGGGAGATAGCCATTGGAATCAGGTTGCTGGCCTGCGGAGATGTTTCCATAATGATTGGTGTGAGGCCACCGAAGGTGGTTAGTGTGGTTAGGATGATAGGACGGAAACGACGTACCCCTGATTCATGGATGGCTTCAAACAGGGATTGATCCTGGCCTTTGCGCCTCCTGTTGGCATAATCAACCATGATCAGCGAATCATTTACCACCACTCCCGATAAAGCAATCACGCCCATCAGGCTAACCAGCGATAAATCATATCCGAGAATTATATGCCCGATTACCGCGCCTACAAGCCCGAAGGGAATAGCCAGCAGCACAATCAGGGGCTGAAGATAGCTGCTAAAGGCAACGGCCAGCAGGGCATAAATCACAAACATTGCCAGGATAAAGCCGCCCCAGAGCGCCTGGGTAGATTCTCTCATGTCGGCCTGGCTTCCTTCAAAACTCCAGGTAATTCCTGGGTAATCTGCCCTAAGCTGGGGAAGTACTTCCTGTTGCAGGGAGGCCAGCACCTGCGTAACCGTATTGGCCGGCTCTACATCCATGCCAACTGACACCACGCGGCGCCCATTACGGCGGTTTATGGAGGTAAAAGCTTCCCGCTCATTTACAGTAACCACATCCAGCAGGGGCACTTCCGTACCATCAGGTGTCCGAATTGCAAAATCTTCCAGGTTGTAGAGATCTTTTCGTTCTTCCAGTGGCAGCTTTACCCGCACCTCCACCTCGTTGGTGCCCCGCAGCTGCCGCATAGCCAGTGCCCCGTAGAACGCATTTCTGATCTGCTGCCCCACACCCGTAGGGGTTAAGCCCAGGTTTCTGCCCTCGGGCAGAAGCTCAAAATCAAACTGAAGCTTGCCTTTGTTGTAGTTATCGCTTACATCCCGTGTGTTTTCAAAAGCTTCCGCCCGTTCTAAAAAGGCCTTGCTCGCTTTTTCCAGTACTTCTATGTCTGAGTGGCTTAAGTCAATGGTGATGTCCTGGGCTGCACCGCCCGGACCTCGTTCAGCCTCAAAAGTAATCTGATCCACACCTTCTATTTCACCAATTTCATCCCGCCAGAGGTTTATCACCTCCTGGGCCGACATATCGCGCTCGTCGGGTGGTTTCATTACAATCTCCACATCAATAAAATTCTGACCCCGCACATTAGTCTTTACCCCTTCGGCCACTTTAAACAGGTCGTGCTTTTCAAACATCTGCAGCGTGGAGGTGGTAATTTGTGCAGCTACTCTTTCTGCCTGATCAGGCGTGGTGCTAACAGGCAACCTAACGCCCGCTTCAATCTCGTCAGCTGCTACTTCCGGCATCAAAATAATGCCCATATGGTCGCTGTATCCGTAACCCCCTACCATTACCAGAAGCGAAACAGCGGCAGTGAGGGTGATGTAGCGGTTCTGCAGACTCTTTTTCAAGAGGGGCCTGTAATAGCGATCTACGAATCGCTGAAAGTGCTTTGAGAAAGCTTCCTGCCAGCGCTCCAGGTACCCAATCACTTTGTTGGATGATTTCTTTTTGGAGCTGTGCGCCAGGTGAGCCGGCAGAATAAACAGGGCTTCGAATAAGGAAACACTAAGCACTATGATGACCACCGCTGGCAGGGGCCACCAATATTTACCGGTAGTGCCGGGAATGAACAGGAGCGGAATAAAGGCAATAATGTTGGTAAGTATGCTGAAAACAACAGGCCGGGAAATATCCTTAGCGCCTAAAATTGCCGCCTCCAGAAAACCTTTACCCTGCTGCCGATACTCATAGATGTTTTCTCCCACCACCACGGCATCGTCTACCACAATGCCCAGCACCACTAAAAATCCAAACAGGGAGATCATGTTGATGCTCAGGTCAACCAGGGGCAAAAACAGCATGCTGCCCACAAAAGCAATGGCCATGCCCATCATCACCCAAAAGGCCAGCTTGTATTCAAGAAAAAGCGCCAGGATTAATAAAACTATGATAATGGCCATAATGCCGTTTTCACCAAGCAGGTACAGGCGTTCCTGGTAGTCTTCGGCAATATTGCTATCGATGCGGTACTTTACACCCGGGGGAAGTGCTCCTCTAAAATCAATGAGGATCTCCTCTACGACTGATGCAATCTCCAGGGGCGACTGGTCTCCAATTCTGAAGATCTCCAGCTCTACGGAAAGCTGCTGATTGAACTGACCATGGGATCCCTCCTCTGAAAAGCCGTCGGTAATATTAGCCAGTTCTGCCAGGGTAACGGTGCCCCCCGATGCTGCTGTGATAATTTCTATCTCACCGAACTCTTCCGCCCACTGCTTGCGCTCCTTCATGCGCAGCAGAATTTCGCCGGTGTTGGTTTCTACGGCACCGGCCGGTACATCTTCGCTCGACTGGCGGATGATTTCCGCCACATCGCCCAGCGTTAAGTTGTACTCGCGCAGCCGGTAGCGCGGAATTTCAATATGGGTTACGTAATCTGGCACATTGCCAATTTCTACCTGCGTAATTGCTTCATTATTCAATAAGCGGTCACGGAGCTGCTCGCCCAACTTTCTGAGGGTCCAGATATCTACATCTCCATATAGTCCAACCTCCATTACGCTGCGCTGACGAGATTGCAGCCGCACTTCCGGCTCCTCAATTTCATCGGGAAAAGTCCGTATCCTGGTAATTGCCTGATCAATATCCTGGAAGGCCTTCATCCGCTCTGTGCCGGCCACCAGCTCAATCTGCACATTTCCCGAGCCTTCATTGGCAGTGGAAGTTACTTCTTTTATGCCCTGCACTCCTCTTACCGCTTCCTCTACCGGCAGCAGGATACCCATTTCCACTTCTGCCGGTGCTGCTCCCGGGTACACCACACTCACTTCTACAATATCGAGCTGAAATTCCGGATAAACTTCCTTTTGCACATTAAGCATCGACCAAACCCCACCACCAATCAGGATGAACATTAACAAGTTGGCCACAATGGGATTGCGCACCATGTAGGCAATAGGTCCGCCATGTGCTTTTTCGGCATTATTATTTTGATCTGCCTGCTCCATTTACCGCATACCTCCCGCAGATTGTCCATTTCTTTGTGCTCCCTTAGAAAGCGTACCCTCCCTGCCTGTAGTGGTGTCGGCCGCTTTTTTGCGGAGCTTTACGCCTTCGGTAATTGTTGAGAGGTTGGTGGTCACCACCTCCTCATTCTCCCTTAAACCACTGGCGATATAGGCATATTCTGCATCGTTCATCACGATCTCAACCTCCCGGATTTGCAGCTCTCCATCCTCCATTACCCAAACCGTATTATTCTGGCGGATGTAATCGCGGTTAAGCCTGATAACATCCCTGATCTCTTCTCCCTGAATGCGGGCTTCCACAAAGGAGTTGATCATTAAGGGGGGTAAGTTTTCCGACTCGCTCCGGTAAGCAAGCGGATCGGGAACTGCAACCAGCAGCCGTGCCATACGTGTCTGGTCCTCTAGCGCACCAACCAGCTTATAGAGGTAGCCTGTCCGGTATGCACCTTCCTGCCAGGCTTTTCGGTCTGTGATCACTACTTCTGATCCTTTTTCTTCTTCAGAACGTGGTAAGGAAAGCCATTGAAGGCTGGAGAGCGGAACTGTTACCACCACCCAATACACCTCCCTGCCCACCAGGCGTCCAAGGTCATCGCCGGGCGCCACCTGAGAGCCCAGGTTGGCATTGCGGCTAAGGATGTGCGCATCGAACGGAGCTCTGATTGTGCTTCGCTGCAACTCCAGTTCTGCCTGCTCCACTTGCGCCCGTGCTGCCTGCACCCTGGCTTTTATCGCATTGAGCTGTGGCTCGCGCAGCACAAGGTCACGGTTTTCTTCCGATAGGGTTTCGTCGATCAGGTCTAAATCTCTGCGGGCAACATTTTGCCGCCCCTCCTCAATGTTTAAATCTGCCACTGCCTGCCGCAAATCACTTTTCCGCAACGCCAGGGTATTTCTATAATCCGCCGGATCAATTTGCAGCAACACTTCCCCTTTTTCAACAAATCCACCAGGCACAAATGCATCGGAAAGCCTGATTACCTCACCCCTGACCCTTGCGCTCAGTACGATATCTTTAGAGGGTTGAACGGTTCCCGTTGCCACGATAGTAGGCTTAAAACTACCCTGCTCTGCCTGTTCCACTTCCACCAGCATGGCAGTTTCTTTGGTGGCACCAGAACGACTTGCCGATGGTTCTGTTAAGAAAATAAAGGCTATAACCACTCCTCCCAAAAGCAGGATACCCAAACAGATGAAGAGCGTTTTCTTCTTATTCATGTAATCAATAGCTGACTATGCTGCATCATTTTTACTTTTGTGCCTTGCACTTTGATCAGTCTTCAGGCACTCCTGCCATATTAAACCCACCAGCCAGGGCACGGTATAGGGCAATTCGATACTCCAGCAGATTTAGCCTGGCTGCTATAAGATCTCGCCTAAGCTGCTGCTCCTGGCCAAGCGCTGTGAGTACGGCCAGGTAATCACTGATACCATTAAAGTACTCCAGCCGGAGTTGTTCGAAAGCTTGTTCGGCAAGGCTAAGCTGTTCTTCCAAAACCGCTATGCTTTCCTGTTGTTTCTGCTCCTGTATCAGGGCATCCTCCACTTCCCGAAAGGCGATCAGTACCGTTTGCCCCCATTCATAAAGTCTTTGTTGTTTAACAGCCTGAGTCCGGTCCACTTCAGCACTCAGTCTTCCTCCATAAAAAAGAGGAGCAGCAAGATTAGCGGCAAGCGAATAAGCCCAGTCCTGAAAGAGATCTTCTGCATTGTTTGCCCTCACCGAAGGAGCGGCGCTAATTGAAAATCTGGGATACTTATTACTAATAGCTGCCGCTACCTCCCGATCAGCTGCCTGTAAAAGCTTAAAGGCAGACTGTACATCCGGGCGCCTTTGAACAAGCTCGGCAGGTATGCCTGTTTGAGGTAATGGAGGAAGCTCCGGAAAGCTCCCGGCAAGGTATCCGATTTCCCTTTGAGGTGGAACACCCAACAACACTGCTAACTGGTGTTCTAAAAGCTCTATTCTGGATTCTGTGAAAATTTTTTGCTCCCTGGTCGATTCTATCAACTGTTTTTGGCGGAGAAAATCGACAGCCCTGGTTTGTCCGCTACCGAAGCGTGCCCTGATGAGCCTCAGGATCTTTTCATTGGTTTCAATTTGCTCCTCCACAAGTGCCAGCTGTTGCCTTGCTGCCACGAGTCCATACCAGCTTCGGGCAATCTCTCCGGAAAGCGAAATAGCAGCTGCCTGATAATCTAATAAGGTAGCTTCGGCCCGAAAACGTTCAGCAGCTATTCTGGAGCCGATGCGGCCCCAGAGGTCTATTTCATAAAAAGCTGCCAGTCCAAACCGCAGATTTTCGCCACCCACAAAGTTGGGCTGAGGGTAGTTGGTGGCAACCTGTAACGAGCCTTCAATATCCGGCAATAAATAGGATGATTCCCGATCGGCTACGGCCCTTGCAGCCTGAAACCTGTACCAGGTTGTCATCAGGTTAAAGTTAGAATCAAGTGCCTGGCTCACCATTGCGTTCAACTCCTGATCCTCGAAAGTAGTCCACCAATTTGCAGGCATTTCCGCATCTCCAGAGTCCGAAAATGCTTCCGGGGGATCCAGCGGCAAAGTAGTTTTCGAAGTTCTGGGTGTGCAGGCTGAAAAAAATACTGCTGTGAATACCAGCAGGAAGCTTAGAAGGATATAGAAAGGCCTTGTAACAGGCGCATAGCAAGGAGGAGCCATGGCATGACGTTTAATCACCTTAGCGTGCTTTATTTTCCCTGCTGGGATAACGGCCATTGTGCTGTTTTCCAATCCTTAAACTTTAGCCTGACAAGTTTCATGATTATTAACCTTAGCATACGGAATGATGTTTACAGGGACTGGAGAACATAAGCATTACTGGCTAACAGCTAATCAGAAGAATTCAGCAGCCTATACGCAAGCACTATATATTCCAAAACCAGGATTGAGCAGCAGGCATAAAAAAAACGACAACCCCTGAAGATTGTCGCTTTGGTGCCCCTAGGCGAACTTAACCCGACTTAGCAGGTTTCTGGATTTTTGAAAAGAGGTTGATTGCAGCACCTCTTCTTCCTCTATATCTTTATGCTATAACTTAAGGGAAGACCACAACTCCCTTTGCGTTTCTACCCGCAAGCATATCTTCAAATGCATTATTTAGTGCTGTTAAACTGTAGGTTCTGGTTATCATTTCTTCAAGCAGAAGTGACCCATTGTCGTAGTAATCGATGATTTTCGGAAAATCCACCTGAGGGCGGCATTTTCCATAGAGAGGGTTTATATAAATTTTGTCCCATTCGAACAAAGACATATCGACGGTGATCTCCTGCTCTATGCCACTTACCTGAACTGCCATTCCTCCATTTCTAATCATTGCCAGGGGCGCAGCACCCAGCTGAGGTACAGCAGTACATTCAAAAGCGTAATCTGCCCCTCTTCCCCCGGTCATACTTTTAACTTCCTCTGCTGCCTTCTTAAGGTTTGCATCTGTTTTTTCTGCCACAATCAGATGGGTAGCACCAAATTTCAAAGCCATTTCCAGACGCTCCGAATTTATATCTACTGCTATTATTTTTGCTGCTTTGGAAATTTTAGCCCCCTGAATCACATTCAATCCCACCCCACCGGTGCCCAGCACCACAACACTGGCCCCTTCTTCTACTTTTGCAGCATTGACCACAGAACCAAAGCCTGTCATTACACCACAACTGATAATGCTGGCCGCCGGGAATGGCAATTTCCTGGAATGATTCTTTACCAATGCAGAAGCCTTTACCAATGTGTATTCTGATAAGGTTCCGATATTGAAAGACCGAAGAATAGGCTTACCCTTCCATTCGGTACCGGAAAGGCTGGCATGACCTGGTGTATAACCATTACCACCTGCTACTACCGGGCTGTTGGTTTCACAAATATGTTCATTTCCGCCCCTGCACTGATAACAATCTCCGCAGGGAGTAGCCCAATTCAGAATAACGGAGTCTCCCTCTTTTAAATCCTGAACCTGGCTGCCTGCTTTTACCACCACTCCGGCGCCTTCATGGCCCAATATTAACTGTTTTCCCCAATGAAGGGAATCATAATCGGTATGGCATAAGCCTGCTGCTTTTACCTTCACCAGTACTTCATCAGCCCCTGGCTCATTCACTTTAATTTCATCAATAAAAAAACCTCCTTTGCCATCAGCTATGGCAGCCTTACAAAATATTGTCATAGATTCTGATTTACAATTTTATAATGTTCAAGGATTGAGATTGGGGCAGCCAGGACTCATAGGTGCAAATACGCAGCGAAGGGAAAAGAGCTATTTCCCTTTCTCCATTTTTAAAGGGCGTCTTGCCAAATATACCTTTTACAGCAAGTTGCTGCTTTGCTGATATTAATGAATTACTATACTATTTTGCAATATTTATGATAATTTAAAGAACAAATCTGTAAAATTGGGTATATAAGCCGGCCTATGAAAGCACAATATGAACCAATCATGCCTTTGGAGCTTAATTCATTCAAGGTTGCTTTTCAGGAGAAAAAGGAATTCGATTACCCCTGGCATTACCACCCGGAATTTGAGTTAACCTATATTTTAAGCAGCCATGGTGTTCGTTATGTAGGGAACAGTATAGCGTCTTTTGCAGATGATGACCTGGTGTTAGCAGGCCCAAACTTACCCCATTGCTGGAAGAATGCAGGGGAACAAGAGTTACCGGCAAGCGCAATAGTTATACAATGGAAAGAAGATTTTTTAGGAAAGGAATGGTTCCAGCATCAGGAATTTGCAGCGATCAGAAAGCTTCTTGAATTATCTAAAAAGGGCATAAAATTTAATAAGGAAGTAGCCTGCCATTTAAAAGAAAGCTTTTTTGAACTGCTGGAGCTCCCGCCTTTTGAAAAGCTGATACGTTTACTGCAAATACTGCAGCAGCTGGCACAAACAGAACAATATCATGTTTTATGTGAACAAGGTTTTTTACACAACCTAAATCACAAAGAGAATGAGCGTATTGATGTTGTTCATCAGTATGTTAAAAACAACTATGCTAAAAAAATAACGCTGGCCGAAATTGCTGAACTGGTTAGCATGAATGAAGTTTACTTCTCCAGATTTTTCAGTAAGATCATGCAAAAGTCTTTTTTTGTATTTCTGAATGAATACCGAATCACGATTGCCTGCCAGTTACTGATAGATACTGATCTGCAGGTAGCCGAAATCTGCTACTTATCAGGATATGAAAGCCTCCCGTTTTTTTACAGGCAGTTTAAAAAGTTTAAAGGGCATACACCTTTAGCTTATAAGGCTCAGTACCAGAAGATTTTCCCCAAAACCTAGCAACTCCTGCTCATTCTGTTCATAACCTAATCTACAGCAGTGTTTTTGGTCTGAAGCTGTTTATTAAAGAAGTTTAATGATACTGCAACGTACTTTTTCCAGTAATTCCACTCATGCCCGCCATGGTATTCTTCGTATATGTGTGCAATGCCGGCTTCCTGCAGCTGCCTGTGGAGCTTTCGGTTGTACTCAATCAACAGATCATCCGTACCACAGTCAAAACGGATTGGCGGAAGCTGATGCCTGTACTGCTGAAAGGTATTGAATACATCTTCATCCACCTGATTTTCCTGTGCATAATGCTCAAGATCTTCCTCCACAAACAACTTCATTTGCTCCAGACCTGTAATGGATGAGAGTCCTGAAATACCACTGAAGCGGGATCCATATTTGGCGCCTATTCTTAAAGCGCCAAACCCTCCCATCGACAGACCGGCAATAAAAAGAGGTGACTCTCTTGTGGCGCCCGGGATGTTCTCCACCATTGCATCCACTACATCCGTTACTATCCACTGTTCAAAATTATATCCGTTATGGGGTAAATAGGCCGATCCATCGCCCCATAACCCATCAGAAGGCATGGCTATGATCATGGGCGGGATTTCTTTCCGTTCGATCATCTCGCTGGCCTGCAGATGCACCCCTGCCTTTAATGCCCAGCTCCAGGCACTTCCGTAAACTCCGTGCAGCAACAGCACAACCGGAAGGGTTTGATCAACCCGAATACCCGGTGGCACAAAAACGCAGATATCCCCCCTCCCTTTCAGATTCGGGCTTTTCACAGTCATAAACATCAGATTGCCGGATTCAAACCGGCAATCTGATATTTCTACCGTTCTAAAACTTGACATACAAAAACCAGATAGATAAAAGATACTTTTAGACTTTCAACAAAGTCTTATCAGAAGTCCTGTATTAAATCCCTGATAAGCGATCAGCCAGGTGTATAGTATTTACTGAAGATCAAGTGCTGCAGGATCAAATAAAAGCGGGAAAAATTGTCCCTCCATCTTGTTTCCCGTTTTAATTGCAGGAACACCTGATAAAATCACCTCATCAGAGTTAGATACAGTTCCATCAGCAAAAACATTCAAAACAAAAGCTCTCCTTGACCGGCTTGACTTATTTTCATAGGAACCATGCACCATGAGCGGATGATGAAAAGTGGCATGTCCTTTATTAAGTTCAACAGGCACTGGTTTAAATTCCGGCTTTTGTTCATCACTTAAATAGTGCATCAATCCGTCCATATCGCCTGCGAGCTCCGGCTTTTCCAAAAGACCCCAATTATGACTCTTAGGAACATAATACAAACAGCCATTTTCCCGTGTTGCATCATCAAGACCTACCCAGCAGGTGAGGTGCTGCATAGGGATGGTACGCGTCCAGTAAGAATAGTCCTGGTGCCAGGCAACTACTCCCCCGTGATAAGCCGGTTTACAAAACAGCTGATCATGCCAAAACCGTACAGGTTTTCCTTCCAGCAACTGGCTTGCTGCCATGACAAAGGCGGGGTTCCATAAAATATCGTGGAAGCCTTCAGAGATACGCCAGGCGCCTAAAGCATGGAAGAGAACTGCATTTGAATCAGTAGATTCATTGGAATGGAACTCATAAAAAAGGTCATGAGCCGGATGAGCCGGATCGGCAATTTCTGCCAGCTCCTTGTTGAGTCTTTCAATTTGCCACTCCTCCAGTAATTTGACGTTAGATAGATAACCATTCTCCTTATAAAACTCAATCTGCTCCTTAGATAGCTTATATTGATCCCACTCTGCCTTAGTGGCCGGCTGTTTGAATAAATCGGAGATCAGCTGGTGGTAACCAGACAGATCTTTGAGTAAGGTGTCTTTCATAGTGCTCATTTTATAATTGCGTTAAACTGTTCATTACAGGCTGTAATATTCTTGGACGAGGCAAAACACGAGCTAAAAATATTATATCATGTATTGCTAAATTTGCACAAAATCCCTTCTGGATTGCTTGCCAGAATTTACCTTTTACTACCCTATTTTGATGATTTTATGAGTTGCTGGTTTTGCTAAAGGTAAAGGGGTACAATAAGCACTCCCCTGGTAAACCCGCAGGGTGGTTCATCAAATTAGCAGCACTGGCCCCTGAAAACAGGAGTTTTATAAACTATAAAAATGGAGGAGCCCTGAATTCTAAGGCATCTGCAGGACTTATACACCAGAGCGGCTTCTATATCCAATTCTACAAAATCGGGTATAGAAGCTGCCCTTACAGGCAAGTAAAAAAAGCCAGTGTTAGTCTAATAAGCTACCATAAATTAAATAGTAACCTATTCTGCATCCTTAACACAGCGAAACCCTGCATGAGAAAGACCGGTATCCTTGGTAGACTTCATACGGGCTGATACCCGGTAGCTGCTGCAATATGAATCGTTGCAAAGAAAAGAACCCCCGCGCTGTACCCGCTTTGGCACAGTGGGCTCATCAGGATCTAAGCTGTTCTCCGGCCCCCGTGGATTCTTCACCTCACCTTTTCCATGAAGGGTCTTATAGTAATCGTGCCGGTACCAGTCGGAGCACCACTCCCAAACGTTGCCCGCCATATCGTAAAGGCCGTACCTATTCGCTGCAAAAGACTTTACAGGCGCTGCATCGTAGTGATTGTCCTGCAGGGTATTTTTGTCAGGAAACCTACCCTGCCAGGAGTTTGCCTTTGGCTTTCCGGTTTCGATGTGCTCATCTCCCCAGGGGTATGTTTTATTTTCAAGACCACCACGTGCTGCCCATTCCCATTCGGCTTCGGTAGGCAGCCGCTTCCCGGCCCATTCAGCATAGGCTACGGCATCATCCCAGGAAACGTGTACCACCGGATAATTGTCCTTTCCTTCAATGCTGCTGCCAGGACCTTCAGGATGGCGCCAGTCTGCACCCTGCACCCAGCTCCACCATTGCCTTACATCATTTAGCCGCACCTGACTGGCTGGAGCAGTAAATACAAGGGAACTGGCTACCAGCACCTCCTCCGGCGGGCGGGGTGTTCCCGGGGGAAGCTGCTTTTTAAGCTCTTCCCAGTCTGGTTTTCTTTCAGCAGTTGTAACATAGCCGGTAGCTTCCACAAATTTGCGGAACTGTGCATTCGTTACCTCGGTAACATCCATCCAGAAAGGATCTACCGTTACTTTATGCTTCGGATATTCATCTGCACGAGCCTGGTTATTATCTCCACCCATCATAAAGGCACCACCCGGAATCAGCACCATGCCTTCGGTACTCCCGGATCCTGCGCGAACTGAATCCAGCAACTGCACGCTATCCGGCTTCAGCTGGGCAAAACGCTCTGGAATTCCACTCTGGCAGGTAGCCATACCGCCTGTTAATTTTTGAATGGTATCTACAGGGATATTTCCATTCTCCTGCGCTACATGATCAGTTTTTTGTCCGCAGGAACTAAATAGCACCAACAAAAACAGCGTTATACCACTGTATTTTCTGAGCCCTGCTACAGTTCTTCTCCCTCCCTCTATATCCATATTCTTCATACTCACCTGAAACATATAATTAGAAATACCGGCATTGCAATTTATTGATTCTGAATCTTCTTTGACAGCCTTATGGCTGCATTCGAATCATAACTTCCATCCTGCGGGTTTTCCGCTATCAAGGCCTGCACTTTCTGCAGTACAGGTGCAGCATCCTGTCCCATTGTTTCCAGCACATTGAGTGCCTGTACACGCGCCATTAAATTATCATGCTGCAGGGTCTTTTCAAGCGCAGACAGGACAAGCTCTTTCTCCCCCAAATGATACAATGCCTCTGCCGCAGCTATCCTCACAGCCACCTCCGGATCGTTTGTTAATTGCTTTAACGTTCCCGCTGCTGCAGCTGCACGCTGACCAAGGATGGTACAGGCTGTTGCAGCCCAGTATCGTACCACGGCATTTTCATCAGTTAGCCTTTGTACAATTTCGGGAAGCTTATCGGGATTTCCAAGAGAAGCCATCTCAGCAGTTTCCATGATCCGCTCCAGCGGGTATTCACCACTCCTGGCATATTCATAGAGGGGTGTATCTTCTGCAATCCGGAGCATCATGGCTTCAGGAATAAAGCCTGCATCTCTTGTTTCCAGCAACCATTGCCGGTTTGCCTTTCTCATGCGCTCAAGCACTTCCTGGTAATCCGGATTACCGGCCAGATTGTGTATGTTGTGAGGATCGTTCTCTGCATCATACAGTTCTTCTGCAGGCTTAGCTTTCCAGAACCTTGACTGCACTTCGTTTAATGTACCGGCCCTGTAAGCCTCCTCCCAGGATTTCATAGAGGGTGCCTTCCACAAATAATCCAGGTACTGTCCCCATATCTTGTGGGGCATGTAATTCTGAATGTAACGGTATTTCTTATCCCTGGCAGAGCGCACCATATCAATTCGCTCATCCATCCTGCCCCTAAAGCTGAAAGCATACTCATAGGCTTCGGCCTGATGGGTTCCTAAAAAGGCTTTGCCCTGCATATAGTCCGGAGCCGGAATATTGGCCAGACTTAATACCGTAGGGGCAAAATCTGCAAAGGTTACAATCCTGTCTGTTTTTGTGCCCGGGGCAACTGGCGCCAGGTGCCTGTACTTATCAGGAAAACGAATGATGAGCGGAACATGTAAGCCGGATTCATACAGAAAGCGTTTGCTTCGGCCCAGCACACCTCCATGGTCACTATAGTAGAAAACAATAGTATTCTCTGCCAGACCTGCTTCTTCCAGCTCCTTCAGCAGGTCCCCCACCTGCTTGTCCATTATTTCAATCTTATCATAATATTTTGCCCAATCATATTTAAACTCCGGGGTTTGGGGGTGGTAAGGGGGAACAGGTACATTTTCGGGATTATGATGGAGTGAGTCTACCGGTCTGTGAAGAGAGCTTTCGTGGGATATATTTATGTTGAAGACTGCAAAAAATGGCTGCCCCGGCTTACGATTCATGTAGGTTGCTTTTTCGCTCGATTCATCCCAGGCTTCAGGCTGGTCGGGTGCATTATAATCCTTCTTGGCGTTGTTTGTGGTATAATAACCCGCTTCTCTTAAATATCTGGGAAAGAACTTTATGAAATCGGGAATGGGATAGGTGCTGCGCATGTGCTGTGTGCCCATAGCTGTAGGGTATACACCTGTTATCAGGGTAGACCTGGCCGGAGCACAAACTGGTGCTGTGGCAAAGGCATTTTCATACAACACACTACTTAATGCCATTCTGTCGATATTGGGTGTAGTGGCAAAAGTATCTCCATATGCACCAATAAACGGACTGTTATCTTCGCTGACGATCCAGAGAATGTTAGGCCGCTCCGCATTAGCTGCAGTATTTTGATTCCTTTGCGCATTATCAACACAGGATGTGACAATAAGAAGTAAGACAAAGTAAAGTCTGTACATATCGTTTAAAGTTAATCCCAATCAGCAATTAGCCGCAACTCTTTCTCCCATCCGGATTTCCACTGCGCCACTGATGGTTAATTTTTCAAAGTAAAAGTAATGTACCTGTCGTCAGATTTTGTTTTCATCTTGCCGCCTCCACAGGCAATCGTTACATACTGTTTGCCATTTACCTGATACACACTTGGGGTAGCATACCCTCCGGCAGGCAGTTTATATTTCCAGAGTTCTTCACCCGTGTTTTTGTCGAATGCTCTGAAATATTCATCTTTTGAAGCACCAATAAAAATCAAGCCTCCGGCAGTAACCACAGGGCCGCCATAATTTTCCGTTCCTGTTTTGCTGATCCCCTTTTTGGTTAGCTCCTCAAATTCACCCAGGGGCACCTGCCATTTTATAGCACCTTCGTTCAAATCGATGGCAGTAAGAGTTCCCCAGGGAGGTTTGATAGCCGGATATCCATCCTTATCCAGAAACCTGTTATAACCTGTGTGCGTGTAGGGCAATGCAGCTTCGTTGGCTTCCATGCCTATTTCATGAGCATCCAGCGGGTCATTACCCAAACCCATAATGTAATTCACAAGCGCTTCTTTTTTCTCCTGATCGATATGCTTAAAAGCTGGCATAAAGCCTCTGCCGTTGTTTACGATCTGCAAAACTTCGTCCTTTTTATATTTACGATTGATATCTTTCAGGGCAGGATAGGTTCCGGTAGGATCTCCCAAAAGTTCGGGACCATGGCACATGGCACAGGTGGAGAGGTAGATGGTTTCGCCCAGGTTAACAGCTTTGCCCTGATTCTTGCTGGTTGGTACCATGGTATGAATCCAGGGCATTTCATTGGCATTTACATAAAGCAAACCTTCCTGTGGATCGAAGGCCGCACCGCCCCATTCTGCCCCGCCATCAAATCCGGGAAAAATGATTGTTCCCTGTTCACTTGGCGGTATGAAGGGCCGGCCTGTGCGAACCTTTGCCAATATTTCAGATACATACTCATGCGACTCTGCAGAGATATCGGTGATATCTTCTCTTGAAAATGACTGACGTGTAAATGGCGCTGGCTTCAAAGGAAAAGGCTGTGTAGGCCATGCCTCCTCTCCCTGTAAATCTGATGCAGGAACTGCTCTTTCCTCCACTGGAAAAAGTGGCTTGCCTGTATCTCTGTCTAATAGAAATATAAAACCTGATTTTGTGGTCTGAGCCACCGCATCAACCATTTCACCATTATGTTTCACTTGCACTAGAGTAGGCGGCGCTGGTAAATCCCGGTCCCAGAGGTCGTGATGAACGGTTTGATAATGCCATACCCTTTTCCCTGTTTCTGCATCAAGCGCAAGTACACTGTTTGCAAATAAATTTTCGCCTTTGCGGTTGCCTCCCCAGAAATCAAAAGAGGCCGATCCTGTAGCGGCAAAAACTATACGTCTTTTTGTATCCAGGCTCATGCCCGACCAGGAATTTGCACCCCCTATGTATAAATGAGCATCCTTTGGCCATGTTTCATAACCAAATTCACCTGGTCCTGGTATGGTACGAAAGGTCCATTCAAGGGCCCCTGTTCGCACATTGAAGGCGCGGATAAAGCCCGGAGCAGCATCTGCCCCTTCTGACACCCTGGATCCTATAATTAATTTGTCCTCGAAGACAATACCAGGAGATGTTGAGACCACAAAAAGCTCCTGTGCCCTGGTTCCCAAACCTTCTTTTAGAGAAGCTCTGCCATGCTGGCCAAAACCTGCTACCGGCTCTCCAGTTCTGGCATTTAAACAAATAAGCTCTGCCCCTGCGGTAAACAAGATTCTTTCATCTTCTCCATCGCGCCAGTAACTTATGCCGCGGTTTGCATTCAGGCCAAAGTCTACATTATTGCTTGGATTAAATATCCATTTTTTTTCACCTGTTGCTGCATTAAGCGCAAAGACCTTCAGGGTTGGCGAAGTGCCATATAAAATACCATCAATCACCAGGGGATTGCATTGGATTTGCGAGCGCTCATGCAGCGGCGCGGAATCCTCAGAATGAAACTCCCAGGCCACCTGCAGCTTATCTATGTTATCTCTATTGATTTGATCCAGTGGAGAATACTGTGCACCACTATTACCCCCCAGGTAAACCGGCCAGTCAGTACCTGCTTCTTTTGCTGGTTCAGCTTGCGGGTAGCAACTGGATGCAAATATCAAAGAAGCGAGGCTTAAATATCTGAAAGTAGAATTCATACTTTGTGATAGACTTTGTTGCATTTATAAGGTGAGTTCAAATGCATGAACAGGGAGCAAATATTTCTTTTGAACCTGAACTATTCTAGTTATGCAAGTCAGAAATCCTGAACTTATTGATACCTGTTACCAGTGGATATTCTTTGTTTTTCCATTTGAATACTCCGGTAGTTTCAGGGGGAAGATTAATCTCAACCCGCATGTTCTTTTGGACTGAACTTAACGAAACCCCTATCTCACCTTTAGGATGAGGAATTTTGCCTTTTACATTATTCAGGTTACCGGGATTTGGCTCTATCAGCACTTCTTCGAAATGTGGCGCGTATGGCTGAATACCTAATACCGTATTGAAGAATTCATAGTTTGGGGTAGCACTCCAGGCATGGCAGTCAGATCGTGTTCTGTGCAAATGCTCTGCATAAGTGGTCAGGCCCTCATTAAGCATGCCCTCCCACATACTCAGATTATTTGTAAAGAAGCTGCCATTCCCCGATCTTTGGGCAGCACGTATCAGATAAAACTGAAAATAAACATTTGCCTGAGTCAGGGAAGTATCTGTGATAATGCGGTGAAAAAGATCTGACTGTGCTTCTTTTGCAGCAGTATTTGTCAGGATGGCAAAAATATTAGCATGCTGGCTGAACTGCTTTTTCTCTGGCGTATCTGCAAAAAGACCTCTTTGGCTGTCGAAGCCTTTCTGCTTTACTGCCTCCTGTAATTGGGCAGACAACTGTTCAAAATGGTTTGCCAGATCATACTTGCCATGATATTTGTACAAAGACACTGCCTCCTGAAGGGCATAAATAAACTGTAAGGTTAGTACAATAGATCCTCCCTCTGAAAAAGCAGGCGGCGACCCTCCCTTCCAATCTTTGGTCACATCTACATAAGACCACCAGGGCATAGCGCCCAGCAGCATATCTTCTCTAAGCTGTTTTTCAAACCAGAACAGGATGGAAGACATTTTTTCAACGTACTCTCCGGTGAAAGCATCATCGTTACGGTGCATGTGATAATCATGCAACATGTTGATCATGAACAATGAATAGGGAGGAATGTACTGTATGATGTTTGATGGAAAACGGCTTTGTGTGATCCCTTCATCAGTGATTGAATTGGAGAATTGATGAATGGCATTCCGCATCAGGCGGTCGTCGCCAGAATAATAGAGTGATATCAGCGCCTGAATACGGGTATCCCCAATGTACTGCAACTGCTCGTAATAGGGTGTATCCATATATGTCTCGTCGGCACATAATTTAGCAGTACGCCAGCCAGCCTCTAAAATCTGATTATGTAATTTAACACCTGATTGAAATGAGGCAGTTTGATTGAAGGGATAGATAAACTTACGGGCACTATAGCCAACCCACTGCAGGGGCTCCAGCCCTGTTTTGATCTTTACTTCTATGTACCTCCAGGTACGGTTAAGCAAAGGAGAAAAGATTCTACCCTGGCCCCCATCCAAAATGTACCGATCCTTTAAGCCCCTTATTTCCTTGCCTTCAATTTCGTTGCGGTTACCCTTTGTTCCATCTGGGTAAAAAAGATTCTCAGCATACGTTATCTCAACAACTGCGCCTTTGCCTTGTGAGAAAGCAAAAAACGGATGTCCTTTTGTTAGGTAGGCCTGGTCAAATAAAAATGTTACCTCACTCTTTTCAGGAATCAGCATTGGTTTTGCTGCATCCCAGTTTTGTGTTGCCCCGGCAGCTGGCATACCTTTTACCTGACGTAGTTGTGGACGGTTCTCCGGAGATTCATCCATCATAGGAATGGTTCTTGGCGAAAGACTGATGTATGCCTCACCATTATTATGGGCATACCCATAGGGTGTTCCCTGAGAGAGGGTTACAGGCTTGTACCAGGATTTATCGTCATGGGTAGGTAGATTCCAGCCCCACAGGTATTCTGCAGCATTAATAAGCTCTCCTCCACCCATGGCATAATAGCCTTCAAACTGAAAGTCCTTACCTCTATGGGTTGAAGCGTATGCTTTACTTTCAGTGACTTTCCAGTTACCGGATCCGGTGTTCAGGCTTTCCATGCCCGCGGTTTCTGACATTACAATGAGCCTTGCTCTTTCAGATTCAAAGCGCGCCGGGTTCATTTCCCCAAAACTCCACACCTCCACAGCAAGCAGGTTCTCTCCTTTTACCAGGTGTTCTGATAGCGCATAGCTGTCGTAACTATAATGCCTTAGGTCATTATTAGCCGGCCCCTGACCAATATATTCACCGTTCAGGTAAAGCTTATACCTAATATCTGCCGATATATTTATTTTTATGCTTTGCTCCTGCGTGGTAAAGAAATTCCTGAAATGTAATACTGAAAAAGAGCCTTTTTCCACATCAGGATGAGTCACCCATTTTGCTTTCCACCGCTCCTGTGCATTGGAATGGAAAGTTGGGACTAGAAATAATACCACAAGAAGTAGAACTCCTCTCATATATTTTGATTTAAAAAGCTATTTTCATCTCCCGGGAGAAGTATACGTTTTTTTAACTGCCCCTTTTTCACAGGGGGCACAATATGGCTTATAACAGCATATAGCAGCGGAAGAAGCCCGGCAGAGCCCTGGCTGAGTGCTGAACCTGCAGTCCACCCAATCCTATCTCAGGTAACATCACCACAGTAGCCAGGGAGAAAGGATAATAGTTATGAGTTGACTTACCCAGCTACGATCCACAAGATATAAAATTATTTTCTTATTGTGCATATTTTATCTATATTGATTTGCATACTAATAAATGTAAATCAATATCAATTATTAACCCCTCATTAGCTGACGCCAAAGAACTAAAACCCCTGTGGGAAAGAACGACTGCCTGACCAATCTGATCCCTGGGTTCAAATTTTTTCCAAAAAATGAGCTCTATAAAATAGAAAACTAACAAGGGCCTTCACAGCAGGTACACTGTATAACAGGGTGTTTAATGATGTTGAAGTGTTTATACACGTTGTCCACCAGGCAAGCCGCAGGCAACTTAAACTGGTTTTACGCACACTATTTAAACTCCTTTACAGCTTTCATATAACCGTACCAGATATAGGCAATATTCTACATGCAATGCACCAATATTAATGTATACAACTAATTAAGGAATTAGTATGGTATTTGAAAATATCTTCTAACTTTGTAGAAACCATCCTGTTTTAGATCAGCGAAGCAGGTATCCTGTAAACTGAAAATAATATATGAACAGACCAGGATCTGTTCACACAACAGGAAGAGGGAATTCTTTTGACAACGGACTCAGGCAACAATGTTGCCGTGCTTTCAGGAAGAGATCCCTCTGGTTTATTTTTGTTCCTTAAAATATTCAGATACAGTCGAGCAGCAGCTCCTGCAAAAGCATAAAGAAAGGTAGTTCTCTTTATATAAGGTTGGTTGGTTAATGTATCAGAGATGGCTAGTGGTTTGGCCATCTCTTTTTTCCACTTTGTTCAAAGGTCTCTAACATGAGAACAGAAAAAACTCATATCGGGAAACACATTTATCAGTTCCTGCAACAGCAGCAGCATAAAATTGAATTTCCCCGGCAGGAATATGTACCCACAAGAGCCAGCACCAAAAGCGCAACTGCCTACAAACGGAATCCATCAGCCCACCCTTTGCGACCGGGAACACACGAACTTTAGAAGGAAACCTGAAAACGCCCTGGAATATGTTTTACTGAAGTACAGACAAATACATCGCTCTTTTTTCCTCACGAATAATCATTACTCTATATGCGCTCAATTCCAGACCTACACCTATCTGCTAAAAAGGAAACATGCATGCCCATGTACAAGCAGATTGTATGGGAAATAAAAAATAAAATTGAAAAGGGGCACTTCCATTTTAATGACAAACTGCCTTCTATAAACAACTTAAGTGCAGGATACAATCTTTCAAGAGATACCGTAGAAAAGGCCTATACTTTGTTAAACAAAGAAGGTGTAGTAGAATCAGTGAAGAGGAGAGGCTATTTTGTAAAGAATGCGAATCCTATATCCAAAGTGCAGATCATGCTCTTATTTGATCAGCTTAGCGATAACAAACGTGCCGTTTATAACTCAATCATTGAAGAGTTAAAGGAAGTTGCAGATGTTTATTTGTATGTATATCAGGCAGACATTGACACCTTCAACAAACTGATTATTGAAAACCTGCACCGCTACCATTACTACATGGTGGTGCCCCACTTTCGCAACGAAGAAAGAAAGCTGGTAAAGAGAGCTCTGCAAATCCTCCCAAAAGAGAAACTAATCCTTTTAGACAGAAAACTGGATTATTACGATAATTGCCTTGGAAATATATATCAGGATTTCGAAAATGATGTTTATGAAACACTTCAGGAGAACATAAGCCTGGTTAATAAATATAAAAAGCTAACGCTGGTGTTCCCAGAAGGCTCCCCGTTTACTTACCCCGAAGGTATACTGAGCGGTTTCGTGAAGCTATGCAAAGCCAATGGAATCAAATATGAGGTGATTTCAGAAATTAATGAGCAATTCGCGATAGTAAAAGGTGAAGCCATCATTACTATTGAGGACAATGATCTGGTTAAGGCCATCAAACAACTCAAGCTGACCGATTTTAAACTAGGGGAAGATTTTGGCATTCTGTCTTACAATGACAGACCTTTAAAAGAGGTATTATACGAGGGTATTAGTGTGATTACCGCCAATTTTGTAGAGATGGGTAAAGAAGCCGCTCGTATGATCAAGGAGAAAAAAGGCAGCTTAACCCGGAACAGCTTTATGTTGATCAGAAGAAATTCTTTTTAACCCAGCTACGGTCAATAGCTATATATATGATTATTGATTTGTTAGATTACTGTTCATGATATTTTTCAAATAAAAGCTTTGGAATAAGGAGGAGGCAGCTCTAAGATGGGTGATATCGTGCTGCTGCATTGGTCTGACAGTCTATTGAGCCCAGATCTGCGGGCGACAAATTAAGGAGAGGGAAACACAAAATTCAGATCCATTGAAGAGGATCCACGCTCACAACAGCAGGCAGAAATTTTACTCATACTTTACATAGAAAAATTAAATAAACAGCCTCCTGAACTTGCAGGGCCATCTCCAGGAGCATAACAATACGGCATATAGATCCGGAAAGCAGTCATAAACTACAAAAGTGATCATTTTCAAAAAAGCATTAGCTATGCGCAAGTTTAACAATATGGCAGTACTCTGCCTGATATTCCTTGGAATGTCTGGTTATTCATATGCGCAAAAAAGCAGTGCTGGCAATGGATCTGTAACGAATATTAAATTAAGTGATGGCAGTGGAGCGTATGCCACAAAAAAGTATCGCAACCTTTTTAAGGAAGCCGGCTATTCTGAAGATGAGATAAACCATAAAATAGAGGGTGCATTTCTGCAGTTGTTTCATGGAGACTCTGCTTCGCAGTCCCTCTATTATTCTGTGGGTAGTAATTCCGATGGTGCAATGGCCTACATTCTTGATGTTTTCCATAACGACATCAGAAGTGAAGGGATGTCGTACGGCATGATGATTTCTGTACAGCTTGATAAAAAGGAGGAGTTTGATGCCCTCTGGAATTACGCCCTGAGCTACATGTACATAAGTGATCCTGCCCACCCCTCAGAAGGCTATTTTGCATGGTCTTTAAAAAGAGATGGAACACCAAATTCCGAAACGCCTGCTCCTGACGGGGAGGAATATTTTGTAATGGCACTCTATTTTGCATCGGCCCGCTGGGGAGATGGTGAAGGACGCTACAACTACAAAGCCTGGGCTGATAAGATTTTGACTGCAATGCGGCATCATCCGGTAAAAACCGGACCAACCATCAAGGGCAATAAAACGGTAGGCCCAATGGTAAACGAAAAGCATAAGATGATTCTTTTTGTGCCCCAGCCCCATCGGGATTTTACTGACCCCTCTTATCATTTACCACATTTTTACGAGCTTTGGGCCCGCCAGGGTCCGGAAGGAGACCGGGCTTTCTGGGCTGCCGCTGCCGATACCAGCCGCAGCTTCTTTCACAAAACAACCCATCCAAAAACAGGCCTGGCACCTGATTATGCACACTACGATGGCAAGCCCGTTGTGAATCATTCAAATAAAAACGCCAAACACTTTGCCTACGACTCCTGGCGTACCGCCATGAACTGGAGTGTGGATTGGGCATGGTGGCAAAAAGACCCCTGCCAGCAGGAGCTTAGCAATAAAATCCAATCTTTCTTCTATTCGCAGGGAATTGAAAGCTATGGCGGTATCTATACCCTGGAGGGAGAAATGATAAACAAGGGCCATCCACCAGGACTGGTAGGAACAAACGCTACTGCCAGCCTTGCCGCCACGCACCCTATTGCCGCGGAGTTTGTAAAGGCCCTTTGGAAACAAGCTGTGCCCAGCGGAAATATACGCTATTATGAGGGGCTCCTCTACCTGATGAGTTTAATGCACTGCAGTGGTAACTTCCGGATTTACACACCCAATTAAGCTGTTTATTACTACCTGATATGATAAAACATATAGGACTATTGCTGTTTAGCACCTTCTTAATAACTAGCTGCTCTATTCAAACAGAACAGCAGCAGGAACTTAGCGAGGAGGTGGAAAGCGCGGGAAATCCGGTAGTGGAGGGGTGGTATGCCGACCCGGAAGCAGCTATTTTTGACGATACCTACTGGATCTTTCCTACCTACTCTGCCCGCTTTGAAAACCAGGTATTTTTTGATGCTTTTTCTTCCAAAGACCTGGTAAACTGGCAGAAGCATGAGCGTATTATCGATACCACAGAAGTAAAGTGGGCACACAAAGCCATGTGGGCACCTTCTGTAGTAAAGAAAGACAGCCTGTATTACCTGTTCTTTGGCGCTAACGACCTGCTAATCCCCGAAAGAAAATCATGGAATCCTGAGGTTAACAGCCTTGATGATATAGGTGGCATAGGCGTAGCGGTAGCCAGCAGGCCCGAGGGTCCGTACAAAGATTACCTGCAAAAGCCGCTGATCGGCAAAGTGTACAATGGGGCACAGCCCATCGACCAGTTTGTTTACCAGGACCTGGACGGACAGTATTATATGTTCTATGGAGGCTGGGGACATTGTAATGTAGTAAAGCTGGCCCCTGATTTCAGAAGCCTTATTCCTTTCGAAGATGGAAGCCTGGCAAAAGAGATTACCCCCGAGGGTTATGTAGAGGGACCAGTACTTTTCCATAGAAATGGATGGTACTACCTGATGTGGTCCGAAGGGAACTGGAGCGATCATACCTACCAGGTGGCTTATGGAAGGTCAAAATCAGTTATGGGTCCATTCAATAAGGAAGCCATTGTTTTAACAGCCGACACCACAGTAGCCACCGGCGCAGGGCATCATTCTGTGATCAATATTCCGGATACCGACGACTGGTATATGGTTTACCACAGAAGGCCTGTTCCCAACGAAGACCGCGACCACCGTGTCACCTGCATCGACAGAATGTACTTTGACGAGGAAGGGGATATCCTGCCCGTAAAAATGACATTTGAAGGGGTAGCACGCAGAGAATTAACCACCCGAAACTCCGGGAAAACAGCTGGCAGGTAGCGCTGCAAAGCAAAAAAGAATATTCCTTGAAATTACTGGCGCTGGAGACAGCAGGAATCTCAGGAAAAAATTTTACAAACAACATGAAAAACCTTTTCATTAAAAACTCCCGCAGCTTAATGGCTATTATGTTGATGGTTTTGCTAATGCCTACCTCTTTGGTTGTAGCTCAATCAAAAAAGACTGCGGAACAGAAGAAAAAATACAATGTGCTTTTCATTCTTATAGATGATATGGGCTGGAAAGATTTATCATGTTACGGATCTGATTTTTATGAATCGCCTAACATTGATGAATTTGCCGAATCGGCCATGCTATTTACGAGTGCTTATGCTGCAAGCCCGCTTTGCAGCCCTACACGGGCAAGCATACTGACTGGTCAGGATCCCGGCAGATTGCGGTTTACCCTGCCAAACGGGCATGAAAGAAAGGAAGTATTAGATCCGGCTGAAACCTATACCGATGCACCTCATTTCAGGGTTGCCACGCCACAAACCAGAACCAGATTACCCAATGATTACCTGACTTTCCCGGAAGTACTAAAGGAAAATGGCTATCAAACCGCGCTTATGGGCAAATGGCATTTAGGCATGGCCCCCTATATTCCCGAAAATCAGGGCTTTGATGTAGTAGTAGGCGGGCGCGAGCAGGGATGGCCTCCTGGTCCGGGTTATTATTTTCCCCCATGGAATATTGAAACTCTGCCCAAGGCGCCGGAAGGCACTCATATTGGCGATTTGGTTACTGATAAAGCCATTGACTTTATCAGGGAAAACCGTTCAAATCCATTCTTACTGTGCCTGTGGTATTATGATGTACACGGACCTTTCCAGACAAAGAAAAAATACGAAGAATATTATGCTAGTAAATTATCCCCGGAACATATCCAGCGAAACCCATTAATGGGAGGCATGGTGAGTGTGCTGGATGATAATGTAGGCAGGGTACTCAACGCAGTGAAAGACCTTGAGCTCGAAGATGAGACCATCGTTATTTTCACGTCAGATAATGGCGGGGATATGTATGACTATCCAAACCAAAAACTTCCAACCTATAATTATCCGCTAAGATCAGGCAAGGCAAATAATTATGAGGGAGGCGTAAGAGTGCCTATGATAGTGAGGGTGCCTGGCATGACCAAAGCGGGTTCTATTTCACCAGTTTTGACTTCCAGTGTAGATCATTACATGTCAATACTGGAATTACTGAACATTCCGCTTCCCGAGAATTTTGTTACCGACGGACAGAGCTATATTCCCGCCCTGAAGGGTAAAAAGTACCAGCGAGAACCCTTTTATTCTACTTTTTATCACAACATCCCACCTACCGGCAACAGGCCCAATATCAGCATGAGAGAGGGTCCCTACAAGCTGTATAAGTTTTTCTATGATGGCGAAAACCTGCAGCACCGCTACGAACTCTACAACATTCAGGAGGACATAGGGGAACATCACAATTTAATTGAACAAAAGCCTAAAGTATTCAGGAAGATGGCCAAGCAGCTGGAAGCTTATGAAAAAGAAGTAGACCTGCTGCAGCCCCAGATCAATAAAAATTATGCCGGCCATACGGTAGGAGACTGGCAGGGCTCCGATAGTACAAAAATCTCGATCAGTCAGAAAGTACTACACATCAGCGCTACCGGAATTCCGGAAATCAAAACAGTTATGGTACCCATGGTGGAGAAAGACACCATTGTGCTGGAATTTGAAATGAAATCAAATGGCAGTGGCAAAGGGGAGGTCACTTATACACAGAGAGTTGGCAAGGAAGTTATAAAAGAAAAATCTTTATTCGAACCAGCCCACAATCAGGATTGGCAAACCTATCAGGTAAAGCTTCTCCTGAAAGGTATGCTTACGGATTTTAGCATTTCACCATCCACATCAGCCGGTCAGGTAAGCCTGAGAAACTTAAAACTGGTTAGCGAAGAGGGATATTTCATTTTCGATTGGCCTCTCTACTAAGAGATCCTAACTATCGACTTATACTATGATAACAACCCTCACCTCAAAACAGATTCAGACCTACCTGCAAAACGGCTATGTGGCAGCGGAACCCTTTTTGTTGGCAGCTGAGCTCACCTTTTGCCGGGAGGCGGTAGAAATTAACCTGAAGTGACTTATAGAAATTCTATCCTTTTGTCCATACTGGGGCTCCGAAGACCTGACTTATGAGGTATTCTCACAGAAAGTTCAGGATATTAATCTTATAAATAAAAAACTATACAATATGAACAGATTTGAAGGCCAGGTAGCTGTGATTTCCGGTGGGGCAGATGGACTTGGAAAAGGAATTGCCGAACGAATTGCAACCGAAGGTGGCAAACTTGCCTTGTTTGATGTGAACGAACAACTGCTGGATAAGACCGTTGGTGAATTTAGCAGCAGGGGTTTTGAGGCATCCGCTTATGTGGTGGACGTATCCTCGGAGGAGGAGGTGCGCCTGGGGTTTGAGCAGGTAGAGGCTCGCTATGGTAAAGTTGACATCATGGTTAATTCTGCCGGCATTGTAGGACCGACAAGCACCAAAATCATCGATTATGCCACAGAAGCCTTTGATAAAGTTTATGCTGTTAACCTACGAGGGGCCTTTCTGATGACAAAATATGCACTTCAGATAATGGAAAAGGTTAACTATGGCCGCATCCTGCTAATTGCTTCTATTGCCGGCAAAGAAGGTAACCCGGGCATGGTTGGTTATTCTGCAACCAAATCAGGAGTTATTGGTCTGGTAAAAGGCATTGGCAAGGAGTATGCAGAAACAGGCATTACCATCAACGGGCTTGCTCCGGCCGTTGTTAAAACAACCATGAACGAACATACTGCTCCGGAGCAGCTGGCTTATATGACTGCCAAAATTCCCATGAAGCGCCTGGGCACGGTAGCGGAAGTAGCAGCCATTAGTGCCTGGATTGTATCGAAAGAGTGTAGTTTTTCAACCGGATTTACTTTTGATCTTTCCGGCGGAAGAGCTACTTACTAATTCTAACAGTAGCAATGCCAAATAATACTGTTCCATCTTACAAAGCGATAAAACATTGAGAAAAAAAGTAATTGTAATAGGAGGTTCATCCGGAATTGGTAAAGCCATAGCAGAGCGATTTGCTAAAGAAGGCTGGCTTGTGATGGTAGCTGCTCCAGATTTAGATGCCACTCAAAAGGTAGTTGCGGGCCTGGATGGCGAAGGGCATCTGGCCATAGAAGTGGATGTAACCTCAGAGGCACATATAGAGCGCCTTAGAACACAGGCGCAGGAAAAGTTTGGCGGTTTTCATGCACTCATTAACAGCGCCGGCATTTCCAGGGGCTTGCCTGTGCTGGAGGCAGATTTTACAGCATGGGACCACTCTTTACAAGTGATGCTTTACGGTTCCGTTAAAATTTGCCGGGCTTTGATCCCCCTGATGCAGGATGGAAGCAGAATCATTCACATTACTTCTATCCACTACGAAAGGGTTGCCAGGGGCAGTTCGGCTTATGGCATGGCAAAGGCAGCCATCACTCAGTTTACAAGATCGCTCGCGCTGGAGCTGGCCCCCAGAAACATCCTGGCCAATGCAATTGCACCTGGCTTTGTAGATACACCTATGTCTGTAAAAGCCGATGGCAAAAATGAACTGGAGAGTGAGTGGTTCAGGGATAATTACATCAAACATGATCACCTCCCGCTGAAAAGAGCCGCCCGGCCAGAAGAGGTTGCCGGTGCTGCCTGGTTTTTAGCGGGCCCGGATGCTTCCTACATTACCGGATCTGTTCTTACCGTTGACGGTGGACTGACAATCACTTTTTGATGGTTATAAATTGAAAGATCAGCTTCTCTTTATACACTTTACTACCTACCGTTTACTTCTGAAACCTCCTTTTTCTATCATCAATTCTGAAAGCCTGTCATCCAAAGGTTTTACAACTTCATACATTTTTGGGTCTTCTATTTTAAGCCTTTGCAGAAATGTTCCAAAAATGCCCCCGATCTCAACATGGCCAATCAGGTTATTTTTCTGATCAGGATCTTTTTCCAGGTCATAAAGCTCATTTACATCCCAAATCCCCTCATAGGTAATATAGCTGTATTTTTCATTCCTTAGCCCTATGATGGTTGGCGTCTGAACCGACATAGGATCTACATAATATTCATATAAAAAATCTTTTCTCCAGATTGGAGTAGCCCCCTGAAGCATGCTGGCAAATGACATACCATGCATTGTTGAAGGAGCATTGGTACCTGCCAGCTCCAAAATGGTAGGACCAATATCTACATTAAGCACCAGTTCTTTTCTTCTTACCGGCTCCTTGATTTTTGCAGGCCAGTATACAAAACATGGCACCCTCATAGACTCTTCATACATAGCCCTTTTATCAATAAGGCCATGCTCTCCCAGCATATAGCCATTATCACTATAAAAGATAAAAACGGTTTCTTCCAGCTGCCCAACCTCTTTTAAGGTCTTCATAATGGCGCCAACACTTTCATCAATCGCCAGCATTGATTCACTGTACCTTTTAATGAAACTATCCAGGTCTCCATAATCTCCAAAAGAATAATCTCTGTCAACCCCATGCCAGCTTTTTCTTTGTCTTCGTAACCAATGCGGCTTTCCTTTGTAATTTTCTTCTGTGTCAGCAAAAGTTTCAGGTAGAGCAACAGTTGTTTTTTTATAAAAACCTTCATGTCTTTTAGCAGGATAAAAGGGCTCATGAACTGCTTTGTGTGAGACATACAAAAAGTAGGGCTGTTCCTTTTTGCTTCTTTCTTTTATGTAATTGACTGCATTATTGGTAATGATATCTGTCAGGTATCCTTTCTCATCAACTATATCACCATTGATATTCAATGAAGGATCATAATATTCACCCTGCCCCTTAAAAGAGAGCCAGTGGTCGAAGCCTGGGCGTGGCTCTGAATTGGTACCTCCCATGTGCCATTTACCCATATAAGCAGTATGGTATCCTTGCTTTCTTAGCTCTTTGGGAAAAGTAGGTTGCGAATGGTCAATTTCTGAAGCATTGTCCATTACCTTATGAGAGTGCGCGTATTGGCCTGTAATAATAGAAGCCCTGCTGGGAGAACAAAGAGAAGTTGTTACAAAAGCATTTTCAAAAAAAACGCTTTGCTTTGCCAGTGCATCGATATTGGGCGTTTTCATCCAGGGGTGATTCAGATAACTTAAGAAGTCATACCTGAGATCATCTACCAGAAAAAAAATAATGTTCGGTTTTTTCTCCTGCTGCCCGAAAGCAGAAAGGCTACATACTAAAAATAAGAGAAGCAGGGTTCTCCTTAAATTTGAATTTACAAGGCAATAGTATTCTTTCATTGAAAAAACTTTTTATAAAAATCTGATTCGGAATATAAATCTGTATGTTTTTTTAAGGGGAGCTGTTTTGATTTCACTGAAGCCTGTACTTAGCACATGTTTAAAGATTTATCAGCAATAGCCTATTCACTATCGTAAAGTCCGGATACTCTTTTGATGCATTAATCACTGCTGAAAAGAAGAACAAACTCATCCCAGGGGATTAAAACATCTGTAAACAACTTATTTACACCTGTTTCAAAACCTTTTTTACATATGCTGCGCTGATTCTTAGATTTTCCTTCACCGGCCTTACAGGCGGATCATCAAAATCGAGTTCTACAACGGCTCTTCCCTGGAAATTAGCTTTTCTTAAAGCCTTTGCAATGGCACGAAAATCAGTAACACCTTCTCCTACAGCTTCCGACCATTTTCCATTTGCATGCTGATCACGAATATGAAGGTGCACAATCTTATGCCCATAGGTTTCAATAAAATATACTGGATCAATGCCTGCCCGTACCAGCCAGTTAATATCCGGCCCCAGCTTTAATTCCGGTACCCTGTCAATAATTCCTTTGAATTCATACAGATCCTCCTTCATTTCAAAATCATGGTTGTGAAGATTGGCTTGAATCTCCTTTTGCTCACAGATTTTGATAATCCTTTTCAAAAGGTCTGCCTGTGCATCCAGCTCCTTATCTGTTTTTCGGCGATTTGGGTTTCCTACGTTCATGCTAAAAGTAGCTCCTCCTAATCGGTGAAGCCTCTCAATAATAGGTTCTACATCTTCTAAAATCATTTGATGTTTTTCCCTATTCCACATTTCGCCCCCGATGGCAGAACCCGTTACAGCTACTCCATATTTCTCACTTAATGCCCCTATCCTTTCCACCACATCAGCATGCCGTAAAAGCTGCCCGATAATTTCAACCCCTGGTAAACCCGCATATTGAAAGTCACTAAAAATCTCTTCCAGAATTGGGGTACAGTCCCAATTGGGCGGATACCGGCTGGCATACACCCACAGCTGGCCGCTTAACCGGATCTTACTGCTGACGGCAGCCAGCAAATCGCCTGGCCATAAATTTGCCAGCAATGCACCACAGCCAATGCTGGCTGTGGTTTTTATAAAATCTCTCCGGGAATGGTGATGTGCCATTTGAATTATGAGTGTTAGGTGAGTAGCCTGACGAGGCAGGAGACATTAGACAGCATGATTAATCGCCCCTGACAGGAATATAACAGATGCTTATTTTCTACTGCGCTCCCGCCCGATCCTTTATCTCCATGAGCCTCAAAGCAATATTTGGTTTACCTGGCAGGGGTATGGAATCACCATTTTTAAATTTTCCTTCTACTTTATTGATGGTCATATTCCAGGTATCAATTACATCCACGCTGTATTCAGCAGTTTTTTTACCATGAATAAAATGCCACCTGGCAGGCTGGTGCTCGCCAAAATAATAGACAAAAGCACTATCTCCTTTAGCAGCTGCAAAACGCAACCATAACCAGTTATCTGGCTCAAATACATCTAAGCCTTCTGGCGAAGTTTCCTGCATCACTTGTTTCAGAAAAGCAAAACGGGCAGCACTTTCGCCTTTCAACTCTCCCCCGTGCGACCACCAGATTACGTTATCTTCGAAAGATTCGCTATGCCCAACGTAAATGCCATAGCCGTAGCCCTGCCAGGCCCTGTGCACCAGCTCTTCGCCAGAAATGTTCCCCCACGGCATGGGAAGGTTGCCTTCATACTCGCATTCATCGTTGATGACTGGCTTTCCGAATTTTCTCCAGGAGATTGCTTCCTTTAAATTCGGACTTTGCACACTTACATGGGTGATGTATGGCTTGCTATGATCATAAAGCACATTAATATCTCCGTTATGAATAGAAGCCAGGTGTTTATAAGGATCCTTTTCCTGGATCAACGCAAAGTAACTTTCCCAATCTTCCAGTGATTTGTGCTTCATTAAATCGAACTCATTTGCCATAGACCACCATACATTTCTGAACGCTGAAAGCCTTGCAACAACGTAGTTCAGGTAGTGTAAACTGGCTTCTCGTGGCATCTGATCAAACCCCCAGTGCCCTTTATCATAAGGATGAAAAAGAATAATATCTGCTTCGATATTCAGCGCCTGCAAATCCTTAACTCTTTTCTCAATATTTCTGAAAAAAGCAGGATTAAACCTGGTGAAATCCCAGCTCCCGTCTGCCTTTTTTACATAAGGATATAGCTGCGGTTCAGCTCGGTTATAGTCGAAGTATTTGGGGAAAACAGTCATCCTGAGCTTATTGAACGGACTTTCCTTCAGGGTCTGTAATGTCTGTTCCTGCAGCTTTTCGTCCTGATGAAGCCAGGCATAACAAGTAGTGCCTAACGGTAAATAAGGCTTGTTATTTGAATAGGAAAAATGATACTGATTTTTAACCACCACAGGACCATTGTTTCCTTCTGTGGCTGCCACAGCCTCAAACTTTCCCTTTTTCCCGTTCAGTTCTTTCCTGTTGCTGCTTGTTACATAGCTCCATCTGCCTTTACGATCAGGCATAAACCTGATTTTATACACGCCTTCCCCATCATAAAATCCATGAACCGTAACGGTTTTATCAGCATGCCTGATCTCCGCAGAAAGCTTTACGTCGGTAAATGGATTACCTGATTTAGTTCCTTTCAGGGATATCTCGAAATAATCCCATTGCTCAATTTTATGCTGAGCATTTAGCTGACAAAAGGAAACAGTGATCAGGAATATACAGGCTATAACATTTTTGAGCTGAAGCATACGAAAGTTTCTTATACAGATTGACTAATAGTTATATGAATTTTGAGCTGAAAGAGATTTTAGTAATGTGAAGAATAAGCCCAGAATGAAAAGGTGCACTATCCGGTTAGTTCCATTGTTTTCCTGCGTCTTTACGATACTATAAAAATTAGGCATAATCCCCAGGTACATTAAAATTTGATTACGTTTCCGACAGAAGCTGATTCATAGCTTTTCCAGACCAGTTCTACTGTTTTAAAATTATCCTCCCCTGTTGTTTCGCTCCTTCCCCCCCTCAGTCCATTTAATATATCGCGATTACAGTCCACAATGCTGGAGTGAATAACAGCATAATCGGGGTTTGCCCAGGCATAAAACTGTGGTTCTATTTTTTCAGTCTTTGTGCCGGCCCTGGTTGTAATTTTCAACTGGTAGTCGTGTGTTAAGTGTAAAGAGCCCCTATCTCCCTCTACTAATATAAAAGTCTGCGGAAAAGCTTCTTTTTCAAGAATAGAAGCATAAGACATTTCAACATAGCAGTGCAGACCACTCTCCATCTCCATCAAAACATTAGCAACATCCTCTCCTTTTATCTTATTATTTACCCTGTTAGTAAGACAGTATAAAGATGTTGCTTCTCCAAATAAGAAGCGCGGCACATCGAGCACATGAGAGCCTACATCCGTAATGATGAATTTATCCAGTTCGGCCAGAAATGGCTGATTTTCAAACACAGGAAATGCAGAAGAAAAAGTTACCCTGGCTTTAAAAGGCTTGCCTATAATACCCGAATCCATTGCTTTTTTCAGGGCTCTTATAGGTGCCTGCCAGCGGAAATTCTCATGAACAAAGAATTTCACACTATTCTTCCTACATACTTCTACCATTTTTTTAGCTTTTTCTAAAGAATCAGCCATTGGTTTCTGGCAGATTACATCCAGTCCTTTAGAAGCAGCCATTTCAGTAAAAAACGGATGCGTTTCAACATCCGTGATGATGTCTAAAAAATCCAACGTCTCCCTTTCCAGTAAATCTTCTATATTATTATAAGTATTATTAACATTAAATTTGTGAGCCACACTTTCTGCTTTTGCCCTATCTTTATCACACACAGCAACCAGCTCAACTCCTGCCAGCTCATTCCATGCTGCTATTTGGTAATTTGACCAAAAACCCGCACCTACTACTGCAAACTTTAGTTTCTTCATAATCAACAATCTACCTTCTTTTTTTAAAGCAGGCGTTATTAGCGCGTTAATAATATCACTTTACAATTACTAAACTTTAAAAAAACCTATCCTGCTCTAACCTGCTTTCTATACAAAATAGTCATCAGCCTAATTAAGGGGTTTTTTAGATAAGATAAAGGCTTTACCCTCTAAAAAGTATAAATATTTACGTAATCGTTTACGCAATAAAAATCAGCAAAATGAGGATGTAATTTTAATAATCCCTACATTTAATAAAACTCGCATAATTAGGGAAGTTCATCAAAATTAAAATCTCAACACAAAGCTTATCAAATGGAGGATCAAAGAATAAAAGCAAAGTATCTTATTGAGACTTCCTTTGAATTAGAGGCCGCTGCAGAAATAATGGCTGGAGAACAATCGTGTGGCACTTTTGTAAGGGTTCCGGGCGAAACAGATGAGCTTAGAGAGCAATTCTCTGCGAGAGTAGAATCAATTGAAGAAACAGGACAGGTTGCCACGCCCACTTTAGCCGGAGCAAAAACAAAACCTAACGCACCTATTCGAAGAGCAATTGTAGAACTTTCGTGGCCTTTTCACAACGTAGGAGCCAATCTCCCTAATCTGATGGCTACAGTTGCCGGAAATTTATATGAACTGGCACCATTTTCGGGCCTTAAACTGCTTGATATTGATATTCCCCAGGCATTTACACAGAAATATCCTGGTCCACAATTTGGCATAGAAGGAACAAGAAAGCTTACTAAGGTTTATAACCGCCCAATCATCGGCACTATCATCAAACCAAGTGTGGGGCTCACGGCCGAGGCTACTGCTGCGCAGGTTAAAATTCTTATAGAGGCTGGTTTGGATTTTATTAAAGACGATGAGTTGATGGGTGATGCACCTCATTCTCATTTTGAAAAAAGGGTAGAGCTGTGCATGGATGTAATTAACAGATACGCTGATAAAAAAGGTAAAAAGCCCATGTTTGCCTTTAATATAAGTGGAGATATTGATGATATGCAGCGAAGACATGATTATGTACTGAAGCGGGACGGAACCTGTATCATGCTTAGTATAAATCATGTAGGAATTTCGGGCATAACAAAGATCAGGCAGCATAGCCAGCTACCCATACATGGACACAGGAATTTCTGGGGAGCTCTAAGCAGAAGCGAGGTACTGGGACTTGAATTCACGGCTTATCAGAAGATCTGGCGCCTTGCCGGCATAGATCATCTGCATACGAATGGCATCAGAAACAAATTCTGCGAATCCGATGAATCAGTAATCAGATCAGTGAAAGCATGCTTAAAACCCCTCCTTGGAGGCTACGAAATAATGCCTGTTATTTCATCGGGCCAATGGGCAGGTCAGGCCGTAGATACTTATAAAGCCATCAATAGTGCAGATGTGATGTATGTCTGCGGTGGAGGCATAGTAGCTCATCCTGACGGTATAGCAGCCGGTGTACAAAGTATAATTCAGGCCTGGGAAGCTGCTATACAGGGAAAATCTTTGGTGGACTATGGAAAAACTCATCCTGAACTGGAAAAAGCTTTAGAATATTATGGATAAGCCGGATCAACACGAAATATACCTGAGTTATTATGGAGATGACTTTACAGGATCAACTGATGTGATGGAGTCTTTAACGCTGAATGGCCTGCCTGCCGCCCTGTTTCTCCAGCCTCCCGGAATTAATGAAATAAATAATTTCCGATTCAAGAACAGTTCTTTCCCCGCAGAAACCAGGCTTAGGGCATTCGGAGTAGCTGGTGTAAGCAGATCTATGACACCGGATCAAATGAATGAGGAACTACCCCATATTTTCAAAAAGATCAGTAAAATCCGCAGCCGCTTCTTCCATTATAAAGTATGCTCCACCTTTGATTCCTCACCTGAAATAGGAAACATCGGTCATGCCATTGACTTAGCCTTAAAGTACTTTCCCTCTCAGTATGTGCCTCTTATAGTTGGTGCACCCGACTTAAACAGGTTTTGTGTATTTGGTAATTTGTTTGCAAGAGTGGATACCACCACCTATAGATTAGACAGGCATCCGACCATGTCTAAACATCCTATAACCCCAATGAACGAAAGTGACCTGCGGCTGCATCTGAAGAACCAAACCAACAGAGATGTACACTTGCTGGATATTTTAACCATCGAGGACGGAGACGATGAAATAGAAAAAATACTTCAGCAAACAAAAGATAATCTATCGGCACCATTTTTACTTATCGATATCATCAATAAAGAACATCTGGTAAAGGCGGGAAAAGTAATGCTTCTTCATTCCAATGCTGAAAACCAGTTACTTGTCGGCTCTTCAGGAGTAGAAAATGCATTAACTGCGTATCTCCAGGATACAAAGGTTCTTTCCAGATTTGATTTGAATGTTTCAGTAGGCCAAGCCTCAAAGATGCTTGTAATGGCAGGAAGCTGTTCTCCCATTACTCATAAACAGATAGATTGGGCGATTAACGCGGGCTTTGAAAGAATAAGAATTGACAGTGAAAAGCTTGTTGATCCGGACACCCGAGAGCAGGAAATACTAAGAGTAGTATTAACAGCTACACAATTACTCCATCATAAGCATGTGGTAGTATTTACAGCTTTAGGACCAGAGGATGAAGCTATTGCCAAAACCCACACAAAACTAAAAGCGCTTACAGGAAACTCCTGTTTTCCTGCTGATTATCTGGCAAAAATTCAGGGGCAAATACTTTACAGGATATTAGAAGAACACAGTGATGCCAGAGTGACTGTGGCAGGTGGAGATACCTCAGGTCATGTTGCGAAAGCACTGGGAATTTATGCACTTGAAGTCCTCACTCCCATCGCTCCCGGAGCGCCGCTTTGCATTGCTCATTCAAAAAATAAAAAGTTCGATGGCCTTGAAATAGCGCTAAAAGGTGGGCAATGCGGCGATGAAAATTATTTTGAATCTATTTATATGGGAACCAACCAAAGATTAACAATAGATCCGGTTCTCTTAAGCATACAATAAGATCCTCAACATTTATTAAAAATAACCATGAAAAAAGTAAGCCTGATAGGAGCCGGCGGGAAAATGGGTTGCCGTATTACCGACAACCTCAAAAATTCAGAATATGAAGTGTCTTATATCGAAATAAATCCACAAGGCATAGAAAGATTGAAAGCCCGGGGTGTAGATGTAAGTAAAGCAGAGGATGTTATTCCTGCTGCTGATTTTGTGATTCTTGCAGTACCGGATATTTACATTAAAAACGTAGCCAGGGATATTGTACCCCAGATGAAGCCAGGCGCTGTTGCTGTTTGCCTGGACCCTGCTGCGCCACTGGCCGGTGCATTACCGGAAAGAGCAGACATCAGCTATTTTGCCACCCACCCTGCCCATCCTTCCATCTTCAATCATGAAGACAAAAAAGAAAATCATTATGATTATTTCGGAGGTATCAGTGCAAAACAGGCAATCGTTTGTGCCCTGATCAGTGGAAAGGAAGAAGATTATGAAGCTGCCGAACAGCTGGCCATCCAAATGTATGCACCCGTTTTCCGCTCGCACCGGATTACTATCGAACAAATGGGAATTCTGGAGCCCGCCCTGTCTGAAACCTTTACCGCCACCTGCCTGCTGATGCTAAAAGAAGGCCTTGATGAAGCAGTTAAGCAAGGTGTGCCCAAAGAAGCTGCCAGGGATTTTCTGCTGGGCCACATCAACATTATTGCTGCTGTGCTATTTGATGAGATTCCCGGAGTATTTTCTGATGCCTGCTACAAGGCAATTGAATACGGTAAACCTAAAATATTCAGAGACGACTGGAAGAAAATATTTGAGCCTGAATCTGTAAAAGAGCAGATCAAAGCCATTACCTGATGCTGCTGCCTGGGGTTTAGTAATCAAGTCTTTAAACACAATTGAATCGATAGACCCTATAAATCCGCCAAATAGGAGCATAAAGGGCACCAGGCCTATATGTATAAACAGGATAGGCAGATACATTTAAAAAACAGTACCCCAGGTAATACCTACCGCCAATACTGACCGGCTCCTGGAGGAAAACATTTTTGATTTACAGCCGCTGAAGCTTTTTATAACGGAAAGAGTATCATTCTCAAGAAGAGTCAAAGAATAGATTATGAAATACCGATCGATAACTCCACCACTTCAGCGGCTTATTTTCTCCAGCCTCATAATCTTTTCTTTTTGGCAATGCACCCCTACTGCTCAAAAAGAAAGTGCGTTGGCCGAAAAGCCTAATGTTTTATTTATTACAGTAGATGACCTGCGCCCGGAGCTGAACTGTTATGGAAAATCTCATATCCAATCTCCCAACATCGACAAACTGGCACAGGGAGGCATCCTGTTCAGCAGGGCTTACTGCAATGTGCCGGTTTGCGGTGCTTCCAGAGCGAGTTTCTTAACCGGCACCCGACCTACCCGGAACAGGTTCCTTACTTATGATACCTGGGCGGAGAAAGACAATCCCGAAGCCATTCCCTTACCCCAACATTTCCGCAACAATGGCTATTTTACTGTTTCCAACGGAAAGGTCTTTCACAACCCCACCGACAGTGAAGATAGCTGGGATGAGATCTGGCAACCAGAGGATGTTCACTTTAGGACCTACCTGACAGCCGAAAACCTGGCGCTTGCCGCCAGCATCAAAAAAGGCTATCCTTATGAAAGGGCGGCGGTAAGCGATTCGATATATTACGATGGCAAAGTGGCTACTAAAGCCATTGTGGACCTGCAGAAACTGAAGGGAGGAGATAAACCCTTTTTCCTTGCAGTGGGCTTCTTTAGACCACACCTTCCTTTCAATGCCCCGGAAAAATACTGGAACCTGTATGAACGCCGGAACATATCGTTACCTGTCACTTACAAGGATTCAGCTAATGCTCCGGCTGTGGCCTTTCTTCATAATTTTGCCGAAATGAAACAGTATTACGGGTATCCTCCAAAAGGCCCTGTAAGCGACTCCATAGCTATATCGCTGATCCACGGCTACTATGCAAGCGTTAGCTATGTGGATGCCCAGGTGGGCAGGGTGCTGGATGCCCTGGAGGAGTTAGGGTTGAAAGAAAATACCATTGTGGTACTGTTGGGTGACCATGGCTTTAATCTGGGCGAACATGGTACCTGGTGCAAGCATAGTAACTTTAATACTTCGCTGCAGGCACCTTTACTTTTTTCCGGCCCTGGAGTACCCGAAAATAAAAAATCAAACCAGCTGGTGGAGTTCGTAGACATCTTTCCCACCTTAATTGATCTGGCGAATCTGCCAACCCTGCCGAATCAGCTGGAGGGCGCAAGCATGCTTCCGATCATGCAGCAGGAAGATGCCCCCTGGGATGGGCGGATAGTGAGTAAATATGTTGATGGCCTAACGATCAAAACTGGTCATTATATGTATACTGAATGGAGCAAATCTGATTCCAATGTCTATGCCCGTATGCTATTCGACCATGCAAGAGACCCTGATGAACGGATGAATATTGCTGAACTTCCTGAAAGCCAGGAACTCATCAGAAGGCTTCAGCAGGAACTGTACGAAAACCGGGGCAAGGATTTTAATGAGGAAGTAAAAAGGGTGGAATAGCCCTGGCCAGCGGCAGGAAAGATTTGGGAATTATAACCCGGGCTTCAAGGTGCGGGAATTACAAAACGTATCAATAGCAGCTCAATGGTGTCTTTTTTCTAACTTTTGTTCATTAGTTTTTCTTTCATCTTCAACTATGATAATGGTAAAATCAACCCCCAAAGAAATCTTTTACTATGGTGAGGCAAGGCCATTGCCAAAGCAGGTTTTCCTGAAAGCGGGACCTTTAAATATGGTTTATGAAAACGGGGCCATACGCTACATCAGGTATGGTGAAACCGAAGTGCTGCGTATGGTTTATGCCGCTGTGCGCAACCATAACTGGGATACCATTGAGCCTATTATCAGGAAGGAGACAATTCAGGAAGAGGGCAACAGCTTTACCATTGATGTTGAAATAGAATACAGGCAGGACGAGCTGCATTTTATAGCTCACTACACTTTTACTGGTTCTGAAACGGGCGTGGTAAGGTTTGAAATGAAGGGAAAATGCCTGTCATCCTTTCAGAAGAACAGAATTGGCTTTTGTATTTTACATCCCATTCACGAATGTGCCGGAAACGACTGCACGGTTACCAAAGCTGATGGCCGCGTGATCGGTGCAAGCTTTCCCAACGCCATCAGTCCCCACCAGCCCTTTATGAACATAAAAGCGCTGCAGTGGAAACTTCCAAAAGGCTGCTCTGCTACCTTAAGGTTCGAGGGGGATGTATTCGAAACAGAAGATCAGCGCAACTGGACAGATGCTTCCTTTAAAACCTACAGCACCCCTTTAGACCTTCCTTTTCCGGTACAAATGCATGCCGGAGAAGAAGTGAATCAGGTAGTGGAGCTAAGCCTGCCGGACGTTCAAGAGGCAGTTACCAGGTCTTCCCAGAATCAAAAACAGCTGAATTTTACGATTTCCAATAGCGCTGCGGATCTCCCAAAGATCGGGGTAGGCAGCTCCACCGAGGTGGAACATTTATCAGCAAGAGCCGTTGAGCTGCTCCGGAGGATTGGCTTTCACCATTACCGCTATGATGTAAAGTTCCACAAGCCAGACTGGAAGAAACTGCTGGCCAAAGCCTGCAGAGATGCAGAAGCCTTAGGCCTGCCCCTGGAGCTGGCTTTACATCTTTCTGAAAAGCAGTATGCAGAGGAGGCAGAGGCCTTCTGCCGTCATCTGCTTGGCTCAAAGGCTGATATTTATGCCATTCTTTTATTCCAGGATAACAAAAAAACAACACCCACTGGGCTTATTCATGCTCTAGTTCCGCAACTGCGCAGGTGCTTTCCGGCAGCGAAAATTGGAGGAGGTACAAATGCCTATTTTACAGAACTTAATCGTCAGACGCCCCCATCTGAAGATCTTGATTTTTTAACTTACAGCATCAATCCTCAGGTACATGCCTTTGACAACCTTTCGCTGATAGAAACGCTAGAAATACAGGGCCACACCGTGACCAGTGCAAAAAACCTTGCCCGGGGTAAGGAGGTGCATGTTTCACCGGTCACTTTCAAACCAAGATTCAATCCTAATGCCACTGCAACAAATGCCGGGGAAGACCCTGAACTTCAGATTGATGCCAGGCAAAGATCTTTGTTCGGCGCCAGCTGGACCCTGGGCAGCATTAAATATATGGCCGAAGCAGGTGCCAAAAGCCTTACCTATTACGAAACAGCAGGAAGGAAAGGATTGCTCATGCCCCAGGGTAAAGCGGCTGGAGATCTATTTCCTGCAGAAGGAGGTGATGTTTTTCCGATCTATGCAGTTTTACAATATATTCTGGAGGATCCTCAAGCCAAAGTACTCTACAGCAAGAGCAGTGATCCCCTTGTGTTTGATGGGCTGGTACTGAAAAAGCACAAAGGCCAGAGAATTATCCTATCGAACTTTACCATCGATCAGCAAGAAGTAAAAATTCCAATAGCACAAGGTAAATTTCAGGTTTACCAACTGGATGAGCACATGTTGATGAATCCTGACTGGGCGGAATTATTAAGCAGTAAACCAAGCCGAGTAGAAACAGAAAACAGGCACTGCTCTGTAGCTTTACCGCCTTTCGGACTGCTAATTATTGATGTGGACTAGGGATTATTCATGCCAATCAACAAAGGGCCTGGTTAACATTTTGATTTTTAGAGGTACTTTCTTTCTGTGTATTTATTTACATTTAGATAAAGGAAGTACCTCAATGCACAAAAAAGTTACGATTAAGGATTTAGCCAGTCAATTAAATCTTACACCTGCAACCGTTTCAAGAGCCTTGAATGATTCGTATGAGATTGGTAAAGCCACCAAAGAAAGGGTATGGGCCCTGGCTAAGGAACTTAATTATAAACCTGACCGGATTGCAAGCAGTCTTAGAAGTAAAAGAACAAAGCTCGTAGGGGTAATTATTCCTGACATTTCATATTTTTTTAACTCCTCTGCCCTGAAGGGGATCGAAGAAGTATTGATTCCCAAAGGTTACCGGGTGCTTATCTTCCAGACCGGAGAAAGTCTCACAAGAGAAATTGATAATATCAAAGACCTTGCTGCTATTAATGTTGATGGCATTATTGCATCGCTTTCTGTTGAAACAAAAAATCTGGATCATTTTCATGAGAACCTTCCCTCAGAAACCTCAATGGTTTTTATTGACCGCATTCCTTCCGAAGACCAGTATGTTAAGGTTACTATTGATAACCAGAAAGCTGCCTGTGCAGCTGTAAGCTACCTGATAAAGAATGGTAAAAAAAAGATAGCCTGGTTAGCAGGTCCCGAAGGCCTGAAAATTTCTGAAATAAGGTATGCAGGATATTGTGAAGCACACAAGAATGCAGGCTTACAAATTGACCCTGCTTTAGTAGTAAGATGTGATTTTACAAGGGAATCTGCTTATTCTGCCATCGTTCAGATTGTCAGGGAAAAACAAGATATAGATTCGATTTTTTGTATTAATGATCGTTTGGCTATAGAAGCATTAGCCGCAGTCAATGACTGTAATAAAAAAGTGCCCGAAGATATATCTGTGATGGGATTCAATAATGAAACCTTCTCTAATTTTCTTCAACCCTCACTCTCCACCATCACACAACCTGCATTTGAAATGGGAATTGAAGCAGCCACCCAGCTATTGAAATTAATGCAAAGAAAAAAGACAACCATCAAGGAATACATTTTTGAAACCAAGCTGATTGAGAGAGGCAGTACCAACCTTTTCAAATCCCGCAACGAATCGTGAATTGATGCAAGGGCTCCACTTACCTTACCACCTGCAGCAGAGCCGGCACTACCACGGAAGCTTCTATCTGCCATAACACACTCCTACTCACCCCCAAAAATCGGGTAACTACTGCAGATTTATTTAGATTCTGTTTTTAGAAACAGCCTACTTAACAGGATAAATCCTCGCTGCCCAGCCACCACCACCAGCCATTTGCTCCTTTAGCCGATCCGCAGAAGTTACCTTTAACACCTCTCGCTTGTAGTCCGACCCCTCCCTGTCTGCATTGATGCCGTCCTTGAAAATCTCGGCCTCATACGTACCCTCGGGCAGAAATGAAAGATTGATGCTGATCTCGCGGCCATCCCAGTTGGTGATGGCACCAACATACCAGGTGTCGCCCTTACGGCGGGCTATGGCAGCATACTCCCCCACTTTGCCATCCAGCGCAATCGTTTCATTGAAGGTGGTAGGCACCGAGGCAATGAATTTCGTGCTTTCGGGCTCCTTTGTGTAGTTGGTAGGGTTATCGGCCAGCATGTTGAATGGCGCCTCATACATCACATAAAGGGCCAGCTGATGTACACGGGTGCCCTGGCTCATAGGGGCAGAGTGCACAACGCGGAAGTTATGTTTGTTTGCATTCTTCATGGCGCCAGGGGTGTAATCCAATGGCCCTGCCAGCATGCGGATGAAGGGAATAGTGCTGTTGTACTTCGGAAAATCGGAATTACCCCATTTTACCTGTTCCAGTCCATATACCCCCTCAAAATTCACTACATTAGGGTAGGTGCGTTGCAGACCTGTTGGCTTGTAGGCACCGTGATAATCAATCATGAGCTTATGCTCGGCTGCCTTTTTGGCCAGGCGGTAGTAAAAATCCACCATCTTCTGATCGTCACGATCCATGAAATCTACCTTGAAACCCTTGATTCCCATTTTAGAGTAGGTTAACAAAGCTTCATCGGTTTTTCTATCCAGCGGTAGCCAGCCGCCCCACAGCCATACACCTACCCCTTTTTGCTTTGCATACCCGATGATCTCCTGCAGGTTGATAGCGGGTACAATCTTCATGATATCTTCACTGCTGGCCCAGCCTTCGTCCAGCAGAATGTTTTCAATATTGTTGGCAGCGGCAAAGTCTATGTAGTGCTTGTAAGTCTCTGTATTGATACCGGCACGGAAGTCCACGCCGGAGATGTTCCAGTTGTTCCACCAGTCCCAGGCCACTTTGCCTGGCGCTACCCAGGAGGCATCTTTAATTCTGGAAGGAGCTGCCAGCTTGTACACCATGTCATTATTCAACAGGTCCCTGTCCTGTTCGCTGATGATGAGGGTGCGCCAGGGAAAGCTGCGGCTGCCCTCGGTTCTGGCAATGTAGGGGGCACGCGCTGTCACAAACATCTGTTGGTTCTTATGTCCCCCCTGCTTTTCGGCTACCGGGTAGGGCGCAAAATCGCCAGCCAGTGAAAAATCTTTAGCGCCAGCCTTCAGGAACATACCGGGATAGCTCTCCAGGTCGGCCTCGGTAATGGCAGCCTTAAGGCCGTTAGGCAGCTCCACCAGCACCGGGGCAAAAGCAAGAGTATCTTTATTGATCTCTGAAAGTTGAATGTACTGGTAGGTGTTTTCGAAAGAAATCTGGTACATATCTCCCAGATGTGGGCTGTTGGCATAGGGAATGTAGAGCATGTGGTCCTGCGGAAAGTTAAATTCCGCCACTTCCGATACTACGGTTATGGGTTTTCTTTTCTTTGTAAAAAAGCGGTAGGCCACTCCATCATTGTAGGCTCGGAAAATCACACCATAGTCACCCCTGAATTGAAGGGTAAGCTGGTTGTACTGATCGGGAATAATATCTTTTTTGTAGTTGAGGCCTTTGATGGTGGTATTTACTGTTTCAGGCTTTGAGGAAACTACTTTTACGTTTTCTCCCAAAGTTTCGCCTCCCTCTAATTTCATGGCAAGCGCAGAAGGTACCAGCACCTGCTGATGGCCATGCTGTACCGACCACCGCAGCTGACCACTGGCATCGATGTTTACCTGAATTTTATGATCGGGAGAATTGAGCTGAAACTGCTGATTATTTTGAGCATGCGCAAGGCATGCTCCCAGCAACAGCAGCATTATAAAAGTTAATTTCCTCATGATGGTGTTTTGTCAAAATTTAGGGGCTTACTGAGCTTTGCTGCTTTGGCTGGTGGCCGAAACTGCCGCTTCATTAAATTGAAGCCAGTCGAGCTCAACATCGCCACTGGCTGGTTTCTCTTTCAGGCCTATAATAAAGCTTTGTTTTCCCGGGCGAACCTCTGAAACTTTAGCAGTTACCTCCTTCCATTCACCACCAGTGTCTGGCAGCGTAACAACTGCAAGCGTTTCTCCATCGGCACCATCGTATCGGATTTCCAGAACGCCGCCTGCTCCGCTGGTGTTCACATCCAGCACCACTTCAGCAGCCTTGTTATTATCCAGATCGATGTAGCGGTACCCGGCAAACGAGCCCTGCTTTTGAAATACCAGCTTTGCATCATTTTCCCGGCTGACATACTGCGGGTTCATTTCTCCGCCGGGATATACCACTGCCCCGGAGGCCTGTATCCGGTCGCCATACTTAAATGCTCCCCTGATACCGGAAGTGCTGGGCTTTACAGGAATAATCTTTCCTTCTTCATCAAAAGTGAGAGGCTCTGCACACATTACGCGGGTGAGCCTTTTATCAATAACGGGCATGTGGTAAAACACATACCACTGGTCCTTGAACTCCACAATAGAACCATGAATATTGATTACCTGCGGATAATCCGTATTTTCCATGATCAGCCCCTGGTAGGTGTAAGGACCCAGCGGACTTTTGCTCGTCATGTAGGCCATACGGGTAGGCTTGTTGTACTGGGTGCCATCGGGTCTGTTTCTTAAACCATCGTTCTGTATGTAGATGTAGTAGTAGGTATCGCCTCTCTTCCGGATAGAAGGCCCTTCAAAAGGAGTATTGTCTTCGGGCATCCACTGCTGAACATCCACCACAGTACTGCCTATGACCCTTGTATAATCATCAGGATCGAGCTGCCCCATTTTAAATGGCCAGGTAACATAGGCTTTCCCATCCTCATCCACCAAAACACCGGGGTCTATGGCGATGATTGGTTCTTTGCCATCAATCTTCAGGGGCTTTGCATCGGTAAACCAGCCCCCGGGTTTATCGCTGTAAGAAACCATTAACTCTTCCTCTGCCACCGGCCTGGTGTGGTTAAAGCAGGAGAACAGGTAATACCTGCCATTGGTGGGGTGTTTTAAGGCATCGGGAGCCCATAAACGCCTGTACTTAGGTTTCATGTACTGCTCCGGAACAGAATCAAGGTGAAAAGATACGCCTTTGTCAGTCCAGTGAACCAGATCTTCGGAGTATAGCACATTGTACTTGTCGGAACACCAGCTGTTGCCTCCCTCATCCCTTGAGCCATACACATAAACCCCATTACCAAAAACCTTAGGCTCCGGGTCGGCAATATACAGTTTCCAGGACGGGGGCAGAATCGGATTCTGGAAGGGCACATCCACCGAAACGATACAGCTGCCAATGGTATCATTTTTTGGATTGAAGGCAGTGATCACCGCATCTCCTTTTTTCAGCCCGGTAACAACTCCTTTGCTATCAATACTGGCTACAGTTGGGTCACTGATCGTCCATTTTGCCCTTGCAGGTTTTCCGCTTGCTGAGTCAAGTGCGTTGACTTGCCTGCTGTCTCCACTGGAAAGCATAAAGGCATCGTTATCAAGCTTTGCTACCCTCGCTGCAGGGACGCAGCTGCAAAATCCAATGAGTGCTAATACCCAGTATATCCTTGCTCTGTTTCTCATGGTATTATGTTACAAGAATCTCCCTACTCTCTTCCACACATGTTTTAGAAGAGGTTGAAAGGCAAGATCTCTATTAAAGGCTTTTGATATTCAGCTTTTTCAAATTCTGATAATAAGCATCCGGGCGGAGGCTGTCGTCAAAATCGTACAGGTAATTCCACTTAGCCATGTATGCATCTGCAGGAAGAAATCTATCTCCTGTTTCCTCTAATTTCTGCTGCAGCGTTTCTTCCAGCTCTTTCTGAATGCCTGCGAATTCCGCATTCCCAACAAGATTATTTAGCTGGTATGGATCATTCTCATTATCATATAGCAGCCATGGTCCGAATAAGTCTCTGGCATAGGTGTACCTGCTGGTTCGCACCGCCCGGTATTCCCTGCCACCACTTTTGAAGGCCCATTCATGAAATGGAACCGGCAGCATGACCAGGACAGCATCATTATCAAGTTCTTCTTTTTTCAGAATTGATGCCGAAAAATTCTTACCCTCTACAGATGCCGGAACCGACATGTTGCACAGCCCTAACAAGCTTGGTAAGATATCAGGCGTATTGATGGGCGCTTTTATGGTAACAGCTTCTTTTCCTAATTTTTGGGGATACCTCAATAACATGGGTATCCGGGCAGACTCATCCCAGGGCCTTTGCTTTTTCAGCACGCCCTTCGACATCAGCATGTCACCATGATCTGAGGTGAAAATGAGGATGGTATTATCGGCTACTCCTTCATCATCCAATGCTTTCATCAAATCGCCCATGGCCTTATCGAGGGCAGTGCAGTGGGCATAGTAATTTGCCAAGACCCACCTGGCACTATCCTGATCACTTTCTGCCACATTGGGCCTAAGGGTTAGCTTAGCAGGGTCATATAGCTTTCTGTACTCTTCGGGTGCGGTGTTATAAGGATCATGAGGAGGGCCCCAGGATAAAACCATCAGGAAAGGTTTTTCTTTATGCTTCCGTATGTAGCTGATTGCACTATCAGTTTGCGGAAAGGCATCATACCCGGGCCAGATGTGCTTCTGGTTCTGCTCATCAAAGTATAAAGAGTTGTTGTAATCATGGGTTACCTCACATGCTTTCCAGTAATCAAAGCCCTGGCGGCGCTCTGCAGGAATAGGCTTGCTTCGGGCGGCAAAAGGATGCTCATGCCGCTCGTGTCCGTTCATATGCCATTTACCGATAAAGGCTGTCTGATACCCTTCTCCCTTGAAGAGCTTGCCCATGGTAACCGCCTCAGTAGGCAGGGGTTTATCATTGTAAAACAGGCCATGCGTCAGGGGGTACTGGCCGGTCATCAGGCTGGCGCGCCAGGGACTGCAAACCGGCATAACAGCCACGGCATGATCAAAATTAATGCTTTCGCTGGCCAGTCTGTCGAAATTTGGGGTGATTACATCGGGGTTACCTGCATAACCAAACGCTTCTGCTCTCCATTGATCTGCCACCACAATAATTACATTGGGCTTTTCTGTGACCAGGGCCGCCTCTTTTTTTGATTCGTTTGCCGTACTGCACCCCAGCAGGGAGCAGATAGAAAGCAGGCAGATTAAGAACTGAACTTGTGGCTTTTTCATCAATAAAAAGTTTAAAGCGTTAAACTTGATTCAAAAACATACTTACCCGCCCCTACTTCGGTACGGATGAACTGGTAGGGCAGCGCATTTTCCTCATCAAGAAGAGTAGCTTTTGCCGCTTTTCCGTTGATCAGAAGACCTTGCTGCGAGGCAGGCACAAATACCTCTGCCCTTGTATTCGGTGGCACTGTCACATGCCATTTAAACTTGCCATTCTCCATTTTCCATTCAGAAACAATAGTACCATAAAGCGACTCATGGCTGGCTTTCACATCGTTCATCTCCCCATATGGATGTGGCTTAAAGATGATCTTTTTATAGCCGGGCTCTGCCGGTGACGGGTTTATCCCGGCAACTGCTTTGTACAGCCAGTCGCCAACGGCACCATAGGCATAGTGATTGAATGAATTACCCTTCTCGGTCTGGAAGGAACCGTCGGGTTTTATGGCATCCCAGCGTTCCCAAATAGTAGTCGCGCCTTTGGTTACCGGGTACAGCCAGGAAGGATACTTTTGCCGGTACAGCAATTTGTAAGCTTCTGCCACGTGACCGTAACGGGTCAGTACATGGCTTATATCCGCTACCCCCAGAAATCCGGTGGTGATATGTCCAAACTTGTTCACATCATTGGCAAGGCGTTGCGCCGCTGAGGCTTTTAACTCCTCCGGAACCAGGTCAAAAGAAAGGGCAAGTACGTAGGCTGTCTGGGTATTGGGAGACAGTCTTCCGTTTTGTGATAAAAATTCCCGGGTAAAAGACTCTTTGATTTGTTTCTGCAGGCTGGCATAGGTTGCGGCATCCTGTTCTTTGCCCAGCAAGGCAGCAGACTTTGCAAGAATTGCCGTAGAGTGGTAATAAAATACAGCCGCCAGAAAGTCAGTATCCGTAGTAGCCCCCTGGTAGTTAGGGAAGGTACTGGTAAAAGCCAGCCAGTCGTTAAACTGAAAGGTCTTGGGCCTGTACAGGCGGTCTTCGGAGGTTTTGGCTTCTCTTCTCATGTACTCCACCCATCCTTTCATGCTGGCGTATTGATCTTCCAGCACCTGCTTGTCGCCATAGTGTGTATAGATGCTCCAGGGAACAATGGTTGCCGCGTCTGCCCATCCGGTGGCACCAATATTAATTTTATTGTAAGGCTCGTCGGGTATTACATTTGGCACCCTCCCGTCTTCATGCTGGTCTGCTGCAAGGTCTTTTAGCCATTTAGTAAGAAAAGCGGCAGAGTTCATGTTGTAGAATGCCGTTGGCGCAAAAGCGTGGATATCAGCTGTCCATCCTAATCGTTCATCGCGCTGAGGACAATCCGATGGTATATCCAGAAAATTACCTCGCTGGCTCCACACAATATTCTGCTGCAGCTGGTTAATCAGTTCATTATTACAGCTGAAAGCACCCACGAAATCAAGATCACTGTGAATCACTACTCCGGTAATTAAATCATTCGTTACCTCAGCAGGATATCCTGAAACCGCCACGTACCGGAAGCCCTGGAAGGAAAATTTAGGCTCAAATGTCTCCCATTCACCACCACCCCTGGTGGTGTAAATTATTTCCTGATCGGCAGTACGCAGGTTTGCGGTGTAGAAATTACCTTCCTGGTCCAGTATCTCTGAATGGCGTAATTTGATGGTAGTACCCTTGGGTGCCTTTACCCGTAGCCTGCACCAGCCTACCATATTCTGGCCCATATCCAGTACTGTATCTCCTGCCGGGGTGTAAATAATTTCAATGGGTTTTAGCTCTTCTATTTTTCTTACCGGTTCGGCAATTACACCCACCAGGTTATTCTTTTTGGTTTGGGTAATCTGGGTTTTACCCCATTTTGCATCATCGTAGCCTGGCTGGTTCCAGCCTGTAAGCTCCTGCCGGGCATCGTAGATTTCGCCATCGTACATTTCAGATTTTAATAAGGGTCCGGTAGTGGTTTTCCAGCTATCATCTGTAGGGATGATGAGCCTGCTGCCGTCCGCAAATTCTACTTCCAGCTGGGCAAACAGCTCCAGGTCCTGGTGCTGCATCAGGGGAGTGTTGTTGGGCCTGAATGCCCGGTACCAGCCATTCCCTACAATAGCACCGGTGGCATTTACCCCGCCCTTCAACAGAGGGGTAATATCATACACCTGGTATTGCAGGCGCTTTTCATAGCTGGTATAGCCAGGCGTGAAGTACTGATCTCCTACCCGCTCTCCATTGATGAAAAACTCATACAAGCCCCGGCTGGTGCTGTATAACCTGGCAGATTTGATGGGTTTGTTAAGGTTGAATTCTTTGCGGAAGTAAGGAGCAGGATGGCTGTATTCCTCGAACGCCACGGCAGGCTTGATCCAGTTCGCCTGCCAGTCTGAGGGCTGCAGAAAACCCATCTCAAAAAGGGCAGGCTTCGACCATTTGGTAGCCTTACCGTTCTTATCCCAGGCCCTGACCATCCACCAGCCCCTTTGCCTTGATTTCAGGGAAGACCCGGCATAATCAACCAATACACTTTGTGAGCTGCCTACTTTCTGGCTGTTCCAGAGATCTGCTTTCTGTGGCGTAAGTAATTCCGGACTGGAGGCAACCAAAATCTGGTAGGCTGTCTGCTCCTGATCCCTTACATCGGATAGGAGCTTCCATGAAAATCTGGGTACTGTAACATCGATCCCTATCGGGTCTTTTTTGTACTCAGTAGTAAGATTGCCCAGTTCAGTTGCAGCCTTCAAGGATACGGATACCCCCAGCAGCATGATAAGAAGGCAAAGTCTTATAAATCTGATTTCCCGCATAGATATGTTCAAAAACTTTTTCATCTGTAAAATAAATTCTGCTCAGAGGCTAATTAATCTTTTCACCTTCCAGGAGATGATTGTTCATTCTCTACCGGACTTGTGGTACTATTTGTATCCTGCTCACATTTTACACACCTGATGGAATAGAAAAATGGGTGCTGGTCATTCCGTTCATTGGCGTAAAACCATAGCTCATCCGGCTTCTTCTTATAAACAAGTCTTGAATTGGCTCCGGAAGCCGACCACCAAACACCAAAGTCCCCGTTAAAGAAAAAGCTTCCATAAGGATGTCTGTAACCAGCAGGTTCAGAAAAAAATGTAGCAGAGCTGTATTGATCTGATTTTGAGAGAATATTCATCAGCTCAGTCCAGTCTTTATTATTCGGTACCCGCCAGCCTTCAGGACAGATGTTATCCAGCGTTGCTGTTTTCCAGTTGTAGAGCCTTCCGTACTGACTATAAGCAGCAGAATCGTTCTTGTACCAGCTCATTCCTGCCTCCCGATGAATCACCGATTGCTCTTTTTCAGTACCTAATTCCATAATAGGGGTGCCGTCTGTATATCTGGAAACCCGTAGATTATCCACAAACCAAAGCTTACCACCAAAATCAGCCACCTTGTATTCGTTATTATCTATATCTTTAACTGTGCTGATATTTTGAGCATAATTGCCTGCAGCATTAGCACCCTTTTTCAAATCTATCACCACCGGCTTCTTGAAGTCACCACCTGAAAAGGGAGCCGGCGTTTTAAGGATCGTCCAGTTGGAGGTAAGCTTCAGCAGGCTGGCAGGCACGGAACTGTTACCCCCCTGCACCACGCCCTCCCATTGACCGCGCTCATTTTTCCAGAGTGCTACATTCAGGCGATGAGGCAGGTTTAGCTCAAAACTGCCACATTTTACATGCTTTAAATCACCGGCAGCAATGGCTTCAACCTCCCCCTTTTTATCCAGCCTGATGGCAGCAATACCCACTGCATCAAATACAACTTCCTGCTCGCCAATCTTCATTTTGCTCTGGATGGGATCACCAGCCCCGCTATGCTCCCCTGCAGCCTGTACCAGGGTGCCATCCAGCAGCCAGGCATGTCCTGCAGCGGCAGGCACGATGGAGGAGTGGCCAAAGCCTTCCATGATCTGAACGGTAGGCGTATTAAAATTCACACCTTCCTTTTTTAACAGGCTTATCAAGTCCCTGGTCAGTAGTTCAGCATTCTCATAATGTACCATGGCAGCCGGTATGTGCTGCCTGCCCTGGAGCAAATGGCCATCGTAATCCCGTTTCCACTCACCCAGCCGGTACACTTTTGTCTTTTTCAGCTGTGCATTTTTAAAGAAAGCCGATGTAGTCGATTTTTCCATATCGGGCTTATGCAACACCACTGCCCTGTACTGCTGGCTTCCGTACCGGATGTACCCCTCCTCATCTACTACAACATTGCCCAGGTCAATCTCATAGCTCGGGATCAAATCTGTCGCCACCCCTTTTGACCATAGGCTGTCGACCAGTGCCATACCCACATCTTCATAATTTTCAGAAGCCCAATTAACAGCCGAATGATAGCCAAAAATCACAGCAACCGGAGAGTTGAGCGGCGAAGGCTTGATATAGTCCAGGAGTTGTACCTTGTTTTCGCCCTGAACATATTCACTGGCTAAGATGCCGTTGGCTTCGATTATCACAGGCAGGTTGTTTACCCTGCCGCCACCCAGCGCCGACCTGTACAACTCCCACTCATAATCTTTCGCTTCACTAAAACCCTCCGGCTGAAAATAGCGGTAATACATATTGTACCATACGGGGCTGTTCCATTTTTTAGAAAGCGCTGTCCTGATGCCAAAAGGAACAACCTCATCAGTCTGTGCGAAATCGCGTTTTGCCAGCCACCAGTCCAGGCCGTTTTTCATGTATTCCCGCCGGTCGGGATACGGGAACCAGGTGGAGTGTACACCCACAACTGCCTCGGAGCCAAATACATCTTTAACTGTATTGTAAAAGAGGGTCTCCAGCTTTCCCATTCTTAACAACGCCATCTCCATAAAAACATTGATGGCCTTTAGTCTTTCTGCCTCTTTGCCTTCTATGCCATTGCGCATTAGCAGCAGGTCATCCACCAAATTCCGGCCACCTGTTTCTGTTGCGTAGGCTTGCGCCCTGTTGTGGGTGTACCAGAATTCATTTTTGATGTTCGACTCATTGAACATCTGGGGAAAACCAAATTCATCGTTGTGCGCTCCGCCAAGCGGCACCCCCCGGTATTTATTGATGAGCTCAACCTGAAACTCCTCAAGGCCAGGAGCAAAAACATCATGATAGCGGTAAGTAAATTGGGAAATAACCGTTGCATAGGATCTGTTAGCAGGCAATTTGCTGATGCTTAACTTTAATTCATCCCGGTCTTCTTTTTCAACTTTGCAAAATTCTGTAATCTTGATCAGGCTTGCCGGATCAATTAAACCGTTAGGACCCAAATTGTAGGCATAGGCCTCTACAAATTTTCCAGACACCCCCAGGTAAGGCCTCTGGTAGTGATCGCTGAAAACCGGCCTGTTGAAATTTACTTCAGCAGACTTTTGCCCGGCTATTTTGATATCCTGAAACATTAACCTCCCCTGCTGATCATTAGGGTATTTTTTCAGATATGTTTCAGGGGCCAGCCGCACATCCAGGTCACCAATCAGATACAGACCTTTACTGGCAGCATATTCAGCCAGCTTCCTGGTTTTTTCTACTGTAGAATCTGCAGTTACATCATGTTGGCTTCCAAGATTACGAAGTGTGACAAGGTGCGTAAAGGAAGAGTGTTCTACCGCTTTATCGATGTGATACCGGCTCATTCCCCATGTTGCCATAGAAGGAATAGTCTTGTTGCGGGTTCTGTACACTAATGTTGTTTCGGTTTTGATCTCGGGGCTGGCAACGTTCTGTTTGTCGGCTATACAGCCAGCCATCAGCACCGCCATCAGCATGATGGCAGCATATATCTTTTTGTTTCTGTACAGATCGCTTGGAGATTGAAATTTCATGAGAGACAGAGTAACTGGTTTGTTTTAAGCAGTATAAGGCTGCCTCATTTGGCTTTTGTGTGTAACACACTGGAATCGGTTGTAAGTGTCGCTGCCCAGCCCTCCCCGCTGCCAGAGTCAGGAGTTTGTAGGGTGAGCCTGTTTTTAGCCTTTATTTTAATGGGCGCCTCAACATATTCGCCTGTTTCTATGCTGATCCACTGTAGATAATAGGTTGTAGATTTCTTAGTTAATTCGAGATCTATCGTACCAGAGGCAGGAAAATAAATGCCATAGGCCCTGCCGGGATTTGCCAGTACATAAGCCTCATCGGATTCTCTGTTATGGAGCAGTTGCTGACTGGGCGTACACTCCCATGGCTTGATGGCATCAGAAAATTTACGGGCAGCGGCCAGGTTTCTCTGGCCTTTGTCGCTAAAGCCCAGATAAGGGGAATTAGGATGCTGCCGGTGCAGGCTTACAGCCGCCCAACCTGCCATCAGAGGTCTCCAGAAGCGTGCCTGGCGGTTAGCATCATTTGCGCCCCCGAATATTCGCTCACTGGCAAAAACCTTTACTGCATTTACCGGCCTGGGTCCACCAGCAGAGGTCTGCACACGCTTGTATATTTCCGTTAAGCGGTCGTAATGGTCCTGCCTGGAGCTCATGATGGGCTGGAACTGGAAAGCACTGAAGCTGTACAGCTCAGGATGCTCAATAACATGATTGATCCATTTGTCAGGATCTCCCAGAGCGGTATGCTGCCAGTCAAAGGGAAAACGATCGGCAATGGTCCAGGGCATTTCACTGATCTGGACTTTCTTTTTCATGGCATCGGCCTTTTCGCGAATATAAGTCGCCCAGTACTTTGACCACTCCGGGTTTAAGGTGGACTCATTAGTTACTACATACAGGATGTGATCATACTTAAGCGCAATGGAAAGAACTTTATCAGCATACTTTTGCTGCAGCTGTAACAAAAACTTATTGTTATCCAGTGCAGGCACCGCAGCGAAAAACGGATGCTTGTGAATAACTGCGTCGTCTCCTTTCCACTGGTTTGGCAGGCCGGATTCCTGTTCGGTATAATTGATGTTATTCTCCGGACGCCAGGTGCTTACCTTATAGGAATGTTCGCTGCCTATATCAAAGCGGTCCCATAGCTCTAATTGCAGAACGATATTACGTGCAGCCGTGAGCTTAATCCCCTGCTCAAACCGCTCCCAGTACTCCTCATTCCATTGATTGAGGTCGTACATACCATCTGCTCCTTTTTGGAAAGGAAAAATCTGAACCAGGTCCGGCACCAGCCGCTGCTTCACCACATATCGGGTATAATTCCCACCCTTGCTGGCCAGTGAGTCATAATAAGCCTCCTGGTTTGGCAACAGGTATGGACTGTCTGTTTTGTTGGCGCCTAAGAGCATCACAGGCTTGCCTTTGTACTGCCAGTAGCGGGGGTTTTTGGTGTAGGGAATAATATCCTGTGCATTCAGCTCCATCCCTAAACCTATCATGGAGAGCACCAGCACAGTATAGACCGCTTGTTTGTATTTCAGGAATATAGGGTACTTCATGTGAACGCTATAGTTTATTGAGCAGAAGGCCACCTCACAGGCACTATTTTCGTGCTTGAATGATCAACTGGCCGGGCAGCGAATAATTTTTAGAGGCATCATCCACTACCAGCACCCAGTCTTCGCCATACCTGCTTTTAGGCGGTGTAAATTCAATAACTCCTCTCTGGCTGTAGGTACCGGCTTCTGTCACTTCGCCGTTTTTGGGATTGTACCAGTGGGCTATAAATCTCCTGCCTGAGATCTTGGAGGTATTGACTGTAAAGCCTTTTCCCTGGGTAGTGTATACCATGAGGTAGTCCTTGCCCCGGGTGGCCTGTATGCGGTCTCCAATTGACCTGGCATCACCAATAATGCTCTGGTCCGGAACACGCTCCATAATGGGGCGGGACTCCATTAACCTTCTTAAGTACTTCATCTGGCCTGCGCCGGGCAGATCCATAGCTATATACCAGTAATAGCCTGGCTGATGGCTTGGGGCGCGGCCCGGGGCATAAAACTGCCAGATAGGATTACTGCCATAGGTATGGCCAAAAGCGCCGGCAAAAACCGTCAGGTAGGCATGTTTACGAACATCGTATGCAGTTCCTACGCCCAAGTCCTTGTTGTTGAAACATATCCCGATATCTTCGTAGATCGTTTCTCCATCAATGATGGGCTTTACCGGATTCAGCTGGTACACGCTGAATACTTTTTCATCAACATTGTTATCGCGGCAGTGCCCCGTCTGCAGCATGTTAAAATCCAGCCATTCTTCCTGATGAAAATAGTCGGCAGAACCACCGTCTTTTTCCGATCCGGTAGGTTGTGGATGATAGGTGAACAGGGCTTTGTCATGGCCACCCACACCTTCTGCTATGCCGTTGGCCATGGCGCTCCAGATGGCCTTGTCGTTATCATCCCTGGGGTTTCTGTCGCCTCCAATGATCCAGATAATGTTTCTTTGCCATTTATAGCGGTTACCCAGCCACTTCCCGTAGGCAAAAGCATTCTGTGGGGTAAACACCTCAGGACCTGTGCCCCATTGTAAGCGGTTTACTTTGTCGCCCCAGGTAGGCAGCAAACCAATATACATGCCCAGGCTGGCAGCTTCCTTAATGATGAAATCCACATGCTGAAAATAAGCATCTCTGGGCCGGGCAGGGTCCATGCTTTCCAGCGGAAGTTCGCCATACGGATTAGGTACCCGCAGGCCATCCATTTCTGCCAGCGCTACAGCCTGCACCACATTAAAGCCTTTTTCGGCCCTGTTCCTTAGGTAGCTGGTTGCCTCCTCGCGGGTTAGCCGATGGAATAATTCCCAGGCAGTATCGCCCATCCAGAAAAAGGGCTTTCCACTCTCCGTTTCCAGGTACCTGTTATTGCTGCTTACCCTCAGGCGCTCTGGTTGCTGGGAGAAAGCTGTATGGACGATTACTAAACCTAGTATTAGTGTGGCTAATAATTTCTTACACATACTATAGTAGTCTGTTTGGTTATTTAGGCGATAAGTTATTTTGTGTTCCTGTCGGCTAATGGTTCCTGGTCAAAAAAAAGGTGCGCATCACCCTCTAAGCCAAGTATTGTATTTTTATACCGGCTGCTCCACCGCAGAGCTGTAGCATCGTCCTTAAGGCTTTTGGCATAATTGGCCAGCGCGGTGGTGTGCTTGATAGTAAGCTGATTCTCGCCCTCTTTCAGGGCGTCTCCTACCGGAAATTTCAGGCTTCCATACCAGTTTGTTCCTAAAAGCTTACCGTTCAGATAAACTTCTGTCACTCCCCGGTTTGCTTTTTCCAGCGTGATCCAGGCGCCTTTTTCATCAGCATTGAAACGTGTTGAATAGGTGATGGTACCGGCAAAGCTGCTGAGCGGTTCATCGGAGTCCATGCTGAAAGGAGTTAGGGTATCCATAGTACGGCTGAAAGTAGTCCCGTTCACATGGTTGAATGCTACCTCCCAGGGTCCGCTTAGCGTCTGAAAGCTTTTGCCTGGCTTGCTGCTGGCTGTTTTTGCATGCTGCTTTTCCGTCTCCTCATCTTGCGGTTCAAAAACAATCAGCAGCGATTGTAACGGATCCAGTTCCAGGTTTACGGCCTGCCCGTTCTTTTCAAATTCAGCAACAGTTCTTGTTCCATCTTCAGGATTCCAGACCCATGCGGTCTTTTTCTCATGTGCAAAAACAACCGGCACGCTTACTGTTTCCTTTTTATTGGAGTTTACAAAGAAATAAACATCCCTGTCGTTCGCTCTTTTGGCAATTTGAAAGACATTCTTATCCGGCTGCACAACCTTTAGCTGTGGCTGGATATTAATCGATTCAAGCACTCGCATGGTCCAGGTAAGCAGCTGGTCTTCATCAACCGGCCCGCTGGTATTGATTACCTGATCAGGGTACTCATGCAGCAGTTCTCTAAAAGTGTTCCTGATTGCCTGATCGTTTTCCGTAGCGTTTTTAAAGCCTAGCGCCTTGTTTGGCACTTTGTCAACCAGGAGCAGCTTTCCTCCTTCTTTTACATACTTAAGCAGCGCTGTAGCGGTTTCCGGCAATACCGAAGCCACATCTGTAAGCACAATGGCCTCGTACTGCATAGGACCATATTTCAGGGTACCACCAGATACATCTCCGTCTATGATAATTTGTTCGTTGATGTAATCGCAGGAGCTGCCGGCCTGGCTCAGGGGCTCCCAAAGCCGGTTGGCATACCAGGGGGTGAGATGAAAGGGCACCCTGGCAAGGCCTTTTTCAGACCATATATCACCTGCAGGAGCCATAACGGCTATTTGCCTAAGCGGCTGGCTGTTCTGAAAAACATAGGAGAGCCTGGAATTATAATCGGTCCATCTCTTAAAATAAGGCCACCATGTATTTTGCTCACTGAAGTAGGAGCCGTAGCGAATCCATCCCGGAAAGCCCGCTTCCACAGGTGAATAGTTATAGCCATGGAGCACAGAGTGGTTCATGCCGGTAATAAAGTTCATATCATCATGACGCTTTATTTCTTCCAGCGAAGTCTTGAAAACACCACCTGTGTTGGTCATCGATTCAACGCTAACAATCTTTCTGCCTTTCAAATGTCCGCCAGACGCCGCATACATATTCCAGGACATGTATCCATGCCCCTGGTTCCATACATATTCGTCGGTTTCCATATCAATGGTGTACAGCCAGTTGTTGCTTTCCGGCATATCAGCGATCAGGTTGGCTTCGCTAAGGCCCATCAAAAAGGGAATTCCATAAGCCTGGTAGCGGCAAATCAACCCGTTATCCGTACAATATTGCTGAAAGGGCTTCACAAAATTTTCGATGAAAACATCTACCAGCAGTTTGTTGTAATCGTACCTTACTCTTCTTAGATCTGCCTTAAATGCCTCGGAATAACTGTTCTCCTCATAGCCTGTGTGTGGTTCATAGAAAACAAATGGCAGGTAAGTGGTTAAGTGATAGCCATAGGTCTGGAAGAAAATCTCCTGCAGCTCATCGGTCCAGTTTGCCCCCGCAAGCTCAATGCTGTCACAGAACAGCGCCCGTAGCAATTCATTCAGCGGCACCCCTGTATCTTCACTGATTTTCTGGAGGCGGTTCAGGTACGCTAAGGTTACTTCCTTATCGTAGTGATTCATAACCGGCCCTGCAGCACCCTTGGCACCATGCATCACTTCCCTGTGGCCATGCAGTAAAATTCCGTATCTAAGTTCATGATTTCCCTTAGGAACAGTATACTTCAGCGACTGCCCTTTATTAAATTCCTCCAGTAAATCAATCCCCTCCTGTGGCCCTGCAGCATTCACCGGCACAAGCCTCATATAAAACATCCGCTTCTCCAGCGGGGCTTCCTCATGCTTTTGCACCAGGGCGTCGTGCGCCTTTGTGTAGAGGGCATCCAGGTTTTCTTCAATTGTTTCTCCTCCTTTAACGGGGATGCTATGCGACAAAACCTTCTGAATGGTTTCTTCCTTTTTCAGAAACTCCCCACCGAAGGGCCAGCCGGAACCAACAATGATATCAGAGATCATGCCCCTTGTCTTAGCTTCCTGGCTGGCAAACTGCAGCATTTGATTCCATTCTTTGCTAAGCCACTCAATAGGCTGGGTGCCTACATCTTTCGCTTCATCAGGCATGGCAATCGGATTGATCTCCACGCCTCCTATACCAGCCTCATTCATAACAGTCAGCTGCCGGCTTAATTCTTTTTTATCTAAATGGTTGCCATTCCACCACCACCTGATAAACGGTCGGGCTTCGGCAGGCGGATTTTTAAAGCCTTCATACAAATTATCTGCTGATAAGGTTTCAGCAGGTTGCTGGCAGCCTAAAAACCCAAACAGTACAATAAAAGAGAATATGGAAATCTTCTTCATGAAATCACCTAATAGAATACACTTACTTATTCGAACATACATTCCGCTGCACTACTGTCTTCTCAGATCAGGGTGTAGTGCCCACTCATACCTTCGCTGCTTATCAAAATGAGGGTTGGGCTTTGGAAATTCAGCTTTAATTTCTTTTTGCCAATCCTTTAAGAGCGTAAGCAACTCATCTGCTTTTTCCGGGTAATGACTTGCCAGATTGGTAGACTCGCTAATGTCAGTCTTTAGGTTAAAAAGTAATATTTCTCCAGTCATGAAGTTCTGGATCAGTTTCCAGTCTCCTTTTCTGACTGCGCCGGCTGGTACATCGTGATGGAATACCGGATAGTGCCAAAAAATAGCGCGTTCTTGATCCGGGTTTTCTCCATGTAATTCTTTTACAACCGACTTTCCGTCCAGGGGTACGTTTTTAGGCGGCCTGACACCTGCCAGTTCTAAAAAAGTAGGAAAGAAGTCTACACTGGTAACAAGCGCATCATTTTTAGTACCGGGCTTAATTTTCTGTGGCCACTTTACAATCATGGGCACTCGTATGCCACCTTCGAACACAGTACCTTTTTCATTTCTTAAAGGTGCGTTAGAGGTAGCGATAAATTTTAAAGGATCTTTGTCTTTGTTGTAGGGAACCTTCTCATGCCCCTGTACATGTATAATATCCATTCTATCTGACACAGACCAGTCGTTTCGACTGGTTTCATAATCATGCTCCGTAACCAGGCCGCCATTATCTGAATAAAACACTACGACAGTGTTTTCGCTAAGACCAGTCTCCTTCAGTTTTTTCAAAACACTGCCCACACTTCTATCGAGGTGCTCTATCATGGCCGCATAAATAGCGTTGCTTGGATAAAGACTGTCCTTTTCCTTATTCAGGTACTTATTGATCAGGTCAGCATCAGCATTCAGCCTCACATGCACATCGTAATGAGACAGTACCAAAAACAAGGGCCGATCTTTATGTTTGTCGATGAACTGCATGCCAAATTTGGTAATCTGCTCATTGAACCTTTCTTCAGCAAATTCTTCCCTTTCAGGCAAAAACTTCACATTATAATATCCCTGTCCAATATTGGCTTCATCGAAGCCTTGTTGCAGGGGATGGTACTTTATGACTTCTTCTTTTGGCATATGCCAGGTGTCACCCAGGTGCCATTTACCAAAGAACCCGGTAGCATAGCCGGCAGATTTCAGCGCTTCGGCAATGGTGGTAACTTCGGCCGGTAAATATTGGGTTCGGTTATTGGGCACTTGCACTTCCTCAAAAGGCCTGTGGTGGCCAGGTATGTGGGCTACAATTCCTAGTCTTGCAGGGTACTGGCCGGAAATAATAGCAGCTCTTGCAGGAGAGCAAACAGGGCTTGCTGAATAAGCATTGGTAAAAAGCATTCCTTCTGAAGCCATGCGGTCCAGATTTGGTGCCTCATTGAATTTGTTGCCATACGATGGCAAATCAGACCAGCCAAGGTCGTCGGCCAAAATGAGAATGATGTTAGGCTTCTTATTTACCTGTGCAAAACAAGAATCAAACGGCAACAGCCCCACCCATATAATAGACAAAATGAAAAGCTTCCTCATCAACCAATTTTGTTAATTGCCCTACAAACCATTTAAACTTGCTTAAAAAAATTAAGGGGGAGGCAACGGGAATCCTCGCCTCCCCCTTAACTTCATTATTAAAAGTTCAAAAATTACCAGCCTGGATTCTGAACCAATTGCGGATTCAGATCAACCTCAGATGCCGGAATAGGCCATAGGTAATCTTTCTCTTCTCTAAATACCTTTGTTACAATTCTTTGGCCACGGAAATCAAGAACTTCATGGTTTAAGCCAAAGATAGGATCAGTTGTATGGGCAGTTCTCCACCTTCTTACATCAAAATAGCCATGAGATTCGAACATCAGCTCCCGGAAGCGCTCCAGCCGGATCTCTCTTTGTAGCTCTGCCTGAGATAAGGATTGAGGAATATCAGCCACACCAGCCCGGCTTCTTACTTTGTTGATAGCTTCAAAAACATCAGAAGAAGGGCCGCTTGCTTCATTTTTTGCCTCTGCATACATCAGCAGTACATCAGCAAAACGTATCAGCGGATAATTTACCGGAGAGTTCTGTCTAAGCGGGGCATCTTCTCCCGGAGAAACAAACTTTCTGATAGGTATTAACGCCTCGTTCGGAAAGGTAGTGGTAAGCGCAGGAGGATTCATGCTACTGGTACCTATTGGCCAGTAATATTTATGCACTACTCCCTGTGCTCCAACAAAGGTAGAACCCGGCAAAATAGCAGTGGCATGTAAACGCGGATCGGCATCTGCATAAGTTGTCTGGTACCAGTCCACAATCTCTGGTCCGTACTCTGCTTCGCTATCATAATCAGCCCTTTGCGGCATGGTTGATCTGTCGATAGGGGTACCATCTTTATTGGTGAATACCTCCAGACCTATGTGTGAAACTGTTGCCCAGTCACCGCCAAGTCTTGGGTGATTTCTGAACGCAAACCTGTGATCAAACCAGCTGCCTAAGCCAGGCTCAGATATGTATTGAATTTCGAATACAGATTCTACGTTATTCTGCGTCTGATAATAGAAATGATCATCATATTCTGCGGTAAGGCCATAGGAGAAAGGTGCGCTCATTAGTTTTTCAAACTCAGCTGCCGCTTTTTCCCACTGCTGATCATACAAATAAGTTTTCCCAAGCATTGCAATTGCAGCCCCTTTTGTAACCTTACCTAATTGTGCGTCAGGATAAGACAAAAGCAGCTTTTCTGAAGCGTCTTGGAAATCTGCTATAATGAAATCTCTAACCTCTTCCGCAGTATTTCTAGCAGTATATGTTTCATTTACCGGAACCTTTCCATCGAAAATTTGTACACCGCCCCAAAGCTGCCATAGGTAGAAATATGACAAGCCTCTGAAAAACTTAGCCTCACCAATCATGCGGTCTCTCACCTCAGGATCAATGTTCTCATTTCCCTCTAAGCCCGTAATAGCATCGTTTGCATAACGAACAGTTCTATAAAAGCCTCTCCACATGTTACCAAACAGCTGATCTCTGGCAGTGGCCACACCAGACAAATGGTCTAAGCCAAATACGTTTCTAACAATCGTGTACCCATAAGGAGATAAGGTTGCTGTATAATACCAGGGATGCGACCAGGCTTCGTGAGCAAAGGTACGATACACGCCATTGATGGCCATTTCTGCATTTGCTTCTGTTTTCCAGATATCAGCACTTGATATTGCATGATAGGGCTGCCTGTCCAGAAAATCATCTTCGCAGCTCGTAACCAGGAGCAATAAAATGATAATATTTATTGATAATATTTTTTTCATTGTTAATTCTATTTAAATAATTAGAAGCCAACACTTAATCCAAAAGAAACAGTTTTACTTAATGGGTAAGTAATATCATCAGTTTCAGGATCCTGGCCAGGCCAATCTGTAAAGGTGAAGTAGTTTTCAAGGTTACCGAACACCCTCAGGTTTTGGAGTCTAGCTTTAGATAGTAAGCTGTTTGGCAAAGTATAACCTAACTGCATTGATCTGATTCTTGTAAAAGCCGCACTGTGCAAAAAGAAGTCAGAAGTCATGTTGTTCTTAGGATTGTTGGTGTACATCTTAGGCAGGGTAGTACTGGGGTTTTCTTCTGTCCACATACCCTTATAAGCTTCTGGCCATAAATAACCGATAGTTATTCTGTTTGTACCATAAAGGTCTCCCTGTAAGTACTTATCCCATTTTCCAACTCCGTCAATGATCATGTTGAAATCAAAACCTGCGTAATTCAATCCAATGCTACCGCCATAAGTGATCAGAGGAATTGGATTGCCTTTTAGCACTCTGTCATCGTCATTGATAACCTTGTCGCCATTTGCATCTCTGTACAAAAAGTCTCCGGGACCTGGAGCAGAAGGATGGAAGGTATAACCCTGAGCAATAAGCTCATCAATCTGTGACTGGTTCTGAACGATGGTTTCAACTTCCCTTACCCAGTAAGTACCTATCGGATAGCCTTCTGTCCATGCCTGTGATGCACCTCGTCCTTCAATAAAATCACCTTTATAGCTTACAATTTCATTTTTGTTGTAGGCAAAGTTAGCACCTAAAGACACACCCAGTTTGCCGATAGTTTTGTAATAGCGAACTTCTGTTTCAACACCTTTATTCATAACCTCAGCAGAGTTAAACCTTGGTGCAGCTATGCCGCCATTTACCTGTGGAATGGGAAGATTTGCCAGGATGTTATTGGTATTTTTCTCATAGTAGTTCACATCTACTGAAAGTGATTCGAACAGGATGGCATCAAGGCCAACGTTCAGCACATTGGTGCTTTCCCAGGTAATCTGATCATTACCAAATGCGCCATATAATAGGCCGGGTGCTATTCTATCCCCTAGCGCATAGTTTGCTGTGCCGTAAAATTCCTGCCATTCGTAATTACCAATACCATTGTTACCTAACTGACCATAGGAAGCTCTTAGCTTTAAGGAACTAACAGTGTTTCTCAATCCACCAAAGAAGTTTTCTTCAGAAACAACCCAGCCTGCAGAAACTGAAGGGAAGAAACCCCATCTTCTATCAGGTGCAAACCTGGAAGAACCATCATATCTGGCATTAGCTTCAAATAAATATTTATTACTAAAAGCATAATTTAACCTGCCGAAAAATGATCTCATCGCAAAGTCGGAGGCATTTCCGCTAGCCTGCGGATCACTCGGTGCAGCATCCAGCACCGGAACATCCCAGCTTAACAGGTCGCGTTTAGAAGCGCTGAATCCTCTTTGGAAAAAATACTCCTGGTTAAAGCCACCCAGAACCCCAACAGCGTGTTTTCCAAAACTGCGATTAAAGCTTGAGAATATATCAATGATTTCGCGCTGATTCCGGTTGAAAGTTTCAGTCAGCTGAAGCCTTACATCGCCTTTAGGAATCACGATTGATTCTGTCTGAAAATTCCATCTTTCCTGAGGATCACCCCCTATCCAGTTCTCCTGATTGCGGATATCTGCAAAATAACTACCTGTAATCTCCCAGCCTTTTAAAGGCGTGATGGTTGCAAAAATTTTACCCTGCAAATTGTTTGATTTATGCTCTCCTCTTATCGATTCGGCTTGCATCAGAAGGTTATTTGCGCCTGCCTCTCCGGATGGTGTCTGGGCAGCACCATACCTGCCATCGGGGTGTTTTGGAACCATACCCGGAGTGGTAGCACGCCACCAGGTGAAGATATTTGCTATTTGAGTAGGCTCCGCTTTTGAAGTTATTACAGTAAAGTTATTACCCAATTTCAACCAGTCATTTACCTGGTAAGTCAGGTTATTTCTAAAGTTCATCCTTCGAAAACCTGTATTGGTAATAAGACCATCGTCTTTAAAATAGTCTAATGAAGTATAGAAATTAACTTTTTCGTTACCACCTCTAGCAGAAAAATTATGATTGGTCACTACATTCTGTTTGATCAAAACATCTGACCAGTCGGTATTAGGATAACCTATTGGATCGGTCTGTGACTTCTCCCTCCATTCAGCTATCTGCTCCTCTGTAAAGGATGGATTAACACCGGAATTAATCTGAGCGATATTGATTAGCTGCATGTGATCTGCAGTATTGCTGATCACATCGTGCATAATTGTAGGTTTACGGAAGCCTACAAAGTTGTTGTAATTGAAATTAACTTTACCTCCCGAATTCTTTCCGGATTTAGTGGTGATCAGGATCACACCATTCGACGCCCTGGAACCATAAATCGCAGCAGATGCAGCATCTTTCAGGATAGAAACGGACGCAACATCGTGTGGGCTAACGGTATTAATATCTGCAACCATTCCATCTACCAACACCAGCGGAGACTGGCTGGCATTCAAAGAGCCAATTCCCCGAATACTGATATTTGATTCTGCGTTGTCTCTTGGAATACCACTGCTTTGCTGAACTCTGATACCTGATGACAAACCAGACAGCATGGTGGAAACATTTGTGGTTGCCCTGGAGGTCATTGCCTTATCATCGAAATCTACAGAGGAAACAGCGCCTGTAACATTCTGCTTTTTCTGCGTTCCATAACCAACTACAACCACTGCATCCAGCTGCTCCACGTCAGGCTCAAGCTGAACTGATATTGATGTACGGTTATTGATAGGCACCTCTTGCACCACATAGCCAACAAAGGATACTACCAGTACACCCGAGGTATTTGGTACACTCAAAGAATAATTACCATCTACATCAGTCACGGTTCCGGTTGTGGTACCTTTTACCTGTACAGTTACTCCGGGTAAACCTTCTCCGTTTTCAGCATCAGTAACTTTACCCGAAATCGTTTGCGACTGAGCCATTACGTTGGCCACACACAGCCAGGACAAGAACAAAATGGAGCCCAGCTTCAGAAAGCGTTTGTAAAAATATTTCATTCATTAAATAATTAAAGGTGGCAGAAGTTGAGATTAGACTTGTTGATCGAGATTTCCTCTAGGGTCATATAAAATTATTTATGTATTTTATTTGATCTGTCCTGATCTGTCATGTTTGAACATTAATTTGATGATGTTTATTAGATCAGGGCAGCATTAGCGTGAATTTCAGTTGAATAAAACAGCAAGAGGTAAGATGCTCCAGGGTTCTTGTACTACAGTGACTGGCGCAGGATCTCTTGATTGTTGAAGCGGTATTGAGCTCTGCCTGTAAATAAATTCAAATTGCCCGGTGACTCTGCTTACGCTTTCCCCTGACCTTTCCAGGTACTGCCAATCGGGTAAAAACACTTAATAACTATGCTGTTTTCGCTTATAACCTAGTGTGCTGCATTAGAAAATCTTTGAACAGATCAGAAGCAGACCAGCAGGTTTGACTAAAACTGAAGAATGCCAACACCCCCTTTGCAGCAGTTATTTTCATCTCACTTCGGTTGCAGCCTACTGAAGATCATCTCTTCCCATACTAATATTGAATAAATCAACCTTGCACTCTGTCTGCACCTTAACCACGAACCAGTTCATCATGAAAAAAAAGATACCTGCATACAGAATACCCAAAACAGAGAAGCCCCCATTGTATTATGCGTTTTTTTTCATATGTTCATTTCATTTAGTTGTTCAACCTTTGAATGAATCACTAATCCGTTTTAAGAATCTATTAAAACGTACATTTGTATACTTTTTTATCTTCCTATTGTATACGTTATAAAAGTAATTTTAAATATGTTATGATGCAACCGTTTCCGTTAGGATTTTTTTCTAAAATTTTAATGCCAAACAGCTGCTGCTGCCAGAGTATACAAATAGAAGGGTCTATAGAAAGCTAAATCTCAAGCAGTGCTTACAATTATATTTGTATACAATTATATAGAACTGATTTACACAAATAATATATTTGCTATTATACGAAACAGTCATTATTTTTCAATAAAAAATCAATGATGCATAAAAAAATTTTGTTCTACCTATGCCTTCTCTACTATGTGATCATGGCACTCTTCGTGCCGGGTTTCTTTTCGATAAATAATTCCTGGAACTTAATTTTTAATTTGCTACCCCTGCTTATCGCAGCTGTTGGACAGACCTATGTAATTATTACCGGAGGCATCGATCTCTCAGCCACTGCTGTTATTGCTACCTGTAGCGTAGTGGGTGGCTATATCATGAGTTCTGATTTTGGTCCTGATTTGGGCAGCATACCCTTAATAATAATAGGAGTAGCTGCCATGATGGCAATAGCAATGATCATTGGCCTGATCAACGGACTTTCGGTTTTGATGCTTGGCATGCCTTCTTTCATGGTTACGCTTGCCACCATGATTTTTTTTAGTGGTCTGGCTGTTTGGCTCACCCAGTCGCAAAACATCTACAACCTGCCAGAGGAATTCAATAACATGTTCTACACATCTGTATTAGGCATTCCAATCCCCATTGTGATTGGTGCAATCCTACTGTTATTGAGTTTTTTCATTCTTAATAAAACAGTCTTAGGCCAGTGGATATACTCCGTTGGCATGAATGTGAAGACTTCAAAGGTATCTGGCGTCCGCGTGGGGAGCACCACAGTGTTTACTTATGTATTTAGCGGATTCTGTCTTTCCATAGCAGCAATACTATATACCTCAAGACTGGAAACAGGCTCTCCTGTAATGGGGCAGAATATTTTACTGGACATAATAGGTGCTGTTATTATTGGAGGCACCAGTTTGTACGGAGGGAAAGGCAAAATTTACATGACAGTACTGGGTGCAATCTTTATTATCTTGTTAGATAACAGCCTGAACCTGATTGGGCTATCCTTTTTCATGATCATGATCATCAAAGGAGCTGTGATTCTCACCGCTGTACTATTAAATGACTGGAAAAAAAAATCAACTATCTGAGCCAATGTTTTTAGAACTTCAACATATCACGAAAAAATTTGATGATGTTACAGTGCTTAAAGACATCAATCTGGAGTTGAAAAAGGGATATATCCTGGGCTTGATTGGTGAAAATGGAGCCGGCAAATCTACGCTTATGAACATCCTTGGGGGAATCCATCAACCCAGCGGAGGCCGGATTCTTCTTGAAGGCAGGAGTTTCAGTCCAATGTCTGCAACGGATGCTATCCGGGCAGGAATTTCTTTTGTACATCAGGAGCTCAACCTTTTTTACAATCTCAGTATATTAGAGAATCTGCACATCACTGGCTTTCCTGAAAAAAAATTTGCGGGTATTCCCTACATAGATCTGAAAACCGCAAAAAAGAATACTGAAAATTTACTGAATGCAGTAGGGCTTAGTATTGATCCCCTGAAAAAGGTGGGAGAGCTATCAAGTGCACAAAAGCAGCTGGTTGAAATCGCCAAAGCACTCAGCACCTCTCCCCGGCTAATCATCTTTGATGAGCCCAAAACATCCCTTACCAGGCATGAAGCAGATAATCTTTTTAAATTAATTCAGGCGCTAAGATCGCAACAAATTACCATCATCTATATTTCACACAATCTTGATGATGTTATTCAGCTGGCCGACCAAATAGCTGTAATGAGAGACGGTGTATTAATAAACACCTATAACAGAGACGATAACTTTGGTGTAAGCGATATCATCAATGATATGATTGGAAGGGAAATCAATAACTTCTATCCAGCGCGAAAAACCACACCAGAGGATAGCGCTGTTTTTCAGGCAGTAGGCCTTTGTAAAAAAGGCTTATTGAACAACATCACTTTTAATTTAAAGAAAAAGGAGGTTTTGGGATTTTATGGACTTGTTGGTTCCGGCAGGTCGGAAATGGCCCGTGCAATTTACGGGCTAGATCCTTTCGATAGTGGCAGCATTATCTGGAAAAACCAAGAAGTAACCCACCCTTCCCCTGCCAGGTGGATTAAAAACAAGGTGGCCTTTCTAACAGAAGACAGAGGCGAGGACGGACTTTTAGCGGAAGATAGTATTGAAAAGAACATTGCACTGGCATCATTGCCAAACTATTCTCCAGGGCCGGGCAGCATCATTAACTGGGAGAAATTAAGAGATCATATTCTGGAAACAGCAAAAGCCACAAAAATAAAATACCATTCCCTCACAGAACAAACTGTTGAAGTGCTCAGTGGAGGAAACCAACAAAAAGTGATATTATCAAAATGGCTGCTCTTAGAACCGGAACTGCTCATCATTGATGAGCCCACAAAAGGAATAGACATCGGGGCCAAACATGATATATATGAATTGGTAAACAAGCAGGTGGAAAACGGCATGAGCGTGATAATGATTTCTTCTGAAATTGAAGAACTCATTGGCTTGTGCGACAGAATACTTGTCATGAAACAGGGTACCATATCTAATGAATTCTATAAGCATGATTTCAAGCGCTCTGCAATACTAGAAGCGGCACTACACTCAACGGAAGAAGAGGCCAGCCCCGAAAGGACAACAGAAAAAATACTCAGCTAGATTATTTATGAAAAATTTTAACCAGTATTCTTCGATCATCCTGTTGCTCCTAATCGTCATTGCCTTTACCATCATCTCACCCCAGTTTTTTTCAGTTCAGAATTTTATCAACATTCTCATCCAGGGCTCAGCGCTTGCCATTGTAGCCACTGGAATGACATTTGTGATTTTAACCAGGGGAATTGATCTGTCAGTAGGTTCAACGATGTTTTTAGCTGGCGTAATATCAGGAAAGATGGTTGTAGCCGGCACAAACCTTTGGCTGGCATGCCTGGTGGTTCTTTTAATCGGCATTATGTATGGCTATGTAAACTCATTCTTTATTTACCGTTTTAAAGTAGTTCCGTTCATTGTAACCCTTGCAACCTTCTACATGGGCAGAGGCATAGGTCTGTTAATCTCCGAAACCCGCGCTGTTAACTTACCTGATACCTTTCTATTGATAGGAACCTCCCGCATCTTTGGCATACCTTTTCCCATAGCCATTTTATTTGTTGTAGTTCTTATTGCGCACCTTGTGCTTACTAAAACCAGTTACGGCAGAAGGATTTATGCCGTGGGGAATAACTCGGAAAAAGCCAGAAAGGCGGGGCTGCCCATTAAAAAGATTGTACTATCTGCCTATATTATTTGTGGCTTTTGCGCTGCTCTGGGTGGTCTTGTGGCCATAGCGCAGTTAGGGGCCATCTCCCCTTCATTTGGCCTGCAAAGCGAATTTATGGCCATAGCTGCAGTTGTCTTAGGCGGTACAAGCTTGTTTGGTGGTAAAGGAAATGTGTTTCCAGGAACTTTGATTGGCGCTTTAACCATTCAATCTTTACAAAATGGGCTTGTTATGATCAATGCCAATCCTTACCTATATCCAATAGTAACAGGTCTGGTGATATTTGTAATCGTACTCATTGACAGCTTAAAGCATAGAAGAAATTTCAGATCACTCCAAACCATCCCCTCATAGAAGTTATGAAGATCTATCAAATGATAATATTGCTTTCATTCGTGATATTATGCAGTTGTCACAACGAGGAGAAGGAAGGCATCACCATTGGGATTTCCTTTGAAACGCTTCAGACTGAATACTGGGTAGCCAGCATGGATGCACTAAAAAAAGAATGTGCGGAAAGAAATATAAAAGTGATAGAAGCGGTAGCAAACGGAGATGCCAACCGTCAGTTTGAACAGGTAAATAACTTTATCTCAAAAGGTGTTGACGGTATTATTGTAGCACCAAAAGATGCCTACACTGTTATCCCCATTATTAAAGCTGCAAACAGGGCCAATATTCCAATTGGTATTTACAACCGTATGCCCGCCAAAAACACCGGCCTGTTTACTACTGTTGTTGCCGATAACTACGAAATAACCAAACGCACTGTACAACATATTTGTGAGCTTGCAAAAAGCACAAACAAAAAGCATAAAGCCATGATTCTTATTGGCGACCTTGGAGATATAAATGCTGTGGAAAGAAGAAGGGGGTTCAACGATGCAATTTCTGAATATCCTGATGTTATCGAACTTGTGGCAGAAGTACCTACAGAATGGAATCAGGAAAAAGCCCTTGCCGGTGCCACTAATTCTCTACAGGCTAATCCTGACATCAATCTAATCTTTACATCGTCTGATTTTCTTTTTCCATCTCTTATCTCTGCTCTGAAAAATACCGGAAAGTATCATAAAATAGGGCATCCCGATCATGTACTGTTAGCTGGTTTTGATGGAGATGCAACCGCCTATAGCCTTCTAAAAAATGGATATCTGGACGCTGATGGTGTTCAGGACCTTAATCTTGAATGCCGGGAATTGATCAAGGCGGTTTTAGGAAAAGATAGTACCAACAAACCTACAGTGATAGCCGATCCAGGCTTTGTCATACACCAAGAAAATCTATCCGAAATGGCCGGCAGAATGTGGGGGGCTCAACTGCAGTAACAACATTATTTTTAGTATCCGAAATCGTGCCGCAAGTATAGCAGGCGCGGGCATCTGCAGCAGAATTATATTTTAGTGTCTACAGGAAAATATATAATTTGTTTGTATAATTGTATGCAAACAAACTATATATTGAATATAGGTATCAGCAGTTATGCATACGCCTGGTCAGTGGGCACTCCTGGCCGGCTTCCGGATTTACCGCTCACAGCTTTTGGCTTGATTGATAAGGCGGTAAGGCTGAGTGTAAATTATGTACAATTGTGTGACAACATAGCGCTCGATTGCTTTACAAAGCATGATCTGGAGGAATTGTTTCAATATGCGCTGCAAAACAATGTCCATATAGAAGTAGGCGCTTTGGGGTTAACAGCAGCAAGGCTGGAACAATACATTGAAATAGCCAGGGTGTTAAAATCTAAAATATTACGATTTGTTATAGACAAGGGTAATTATACGCCATCGATCCCTCAGACGGCTGGCATCATCAAAGATTTTACCGCTGTCTTAGAAAAAGAAGGTATTTACCTGGCTATTGAAAATCATGACAGACTACAAAGCCGGGATTATTTAAAGCTGCTCCACAAAACGCAAAGCAACTTTGTAAGAATATGTCTTGACACAGTAAATTCATTAGGCGCGGGAGAAGGTATTGCTACTGTGCTAAATGAATTAGGTCCCTGGACAGTTAATTTACATGTTAAAGAGTATGCCATCAGACGTGTTGAAAATAAGATGGGCTTTTTGGTGGAAGGCAAACCATTAGGTAAGGGGCAGCTACCATTGCCAGATGTTCTTAAAAAAATATCACCCTTATGTAAAACTGCTGTTCTGGAACAGTGGGTGCCCTTTACCGGAAAGCTGGAAACTACAATACAAAAAGAAGAAGACTGGGCATCTGAAAGCATCAATCACCTGAAGAAAATCATGAGCCAGTCTCCTGTTGTGCTTATGAGCCAGTAGGCTCAAGCCTGCTCCTGAATAAAGTTATACTTGCTTTTTAAGCTGTGGGTACTGAAAAAAAATTTAATCCATCACCTGATATGAAAACATTAACTATAGTAGGAGCCGGCGGTAAGATGGGACTAAGATGCGTGGAAAATCTTGCGTCTTCCAATTACATATCGTATTACCTCGAGATCAACCCTGAAGCTATCCGCAGGCTTCAGGAAAAAAATATTACTGTTTCCCTTCCAGATAAGATAGCAATATCCGACATAGTCATCCTGGCAGTTCCTGATAAAGCAATCAGAGAAGTTTCCAGGGAGGTTGTACCAAAAATGAAATCTGGTGCCTTATTGGTAACACTTGATCCTGCAGCTCCTCTGGCAGGCTATCTGCTTCACCGGGATGATCTTGCTTATTATGTTACGCACCCCTCCCATCCTTCGGTGTTCAACTGGGAAGATTCAGAAGAAGCTTACCGGGATTATTATGGCGGAATCAAAGCAAAACAAACAGCAGTATCCGCCCTGATGCACGGAGAGGAAAAAGACTGGCAAACGGGAGATGAAATAACCAAATGCATCTACAAGCCTGTCACCAAAAATCACAGGCTGACTGTTGAGCAAATGGCTATTTTAGAACCAGGGTTTTCGGAAACCCTATGCTCTACCTGTATCAAAAAAGTCAGAGAAGCCCTTGATGTTGTGGTAGAAAAAGGTGTACCCGAAGAAGCTGCAAGAGATTTTATTTTAGGTCATATTAATATTCAGTTAGCTGTACTGTTCAATGAGCTGCCCATTCAGTTTTCTGATGCAGCCATCAAAGCCCTGAACAGAGCCGAATCTATACTTTTCAAAGATGACTGGAAACTTATATTCGAAAAGGAGAATATTCATGAACAAATCAAAGCTATCACAGAATAGCAAGTGAGCGGATAAGGGATCAATGTTGCGTTTGCAGTGATTGGTCTCTTATCTTGAACAAATTATCAGCTCAGGGAAAAACATAAACCAGTAGTTCCTGGTGCAGCATACAGTTCGCCCTCCAGCATCTTTTTGAAGCCTGCAACACCGGGCTTGTCTGTGAAAGCGGCAAATTTGCCGGAAGCAATTGATTGCTTTGGCAGCAGGGGCCGAAAAAATGCTGTATTAAAAACCTAATTTAAGACTAAAGCTCCGGAACTGTTATAAAAATTTATAAGAAAGGTTCGGTTTGGCCCAAACCTTATTCAGACAGTTGTTTGAGCATTACCACCTGATTGGGTACACAGATAGCTTTAAAGTTCCCCTTCAAACCTGACTTACAAGGCTTGTACTGGATAATTAAAAAGTTTCATTACCTGCTCAATCTCTTTTTTGATGGTAGCAAGATGTTCTTTCATAGCCTCTTCCGCCTTTTCAGGTTCTCCTGAAACAATATAATTAACGAATTTCTGATGCTCCTTTGAGGATCTAACAATCCTTCCTTCAATTGCATACATAGAAATACGGGTTCTAAACCATCTGACATTTAAATTTTCAATGATCTTTTGAGCTTTAGGGCTTTTTGCCATGATAAAGATTTGTCTATGGAGGTCTTTGTCATGCCTTGTCCATTCACTTAGATACCGTTCTCTTTCTTCCTCATTTTCTGGCCTTTTGTTAGCAAATTCGACCATCCTCTCCATAATCTCATTTAATTTCCTCTTTTCCGCAGCACTACCCCGCTCCGCAGCCCAATAGGCCATGGCTCCCTCCAAAGCATACTTTATGTCAAAAATTTCTTTGATCTCATCAATCGTCAGCACGTAAACAGTTTTTCTGCCATTCTGGGAAAAAATCAAGCCCTCTGCTTCAAGCTTGGCTAAAGCCTCTCTTACCGGCGTTCTTCCCATTCCAAGGTGTTCTGAAAGAGAATGCTCTGTTACACTCTGTCCTGGATGAATTTCTACTGATAGAATCAGTTTTCGAATGCTTTCATAAGCTTCTTCACTGTTTTTTTTCTTGTTCATTAGTGCCCTAAATAATTTCTTTGCTAATATACTTAATCCGCTTGAAATTGTATGCAAACTCTACAATAGAATTAGCTGTTTTGATTGTTGTAATCCTACGAGAAAAGTAGTCTTAACACTAAACACTCTCAACTAAATTTTCCAAAAATATTAATCTGTCTATGCACTCCAGCAATAAACCCGATATATCTAATATACAGTTTCTGAATGAACTTTCCTTTGCCAGCGGCTTAAAGATTTGTTGGTTCCATTTCCACTATACTGGCATAAGTTGGTTGCGGGAAAAAGAACTAATTGACATACTTATCCCAGAGGCCGTATTTCTCTGTTTTAGGTCCTCCTGGTATGGCCAGTGCTGCAACGATCAGGCCAGCTACCGCACCACTGATATTCAGCGTCAGTGTACTGTCGTCTGTTAACCAGGGGCCAATCGCCACCACCAAACCCAGCAGCACATTTCCCCAGCGGCCTATGCGAAATACCTCACCCATGCAGATCACGGAAACAACAATGATCAAAGCTCCTGCTACGTGATTGATATGCGCTGCCATAGCTTCTATAGGTACACCGAAAGTAGCCGGAGCAAACATCAGCCAGAGTCCTAACAGAGAGGAAACGATAAGTGTCCAGGGAAAGCTCATCCCCCAGATAGAAGCTTTGTACACCTTGCCCGGCATTTGCGGAAACTGCATCAGCTTAGGAGAGCGTTCGTCCTTATTCATTTCAAAGGGTTCGCCGCCCTTCCAGAACACCTTCCAAAGGTTGTCGCCCCGCTTCTTCGCCTGCACCATGTGCTGGCCCATGGCAACTACTTCATCGGCTTCCAGTGGAATCATGGGCAGCATAATGGCCGCTGCCAGCAGGCAGAAGGTGCACCATTCGCCCACCAGTACCGGCTGTGAGATCACCAGAAAGATGTGCACCAGGCCCAGTGGAATGACCAGAATACCAAAAACTGCCACCATCCAGGGCATGGTGCGCCAACGGCTGGGGCTGCCCATAAAGCCCATCAGAAATTCGAAGGTGTAGGCCAGGGCACCCATGGCCCCATCGGAAATAAACACGGAGTGCGACATTTTTGAATTCAGCACCTGGCGGGTGCTTTCACCAAAGAATGGATCCCATGCGTGGCCGATATACCCAAGCTGAAAAGCTCCCAGGTAGCGGGAGACGCCCCAGCCGGCAAAGGCCAGCACGATCATAATCCAGCGCTGTGGCCAGCTGGAGGGGTTGTAGGTCCAGCCGGGAGGCACCTCCGAACCCATCTTCATGTACATGATCATGTTGGGCATGCCCGGAATCAGGATGGTGAGGGAAATTACCAGCATGCCAATGAGGGTGTTGTTGAGGTAGCCGGCTGCAGTAGGCGACCAGAACAGCACCGGAGCCATGCTAAGCCAAATACCGATAAAGCAGCAGATCCAGAGGCTAATAGGCCTGTTGGGGCTAAGCGAGCGCCAGCCGAAGAAGATCAGCCCAAGACCACTGAGGATATCGCTCCATTTCATGAACAGGATGCGCTGCTCCAGGCTGAGCCAGAGATCGCGTCCACCGCTGGGATCTACCGTGCCCCTGGCATAGCTGAAGGTTAGGGGCGAAAGCACCATCCATACGCCCAGCATGATGATAGCCCAGTAGATCCAGAGTGTTTGCATGTGGTGCATATGCAGCATGTTCTGGCGCATCTCCCTGTCCATGTGCATGCTGCCGCCCGTTTTATGCTGGTGCTGCTTTTCGTGATGGTCTTCCTTTTGATCATCCCCTGACTGCATCTTTTGCTGATGCCTTCCCACTTGTTTTTCAGCCATCGGGCGGCTAACGCCCCGCATGCCCATTCCACCCCCTTTTCCTTTTTTATCCTGATGCTTCATATATAAGCCACAAATAATTTAGATGTATTTGCGCTATGGAAACGCAAAAGCACCAGCCTCCGGGGAAGCCAGTGCTTAGAGCAATCAATAGGTTTGATTTTTTACATACGGGCACCGGCGTAGCTGCGACAGGCTTCTTCGCATTCGCGGCAGGCACGGGCGCATTCCTGGCAGTGGTCATGCTTATGCTGGGCACATTCATCACCACAGGCACGGCATATTTCTGCGCAGAGTTGCAGAATAGCACCTGCATTATCAGAATGGGAAGCTACAAAGCTGGCCGCCAGATGGCAAATTTTTGCACAATCGCGGTCCAGGCGAATGCAACGTACCATCATTTTCACATTATCTTCTCCCAGGCAGGCATCTGCGCACATTTCACAGGCTGCAGCACATTGTGCCAGTTTTTGGAGCAATTCTCTATTGTGAGCCATGATTAAAAAGTTTGATGATTTAAAAAATTGACTACTTCATTAACCTCATCCTTGAAGTTATGTTTATGTATTGCATACTTGAAAGGCTTTAAAGCTGTACGAGCTTCTGCTTTTTTGAAAACATTCTTCCCCCGCCACAAAGCTTAGCTTCTCTCCCAGAACTTACAATAAAATGACTACAGCAACTACTGTAAAAAAATGCGCCATATCAGGCGCATTTAAATGAATTTTATGATTGTGGTGCCCCAGAACGGACCTATATCGAACTTTATGGTTGAAGATTTGAAGCGGGTGTTGCAGTTTTATTCAGAATTTAACTATTTATTCTGATGAATTAAAGGTTTTAGATCCACCAAAACTACATATGCTTGAATTTCATTGATTCATCATTTATGTTGTATGCTTTAATAGTGTGATCAGTTAATACAAACAGGTCCAACCACCCTTAACGACAGGCATGTTATCTTCCTGGTTTAACATTGGTTCAAATCAAGACCCGCTATCTGCTTTGAAAAGAAAGATGTTCAAGGCCTTCTCAGAAATGGACATTGGTGACAGGGAGTTTATGTTGAATAGCCTTTCTCCAACTGTTGGTATAAAAACAGCAAGAACAAAGGATGAAAAACTACCTGTTGGCTCCTCAAAAATTGGGGGCCAGCCAGATTTACCTCCCAACATAGACTGGCCACGGTTCAACAATGAACCTCTATCTTTTTGTGCTCAGTACAACTGTTTGGAATTTAACCGCTACGACAAAAATTATTTATTACCTTCAGAAGGCATGCTGTATGTTTTTGTCTACGTCGACAAATCATGGCCAGGTTTTCTTAATACAGATGGCAGTTACAAAATTATTTATACAGGCAACCACAACGAAATATTCAGAAGGCCATTTCCCCAGAGCTACTTCAAAGAAAGCATATTTGAAACTGCTAAAATTGATTACTTCCAGTTTTACACACTACCTGATGACGAGAACTATAAGCTTATTGAACTAAGAAAAAAATACCTCCACTTCTCAAATTATTATGATAATGCTACAGATATTATATACAATGTAACAGGCCAGGCTGCTGATAACTATCATCAACTATTAGGAGAGGACAGGTCAGTTCAAAGTAGCGTTGTTTGGGAGTTCGCAGCGAAGGCTTTAAACATTAGAACAAGTGAAGACTATGAAACCAAGAAGCATCTTATTGATGAATTGAAGAAAGATTATATAATGCTCTTACAACTCGACTCAGGTGATAAGAATACAAGTCTTGCAAAGTTTGGAGGTAGCAGTGTTATGTATTTTGGCATCAAGCCAGAAGATTTAAAGCAAAAGAGGTTTGATCAAACCATCCTTGCTTTCCAGGGAACTTAAAATAACCTTCCTCGAGAAAGCTGAAAAAATAAAAAAAGGGACAACTGAAGAAGTTATCCCTTTTTTGGTGCCCCAGAGCGGACTTATCTCGAACGTTTTGGTGGAAGATTTGAAGCGGGTGTTGCAGTTTTATTCTGAGATGAAAAGTAATGAACCAAAACCCACTCAACCCAAACTCCATCATAAGGGGGGAGGCTCTCCATCAGTATTTCAACCCTCCTGATGCTCTCCGCGAGTTTGGTTCACTTTTCGCTAATTTAGCAGTAACCAAAAACATTGAAAATAAGAATGGGTAATATTGAAATAGTTAGAGTAACACAAATTGACATAGACCAATTACAAAATATTGGCAGGCAGACTTTCGCTGAAACTTTTTCTTCTGGCAATAGTGAAGAAAATATGAAAGAATACTTAGACAATTCATTTTCTAAAGAAAAATTGAAAACTGAACTGTCTGACAAGAACTCCGAATTTTATTTTGCAGTACTTAGTGATCAAGTAGTAGGATACTTGAAGGTCAACCTCGGGCAATCACAGACTGAAATGCAAGACGAGAATGCTCTTGAAATCGAACGGATATATGTTTTAAAAGAATATCATGGAAAAAAGGTTGGGCAACTACTTTACGAAAAGGCACTGGAGATTGCTGAGCAAAAAGATGTAGACTTCGTTTGGTTAGGCGTTTGGGAGGAAAATCCAAGAGCAATTCAGTTTTACAAGAAAAATGGTTTTGTGGAATTCGCCAAGCACATTTTCAAATTAGGGGAGGACGAGCAGACAGACATCATGATGAAATTACAGATGAATAAAAGTAGATGAAAGTAGCTGATAACTGTTTAGACCATGCCCTGAAGCTTTGTTAAGAACAGGAACAAAAAAAGCGGCAACCATTAAAGATGCCGCTTTCGTGCCCATGGAGGGACTCGAACCCCCACGCCTTTCGGCACATGTACCTGAAACATGCATGTCTACCAATTTCACCACATGGGCATGTGTAAATTGAGAGGCAAAAGTAATGCACACTTTGATTGTATGCAATACCTCTTTCGTAAATATTTTTTACTCACACAGAAATAATGCATAGCTAAAAGTGAGCATGGCTACATGGTTATGGTCCCTGGTACTATTATCTCCAAGAAAAAGCAGGTCCAACTCGCCCATGTCAGTAGAGTTATAGTTGTACCTTAAATTAAAAAACACCCTGGCGCTGGGCCGCTGCCTAAAGCCCCTTAACAACTCCATAGTCTGTAGAGCGAACCACTGCTTTAATTACATACCCCCCTTGTTTGCCCAATCCTACAGACATTAAAAAGGGCTGCTTCCGCTAAACAATCTCTGCTTTAAGCTGGTCTTATGGTGTACGGGATAAATTTTGCAGATCATCCACCGGATAACAGCCACTAAATCAGATAGGTATGAAGGAGCAGAAAGTGTACAGATCGGGAATATTACTTTACCCTGGCGTGGAAATATTAAATGTGGCAGGCCCTGCAGAAGTGTTTGCTGCTACAGAAAACTTTAACGTGGTGAGTATAGGTATCAACACAGAGCCCGTAAAGGCAAACAAGGGTTTTACACTTGTACCTGACTACAGCCTGGAAGATTGCCCCTACCTGGATGTGTTGGTAATACCAGGTGGTGCCATAGAAAAAATACAAAGCAACAATGATGTACTACTGTGGCTTCAGGCAATGTCTATCAAGACCAACCTGCTTCTGTCAGTCTGCACAGGAGCCTTTTTACTGGCAGCTGCCGGCTTGCTGGACGGCAAAACCTACACAACCCACCATCAGTTTATCGACAAGCTGCAAAGTCTTGCACCATACGGAAAAGCCATCCGAAATCTGCGCTATACCGATAGCGGAAATATTATAGCCACTGCCGGCGTTTCGGCAGGAATTGAAGGGGCGCTGCATGTGGTAAGGCGGCTCACAGGAGCCGGCACTGCACTGAATACAGCCTCCCGTATAGAATACCCCTACTGGCAGCAAGCCTCCCAGGGAGTCCACAAAACTACCATCGCTGCACCCGGGTACTGAAAATACAAATCTCTGGGGCAATAAATAACTTTGGTATTCGTATACCTACGAAAAATCTTTATCTTGCAAGCCTCCGAAGTGCGGAATAAACAAATTGTAATATTCTTAGATCAACCCAACAAGGGCTTGCATAGTAACAGAATAGCGCTATGAAATTTTTGAGCAAACATTTTCTTTGCCTGTGTATGCTGTTAAGCATGGGCTACTCCCTACAGGCACAAGACGGCACGAACAGCAGTTTGTCCAGGCAATTCCAGAACATGAAGGAAGGAGCCAATAATTACCAGGAGTACAAAGTGGTGAGAGAAAGGAACCTGGATGAGTTTTGGAAAAATGTACAGGATACCATTGCTGCCAGACAAAGGCAAATGCTGGAATCCAGACAGCAAATTCAGGATCAGCAGCTGGAGATTAAGCGGTTATCCCAGGAAATTAATGAACGCAACCAGGAGTTAGAAGAGAGCGAAGCTGAAAATGCTACAATACAGGTGCTGGGCATGAATATCCAGAAAGAGGCTTATGTTACCTTTAACTGGGTGGTGATTGGTCTTTTATTACTGATACTGGCTGTGGTACTCTATAACCATCGCAACAGCAAACGCTTTGCTGTTCGCAAACGCAGTGAATTTGAAATGCTGGAGCAGGAGTTTCAGGACTTTAAGAACCGCTCCCGCGAACGTGAAACCAAGCTGATGCGCGAACTGCAAACCGAACGTAACGCAGTTGAAGAACTTAATCAGCAGCTGGTAGCCGCCCAGAGAGGCAAGCCCGGGGTATAATAATCTGTTGCAAAAAAATATAAAGCCAGCCTTTGGGGCTGGCTTTTTTAGCCTTACCCCACTGGGGGAATTACTATATCTATCTAAAACAGCCCCCCGTTATCTGGCAAAAGCTTCAGCTGAATTAAAAAAAAGAAGCTGAAACTTTCTGACTGCCAGGCCCATAGGTTGATTTTAATGGATGGTTCCGGTGTAAAAACACGGCGTTTGGCACGTGTATACTGCCTACTAAATTAATTTCTTTATTTTTACAACAGAGTGAATCTATGCATGAACTATTTTAGTTAAGCTATAGTAATTCATACAATACCTGTCTCAACAATTCTCTCCTAAAAATATGTCTTTAGTGGTGCAAGAGAATAATTCAAAAAGCCTGTTTTATTTCAAAGAGGCTAAAAAGTTTACCAACTACCTTCTGAACGAACGGCTGGAGGAAGTAACTAAAGAAAATCTAAGGATGATGAGGGAGCATCAATTGCCCCTGCTGGCATTTTTTGATCATTTATCAGAGGAAGAGCTACTCCTTATCGTTCGGCAATCGCTTCAGGAGTTCTTTACAGATGTAGAGCAGGATGCTGCGCTTACCAAAGCGCTCGTTTCCCTCATTCACTGGAAAAACAATGAGCTGCCTGGTATACCAAAAGAAGGTGTTCAGGGTGTGGACCTGGTAATAGGATATAGCATCAGAAAACAACTCTTCCTGAAGTTTTTACCCGACTTCACCAGCGACTGCCACCAGATCGTTAGCATTATGCAGGAGATGGAAGCGTTTCATATTGAGCTGAAGCGCCATGCTTTTGATACCTATGTGAGCATACAGAAGGAAGAGCTTCGCAACCATAATGATTTCCTGTCTTCGCTGGTGAGCAGCAGCGAAGATGCCATCATGGCTTTTGATCCGGAACTGAAGTTAACTGAATGGAATATCAGTTCTGAAAAAATGTTTGGCGCCACCAGAAAAAGTGTTTTAGGCACTGATATAGTTGAGGCATTTCCGAAACTGAAAAATTCAGTTTACATCAAATCCCTGAAGCAGGCCCTGAAAGGAGAACGGGCTCAGCTAATCCGGCAGCCCTATGTGAACCGCCCGGGCTGGTACGATGCTGTTCTGATGCCGCTTCATGATAAAAATGGCAATATCAATGGCGCCCTTAGTATAATACATGATGTTACAGCAACTGTAGAACAGGAAGAAAGGCTAAAGGAACATCAGGAAGAACTGCAGGCCTCCAATGAGGAGCTTCAGGAAAGCCTTGCCCAGCTGGAGGAAACCCAGGAAATACTCAGAACTGCCGTAGAACAGCTGGAAGAAGCACAGGCAATTGCCCACCTGGGCAACTGGGAGTATGATATTAACCGTAATCTGGTGTTCTGGTCTAAAGAAATGCGCCATATTTACGGCATTGGCGAAGATGAGCTCGACCTTACTTATAATACTTACCTGGAACTCATTCACCCCGATGACCGCGAAATAGTGGCTACCACCATTGCCAACTGCTTTGAGGATCATATGCCATTTGCTATTGAACACCGCATTTGCCGCCGCGATGGCCAGATGTGCTGGGTGCTGGGCCAGGGCAGGGCAAGTATAGGAGCCGATGGCAGGCCCTATAAGCTTAGCGGAACCGGCATGGACATTACCTCCCGTAAGCTTGCCGAATTGAAAATACAGGAAGAACAGCATTTTATACGAACCGTAACCGATACCACACCGGATGTTATTACTGTTTTTGATCTTGAAAAACGGGTCAACATTTATGGTAACCGTGAATTGTACGAAGTGCTTGGTTATACGCCTGAAGAAGTAGAGGAGCTGCGCAAAACCAAAGGCAGCAACTGGGTTTACAGCCTGCTGCACCCCGAAGATCTACCACGCTTCTTTGCTTTCATAGAAAGCTTACGTTCCTATACCGGCATGCAGGCCCGCGAGATTGAATACCGCGGCAAAAACAAAAATGGAGATTACCTGTGGGTAACGGGTCGTTACAATGTTTTTAAACGCAATGAAAAAGGGCAGGCAACACAAATTATAGGCATTACCCGCGATATTACAGAACGCAAGAAGGCAGAGCAGCTTATTCTGGAAAACGAATCCCGCTTACGCGAGATAAACAACAAGCTGGAAGAGCAGGTCGCTTCCCGCACCTCGGAGCTAAGCCGGAAAAACCATCAGCTTACGCGCATCAACGCCGATCTGGATAACTTTATCTACACCGCCTCTCACGATCTGAAAGCGCCTATCGCCAACCTGGAAGGCCTGCTTACGCTGCTGGATGCCAAGATCAAGGCCAGCCTTTCTGAGCGGGAGCAAAACCTGCTGGACATGATCTATAAATCGGTAAACAGGTTTAAGAAAACCATTAAAGACCTGACCGATATTGCCCACATGCAAAAGGAGCTGGAAGAGGAAGTAGCCGAAGTGGTACATTTCGAACCCCTGCTGCAGGATATTCAGGCCGACATCAGTAACCTGATGCAGGAAACTGGCACACAGCTGCACATTAATCTGGGAGTTGAAAAGCTCAGCTACAACCGCAAAAACATGAGGAGCGTGCTGCACAACCTCATTACCAATGCCATAAAATATAAACATCCCGATCGTGCGCCGAAGGTGCACATCAGCACCCGCCGCATTGGCGATTATGTACTGCTGAGGGTTTCTGATAACGGCCTGGGAATTCCCCTGAAACAGCAGGATAAGATTTTCTCGCTCTTTAAACGCCTGCACAAAGATATTGAAGGTTCGGGCATGGGTCTTTATATTGTGAAGCGTATTATTGAAAACAGCGGCGGTAAAATTGAGGTAGAAAGCGAAGTAGAACAGGGTTCTGTCTTTAATCTGTATTTGTTAGACCAGACAGTTAATGAAAGCTAAGCTAAAAAAGATTCTGCTGGTAGACGACGACCCTATCAGCAACTATGTAACCGAGGAGCTGATTAGGGAAAAAGGAATTTGCCAGAACATCATCACTGTTACCGATGGTAAACAAGCCTTAAATTTTCTGCAGCAGGATAGGGATGAAACCTCCACAGAAGCAGGCTGTATTTTAATATTGCTGGACCTTAACATGCCTGTTATGGATGGCTTTGAGTTTATGGAAGAACTGGAAGCCCGGCAACTGCATGAACGGGTAAAGGTAGCAGTACTTACCAGTTCCGATAATCATAAAGATATTTCGCAGGCTCAGCAATTTGGCTTTACTGCCTATTTGCAAAAACCACTGGTGGTAGAGGAAGTAAGCAGCCTTGTTGATCAGTGTTTCACTGCCTGAACCTGAAATAGCAATAATAAAAAAGGGCCTCCCAGACGGGAGGCCTTTTTTTCTAACACTAATCAAAAAAAGATCTTTAAAGCGGTTTAAACCTGCGCTTAATTCTGGTTTCCGGAGTCCAGGCGGCGCTGTTCTTCCTCTCCGGCGCTCTTGCGGCGGCGTATGGGCTTCACATCCTTGTTACCAAAATTGTAGGTAAAGGTCAGGCGGGCCTGGCGGCTCTCCCACTGGTTACGAATGGTCATATCCATACCACCAAAGTTCTGGGTACCCTGCCAGCGCATGGTTTTGAAAATATCGTTTACGTTAAGCTTTAGTGTGGCAGCTTTGTTCATGAAGGTATACTGAACACCTGCGTTAATTGCCCACATTTCTTTAGAGCGCATAGCACCATATACCTGCGGGGAGTTATAAAAACCGGTTAGCTCTGCAGAGAAATCGCGGGGCAGCTTAAAGCGGTTCATGATGTTGAGGTTATAGGAGAGCATTTCAGTGTCCAGCTGCTCGCCCATCAGCGGGCCTTTGTAGCGGTTGTGGTACAGGCTAAAGCTGTTTTGGGCGCTCCACCATTTTGTAAAATCAACAGGCGCACTGATGTTCACACTCATGTTGTAAAGATCGGCCAGGTTTTTCATGGTTGAGTAGCTATAGCGCTCATCCTCCTCGTTTAGCTCCGGTACCTGCGTATAAACTTCAGAGGTATGGCTGTAGCCAACATTCATGCTGTACATTTTTTTAAATGTATAGTTGGCCTGCAGCTGGTTGGTAAATTGTGGCTGCAGATCCGGATTGCCCTGGAAGTAAGTGTACTTATCCAGCAGGTACACAAATGGGTTCAGCATCTGGTAAGAGGGCCTGTCGATACGGCGGCTGTACGATAAACCAAGCTGGTGATTTTCGCTAAGTGTGTACTGCAAAAAGGCACTTGGAAAAAACTCCAGGTAATCACGCGTACGAACTTCCTGCCGGGTAATGGAATTGCCTTCGTACCAGGTATGCTCTGCCCGTAAGCCTGTTTGCACACTTAATTTGCCAAACTGACGGCTCCAGTTTGCATAAGCAGCATTGATGCGTTCCTCGTAGAGGTAATGGTTCGTTCTGGTAACATCTACTTCTTTAACTTCGCCGAACACATTGAAAAACTGTACATCATTATCAGTGGTTACAAAGCTGGTTTTTGCTCCCAGCTCTATTTTGCCTTTTTCCAGGGGCAGCGTATAGTCAAGCTTACCTACTATTATATCAATATCAGAGGGGGTAATACTTGTAATAACTTCCCGGGTATTCTGTTCTGGATCTGCATAAAAAGAGCTGTTGGTGATGTTATCAGTTTTCTCTCCGTTAAAGAGGGTGTACTCCACATCTGCAGAAAGCTCATGCCCGGGCTTTCCAAAAGTTCTGAGGTAGTTGGCGTTAAAAGAATAGTTGCTCATGCCATTGTCTACAGTACCCCGGGTAAGCAATTCTTCTATCAGCTGATTATTGGCTGCAGTATACTGGTACGTGTTGTTGTTCAGGCTTAAATTCCAGGAGTTTACAAAACCTGTTGCCGATACACCAAAGGTGTTCTTGTCGTTCAGTGCATAATCTACCCCTGCTTTAAAGCTTTGGTTATGTGAGGTAAAGGGACGGAAGTTATTCTGATCAAACAGGATCTGCTGGTTGTTATATTCTACTTTACGATCCAGAAAAGTCTCGCTGAAACGGCGTCCGTAGTTATAGTTGTAGTTACCAAACCAGTTATAGCTGCCCTTGCGGTAGTTGAGGTTGATACCTCCGTTGGCTTTTTCGTAGCGGCCATAACCGGTACCTGCATTGATAGTGCCGTTAAAACCGTCACTTTTGCCTTTTTTTGTGCGTATATCAATAATGCCTGAGTTACCATCTGCATCGTATTTAGCAGAGGGGTTGGTAATAATATCAACCTTTTGTATGGCATCGCTGGGCATATTGCGCAGCAGGTTGGCCACCTCAGTGCCCGACATACGGGTTCTGCGGCCATCAATCATGACAATTACCCCGTTTTTACCGTTCAGGTTAATATTATCATCCTTGTCTACAATTACACCGGGGGCTCTTTCCAACACCTCCAGGGCATTACCGCCACTAGCCAGTATACTGCCTTCTACATTTAGCACGGTGCGGTCGGCCTGCTGCTCAATCATTGGCTTCTGGCCAACCACTGTTACCGCATTCAGCTGCTCAACATTTTCCCTTAGCTGCAGCCTGGGCAGGCTTGGCGTACTGTTACCGCTCACTGTAACCGGTCCTGCCCATCCTTTTGCATAACCCATCATGGTGGCCGATAACAGGTACCGCCCATCCTTTATCTGCGGAAATACATAGTTACCTTCTGCATCACTAATCGCACCTTTCACCATTGCAGAATCGGCAGCATCTAAGATAAGTACAGTAGCAAACTCTAAAGGCTTGTTGGCATCATCAACAATTTTACCTTTCAAGGTAGTCTGGGCAGTGGCGGCCGTTGCTGCACACAGCAGGAGGCAGAAAAGTGGTATAGGTTTGATCTTCATATGCATTGGTAGCTGGCGTGGAATATAGATGCTAAATTCGGAACAGCTAAATGGTTATACAAGGTACTTTGTAATAAACGGTAGTTTTCAGGGATGAACGACAGTTATCTGGTTTTTACTACTTTTATAGACGCTCAAACTTATAAATCATTACACGTAAGCACTAACTAATTTTGAGGAACGGTTAAATAAAGTGATAATGTCGGTATTTACTCCATATGATAGTTACCTAAGCGGCTTTTTTAACATACTTTAACATATTATGTAAGAGCTTACGTATTATTACTATCCTCAACATAACGGTACTCCAACCCGGCAGCACCTAAACAGAAATAGCAGATGAAAAAAAGAGCCCCCGACACAGGGACTCCTTTTCCAACTTTCCAACTTTAACCAATATTGTTAACTGCCACTGCTTTTGATACGGTCCTGCTCATCGGAGGAAGCGCCTCTTTTGCGGCCAACCGGCTTCACCTCCTTATTACCAAAGCGGTAATTAAAGGTCAGATTTACCCGGCGGTTATCCCAGCGGTTATCCAGCCTGATCGTGTTCTCTCCAAAGATGGTCTCTCCGGCAAATTTCATGGTCCGGAATATGTCATTCACACCCAGCTTTAAGCTGGCATCATTATCCCAGAAGCTATATTTTATACCGGCATTCACCATGTACTGGCTTTGAATTTTAACAATACCCCATACCTGTGGTGTTCTGTAAAATCCGGAGAACTCTGCGGCAAAATTATGGGGCAGCTTGATGTTGTTCATCATATAAAGGCTGGCCGTGAACTGCTCAATATCAAGATCCTGCTCCAGGTACTGGCCTTCATACTTGTTATGGTAGGCGCTCAGGTTGTTCTGAATATTCCACCACTTGGCTACCGGCACAGGTATCGACATATTTAAGCTCCAGTTCTTCAGGGTTCCCAGGTTTCTTTTGGTCTGGAAAGCATCCAGGCCTTCGGTCTCCAGTATTTCAGTCATGGGTCCGTCGGTTACGCTGTAAGAGAGGTTGGTTACAATTGCCTGGTTAAAGGTATGGCTTAGCTGCATCTGGTGTGTAAACTGAGGCTGCAACAGGGGGTTACCCTTGCCATAAGTGGTTACATCCAGCAGGTAATAGAAGGGGTTCAGGTCCTGGTAAGAAGGCCGGTCAACCCGGCGGCTGTAAGAAAAGCCCAGGGTGTTCTTTTCATTCAGCGGGCGCTGCACAAAAAGGCTGGGGAACAGCGACAGATACTCGTTTTTGGCAGTGCTGTCATTCTTCACCGATTCGCCCTGGTACCAGGTATGTTCTGCCCGCAAGCCTGCCATCACGGTAGTTTTACCAAAGGCACCGCTCCAGTTTGCATAGGCTGCATTTATGTTCTCCTGATATAGGAAATCATTCGTGAATTTATCCCACATCACCCAGTTTGATTCGTTTTCCTGTTTTTCAATGCGTGCGTCGTTATCAGAGTATACATAGCTGGATTTGGCACCTGCTTCTATTTTGCTCTTACCAATTGGCAGCACGTAGTCCAGCTTTGCCACCCATATATCAATATCAGATGGTGATGCGCTGCGCAGTAAAAACACGCTGTCGGGTCTTTGGTCAAAATAACGGAAGCGGTTATCAAAGAAGTTATCATTACGGCCTTTGTAGCGGGAGTAGTCAAGGTCGAATGTTAATTCCTGGCCGGGCTTGTCAAAAGTGCGCTGGTAGTTCAGGTTAATGGTGTTATTGCTGTAACGCTCATCGATATCCCCCAGGGTAGTAATCATTCTTTCCGGTCCTGAACCCGCTATGCTGTGCAGTGCCTGATTATCTGAATTGGAACCCCAGATGCCAAAGCTGCCATTCAGCATCACGCCCAGGGTATTTTTCTTGTTCAGAAAGATATCCACACCTGCCTTGTAGTTATGCCCTCTCCAATGGTTAGGCATATAGTTGTTCTGGTCAAAAGTGTTTAGGCCGTTCTCATCTACCGCTGTACGGTAGATCGATAAATCCTGAAAGCCGCGGTTCAATCCATAGTTATAGCTACCAAAAGCATTGACAATACCCTGGCGGTGGTTAAGGGTAAGGCCTGAATTGGCCCGCTCAAATCGGCCATGGCCTCCGCCAAGGGTAAGGCTTCCGTTGGTGCCGTTGTTCTTTCCCTTTTTGGTTTTTATGTTGATGATGCCCGAGTTACCGGCAGCATCGTACTTGGCCGATGGATTTGTAATAATCTCTACCTGCTCCAGTGCATCGCTGGTCATGTTCCGCAGCATATTGGCAATATCGGCGCTGGAGAGGTAGGTGCGTTTGCCATCTATCATCACCATAACACCCTGCTTGCCATTGAGGCTGATGTTGCCATCCTGGTCTACAGCCACACCCGGCGATTTCTCGAGCACTTCCAGGGCATTGCCTCCTGTGGCTAAAATGCTGCCTTCCACATTGATCACCATGCGGTCGGCATGCTGCTCCACCATGGGCTTCTGGCCTACTACCGTTACAGCTTTCATTTGCTCTACCATTTCCTGCAGGCGCAGCTGGGGCACAGTCTGGGTTCCGCCTGCAGCAACTGTTACAGGTCCTGCCCATGCTTTTTCATAGCCCATCATATTGGCAGCCACCAGGTAACGGCCTTCTTTTATTTGTGGCAGCGAATAGTGCCCGGCAGAATCGCTGATCGCTCCTTTTACCAGGGCAGAATCTGCTACATTCAGCAGCATAACAGTGGCAAACTCCAGCGGCTTGTTCTTTTCGTCTACAACCTTACCTTTTAAAGTAGATTGTGCAAATGCAGTTACTGTACTGGCAGCTAAGAAAGCTAGGATGAGTAAATGTCTTGGTCTCATGGCTAATGGGGTTGGGCTAAAAAGTATACGCAAAGTATAACAAGGTATTAGGCATAACAAGGTACTTTGTGTAGGCGGTTAATAGCAGTGATGAATGTTCTTTTTTTGTGATTAGTATTTTTTGGGCATTTGCCAGTTAGATGTTACTAAGCCTGCAATGGTTGCACAGAAATATGCTGATTATGATGAATGGTAAAATCGAGTGATAAAAGGAAAAATGATTACGCAGGGGAAACCTTAGCGGTAAAAAGTAGTATAATCTGCAGCTCTGGCAGCAGAGGAGGAGGAGCGCATTCGGGATTTAGCCTTTCCAGAACGTTTAATGTTAAGCCACTGATATTCTTTTATTTATATCCTGATAAAAATTATAATACTATTTTCAGTTGTAGCTATTTTTTTACAACTTCATAGTTACAAAATAACATTTTTGTTAACCTACACCCTGACTATTAGGCTGTTAAGCAAATAATCAGCAACTGCACCGCTATAAATCAACGGATTACCAATTATCCAATACGTATGACAAAACATCTACCCGCTAGCTGCTCCTTTAAGCTGCCATTTGCACTTATACTAGCCTTGAATTTATTGTTTCTGTCAGCCGCACATGGCCAGCAAAACAAACCGCTCCTGCAGCGTAATTGCTCCGCCGTAGAAGTACTGGAGCAACAATTAAGCCTGCATCCGGAGAGAGCAGAGGCAATAAAAGCCATAGAAGAGCATACCTCCAGATTTATACAGAAACAGCAGGGAGCTCAGTTGGCAACAGGCATTATTACCATTCCGGTAGTGGTGCATGTGGTGTACAATAACAGTACCCAAAACATCAGCGATGCACAAATCAAAAGCCAGATAGCAGTGCTTAATGAAGATTTCCGCAGAGCCAATGCCGATGCCGACAACACATGGAGCCAGGCAGCCGATGTAGAGATAGAGTTTAAACTGGCAACGGTAAACTACATGGGCACCTCCACCAAAGGTATTACGCGCACCTCTACCAGTGTAAGCAGCTTTAGCACCAACGATGCAGTAAAATTCTCAAACAAAGGGGGCAGAAATGCCTGGCCCGCCGATAGCTATCTGAACATCTGGGTATGCAACCTCAGTGGCAATACCCTGGGATATGCCCAGTTTCCGGGCGCCGGTCCGGCCAACACCGATGGAGTAGTGATCAGCTATAAATATTTTGGCACCACCGGCACGGCAACGGCTCCTTTTAACAAGGGTCGTACCGCAACGCACGAAGTGGGCCACTGGCTAAACCTGAACCACATCTGGGGCGATGGTGGCTGCGGTGTTGACGACAACGTTAGCGATACCCCTGTTTCAGATGCTCCAAATTACGGCTGCGCCCGTAGCCATGTAAGCTGCGGTACCAAAGACATGGTACAAAACTACATGGACTATTCTGACGATGCCTGCATGAACCTGTTTACCGCCGGCCAGAAAGCCCGCATGCAGGCCTTGTTTGGCAATGGCGGCATACGGGCCAGCCTGTTAAACTCACCCGGACTTGGAGGCGGAGGCACTACCACGCCCCCTGCCAGCTGCAGTACCAATGAGGTAAAATTAAAGCTGCTGCTCGATAACTTCCCCACCGAAACCAGCTGGCAACTAAGCAGCAGCAATGGCTCTATTGTAGCCTCAGGCGGGCCTTATAATACTGCAGGTGCCACCATTAATGAAACTTTCTGCCTGCCAGATGGCTGCTACGACTTTGTTATTACCGACTCTTACGGCGATGGCATTTGCTGCTCGCATGGAAATGGCAATTACAGCCTTACCGGTGCCGGAGGAAAAGTGCTGGCCAGCAGCAACGGAAGTTTTGGCACAACAGAAACCAAAAATATTTGCCTTGGCAGCAGCAACATCCAAAGCTGTGCAGTCCTTAACTTCAATGACTACAGCATCAGCAGCTTTGCTGATCAGGAAGGTGGCGGCACTTACCAGGTGCAGGAAAGTGGCGCTAGCTTATTTGTAAGCGGCAACACCTGGAAACAGATTCCCCTCAGCTACACAGTTACTGCCAATACGGTACTGGAGTTTGAATACCGCAGTACCCGAAGGGGAGAAGTACAGGGTATTTCCTTCGATAATGACGAAAGGATTTCTCCTGAAACTACTTTTAAGGTTTATGGCAGCCAAAACCTGGGTATTGCCAATTACAATAACTACAGCGGAACTGACTGGAAGAAATACACCATTCCCGTAGGCTCTTTCTTTACGGGCAGCTTTACTAAATTAGTATTTGTGGGCGATGATGACCGTTATGGCAATCAAACCTCTTACTTCAGAAATGTGAAAATATTTGAAGGCAGCTGCGGTAGCACCCGCCTGTCAGACCTTCGTACTGCCGAACAGCCCGTAATTGGCTGGCAGGCTGATCTGGCTTCAGGCATTAACCTTCACCCCAATCCTGGTATAGATGTGCTGAACCTGGAGCTAAACGGTGAGAAGCATGCCACTGCCACGCTGTACAGTATTACAGGAAAGCAGGTATGGAAAGGTACCTTAAAAGAGAGCCAGCCGGTAAGCATTGATGTGTCTGCCCTGCCTTCAGGTATTTACACCCTGCGCTCTTTGGGTGAAAGCGGAACAAGTTATGTTCAGAAGTTCATCAAAGAATAAGGCCTGCAACATTAAAATTTCATCTTTCCAACTTTAACTAAAAAGCCTTTTCCTGATAGGAAAAGGCTTTTTGAATTTTTAAGCAGACTACAACCGGAACACCCAGTCAACCTCCTGAATTTCGTCGTCGTTGCTGATCTGTTGTAACCTGATGGTAGTCCCTTCTACCACCCCTTCAGCATCGCCCAAAATTTCTCCCGACTGTACATTCAAAAAAATGCGTTTGCCCTCCAGCCTGTAACTGCCACCTGCTGTATGTTCTTCCTGTTTTCTGATCTGCCCGCTGCATTCCTCTGCCAGAAGGCCCCTGAACCGGAAGCTACCATTCTGCAGCTGCAGCTCCGCCCTCATCAGTTTGGAGTCACAATCAGTTGTCATATCCAGCACCAGCGGAAGCGCTTCTTCCTGTACGCTCACCAAACGGTAACTGCCTTCCCGCAATACTCCGTCTGCGGCAGGCGTCCCTGTGGCAGGCGATCCTGCGGCAGGCGCCTCTGTTGTTCCCGTTTGCGTATTGCCGGTCGCGGGTGCTCTGTTGGCAGGCTGTGGCTTTTTTACCTGTTGCTGTGGCTGGGTTTGTGGCCGGTTAACAGGTGCTTCTCTGTTTTCACCTATGGCAGGCGCAGGGGTTTCCACAGCTACGCCATCATCAGGTACTCGTGTAAGGGTATCTACAATAGCAGTATCCACCTGAGGTCTGGTAATAACAATGGTGCTGGTATCCTCTTCGGCAGCACGCTCTTGATTACAGCTGCCCGCTGAAACAGCAAAAACCATCAGCAGCAGAAAAGAAGGTAGGTGTACTTTCATGCCTCCATAACCCGTATAAGGCAGCAGGAGTTTTAGCCTATTCCCCGGAACCTATATTTCTGTTAAGGTGGGCCGAGTAGTTAGGATGCTGGCGGTTGTAGACTTCGTTCAGCAGGCGCGATGTAAAAATATAGTCGGCTGTGGCCCGGTTGCAGGCAACAGGAATATTCCAGACAGCTGCTATGCGCAACAGCGCCTTTATGTCCGGATCGTGTGGCTGTGCTTCCAGCGGATCCCACAGAAAAATCAGATAATCCACCTCCCCTTCGGCAATCATTGCGCCAATCTGCAGATCGCCTCCCAGGGGGCCGCTTTTTAAAAGCTTAACCTCCAGACCAGTTTCTTCATTGATAAGCTTTCCGGTAGTACCTGTGGCTAACAGGCGATATTCCTCCAGCAGCTCTTTATTATGCTGGCACCATTCTACCAGGTCTTTCTTCTTGTTGTCGTGCGCCACAAGAGCAACTGCAGCTTTGGTTTTGGTGTTCATGGCATACAAGTTCTGCAATAGCAGTCACTTTTCCACAACCGGGAGCCTACAATTTTGTTACCTAACCGTACCCTATCTCTCTTTTATGAAATTAGATGCCATTGCACAGAATCCCCTTGAGTGGCTGGCCTTAAAATCCGGCATGGTCCCTACCCCTTTAGGCCATAGCCATATTGCTTTTATTCTTTCAAAAGTCATACTGGAGGCAACAGATGCCGGTATTTTTGAGGCACTGGAAGCTAACCCCCTTCCCATTAAACAGCTGGCCAAACAACTGAAACTGCATGAAATGGCCCTGCAAAGCCTTATGAATGTGCTGGCCTCTTCCGGCTATGTAGCGTACAAAAGCCAGCAATGGGAACTTACCAAGCTTTCCCGTAAATGGATGCTCCGCAGCAGCCCCGATTCTGTGGCGGCCATGATGGTGCTGGATAACAGGGTATGCTGGCAGTGGATGAATCACCTGGGCGATTTCTTAAAAACCGGTAAGGGGCTTGGCTTTCATACCATTCTAAAAGAAGATGAATGGGGCTACTACCAGGATGCTATGGCCTCTGCCGCCCGGGCGCAAAGCCGGGAGGTGGGCAAACGGGTACCTGTACCCAAGGGAGCCAGCCAGATGCTGGACATTGGCGGCTCGCATGGCCTGCACGCGGTAGCACTCTGCCGCAAGCAAAAAAGCCTGCAGGCCACTATTATGGATTTACCCGAAGCCATTCGCTGGGCTCGCCCAATTCTGGAGCAGGAGGGCATGGGCGATCAGGTACAGCACAAAGCAGGCAATATTCTGGAAGATGAACTTCCGGCGCAGCAGTATGACCTGATCCTGATGTCGAGCCTTAGCCACCACTTCAGCACTTCACAAAATATGCTTATTGCAGAAAAGATAGCTCATGCATTAAAACCCGGCGGTTATTATGTACTGATGGACTTTGTAAGGCCTGAACCAAAAACAGACTCAGACCTGATTGGCAGCAGCAGTGATCTGTTCTTTGCCCTAAGCAGCACGGCAGGCACCTACACAGTCAAGGAAATGAAACGCTGGCAAAAAGATGCCGGACTGCAGCACCACAAGCTTATCCGCTTTTTCACAATCCCTAATTGTGTGGCTGTTATAGGAAAGAAACAGCAATAACTCATGCCCGGTATTTAAGGCAACTTCTTGTGAAATTTTATTAGAATTTTGCCGACCTTTGTGCCCTGATACATTTTGACTGCTGGTTTAACCAGCCTCTGCATAACCCTATGCACCGGCTTTAATCCGCTATATTTTACCGGATCAGCGGATTTTTTTCTGGTGTGTGCAGGCCCCGAATATATTAGTAGGCATATTATTTTAATACCATGCAGGCTATCCAAATCAAAAAAACAGCATACCCTAAAAGGGTAGTGGTGGAGGTAACGGATAAGCATCAGGAGAAGGAATTCCTGCAGGTGCATATAAACCGCAACAAGCATAATCCAAGCTGGATTAGACCGCTGGATAAAGATATTACCAGCATATATGATCCCGCCAAAAACAAGTACTTCAGGCATGGCGAAGCCATTCGCTGGCTGCTCTACGACGAAGGTGGCGAAGCCATAGGGCGTGTTGCTGCCTTTGTAAACAAGCGATACAGGAATAAGGGCGATGGTATGCAGGTGGGAGGTATTGGCTTTTTTGATTGCATTGATCAGCAGGAAGCCGCAAACCAGCTGTTCGATACAGCCGCCCAATGGCTGCAGCAAAGAGGTATGGAGGCAATGGATGGCCCCATAAACTTTGGTGAACGCGACAGATGGTGGGGCCTTCTTGTATCGGGCTTTCAGCCCCCATTGTACACCATGAACTACAATCCGCCTTACTACCAGCGCTTGTTTGAGGATTATGGCTTTCGCAACTTCTACAACCAGGTGTGCTGGAGCCTGCCTGTTGCCAGCCAGTCGGTACAGCTGCAGGAAAAATTCTACCATGCCCATAAAAGTTTTGCGTCTAATCCCGATTTCAGAGCCGAACATGTAAAAAAATCTCAGCTTAAGAAGTTCTCTGAAGATTTCTGCACAGTATATAACAAGGCCTGGTCTAAACACGAAGGCAATAAGAATATGAGCCCCGCACAGGCTTACAAGCTTTTCTCATCCATGAAACCCATTATGGATGAGAAACTGGTCTGGTTTGCTTACCACCGCGAAGAGCCGGTGGCCATGTGGCTCAATATTCCCGATATAAATGGGATTGTAAAACACCTGGATGGTAAATTTAACCTGTTGGCCCGGCTTAAATTTCTGATCATGAAACAGGCAGGCTTCTGTACCAAATTTGTAGGCCTGGCCTATGGAATTGTACCTGAGTTCCAGGGAACGGGCGTAGATTATTTTATGATTGTGGAAGCAGAAAAGGTAATTAAATCCTCCACAAAGTATAAGCATGTAGAGCTGCAGTGGCAGGGCGATTTTAATCCCAAAATGCTGAACATATCCAGGAACCTGGGTGCGGAGCAGAGCCGGCTGCTGGTTACTTACCGTTATCTGTTCGATCCTGCCAGGGCCTTTCACCGCCACCCTGTTCTTTAGTCCGGGGATTCCAGCAGGCAAAAAAAAGCAGGATTAACTCCTGCTTTTTTCTTATATAATATAGACCGCCTGAAGCGTGACTCTCTTAGAGCTGTGGTGCTTTATCGAAGATCAGGCGGTTACTCCTTGTTTTTTTATCGATTGATGACATGATCGGGATAAGCGGTTCTACCTCACGCGCAGCTTTGGTAGATATTCTGGCACCCTCGCCACTGATCAGCTCCATGGCCCTGGCAAGCAGCGGCTCATTGATATCACCAAGCTGCCGGAAGGGGAACAGGCTAAATTCCGAAATCTCGTTACCGGCATCAGGGGTAAAGCCGTTGGCATAATCGGATTGTCCCTGGCTGTTGTAGATCTGAAACACAATTGGCAGCAGACCATAGTGGTTGTCAGGATTCTCCTTATCCTCAATAGGAACAGAACCAACATTTTTGCCCACCGTTTTCTCGCCAATCACCACTACATCCATATAGGGCTTCAGACCATTAATAATTAGCTCGCTGGCCGAAGCGGACCTTGAGCCAACCAAAACATAAATAGTACCAGAGGCTAAGTTATTGCCAATTGCTTCCCCTTTGTTACTGAACTTGCCCCTTAGAATATCGTCACCATCAGCTCTGCTGCTGATATAGTCCTGATACAGCTTGTTCCAGCGGTTCTCGTAAAAAACTTTGGTGTTATTTACATTCTGACCTACCAGGCTTGCCAGGTTAGCTGCCGAAGATACTGAACCCCCGCTATTATAACGCAGATCCAGGATAAGCTCATTTACACCCTTACTTTTGAAATCAGCAATAATGTTATCCATTTCCCTGTCGTACTCATTGGTATTACCTACACCCGGAGAAAAGAAATTATACACAAAGTAGCCTACGCTCTTACCATTGGGTGCTACATATACCGTATCCAGGTAATTAGGATTTTCGGACAACTCCACTGCTGTCAGCGCTACACCAGTCTGGGTATCATAGTCATTTTTTGCCTCATTGAAACGACGTAAGTCAACAGTGTGGTTTTCCGCTACCTTTGCTATCACGCTCTGGTAGTTAGACATATTAAGCGTCTGGCCATTGATGCTGGTAATCACATCGCCCCTTTTCAGGCCGGCCTCCCGGGCTGGAGAATTATTCTTAACATACAGGATCACAGCCACCACACCATCGTCGCCAGATCTGCTGAGCATAAACTCATATCCCGCTTCCCGGCTAACACCGTTCAGGCTCTTCATAAGCTCCTGATAATCAGCAATGATGTATGAAAACCTGTCTTTAGAAGAAAGCAGGTTTTTATAGAAATCTTCCGGCTCCTGCTGCATATTGGGTTCGGCAGGCAATTCGTCTTCCCAGAGGTAGATCTCCTCCATCACACCATAGATCCAGTTATTGGTTTGGAGCTGCTGATCAGTTACTTCAGTTTCAGGAGCAGGAATGACAGGCGCTACCGCCTCATCTTTTTCGCACGACACGTTAATACCAACAATCAGGGCGAAAGCCAACAGCTGGTAGAAAAACTTATTGTATTTATGCATGTACCAAACGCTTTACTTTGAAAGAATGATTTTTTGTTTTCGGTCCGAAATACCAAGCTGTAGCGGCTGGTACCTCTTACTTTTTATTGTAACGTTACTACCCACCGGAAAATTCTCCAGCAGCGCCATTCCACACTTATTACTGATGGCCAGCACATTACCTTCTTCATCCAGAAGCTGTGCTCCTTTTACCGGCTTTCCTTTTTTATTTACAATTTCCAGCCAGAAATGTGCTTTTTCAGGTGCTGCCTCAACCATAAAAACACCGTCCTTTGCTGCCGGTCCGTATAGGTTTATGGCTTGCCTGCCGCGCAGCACATCTATTTTTTGAAAGGGTATATGCTCAAGAGAATCTGCCGGAACAGGCTTTCCATTGAGCACCACCAGCGGTCCTGCTTTATTCTGGCCCGATGGCTTCGACTTTGTGAGCAGCAAGGCGCCTTTAGCCCCTGCCGGTCCGTAGATTGCCTGAGCTTTTTGTGGGGAAAGATACTGTATTTCAAAATGGCTACTATCGCTAAGTGCCTGAAGTTCCTGTTCTGTAGCGGGCTGGCCATCGATGATGATCAGCGTTTCATTGCCTCCACCTCTGGATTGTGCCCGGGCATCAAAGTTCAGGAGAATAAAAAGGCCTGCAAGCACTACAGTTATATACATCTTCATAAAATTGCCGGATTAAGGATTCAACAAATTCAACAGCAGCGGCACATTAAGTTGCCGACACAAAAGAACTTAGCTGTAACAACATAATCCAAAATAGTGCCAGTTCTGGCAACAGCAGATAAGCAACATCCTGGAAAGTAAAATGGAAACGTATAGTTCCAAGGTAATTCTATTTACCAACGGCCACAGCTGTCGGTTTCTAAACCGGGCCGTATAACCCTGACAGGTGTAAACCAGCTGCCCACTTTGCGCATATCTGGTTTCATAAAACAGTCAGGTTCACAGCAAGCAAAAAAAACACCACCCTAAACCGGATGGTGCATTAATCAACAGCTGGTATATTTCTTTTAACAACACCTGCTCCAGCAAAAAACGGGGCTATTTTTTGCCGGTATCTTCGGCATATAGGCTTACAATAATTTTACCACTGGCGTGGCCTTCTTCGCTTTTCCGGTGTGCCTCGTCAATATCCTCCAGCGGATATACGCTGTCAATAACCGGCTTTACCTGGCCATCATCAATAAGGGTTCTTATTTCGCTTAGGTCTGTAGGATTGACTTTTAGATGAATGATGTGCGAGCTCTGGTTTCCCACCACCTTAGAGGCAAAAGCCCAGAAAACTTTATCTGCAGAAGGCAGTGTAGATACAAACTGTCCCCCTTCACGCAAAGCTTTTCTGGCTTTGCTGAACGACATGGTTCCATGTGCATCAAAAATAAGATCATAGGTTGGCGTATCTGGCAGGGGCGATTCCTGCTCGTAATTGATAACCCGGTCGGCACCTAGCTTCTGCACCATTTCCACATGCCGGCCGCTGCATACGCCTGTTACACTGGCATGGTACGCCCGTGCTAACTGCACGGCAAAAGAGCCTACACCCCCGGAAGCACCATTCACCAGAACCTTCAGCCCTGCCCTAAGACCACCTTTCTTCAGTCCCTGCAGCGCTGTAAGGGCAGCCATAGGTACTGCTGCTGCCTCTTCGTGGCTTAAACTTGTTGGTTTTGGGGCCAGCTTATTTACTTTTACAGCCAGGTATTCGGCATAGGCACCTCCTTTAACAGCATTGTTCATGCCATACACCAGCTGGCCCGGCTCATAACCACTGGCATTAGGGCCGGTTTCAACAATTTCACCGCTGAAATCAGAACCCAGCACCTTCGGAAAATCTCTGCCTGTTAAAAGTTTTAATCCTCCCTTGCGGATCTTCCAGTCTACCGGGTTGATGGAAGTGGCTCGTACCCGCACCAGTACCTCATCATCGGTGGGAGTAGGTCTGGGCACGTCCTGGATACGTAGTGAATCGGCAGAGCCGTAGCGTTTTATAATAGCAGCTTTCATGGCTTAGAATTTTAAATTAAAAAAAATAGCAGCGCTTCTGTACGGGCATTTTGTACAGAACCGCTGCTAAAATATACCTGAAAGGACTGCTATTGTTTAAGAATTCTGGGTTTACCCCCTCTGCCCGGTAGCTTGCCTTACCAGCTGCCACCAGCGCCACCGCCGCCAAAACCGCCGCCGCCAAAACCGCCAAAGCCGCCACCACCGCCGCCGCCGAAGCCGCCGCCGCCAAAGCCGCCGCCACCTCTGCGGCCCATGGAGCCCATCAGGATGGCCATGCCTAAAGGCCCCATACAGCCACCACCGCTCCGCTTGCCGGTAAGGTGCCTGCGCTGTGCCCTGCGTGCAGCCCTCATAGGCAGAATAATAAAGAAGATCAGGAAGAAAAGTGCCATGAACAAACCAATCGGGCTGCCCTCTTCCTGCGTCCGCGTTCGCCTTTCGCGCTGCGGGCCTGTAGCCAGGTCGCTGTATTCTCCGGCGGCGTAGCTCATCAGCGCAGAGGTGGCCTCATCCAGTCCTCCGTAATAATCATTTTGCCTGAAGCGGGGTTTAATGATCTGCTCCACCACTCGTTTGGCAATGGCATCGGGTATTGCACCTTCCACGCCATATCCGGTGGCAATCCATACCTGCCGGTCTTTCAGGGCCACCAGAATAAGCAAACCATTGTCTACATCGCTGCGGCCTACGCCCCAGGCATGGCCCAGGGAGGTGGCATAATCTGCAATTTCATAGGCACCGGTGCTCTGAATGGTGGCAACTACAATGGCAGTGCTGGCAGTATCATTATAATTCCGGAGCTTACGCTCCAGCTGCTGCCGTTGGCTGCTGCTCATGGTGTTTGCCAGATCATTCACCGCCATGGGCGGATTAGGACGCGGGGGCAGCTGATCGGCTGGCACCTGCGCATAGGCTGTTATGCAGCAGAGCAACAACACCAGCAATACTATCGGGTATCTTCTCATTTTCTTTATCTCTATCACTGCCCAAAAGATATATCGTCGGACAGTTCATTGCGGTCGTTTTTCTGGTAAGGAAAATGCGCCTTAAGCTGCTCGCCGGCCATACGAATACCTTCGGATAAACCCTGCGCCAGTTTTCCTTCCCTGAACAGGCCCTGCATATGATCGCGAATATCTTCCCAGAAATGATCAGGCACTTTTTCATTGATTCCTTTGTCTCCTAAAATCGCAAATTTGTGATCTTTCAGGGCAAGGTAAAAAAGCACACCATTGCGCAGCTCGGTCTTATGCATTTTGAGCATGGTAAACAATTCTGCTGCACGATCCAGGTGATCTCCCTTACAGTGGCTTTCCAGGTGTACCCGTATTTCGCCGGAGGTAGCCAGTTCTGCATCCTCTATGGCTGCAATTACTGCTTTCCGTTCCTGTTCTGTTAAGCTATCTTTAGCCATAAGTGCTAAAATTCTACGGTTGGCGGCACATCACTACCTGGCCGGCCCTCAAACAAGCCTTTGCGTTCAAAGCCAAACATGCCGGCAAAAATATTCTGCGGAAAGCTCCTGACGTAGGTATTATAGTCCTGTACCCGTTCATTAAACCGCCCCCGCTCGACAGCTATTCGGTTTTCCGTACCCTCCAGCTGGGCCTGTAGTTCTAAAAAGTTCTGATTGGCCCTTAGCTCTGGATATCGCTCTACAGACACCAGCAAACGGCTCAATGCGCCACTTAACTGCTCCTGAGCTTCCTGAAAGCGCTGGATCTGCTCCGGATTTAGCTCATCAGCATTCACCTGAATTGATGTTGCTCTTGAACGTGCTTCTATTACTTCTGTGAGGGTACCTCTTTCAAAATCTGCAGCTCCCTTTACAGTATTTACCAGGTTAGGCACCAGGTCGGCCCGGCGCTGGTACTGATTTTCTACCTGTGCCCACTGGGCAGATACTGCTTCTTCTTTAGAAACCATGGTGTTATAGCCACAAGAGCTAAGGCTTGCCATCATCAGCAGGCCGGCAACATAGGTTAAGATTGTCTTCATGTTTTAAAAATATTATGCCTTAAAGTTAACGGTTTTTATAAACCAAGGTAGGCGTTTACTTGATAAATGGAACCAAGAAGGCCTTCAGTGGTTTATTTTCTTGATGAGAAATCTTTATTTCCCCTTTATATTGTTCCTGTTGCTTGCCTGCGATACCGATTCTAAAAAGCAGATAAACAGGGAAAGCCTTCGATTTCATACTACTGACGATGCAGAGCTTTTTTTTAAGAATCTTCGCCGCACAGAGTACGACTATCAAAACCTGAAAGCAGCAAAGCTGGATATTTTCAGGCATCAGGACCGTAACCAGGAGGCTGATTACCCGCTGCTAATCCCGGCACTGGTAGTGAACTGGCGCTACGACGAAGCTTATATTGTTTTAGAAGCAAATGAACTATTAGGTGAGGTAAGGCCGCTCATTGTTGAGTGGCAGGACAAGCAGCAGCAAAGGGGCCAGTATATACTGGAGAGCAATAATAAAATGGAACAGCTGAAATTTGCCAGCCAGCTATACGAAGGCATACAGCAGGGCCGGCAGTTTTACCTGCACACCAATTCCACATCAATGCCTTTTATGGAAAAGCCAACAGACCGCAGGGTGTTCAGAACAACGCTCTTCGACTACTATCGCCTTACCAGAAATATCCGCTAATAAGCCACCACCACAAAGAAGAAAGCTGCTCATGAGAACATAAGCAGCTTTCTTTTAAAGGAGAAAACGTATTTTACTGGTTGTCATCTTTCCTGCGACGACGTACGTAGAACACTTCTTCATCGAAATGCTCATGATCATAAAAATCGTCTGTAGAAGGATCTCCCTGCTTACGGGTTACGTGCTCTGGTGATGCCAGGCGTTCCCGGTCTGTGTGGTACTGAGGGCGGTTTTCAATATTACCCTGGTTAGATCCACGCTTAGGCTCATTGGAGAGACTGGTAGAGCTGTTCAGGTTAGAGGTATCGTTCCACTCGCCTTCCTGATGATGTGGACGCTGGGCATCCCATTCGTCTTTGGTTGTACCACTTGGTCCTTCATTGATCTCCTTGTTTTCAAGGCTGCCGGTACGTGGCGTTAAGCCGGAGGTTTGCGTACGCTGTCTGAAATCAGCACCGGTGGTAAAGTTGGAAGTTCCAAATTCTTTTTCACCAGTTAGATTTTCACGACGCGGATCTACGCCTTCTCCACTGATAGTACCGGTACGGGTACGATCAACACTATCCATGTGAGATGTTTCCACATCATGGCGAGCGGTTGCACCATGCACATCATGGGTAGTCGTATTACCTGTTGGTTTTACGGCATCGCTGTCAGTAGCATGACCATAAATATGATCTTCGTCGGTACGAACGATGGTTCTACCTGTGGCAGAGCTATCTGTACGATCCATACTGCGGGGCGACTCATTCACATTTCCATGTATGTGGTCATTGTCGGTACGAATAACCGTTCTCTCGGTAGTTGGCCTGTCCATGGTATTGGGAGGGGTACCGGCAACAGCACCGGGAGTACCAGCTATGGCACCTGAAGAACTATTCATGATACCCCCACGGTCAAAAAAATTCCTGATAGAATGTTCATAATCACGGGTAATATCAGTATCGCGGTACACAGGATAATTTAGTATGGTAGTGGTTTTAATGCCGCTTACCAATACAGTGTTATCTTTTTCATGCAGACGGGCTGCTCCAATTGGCAGCAACATATAATGGTCTATCTTATCGGCTGCATAGTCATCGTACAGGTCTACGATCAGGTAACGAACTTTCATTGCATTTGTATCCACAATCAGTTCGTCTACTTTACCTACTTCCATATTATCGGAAGTCAGTACCGGCCAGCCGCGCACATCAGAATCGCTCTTCACGATCTTAAGATCATCTGCATCTTTCAGGCGAATTAAATTGCTGTTTGTGCCGGTACCTTCTCTATAGTTATCACCACTATGGGTGCGATCGTTTACACGATCATTATCATAATCTTTCATCACTATCTTCTTTTTATTAAAAAATTGCTTTAGCTGTATATATTAGTACTATAAATCATTGGATGCTCTTATTTCAGCTACACTGATTTACAGATAAAAATGTACTCCTGATTTTCTTCCAATTTTAATCCAGATCAGGCAACATTGGTATTATTTAACACCTGACGGTTTTGCATCAGGTTCAACACTAATGTCTCACCCTCATTGTCTGTAGAAAGGTCTCCTACAGTATCACCATCCATTGTTCTGTTATCTTCAATTCTGTCATCCTCATATTCATCGTCATCGCGACTAAAGGCTTCTGCCAACAGCCATATAAGGCCTAAAAGAATTAAAATGCCCACTATCCAGGGCCAGATTGGTGCTTTACGTTTAGGTTCTACTCTGATTTCAGCCATTTGTTTAAATGTTTTGGTTTAAAAAGTAAAAGGAATAGCCAACAGCAAAAAAATAATGCTGTTTCTGGCAGGAGGAGTAGCGAGAAAGTAGAAGTTGCTGTTGAAAGGCCTATAGCTTATTCATCAGCAACTTGCATACATGAAGAATTGAAAAAAACAAAAAATGTTTTTCAATTCTTTTCTATTCTATTTTACGGGGTTCTTCCTGGCTTGTTACGTTGCCGGCATACAGCCTGCAGAAGTCTGGAATCTTAGCGGCTGAGATAGATAAAGATAGTGCTGCTTTTCTGTAGACAAGCGCTTAGCGGGTGCTGCCCCAGGCCGTAAGCACCAGTTTGCGGCCGCTGGCCCGGTTGCGGTGTTCGCAAAGATAAATACCCTGCCAGACTCCCAGGTTAAGCCGCCCCTGCGTAACCGGAATGGAGAGTGAACAGCCCAGTATAGCATTTTTTAAATGAGCAGGCATATCGTCTGGTCCTTCCTGGGTGTGGGTGTAGTAAGGAGCATTTTCCGGTGCAATCCTGTCGAAATAGCTTTTAAAATCCTCCCGCACACTGGGATCTGCATTTTCGTTGATGGTAAGAGAGGCAGAGGTATGCTTTATGAATACATGCAGAATACCCGTTTGCAGCTGTGGCAAAAAGGAGCAGTTCTCCACAACCTGGCGGGTGATGATATGATAGCCCCTCCTGAAGGCGGGCAATTCCAGTTCCTGCTGAAAAAATTCTACCACGGCGGAAAATTTTTAATGAGTGAATTGAAGATTACTTATCTGGATATCAAACCAGTGTCACTATTTTTTTGGTATAAACTCAAGGGCGCCAATATCTGGCTGGCTGTCGCGTAGTTCTCCACTTAGATCACGTTCTATACCCAAAGGCTTTGCGGCGTTTACTGCCGGCGACAAGCTATCAGGCCTGAAATTATAAGTGCCTATATTCTGAAACTGTACAAACCCGGTACCGGTATTGAGAATATTGCCCCCGCTGGCATAAGCCGTATTATTACTGCGAATAAGGTTATGCTCCAGCTGCAGGCTTGCCTGTGCGCCTCCGCTATTATCTATCAGTAACTCATTTGCTCCTGATAGGTTACCCCAGATAATGGTATTCTGCAGCCGCAGATTTAGCTCAGCTACGAGCAGTTCGTCGTTTTCCAGCACAACATTATCTGCAAAAACAGCGGCAGGAGCATCGCGTTGTCCGGTAAAAAAATTGGCAAAGGTGCAATGGATGTAACTGTAGTTCCCGCCTGCCAGGTTAGCTACTGCAGGACCAACGCAATTTGCTACCAGGGTATTAACAGCCACCAGGTCTGAGGTATAGCACAAAATGCCTGCCTGCAGGTGGTTCTCCAGCCGGCAGTTCTCCAGGATCAGGTCCGGTTCGGCATCATCATCGGGCGTGCCCAGCCGCACCCCTACCTCTGCATTCCGGATATCGCAATAACGCAGGTAGTTGTTGGTGCTGCCCTCTAAAATAACAATACCGCCCCACTGGCCGGGCTGATTTTCATATTGCAGATCGAGCCGGTGGTTTCGGAAAAGAATACGGTCTGCGCTGCTGGAATCTCCCTCGGCTATAAGCGTACCCCTTACATACAAAAAGGCACCAGGTTTAAAATAAAGCCTTGCTCCTTTTTCAATGGTAAGCGTACACAAAGAATCTACCAGTACTGATTTTTCAATTACATAGGGCAGACTGCTACTGAAAACAGTATTACAGTCCAGCACCTGATCGCCCAAAAACTGTGCATTCTGCCCCCAGCCCACTACCGGCACCTCCTGGCGCAGGCCCTGGTTGATCAGCACCACCGCATCTGATGCCAGCTGGGGTTTGGATCCGCCATTGGCTGGCAGGCGTGCCTCCAGCAGCAGCAGCAGACTATCGCCCCCCAGCAGGCGCTGTTCGCCAAAACCTGTGCCGCTGCGTCCGTTTACTATCAGGGTATAGGGAGATGCTGCCCCCGCTGCCAGTGCAATAGACTCCAGCACAACAGCTTTATCAGAAGGGTTAAATACCCGCAGTCTTTTGGTAACGCTGCGTTCGGTGGTAAAAAGCGTATCAAAAAAAACGGTATCGGTGCTAAACTGCAGCCCCACCGCCTCGCGCTGCACCACCTCTTCTTCAGGCATACAGGCAAAGGCACTTATTAACAGGAGAATCAGGTATGTGAGCTGGCGTGCTTTCAATCGTTGTCCGATCCTTCTTTTAGTTTTTCAGCATGCTCGGCAATGCGCAGCTGCTCTATGAAATCTGCAATTTCGCCCTCCATAACCGTTGGCAGGTTATGCACCGTGTAGCCAATGCGGTGATCGGTTACCCGGCTCTGGGGGTAGTTGTAGGTACGGATCTTATCGGAGCGATCGCCGCTGCCCACCATAGATTTGCGCTGGGCGCTTATTTCAGCATTGTGCTTGTTCAGCTCCATCTCGTAGAGGCGGCTGCGCAGTACCTTCAGGGCTTTCTCGAAGTTTTTAATCTGCGATTTTTCATCCTGGCAGCTTACCACCAGTCCGCTGGGAATGTGCGTAAGGCGTATGGCTGAGTAGGTGGTGTTTACCGACTGGCCACCAGGTCCGCTGGAGCAGAAGGTATCTTTACGCACATCGTTCATGTTAATTTCCACTTCTACATCCTCTACCTCGGGCAGCACTGCCACGGTTGCAGCCGAGGTGTGCACACGGCCCTGGGTTTCGGTGGCAGGTACCCGCTGTACGCGGTGCACACCAGACTCATACTTCAGCAGGCCGTACACATCTGTACCGCTCACCATGGAAATAATTTCTTTGTAGCCACCGGCAGTGCCTTCGGTCAGGTCGAGCACTTCCATTTTCCAGCCCTGCTTCTCACAAAAACGCTGGTACATCTTAAACAGATCGCCGGCAAAAATTGCGGCCTCGTCGCCACCGGTACCGGCGCGCACTTCCAGAATGGCGTTCTTGTCGTCGTTGGGGTCTTTGGGCACCAGCATTTTCTTAAGCTCTTCTTCCAGCTCCTCTTCGCGGGGCTGCAGCTCTTCCAGCTCTGCTTTTGCCATTTCCCTGAATTCAGGATCTTTTTCTGTGTTGAGCACCTCCCTGGCCTGCTTAAGATTGCTGGTTACCAGTATATACTCATCGTACTTCTTAACGATCTTGCTGAGGTCTTTATATTCTTTGCTAAGCTTGCCGTATTTTGTCATATCAGCCATAGACTCCGGCTGTATGATCAGTTGGCTCACTTCTTCAAACCTATGACGGATGGCGTCTAACTTATCTCGCATACCTTGTGACAATTACACTACAAAAATACTATAATGTACGGAGCTTAACGCCTGCCGGCCAAAAACATTTTAAAACATAAGCCCCTGCCTTTCTTGCTACTGTACATTTACCTGCACAGATGGGCTTTTTATTACCTGATTAAGATAAGGAGCAACTCTGATCAGTTTTATGTGAGCTAAGCCTCTAATTTTGAAGAACATCATTTTTAGATAGGTATGAAAAAGGCAAGACTGATTATTGTTGTGGCTGCAGCCTTTATGCTGCTATTGCAAAACGGGCTTAAAGCCCAGGGAACGGACTATAAATTCCACACCGTTTTCATTTACAACTTTACAAAATACATTAAGTGGCCCGACGATACCCAGGGCAACAGTTTTGTAATAGGGGTGCTGGGCAAGTCGGGTATAACCAATCCCTTAAAAGAAATGGCAGCTTCAAAAACCGTTAATGGAAAGCCTATTGAAGTAAAGGTGTTCAACAGCATTGACGAGATCAAAGACTGCCAGATGATCTTCTTACCCTCGAACCAGAGCAAAGAGCTTGCAGCCATGAGAACCAAACTGGCAAACACTTCCACCCTTATTATCAGTGAGAAATCCGGCCTGGCCCAGCAGGGTAGTGCCATTAATTTTGTAATGAATGATGGCCGCTGGAAATTTGAAGTGAACCAGGCATCTACCGATCTACACGGGCTTAAGATCAGCCAGGAGCTCTTAAAGTTTGCTTTGAAGATATATACAGAAGTATAAGGCAGATGTATGATTCTGTACTCAAAAGCTTGAAGATGTAGCCGATACTTACATTTCACTCTAAGAAAGCAACATTCAGATAGTACAAACGCAAACCCTCAATATTATTAAAGTTTAGGCGCAGATACAGGTAACGCAACAGCATGAAACGATTCAGGTTTACCATAGGCAATAAGGTATTAGGAGGGTTCTTGATCCTCATTACCATTTTTGCTGCCAATGCCATCTACAGTATTTTAACCATACGGCATAATGGCACAATTATTCGTGAAAATACCGAAGTCATAGATCCTTCGGTAAGCAAGCTCAGTAATCTTAACCACCTGGTTAGCCGCTCCAAAATGCTGGTTACCAACTGGGTGTACATGTACCGTAACCTGCAGGACCAGCAAAAGCTGGACAGCCTGCAGCGAAACGAGTACCCGGTACTGAAGCGAGAGCTGCAGGCACTCTCAGCTAACTGGAATGACCAGAAACAGCAAGGTGAGATGAAAGCCATATTTACTCAGATGGATGGCATCTTTACCGTTCAGCAAACTGAGATTATGGCCAATCTTCGCACCTTCGAAGATTATGAAGACTCTATGGTAAAATTTATGGCAGAGGAAGCCCTTTCCAGCCAGATCTTACCAGAAATGAGCAATTTGCAAAAGAAGCTTGAGAGCCTTATTCAGGCCAAGCTGCAGGAAAAAGAAGAAGCAACCCAGCTGCAGATTGCTTCTTTTGATACCCTGGGCAATACCACCATTGCACTTGGAATTATTGTAATTGTAATGGGCTTTATCATTGCGCTTATTATTACGCGCACCATTACCGGCCCGGTAATTTATATGAAAGAGGTTGTTTACAAGCTAAGCAATGGCATTCTGCCGCAAGACAGCAACCGTAAATTTTCTAATGATGAGATCGGAGAAATGGCCGTTGCACTGGATAAACTGGTGGTTGGCCTTAAATCTACCTCCGGCTTTGCAGAAAATATTGGTAAAGGCAATTATACAGCAAGCTTTCAGCCCCTTAGCAAAGAAGATGTGCTGGGCAACTCGCTGATAGAAATGCGTGATAACCTGCAGAAAGTAGCAGAAGAAGACAGCCGCCGTAACTGGGCAACAGAAGGCCTGGCCAGGTTTGGTGAAATTCTGCGTAAAAACAATGATAACATTGGCAGCCTGAGCGATACCATTCTTAGTAACCTGGTAAAATACATTGGCGCCAACCAGGGTGGCCTGTACATTGTAAATGATGATAATGCACAGGATGCCCACCTGGAAATGGCCGCCTGCTATGCCTGGGATAAGAAGAAGTACCTTGAACAGAAGGTGTATCCTGGTGATGGCCTTACCGGACAAGCCTGGCTGGAGAAAGAAACTATCTACCTGACCGATATCCCTGATAACTACATTGCTATTACCTCTGGTCTGGGCGAAGCAAATCCTACTTCTATCCTGATTGTACCCCTGAAGTTAAATGATGAGGTGTATGGCCTGCTGGAGCTTGCCTCTTTCAATACCTATGCCGATTACCAGGTTGAGTTTGTGGAGAAAATTGCGGAAAGCATTGCCTCCACGCTTTCTTCTGCAAAAGTAAACGAGCGTACCCAGCGCCTGCTGGAAGATTCTCAGCAGCTAACAGAGCAAATGCGTGCACAGGAAGAAGAGATGCGCCAGAACATGGAAGAGCTGCAGGCAACCCAGGAAGAGATGGAGCGCACCCAACAGGACCGCAAGGAAAAGGAAAACATCATTGACAGCACCAACCTGATGTTTGAGCTGAATGAAAACCTGAAAATAAATATGGTAAACGCCACTACCATTCAGGTACTGGGCTACCCGGAAGGTGAGTTGCAGAAAATGGCATTCAACAGCCTGGTGGTATCTGCAGAAGCGCTGGCAGAGGCCAGAAGAGCATTAGACGAAGGCCATACCTGGAATGGCGTACTTACACTAAAAAGCAAAAAAGGAGGCGAAGTAGTGGTAAAAGCCTCTGCAGGCCGTACCCGCGATATGTACGCCAACACCCATAAATACCTTATATTTGCTGCCAACATCACCAGTGTTGCGCATAAACATGAGCATTCGTAGACCATTATATTTTGTGTTGCTGTGTTTGCTGGCTGCCTGTGATACGGGCAGCCAGCGTCGTTTTAACCAGGATGAACTTGACCTGGAAAGGCGCCGCCGCGAGCCAAGGCGCATCAAGGAATCAGAAATCATAGAAGCCGGCCTGCAGCAGGGGCAAAGCATGGTTGCTTTTTTGCAGTTAAACAGCCAGCCACCCGGCAGCAGCTGTTGCCCTCAAGTACCCCCGTCGCTGCTGGATTCTCTCCGGAATCAGCACCAGGCAAACATTATGTGCTATTCTTTAAGAGATGGTAAAGCCGCTGCCAAAAGCAGACTTGAGCAGGAACTGCTGGAGGCCTATAGATACAGTGCGGAACAAAACATGCCTCTGGAAACCAATATACAGGCAGAAGGAAATGAATATTTTATTTTTACCGCCCCTGCAACTAACGGTGCAGCTACAAAAATCCCCTGCGCCATCTGGAGCATAAGGCTTAGCAGAAAAGAAATAGTTTTGAATATGTAAATTGTAAGAGCCGTGTGTTTTAGCCTCTGGGGCAGCTAAGGGCTATTTACTCTTTTCCCAAAGTCCCTCGGGTACCACCTCCAGCACATGGCCATCCGGATCTTCGAAATAGAAAGACTCTAATCCGTTTGGCCACAGCTCCTCGTGTGTAATGGCAATACCAAGCTCTTTAATTTTTTGCTTGTAGGCCTCATACGCGTCTACAGCCACCTGAAAAGCAATATGTTGCTTCCCGGTGGCCCAATGAGGCGGCAAATGAGTAGATTCTTTAGATTTTTCAGCTATAAAACACAACAAGACAGAGCTTCCTGCTCTAAAAAAAATGTGCCTGTGTTCGGCAAGGCCAATCACAGGCAAATTCAGCTTACCTTCATAAAAGGCCCTGGTCTGATCAAGGCTGCTTACATAAAGGCAGGTCTCTTTTATTTGTTGCACATGCATGTTACCGCTGATTATCAGGCACTTTGCTGGTGCAGGAAACCTACAGGTATCACTTCAAAGTACTCTTCGAACTCCTGACGCTGCAGTAGCTTCGTTTGCTTGCCATTACCCCACTGTGGCGTTACCTCAAACAATCCGTTGAAGGAGCGTCCAGTATAGGTACGGTCTAACGTAAAGCCTTCTAAACCCGAGTTGGCTTTAGGCATTTTGTTGCACTTGTAGTTGATTCTGAACTTGTCCATACCGATTATGCTTAAAAAATCTATCTATCTTATACTGAAATTTGGGCTTGTAAGTTGCATTATCTTCTTAAAATATTTTTAAATATTTAGTAATGCTCTTTGCAAATTACCCTCTTTCCTACATGGCCAGTAAGCCATTTCGATAGCAGATTTTTGTGTTATAGAGCAAAATTAGTGTATTTATTCCACATAAATAAAATTTTTTGCCGAAAAAATTTAAGTTTTTCTTGCAAAAGAGCTGTAAAGCTAAGTAATTTACCATTATGTAAGGTTTTCATTGGAAAAGCACTAACATTAGCAGCGCCTTGTGGTTGTTGAACAGCCAAATTATCCTTCACCACAAGCCTGCCCACGCAACCCATACAGAACAATCAACACCCCACGTCAAACACTCAGGCACTATGGAAGACTTGCTTAAGCTCATCGAGATTACCAAAAAAAGGGGACAGCGAAGCATCCAGCTCGTAAATTTGAACTTTAGGAAAAATGAAATTTCTAAAGATAACCAGCTGTACGATGGTATAGTAAATGGTCAGTTTCTGAACGACGATGAAGCCGCCAAAGCTATGTTTCGTTCTCACCCCGGTAACCGAAACTACCGCAATGCAAAAGCAAAGCTTAAGCAAAAACTGCTCAACCACCTTTACTTTCTGGATTACGACAAAAGCACCTACACCCTCTATAACAAATGTGAGTACGAATCCCGGCACATGCTGCACCAGTGCCAGATTCTGGTAAAAGAAGGCGCACACGATATTGCCGCTAACGTTCTGCCTACACTAATAAAACATGCCAAGCAATTTGAGTGCATCGATATCCTCATCGAAGCCCTGAGCCTGCAGCGCAATGATTATGCCCGCCAGGGCAAGGTAACACCGTACCAGGAAGTTACTGAAGAGCTTGCTTATTACCAGGGTTTTAAACAGGCTATAGAAGAAGCCGAAGCAGCCTACCAGGGTATTCTGGTATATGTAAACAAATCTGTAAGTGCACAAAACCGGGTAATGAGCGACATACCCGAAACTGTTGTGAAGCTGCAGAAGTATGCCCAGAAATATAAGAGCCGCCAGATAGACCGCCTGGTGTTTATGCTGCAAACCCTCTACAATGAGCTTAGCTGGAACTTTAAGGAAAACATTCGCCTCTGCGATGCCATCGAGGATCGTTACCTGAAAAAAGACAACAGCCTGGTAGAAATAGACCTGAACAAGAACGATGTGGTGCTCACCAAGCTTAAGGCCTACTACTGCCTGCGCGATGCCGAAGGCGGGGGTGCTTATGCCCAGAAAACCAGCAAATTATTTAAGGCAGGCAGCAGCCAGTGGTTCAGGTTTATGGAGCTGCACTTCCTGCTGATGATGAAGGGCCTGCAGTATAAAAAAGCAGGTGAAATCTTCCGCAAAGTGCGCACTAACAAAAACTACAGTGTATTGCCTGAGCTTGAGAAAAAGCGCTGGAAGATTTACAGGGCCTTTTTAGTATTTGTGAACGATTCCAAGCTGCTGCGCTGGGGCTTTAACCTGGAGAAATTTGTGGATACAATGCCTGACTATCCAAAAGAATTCTCTTCCTATAACATTGCCCGCCTGATCATCCAGTACATGTACCTGCTACGTGATGGCCGCATTGAAGAAGTACGCCGCCGTGTGGAAGAACTCCAGCAGTATAACTCAACCCACCTGGATAAGCGCCACAACTACCGCAATAGCATCTTTATCCGTTTGCTGAGCATTGTAACCGAAAAAGAATTTAACTACGACCAGATCGAAGAAAAAGGCCGTACTTATTATAACAAATTGCGCAAAATCGATATTCCGTCTGAACCGGGTGTTGACATGGAGATTATTTCTTACGATGTGCTCTACAGCTTTATCCTGGAGTACCTCAAATCAAATAAACTCTACGTGCACTACCGCTTCTACAATGTAAATGCAGTTTAAAAACACTATTGTTTTTTTTTGCTTGTTACCTTTACCAATCGCCTCCCGCAGTTCTGCGGGAGGCTTTTTTTGTTGTCAGCGCAGAACCGCCCCTGCCCTCCCTCCAAAAAAGCTGCCAGCAGTAATCACAATACCCAATACCCAAAAACATATACTAAAATCAGCCGCAATCCTGTATATTGGTAAAAACATTTCAATTTTAAATGACTGGTCTACCACTCCTCCTCCTTCTTTTTTCTGCCGGCAGCAGCCTGTTGCTGCTCTTCGGATGCCTGCATTTGTTTAAAAAAGGTAAAGAGGCCGGTCAAAAAAATATAGAAGCAGAGCAACGGGCACAGCTGGCAGAAGACCGCTACCAGCGCCTGCAGGAGCAGCACAACCGCCTGCTGCAGGAGCGGGAGCAGCTACAGTTTGCAGAGGCCGACCTGCGCAGCAGCCTGGTAGAAGCCCAAACCACCAACCGTCACCTGCAGGAAAAACTGGCCACACAAAAAGACGAACTGCACCAGCGCCAGGAGCAGCTGCGCCAGCAGTTCGAGAACCTGGCCCAGCAGGTGCTTAACCAGCAGCGGGAACAGCTGGCCGAGAGCAACAGCGAGCGCCTGAAGCTGATCCTGGACCCTCTGAAGGAGCGGATTGCCTCTTTTGAACAGCGGGTAGAGAAAAACCAGGAGCACCAGACGGTGCAAAGCGAGGTGCTGAAAGGCGAGCTCGAGCGTCTGGCACGCCTCAACCAGCAGATGAGCGAAGAAGCCCGCAACCTTACCCAGGCTCTGAAGGGCGACAACAAAACACAGGGCAACTGGGGCGAGCTGGTGCTGGAGCGCATACTGGAAAGCAGCGGTCTGCAGCGCGGCAGCGAATACCTGCTGCAGGGCGAAGACATGGGCCTGCGCAGCGAAGACGGCCAGGCCCAGCGGCCCGATGTGATCGTGCGCCTGCCCGAAGGCCGCCACCTCATCATCGATGCCAAAGTATCGCTAAAAGCCTACGAATCTTTCTGCAACTGCCTGGATGAAACCGAACGAATTGGCTACCTGAAGCAGCATGTGCAGAGCCTTCGCAGCCACGTAAAAGGTTTATCAGAAAAGCATTATTACCGCCTGCATAAGCTCAATACGCCAGATTTTGTACTGCTCTTTGTTCCCATCGAAGCTTCCTTTAGCCTGGCCCTAAGTACCGATACCGATAACCAGGGCGGCTCCGGTCTGGGCAGCGCCAGCCTGTTTCAGTATGCCTGGGAGCGTAAGGTGATTATTGTGAGCCCTACCACCCTGCTGGCTACCCTGCGCACCACCGCATCAATCTGGAAATATGAAAAGCAAAACCTCAATGCCCTGCAGATTGCTGAAGAAAGCGGCAGACTCTACGATAAATTCTATGGTTTTGTACAGGAGCTGGAGAAAATAGGCGTCATGCTCCACAAAAGTCAGGAGACCTATGATGATGCCATGAAGAAGCTAAGCACCGGCAAAGGCAACCTGCTAAGCCGCGCCGAGAAGCTCAGAGCCATGGGTATTAACGCCAAAAAGGATATGGGAGAGCTGGGCCTGATAGCCGATGCAGCCGCCGGAGAGGAATAAGCTTTAGCCAAAAAACACGAACAGCAGGATGATCAGCAGGATCATGGCGGCGTACATAAGCACATCTACCAGCATATACTGCTTGTATTTGGTGTAGAAGTCTTTGAATTTATTGATCATGGCTACAAATATACAAAAGCTGAACCGTAAACAGTAAACAGCCGCCCACAGGTTCCGGCTAAACGGATTGTTGACGAACAGCCAATATAATAACCCAAAAAAGCTTTACATAAGAAACAACTTAGCCTAACTTGCGCCCTGTCTGGTAGTTTCGCGGGAATGAATGGTAACAGCCTGCTGGCGCGCTTCTTAATCTGGCGCATCAAGCACATCAATAATAAGAATTTTGTACTGCTACTTGCTGGTGTCATCGGAATGATTTCCGGTCTGGCGGCAGTTACGCTAAAATCAGCCGTCCATTTTATCCAGAGCAGCCTCACCGGCTTTTTCCACTACGGCTTCGCCAATATCCTCTATATTACCTATCCGCTTATAGGTATTTTACTCACTGTGCTGCTGGCCCATTTTGTATTAAAAGAAAAACTTGGCCATGGCATTACTGATATCCTCTACATCATCTCTAAAAAGAGCAGCCTGATAGAGCGCTCCAAGATGTACTCCCGCATGTTTACCTCAGCCCTCACCGTTGGTTTTGGTGGTTCTGTGGGGCTGGAGGCGCCAATTGTAGTGACTGGCTCTGCCATAGGCTCCAACATTGGGCAGCTCATGCACCTCAACTACAAGAAGCGCACCATGCTCATTGGCTGCGGATCTGCCGGGGCAGTGGCAGCCATTTTCAATTCTCCCATTGCAGGGGTAATCTTTGCCATAGAGGTAATTCTTTCTGATGTAACCATTGCCTCTTTTATTCCCCTGCTGATTGCCTCGGTAAGCGGACAGCTGGTTTCGCTGGTGCTGCTGGGCGAAGATGTACTCTTTACTTTCAGGCTGGAAGAGCCTTTCAGGGCAATAGAATCGCCCTACTTCCTGCTGCTCGGGGCTGTGTGCGGCATTACTGCCTTTTATTTCAACAGGGTAATGTATACTGTAGAGGGCTGGGTGGCACAGACCAAGGCCCGTGTTCCCCGTGCACTGATAGGCGGCATTGGCCTTGGGCTTATTATTTTCATCTTTCCGCCCATCTACGGCGAAGGCTACGACAGCATCAAAGGTATGCTGGATGGTCAGGACGACTACCTGCTTAGCCGCAGCCTGTTTTTCGATGAAGTAGAAAATCCCTACTTTCTGCTGCTGTTCCTTTTGGGCGTTTTGCTCATCAAACCTGTTGCTTCGGCACTAACCATTGGCGGCGGCGGGAGTGGCGGTGTATTTGCTCCCTCTCTTTTTATGGGTGCTGTTACAGGCTTTCTCTTTGCCCGTTTTATTAATTTGGTGCAGGTGGCGGGCCATGTAAGTGTTGCCAATTTTACCCTGGTAGGCATGTGTGGGGTCATGAGCGGCATTATGCATGCCCCATTAACTGCCATCTTTCTGATAGCCGAACTAACAGGAGGCTATACGCTCTTTGTGCCCCTCATGCTGGTATCAGCCATCTCCTACAGCGTATCTTCTTATTTTCAGCGTTACTCCTTCTACACCAAAAACCTGATAGAACGAGGCGATTTCATCCCCTATGATAAAGACAAGCAGGTGCTGCGACTTATTTCACTTGAGAAACTGGTAGAAACCGATCTGCTGGAAATAAGGCCTACCGCAACAGTAGAGGAAATGGTTCAGCTGGTACAAATAAGCACACGCAACATATTTCCGGTAGTAGATGAACAGGGCATGCTGCAGGGAATTATTACCCTCGATGATATCCGGGAAATTATGTTCGATATTGAAAAGCGGCAGAAGGTGATCATCAACACCATTATGCGGCAAGCTCCGGCCCATGTACTCCTAGACGAAGATATGGAATCGGTGATGAACAAGTTTGAGAAAACCGGCGCCTGGAACCTACCTGTGATATATGGAGGCCGTTATGCAGGCTTTGTTTCCAAAAGCCGCATCTTTAACGCCTACCGCAAACGCCTCATCCGCCAGCAGCGGGAGTAGTAGGAATTGTTAGTTAAAAAATATACCTTAAATTATTGTCAATTTTTCACCTCTATTCAATACAGAGTTAAAATGATCAGACTACTTTTTCTTTTTGTACTTGCACTTATGAGCTTATATGCAAGAGCGCAAAGCCCGGTTTCAGTCAAGATCAATACTGCAAAGCCTCAAAGTGTTCACCTGGAAGAATTAAATAATGGCACCCGCTTTATCATCTTCAAAGACAAAATATCAAAATTAAACTTTTGTTTTATTTCCCAAAAAGGCCAGGAATCTACTGAAAAAGCTAAATGTTCATTTGGTGATGAAATTGTAGGCAGCCAGTCAAATGACAGTAGTATCAACATCTATACTTTATCAGAACAGCGAAATCTGCTTCTGAAAAATATTAATATTTTCTCTAGTGGAAAAGCTACTCAAAAGCCACTCCTGGAACTCGATACAAAACTAGAGAAACTGTCTGCTGTTGTAAAGATGGACTCTGTGCATGCACTAATCACAGTTAGTAATGATGATCAGTTAATCTTTAGAAGCTTTGCCGGCGATAAGGTACTAAACACCTATTTGTTCAAGGCTAAAAATAAAGTTTTAACCGACAGGCTGAAAAAAGGAGTTGTTGTTTTCAATCAGGAGGGACAGGTTCCGCTGCTTTATTATGCAAAAGAAAAGTTAAAAGCCTTTTATGAGAATGGGCATTTAATTTTAGTATTAGATGCTACTATCAAAGGCTCTCCTGCTACGCTTGTAGAAGATTTTAACCTGGAGTCTCAAACCTCCAGTTCCTTTACTTATAAAGAGCATCACCAAAACTTCTACAGATCAGTTTCTTATTATCATAATGGCTATATATACAGGCTCTTCGATCATAGACGAGATCTAATGCTTAACGTCCATGAATTAGGAAAAGAGGAGCTAACAGGAACTTACAACCTGTACAAAAAAAGCACTTTTTCTGGTGCACAACCACGCTTTACTACTAAGCAGTATCATAAAAGCTTAATAAACATAAAACCCATAACTGATTTTAGGGTTCAATCCAGAAATTTCATGTTTGGCGAAAAATCGCTTTGCGTTATGCCCCTGGACGACGGTGGTATTCAAGTCAATATTGGTAATTATTACGAAGATAATACAGGTATTATAGGGGTACCTGGTGCTGTAGGCCTCTTGATTACTGTTGCAAGCATGACAGCCAGAAGCTTACATGAGAGCGGGAAGGGCGTTGAGCGATATGTTAGCCTTAATTTTAATAATAGTCAACTTTCCGGCTTATCTGGTAAAGAACACACAAGTGCATTGAACCAGTTAGATGATGTTTACCTGAACCTAATGAACCGCCATCAGAAACTACTGTTTTTTGACTATTGTGTGCTGAACAGGGAAAAATATGTTGCCTTTGTTACTGCCAGAGAAAAGGATAAGCTACAGATATTTCCTTTATCGAATCTTGAGGCAAAGGAGTACCAGCAGTAGTATTGCTAATTATGCGGCAGACCTGCTCCTTTCAAGCTAAGGTTTTCAATCGTTTTTAGCTTTATAATCTTTTTTAACCCATCTTCGGACTTTTTGTCTTCTGCATGCGTTATCTTTCTGAACTATATGATAATGCATGAAAAAGATTTTACTCTTACTGGCTTTTGGACTATTAAATTTTGCACCTGCCATTGCACAGGATGTGGAAGTAATTAAGCTGGCAGACCTCAACAACCTGCTGAAGCAGCCTAAAGAAGGTGTTGTGCTGATTAACTTCTGGGCGACCTGGTGCAGGCCCTGCATTGAGGAGATGCCTTACTTCAGCAAAGCCCAGGAAGAGTTCGCCGACAAAGGCGTGAAAATGTACTTTGTAAGCCTGGATGATGTGGAAATACTTGAGAGCCGGGTAAAGCCTTTTGTAAAGAAGAAAAAGCTGAATGGCACTGTGCTGCTGTTAGACGAAACCGACCAGAATGCATTTATCAACCGGGTAGACCCGCAGTGGTCGGGCGCTATTCCCACCACCATTATTCTGGCTGGTAAACAACGTAAGTTGATAGAAGGTAAAATGGAGCCCCAGGAACTGAAGGCTCTGCTGAATAAATATACATCTGTTCCATAAGCCTGAACCAACCATGAAAAATGTTTATCTGTTAGTACTGGGAGCTTTAATTGTGCTGGTAAGCGCAGCTGCTATCCAGCCACAAAGCTACGAGGTGGGCGATTATGTTGCCGACTTTAAGCTCCGCAATGTTGATGGCAAAGAAGTATCGCTGGCCAACTATGCCAACAGCAAAGGCCTGATTGTGGTGTTCACCTGCAACACCTGTCCGTATGCAAAGCTTTATGAAGACCGTATAATTGCCCTGAACAAGCAATTTGCGCCTAAAGGATATCCTGTAGTGGCTATCAATCCTAATGACCCGAGCCAGCAGGCCGGCGACAGTTACCAGGAAATGCAAAAGCGTTCGAAGGAAAAAGCCTATGATTTCCCTTACCTGCAGGACAATACCGGAGCCGTTGCCAAAGCTTTTGGCGCCACCCGCACTCCTCATATCTACATCCTGAATAAAGAGGCAAAAGGGTTTAAAGTGGAGTATATAGGCGCTATTGATAACAACCATAAAGATGCCGCCGCCGCCGACCAGAAGTATGTAGAGGAAGCTATTGGGCAGCTGATGAGCGGCAAAAAGCCTAAGACCACCAGCACCAAAGCTATAGGCTGCACCATTAAATGGAAAGAAGCCTGATTTGAGTGTTGCGTATTTAGTACTAAGACTACCATAAAAAGCCCCGCACCTGTACAGGCTGCGGGGCTTTCTTATACTTAAACCTTTAGCATCTCCAGAATATCTTCCACATGCTCGCGGGTGTTGCTTAAGCGGGGCACTTTGTTCTGCCCTCCCAGTTTACCGCGTTTTTCCATCCAGCGGTAAAAGGTGCCTTTTGGCGCGTGGTGTACAATGGGTGCCTGCAGCGCCATGTCCTTAAAGCGCTTGGCATCATAATCAGAATTAATCTTACGCAGCGTTTCATCCAGTACCTGCTCAAAGTGGTTTTTATCCTGAGGCGGGTGCACAAATTCTATGATCCACTCATGGCTGGCCTTACTCTTTTCTCCAAAATAGCGGGGCGCAGCCGTAAAGTTATCGATCTCGGCACTGGTTTGCCGGCAAGCCTCGGCAATGGCCTGCTCTGCATTTTCAATTACCACCTCTTCGCCAAAGGCATTGATGAAGTGCTTGGTGCGCCCGCTGATGATGATGCGGTAAGGATTGACAGAGGTAAATTTCACCGTATCGCCAATATTGTAGCGCCAGAGGCCCCCGTTGGTGCTAATAATGAGCGCATAGTTCTTACCCGGCTCTACCTGTTCCAGGCTAAGCACCTTAGGATTTTCTTTCTCCAGCTCTGAAGTTTCGATAAACTCATAGTATACACCGTAATCCAGCATCAGCAGCATTTCTTTGCTGTGCGTCTGGTCCTGTATGCCAAAGAAGCCTTCGGACGCATTGTATACATCCTGGTAGTACATGGTGTCGGAGGGGATCAGCTTTTTAAACAGCTGCTCATAAGGCGTAAAAGAAACGGCGCCATGGGTAAATACCTCCAGGTTTGGCCATACCTCCAGCATATTTTGCTTTCCGGTAATTTCCAGAATCCGCTCCATCAGCAGGAGCGTCCAGGTAGGCACCCCGGAAAGGTTGGTAATATTATCGTTGATGGTTTCCCGTGCCATGCGCTCCAGCTTCTCGTCCCACTCGCTGAGCAGGGCTACCTCCAGACTTGGGGAGCGTACCATCTGCGCCCAGAAGGGCAGGTTGCGCATAATGATGGCGGAGATATCGCCATATTTAGAGGAACCCTCACTATCCTGCTCATTTACCTGCAGGCTGCCACCAATGGCCAGGTTCTTACCAGTAAATATTTTGGTTTCGGGAAAATTATTAACGTAAATGGAGATCAGGTCTTTGCCGCCTTTATAGTGGCAGTCTTCCAGTGCCTCGGGCGAGACGGGTATAAATTTGCTGCGGCTGCTGGTAGTACCGCTTGACTTGGCAAACCAGTCGATTTTGCCGGGCCAGAGAATATTCTGCTCCCCGCGCATCATACGGTCTATGTATGGCTTAAGCTCCTCGTAGGTGCTAACAGGCACGCGCTCCTGAAAAGCAGCGCTATGCTGCAAATCGGAATAGCCCCATTTCTGGCCCCATTCTGTGCTTTTGGCAGTCTCGAGCAGGTTACGGAGTACCTGCTGCTGTACATCGTGCGGATTGTTCATGAAATGCTCCACCTCCTGGATGCGCTTTTTCATGAACCATGTGAGAACAGAGTTAAACAAATCCAGCATAGCTGAAAAAAATCAGATTTTACGACGAAGTTCGAAATGCTGACCTAAGTATACCTTCCGTACCTGCGGGTCGGAGGCCAGCTCTTCGGCAGAACCGGCTTTCAGCAGGCGACCCTCATACATCAGATAAGCTCTATCAGTAATAGATAATGTTTCATTAACGTTGTGGTCGGTAATAAGGATGCCTATGTTCTTATTTTTCAGCTGCGCCACAATGGTTTGAATTTCCTCCACGGCAATGGGGTCTACACCGGCAAAGGGTTCATCGAGCAGCACAAACTTTGGATCTACCGCCAGCGCCCTGGCAATTTCCGTACGGCGGCGCTCACCACCGCTTAGCACCATGCCCAGGTTTTTGCGCACATGCGTAAGGCTGAACTCCTCCAGCAGGCTTTCCATTTTTTCCCTTTGCTGTGCTTTGGAGAGCTTCGTCATTTCCAGTACGGCCAGAATATTTTCTTCTACGGATAAGGTGCGAAAAACCGAAGCCTCCTGTGCCAGGTAGCCTATGCCTTTTTTGGCACGGCGGTACATGGGCAGAGAGGTGATTTCTTCGTCCTCTAAAAAAATACGGCCTTCGTTAGGCTTGATCAGCCCCACGATCATATAAAAAGAGGTTGTTTTGCCGGCACCGTTAGGGCCCAGCAGCCCCACAATCTCGCCCTGCTCTACCTGCACGGACACGTGGTTTACCACCGTGCGCTTTTTATATTTCTTTACCAGATTTTCGGCTCGTAGTATCATAAAAGGTTTCGGCTTGCGCTATTTGCCGTTCAGGCGCTCAATCTATTCTTCAAATTTAATATCACGCAGGTACAATTCCAGAGTTCCTTCACCCCAGAAGGTGTTCTCTTCCAACGTATAGGCAATATCAAAACGCATGCCGCTGTCTATAAAATCAAAATAATCAGCCATATCAAAGCCAACGGCCTCAAACGTAATACCGGTTTCTTCCTCCACCACCGATACTTTCAGGTGCCGGTTTTTCATGATGCGGGTTCTGCCGGCGGCCTTTACCTGCCTGGTCATAAACACTGGCTGCAGGTTTTCCGGGCCAAAGGGCGACATCTGTTTCAACACGCTGTAAAATTTAGGCGTGATCTGATCAAAGCCTAAAGGAATATCTATCTCCAGCTGTGGGATGAGTTGTTCCGGCCTGATACGCCTTGCTACTACCTCCTCGAACCGCTGCCTGAAAAGAGGAACGTTCTCAAGCTCCATGGTAAGCCCCGCTGCATACATATGGCCGCCATACTGCAGCAGCAGATCGCTACACTCCATGATGGCCTCATAGATATCGAAACCAACTACAGAACGCGCTGAGCCGGTGGCTTTGTTATTAGATTCTGTAAGAATGATGGTAGGGCGGTAGTAACAATCCACACAGCGCGATGCTACGATACCAATTACGCCTTTATGCCAGTCGTTCTTGAAAAGCACAGTGGTTTTGGCATTCTTGAAATCAGGATCCTGCTTCACCATTTCGTGCGCCTCCTCGGTAATGGTGCTGTCGAAGTTACGGCGCAGCGAATTTTTATCGTTGATGCCTTCTGCCAGAAAAGCGGCTTCCTCCAGTTCCTGTGTTAGCAACAGATTAACAGCTGCTTTGGCATGGTCGACACGGCCGGAAGCATTGATGCGCGGGCCAATGCCGAAAACAACATTGGTGATATCGATTGCTTTCTTGAAACCCGCCTGCTCTATGAGTGCCGATAAACCAGGCCGTGGCTGCATGTTTAGTTTTTTAAGCCCCCAATAGGCTAAAATGCGGTTTTCGCCGGTAATAGGCACAATGTCTGCAGCAATGCTTACAGCTACAAGATCTAAGTATTCATAGAGGTGCTCCAGTGGAATCTCGTTTTTAAGGCAGAAAGCCTGTAAAAATTTAAAACCAATGCCGCAGCCGCTTAGCTCTTTATAGGGATAAGGACAATCGGAGCGTTTGGGGTCCAGCACTGCCACAGCCGGCGGCAGAATATCTCCCGGCAGGTGATGGTCGCATACAATAAAATCTACGCCGGCCTCAGCAGCACGCTTAATGGTATTGATGGCTTTTATACCACAGTCCAGGCTAATCACCAGCCCGAAATCTTCTTCAATGGCATAGGTAATGCCATCGTCTGAGATACCGTATCCTTCTTTATAGCGGTCCGGGATGTAAAAATCCAGGTTAGAATAATGTTCTCGCAGGAAGCCGTAGGCCAGGGCTACAGAAGTAGTACCATCTACGTCGTAGTCACCGTAAATCAGGATTCTTTCTCCCCGGTCAATGGCAAGCTCCAGCCGCTCCACGGCCAGTTCCATGTCTTTCATTTGCCAGGGGTCGTGCAGATCTTCCAGCTGCGGCCGGAAGTATTTGAAAGCCTCATTGTAACTCGTAATGCCTCTTTGCACCAGCAAATTAGCAATTACGGGGTCCACGTTTATTTTTTCCGACAAGCGGGCAGCCGTCTCCGCATCAGCTCGTTCCTTTAATACCCACCGTTTTGTCATAGCCTTGTAAAATAACAAACAAAGCGGCGGATTAAAAAGAGGATTGGGTAGATATAGGAAGAGGGACCTGAGATTTGAGACATAAGACAGGAGATAGAAGTTTTAGGGCAGCTTTTTCTATGAAACCGTTTGAGCTTACTCTTTTAACGCTTCTTCCCTTTAACTATTCTGATCAACTGAATTTAAAAATTGGTTCAGGTCTAATACTACTACCCCGGCTTTCCTCTTATCAATGCACGTAACTGCCTGCATTGATATCAATGGTACTGCCGGTAGCATGATCGGCCAGGCCGCTGGCTAAAAATACAATGGTGGGCGCAATATCGGCCGGTTCGGTGAGCTTGTTTAGCGCAATATCATTGAGGGCATAATCTTCGCCATACTGGTCCATAAAATCCTGCGCCATATCGGTGCGGGTAAAGCCAGGTGCTATGGTAAAAGCCTTGATGCCCTGCTTGCCGTAAGCCCGGGCCAGGCTGCGGGTAAGGGCTACCATGCCTCCTTTACTGGCAGCATAGGCCAGGTAATCGGCTGTATCGCCTCTAAAGGCTGCCCGGCTGCTGATGCTGATGATGCGGCCGCCCCCCTGCTGCTTAAAATGGGCCACTGCTTTTTTGCATAACAGCGCCGTGGCATTCAGGTTCACCATCATGGTGTGGCCCCAGTCGTGCAGCCAGGACTCATCATTTTTGTCCATATCGCTGCTAATGGCAATGCCGGCATTGTTTACCAGCACATCCACCCTGCCAAAAGCGCCTATTACCTGTTCCCACAGCTGTACAGGTCCGGCACCCGTTCCCAAATCAGCACCAAAGGCCTGGCTGCCGTTGCCAATCCCGGCTGCCAGCGCTTCTGCTTCTTCCCGGTTGTGGTTATAGTGCACTGCCACACGGGCTCCGCTTTTCGCCAGGGCTTCTGCAATGGCCCGGCCAATTCCCCGGCTTGCACCGGTTACAAGTATATTTTTGTCTGTTAGATCTATGGTCATCTTATTTATTTGTATTGGGTATTGAGTAGTTGGTATTGAGTACTGGGTAGAGAAAGGGTATTGATTTTATGAGCAGGCAATTCACTTTAATAAATTAAACCTGCCCTGCATCAATTCTGATTTTCACATTAGCACATTAAAAAATTAGATTAACTACCTTCCACCTGCTCTGCCCACAGTTGTAGCAGCTTTTGGCTTACAGGGCCAGGCTTTCCGCTGCCAATGGAGCGGCCATCGATTTTAACTACCGGCATTACGCGTTTGGTGGTGCCGGTAATAAAGGCTTCGTCGGCCTTCCCTACTTCTTCCAATGAAAAAATACGCTCCTCTGTTTCAATGCCCTGCTGCCGGGCCAGCGCCAGCACACCTGCACGGGTAATGCCTGCCAGGATATGATCCGTTGTTGGAGTGATTACTTTACCCCCTTTCACGATAAAAAAATTGCTGCGGCTGCACTCCAGCACCTCACCCTGCCAGTGATACAGTATCTCTGTAGCGCCGGCAGCACTCACCCTGGGCCAGTGCCTGATGGCATTCAGGTAGTTGGTGTGCTTTACCCCGGGCCAGTCGCGCAGGTACTCATCCGTGAGCAGACTCACGCCTTCGGTATAGGCTGTAGGTGGCGCAAGGATAGAATTTTCGATGCGTATCACCAGGTTAGGTGCGGCAGGTGTGAACATATCTGCAGAATACCCACCCGTCAGCAGCAGACGCACCCCGCTTTCGGGAAAGTCATTCCGCTCGATCAGCTCCAGAATAATCTTTGTCAAGGCTTCATCACTTTGCTGCAAAGCTAATCCCAGGGCTTCGGCAGAGCTGCGGAAGCGTTTCAGGTAGCGCTCCAGTAAAAGAGGTTTCCCCTGGTGGGTGCGGGCGTAGTCAAAAATCGCATAGCCCCTGAACATGCTTAGGTCCTGCAGGGGCAACACGGCTTCGTGGGCCGGTACAATACGATCATTAAAATAATAATACTTAGCTAAGGGAGACATCAACAATAGATTGATATTAAAAAATGCTTTGTACGAACAACGGCAGTAATTTGCAAAAAAGCAAAAGGGGAGGAAGAGGCAGCTTAGGATAAAGCTATGAGTTTTATTGAAGACAGGCTTAAACTCCTGGGCTAAATATGCCTGCATCTAAACAAGCTTCGCTGGTATATAGAATTTTGCTGTTCATATTTATCCCCGGGTTTCAACCCAGGCTTTGCTTAAGCTACCAACAGTAAACAAAGCATTAAACCAGTGTTGACAGCATTGGAGCGGGAAGAAAATCAGCATGCCTGCTTTGTTGTGCTTTAGACTTAAATAACGACTATTAGATTATAGATCATTTCACTCCTGCTCCCTCATTTCCTGGCGGCGCATGGGCATGGCATCAATGGTCTGGAAAAGGCGCTCGGTGGTGAGTAAATCGCGGCTGCGTAATTTTTCGCCTCCGTCTTTGCCTATCAGCAGTATAGCGGTTTCTTTTGGAGGAATAACATAGTGCTGCCGTAAATCCCGGGCATCTGTCTGCCCCAGTATTTTTCCATCCGGCAAAACTATTTTATCTCCAAAAATATGGAAGGTCAGCAGGTCCCTTTGCTGAAGGCCTCTTTCCTGCTTCTGCAGTTCCCGGGACTGATTCCTGTAGCTTTCATCTTCCTCATCAGGCGCATAAAGGAGCAATAAGCGGTTTTTCCACTGATATTGATCTAGTAAGGGGGGTGCAGGTATTTCCATAGAGACTGGTTCTCCCGGTGTAAAAGAGAGCAATACTACAGCAATAGCTGTGATTAGCAATGTGCGTGTTTTACAGCTGTGGCTAAACTTCACTATACCTTAAAACATGATCAGGAAGTACAGGAACAGCGCCACCCACAGAAAATCCATAAAGTGCCAGTAGGTGGTGAGCATCTCCAGCTTCATCTTCTGGTAAGGGTTAGTTACGGTAATAAGCGTTTTTACCGGATCTGTCGATATGCTGCTGGTGCGGATAAACTGGTGTGTCATGAAAAACATGGCCCCCACCAGGTGCAGAATGTGCAAGCCTGAAATAATGTAAAGATAAGCACCGCTGCTGATACCACTTAAGCCGTGCCCGGCCTGCTCCAGCTGATGCCACCCCCAGTACTGGCTGATGGTAAAAATAAAGCCAAGTACTACGGTTATACCCAACATATTGCGGAGCTTTTTCATGTTCTCCTGCTCAAATGCCCGCATAAAGCGCGATACAAAATAAGAGCTGAACAGCAGCACCAGCGTGCTGAAGGTAAATGCTTTTGGAAGATGTATGGGTGCCTCGCCCTCCTGCAACACAGGGTGGTTGTTAGTGGCGGTAAAGGCAATGATCATGAACAGGAAAATAAGGGTGCTGCCAAAAATGGCCAGGTAGAGGAGCATTTTGTGTGGGTGCAGCTTCTCAATTTTCTCCAGGGTAGCCTGCGAACCTGTATCGGTAATTTTTCTATTATGATATGGTAGCATAAAAAAATCTGTTATAAAAGTGTTGGGCTCCAAACCCGCTCACTAAAAAATAGAAGGGAAAACTTCTGCAAGCGTGATATTTATAAAGCCGGGGCCTGTATTTAGTTTACTGTAGAAAATAAGGTTTGGTTGCGCCGCTTGCATACTATTTCTGCGCTTATTATCAGTACGATAAGAAGTTAGTGCACAGGCTAACTTTTTTCAAACTAAATTTGTCCCGCCTAATTACTAAAAGAGCAAAAACTTTTGAACTTGACGGTAGAAGATTTAAAAACCTTATATACATCCGACAGCCTGGTGCAAACGCTGGCTTCCTATCTGGATCCTGCTAAAAAAAGCTGCCTCCAGATTAAAGGGCTGCGTGGCAGTCTGGATGCTGTACTGGCATCGGTTTTTTATAAAATCCATCAGCGGCCCTGCCTGTTTGTAATGCACGACCGCGATGAGGCCCAGTATTTCCTCAACGACCTGCAGTTTCTCACCGGCCGGCAGGAGGTGCTGCTGTTCCCCTCTTCCTGGAAGCGCCCCTACAGCTTTGATGAAACCGAAAATGCCAATGTGCTGCTGCGCGCCGAGGTACTGAACCGCCTGAACCAGAAGGGCACCACCGGCGAGCTGGTGGTAACCTACCCCGAGGCACTCACAGAAAAAGTGATTAACCGACGCTCGCTTAAAGAAAATACCTTTACCGTTCGTAAAGGAGAACGCTTAGACGTTCCTTTTATGGTGGAGCTGCTCCAGACGTACGATTTCGAGCCTACCGATTTTGTGTACGAGGCCGGCCAGTATGCAGTGCGTGGCGGTATTCTGGATGTATACAGCTTTGCCAACGAGCTGCCTTACCGCATAGAGCTTTTTGGCGATGAGGTAGAGAGCATCCGTACCTTTGATCCGGTAAGCCAGCTAAGCACCGAAAGCATCGACAGCATTTCCATAATTCCGAATGTACAAACCAGGCTGATTCAGGAAGAACGCCAGAGTCTGCTGGATTTCATGCAGGATGATACTGTTATTTTCCTGAAAGACTATCAGCAAATACTGGATGTGCTGGACAGCTATTTTGATAAAGCCAGCCATAGTTTTGCAGATGTGCTTAAATCGGCCGGCAATACCAAGCTGCTGATGAAACCGGAGCAGCTCTTTGAGACTTCCGCAACCTATAAAGATAAAATGCCCCTGTTTACCCGGGTAGAATGGGGCAACCGCTTTTATCTGAATCCTGATTATGAACACAGCTGGGAAGCAGAACCACAGCCCAGCTTTAATAAAAATTTTGAGCTGATAGCCGAGCGGATGGAGCGCAACAGCGAGGAAGGCCTGACCAACATCCTCGTAGCCGAACAGCAAAAGCAGCTGGAACGCCTCTCTACCATCTTTGAAGAAACAAATCCCTATCTGAAGTTCCAGACGCTGAACATAGCCTTTCGACAGGGCTTTGTAGACCGTGTACTAAAGCTGGCCTGCTATACCGATCACCAGCTCTTTGATCGCTTTCACCAGTTTCGCAACAAAAGCAAGTACAGCAAAAGCAAAGCCCTTACCCTGAAAGAGCTGCGCAGCCTGCAGCCCGGTGATTTTGTTACCCACGTTGACTATGGCATTGGCAAATTTGCCGGCCTCGAGAAAGTGGAGAACGGGGGTAAGGAGCAGGAAGCCGTACGCCTGATTTACCGCGACGATGACCTGCTGTATGTAAGCATTCACTCCCTGCACAAAATCAGCAAGTACACCGGTAAGGAGGGAACACCGCCGCAAATCAGCAAGCTGGGCTCACAGGACTGGGAGAATAAAAAGAAACGTGCCAAGAAGAAAGTACAGGATATTGCCAAGGACCTGATTAACCTCTATGCCAAGCGCAAAGAGGCATCGGGCTTTGCCTACAGCCCCGATGGCTTTCTGCAGGCCGAACTGGAAAGCTCTTTTATTTATGAGGATACCCCCGACCAGGCCAAAGCCACTGCCGATGTAAAGGAAGACATGGAACTGCCCCACCCGATGGACCGGCTGGTGTGCGGCGATGTAGGCTTTGGCAAAACAGAAGTAGCCATTCGGGCCGCCTTTAAAGCTGTAACCGACGGCCGGCAGGTAGCTGTGCTGGTGCCCACCACCATTCTGGCCATGCAGCATTATCGTACCTTTAACGAGCGGCTTTCCAATTTCCCGGTAAAGGTGGAGTACATCAACCGCTTTAAATCTGCCAAAGACCTGAAGCAAACGCTACAGAATGTAAAGGAAGGCAAAACGGATATTCTCATTGGCACCCACCGCATTGTAAACAAAGATGTAGAGTTTAAGGACCTTGGCTTGATGGTGATTGATGAGGAGCAGAAATTTGGAGTAAAAACCAAGGAGCGCCTGAAAGAAATGCGGGTGAATGTAGATGCCCTTACCCTAACAGCCACACCCATACCTCGTACCCTGCACTTTAGCCTGATGGGCGCCCGTGATTTGAGCGTAATTGCCACACCACCCCCCAACCGCCAGCCCGTTACCACCGAGCTGCACTCTTTTAACGAAGAAATTGTGCGCGATGCCGTGAGTACAGAGCTGCGCAGGGGTGGCCAGGTATTCTTTGTGCACAACCGTATCTCGGATATCGACAGCATTGGCAGCCTGATCAGGCGCCTGGTGCCTGATGCACGCATTGCCGTTGCTCATGGCCAGATGGACGGCGCTAAGCTGGAGAAAGTAATGGTAGCCTTTATTGAAGGGGAATTTGATGTGCTGGTAAGTACCAACATCATCGAAAGCGGGCTAGATATTCCCAATGCCAACACCATCATTATCAACAGGGCGCATATGTTTGGTCTCTCCGACCTGCACCAGATGCGGGGCCGTGTGGGCCGCTCCAACAAAAAGGCCTACTGCTACCTGCTTACGCCACCCGTGGCCCAGCTAAGCTCCGATGCCCGCAAGCGCCTAAGTACGCTGGAGGAGTTCAGCGATCTGGGTGATGGCTTCAGAGTAGCCATGCGCGACCTGGACATCCGCGGTGCGGGCAACCTGCTGGGTGCCGAGCAAAGTGGCTTTATCTCCGATCTTGGTTTTGATATGTACCATAAAATCCTGGACGAAGCCGTTCAGGAGCTCAAGGAAACAGAATTCAGAGATCTTTTTGCCCGTGAGCTAAGCGAAGCCATCAAGGGGCCGGTGGTGCAGGATTGTACCATTGAGACAGACCTGGAGCTGCTCATACCAGATGAGTATGTCAGCAACATCAGCGAAAGGCTGAACCTTTACAGCCAGCTGGATAATATCAAGAACGAGCTGGAGCTGCAAAAATTCGGCGACAGCGTGCGCGACCGCTTTGGTCCGCTGCCCGAAAGTGTGCAGGACCTAATCCAGACGGTGCGCCTGCGCTGGCAGGCCGAAGAGCTTGGTTTTGAGAAGCTTATCATAAAATCAGGCACCTTAAAAGCATATTTTGTTCCGGAAGAACGAGAAGAATATTATAAGTCGGAAACTTTTGGCAAAATTTTAAGGTATGTACAGATGCATCCACGCCGCTGCAGACTGAAAGAGCATAAGAAAAGGCTCATACTCAGCATACAGGAGGTTGGATCAGTAGAAGAAGCAAGGCAGTTATTGCAGGATATGAGCAGCTAAACCCATTTTTAGGGTATAGCTGCAGGTTTGGAATTAAAAAACCTTACATATCTTCTGCAGATACTGCATTTTTTCAATATTTTAGAAATACGTTTCCGGAAGAAACAGCGTTTGGTATTTGCGTTGCTATCACTTTACCCGAAAGGGGGGTTAAAGGGGCTTGCAAATAGATTAAAACAGATGTAATCTTACATAGTGAGTTATTTCTCCGGAATTGTACTTAAAATGTTAAGAGAATCGTTCAATTTTGTCATGTGCCAGCAAATAGGTGTAGCTGGCCAACAGGTATTGCGTTAAACAGCGTGTAGAATAAAAAAGTGTGTTATGATCAACATTGTGAGCAAACTTAAAGGCTTAACAGCTTTGGCCTGCGGATTAGCATTGCTTGCTTCCTGCGGACGAGGCGGAACGCCTGATGCAGTAAACCCCGGCGAAGCAAGTACCGCTACTGGTTTGGAATACAACGAAGATGGCGGCTTTGCCGTACGCGATTTCCGCGGGCAGCCAGCCGGTCCAAACCTGGTATTTATACAGGGTGGCCGTACCACCCTGGGATCTTACGAAGAAGATATCTTAAACTCGCGCGATAACTTAGAGCGTACAGTTACGGTAGCTTCGTTCTATATGGACGAAACAGAAGTAGCTAACATCCACTGGCTGGAGTACCTCTTCTATGTAAAGTTAGACTCAAGCCGTGAGTTCTATGAGTCAGCACTGCCAGATACAACCGTATGGGCACGTGAGCTGGCCTTTAACGACCCTTATGTAGAGCATTACCTCCGTTACCCCGGCTTCCGTTACCACCCTGTGGTAGGTGTTACCTGGGTACAGGCAAACGACTACTGCAAATGGCGTACCCGCGTGGTAAACCAGAAGCTGGCCGAAGAAAACGGACTGGATGATGTTCCTGAAACTACCGGTGGCCGTATTCCTCTTGAAACCGGCGTTGTGCTTCCCGATTACCGCCTGCCAACAGAAGCCGAGTGGGAATATGCCGCACAGGCCCTCATCGGTACCCAGTGGCTTGATGAGAACCAAACGCACAAGCGTCTGTACCCATGGGATGGACACGCCCTGCGTAACCCTTACGGTAAGCAGATGGGTTACTTCCTGGCTAACTTTAAGCGTGGCCGTGGTGACTATGCCGGTATTGCCGGTAAGCTGAACGATGGCGCCATGATCACTGCCTACATCTACGAGTTCCCGCCTAACGACTTTGGTCTGTACAACATGGCTGGTAACGTAAACGAGTGGGTACAAGACGTGTACCGTCCGCTTTCTTTCCGTGAGTTCGACGACCTGAACCCTGTTCGCCGCGATGGCTATATGGACGAAGGAAGTGCATACGATGCTGAAAACTCACTAATCAACGACCGTGTACGGGTTTACAAGGGTGGTTCCTGGAAAGACATTGCCTACTGGCTGTCTCCTGGTACGCGCCGCTTCCTGGAAGAAGATTCTGCAACGGCAACTATTGGTTTCCGTTGCGCCATGATCTCTGCCGGAACCAACTACTAATATTGCTCACAGCGTATATCAGGCTCCTGCCCCAAAGGCAGGAGCTTTTTTTGTATCAACCCTTATCAATCAGGCGGTGGCCAGGGCAGCAAAGCTGATCTCGCTACAACCGGCCGCCTGCAGGGCCTCGGCGCAGCTCACCACCGTTGCCCCGGTGGTAATCACATCGTCTACCAGCAGCAGCCTGCTGCCTGCTACCTTCTCCGCCTCCACTACCTCAAATATTTCTGCTACATTTTGCCAGCGCTTGAGCCTGCTTTTGCGGGTTTGGGTTTCACTGGCGCTTTTCCGCACTACCACCTCTGCCCAAACAGGCAAGCCTAAACTTACGCCCAAACCTAGTGCAAAGTGGTAGCTTTGATTGTAGCCTCTTTTTCGTAACTTATCTTTATGTAGCGGTATGGGCACTACTGCATCAAAATGTTGCTGAAATGCCCCTTCTGCCAGTACAGCGCCATACCACCTGCCCAACTCCTCTCCCAGCTCAGGCATGTTCCTGTACTTGAGGTGATGCAACAATTGCTGGGTTCTGCCACTTTTTGTAAAAATAAGGTAGGCAAAGGCATACTTGAGGGGCAGGTGCACCACCAGCTGCTGATACAAAACATTGCTGGCGGGGTACAGATAATGATCGGTTTGTGGAAGGCGGGCACGGCAGTAGGTACAGATATTTTCCTCTCCCTGCACCAGCACCCGTTCACTGCAAACAATGCACGTACGCGGAAAAATCAGGTTCCAGAAATGATGTAAAATACTTGCCATTGTTTTATTAACTACAGCGGGTATCCTTTGGATAATATTAATTTAAGGCCTACTGAGCTAAGTTTGAAAAATCCCCCCTAACTTAGCTTATTGGTTGAAATGACAAGAGGCGAATGAAACGCAACTCCCTTATAATTATACTTTTATTAATTATTTTCTGCACTACCGCCTGGGCGCAAACAGAGATAAAAGGACGCGTTACTGATGCACGTACCAGTGAGCCTTTGCCCTTTGCCAACATCATCTTTACCGGAACCACCATAGGGGTAACCTCCAATTTTGAGGGTTATTTTCAACTGCTTAGCTCCCAGGCTTATGATTCTGTTACCATTTCCTACCTGGGCTATAAAAAGCAAACACTGTCCATCAGGCCGGGCCGCAGCCAAACACTTGAGATCAAAATGCTGGAAGATGCGCAAACCCTGCGAGAGGTAGTGGTGAGGCCGGGAAAGAGGAAATGGGAAAACCCAGCACACCCCATTATCCAGAAAGTACTGGACCATAAAAGCACAAATAACAAAACCAGCCTCTCGGCTTACGAATACGAAGCCTATAATAAAATAGAATTGAGCCTGCAGCGCCTGCCGGAAGAGGCCAGCAAACGAAAAATGATGCAGCAGGTACAGGCTACATTCGACAGCATCCATCAGTATAAAACAGAAGATGGTGAGGCCCTGCTGCCCCTTTTCCTTTCAGAAAGCATAAGCCGGTTTTACTATCGCGTTAAACCACAGCTTAGAAAAGAGCATATACTGCATACCAACCTAAAAGGCTTTGGGGTAGAGGATGGCACCTTTCTGTCGCAGCTGGTGGGAAGCTCCTTTCAGGAATACAACTTTTACGAAAACTGGCTGAACATCCTGGACAAAGAATTTGTATCGCCGGTGGCAGATGGCTGGAAAATGTATTATGAGTACGACCTGCAGGACAGCCTGATGATGGACGGGGTACTTACCTATAAAATAGGTGTAGCACCCAGGCGGGAGCAGGACCTTGCCTTTTACGGCACCATCTGGATTAGCAAAAAAGACTATGCCCTGAAACAGCTGGACCTGCAGGTGCTGCCCAAAGCAAACCTGAATTTTGTACACAAAATCACGATCAGCCAGCAGCTAAGCCCATCAACAGCAGGGGCGGCGCTACCGGTTAAAACCAGGGTGATGATGGATGTGCGCAAGCCAGGCCCGAATGGAAGTGGCATCATAGCCAAATTCTATACCTCTCTGAAAGACCCGGTGGTCAACATGCCCAAAGACCCCGAGTTCTACGCCAATCCTTTAACTGTAGAGATCAAGGCTGCGCAGGCCAGTGAAACTTTCTGGAGTGCCAACCGCCATGACTCGCTCAGCTACGAGGAGCAAAAGGTGGCACAAATGATTGATTCTGCCAATAAAATTCCATCTGTCAGAAGATCCATTACGCTGCTGAAGATACTTGCAACAGGCTATTTTAAAGTAATTCCTGCACTGGAAATCGGTCCCTTTCCTAACTTCTACATCTATAATAACATAGAAGGCCATCGTATAGGATTTGGCGCACGCACCACTACTGCATTTTCTACAGACTATCGTGTAAGTGCTTTTGGCGCTTACGGTACCGGAGATGACCGCTTTAAATACAGTGTGCAGGCAGAGCGTATTCTTTCCCGCAACACCTGGACGGCAGTGCGCGCCTACCACAGCAGTGACCTGGAGCAGGTGGGCCTGGAGACAGATAAAATGGATGGCACCAACTATATTTTCTATGCCTCCAGCCGCTGGGGCAGTCTGCAACTGCCCTACCGCTACCAGCGTAGTGGTGTTCAGCTGCAATCGGACCTTTCCAGGGGCACCACAGTTTCACTATCGTATAACCACCGATATTTTTCGCCCATCTACCCCTTCAGCTATCATCCGGCAGATGATGCACAGGGAGTAGCAAGTGATTTCAGCACCTCGGAAGTACAGCTGGAAACGCGTTTTGCCAAAGGAGAAACCTACCTGATAAACGATTTTGAGCGTATACCTTCCAGCATGAAAACCTGGCCGGTGGTAACCCTGCGCTATGCCTATGGCATTCCGGATATGCTGGGCAGCGATTTTGAGTACCACCGTCTAAGCCTGCATGCTACCCAGCGGGTAAAAATGGCTTTTCTGGGCGTTTCGCGCTACACAATAGAGGGGGGCAAATACTTTGGTACCCTGCCCTACCCTTTGCTAAGGGTGCACCTGGGCAACCAGTCTCCTTTTTATACCTCGGCCGCCTATAACCTGATGGATCTGGCCGAATTTGCCAGCGATACCTATGCCTCTTTTCGCTACATACACTACTTTGAAGGCTTTTTGATGAACCGCATACCGCTGGTGCGCAAGCTTAAATGGCGCGCCATTGCTCACGGAAACCTGCTTTGGGGCCATCTAAGCCAGGAGAACCAGCAAATTATAGCGCCGGTAGAAGATGCATCCAGTTCCGGCTACACGCCGCCCCGCTCATTAGGCGATACTCCTTACATAGAAGTGGGCTATGGCATTGAAAACATCTTTAAATTTTTCAGAGTAGATGCCATCCACCGTCTTACCTACCTCGATACATCAAACGTGCGCCGCTTTGGTGTAAAAATCAGTATGACATTTGTACTATAAGCGTTCGGGATCTTTGCTTCAGCTCTTTCTCCCTAACCAGCTCGCCCTGCCCCGTTTGGTTTTAACAAAAGAGCAATTATATCTTGCATCAGCCCCAAATATATAATGCTATCTCCTATATTGTTAGCCAGTAATATGGTCGTTATGCGTTACCCCCTACTTATTAGTCTCCTTAGCCTGTGCTGCTTTGCTGCCTATGCTCAGAAGTTAGCACTCCGGGAATTGCCAGCTCTGCACTACAGCTCCGCCCAGGAGCAGAAAGCTTTCGATGAGCTGGCTCCCCTTACTTTTGATAGCCAGTTCCGGCTCCTTTTCATTGGCAGCCCCGGCGCAGATCCCTCCCTACAGGCGGGGTATGCCAGGCAGCTAAAAGAATTTATTACACAGCTAAGCCCTAAGGTAGATAAAGCAAAAGGAGCACAGAAAAAGATAAAGCTTATCCATAAGGAGGTACACAACACCTTTCTGAAAAAGTACGTGCTGGTGAATCACTTTGCCGATATCTTCAGCAAGGGAGAATATAACTGTGTATCTGCCACAGCCCTCTATGCGTTTGTGCTGCAGCAACTGGATATTCCCTACACCATCCAGGAAACCCCTACCCATGTTTTTCTGATCGCTTACCCGGCATCAGAACGCATTGCCCTGGAAAGTACAGATCCACAGGTGGGTTATATGGTGTTCGATGCCAGATTCAAAACACAATACGTAGCACAGCTCCGCAAAACAAAGCTCATCAGCGAGCAGGATTACCAGACAAAAGGGGTTGAAAAACTCTTTGATGAGATGTACTTCAACAACCAGGATATTTCGCTTAAAGAGCTGATTGCCCTGCAGTATTACAACGACGGGCTGTACCTGATGGATGAAGAAAAATGGGAAAGCAGCCTGCAGCAGTTTGAGAAAGGCTATGCCCTCTATCCCTCCGAGCGGGGTGGTTTTCTGGTCTTCAACTCCATACTGCTCGCCAAAGAAAAGAAAACTTATGCCGACGCTGCCTACATCGATTATCTTATCAAACTAGCCAATATCGATGGGCTCGATAATTACCACGACCAGCTGAAAGGTGAGTTTACACTTTTTACTGATGATCAGCTCTCTAACAAGGGGCAGACTGCCTATTACGACAAGATGTATCACAAGCTGCTTGGCTCGCTTAGCGATACGGTGCTTGTGGAGGAGATCTCCTACATCTATAATTTTGAAAAGGGCAGAACGGCCATGAGTGCCGGGCAGTTTACCGAAGGCCTGAAGTGGATTGAAAAGGCATACCAGCTTAAGCCGGAAGCCACCAACAGCATGGGTCTGCTGCTTAGCTGCATTGGCCAGCGCTTAAATACCATTTATTCGCTGGATGAAAAAACAAGCTTTATGGAGGACTACCTGAAAAAATACCCTGCCCTGGAAAATAACAACATACTCTACAGCCAGCTGCTTCAGTTTTACCTGGCTCGCTTTGGCCAGGCCTATGAGCTGGATCAGGAAAAGAAAGGCATACAATACCGCCAGATTTTTGAGCAGGCCTATCAGCGCAAAAAGGGAGGAACAGAAGGCTACATACTCGATAATGCCTTACTGGGCAGGTGTTACTCCGTGGCAGCGGTATATTATTTTAGAAGAGGCCAAACTGCACAGGCCCGCCAGCTACTAGACAAAGGCCTGGAGGTAGACCCGAACAACTATGAGCTTCTGCAACGCAAGCAAATAATTCGTTAAAGTCTACAAATTTATTTCGGGAAGGCCAGGGCAACTCTGTTTCTTAAATATTAATACCAGGTTTGTTAGATACCATCAAACCATTTACTTATTTCCGTTGCCTGTTACTGTATTATTCTGACTATCGCTCTGCAATTTCAGTTCTACTGATCTTGATCTCAACCAGACTACTCCTTGAGATCATGAGAATTATGGTATTCAGATGATCCTCAAATAACTTTAGTAGCTGTTTATTTTATTTGGAATATTGCCTGTTCTCACAATAATTAACTTATGAGGTTCTGATTTTACCAGAAAAGATTCCAGAAAATCACTGTCTTTACTGATTACAACCCGAGCATCATCATTGGCAAATTTTGCTATCTGCCAATCCTTAGTTTTATACTGATCAGGCAAATCAAGGGTATGTATAGCATCAAACCCTCGCTGATTCAGAAAATATGATAGGAATTTGGGAAGCTGAGCATCTATCAGAAATTTAACGAGGCAATCCGATAGATACTTTTAATATGTGCAAGCTTAGAAGCATAATGCAAACATGCCAGAAAATCTTCACGCTCTAAATCGGGATAGTCTTCAAGAAGTTCTTCGATTGTCATGCCCGAAGCCATCAACTCCAGCATATTCTCTACAGGATACCTTAACCCTCTTATAGTGGGTTTTCCGTGGCAAACCTCTGGGTCTAGAGTGATTCTTTCTGCCAGATTCTCCATATCATCTACTTTTTTCAAATCTAATATAAATTCAGAACTTACTCTTGAGGCAGATGGTTTCTGCGCTTGCCGCTTACTCAACTAAAAAGAAAAGGGTACCTGTTAGTACCCTTTGTTTTCTGCAGCAATGTTCACTTTGGTTGATAACAAATAAGGCGTTTTCATTTGTGTTTCTGTTTCTGCCACTATTTGTATGGTTTCCATCATAAAAGTGCCCGGAGGCATGGTATAGACCAGTTCTGCAACACCGTTTTTATCAGGTATCCAGTTCAGGCCTGTGTCTCCTTTATACTTACCTTCAAGCAGCTCTCCGAAATAGAACCTTGTTTTTCCGTTTCTTTCGCTAAGGCTGATGCGGATGATGTACTTGTTGTTCTTCAGGAGGTTATCGATCTGCTCTACCTTTAGCTGGGGCAGCTGCTTTTTAGGCTTTCCTTCCTTGGTATACTCGATGGTACCAAGGCCAAGCTTGTCCTCTTTATAGGGTACTTCTGCCAGCAGCTGGCCCGTCTGCCGGTATAGTTTTTCTACTCCATCTTTTTTGCCGCGGGTGTAGGGTGTCTCCCGAAACACATTACCATTTTCATAATACATTTTGGTAATGCCATGGAGCTCCCCGTCTTCATAGTTAAACTCACCCTGCACAGCGCCATTTTTGAAATAGCCCTTGGCATAGCCATGTCTTTTTTTGTCTTTATAGGTTATCTCGGAGGCCAGCGAACCATCATTATAATAATGCTGTACCAGTCCCTCCAGCTTTTTAACCTTTTTTTCTTTAGCAGCTTGTTTGGCCGGAGGGTCACATCCCCAGCATAAAACCACCAGCAACAGCAGTGGGAGCAGAGAGAATTTCATCATAAGATCTTAAGATAATGTGCCATCTAAAGTATATAACAAATCATAAATATCCTACCACACTGGCTTCTTTTGTACACGCCTGCTTTCTCGTTCTTAGCATGTATATTTGTATCTATTAACACGTACCAGATTTTATGAGCATAGTAACTGATTTTAATGATTACCGCGGCCGCATGAATGAGAAAATCATGGAGGCTGATAATAAAGTACTGAAGCGCTTTTTTAACCTCGACACCAACACCTATATGGAGGGAGCGCTCGATACCAAAACCAAAGAGGCCATTGGTCTGGCCTGCAGCATGGTGCTGCGCTGCGATGATTGCGTACGTTACCACCTGGAAAAATGCCACCAGCTGGGCTATAGCAATGAACAGATGTACGAGATCTTTTCCGTAGCCACCCTGATTGGGGGCAGCATTGTAATACCGCACCTGCGGCGGGCTGTAGAATTCTGGGAAGCCCTGCAGGCTGATGGCAGCCCCGCGGATGGCACCACCGAAACGCAGGAGGGAAATGCTTAAAAAAGACCTTGACCTGGAGCGCCGCTGGCAGCAGCTGCGCCTGCGGCTGGGCGAGCAGGTTGGCCGCCGGCCCAAAGACCTGAATGCCATCCTGTTCCTGATTGGGGTGCAGGAGCTGGGGCAGGGGCGCCGTACCTTCAGCAAGGAAGAAAAGCAGGACCTGATGCACATTGCCATCTGCAAAGCACTTAGCTACAGCGGCTTTTACGAGCTGGAAGGACTGGATGCCCAGGGCTGGCCTCACTGGAAAAAGATAAAGAACCTGCCACACTTTGACCTGCTGGAGCAGGAAAAGCTGCTGAAAATGCATGTGCTGGAATACTTTGAGCAGGAAATGGGCTGGGTTATCCTGCCCAACCCGGCCGCCCCGCCGCCAGATGATGCATCCTATTCCTAAGGTGCACCGCTCTCTTAGCGGTGCTTTGTTACGCCCACCTGCCGGCACATGGAAAGCAGCAGGCAGGTAGAGCAGTGGGGGAGACGGCCTGTACAGATGTGCTTGCCAAAAGGCACCAGCAGGCGGTTAATCTCTACCCAGTACTCCTGCGGTAATTCCTTTTCCAGGGCTGCCATGGTTTTTTCGGGCGTGGGTGCTGCTACATAGCCCCAGCGGTTCATAACGCGGTGCACATGTATATCCACACCGATATAGGGCTGTTGGGCTGCTATGCCCAGTGCCAGTCCTGCACATTTTGGCCCCACTCCCTTAAAGCCTGTTAAGACCTCAAAGCTGGCCGGCAACTCTCCATTGTGCTCATGTTCTGCCTGCTGCGCAATGGTGAGTATGGTGGTAGCTTTGTTGCGGGCATAGGAGCTGTCGAAGATCGCTTCGGCAAGCTGCTCGGGAGTCAGCTTCAGCATTTCAGCTGGCGTGCGGGCCAGTGCAAACAGCCTTAGCGATGCAGGAATGGTGGTTTCATCAAAGGTGCGGATGGAAATAATACAGGCCACCAGCTGCTCAAACACACTGGTATAACCCCTTTCGTAAAGTTCAAACAGGGCTGCAGGCGGCAGGTCTGCCGTCATCTCTCTGAGCAGTGCTACTGCTTTGTGAATATCGAAAGGCTCTTTTGCTTCCATAGCATACTTTCTGCTAAAGCAGGGTCCGCTTTAGCAGGTATCTGCAATAATAATCGCTGCTGTAGCAGAAGGTTTTAGCGGCAATAAAAAAAGCCCACTCACTACAGATGTGAATGGACTTTTTTGATTCGATGTCAACCAAATGCTAATGCAAACTAATGTAGCCCGGATCTAGCGCCAGAAATAGCCAGAAATACTTATCATTTCCTACGTTACCCTAATACCTCGCATAGAAGCCCCGGCAGGCGTCGGTAAGCTGGGAGAAGATGGGGGCGGCAAAGCCGGCAAACATATCCTGTGGCGGTGGCGGTGGTACTTCGCGCAGCTGAACTATTTTCTTATGCCTGGGCTCCAGGGCGCGCTCGTCGCCGTTGAAGAAGCCCCACTCGCTGAACCATACAAATTCGCCCGGGAACTGCCTGTGCTGTAGTACGGCATTGGTACGGGCATCTACAATGTACATGCTTACACGGCCTCTGGAAATTACTTCTTTGCGAAAAGTGGTAAGCTTGGCTTCTACGGTACCGTATACCGGCACTAACGAATCTGGCTTTACTTTTACCTCGCCAATGCGCACGCTATCGCGCTTCAGCTGTTCTTTAAGTTCCTTTATATGCGTTTCGCCAATCACAAAATCTTCAAACTGGATCCTCACATAGTGGTCGGGTTGGCTGAGCTTTTCAGCATTTGCTTCTTCCAGGGAGTAGAAGCGTATAAAACCATGCTGCTGTTGCGCATTGTGCAGGTACGACTCTATCTGGTCGTTGAAGAAAGCTACATCCAGGGAGTAGCGGCCGGGTACCGGAATTTGCTCTACCAGCACCTTCAGGGTAGCCAGGTAATGGGCCTCCTGCAGTTTTTTCTCACTATCGCGATAGCCTGGCACATAATGCAGAGCTGATCTAAAATGCTCATAGGCCTGGCGGGCTGCCTCGCGGCTGCCTCTGCTTAGCTCCCGCTGCCCCAATGTGTAGCTTTCGGCGGCTGCCTGCTCACGCGCCTCCTGTAGCTTGGCATGGTAGGGCTTTGGCACCGGCACTACCTGAAGGGCGCCGGGCGTATAGCGAATGGCATCGTAAAGGGCATTTAACTGCTCATAGCGGCTCACGATGTTGCCCCAGCGGTTGGCAGTATTCAGGGTTTTCAGGTGGATGATGTCGGCCTCCAGGGCCTCCAGCGCCATGGGATAAGCCTGACGCAGGGTTTGCGATGCTTTTTTATGATCAGGCTTTTGCTTAAGCCTGTTGATTGCCTGCATGCTGGCTTCGTAATAGTTGCCCTGCTCCCAGGCTTTTTTGCCGGAACTGCAGCCAAAAGCAGCTACAGCCAGCACCAATATAAGGGTATGTAAAACGCGCTTCATAAGCGGTAAAGGTTGAGGTTCTGTTATGGCAAATACAGAAATAGTGCCAATTTGATATAGACCTCAAATATAAAAAAAGCAGCCACTGCTTAGCGGCTGCTGTAATATTATTTCTATTGTTGAATGATTTGATACTAAAGCAGTTGTCTGCACCCTTACATGCCGGCTTTATCGCCCAATAAGAAAATCTGCCGGAACCGGCTTTTGTACTTTTACTGCTGAGCCAGTGGTGCCTGCCTGAGCCGCGCTACCCCGGCCTCCAGAAAATCAACAAAATTCTTTACCTCCAGGTCATAGGCCTTGGGGGCTGCCAGCAGGGTTTCCGTGTGCGGATCTACCAGCGTATAGTAGGGCTGGGCATTGGCATTGAGCCGCTGGATCATAAAATCGAGGTTTTGTTTGCCAATCGATTTCTTCAGCTTGCCATCGTAGGCACTAACATACCAGTCTTCTGCTGGCAATTCCTTCTTTTCGTCTACATAGAGGGCTACTACCACATAATCTTCCCTCAGGCGGCGTAGTACTTCAGGATCGCTCCATACATTAGCTTCCATTTCGCGGCAGTTTACGCAGCCATGGCCGGTAAAGTCAATGAAGAGGGGCTTGTTCTGGGCTCTGGCACAGGCAAGGGCCTGCTCATAATCAAAATAGCCACTCAGACCATGGGGCAGGTGCAGCAGCTCGTCGTACCTGGGCTTCTCACAGAGCTGGGGCAGTTCAGATTTTTCTTCTCCCTTCAAAATAGCCACCAGGTTAAAATCATGGGTGCTCATGGGTGGCAGGTAACCGGCCAGGGCTTTCAGGGGTGCACCGAACATACCGGGAATGAGGTACAGCACAAAGCCAAAGGTAAGGATGGCCAGGATCAGCCCTGTGATAGATGTACTGGTGCGGGGGCTGTCGTGCGGCAGGCGGATCTTACCCAGCAGGTAAAAGCCCATCAGGGTAAAAATAATGATCCAGAGTGCCAGGTATACCTCGCGGTCCAGCAGGCCCCAGTGGTAGGTTTGGTCGGCTACGCTTAAGAATTTCAGGGCCAGTGCCAGTTCTAAAAAGCCCAGCACTACCTTTACGGAATTTAACCAGCCACCGCTTTTTGGCAGGGAGTTAAGCCAGCCTGGAAAAATGGCCAGCAGGGTAAAGGGCAGGGCAAAGGCCAGGGAGAATCCCAGCATGGACACAACAGATTTTACACCAATCTCATCGGCGGTTTCAATCAGGATGGTGCCCACAATAGGGCCAGTGCAGCTAAAGCCGATCAGCACCAGGGCAAAGGCCATAAAAAACACGCCCACCAGGCCGCCACGATCTGCCTGCCTGTCTACTTTGTTGATAAAGCTGTTGGGAAGCGTAATATCAAATAAGCCAAAAAAGGAAAGGGCAAAAAGAATAAAGATAAAGAAGAACAGGATATTGGGGAACCAGTGGGTACTGAGTTCATTGGCATAATCGGCACCAAATATTTTAGCAAACAGGATGCCCAGCGAGAGATAGATCAGGACAATAGAAATGCCATAGAAAAGTGCGAACATGACCCCCTTGCGCCTGTTTCCCTGTCCCATTTTCAGAAAATAGGTTACCGTAAGCGGAATCATGGGATAGATGCAGGGTGTGAGCAGTGCCGTAATACCGGCTGCCAGGGAGATCAGGAACAGGGCAAGAAACCCGCTGCGGGATTCATCGCCTGTTTCCTCTCCAAATGGATTTTGAAAAGGATCGTACTGGCGTACAGTTACTGCTTCGCTCCCGGCTGCCTGGGTTTGTGTTGCAGTTTCGGCCTCTTCGGCTGCACCAGATCTATCTGCCGGTACAAATACCTGCTGCTGTTCCGTTGTTGCCAATCCGGATTCACCGGCGCTCTCACTACCGGACTCCTCTTCAGGGCTGGTGATGGAAGCGTTACCCCCATCTCTTTGATAGCCTGTTTTTTCCTGTGGCTCTTTTTTGCCCTGTTTAGGAGGCGTAATCGTTTCGCCAGTCTGCTGCTGCCCCTCTTTCGCTTTCACAACCTGCAGGTTTGGAGTGGGCAGATCACTATCGAAGGGAATACACTGGCCGCTCACATCAGAACAGATCTGGTAGCTTACCGTAGCCTGTATTTTTGGATTTTCCTGCAGAACCTTTATTTTCTGGCGAAATTCGGCAGTGCCGGTAAAGTAGGTGTACTCGCCCTCCCAGAGGTCGTCGTACTTACGCTTGGCCCCTACCGGCTGCACCTTGCCTAACAGGGAGTAGCTGGCATGTGGTGTAAATGAAAATTCTGTTACCGTTGGCCCCAGCTCCGGGTCAAAATCAGTGGAGTAGAGGTACCAGTCTTTGGGAATCTGCGCCCTGATGATCAACTCTGCTTCGCCTCCCACAGGCACCTGTGCCGGCTTCACCTCTACCGTCCAGCGAGGAGCCTGCTGCATCTGGCTACGCCCCACCTGGGCCATACCTGACAAGTGCAGGACTACCAGCAGGAGCGTTAGTAAAAGAGCATAATGTATCTTCATGGTGCGTGCTTCAGCCTTCAAGGTACAAAAGTAACACATACTGCCGACAAAAAATTTGGTTGAAGCCGATAAAGCAGCTCCATAAATGCAGCAATGGTACAATGGTACTTCAGTATATTAAAAATAGAACGATCTTAAGACATTGTAATTGCTGTAAATTTCCACTGGCAGCACAAAAAAGCCCGCTAATAACAGCGGGCCCCATTTTAGATGTTTATCATTAAAACATTACAAAAGCTGATGATCCACAAGAATGCTAGGCTTGCAGGTACTGCCTGTACCAGTTTGCCGCCAGGCGTGCTACGCTTTCCAGCTTTCCGGGCTCTTCAAATAGGTGTCCGGCGCCGGGTACTATCTCCAGCTGCTTAGGCTGTGGTAGCCGGGCATAGGCCTCTTCATTCAGCTCAATTACCTGCTGATCATCGCCACCTACTAGCAGCAGGGTAGCTGTTTGCACACCGGATAGCTCTGGTATGGCCAGATCGGGACGGCCGCCCCGGGATACAACTGCCTGTACAAAATTCCCAACACGGGCAGCTGCTTTAAGTGCCGAGGCAGCACCGGTACTGGCACCAAAGTAGCCTATGGGCAGGTTCTGCACCTCATTCTGGCGACCCGTCCAGCGGGTAACACTCACCAGCCGCTCGGTGAGCAACTCAATGTTGAAGCGGTTTTCATATACCCGGTCTTCTTCCAGGGTCAGCAAATCAAACAGCAGTGTAGCAAAGCCTGCCCGCTGCAGGTCGCCGGCAACCTGCTTGTTCCGGGGGCTATGCCTGCTGCTACCACTGCCGTGGGAAAAGATGACGAGTCCACGGGCATCTACAGGCAGGATCAGCTCCCCTTCCAGGTGAATGTGCTGGCCTACCGGTATGGTAATATCTTCTTTGATCAGTTCCATCTTTTACCTTCTTTTACCTTGATTCGAAGTGTCGCCGGTTGTGCAGCAGATCCGCTACTTCCTGATCTTCTACCTGGTTAAAATCCTGGTAAAACTGCCCAACCGCTCGGAACTCATTGGGCACTATCAGGCAAACTACATCATCGGCCTGCTGCTCTATTTTACGAATGGCTTCTCTTGCCGAAACCGGCACCGCCACAATCAGCTTCCGGGGCTTATCCTTACGGATTAGGTCAATTACCGACAACAGGGTATGTCCGGTTGCGACCCCATCATCGGTAATGATCACGGTTTTGTTGGTGAGGATGAGCGGATCCTGCCCGTGCAAATATATATGATAGTTATTGCGCAGCGTTTCCCGCACGCGGGCTATTTCTGTTTCGATATAATCTCTGGAAACTGGTATATCGTGGTTGATCACATAGCCATTCAGGCTTACGGCACCTATGGCAAATTCTTTATTGGTGGGATGCCCTATTTTTTTTGAGAGCGCAACATCCAGTGGCCAGTCAAGGGCCTCTGCAATTTCGTGGCCTATGGGCACACCTCCTCTTGGTATTGCCAGTACTACACCATCTTCCTGCTGATATTTCCTTAGCTGATCAGCCAAAGCCTGACCTGCTTCTTTTCTGTCATTAAACATAAGATTAGGGTTTAGGTGAAAAAATCTATTCAGCACCCGTTTGCGAACACGGGTCTAATTAAAACTACGTGTCTTATTATCAGATTGTTATGATTGTGTGCTTATGTCTAAAATCTCCGTGCCCGGGTACCTGAGGAGCAGAAGATTTGAACGTGGAAACAAAAAAAGCCGCACCCGAAGGAGCGGCTATGCTTTCCAGCTAAAATGATGTTACACAAGCGGCAAATTAACCAGGGCCTTGTCAATAGGCGTATCTCCGCTTGTTAATTCAAAAACCTTGTTTTCGGTGTGGCGAATATCCAGGCAGGCTACCAGGGCACGGGCAACATCTTCGCGCGGTACGCTGCCCTCATAACTATCCAGCTTTTCAGTTGCGGTAACTTTACCGGTTCCTTTGTCATCAGAAAGATTGTTGGCTCTTATGATGGTATATAGAATACCACTGTATTTAAGCTCTTTATCTGCCTCATGCTTGGCCTCCAGGTAAGTTTTTAGTTCATCGGGACCTTTTCGGGGATCGTCGGCGCCTACGGAGCTAAGCATAATAAAACGCTGCACTTTGTGCTTATAGGCATCCTCTATCAGCTTGATGGCTCCTTGTTTATCTACGGCTTCGGTTTTATCCTTTCCCGTACCGGCGCCGGAACCCGCTACAAAATAGACGGCATTGATGCCCTCCAGCGGGAAAAATTTATCTTTTTCCAGATCGGCTACTACTGGTTCGGCACCAAGCTTACGCATCTCTTCTGATTGGCTGGAATCGCGTATCATTGCCCGTACTTCATGGCCTTTTTCGCTTAGCATTTGCACCAGGTGGTGCCCTACTTTACCGTGTGATCCTGCAACAAGTATTTTCATGGTATATAAAATTCCGGTAATACAATTATTAGATTTAAAAGATGAAAAAATGGTAAGCCCAGGCCTACCATCCTTTTCTCCGCTTTTAGATAACTGTGTAGGAATTGAGTTGTTTGCCCACAGCATAATTTCGGTAAGCCGGGCTGCTATTTTCCCGAGGCAGTAAACTTCTTCTGCTTATACTTTGGCGGTACCTGCCATTTGTCTGCAGCCAGGGTAGTATTTTCAATGGCATTCATGGTTGAGGTGATCTCGGGCTGTCCCTGCACATCGTAATAAATACTTTTTACAGGCAGTCCCTCTACATCACCGGGCAGCATATCGGGGGTAGAGAAGGCCGTCATGCCAGGCATGTTACGGCCCATGGCCTGCAGCTGGTCCTGCAACAGTGTATACAGCGATACCAGTGCCTTGAACTGATCTTTATCCTCCCCCAGCTCCTGATAAGAGGCTATGTAAACCTCGTGCCGCAGCTTATCCCCGCTTTTGCCTACATACTTGGTACTTTTCCAGCTTTTAACCGGGGTTTCGGCTCCTTCTTTTTCGTATGTAATGGGCTCATTAGATCCCATAATACTGCTCATCTGTGCTTCCATCATTTTCCGCTGACTTTCCGGCATCTGCTGCAGGGTTAGCTCCATTTGCTTAGCAGCCTCCTGCAGTTGTGCATTCATGGCCTCCAGCGCTGCTTTATCCATCAGCGTGTACTCCTTCTTTTTATGATCGATCAGGTACATTTCTTCCTTTTCAGCATCATACAGGGTGGTCATGTTCTTGTTGTCGTCTGATTCCATCAACAACTTGTCTTCGGTAAGGTACACACGGCTAATGCTGGACTTTGCTTTTTTATCCAGCATTTCGCTGGTGATCATCAGAACATCCTGTGCAAGCAGGGCGCTGCTGCACAGCAGGAGGCACAGGGAGGCAAGCAGCGGGAAAAAAATCTTTTTCATGTTAAAAAAATTTAAGGTTGAGAGACAATAGTCTCAAGATCAAAAAGTTGCTAATCTTTTGCAAGAGATTTAGGCCGATGTTTGCGGTACCTGACAATTGCCAGCCAAACCAGGGCAGCGATGATCCAGAGCGGCCATAGCCTGAATATAAAGAGCAGCAAACCGAGCAGCAGCTGCCAGCCGCCATCCAGGGCACCTAAAATACGCTGCCCGAAATGGGGGGTGCGGCTGGGCAGGTACTCGTACTTCTGTACCTGGTAGAGGTTGAGGTGAATGGTGCTGTAGCCTACCTGGTGGCTAAGGTAGCGCAGCTGGCCTTCTTTGGCCTCTATCTCCTCCTGCAGCTGGCGGAGCTTTTCTTCCACTTCCAGAATTTCTTTTACCGTGTTGGCTTTTTGCAGCAGCTCCTGGTAACGCTTCTCCACCTTTTTCTTGGTTTGCAGGCGGCTGCGCAAATCTACATACTGCTCGGTTACGTCCTGTGCCTCTACCGACTTATGGTCTACCCGCTCCGGCAGCGTGCCAAGCGCATTCAGCAGTGCATCGAAGTGGCGGGATGGTACCCGCAGGGTTAAATTGAGCTCGTGCCGCTGCTGGCTGTTGTTTTGGTGAGAGGAGGAGATGTAACCACCAGTCTTTTTCACCAGGCTATCTACTTTATGATTGGCCTCCTGCAGCGCTTTTACCTCATAGACCAGGGAGGCTGTTTTGATAATTTGCTTGGCGACGGTATCCAGGGGTGTGGGAATGGGCTGTGACACATTTGTATAGGCAGAGGGGCCACCGGCTACAGATGCCATATCAGCAGGTATTTCAATGGCTTCAAAGCTGATGTCTCCTGCCCGATCGTACATGTCCCGCATGGGAGGAGCGGCTTGTTCTTTCAATGGAGCATGAAAGACCTCTTCGAACTCATCGCCTGCATTATCACCTGAACTTTTGCTGTTTTCAGCATCGCAGGCGGTAAAGAGGAGGAGCAACAGCAGGGGGAGAAAGGGGAGCTTTTTCATAGGGAGAAAGAGGTTTTGGTAAAAAGCTTTTACCTTCAACGCCCTGCTGCTCCTGAAATTGTGACTAAATTTCTTCAAAAAGTAAAACTACTGCCGGTAAATCTTTTCCAGCAGGCTCCATAGCACAATCCCCATTGTTACCGATACATTCAGGGAGTGCTTGGTACCCCACTGGGGTATTTCCAGGGCGGCATCGGCAAGTTTCATCACCCCTTCGCTTACTCCTTCCACTTCGTTGCCAAACACCAGGGCATACTTTTGCCCCTCTGCCGGCCTAAACTGCTGCAGCTGGGTACTACCTTCGGCCTGCTCTATAGCTAAAAGCTGGTAGCCTTCTTCCTTCAACCTTCTGCATAAATCAGCCACATCAGGGGCATGCGCCCAGGCTACTGTTTCCTGTGCGCCCAAGGCAGATTTATGGATTTCGCGGTGGGGCGGCGTGCCTGTAATACCACAGAGGTAGATCTTTTCTGCTGCAAAGGCATCGGCGGTGCGAAAGGCGCTGCCTACATTGTTGAGGCTGCGGATGTTATCGAGCACCAGTACCAGCGGGTGCTTGGGCAGCTGTTCAAATTCCTGGGGGCTAAGGCGGTTCAGTTCGTCGAGCTTAAGTTTGCGCATGGTGGTATTGTGTAGTGGGTATTGAGTATTAGGTATAGCCCGGCTGGCAAAAATATGGCAGTGCAAGAAATTGCCAGACCTGCACAATGAGTAGCACTCGCTACTAAAATGTAAAGTAGCAGCACATTTTTTTAAATACGAAAGCTTCTTTAGAAAGAGAATTCCTGCAAAGCAACTGAAATCATTATCTTTGAGATTGGCGGAGCCGGAAAGCCTTATACTAAAGATGACGAAAGACACAGCAGTTAAAACAAAAAAAGAAGAAACCCCTCTGATGAAGCAGTACAATGCCATCAAGGCAAAGCACCCAGGTGCACTGCTCCTTTTCCGGGTGGGCGATTTTTACGAGACTTTTGGTGATGATGCTGTTACCGCCAGCAAGGTGCTGGATATTGTGCTCACCAAACGCTCTAACGGTTCGGCCTCCGAGGTAGAGCTGGCTGGTTTTCCGCACCACAGCCTCGACTCCTACCTGCCCCGCCTGGTACGTGCCGGCTACCGCGTAGCCATATGCGACCAGCTGGAAGACCCAAAGACGGTGAAGGGCATTGTAAAGCGGGGCGTAACCGAGCTGGTAACACCCGGCCTTAGCTTTAACGACCAGGTGCTGGAAAAAAGCCGCAACAACTACCTCTGCTCCCTGCATTTTGGCAAGGGCAGTATTGGCATTGCCTTTCTGGATGTATCTACCGGCGAGTTTATGGTGGCCGAAGGTCCGCAGGAGTACATCGAAAAGCTGATGCAGGGCCTGCAGCCTTCAGAAGTGATCTACAGCAAGGGCTGCCGCAAGCGCTTTGCAGAACAGTACAGCAACTACAGTTTCAGCACTTATACGCCCGAGGACTGGGTTTTTCAGCACGACTACGCCTATGAGTGCCTCACCAAACATTTTGGTACTACCTCGCTTAAAGGCTTTGGCGTAGAAGACCTGCCCGAAGGCATCATAGCCGCCGGCGCCGTGCTGCACTACCTGCAGGAAACCGAGCACCACGACATGAACCACCTGGTGCAGCTCTCGCGCATTGCCGAGGAGCACTATGTATGGCTCGATCCCTTTACCATCCGCAACCTGGAGCTGGTGTATCCGCAGCAGCCCGACGGCATTCCGCTCATCCATGTGCTGGACCAGACCGCTACCCCCATGGGTGCCCGCCAGCTACGCCGCTGGCTGGTAATGCCGCTTAAAGAGCTAAAAGCCATCCAGGAGCGGCTGGAGGTGGTAGAAGCCCTTACCAGGCAGCCCGAGCTACTGCTGCAACTCACCAAAAGCCTGCGCAGCATTGGCGACCTGGAGCGCCTGATCTCCAAAGTGGCAGTGGGCCGCATCAACCCGCGGGAGATGCTGCAGCTGAAGAAATCGCTGAAGCACACCCTGCCCATCCGCGATATGCTGGCCGGGGGCAACATTGAGCCCCTGCGCAAGCTGGCCGACCAGCTGAACCCCTGCACCTACCTCTACGAGCGCATTGAGCGGGAGCTGGCCGACGAGGTGCCCCTGGTGACCAACCAGGGCGGCATGATGCGCGATGGTATTCACGAAAAGCTGGACGAGCTGCGCAGCATTGCCTACAGCGGCAAAGATTACCTGCTGCAGATCCAGCAGCGTGAAACTGCACGCACCGGTATCTCCTCCCTGAAAATAGCTTATAACAAAGTATTTGGCTATTACCTGGAGGTTACCAACGCCCATAAAAATAAAGTACCGCAGGACTGGATCCGCAAGCAAACCCTCGTTAATGCCGAGCGCTATATTACCGAGGAGCTCAAGACCTATGAAGAGAAGATCCTGAATGCAGAAGGCGAGATCAACAGCATTGAGCAGAGCCTCTTTAACGAGCTGGTAGCAGCCGCTGCCGAGTACACAATGCACATTCAGCAAAATGCCCGGGTGCTGGCCACCGTTGACTGCCTTTCGGGTTTTGCAGCCGTAGCCCAGAAGCGCGGCTACATCAAACCCCAGGTAAATGATGGTTTTGCCATCGACATCGAGCAGGGCCGCCACCCGGTTATTGAGCAGCAGCTGCCGCCAGATCAGCCCTACATTCCTAACGATACGCTGCTTGACCCGGATGAGCAGCAGATCATGATTATTACCGGCCCTAACATGGCGGGTAAATCGGCCCTGCTGCGGCAAACAGCCCTTATTGTACTGATGGCGCAGGTAGGTTCTTTTGTGCCGGCCAAACGGGCTGCCATTGGCGTGGTAGACCGGGTGTTCACGCGTGTAGGCGCCTCCGATAACCTGGCCCGTGGCGAAAGTACCTTTATGGTGGAGATGATAGAAACGGCCTCCATCCTCAACAACCTAAGCGACCGCAGCCTTGTGCTGATGGACGAGATTGGCCGTGGCACCAGCACCTACGATGGTATTTCCATTGCCTGGAGCATTGTGGAGTACCTGCACGGCAACGATAAATACCGCCCCAAGACCCTTTTTGCCACCCACTATCACGAGCTGAACCAGCTGGCCGAAGACCTGCCGCGGGTCCGTAACTTTAACGTATCGGTTAAAGAGCTGGGCGATAAGGTAATCTTTATGCGCAAACTGCAGCCAGGCGGCAGCGAGCACAGCTTTGGTATTCACGTAGCGCAAATGGCTGGTATGCCCAACCGGGTGGTGATCCGCGCCAGCGAGATCATGCATCACCTGGAGGGTGATAAGAGCAGGCTACAGCACCAGCAAAAGGTAAAGGAGGTGCCCAAGAATACCTACCAACTAAGCCTCTTTGAGCTGGATCCGAAATTTGAGCAGGTGCGCGAGCTCATTGAAAAAACCGACATCAACACTATTTCACCGGTAGAGGCCCTCCTGAAGCTTAACGAGATCAAGGGCCTGCTGGAGAAGAAGGGATAATTGCCAATCTTTACATGCACATTGAATAGCAGCTCATCACATGCTTAAGCTCTTCGATAAAACAAAAACCTGCCAGTAAAGGCAGGTTTTTCTCATTAACACCTATTATGCATCATCTATTTAATGATCTTTACTTGCTGGTTAAGCCTGTCGCCGCGTATCACAAGCAGGTATACTCCATTCGACCATGTGCTGTGATCTACTGGCCAGTGATAACTACCGCCTGCTTTGGTCATGGGAAAGGCTTTTTCTGCTACCATACGTCCTTTCAGATCATAAACGGCAGCTTTTATCTCCTGATCCTTTTCCAGCTCAGGAAATGCCAGCCACAAACCTTCTGCTGTAAGCGGGTTTGGATAAGCCGTAATGGCAGATACTGAAGAAACAGCTACAACAGTAGATTTTGTCTTTGCCTTATCCTTGGCTTTGCTCTTGCCCTTGTCTTTTGCCTTGGCTTTATGAATCACGATAGAACCACCTCCCAGGGAATGAGTAGCTTCGGCACCCAGGGCAGCTCCCGCCTGGTTATCGTACACAATTACGCCAGCAGGATTCCAGATGATCACGCGGATTTTATCGGCTACTTTTTTGCCCAGCATATCGCCATCAATTACAGATACCAGGTAACGATAGCCGCTTACTCCATTCAGCATGCCCATTCCCTGGTACAGCGCCTGATGATCTTCTACCTGCAGCCACTGCTGGCTGGTACCTTTGAAATTGAAGCCGCCGGCCTGCAGTTTGAAATTAAAACTCCCTTTAGGCGTAAGCTCTTTCTTGTGATGTTTGCTGTTTAGGCTAAAGTGTGCTTTGCCTTTAACAGCAGGTTTGCTAATCCAGGCACCCGGAGGGGAATAGAACCAGCCGCCACCTGTTAAAAATCCGGATCCAGCGCCTGTAACCGGATCGGATACTATCAGCTTCTCATGATGGGTAATGGAAGCTGTTTCTCCACAACTATTCTCCAGGTACAACTCGATGGTATACATGCCTGCACTGCTGTAGCGGTGGGCGCCTCTAATGGTATTTCCATCCAGGGTTGCTTCAGACTGGCTGCCATCGCCCCAGTACCAGATGGCGCTGCTGATTTCACCACCATCCAGCATATTGATGCTTACCGCCACCTCGCCATTAACTGGCTGTACTCCTTCCGGGATTTGGATTTCCTCCAGGCTAAAGGCCGGGCACTCCTCATAAGTGATCGTGACCAGTTGCGTAATAGAGACTGAATTACCATGATAATCACTGGCCGTCCAGGTAACAAGGGTTTCACCAACCGGGAAAGCAGCAGGCGCATCGTTCTTAAGCTCATAGTAGGTACAGTTTTCGGTAACCTGAGGTGCCGGCAGCACAAAAGTAGCTACCGTACTGCCCGGATCGGACGGCCGGGTAACAGGTTCGGGAATTGTAGTAAAAACAGGGGGCTGTTTGTCTTCAACAGTAATGTAAAGCGTAAAATAATCTGTATTTCCACTTTCATCTTTCGCTTCATACACTATTTCCGTCAGGCCTACAGGAAAATAATCTCCGGAAGTGTAATTGCCATTTACCACAGTAATGGTTGTCGAGCTACAATTATCGCCGGCGCCAGGTTCGGGAAATGTTACCTGTGCACCACACTGGCCATAAGGAGCTTCTACTGTGTAAGAGTCAGGTTGGAAATAGGGAAAAATAGGCGGCTGAGTATCAGCAACAATAATGTTCTGTGTATCACTGGCCGTATTACCGAACTCATCTGTTACTGTCCAGGTAATTGTAGTAGTGCCTGGGTAGTAAATTGTATAGAATTCATCATAATCATCCTCATTACTGCGGCTAACTGTACAGTTATTGCAGTTTTCAGGTATAATGGGAGTACCCAGGTCCTCATGAGGAATCAATACACTACATTCCTCCCAGTCAACACCAATCTCTATGTCGGGTGGTGCAATGATGAATAGTTCCTGCCTATAGATTGAGGTAGTAGCTGTGTTGCCTGTTTCGGTAGCCAGCAGAGGTAGTGTGCAGAAAATTAAAAACATCACTGCCGCTCCAAAGAGTCTGTAGAAGTTCTTCATAAATGATGAAAAAAGTGGTTTAAGAAAATTATCAGGAACATCTGGTGCTTTAGGAAGCCCTGGATCACTAATGCAGTACTGGTCCCTAATATTTACTATTGATCTCTGTTCTGCCAGATCCGGCTGTATTACCTTACCTGCAAGGCTTTTGCCGATATACAATAAATTGACAGATACCCTGCCCGAAGCAAAATCAGTTTACGGGTGTTGCACTGTTGTATTTTCTCTGGCAGCCTGTCAAATAATACTACTTGGCTACAGGCAATCTGAACCCTAAAAAGTAAGCAGGCATTCTGAGGAGCAATCTTTATTAAAATAATCAGAGAATAAAGGTAACCAGTATGCTGTTTCATTGCAAGATTACACCATAATAAATCTGCCTTATATCCTATTTAGGAAAAGTATTGGTTAACGATCTATGCCAATGCTGCTGTTCAATTTATTTGCCATGCAAAAATTTCTATAGCCATGCTCTAATATTAGCTATTCAGCTAATATTGATTAGCAGAAAGCTGAAATGAATGGTAGAGATTGGAGATTACCACTAAATACTTTTCCTCCCCGTACTGACAAAGTATGTATGCTGATCAATTCGTTATCTGGTAATCCGGAGCAATAATTTCCTGATTATCAGGCCAGATATTAAGTAGTACACTTTGCAGAAAACGGTACAGAGAAAATCAGCGTAAATTTTTTTAATTTTTTTGCGGCGAGCTATTGCCTTTTTATTTCGATGCACTACCTTTGTAATCCCAACCGGTTAGCGGAAGGGGAAAACACAAAACGCGAAAGTAGCTCAGCTGGTAGAGCGCGACCTTGCCAAGGTCGAGGTCGCGGGTTCGAACCCCGTCTTTCGCTCAAAGAAGAGCATCCTGCCACGGGATGCTTTTTCGTTAAAAGGCTAGGTATGATACGATTACTTAGTCGGCCGCCGGGATGGTGGAACTGGTAGACACGCAGGACTTAAAATCCTGTGGCACGCAAGTGCCGTGCGGGTTCGATTCCCGCTCCTGGTACGAAATAAGCCTCATAACAAGCTGATTGCAGCAAGTTGTGAGGTTTTTTCATTTATAGCGCAACAACGGTGCAACAAGAAGTACTTTATAGCTTCACTTTTTGCTCTACGTTGTTAAAATATTTATGTAGGCCTGAAATATTTTGTTGCGCTGCTCCTGGAATATGCAGAGAAGAAAAACTGACAATACTTCTCTAGCAACAATCTACCTAGTCTTTGGCTTCATGATGATGGGAGCGTTCGCCGACAATGGCAAATAGATCTAAGCTTTCTTGAGTCTTCAAAGCAACAGGAGGTTTACAAATCTTGCAAGGCTCAAAACCTTTAGCTCTAGCTTCCTTAACTGTTGTTTGAATCTTGCTCTTGCTTAGATACCGGCAACCATCCTCATGGTACTTTGCGCCAGTTTTGGTAACATAGACAGTCTGTGCTGAAGCTGCATAGGTAAAGCCTATCAGCATAACCAGCATTAGCAGGGTACGTTGAATAAACCTTTGCATTGGGAGAGAGGTTTGTACTTAAGGTAGTAATTTATATTGTTATTACAATAGTCTTACCCCTACATAGCCCTATAACTTAAATGCTTTAGTCACAAGTAAATTCATAAGTTGAAGTTACGAGGGTAGGTTCGTTTGTGTCTACTGTAGTTATGATATCAGCTTTTGTAGGGTATCCATCTGAATCAAATTCATAATCATATTCTCTTGTCCTTTCAGAAACGGTACCGGCGATTAGATCATTCACTGTCCTTGAGTCACGTTTAATAAAGTTTTTATTATATGATATCACATCTGATACTCCAAAATGTGAAAGCAAAACCATAGTTTCAGCTCCCATCTTAGCTTTATTCTCACGGTCTTCATAATACTCATATTCATCGTTAACTCGAAAATCTCCTTGATTAGATTTTTTGGATATTATATTGCCGTTTTGCCACATGAAAATGTCCGTAGCCGTCACCGTTTCAACACCATCTTTTTCTCTTAACCATGTGAGTGTGCTTATTTGGTTCTTACTATCATATTCAGCCTTTACAATAATATTAAAAACCTCTCCACTAGTATACGAATGCCTGTCTTCTATCCAATTGCCCTTGGTATCATATTGAGTGATGTGCGTGCCATTTAGATTTGGAGCACTTGAACTAACTCGATGAAATCTGCTAATAAAGCCTTTTGTATCATAATCAAAAGTATAATATTGTAAAAGATCTCCTGTTTTAATTCCGATTTGTTCTAGTTTAATAAGTTGATCGTTGCTATTATAATGTTTAATATATTTAACGCCTGTGGTGTACGTTATACTCGTTTCTAAACATTCTATCAGTTGAGGCACTGGCTCATTTTCTTCATTCTCACAGGATGTTATTAGTATTGGTATAAACAAAATACAAAGCACCAAAACATTTTTCATTGCAGATATTACAATATAATGTGAATTCAAAATTCTAATATATAATATAATTTGAGATGATATGGCGTTTGTTCGCAGATTGTTTATCATATAGCAGCTCGCTAGTCTTCACACTGAAAGCATGTTACTATGACGAGAAAGTTAATTTTAGACTTAATCTGCTAGCTGAAAGTGTTTGGTTACTTAGATCTTAAACAGGATTAGTTTTAATTCTGCCTTTGTTTTTAGTTCTGGCTGGATCTATGGTTGAAAATCTTTTGTACCTCTAAAAGAGACCCCACCCGGTTAAATCTTTTCGTTTTCCCTTGAGCGACCCCACCCCCTTTTATATGCACTTACTCCACCTGTAGAGGTAAACAAGGCCTCTCACTTATATTTGCAGATTAGTACATTACAAATCATCTTCCTTAAGGTCTACTGAAAAATTATCCTTGCCCTTCTTTCTTTCTTTTGAGGAAAGATCTACAGTATCAACTGAAACAGTAATGTTATTTGCATCCACCGCGACCTTGGCTAAATCATTCATGATTGGCATTTGAATTTCTTCAAAACCTAATAGCCACTTTTCATCATAATTGAATGGAAGAAAGATTTGATAGGCAAAGACTCCATAAAATAAAATTAGCGTATGTTCGGGACATGGGTAATTTTCTCTCTTGTATCTCCTTTTTGCTAAAAAAGCCAAAGGATGTTTGAAATATTTAGACCCGCCTACTCTCCTGACTAAAAATAATAAGGGGTGAGGGGAGTCTGGTTCAGTATCAAATTCGTTGATCAACCATTTTCTAGTTAGATCATATTTTAACACCTCTTCGTTAGATAACATAGAATACCCTATCTTAACGAAAACCTTCAAGACATCTTGGGGAATATAAGAAGTCTTCTCTGTATTGAAATGTAACTTATTATTCTTCCTATCAACTTTAACCGCATCATGACTCATAAGAAATTCATCTCTTGATAAAGAACTAGAACCTTCTGGATGAGTCAGCATAAGCTGAACAGCACCATCCTGAACAAAGGCCTCAAAACTCCCCTTATTGCCTTTATATTTTGGTATTCCCCTCTTTCCCTTTATCATTGATAAGGTATTGATGATGCCTCCAAAATTGGCAAATGAATCTTCATACTTGGAAAATATTGAGTTGCAGGAATCACATTCAAAATTTGAAAAGAAAAGTTTGTTGCCTGTTAATTCAGGTATTAAGTGCGCCTTCTTTCTAAATGTAGTTTGTGTAGAATCACGGTTACAAAATCTGCAAGTTTTATTGTTGCTATCTCCAATAAAAATCTTCTTACCAGAACCTCCTGTAAGAGAATTAACGAATTCATAATTTATTAGCATAGGATCGATATCGCCATGTCCTAAACGAATACATCGGATCATATCTTAAGGCATTTGCTTATAACTATTACCTTCTTAACCTAAGAGATAATAAGCAAATTAACAAACATGGCCATTGTTGACAATATCAATAATGCAGGCCCCAGCCCCTTAAACGGCTATCTTTATGCAATAGTAAGGAGGAAAGATTATGAGCGGGATGCCAGCAATGGGCGGTATGAACTTAGGCAGTATGATTGCCGGAGCCGCACAAGGAACAATGGCAATAGGTCAGTTTATGGGAGGCTTATTGATGAAAAAGGGCAAACGTCCGGTATACCAACCTCCTAAGGCTTTAACCGATTCTATACGTAGGGCTGAAGCTGAAGAGAGCGCAATAGCAGATCCTATGTTAGCCGCTGCACAAAACAAGATAAGCCAGAATACAGCCAACACCTTATCAGCACAGCAGAAAGCAACCCGTAGTTCTTCCCAACTGTTAAATGCAGCAAGCCAAGCCCAGGTAGTTGAAAACAATGGTATGAGCAACTTAGCTGTACAGGGTATGGGCATAAGGGAGCAGCGCAGAAACAGACGGTACAATTTAGCCTCTGTTATGGGCAGCGTTCAGGATCGTATGTGGCAAATAAACCAGATGGAACCGTACCAGGGAAGAGCAGCTGCAAAACGTGCATTAATGGGAGCAGGCATGCAAAACTTTATGAAAAGCTCTGAAACGTTTGGTGCAGGTGCATCTAGCGGCCCCGCTTCCAGTGGAGTAGCTACACCAGACACCACTGCTGCTTCTTCACAGATGTACAACCAAATGGGAGTATATAACCAGGCCAATCTATACAGCAACCCGAACCAGTACGCTAACTTAGGATAGTATGCCAACAGGAGGAAAACCAACTAATGAGAAAGAGTTAGTGCAGGAGTATAAAAAATGGGTAGCAGCTGGTAGGCCTATCAGTAAGGGTAATCCTAACTCAAATCTTGATAAGAGCAGAATTAACTCTGCCTATAATAAATCTGCCAACGAGGGTATATTTATACTGATGGATCAGGGAAGGTCTGCTGCTGATGCTTATGCTATAGCCAGTGCAAAAAGCAATAAGGTAGGCGTAACAGATGAAGACGCTGCACTGGCAACGAAACGCCAGATACTACAGGAAAAGAGAATGGCAGGTGCAACCCCGTGGGCCTTGCCTAATGGTAAATTAGCCCCAGGCTGGACATTAGATAAACAAGGTAGGCCAGTACAGCAAAAGTATGTAAACCAGCCTGACAGCAGGCTTAGTGCCGTAATGGGCAGTATAAGATAACTGAACCTTTAAAATATTGCCCCTTGTTTAAGGTGGGGCATATCATTATTTATTTTATATACTGCTATTTCATTACATGCGTAACTAAAATAGCTAATATTGAATTATTAGAAGAATATTTTGCTTATTTTAGTGGTAAAGTATTGAAAGTCAATTACTTAAGTATGTGACTCCTTATTCCACTCAAATGGAATAAGAAATTCCTTATTCCATTTTTTTCCTTTTGAATGGAATAACTAACTTTATATTCCATTTGAATGGAATAAGAATTTATGAATCCAACGCCCCATTTACCGTCACATTTACCACCTAAGATAGACTATACCAGATTCTTAAGAGAATTAAGCGAGGCAAACCGTGCGCTAGGTGAATTGAAAGGTTTATTAGCAAACATTCCAAATCCTAGCCTTCTTAGCACTCCTTTACTCACTAAGGAAGCTGTTGCAAGCTCTAAGATAGAAGGCACTCAAGCCACAATTGAAGATGTTTTTAAATATGAGGCTGAAGGTAAGGTTACACAAGAAAGTTCAAAAGATCAGGACATACGTGAGATTATTAACTATAGAAAAGCTATCAGAGTAGCTACTGAATTGCTTCAAGATAGGCCAATAGGTACCAACTTTGTACGGCAATTGCATGCAGTATTACTTGATTCTGTAAGAGGCACAAACAAAGACAAGGGAAACTTTAGACGCATACCTGTATATATTGGTAAACCTGGAGCAACAATAGAGAGTGCTCTTTATGTACCTCCATCAGCTGGGCAGTTAGACGATTTGCTATCAAATTGGGAAAAGTACATAAACAGCGAAGATGAACCTGATGTGCTAGTTCAAACAGCAGTTGCACATTACCAGTTTGAAGCCATTCACCCTTTCTTAGATGGTAATGGAAGAATTGGAAGGCTATTGATTCCCATAATGCTTTTTGATAAGCAGGTGTTGTCGTATCCTCTACTTTATGTTAGTGAGTTCTTTGAAGATCATAGAGAAGAATATTATCACTATTTAAGGCAGGTCGATAAAGAATCGGACTGGGAAAGCTGGATTAAATATTTCCTTAACGCTATTAAGGCCCAGGCTTTAGACACTCAATCTAAGGTGAATAGTATGTTAGGGCTCTACAAAGAGATAAAAGAGAAATTATCTGGTTTCAACTCACAGTACTCAATTGATTTACTTGATATAATATTTGAAAACCCTGTTGTCTCTATCACCAAGATCAGAGAAAAGCTTCCTACAAACAGCCCTCAAACGATATATAACATCATTGCTAAGTTCGAAGAGGCGGAAGTTCTGGAAGAAATAACGAAAGGAAGAAGAAATAAGATTTATGTATTCAGAGATTTAATGAAGATTCTGCGAGTAGAATAGTAGATAGAGCCCTGTACTAGGGCTTTTCTTTTACAACGCATAAACGACGAACAATAACAACAATCAGCAATAATTATAATTCATTAAGCCATTGATAAACGTAGCAGAAATTCTAGAATTCTTCCGGCCGGATAGCAATCACAAAAATGGAGAGTCAATTATTCCCAAATCAATTGGAGACTACTTTAATACAAAAAAAGATCTTAATCTTCTTGAGGTAGGAAGGGTTGTTAAAATACTTACTAATCTAGGTCTGTTAATTCCAAGTGGATCAAAAGGTGGTTCAAGCCCGATGTTAGGAGATGCATATTACTGTTTTGCCTATGATGACTTTAGTGCCAAATATGGCACATACAATTATCTAGTATATGGGTTTCCCTCAATTAGGAATGACTTCGAAAAATCAGTCAAGCCTATAATTTTAAAATATCGAAACAGTGAAGATGAATTGATTGATGACATAGGAACTTGTTTTGTGATTGGAGAAAATGCTCTAATAACTGCAAGGCATTGTTTACCCAATAAAAGTACTGCAAAGATATATGGTGCGAACAATGAATTAATTAAAGCCGCAGCTATTTTTACCCCTAAAGATCCAAATGTTGATTTAGCATTGATGCTAACAAATGGTAATCCATTTTCTAATATCAAACAATTTAGATTAGGTAATGGCAATATATTAGATGAGGTAATGACAATGGGCTATCCCCCAATACCAGGATTTGATGCCATCCAAGTTTCTGAAATCGCTCGAATTTCAGCACACTTAAAATCTAGCTTAGGCAATATCGTTGGTACTGGAAACTCATATCTTGATAAGCAAGACTACTTTTTGATAAGTGCTCGAGTTAAAGGGGGCAACAGCGGCGGGCCATTTATAAATAAAGAAGGAAAAGTTGTGGGAGTTATAGCTCAATTACCTTCACAATCTAATGAACTTGATTCTTTAGGATATGGGATTGTGACGCTCTCTAGTGCTTTGATAGAACTAGCCAACTCAATCAAGTCAAATCAAGAAAAAATTGATTTTATTCCTTTTGAAAACAGGCAAGATGGAATTTGGATTAAAGATGTCAGATCCTAATTTATGCTTAACTATGCTCTTTTAAATTACGCTCAAGAGTTCTTAAAAAATATCTACCCTTCATACTTAACGCATATCTATTGGGAGTACTGACACTAAGGCAGGAAATCATTTTACGCTTATATACACAATCTAAATGCCCGAATTGCTCAAGCTCCTTTATTCTGGTTGATAGGTAGCTTAAATGAAGAGAACGGCCAGCCTCAAAAAGTTTAGCCTGCAACTCCTTTACACTGAAGGGTTCAGAATGAGAAAAGAAAAGCTCCGCAGCTGCCAGTATCCTAACATCAGATTCCTTTAATCCTTTAGCGCTAGCTGATTCGTTCTCAATCGTTCTTTTTATAGCCAGATTGAAGAAAAAGTAAGCCTTTATATTATCAATGTTCATCATGTTACTTTGATAATTGGTAGGCTGTTGAATGTGACTTAGTTGGAAGTAGGGGAAGGGGGGAGTTCTTATTCCACCCATAGAGGCAGACACCTTGCAAATTTAATTCATTCGCAATCTTCCGGTATCTCAACACATACTGTACAAGCCTCTTATTAAATTGTATCCACCCGACCAACTACAGGTTGATTTTAAAATTTTGAGGGTATAAGTCTCGGATATTCTTGTGGTTTATTGACATGACATTCTTCAGTGTGTGCTTTAACCACTGATAAGGGTTTACCTCGTGCTTTTTGCAGATTGCAAAGAAGGAGTAGATCATTGCTGCTCTTTGTGCAGCTTGGTGTGAGCCAGCGAACAGATAGTTTTTACGGCCCAGTACCACAGGGCGGATGGCGTTTTCCACCAGGTTGTTATCTATTTCCAGTACTCCATCATAGAGATAAGCCGATAAAGCATCCCAGCGATCCTGGCTATAGCGCATAGCTTTGCCAATAGGGCTTTTAGGCAGGGTGGTTTTTACTTCTTTGGAGATCCACTTACCCAGATTGTTAAGAATAGGCAACGACTTTTCCAGCCTTAGCACTTTTCTCTGCTCTGGGGTAAGCTTTTCTTCCCGGGCTCTGGCTTCTACGTCATAGAGCTGCTGGATGTAGAGCAGTGCTATGGAAGATTTGGCCTTATCATTATCCAGGGCTTTCTCAAACTCTCTTCTGGCATGTGCCCAGCAGGCCAGATGTACAACATCCTTTTGCCGGCCAATCTTTTCATAGACCTTGTAGCCATCTGTTTGCAAATATCCCTTAAAGCCCGACAATATCTGATCTGGTCCACTGGCACCACGCGTGGGCTGATAATCAAAGAGCACAGTGTTATCTATGGGACTATTGTAGACCCAATAGTAGCCTTGGTGGGTAGCACCTTTCTTATCCTTATCCAGCACCTTTATAGGTGTTTCATCTGCCTGCAGATAGCCTTTGATTTTGGTATCTTCAAGCAGATAGTCGTAGAGGGGCTGAAGCTTTTCCAGGGCTGTCCTGGTCCAGCCATCCAGCGTGGAGGCGGCTATGGGGATGTTTTCTCTTAAGAACCTTTGCCGTTGGCGATACAGCGGCAAGTGATCCATGTACTTATCGACAAGAATGCTGGCCAGCAGACCAGGTCCTGGAATACCTTTGTCGATGATGCGCTCGGGAAGTTCACCAATCACCACACCTTCTTTATTCTTAGGGGCGTATTTAAAGCGGATGTAGCGGCGTATGAAAAGCTTTGCAGGTACACACTCCAGCTCATCTGTAACTTCTTTGCCAATACACTGCATCTGGCTTAGGTCGCCTTCCGGGTAGATCTCTACTTCTTCTACTTCCACATGCTCGGGCAGGGCTACACGGCCTTTGTGGGCAGAGGAGCGCTGCTTCTTGCGCGCGTATTCGATCTTTTCTACCAGGGCTTCCTCTTGCTGCTGTGCTTGCTCTGGCGTAGCTTCAAAAGGAAGGGGTAGCTGCTGGCTGTCGACTTCAAAGCGTTCTCTTTTCTGGCCAAAGGCCATGCGCTTGAGTTGATCTACCTGCCACTGGAGAAGTTCCACTTTGTCTTGCAAAACCTCTTCCTGACGTTGGAGATGATCTACTTTCTTCTGTTTATGAGCAATGGCAGACTCTTGCTTTTCAATAGTAGATGCTTGCGCTTGAATAGTATGATCCTTTTGCTGGAGCAGGGCAAGGAGTTCTTCTTTGGAGAGCTGTTCCAGGGCTGGATTCATGCTCTGAAGATACAACAAAAAGAGGCTCTACCATAGTAAAAACTGCATTTTTACAGCTGATAACGCACTTTTTGTATGCTGCTTTTTACCTGTATGCCCTCGATCATCAGCACCAGTTCGGGCCACTTCAACACACCATTTTCCACCTGCATTCTGGGAGCTGTGAAGGTGCCCCGCTCCAATCTTTTGTAATACAAGACAAAGCCCCCACTCTCCCAGTGCAAAAGCTTAATGCAACTGCGACTCCGGTTCACAAACACATACACCTCACCAGATGCCGGATCTCTTTGCAGCTCATTTCTAACCAGGCCAGAAAGAGCATCAAAGCTCTTGCGCATATCGCAGGGCTGGCTGTAGAGCAGATAGCTGTGTGAGGAGCTAAGCGAAAACATGATCAGTAAAGGCGGATCAGCTGGCTGATCAAAGAAAGACTAGCATCTGCTGCTTTTAAACGTACGCCGTTGGGATATATGATCTCCATATCCTGCTGCTGACTGGAAGCACAGGCTTCTACTTTTACAAAGCTGCCAGCAGGCTGCAACTGGTGATGATCCCTGTACTTGCACGCCCAGTAATTGAATTTAGCATACGCTATGCCCACTTCCTGGCTATACTGTTTCTGGGTTTTACCACTTCGATGGCAATCCTTCACCAACTCAAACATCTTCTCTGTTAATTCCATAGCTTTATTGTTTAGCACAAAGCTATGCCGCAATTAACTCCCTGTAAATATGTACTTGGTCGGGCGGATACATTAAATTGGCCCGATACATCTACCGGTTGAAGTACATACTTTTCAAACTTATCCCACAAGCTGTAGTACTCGCAATCCTCAACACATAGCATACTTACAATATGACGCTTTCTGATGCTGTGCAGGTGGGCAAAGCCAACGATAAACATCCTGGCAATGTATTCGCCGTCTTCTTTGTTCCTGTCAGTTTGGAATAATATAGTTGGGTTGGGCTTAAGATGGCAATGCTTGCTTACTGCTCTGAAAATTTCACGAAGTTTATCAATCTGCTGCTGCTCTTTCCGGTGGTCTATAAGCATTAGGTAGGGGTTGGTAATACTATAAAGATAATATCCTTAACCCCTTGCCTACTGCATTATTGATCCACCGTTGAACTGTTCTGTATTATTAAAAATTATATCCAACACCAAAGCCCGCAAATAAAGGAATACTCTCCCTAGCAGAATTGATGCCAACCCCCAACATATAGTTTATGCTCAATCTGCCTTGGCGTGACCAAATTGTAGCCTTACCATCATAGTAAAGCCTAGCACCAATCTTTCTTGTTCCAACCTCTAAATCAGAGGTAGAATAGTATGTAGATTCTGTATTGAAATAGTAAATAATATCGGCATTTAAGCGGTTGATCATCGTGCCCTGTGCTTCGCCATAGCTATCATGTATCTTCCAATGTGTATGTTTAGCCTTTAATAAAGAAAATCCACCAAATACACCTGTTGTTGAATGATAGCCCGTTGCTTCAACCAGTTTAGAATAATCTACCATATTGGCTCCCATATGAAGGCCAAAGGATCTATGCTTTAATGCGGGTACTTTGATCACATATTTTGTGTTATGCGTCATTTTAACGCTTTGCTTTAGTTTTATCTGCTTCGTTGCAGTAGCAAAGAAGATACTACCATCTATGTGCGCTCCTGTTTTCCCCACCAAACCATTGATAAAATACTTACCTGGTTTGTAATGATTTGCACCTAGAATATGTGCGCCTTCTGGCCCGAAATATCCCAAGAAGATAGATGTGTTTCTTCCTGCATCAGGATCTACACTTACAATATTTACGTCAACTTGAGTGCCATCATCAGCTCTATAAGTTTCTCTCTGCGCTAGAGCTTCAATTTGGAAAAGGGTTGAGATTAAAATAAAGATTAGAAGGCCGTAAATTTTACTCATTTTGATATTGTTGAAAATGTTCTTTTAATACTATTTATTAAATGGCCCAACAATATACACAGAAGGTAAAATCAGAAAGGCTAGCTGTAAGTTTAAATGCCTCTTTACTTGCTATTAGCGTCTCATTGTCAAGTGCATGCCAAAGCTTAAGGGATATAAAGTGTTTTAACGATGGGATGCAAAAAAAACTCTGATACTTTACGAATCAGAGCTTAGTAAGACAAGAGAAGTTTTTACAGTTAATGAATTAACTATCTATCCCAGTGTATAAATAAGATGAAGTTGACATTAATATCTGGTTTTCCTCCTGTAGGATGTGGCATTGATTTCTTTGCTTCTTAAACCATCACTCCTAGTAATTATATATTTTGACCTTGCAAACCAATTCATCAGGGCTGCCTTTTCATATCTTACAGGTCGGGCTTTGATATATGGGAGACCCGCAGCCCGATACGTTTTCATTTGTCTTTCTGAACACTTCAGTAGTTCTCTTGCTTCTTCTCCGGTAATAATTTCTAGGGAGATATTTACTTTATCATTCTTCATAACGGCAGTGCTATAGGATGTTATGGTAAAGCTCTGGTGGCAGTATCTCAAAAGTTACATCACCAGCTGATACTCTTCTAGCCATACAAGGCAAATCCTTTAGGAAAAACAACTCACAGAAGGCAGCAGGCAACAGGCTGGTAATTCCTCCAAATGGAATTCCCCTAAAAAAGTGGAGGGTTAGAAAAGAGTATATTAACTTAATCTAACCAATAACTACTATGGCAAAAAGGAAGGAGTATTCCAAGGAGTTCAAAGAGGAGGCTGTGAGGCTGGCTCAGGAGAGTGGCAATGTCAGTGAAACAGCCCGTAATTTAGGATTGCATTTAAGCATTCTGCGTAGGTGGAAAATAGAAGTGGAACAAGAGGGGGAAAAGGCATTTCCAGGCAAGGGTCATATTAAAGACGAGGAGCTGCGCCAGTTGCAAAGGGAGAATCAACGTCTAAAGGAGACAGTAGAGATTCTAAAAAAGGCAGTGGGCGGCAGCCGCGCTGTATCTTCAGCAGCCGCTCCCAGTGAGATACCAGCGACCGACGCCCGGTTCATTAGGGAGCACAGAGGGGAATATTGCCTGGAGCGCCTCTGCCAGGCCATGGACGTTTCGCTAAGTGGCTACTATGCCTGGGTCAGCAGACCAGAGAGTAAGCGACAGCAGGCAAATGAGCAAATCCTAAGGGAAATAAAAGACATACATAGGCAGAGCCGCCAGAGTTACGGCAGCCCCAGAGTTTATCATGATCTAAAAGAAAAGGACATCAAATGCTCGGAAAATAAAGTGTCACTCCTGATGCAAATGAATGGCATAGCAGCTAAAAGGAAAAGAAGATTTATGGTCACCACCGGGCGCCGGGCGCAGATTCCAAACATAGTTTGTCAGTGGCAGAAAATAAACTCAACCAGGAGTTCTCAGCGGGGCTGCCCCAGCCAGCAGACCAAATGAAAAGTGGGTCACAGACATCACGGCACGGGCCGCCCCGCTATATTTGGACTAAAGAAGGGTGGCTATATCTAGCTGTAGTGCTGGATCTGTTCTCCAGAAAAGTAGTGGGCTGGGCTATGGATGAGACCATGGAAAAGTGCCTGGTAATGACTGCTCTGACTATGGCTCTGAAGACCCGCCAGCCACAGGAAGGTCTGCTGCACCACTCAGATCGAGGAAGTCACGGGGTCGCCCGGCGATATGCCAGTTTGGATTACCAGAAACTGCTTCGGGATCAACAAATAATCTGTTCCATGAGTCGAAAGGCAACTGCTATGATAACGCTGCCATGGAAAGCTTCTTTGCTACACTGAAACAGGAACTGGTATATCATCGACAGTATGAGAACCGACAGCAAGCAAAACAGGATGTCTTTGAGTATATTGAACGGGGCCGCCCGGCGGTCTGGTATAACAGAAAAAGAAGACATTCATCCCTTGGCTATATGAGCCCTGAAAAATTTGAAACAATCAATTACTTTGCACTAGCTGCATAACCTTTTCTAACCCTCCATCTTTTTAGGGGAAGTTCAAACAGCCCTTTGAGAATAGTTTGTCTAAGTATAGGTGCTACAACCAGCACCGGCTTATTTCCGTATTAGTTTAACATATAGAACTAATTTTTTAACATAAATTTTTTAGTCATGCATTCAAAAGAATATAGAGCCCGCGGTAATTGGAATGAAATCAAAGGTGGGCTGAAACAGAAATATGGAAACCTGACGGATGATGACGTAACTTACCAGGAAGGTAAGGAAGACGAGTGGTTGGGTAAGCTTCAGCAAAAGACTGGCGAAACCAAGGATAAGATTAAGAGCTGGATCGACAGACTATAAGCCCTCAGACCAGTTAATGTACTTACTGATGCTGGCAAGTAACGTAATACTTATATAAGTGCATTACTTTATCAACAGAAGTGATGAATAGAATAAGACCTCCTGCTCCAGAGATGAAGTGAAAAAAAGATTCATCGTGAAAGCAGGGGGTTTTTTGCAGCTCATTTCTAAGCGGCATTTCTGTATGGCTGCAGCAGCCTGTGAGAATTATGATATAAGCACTTTTTGTCATTTATACTCCTGCTTTCCAAGGGCTTCTGAAAAAATATTTCAGCCCCTTTCTATCATAATGGTTATAGGATAACCGATAAAACATGTTTGTAACATTGCATATACACTTATGCAAAATTTTCTATCCAGCTACTAAGCTTTTTATCTGTAAATAAAAGATAGATGATGTTTGTAACACTAGGAATATCAATATAAAATATTGAAATTTAATCAGCGTCTCTTTTTTCACCTCGTATTTGTATTTTTATGTCCATTTGTATTCTGTGGCTTGTGTTATCTCTCTTAGTAGGCACTTTAGGCCGCAACCGTACTATTGAATTTAGTGGTGCTTTTGGCCTCTCCCTGATCCTAAGTCCTCTTGTAGGTTTTGTAATCGTATTATTCACTCCGCAGGTTTATGATAAAGGCGCATTAGCCCTGGCTGCAGGTGAACGACTGCTAAAGAAAAGGAAAGTTGATAAGGCTATCAGTTCATTTAAAACTGCGCTGCAGACAAGACCCTCTTGTGTTACCGCTCATTATGGTTTAGCCAGGGCTTATTCCTTGAAGAACATGCCTGAAAAATCACTCTATCACTTAAATAAGGCATTTGCAAATGGTTACTTTAACCTGCACAGGCTACAGCAAAATCCCGATTTGCACAACCTAAGGAGCTACGAAGGCTTTAAATCATTTGAGCCAAACAGGTTTATGCTGGGATATTTTTTAAGTGAATCAAAAAAACACCATCTGCTCAGAGCTTCGTAAAGCGGCAGGCAACATTTTTTTTTAGCAACTGCCAGGATTAGACTTTCACCTGACAATTTTTGCTGCTGCCGGGCAGCGCTGCATAGAAATTATGTCAGTATCTACATGGTGCAGGAATCAATCTCTTGCATTGATCCACCATGTTGTGCTCCTAAGCCGACCTCAGTCCACAGCTGGTTCATTCACCTTCTTCCTATCCTGCATTTCTTAAATCCATTGATATTCAGACTTTTGTTCTGGTATGCCTATACCGTTATCGGCAATAGCCGTTATCTGAGCATTTTACAGATCTGCTATACCCTGTCTTTTTATTTGTATGATAGTTGATTTACTCATGCAGCCACAGGCAGGAGAGACCCTAAGGGGATGAGTTGCCAGTGTGCTGAGGAATCTAGCGTTAAAGCCAACAAAATAAATAAATTTCAGTTTAAGAGAGGATAATAGCCTTAGCAGGATCTATCCGTTTAGCGGAAGATTTTTTTAGATCTAAACATTACCATAATGAATAAAACCGCGCTCACCAGCCTGATTGTTGCTGTAGTTCTTATGTTTACCTCCTGCGCCACCAACCCGGTTACGGGCAGACGTCAGGTAAGCCTGGTCTCTACCGAGCAGGAAATAGCCATGGGCCAGCAGGCCGACCCGCAGATCGTAGCACAGTTTGGCTTGTATGAAAGCCCTGAACTGCAGCGCTTTATTCAGAATAAAGGCCAGCAGATGGCTGCCGTATCACACCGCAGTGAGCTTAATTACGAGTTTAAAATCTTAGACTCACCGGTTATCAATGCCTTTGCCGTGCCAGGGGGCTACGTTTATTTTACACGTGGTATTATGGCCCATTTTAATAATGAAGCACAGTTTGCGGGGGTACTGGGACATGAAATAGGCCACATTACTGCCCGCCACTCTGCACAACAGCAAACAAAAGCAACCCTGGGGCAGGTAGCCCTTATTGGTGCCATGATTGCCTCGCCGGAGTTTGCCCAGTTTGGCAATACGGCAGCCCAGGGGCTACAGCTGCTCTTTTTAAAGTATGGCCGTGACGACGAACGCCAGTCTGATAAGCTGGGGGTTGAGTACTCCTCTAAAATTGGCTACGATGCTTCCGAAATGGCAGATTTCTTCCTGACACTGCAGCGGCAGTCGGAAGGAACCGGATCCGAGGAAATCCCTGGTTTTCTTTCTACCCACCCTAATCCCGGAGATCGTTACCAAGATGTACATGAGTTAGCGGCTAAATGGAAAAAACAGCTACAGCTCACAAATGCCGAAGTAAACCGGAACAATTACCTGAAGATGATTGAAGGGATGACCTACGGCGAGGATCCAAAACAGGGATTTGTAGAAAACCAGGTGTTTTACCATCCGGAGCTTAAATTTCAGTTCCCAATTCCTGCTAACTGGCAACACCAAAACAGTCCGCAGGCATTTCAGATGGCGGCACAGGATGGTAAAGCCATGATGATGCTTACCCTTGCCCCGGGCAACTCCCTGGAAGAAGCCGCCCGGCAAACGCTTGAGCAGTACGGACTGCAGGTGGTGGAGTCCAGACAGGTTACCGTTAATGGGTTTCCGGCCATTGCCATGGTGGCAGATCAGGCACCACAGCAGGGGCAACAGCAGCAACAGCAGCAGGCACAGACCATCCGCACCTTGATTTACCTGATCCAGTATGGCGGCAATATCTACAGCATGATTGGTGTTTCATCGGCCAACGATTTCAATAACTATGCGCAGCTCTTCACCAACACCATGCAGGCATTTAACGCCCTGAACGATCCGGATAAATTAAACCGCCAGCCGGAGCGAATCCGTATACGCACTGTTCAGCAGGCGGCTACACTGCAACAGGTACTTAGCAGCTTTCAGGTTCCCAGCAACCGTATGGAGGAGCTGGCCATACTAAATGGTATGCAGCTAAGCGACCGGGTAGAACAGGGAACGCTCATTAAAGTGGTAGGAAAATAAAGCTGTTATAAAGCAGCCTGTACAAAATAGCAGAAGCCCCGGAGCAAATGTTCCGGGGCTTCTGCTATTAATAAATCTTATGATAAATTATATCAGGAGCTGGTACAGTTGTTATAGTGCCTGTACCTGCCAGGCTATTAATTTTCGTGTCTGATAAAGCTGATTGCGCTGCTGTCCAGGGCCGGATCCTTGATGGAATAAAAGGTAAACTGCTGCCCTCTGTAAACAATCTTTACCCGGTCGTATTCTTTCAGGCCTTCTTCAATAACAGATCGCAGGCTTGTAAAACAGGTTAAAAATGCTACCGATACCGCTGTGCTCAATGTATCATACCCGTGCTTGCCTAAACGAATGGCTGTTTCGCAGCACTCATCCAGAATCAGGCTGTGCAGCGGGTGTAATTCGTCAATCTGATGATCTTCTATGAATTGCTCCTTTAAAGTGTACAACTCCATGTAAATGCATAGGGATGATATATTAGATTTTACGGAAATAAAGGAAAAAAGTAAACACGCCATTTTACCATAGTGGCAACTGTTAAACTATTTTATACCATACCTGCACGGTTATTTAACAAGATGCTGCTCCAGCCATTCCCTGATCCGACTATAATCAGCCCTGCTGGTGGCAATGTCCAGCATCAGGCTATGCCGCTCCTCTTCGGTAGCGGCTATTTTAAATCCATGCTCCAGCAGCAGCAGTTTCATGACCACATAGGCTGTACGTGTGTTGCCTTCATGAAAAGGATGATTCTTCACCAGGCTTTCTGTCAGGGCGGCAGCTTTTTCAACAGGACCCTGGTACAGATCCTCTCCACCAAAGCTTGCCAGGGGCCGGGCTAAGGCTGCAGAAAGCCCGCGCTCATCCCTAATGCCCGTATCGCCAAAGAAACGTTCATTGAGCATTTCGTGCAGGTAAATCAGTTCTTCACGCGCTATCATCTGCCCAGGCGTTTTAGCAAAAGAGCATCTTCCTCCATGATCCGTGCTATTAGCTTCCTGCGTTCTTCGGCCTGCTGGTGCTTTTCCACCTCCTGCTCAAGGCTTAGCAGCGTTTCTTCGGGTAGTGCATCAATAAGCTGGTGCAGGCGCTGGCGTATTTCTTCTGCTGTCATACTAATCAAACTGGTACAAAGGCCTGTGGTTTAGGCTATGGGGTCTGGATATGAATAGATATGCCTCTAAAGTACTATTGCGCCTGTTCTACTCCCATCTCTTTAAAATACAGGCCCATCAGGCCCCTATTGTCCATAACACCCCGGGGCAGGGTGCCTGGTGGCAGAATGGCTGTATCAGGGTTAATAGATTTTATCCAGCCTGTCACTGCATGTATCCTGTTTTCGGTATGCTGAAGGATGATCCATTCCCAGCGGGCGTAATGTGCCAGCATCCAGCCGAGTTCTTCGCTTACCCAGCCTTTATCAATCACCCTGTTCAGGGCAAAATAAGCTTCGGTAATTTTATCTTCCCACAAATCTGCCAGGCCGGTAAAAGAAGCAGGTTCCAGCTCAGAGTACCAGCCAAGAAACACAGCTCTTTTCAGGGCTTCGTTACGCACCCCTCTTTCTGTTTTAAAACTGCAGAGCGCTACATACTCGGCATGTATCTGGCGGTAGTGTTCAAAAATTCCCTGTTGCTGCAGTAAACGGTTAAGCTCTGCTGCACTTCCAGGACTTGTGTATATCCTGGTGTAAATTTCAAACTCCTGCTCCGAGAGTTCCCGGAGCCTGAGCTGCTTGGCACTCATGCTATTAATATTCATACCTGCCCGGCGACGTACTGGTAATAAAAGGGGTATCTACTAACGTTATCAGCAAAGTATATATGAACTGCGCAATCTTTTATAGCACCAAACTGCTATCTTCAGCAGGCAGTTGTTAAATCTGTTGCACAATAATACCAAAAGCCCAATCTTTGTTGCTAAGAATGAAGCACTTTGTTGTTACACTAGTATGTTGCTGCTGCCTGTTTGCAGGCTCGGCGTTTGGGCAGATGTCGGTTGGCGTTCGCGGAGGTTATGGGTTATACCGTATTCAGTTTAACGAAATTCTTAATTTAGCCGTACCCGCACAGGAGTGGACTCCTGGTTTGGGGGGAGGTATCGTGTTTCGTTCCCTAAATTCACCTCACCTGGGCTTGCAGCTGGAGTTGTTAATGGAACAAAGAGGCTGGCACCTGTTTTCCGGCACTTCTGAGGCCTATCATGTACAGGAACAGCACCTAAGCCTGCCCATTCAGAGCCTTGTTATTGTAGGAAGCGGCCGTTTGCAGCTACTGATTACCGGCGGAGCCTTTGCCTCCTACATATTCAGCGATGAAATACTGGAAAATGGGGTTGACGTAAGATACCCTATTAACTACAGGCGACAGCCTATGCAGGACTGGCAATATGGCTTGCTGGGCGGACTGGGGCCTGCTGTTCGGTTGGGAAATAACCTGCTGCAGCTCGAAGGGCGGTTTGCCTATACCCTAAGCAACAGGCTGGAACCAAACCTGGCACGCAACGATGCCTTTAACGGAAGCCAGCAAATGGCCGTAACTGTTTCGCTGGTGTGGACAACACAACTTAAGCCATAGGCATAAATACCAAGCAGGGCGCCAGTGCGTTCCTATGTTCAGTAAATAAAAGATACACCTTATATATAGATGGAAGACTTTTTTTCAGGCACCAGTAGCCGCGGGAATGACCGCCGCCAGGAGCATCAGCGAAAAATCAAAGATGTGTTTCAAGAGATAAGCAAAATGGTCGTGGGGCAGCAACACATGATTAACCGCCTGCTGATTGGCCTGTTCACCAACGGCCATATCCTGCTGGAAGGGGTGCCTGGCCTCGCCAAAACCCTTACGGTAAATACACTGGCCCAGGCGCTGCACCTCGATTTTAAACGCCTGCAGTTTACGCCAGATCTGCTGCCTGCCGACCTGATCGGCACCATGATCTATAATCAGCAAACCAGTAATTTTGAGGTTAAAAAAGGTCCTATATTTGCCAACATCATCCTGGCCGATGAGGTGAACCGCTCACCCGCCAAGGTGCAAAGCGCTCTGCTGGAGGCCATGCAGGAAAAGCAAATTACCATTGGCGATACCACCTACCAGCTCGACAGGCCTTTTTTGGTACTGGCAACCCAGAACCCGGTAGACCAGGAGGGAACTTACCCCTTACCCGAAGCACAGGTAGACCGTTTTATGATGCGGGTTTTTGTAGATTACCCTACTAAAGACGAGGAACTGGAGATTATGCGCCGCATGGCTAATACCTCCTTTAAGCCACAGATTGGCACCATTCTTACCAAAGAAGACATCTTTGAGATAAGAGATGAGATCAATGCAGTAAATATTAACGACTCACTGGAGCGCTACATTATTGAGCTGGTATGGGCTACCCGGCAGCCTGCCAACTATGGCCTGAAAGACGAAGCTGCCTATATTCAGTTTGGAGCATCGCCCAGGGCCAGTATTAACATCAATATGGCAGCCAAAGCAGTAGCCTATTTCGACGGGCGCGATTATGTGCTCCCGGAAGATGTAAAAGAAGTAGCAGAAGATGTGCTCAACCACCGCATTCTGCTCAATTACGAGGCCGAAGCCGAAGCCGTAACGGGTAAAGACCTGGTTAGGTCAATACTGCAAAAAATACCGATCAGCAGCTTGTAAGGAGGCAGTTAGCTGGTTAGCTAATAAAGCATCAGCAACTTTGGTAACGCCACAGCAGGAGGCACTACCAAAGTTTTAAATGATTGCCAGATGCTGCCAATGGGCAGGCACTTTGGGTGCAGGAGGAAGCAGGGTAACCATACTTTAATGCTGGCCTGAGCTGATTAGCAAGTGTTTATGTATATAGTGGCAGACCCGTATTATTCTCAAAGAAATAAACAGTACAATTATGAAAAACACAGCTGGCAAACCAGCGTTTGTAGCAAACAGCGGGCTTTAATTGTTCTTATTTCAGGTATTATAGCACACCCCGAACCCTGGATTAATTTCTAACGTACTCTATACTAGTTAGAGAACTAATGTAAGAAAATCTGTGTATAAGCAGAAGATTTACAAGAAAAGTAAGAAAGCGTTAATTGCAACTTTCTAATAAAAATTTGATTTTATTAGTTAAATTAACAAGTTCTTAGTAAGATTGCATGTCGAATGTATTTTCTGCATCTGGTCTTAATTAAAATTTTAGATGTAAGGAAAACCGTTAAGAAGGCTATTGTTTCAATGCATAAGAAAATAATACTATTTATTGGATTGTTGCTAATGCCGCTCCTGCTTATGGCAGAAGCGAACAATATATCTATATCCGGCCAGGTTTTAAATGCGGACGACAAGCAGGTACGTATAGTGTTGCATTCCTTTGTGCCCGGCGAAGAAGACCATGCCTCTACCACCAGCCTGGACGATAAAAATAATTTTCAATTTGTTGCCTATATTCGTGAAGCCATGTTTGGCCGTATTTACTACGGCAAACACTCTGCTGTAATTTTTGTTGAACCCGGCGCACAGCTGCAAATTGTGTTTGATGCCAGCAATTTTGCTACAAGCATTCGCTTCAGCGGAGATGGTGCCAAAGACAATAACTACCTCTCAAAATTTTATCTTACTCATGAGATCAGCGCAAATGATCTCAGGGAAAAATTCAAAAAGAACACTGTAGAAGAGTTTGTAGCCTGGACCAGAAAACGGAAAGAAAACCAGCTTATTGAACTCACCAGCAGCAGGCCTTCTCTAAGTCCGGCGCTGTACACCTATCAGCAGGCAAACATTGATTATCTATGGGCAAACGATCTTTTTGCCTATGCCGGCCAGCTACAAAATGCAAAAGGCAAAAAAACCAAATTGCCTGAAAACTACTACAGCTTTATTGATGAGGTAAAGCTGCACAACTACGATGTGATTTATCTGGACAGCTACCGCAGCTTCCTGACCAACTACATGCAGTACCTGTATGCCAATGCATACAAAATGAAACCCGAAGAAGACAAGCAGTACTATAACCATATATATGAGCTGGCCGCCGAAAACCTTCGTGCATTGCCAAAGTACCATGTGCAGGCGGTGTACCTGGTAGAAGCCATCTCTTATATCGGGCTGGATGTTGTAAAAGACGAATACATTGAATTTGCAAATGAATGCCCGGTGCAGCCTTATAAAAACGAGCTGCATGAGCTCATTAAAATGCAGAATGTATTTGAAGTGAAGAAGCCAAAGGTGGTATTCATGGATAAGAATGGCCGTGAGGTTCCCTTAAGTGTACTCAAGGGCCACATCGTGCTGGTTCGTTTCGACAATAACATACAGGATACCGACCCTGCCGAGCTTAAAAAACGTGATGAAATGCTGCAGCAGCAGCTGGCGGCTTTCAAAGATGTTAAGTTCCTGCAGCTTTCCATGATCGACAACCGGGATGCTTACGAGCGCATGGTATATGCCGATGCAAATGATTACCTCAAGAGTATTATAAACCGGCCTAAGCCAGGCCAGCAGGTTAAACTGCCGGATTGGTCTTATGTGGTACTAAACCGTGAAGGCCTGGTGGTAAGCAACAGCCTTGATGATCCCAATAATGAGCTGGCGATTGAAAAATTAAAAGTAATTCTGCAGCAGGATGATCAGATTGCCGCAGAACAGGCACCATAAGCTGTCTCATTTTTATTCAGCTAAAGTTTTTTGCTAAAGCCACCCTTAAGGGGTGGCTCTTTTATTACCCCACCTCTTCTCTTCTACATCTCCAGATAGCCATTAAGTGCAGAGATGTTATCGGTGGTGCCAAACACATAGAGCACATCATCCTGTTCAATGGTTTGCTCCGGCCGTATGTTGGTTTCAAAATGATTGCCCCGTTTAATGGCCAGTATGGTAACGCCAAAGTTTTTCCGCAGGTCCGAATCTGATACGCTTTTACCCACAATCTTATTATTACCCTGGTAAACCGGCAGGGTGCTGATGGTTACATCGGGTATGGTGAGCTGTAAATGATCGGGCACAACGCGTGAGAGGCTGCTTTGGCTGCGCAGCATTTCATAGTTCTGGGATCTTATGTAGTTGATAAATGATTCTACCTGATCCTGTGGCACCAGGTACTTCTTTAAAACACGGGTAAAAATTTCTATCGAGGTTTCAAACTCTTCGGGTATGATCTCATCGGCTCCCAGGCGAATATTTTCTTCAATTTCGCTTACATAGCGGGTACGCACGATGATATAAACTGTTTTGCTGAATTCCCTGATCTGTGCCACAATCTTCTTGGTGGCATTGGGATCAGAAATAGCCACCACTACTACACGGGCCTCCTGTACATGCACATGCTGTAAAATAATATCCTGCGAAGCATCTCCATAGATGATAGGTTCTCCCTCGGCTTTTACACTTTTTACGGTATCAGGATTTAACTCTACGATCACATATGGAATTTGGGCACTTTTAGCAGCACGCGCCACATTTTTGCCATTAATACCATAACCAATAATCACCACATGATCATGCATACTATCTGAATCAACAGGAGCACTTGCTGCCTTGCTGATTTTTTCCAGCCGCCTGCGCACCTGTAGCGGTAGCGTTCTCCTAAGCAGAAAATCTGTTATAGGAACGGCCTTGGCAAAGATGAATGGCGTGGCGGCCATCGTAAGAATGGAAATTGCTAGAAAATACTGGTAAATCTCATCCTCCAGCAGCTCATACTGCAGGCCTACGGTAGAAAGCAAAAAGGCAAACTCCCCCACCTGAAACAGGCTGAAAGCCGTGAGCAGAATAGTTCTGGGCGGATAGCGCAGCGCTACCACCGCTCCGGATATTACCAGGGCTTTCAGCAGTACAACTCCTATTGTGAGCAGCAGCACAACTGGTAAATGGAGGATAAAAAAGCTCATGTCCAGCAGCATACCAATCGACACAAAAAAGAAGCTGATGAATATTTCACGGAACGGCAGAATGTTAGCAGTGGCCTGATGGCTGTAATCAGATTCTGAAATAACCAGGCCGGCAAAGAAAGCACCCAGCGCCAGCGACAGCCCTACAGAAGAAGTAAGCCAGGCCGTGGCAAAGCAGAGAACAATAATGGTAAGGATAAAGAGCTCCTTGCTGCGGGTTTTTACCACCAGAGTAAGAATGGTAGGCACTACATACCGGGCCATCAGGATGATCACCCCTACTACCCCTATTACCTTTGCTGTAAGTATTAGTAAAGTAGTAACGATGTTATCAGCCTGCCCGGATATAATGGGGGTGAGCAACATCATGGGCACCACTATGATATCCTGAAAAATAAGAATACCCACTGCAATACGTCCATGTGGTGCCGTAATTTCTGCTTTTGCCTGCAGCAGCTTCAGCACAATAGCCGTGCTGCTCAGGGATAATAAAAAGCCCATGAATACGGCCTGGCTCCAGGGCATGCCCAGTAGTTTGGTGATCAAAGCTGTTGCCAGAATGGTACCGAATACCTGCAGGCTCCCCCCCACGATCACCGTATTTTTGATGGAGGCCAGCCCCTTCAGCGAAAACTCTATACCAATTACAAAGAGCAGAAAAATAACGCCTATCTCTGCCAGCATCTCCACTTCATGGCGGGCATGGATCAGGCTCAAACCATGTGGCCCGGCAATGATACCCGTGATTAGAAAGCCCAGAATAGAAGGCATCTTCAGCTTCTGAAAAAGCAGAATGATGAGGACGGCAAGCCCCAGAATGATAACAATATCTCGTAAGAGCGGAAATTCCATTATTTAAAAATATAACAACTTTAACTTAAAAATATTCAAATATAAAAATTGATTCTTGAGCCAGGCTCAAATTTTAGCTTCCATTTTACTGATCCTTCAATCTACAATCACAAAATGGTTTCTTCATAAAAAGCAGATTTATATCTCCAAAGCTAATACATCGCTGATAAGTGTAAACCAAAACTAATACCTGAATATAAACCTATCTGTGAAGTAAGGTTTGATGTAGTTTATGTTGTTAATAAAAATTTAGTATTTCATTACTTTGTAGGGCTACCAGAAAATAAAAATTACTTTGATGAACACTTACCATATTGCCCATAAAATAGCCAACGCTATTTCTGTAATATGTTTTCTGCTGCTGTTCGTCACAGGCCTAGACCTTGTACTGCCAAGGGTAACGGTACAGGAAACTATTCAGGGAAAGTGGCAGGAAGTGTATAGCGTCAAGGGTAAACATTCAGTTCGGAAAGAAATAAAAAATGATGATAGAGAATTTCTGGTAACTGAAAATCATGAATTCACAGTTGACTATATCCAGAATTTTTCCTGTAAACCAGGCGACCTAGTACAGATATCCACTACTCCACTTTTTGGCTTTGTACGGGAGGTGCACAAAGCTAAGCATGGGGAGATGAAACTATTTAAACGCAGAAGCTCCCTGCTAGGGAATTACATTTTCTTACCTTATGCACTTCTGTTCACCTCTGTTATTGGACTCATCAATTACAAAGATTCTCAACAGGCTATTAATTTCGGATCAGGAAGTCTTGTTCTTTTGGTGCTGATTCTCTGGATGATGAAGGTATTTTAATACCACAATGTTGTATTAGCGTGCAAAATAGAATTATCAAGAGAAGATTTTACCTCCGGAACATTTCTGATACAGCAAAAGCCCATCTGCAACAGGTCAGCTTTGTAATCTTAGCAGAATAAGATCATGTCCTCATGCCCGTCATGAGCTACTAATGACAAGTTAGAAGAATCTTACCAGAGTTTCGACACCAGATCACCACGCTACGCTCGTGAAGACATGGCCAGTGGGCTTCAGACCCTTTTCATAGCAATTTCAAGGTTTTGAAAAAAATGTTACCAATCGCAATGACAGTTAGTGTTAATGTGCCTCCAGCCAGTTGGGGCCGGTGCCCAGGCCAACCTCCAGCGGTACGGGCAGGTCTACAGCGGTGCTCATAAAGAGAGGAATGTGCTCCTTCATCAGCTCCAGCTCATCCAGGTGCACATCAAACACCAATTCGTCATGCACCTGCAGCACCATACGGCTCTTGAGCTGCTGTTTTTTCATCCAGTGGTGTATGTTAACCATGGCAACCTTAATGATATCGGCGGCAGAGCCCTGTATGGGGGCGTTAATAGCGTTACGCTCTGCAAAGCCCCGTACCGTCTGGTTACGGCTATTGATGTCGCGCAGGTAGCGGCGGCGCCCCATAATGGTTTCTACGTACTCCTGCTCGCGGGCCTTATGGATGCTCTCGTCCATGTATTTCTTTACGCCCGGAAATTCCTTGAAATAGGCCTCGATCAAATCAGAGGCCTCTTTGCGGGGAATATTGAGGCGCTGGGCCAGGCCAAAAGCTGAAATCCCATAGATAATACCGAAGTTGGCTGTTTTGGCTTTTCGGCGCATATCGCTGTCAACTGTTTCAATATCTATTTTATAGATTTTGGCAGCCGTGGCAGCATGAATGTCTTTTCCTTCACGGAAGGCCTCAATCATGGCTTCATCCTGAGCGAAACCAGCCATCAGGCGCAGCTCCACCTGGCTGTAATCAGCGGAGAGCAGGGTAAATTCTTCGTTGCGGGGTACAAATGCCTTACGTATCTCCCGCCCGCGTTCGGTGCGGATGGGAATATTCTGCAGGTTAGGGTTGGTAGAAGACAGGCGGCCTGTAGCTGTTACTGCCTGGTTAAAGGAGGTGTGCACCCGCCCATCACGCGGACTGATCAGCTTGGGCAGGGCATCGATGTAGGTGCTGCACAGCTTGGTAAGCTGGCGGTATTCCAGTATATGCTTTACAATTTCATGCTGGTCAGCCAGTTTGATCAGAATCTCTTCGCCGGTAGCATACTGGCCGGTTTTAGTGGTTTTAGGCTTCTCGATCAGCTTAAGCTTATCGAAGAGGATTTCGCCCAGCTGCTTTGGCGAGCCAATGTTGAACTCTTCCCCTGCCTCCTGGTATACCTGCTTCTCCAGCTCCCGTGCCTCCAGGTCCATCTGTACCGAAAGTTCTTTCAGTGCATCGGTATCTATACTAATGCCATTGTATTCAATATCGGCCAGCACATGTACCAGCGGTGCTTCCACATCCGCGTACAGCTTTAAGAGCTTCTCCTGTTTCAGCAGGGGCATTAGCTTGCGCTCCAGCTGCAGCGTAATATCGGCATCTTCGGCGGCATATTCCTTAATGGCCTCCAGCGGCACCTCCCGCATGGTCTTCTGGTCTTTTCCCCTGCTGCCAATCAGCTCTGTGATGCTTACCGGTTTATAGTTCAGGTAGGTCTCGGCCAGCAGATCCATGCCATGGCGCATATCGGGCTCCAGCAGGTAATGAGCAATCATGGTATCGGTAATTGGGCCCCGTACCTCTACATCATACTTGCGCAGCGCCAGTATATCATATTTAAGGTTTTGGCCGATTTTGCGTACCTTATCATCTTCCAATACTGCTTTAAAGCGGCCAATTAACTGCCTGGCCTCCTCTTCGTTTTCAGGTACAGGCACATAGTAGGCCTCGCCAGGATACCAGCAAAAGCTCATGCCCACCAGGTTGGCCTCTACCGGATCCAGTGCATCTGTTTCCGTATCGAAGCAAAAAGCTTTTTGCTGTTTCAGGTGCTTTACCAGCTCCTCCTGCTGCTTTTCTGTCTGCATCAGGTGGTAGTGGTGGGTGGAATTGTAGATGGTACGGGGGCTGGCAAGCGTTCTGTGATCTTCTGCTGCCAGATCTGCAACTGCCTCCATTACTTCAGTGCCATCCTGCAATGCTGCCTTATCTTCGGCGGCGGGGGCGGCAAATAAATCGCCCTGCAGGGATGCGCCCTGCTTTTGAGCTTTTTTTGCAACCGCTGCAGTAGCGGCCGCTACAGCACTGGTGCCTTCTTCGCCATAGAGGCGGCGCATGGTGCTCCTGAACTCCAGCTCCTGCAGCAGTGGTTTTAGTTTGGCATCATCCGGGCCGGTATACAACAAGGCATCAGGATCAAAATCAATGGGCACCTCCTGGTTAATGGTGGCCAGGCGCTTGGAAAGAATACCCTGCTCGCCAAACTCTTTGATGCGTTCGCCATTCTTTCCTTTTATTTCATCGGCATGGGCCACAATATTTTCTACGGTACCATACTCCTTTAGCAGCTTGGAGGCGGTTTTAGGGCCTATGCCCGGTATGCCCGGAATATTGTCTACGGCATCGCCCTGCAGGCCCAGCATGTCTATCACCTGATCGATACGTTCTACATCCCACTTATCCAGTACCTCCTGTACACCCAGAATATCTACAGCATTGCCCATATAGGCAGGCTTGTAGTGGTAAATATGCTCCTCTACCAGCTGGCCAAAGTCCTTATCAGGCGTCATCATGAAAACCTCAAACCCGGCCCGGCAGGCTTTTTTGGCCAGGGTACCAATCACATCATCGGCCTCAAAACCATCTACCTCCAGGATGGGGATGTTGAAAGCCTCGATCAGCTGGCGGATATAAGGCTTGGCTATCTTGATGTCTTCAGGCTGCTTTTCGCGCTGTGCCTTGTAGGCTTCAAACTCCACATGCCGGAAGGTGGGTACATCGGTATCAAAGGCTACGCCAATATGGGTTGGTTTTTCTTTTTGAATGATCTCCAGCAGTGAGTTGGTAAAACCATATACAGCCCCTGTGTTGAGGCCTGTACTGGTGATGCGCGGATTTTTGCTAAAGGCAAAATGGGCCCGGTATATGAGGGCCAGGGCATCGAGCAGAAAAAGTTTTTTATCGGGTTTGGCCATAGGGTAAAGGTACGAAAAAAGGCGAAAGTGGGATGTGAGAAGTAGAATTCATGAGCATGTAATTAATGCTGTTCTGTTCGCTCCTCTTCAGCGCTTAACTTTGTAGAGCACCAATTGCAGGTAAGGTGGCTATGCGTAAACACAATAAAGCAAAAAATGTATCTTTAGCGGCAAACAATCGTGAAATACTGGCATGGGCTTCGAACGGCGTGATTTTCTGAAAAAGCAAATAGACCAGCTGGGGCGGGTTTTAGGTAAAATGCTGGCCGATATGCTGGGGCTTAAACAGCAGGGGCAGGTAAGTGAAGCGCTGCAGATGGTAGATGAAACCATGCAAAGAGTACTCTCCCTGAACCTGATCAGTATGATTGCGGTAAGCCCGAAAGAGCTGGTGGCCTGGCTGCAGCAGGAACACCTGTTCCGGCCCGAACACCTGGAGCCCATGGCCGATATTCTGTACGAATCTGCCGAAGGTTTTTTGCTGCAGAAAGATACTGCTACTGCCACAGCACTTTGGGAGCGTGCCCTGGCTATTTACGAACACCTGGAAGCTACCGAAACCACCTTTTCGCTGGAACGCCACTTTCGTATTGAGCAGACTAAAAAACTGCTTGCCTAAAAAAGCCTGTAGCTGCAATGGAAATAAATGGCCGCCACCAGCCCCTGGTTCTACTCGGAAGTGCCCGCAAAGGAAGTGATACCTCCAAACTGGTAGAGCGGCTGTTTGCCGGAGAAAAGGCCAGGGTGCTGGACCTGCTCGATTACAAGATATGCCACTACAACTACTCCGGCAGTTACCCGCCCGATGACAGCTTTCAGGCGCTGGTGCAGGAGCTTCTGGCACACCCTGTGCTGGTGTTTGCCACGCCCATCTATTGGTACAGCATGAGCGGGCATATGAAGGTGTTTTTTGACCGCTTAACCGATCTGGTCTCTATTGCAAAAAAGCAGGGGCGGCAGTTAAAAGGCAAAAAAGTATTTCTTATGGCTGTTGGAACTGATGATGCTTTGCCTGAAGGCTTCGAGGTACCTTTTCGGCGTACAGCCAGGTATCTGGATATGGAATTCATTGCCAGCTGTTATTTTGCATCGGCTGCGCTGGAAGCTCCTTTACCGGCAGAGGTCCATGCGTTCCTCAAAAAAATTCTGGCGCTAACAGGAGAGAATTAAATCTTCTCCTATAATTTGTACTTTATTTGTAAATAATTTTCATCATCTGCTTTATAAGTAGCTGCAGCAGTTGTAAATTATTGCATATGCAATCCCCTCCTGTCTTATGATACCAAAGGAAAAAGCGAAGAAGATATGTTTTCTTTCGTTATTACTAGTACTCTGTGCCTTTGTACAGCCCCTTCAGGCCCAAACGGAGTTCGATACAACTGCCATGTACCGTGTGCAGACCAACGACGGCAACGAATACATAGGGCAGATCATCCACCAGGATGAGGAGTATATATTATTGAAGACCCGCACCATTGGTGAAATAACCATTGCCAGAGTTAACATTCTCAGAATCGCCCGTATTACACCCGAACAGATCGTGAATGGCCAGATCTGGGCAGATAACCCTCAGTCTACCCGTTATTTTTGGGCACCAAACGGCTATGGACTCCGTAAAGGCGAAGGCTACTATCAAAACATCTGGATATTGTTTAACCAGGCCAGCATAGGCATAACAGACAATATATCTATTGGCGTAGGCACGGTACCTCTTTTTCTATTTGCCGGAATCGCCTCGCCAGTCTGGGTAACGCCTAAGATTTCAGTACCTATTGTAGAAAACAGATTCAACCTGGGGGCCGGTGCTCTTGTGGGCTCTGTTATTGGAGAAGCAGAAACAGGCTTTGCTCTTGCCTATGGCGTAGGTACAATTGGCTCCCGTAACCACAATGCTACCCTGGGTGTGGGTTATGGTTACGCCGGCGGCGACTGGTCTACCACCCCTCTTATTACCCTTAGCGGCATGTCCAGGGTAGGTAAAAACTGGTACCTGCTTACCGAAAACTACATTATCAGCATTGAGGATGAAACCATTGCTTTACTTATGTTCGGCGGCAGGGTCATCATCAGAAGGGTTGGCCTGGATTTTGGTCTGATTTTCCCCCAACTCTCTGACATGGACGGCGAATTTCTGGCTCTTCCCTGGCTGGGCTTTTCCATTCCCTTCAACATAGGAGGCTCACAGCGATAAACCGGCAAACTATAAACCAGCCAGTTCACGATAGCGGAAACAATCTGTTGTATGGTCCATTACCAGGCCACAGGCCTGCAGGTGGGCGTACATCACCGTGCTGCCCAAAAATTTAAAGCCCCGCTTTTTCATATCTTTCGCAACTGCATCGGATAAAGGTGTTGTTGCGGGCACTTCTTTTGAGTGCTGCCAATGGTTGATCTGGGGCTTACCCCCCACAAAATTCCAGAGGTAGGCACTAAAGCTGCCCCACTCCTGCTGTACCTCCAGAAAACGCTCTGCATTATTAATGGCAGCCTGTATTTTAGCCCTGTTGCGAATGATACCCTCGTTCTGCAGCAGGCTGCTTACTTCTGCCTCCCCAAACAGGGCTACCTGCCGGGGATCGAACTGCGCAAAAGCCGCCCGATAGGCTTCACGTTTTTTCAGCACCGTAGACCAACTAAGCCCTGCCTGCGCACTTTCCAGCACTAAAAATTCAAACTGTACCCCATCATCATGTACCGGTACACCCCATTCTTCATCGTGGTAGCGCACATATTCAGGGAATTTACCCTCGGCCCAGCCACATCGTAAAAAATACTCCATGGTTGATTTTACTTTCCGGAATTTGTGAAACTTACAGCAACTATACCAGCAGCGTAGCTAATTTTACATAAAAGAGCTTAAATGAATTTCAGCGTAAAAAAAGGAACGGCAGAAGAAGCCGCCTTATTCCTTAGCACCATTCCGGAATTTGCCTCAGATCCTTATCCGCCTGAGAAATACAAGGTCCGTTTACACCAAAAGCCCCACCTGGTACTACTGGCTGTAGCCAATGGAGAAACAGCAGGCTGCAAAGTAGGCTTTGCGCTGGATGAACATTGCTTCTACTCCTGGATGGGTGGCGTGCACCCCAAATGGCGCCGGCAGGGCATTGCAGAATTAATGGCAGAGCAACAGGAGGCCTGGGCACGGAACCAAGGCTATACCACTGTGCGTTTCAAGACCAGAAACAGCTGCCGGGCCATGCTACAGTTTGCCCTGATGAGGGGATTCAACATCACAGCAGTAGAGCCCAGACCACTTGTATCTGAAAACCGCATCTGGCTGGAGAAAGCCCTCTAAGCTAATGCATGCAACGGGATGATTGAAGGAGTATATGGTATATTGAGTTATGCCTCTGTGACAGACCTAAGACAGAAAACTGATAGTAAATAGCAGTTAGGTAAAAACCAGCATACTCCCCCAGCGGATTGAGAGATTAGAAAATTAGCACATTAGAAAATTAGCACATTTAACAAACATAGCGGCTTAATTAAGCAGAAAGCAGCAGCGCTGGGCTTTTCCTTTTGTGGCATTGCCAAAGCGGCCTACCTGGAAGAAGAAGCGCCCCGGCTGGAGGCCTGGCTGAAGGCAGGTATGCACGGGCAAATGGGCTATATGGCCAATCATTTCGATTTGCGGCTCGACCCCCGCAAGCTGGTGCCGGGCGCCAAATCGGTAGTGGTGCTGGGCTACAACTATTTCCCTAAGCAGGACCTTGGTGGCAGCAGCGATTACAAGATAGCGAAGTATGCCTACGGCCAGGACTATCACCATGTGGTGAAGGCTAAGCTGCGGGAACTTATGCAGCAGCTGGAGGAGGAAATAGGTGCAATTGAAGGCAGGGCTTTTGTTGACTCTGCTCCTTTACTGGAACGCCAGTGGGCGCAGCGGGCCGGTTTAGGTTGGCTCGGTAAAAACAGCCTGCTGCTAAACAAACAAATGGGCAGTTTCTTTTTTCTGGCAGAGCTGGTGCTGGACCTGGAGCTGGAGCCCGATGTACCAATGGCGAAAGACTATTGTGGTAGCTGCACGCGTTGTATAGATGCCTGCCCCACAGATGCCATTGTGCAGCCTGGCGTGGTAGATGGCAGCCGCTGCATCAGCTACTTTACCATTGAGCTAAAGGAAGAAATTCCGCAGGAGCTAAAAGGAAAGTTTAAGGACTGGATCTTTGGCTGTGATATTTGCCAGGACGTTTGTCCCTGGAACCGTTTTTCGCAGGCGCACCAGGAGCCTCTGTTCGAACCTCAGCCGGAGCTGGGGCAGATGCGTAAGCAGGACTGGGAAGAAATTACAGAAGAAGTATTTGCAAAACTGTTTAAGAAATCGGCTGTTAAGCGCACTAAACTGGAGGGGTTGAAAAGGAATATTCGTTTTATCAAAGAATAAGCCCTTCTACGGGGGGAAGGGCTTGAATTTCTTATACTACCAAATCACTTACACAGCAGACCCGATTACGAAGCAGCGGTCCAGGACCTCTTCGTACAGGTGACGAAACTTAGCATAGCACCAATCCCGAAGTTGATCAACTTCTTTTGGTACGAGCGAGGTAATTGCTTTCCTCAATTCCCTCTCAAACAACTCCTTGCTAAAGCTTACCTTGCTGAGAATTGTTTTAAAGTACTCCAGCATGTTACTTTACAGTTTAGGTTAAAAAATTGTAATATCCGGCATGATTTTGAGTTTTTTAAAATACAAAATAAATTGCCGAAAGTCAAGTTAAATATTAGGTTAATTGGCATTGCAAACGTATGCAAAGCGCTGCAAAGATAACAACGCAAATGTTTAGAAGGTCATATATACTGCTAAGTTTTTTTTTACTGATTTGCACTTTTGCTGTAGGTCAGGAGGTACGTATAGAGCTTGGAGAAAATCAGATCTCCCAGAACGAACCCTTCATCATCACCCTAAGCATTCAAAACGGTGAAATTGAATCGTATAGTGCTTTTCCCGATATAGATGGGTTTGACAGAGCCGGCACCTCTACCTCCAGTGCTACCCAAATTGTAAATGGCCGCCGCAGCCAGCAAATCAGCATTATTCAGTCTTATATGCCCAGGCAACAGGGCAACTTCAGGCTTAAGCCATTCAGAATAAAAGTAAATGGAGAGTATGTGGAGTCTGAAGGTACCACCATCAGTGTAGGTCCACCCCGCCAGCAGCAAAGCCGCAATCAGCAAAAACGCCCCCGCAGCCTTTTCGACGACCTCTTTGGCATGAACGAGGAGGATGAAGATGTTGAGTATGTAGAAAGGCCCGACCGCGCCTTTTTAGGCCTTACTGTAGATAAGCAGCAGGTGTATGTTGGCGAAGGCTTTACCCTTACCCTGGCCTTTTATATTCCTGAAACCGATCCGCAGGTCTTTGAATTTTATGACCTCAACAACCAGCTTACCAATATTATTCAGCAGCTGAAACCGCAGGACTCCTGGGAGGAAAACTTCCAGATCTATGAAATAAAACGAAACAGCGTAGAGATTAAAGGGGAGCGATACGGACAGTACAAGCTTTACCAGGCACGATACTACCCGCTTAACAACAAACCGGTAGAATTTCCGGCAGTAGACCTGCAAATGATCAAATATAAGCTGGCTAAACGGCGCACTTATTTTGGGCCCGACCGGCAGGAGGGCTTTAAAGTTTTTTACTCCGATCCGCTAAAGGTAGAGGTAAAGGATTTACCTGAGCATCCGCTCAAGGAAGAAGTAGCCGTTGGCGATTTCCAGCTCAAGGAAACCATCAGCAACCGCACAGTAGAAACCGGCGAAAGCTTCAGCTACAGCTTTAGCGTAGTGGGGCAGGGAAATATTGCGGCCATCAGTGCTCCGCGGGTAAAGCAGGACCGTAATTTAACCATCTACGAACCAAACGAAAGCGTGAATACCCGCAAAACAGGCAATACGGTTATTGGCGTAAAGCAGTTTAACTACTATGCCGTTCCAAATGAGCCGGGAAATTATAACCTGGGCAAACGCTTTCACTGGATCTTTTTTAACCCCCGCACCGCCCGCTACGATACCCTAAGATCCGGCATTACCATAGAAGCAGTGGGGCAGAGCCGAAAAAATGAATCGATTATGGCAGCAGACCCAGGGTCGTTTTACGATAAAACAAGTGGCGTAAGCAATAATTTAGCATCTTTCGAGGAAGACAGCTCACTCCGCTGGTTGGTGAATGCTCTAATTTTCCTTATGTTCGCTGCAGTAGTAGTACTGCTTATCCGCAAATAGAGATGTCGAACACATTTGGAAGGTTATTCCGCATTACAACTTTTGGTGAGTCGCACGGCCCTGCCATTGGTGCTGTTATAGATGGCTGCCCTGCAGGCCTGCTACTTGACGAAGGAGCCCTGCAGCACGAGCTGGACCGCCGCCGGCCCGGCCAGAGCCGCCTTACTACCCAACGGCAGGAAGCCGATCAGGTAGAGGTACTCTCAGGCGTTTTTGAAGGTAAAACCACAGGTCAGCCCATTGGCCTGCTTATTCGTAACCAGGACCAGCGCAGCAAAGACTACAGCCATATTGCCGGGAGCTTCAGGCCCTCGCATGCCGATTATACCTACCAGACCAAATGGGGGCACCGCGATTACCGTGGCGGCGGCCGCAGCAGCGCCCGCGAAACCGCTGCCCGTGTAGCAGCCGGTGCCGTAGCCAAGCAGCTACTCCAGCAGTGGGGCATTACTGTACAGGCCTGGGTAAGTGCTGTAGGCGAACTGGAGCTCCAGAAATCTTACCAGGAGCTGGACCTTAGCCTTACTGATACCAACCCGGTGCGCTGCCCCGATCCGGAAATGGCAGAACGTATGGCCGATTACATTGATGGCGTTCGCAAAGACCGCGATACCGTAGGTGGCATTGTAAGTGCCGTTATACAAGGTGCACCCGCTGGCCTGGGCGAACCGGTATTTGGCAAGCTGCATGCCGAACTGGGCGCAGCCATGCTGGGTATAAATGCAGCCAAAGGCTTTGAATATGGCAGCGGCTTTGCCGGCATTACACTGCGTGGCAGCCAGCATAATGATCAGTTCTATACTGATGAGCAGGGCCAGATCCATACACGCACCAACCAGAGTGGCGGCGTACAGGGTGGCATCAGCAATGGTGAATCCATTTATTTCAGGGTAGCTTTCAAACCCGTAGCTACTATCATGCAGGACCAGGAGAGTGTTAACCAGCAGGGAGAAACTGTAACCGTAAGCGGCAAAGGCCGCCACGATCCCTGTGTAGTACCCCGCGCTGTTCCCATTGTAGAAGCAATGGCTGCGCTGGTAATGGCAGATGCTTATTTATTAAGCCGGGCCAATAAAATATAGGTTCAGGCTTATTCTCCTTCTTCCATCATTTTTTTAAGCACCAGGCTATGAGAAAGCTTTTGCCAGTACTGCTGCTGTTTAGCATGCCTCTTTGGGGGCAGGAGTCACTTCAGTCACTTATAAATGCCGAAAAGGCTTTTGCCAGCCATGCCGATAGTTTGGGCATAAAAGCTGCATTTGTAACCTACCTGGGCGATAGTGGCATGATCTTTACACCCAGACCAACCTTGGGAAAAGCGCATTACCAGGCTTTACCGGAACCTAATGGCAAGCTGTACTGGCACCCCACTTATGCCGTTGTTTCCGCCGGTGGCGACATAGGATTTACCACCGGCCCCTTTGTGTTTAAGCCCGATGAGGCCGACAGCAGCAGCTGGCGGTGGGGACATTTTACATCGGTATGGCAAAAGCAGGCCGATGGTAGCTGGAAGAACATAGCCGACTTCGGCTCTCCCCATGCAGCTCCCTCTGCAAAAACGCCCATTGCCTACCCTGCCAGTTATGCGCTGGCACCTTCTAAGAAAAAAGCTGGTAAAGGCAGCAGGGCGAGCCTGCTGGAAACCGATACGTCTCCTGCTGATTATAACACCTATTTTACCCCGGGCACAGCATTATACAGAGAAGGGCAGTGTCCGCGTTTTGAAAAAGCTCATGAGCAGGCAGTTCAGGAGAATCAGCGCTATACGCTTTGGCAACCCCTACATGCTGCTATAGGCGAGGCTGGTGACTTTGGCTATACCTACGGCCAATACTGTACTAACAAGGGTACAAAAGGGTATTACCTGCGCATCTGGCAGATGCAGCGCCGGGGCTGGACGGTTTTACTGGAATCTCTGAACCAGGAAAAGTAGGAGTACCGGACATAACAGCCGCAACAGAAGGGTTGTGGCTTTTTTTCTTATATTCGCTGCAAAGCATAATTATCAATGAAGAGGATTCCGCTGCACATTCAGATTGTTTTAGGCCTTGTGCTGGGTTTGGTGTTTGGTTGGCTTAGCATACAATTTGGCTGGCCCACTTCTTTTACTGTTAACTGGATAAAGCCCATTGGTACTATCTTCATTAATGCACTGAAGATGATTGCCGTACCCCTGGTACTGGCCTCGCTGATTGTTGGGGTCGCCAATCTGGGCGATATTTCAAAGCTTTCCCGCATTGGCGGAAAAACCATTCTTATCTACCTCTGCACCACTGTAATAGCTGTTACGCTTGGTCTGCTCATTGCTAATATATTTGAACCGGGTAAAGTGCTTCCTACAGCAACCCGCGATGAGCTGATGACGCTTTACCAATCTGATGCCGGAAGCAAGGGCGAAACGGCAGAGCAGCTCCGCAACCAGAGCCCGCTGCAGCCGGTGGTAGATATTGTGCCTGATAACATCTTTTCTGCAACGGCAGATAACAGCCGCATGCTGCAGGTTGTATTTTTTGCGCTTATCCTGGGCATAGCCCTCCTGAAAATCCCAAAAGAAAAGGGAGAGCCGGTGGTGCGTTTTTTTGATGGACTCAATGACATTATTATCAAAATTGTTGAGTTCATCATGCTGCTTGCTCCCTATGGTGTGTTTGCCCTGATGGCTTCGCTGATGGTAGAGCTGGCGGGCGATAATCCGGAACGAGCTTACCAGCTGCTAAAAGCACTAGGTGCCTATACAGCCTGTGTAATGGGAGGCCTGGCCCTGATGATACTTGTGGTTTACCCTGCTCTGTTCAAACTGTTTACCCGCATGAAATACGCAAGGTTTTTTCAGGGTATCCGGCCCGCCCAGCTACTGGCTTTTACTACCTCCAGCAGTTCGGCTACCCTACCGGTTACCATGCGCCAGGTAGAGGAAGAGTTAGGGGTAAGCGAAGAGATCAGTTCTTTTGTACTGCCGCTGGGTGCTACCATTAACATGGATGGCACCAGTCTGTACCAGAGCGTTGCGGCTGTGTTTATTGCTCAGGCACTGGGGCTGGGCTTAACTATTTCTGATCAGCTTATGATTGTGCTTACTGCCACACTGGCCTCTATTGGCTCTGCCGGTGTGCCCGGAGCCGGGCTCGTAATGCTTATCATTGTACTGGAGTCTATTGGCGTACCTGCCGCGGGCATTGCCCTTATCATTGCTCCCGATCGTATACTCGACATGTGCCGCACTATTGTAAATGTTACCGGCGATGCCTCTGTGGCCATGGTAGTAGCCAGCACTGAAGGAGAAACCCCTGGTGCACCGAGGCCTAAAGCGCCTGGCGAGCAAGTAGTGATATAGACACACTGTTTAACATTTTAGGATTGTACCATGCCTCGGCATATTTAAAACTTTTGATTTTTCCAGAAGCCTTGCTGCTCCAGGCAGGAGCCGGCACAGCGCCCTTGCCTGTAAAGCCAAAAGGGCTGCCCAAACCTGGCAGCTGTGGTTGTTAATGCAACTTAGAGCAACAGAGAAATGCTCCACTTTATACATTTTTGATGCTACAAGCAGAGGCAGGCTTCTTCTTACCTGCTGTCATAAGCATTAAATTTTTGCTTTTACCTGCACCTGGCATCCTGTTTTTAAACATATAATGTCTTTTTTTATTTTGTTATTATAGGATCTCATAAAACATGAACAGGCGTTACGTACTAGCAAAAAAATTAACGGTCTATCTACTCTTCATTATTATTCTTATTTATGCCTTAATTGAAGCACAACAATTTTTAGCACCGCTTGCATTAGCCGTACTTTTATCTTACCTGCTGTACCCGGTTGCAAATTTTTTAGAGAAAGGAGGGCTGGCAAGAATCCTTGCCAACCTTATCAGTATCATTTTAGCTATTGTACTTCTGGTGGCAGCTATCGACTTTTTTTCAAGACAGTTTTCGGTTTTCGTAGATGATTTTCCCCAAATGCGTGAACAGGCGATTATTAATCTGCGTGAGGCTCAGGATTGGGTTTCTGATGTTTTCGGTGTGTCAAATAGCGCTATCCGGGATTGGGTTGAAGAAAGAATAGCCAACTTAACCGATTTAGACAATACCATAAAAACACTTTTCAAAGCCACCACCAGAACACTGGTAATCGTTGGCCTGATGCCGGTCTATATCTTTTTTATGCTTTACTACCGCACCAAGTTTTATACATTCATTTTAAGAATGGCTCCAGACAAGGAAGAGTACCGTACAGAAAAAATTCTGAATGAAATGAATAAGGTTATTACCAAGTACATGACTGGGGTGTTTACTGTTGTGATTATCCTGGCTGTTGTACATTCAATTGCCTTTACCATTATTGGGTTAAAATACCCTGTTCTTTTAGGTATTACAGCGGCCCTTTTTAATTTCATTCCTTATTTCGGCACCCTGATCGGGGCAATCATTCCTATTGTTTTTTCCATGGTCGCCATGGATTCCTTAGATTATACCCTCTGGGTACTCATTTATTTTTTGATTATCCAATTCATTGAAAACAATATTTTAACTCCCAATATAACTGGTGGACATGTTAGCCTGAACCCCCTGTTTACCATACTAAGCCTTATTATTGGCAGCATGATCTGGGGCGTAACAGGTATGTTTATTGTGGTGCCCTTTGTAGCCATGTTCAGAATATTTTGCGAACACTTTCCTTATTTAAAACCACTGGCTTTTCTGCTCAGCGACAGAGGTACAGAAGAACATGCCCTTTCTATCAAAAAACTAAAAAAGATTTTTAAAAAGGACTAAGCCAGCAGTCCTGCTTTTTAAAAGACTGGAGGTTTTACTTTTTATGCTTTACGTTTGCTTCTGAGCTTGGAAGAGGTTTGTTTGGGCGCAGTACTCTGCGGCTGGGTATATGGTAATAAGGTAGAGAATGTATCTGCAGCTGCAGCTATTGGAGCCGGCGCAATGCTGGCTGCGGGTGTCTGGCTGTACCTGCACTGGCTGCAGGGCAAACACTGTGTACAGTCTGTACAATAAATAAGCCTGCACCTTAGGGGTGCAGGCTCTGTATACTTAAATTCTCGCTATAAATTATCTTACTGATGGGAAAAGGAAGATAACCGAAGTGCTGATCAGCTGATGTTTGAAATCATAATCACCGGTCAAATCTCTGTAAAAGGTATTTGTAAAACCGCGGCTGTAACGCAGATCGAGCAGAAAGCTTCCGGCTCCTGTATCCAATTTCACACCACCGCCTATTGCACCACCAATTTCCCAGCGTTTTTCTTCATCAATTTCACTGAAGTTTATATCCTCGGTATCAGTTCTTCCGCCAAGCCAGTAGCTAAGTGTTGGACCTGCATTTATATAACCTCCGAGTACATCTCCAAACGAAAGGCGGAAGAGCACGGGAATCTCCAGATAGTTATAGCGGTTTTCGCTATCGAATGTCTCTCCATTGGCATCAAGGAGATTTTCTGTTCTGTTACCACGCTGGCTAAAATTTAATTCCGGGGCAATGGCAAAAACCTGACCAATATTAAAGCTGGAAGCCACGCCTAATGTAAAACCTGGCCGCCATGGTCTTTCAACCCCGGAAGGCATGTCTACATCATCAGAAATTGTTGCCCAGCTGGCACCAGCACGCAAACCAATTTGTGCCTGAGCAAATACACTTGCAGTTGTTAGCAACATCAAAAAGAGGGTAAAAAAAATTTTTCTCATAACTGTACTTTTTTGTTCTACATTGAATACTCCTAAAAACGTCTCTTTTTGATTAAGGTTTTATTTATTTTTCTCTACAAAATAAACAAAACCTGCTTCAACTGCAGAGAATGGGTTTTTTTCTGTATTACAATCAGCAGATCATCATATGTAAATAGCACTAATGAGCCATGAGGCACAAAAAAACCTGCTCCGGAGAGAAGCAGGTTTAAACACAGAATATGATTATTCCTATTCCCTGTGAGGTGTTAAAAATATCAGCGAAAGGCTCACATACTGGGTTCTGTACTTTTCAGGATCTTCACCCAAAGACACATAAGCAGGAAGTGTAAAGCCTTCTTTCTGAATATTGGTAAAGCCTGTATGGTAGCGCACGTCTACTAAAAAGCTGCCAACACCGGTATTAAAGTGTATACCTCCCCCTGCAGCACCGCCTACCTCAAAAAGGTTGTACCTGGTATCTTCTGTATCAATCTTTTCCTCGCTGGTAACTCCCCCTCTTTCAATTATCTCCTTACCACCTACCATATAACTAACGGTAGGGCCCAGGTTAACATATCCTCTTACCAGCTGGCGACCAAAGGTTGCCCGGAACAGCAGGGGCACTTCGGCAAAATCGTAGTTATAAGTGTAGGTATAATCACCTAATATATCACTCCCTGTAGCTCTAAAGCCACGCTGGCTGTAGTTAATTTCAGGAGCAAAGGCAAAAAAATCACTCATCCAGAAGCTGGTAGCCAGCCCAAAAGTAAGCCTGGGCCTCCAGGGCTCTTCATCGATGCCCTCCAGCTGGTCAATGCCATCCTGAATAGTGGCAAAGTTAGCACCTGCCTTCAACCCAATTTGTGACTGTTGCTCATGCCGTAACTGGGCAAAAACCGTAACCGACGCAAGCAGCATCAACATGAGTGTACACCATCCTTTTTTCATATAAAACTTGTTCAGTTGTTCAGGTAAAGTTTTGAAAATAAGTATTTATCTATCTAATAATCTCTTTAGCAGAATAACCTCTTTTTTAAAGCCTGGTTTTTAATTTTTAAATCTATTGGCCTCACTTATATAACCAGTACTTAATAAAACCAGCATCTCAGAGTACTTCATCACTTCTCCCGAAAGTATGAATACCCTAAGGGATCGGCTTTCCAGGCAGATGCTTTCATGAGAAAGAAGAGACAACCCAACAGCTTCTGTACGTATACTAAGGTAAAACTAGATTCTTGAGATATGGAAAACAACACAAATAATCCTAAAAAAGGCACGGAGCATAAAGGTACAGTAGAAAAAGTAGCTGAAGGCCGCAGGGCAAGTCTAGCAGACGAACCATTAACGCCGCAAAAAAAAATGCAGGCAGAAGAGGCCCGTATGAAAAATAAAACAGAAAAATCTGAAGAACGCAGCGAATCGGATCACCAAAAGGCCAATTTAGGTAGTGCGGTGCTAACACCTCAGAAAAAAATGGAGAATGCCCGGCAGGAAGCCCAGTCAGGCAAAGGCACCTCTACCATTACCCACGGCTAAAGTATGCAGCTGATTTAGTATAGCTTCTGCGTATTTTTCAAAAAGTCTGCAGCTGTATTAACAGCGCCAAAAGCTTATTTCATAATCTGATAAAAAGGGCCGGAACTACGGGTATTGAAACATTTCAATACAACAAAACGATATACTATTCTGAAAAACACGATTTTTTATGGATTTAAAGCAAGTTTTTGGCACCATCCTTACCGTTTTGGGCATCATTATACTGATCGTTGCTGTGATAGGCATCATCAGTAATGGTACTACCATAATGGGACTTACTATGGGTGTATGGCAAGCTACTATTGTATCAGTATTGGGCTTAATATTCTTTTTAACTGGCATCAGCCTAATTAAGAATACCAGCAGCCCCAGATAAAAATATTTTCAATACAGCTCTTATATTGAAACCCGGTTCAGCCGGGTTTTTCTTGTTATATACCTGCTGTTGTGACTTTCCACATTTCTCCTGAATGCTAGTTGCCCGCACCTGAAAGGCAACAAACACTACCACACAGCCAATCCTTTGAAGTACCATCAACCCACCTTCCCTCTTTCCCCATATACGCCCTTCTTTTCACTGGTATTCATGATCAGCATTTTACAGCTATACAGGAAGAATGCCTTAGCGGGCATATTCTGCAATAAATTTTAACAAAAAGCCAACGATTCTTCTGATGCAATGTTAAGAAAATGTTAACTTGGTGTTAACATACTGTAAATAGCAATGAAAAGGAGGGCGTATGGCACGTTTTATAATAATGTTTACTTTGCTGGTGATAGAGCTTGGGGTTAACACCAACCAGGCATCAGCAGCTAATAAACGTGGAACACCACAACCCCTTCACCAAAACTTCGATTCTTTTGTTCTCCTTAGCGCCCGCTCTTCTGATCTAAAACTGTTTCTTCCTGCCCTTGCAAATAGTAAACCCGGTAAACTTGTAACATGGGAGAATATGCTTACTGCATACAGTCAGGAATGGCTTACTAAAAAAGGTGCGCTTTCCGACAGACAACTCCTCCATCAGCTGTTTTATGATGTACATCGCCTTTACTTAAAGAAATTCACCCAGTATACCGGCCTGCATGCACTTCTGAAATCAGGTGAATACAACTGCCTGAGTGCAACGGCCTTTTATGCACTCCTACTGGAACGACTGGACTACAAGTATGAGATTATAGAATCTGTAAACCATGTTGTATTACTGGTTAAGCTGCAAGACGGACAATTAATATTATTGGAAAGTACTGATCCTGCCAATGGCTTTTTAGCAGACAAGCATGCGGTTAAACAACGACTGCAGGCAATCAGAGACAGCGAGCAGGCAGCAGGTTATTATAATTTAAACCTCAGGATCTTCAGGGCCATAGACCTTCGGGAATTAGCCGGGCTGCAATATTATAACTATGCCGCCTGGTATTATAATCAGCGCAATATGGCTCTCGCTGCCGATTATCTGCGTAAAGGGCAGCTCCTGTATCAATCCGAGCGTTTTGAAAAAATAGCTCATTTAATGGCCAATCCTTAAGTAATAATGAAACGGGCAGCTGTTCATTTACCCTCACCCTCCCTTTCCAGACAATTAAATCAGCCAGTTTTTATCATTGTTCATTTCTCCTGATCTTGTAGAACCTTTTTTTCCAGAACCTGAAAATTACCGGAGGCTGTTGGCTGTACCTACCTGTTCAATCAGTAACGGTGCAGTAATAACTACGCCTTATTAGCTTATCAAGCATCAGCGTACCATTAGCGCCATACCTGGTTTAGAAACCCATATTCTTACGTATGTATACTAATAGGTAGGCAGGGTTTACAACTGGTCACAGAGCTCTTAGTTGAGCTTATCAGGTCTTATCCCCTGTTTCACTGATACGGACGGACAGCGTTATTTTTGAAGGCAATACCACCCCGCTTCAAACAGCCTTCGAAGGCAAAGAGGATTCATCAATATTGGAGGTGAATTGCCAGGATCCATAAAAACAAAAGGGCCACTGTAGCAGTGGCCCTTTTGAGTAATTCACTTATTAAAATTATTACTGTCCGGTAATTTCAAACTCAACCCTACGGTTCAGCTGACGTCCCTCTTCGGTTTCGTTGGTAGCAACAGGGGTTGTTTCACCTTTACCTTCTACAACCAAACGATCTGTGTTGATACCATTAACGCGCAGGAAGCGTGCAACAGCATCAGCTCTTCGCTGAGAGAGACGTTCGTTATATTCATTTGAACCCATGGAGTCGGTGTGACCCTCAATCCTGATCTTCATTTCAGGATATTCGTTCAATAACTCCAGCAAACGGTTCAGCTCCGGATAACTCTCAGGACGCAGAGTTGCTTTGTCGAAGTCGAAGAAGATGTTGTTAATGGTAACACGGGCACCCACTTCGATCGGCATCAGGTACAGGTCCTGGGTAATTTCTTTAAACTCCTGCTCTTCCACCAGGTTGATATTTGCACTGATAGAAACATAATTTGGTGCTTCGGCAAGGTAGCCATAACGCTCACCATAAGGGAGAATAATCTGGTAGCTGCCATCAGACTCACTGCGGGCAATACCTACTTCCACACCATCAGATAAACGCTCATAGAATATTCTGGCAGCACCAATTGGCTCGTTGGTTTTTGCATTATATACCTTGCCCTTGATCACCACAACCGGCGAAGGCTTATAGAATACCGGCAGATCCAGAGAGAAGATATCCACATCGGCATCGGTTGAGCCCCGGGAATAATAGGCCTGCTCGCCGCTAAGCGGAATGTTAAAGAACAGGTCATCGCCGGCAGAGTTAATGCTTGGCCCAAGGTTTTCTGGTTCCGACCAGTTTGTCCAGGTATCGTCCAGGCGGCGGGTTACATAAATATCAGATCCGCCATAGCCGCTAAAGCCATTGGAAGAAAAATACATGGTGCGGTCGTCGGCTGCCAGGAAGGGGCTGCCTTCAATACCAGCCGTATTGATAACATCGCCCAGGTTTAAAGGCTCTGTCCAGTTACCGTTGTTTTTCAAGAAGCTTACATAAAGGTCGCGGTCGCCGCGGGTATCTTCACGTTGCACCGACATAAGCAGCGTTTTGCGGTTTTGAGCCAGGTAAAAGTCTGCCTGGTCTGAGAAGTTGTACTCATTATCAATATCCAGGGCTACCGGGTCGGTCCAGCGGTCGCCGTCTTTTGAGCTGATAGATACACCTGCCCTCATTTTGCCGCGCTTATCGTAGCGGTTACCCAGCAGCAGCAGCATGGTGTTGCCATCAGGGGTAATGGAGCTGATAAAGTTAGGGCCTTCGTTGTTCAGCGGAGCACCAATGTTCTTTGCCTGTGTCCACTCGCCGGTTTGTACGTTCTTTTCAGAGAACCAGATATCTTCCTGGTCGTTTACACCACCAATATTTTCAGGGTGGTTTCTGCGGCTAAAGAAGAGTGTGTTGCCATCTGGTGATAGCAGTGGCTTATATTCCCTGAAATCGCTGTTTACTTCCGGTCCCAGCTTCTGAGCCTGAATATCAGGGTTAACATCCGAAGCCACATTTACATCAATAACAATGGGAGCCCTGGATTTAGAGATACCGATTGCATCAATGCTGTGGTAACCTGGCAGAGCAGTACCATCTATTACCACTCTTACTGCTGCCACATCGTATTCTGTACGGTCAACAAAAATGTTCAGCAAACGGCCTTCGGCATTACGAACTGCCTGTGGCTGAAAAGTTTCGATGAGGTACTCTTTACCCTGTGTATCGTAGGCGTAAACCTCAGAAACTGCTGTAGGATTATAAGATTCGGCAATCACTATCTGGCGAATACGCATTGGCTCATCAAAACCAACTTTGATGTGTTCCTTGCGGTTTGGCCTGTCGGGTGTCCAGGCATTTGGGTTTTCTCCACCTGCCGGTAATACGTTGGGTGCCCGCAGCGCCTGTGATCCTGAAAATTGTGTATCAGAAATTTCACTGGTAACTTCTAAAACCTTTGATGCCCACTGAACGTTTTGAGCATAAGTGGGAGCTGCGGCTAATAGCAACAAACACAAAAATAATAGCTTATAACTGTAAAAGTGTATTCTCATATCTCTATATGCGTTTTCTTTGGCTGTAAGGTAATCTCTAAAAGTTCAACTTTTTATATTATTCAACAAGTATACTTCCGGTAAGTTACAAACTTTACCATTTTTTGGGATTCTCTCTAGTACTTTAACGGGGCTTAAGCTGCTAAATTATTCCTGCAGAATGCGAATTTCAACCCTTCTGTTGAGCTGACGCGCTTCGGCAGTATCTTCTTTCGATAAAGGCATTGAGCCTCCAAACGCTTTCGTTTTTACGCGGTCTTTCTGAATTCCTTTGTTCACAAGGTAATTGCGTATTACTTCTACCCGCTCTGCAGACAACACCCTGTTTGCTCTTACCGGACCCCGGAAATCTGTGTGCCCTTCCAGCTGTATTACCAGTGTAGGGTTATCCATCATTAAATCTACCAGCTTGTCGAGGGTAGGGTAAGATTCCGCTAACAATATAGCCTGGCTCTGATCAAATAAAAAGTTATCGAATGCCATAATCTGCCCAACACGCACCGGTTCCATAAGGAAATCTTTCTGCACCAGCTGGTCTCTGTTAAAATCGTAGATATCTACCTGCTGCCTAAGCGGTATGTATCCCTCTGCTATCACCTCAAATCCATAGCTGCGTTCATTCAGCACGGGCATCTGGTAAGTACCTGTTTTATTGCTCACCGATACCCCAACATCATCGCCATGCGGTAACTTTCTAAACCTTATTTTTGCCACAACCGGTGTGCTGTCTTTAGCACTTATAATCCTGCCACTGATAAATACCAGTGAATCAGGACCTCCCTGAGCAAAAACCTCTTCTGCAAACAGGCCTCCCGGCAGCAGTCCAAAAAATAGTACTGACAGCAGCAATATCCGTGTAATTTTCTTCATCTCCATATGCTGGTTACTAACGCAGGGGTTCAAAAAAAGGTTAAATTTTGCATTACTCAAAACACGTCCGAAAGAACACTACTTTTTGTTATTTTTAAAACTAAAATAACACAAAAGTCCTGAACTTGTAAGAAATTACCCTACTTTTGTTTAGCTTAGAATAAAATATAGAACTATAGAAGCCTATATTGATTGTCCACCCAGACCTGTCTCTTAGCTCCAGGTTATGTATTCTGCCGGTAAAAAAGAAAAAATTACAAACTCTGCTGGCTTCCCTGCAGACTTTTCTTCCAGCAATGCTCCATTGCCGGCAGAGGTAATATCTGTGCTTAATTTAATTGAAGATCCTGCTGGTATACTGCTGCCCGACGGACGTATTCTGGCCGCAAACACAGCACTGGTTACTTTTCTGAATCTCACAGGGCAACAGGCACGGCAGCGCTCACTTCTAGACTGGGTGCACCCCGAAGAAAAAACACTGCTGCACCGTAAACTTTTGCTGGCTAAAACCAAAGCACGGCCCTACCAGAGCAACCTGCGGCTGCGTGCAGCAGAGGGAGTTTATAATTCATGCCTGCTGCATATGCAATGGAGCAACGGCAATGTATTGCTGCTGTTAAAAGGCTGCTTAGAGCCTCAGTCCGAAGATCAGCAGTTTGAACGCCTGGCAACCGCCTCGCTGATATATGATACCCAACTTAACCTTATACGCTACAACGAGCAGTTTTGCCAGCTCTTGGGATATCCTGACAGTGAGTTACAGCAGATAAATCTGAACACCCTGCTGCATCCGGGCCAGGCTGCTACATTCACAAGCCAGATGCTAAACCTGGCGGAAGGCAGAAAAAAAAGCTTATCTACCGAATTACAGTTCAGACATAAACATCAGCACTACCTCTGGGTGCAGTATACAGCCGCCTTATTAGAGCGCCCTGGCGAAGAGCCCTATATTACTGCCACTGTACTTGACATAAGCCAGCTAAAACAAAAAGAACAGCAACTGGTGCAGGAGCAGCAGGACATGAGCTTGTTTATAGACCGGGTTACCCATGATATGAAAGGCCCACTCCGCTCCCTGATGGCGCTGCACCGGATTGTAGAGCTGGAGTATGGCCATGATCCTAAGGTAATGGAATACTTTAACCATTATCACGCAACCGTACAGCGGCTTAATACTACAGTTTCGGATCTGCTCACCCTCTCAAAGGTAAAAAAGGGAGCAGCCCGTATGGCTATGGTCAATCTGAGAAGCATGGTGCAGGACTGCCTGCAGTCTTTATGCCACCTGCCGGATTTTTACAAAATCAGCTTTACCATACGCATTGAAATAAAAGACAGCGTTTATATTGAGGAAAATCTGATACAGACAATTATCCAGAACCTGCTGGAAAATGCTATTAAGTACTGTTCCGAAACAGCGCCTAAAGTTTTAATATGCATCAAACTGAAAGACGATCAGCTCGTATTAGAGGTAAGTGATAACGGCATTGGCATTGAAGAAGAGGCTCAGTCTCATATTTTTGATATGTTCTACAGGGCAACAACCCGCTCTACCGGAACCGGTTTGGGCCTTTATATTTTAAGAAATGCTGTAGAAAAACTAAAGGGCACTGTAAAACTGCGCAGTATGCCTCTCAAGGGAAGCCACTTTATTGTTACTATTCCTTACCTGCAACAGGCAGTTGTCGCTAAGGAAAATGCATAATACTTGGCAGCTGTGCCAAACCTTTTTAATTTAGCGTTGCAATAAATTATTTTTTGATGAAAGGAATTATTCTGGCAGGCGGTTCTGGTACCCGCTTACACCCGCTTACTCTGGCCGTTAGCAAACAACTAATGCCTGTCTATGACAAGCCAATGATCTATTACCCGCTTTCTATCCTGATGATGGCTGGCATACGGGAAATCCTGATTATTTCTACTCCCCACGACCTTCCTAATTTTGAGCAGCTGCTCGGCAATGGTGAAAGACTTGGATGCCGCTTCTCCTATGCTGTACAGCCAGAACCCAAAGGACTTGCCCAGGCTTTTACCATAGGCGCCGATTTTATTGGCAGGGACAAAGTAGCCTTGATTCTGGGAGACAACATCTTCTATGGCAGTGGCCTGGCCAAAATGCTGCAGGGCAACAACGATCCGGATGGCGGGGTAGTTTTTGCTTACCATGTGCACGACCCCGAACGTTATGGCGTGGTTGAGTTCGATCATGAGCAACGGGCACTTTCTATCGAAGAAAAACCGCAAAAACCAAAATCGAACTATGCTGTTCCCGGTCTGTACTTCTACGATAACCAGGTAATAGAAATAGCGCGCAGCCTGGAACCCAGCCCACGCGGAGAACTTGAAATAACGGATATAAACCAGCATTACCTGCGTAAAGGCAAGTTGAAAGTTGGTATTTTGAGCCGTGGCACTGCCTGGCTCGATACCGGCACCTTTGCTTCTCTGATGCAGGCCGGCCAGTTTGTGCAGGTAATTGAAGAGCGCCAGGGGCTAAAAGTAGGATGTATTGAAGAGGTAGCTTATAGAATGGGCTTTATTAATGAGGATCAGTTAATTGCCTTAGCCAAGCCGCTGATGAAGAGCGGATATGGGCAATACCTGATGCACCAGGTGCCCCGTCAATTAGGGTAACATTAACCATTATGGCCTGTTCCCGTTAAATTATTCGGTAATAATCAAATTTTTTGGCCAACTATGAAACATTTATTTACACACTTTTGGAAAGTACTAGGGGCAGCAGCAATGGTCTCCGCTTTAATTGGTACCAGCGCCTGCACCAACAGCCGGGGCCTGGCAGAAGCCGATGATCCGGTTGTTTATGAAGATCTGGCTAACATACCTGGCGCCTATAATTTAAAGGCATCTGATGAGGTAAGAGCCGACAAAGAAAAGCTGAATGAAGAGCTTAATCAGAAGCTTGCCCAGGTAGACCAGCGCATCGAAGCCCTGGAGGACAAAGCCAAGACTGTACCAGATGCTGAAAAGCTAAGATATGCCCAGGTAATTGAGCAGCTGGACGAAGAGCGCGAAAAGCTGGTTGCCGAATATAACACCATTCAAGCAGCCACAGACGATGAGTGGGATGATGTAAAGAGTGAAGTGCGCGAAGTAATGAACAATGTAGACCAATCTGTAACGAATCTTGCCGCCCGTTTAGAACGTTAAACGGAAGGCAAACTATAAAATAACTTTATGAGAACTGCCGGTTTTGTAATGACCATCATGGGGCTGATTGCCCTTGTATTTGTAATAATTGGAGTTTTTACCTCTAATAAAGGCGGAACTGTTTTATTCTTCGATAATTCCTGGTTCCCCATTATGTTCATCTTCTGGTTTGGAGCCGGCATTAGTGTGCTGCTTACCTTCCCGGCCGAAGAAAAAAAACGTCATAACAGGCGGTAACATCCATGCAGCGCCTCTATTACCTCCGGACAGGCCTGCTCTGCACAGCTCTGGCTGCGGCTGTGTTGCTTGCCTCATGCGATAGCGGCAGCAGCAATGAACAAACAAAGGAAACAGCCCTTCGGCTGAGCGAGGCCTCTGCCGAAAGCTGGGATGCCCGGCAGGATGCTGCTTTTCTGATAGAAGCCTATAGCTATGGTCTGATGATTGTTCGCTACAGCGAACTGGCACTCGAGAAAGCGCAAAGCCCGACTGCCAAAAGTTTTGCCGAACAATCTGCCACCTGGCATAAAAAGCTAAATAACGAAATTGAACAAATGGCCCTGCACAAGGAGGTGGCGTTGCCCGATGCAGAAGGAGCCAATGTGCAGCGTTACCTGGAAAAGCTGAACAAGTTCTCATCCCCCAGGTTTGAGCAGGAATACCTGCTGGTGCTTAGCGATATACAGAGCAATATGATGCACCAGTACGAAATAGCCTCCGATGAAGCCATGGACATGAACATGCGTAACTGGGCCTCGCAAACCCTGCCCTACATGCAGGCGCATGCACAGGCCGTAAACGAACTACAGGACCAGCTTGGGGATTGAAAACAAAAAAGCATTAATTATTTTTATTGTCAGCTCAGTGTAAGCCTGCAGCAGCTGGAATAAGCTCCAGTGTTTTTGCCATGTGTTCCGGCTGTACGATACCATTGGCATAAGGCCGGTTGTGCTCCGAAGTATACTTCTGCAGGTATGCCTGGTTAATCATCGGCCCCAGGATCTCTATATCCGCAGGAATAATTCCCCTAACGGGTACTTCAGTTTCACCGCATTTTATTGCACCAGTCTTTTCTTCCAGAAAGGCGGTATACCAGCTTCTTTCACTCATGCCCCACGAGCGTACAAATATCCTGTCTGCCACCACCACCATCCAGATATTCAGGAACCCTCTTGGTTTACTTCCCCCTCGGATTCCTATTAAATTGTTACTATTAATGTAGCTGATGATATCAGGCGTATTCATTCTTGATTAAGAAAAATGTATTAACTGCTCTTTTGGTAACAGCCAATGCTGGCTTTCTCTATCCTAAAACTAATTTGCCACAGCGGGAGCAGGCTCATGATACACCACATGCATTACCGTTTCGCCAACGGCTTTCAGCGTTTCGCGGCTGATAATTTCCATGTTATCGTTCATGGTGTGGTGGTATTTACCAAAATAAAAATCAGAAGCAGGATCATACTCGATGATATCGATAGAGGGTACTCCGCCGGCATTCATAAAATAATGATCATCGATAATAGGATCGCTGTTTTCGTAGCGAAAATAGCGGCCATGGCCCAGCTCGTTGCCCCAGCCCCATACCCGCCTTACTACGCTCGGTGCATAGGTGCGTGAGTACTCCTCGCGGTAAAACATAGCGTTTTCAGCCCCCACCATATCTAAAAGAATACCAAAATAGGCATTGTAGCCTGCCTTATGTTTGTTTCGAGCCCAGTACTGCGAACCCAGGCACCAGTAGGTTTCCCCCTGCCGGGGTTTTACATCTTTAGACTGATGGGGCTCGCCATAATCCTCCCCATCATATAAAATAATATCTACGCCTACCTGCGGTTGTGGCCCCCGCCCCAGCTGACGGGCAATTTCGAGCAACACACCAACACCACTGCCGCCATCATTAGCACCTTCAATGGGTTGGTTTCTATTTGCTTCATCAGCATCTTTATCGGCAAAGGGGCGGGTATCCCAATGGGCGGCAAGCAAAATACGCTTGGAGGCATTAGGGTTATAGCTGGCTACAATATTGCGCAGCTGCAGCGGAGTACCATCAAATGCTTCTGCTGAAAATTCCTGTACCTGCACCTCGGCACCATATTCCTCAAACTTACTGATCAAAAAATCGCCTGCCTGCCGGTGCTGCTCAGTATTGGGTACCCTGGGCCCGAAAGCCACCTGCGCAGCCACAAACTGATAAGCAGAATCTGCATTAAAAGCAGGCACTGTTACCCCTTCCAGTCTTTCAACCGCAGATACTGTTGCCTGCCCTTCGCCCTCTTCTCTTCTACCCTCATCGCCATTGCAAGCTCCCAGCAGCAGCACCAGACAAAGCCCGGATAAAAATATATTTTTCAGTTTCATCAAGTATTAATTGTTCGTTCGTAGTGGTTGTTAGTGGGTAGTGGGCAAAAACCTTGTGCACCACTAAAACTTCAGACGGCACAAAGGTTATTCACTCATTCACTCATTCAAAATTCTACTCCTCATAGGCCCAGTCAATGCCCTGCTTCATGTCTTTTACCACAACGCCGCTTTTACGCAAATTGGCCCTTATCTGGTCTACCCGCTCATAGTCTTTCTGCTCTTTTGCCTGGCGGTACACCTCCAGGAGCGCCTCCAGCAGGTTCTCCGGGCGCAGGTCAAGCTCTTCACGCAATCCCAGCACTTCTTCGGTAAAGCTGATAAAGGTCTCCTTCATTTGCTCAAACACGGCCTTACCCAGCTCTGCGGTGCTAAGCTGCCCGGTTTGCAGCGCATTTATTCTTTTGACGATGTTGAACAGGTGGCCAATGGTTTGGGCGGTGTTAAAATCGTCGTTCATGGAGCGGTAGCAGTTATCACATAAGCCTTTTACCTGCTCAGCGCCTTTTTCATTAACCTCAACTCCTTCCAGCTCGCTATACTCCAGGCTACGGAGCACGCGCAGGCCGTTCATCAGCTTCAGGTATCCCTTTTTGGCTGCCTGCAAAGCCTCCATGCTAATGTCCAGGGTGCTGGCGTAGTGCGACTGCAGCATAAAAAAGCGCAGTACCATAGGGCTGTAGGGCTGATCGAGCAGCGGGTGGTTACCTGTTATAAACTGCGAAGGCAGAATACTATTGCCCAGGCTCTTGCTCATTTTCTGGCCATTGATAGTCACCATATTGGTGTGTATCCAGTATTTGGCCGGGTCTACCCCGCAGCTGCCAACCGATTGGGCTATTTCACACTCGTGGTGCGGAAATTTAAGGTCCATGCCGCCACCGTGTATATCGAACTGTTCGCCCAGGTATTTGGTGCTCATCACCGTGCACTCCAGGTGCCAGCCCGGAAAGCCCTCACCCCAGGGAGAAGGCCAGCGCATGATGTGCTCAGGCTGTGCTTTTTTCCAGAGGGCAAAATCAGCGGGGTTACGCTTAATACTCTGCCCCTCCAGCTCCCGGGTATTGGCAATCAGCTCTTCCACATTACGGCCGCTTAGTTTGCCATAATTGTGCTGCTCGTTATACTTGCTTACATCAAAATAGACAGAACCTTCAACCTCATAAGCCAGCCCCTCCTCCAGCAAGCGCTGGGTGAGACCAATCTGCTCCACAATATGGCCGGTAGCGGTGGGTTCAATGCTGGGAGGCAAAATATTAAACTGCTGCATGGCCTCATGAAAACCGTTCGAGTAGCGCTGTACCACCTCCATCGGCTCCAGGTTCTCCAGCCGGGCTTTTTGCGAAATACGGTCTTCGCCCTCGTTGGTATCGCCCAGCAGGTGGCCTACATCAGTGATATTACGCACGTAGCGTACTTTATAGCCCTGCTGTTTCAGGTAGCGGTACATAATATCGAAGCTCAGGAAAGTTCGCACATTGCCCAGGTGCACATCGCTGTAAACCGTTGGCCCGCACACATACATGCCTACATGCGGAGGCGCCAGGGGTTCAAACAATTCTTTTTGTCGGCTTAAGGTATTGTAAACGCGAAGCGGTGGTATCATGACGCAAAGTTATGGAAGCTGACCAGCCTTTAGGTACAAACCCTAAAAGTAATCAGCATACAACAGATAGAATTTTTGCAAAAATACAGGACTAAAGGAGAAAACTGCGCCACAAGTGAACCAACTTTTTAGTAAAAGCTGTTATAAAACTTGTAATCGTTCTGTTAGGGAAAAGAAATGAAAGGCTTTTGGTATCACAAGTCTTTGCAAAAACTGCGGCTGAACGCTGAAAATAGCTTATTCTTATGAAAAAGTTGTTTTAGTATCCAAAAAATATTAATTTTGCCGCTAAATAAGCGTTTCTCGAGCAGAGGGGACAATGAAGTCCCCTCTTTTCTTTACGCAATGAATTCGACGCATGGAGGTAAAACAATACATTGCTAATCTGGCTCAGGAGTACCTGCAGGAGCATCCTCACCTGTTTTTAGTAGAAATAGTGGTAACAGGAGCTGCCCGGCGTCAGAAAGTAATGGTATTGATAGATGGCGACGAAGGCGTAACCATTGATGAGTGTGCCAGGCTAAGCCGTAAAATATCGGCTGCCCTGGAAGAAAAAGATTTTTTTGAAGGAGCCTGGTCTCTGGAAGTTTCTTCGCCAGGCGTAGACTTTCCGCTGAAATACCAGCGGCAGTACCCTAAGCATGTAGGCAGACGCGTAAAAGTTACAAAACCCGACGGCACTACCGTAATAGGCCCTTTGCTGGGCATCACGGAAGAGGGTCTTCGGGTAAATGAAGAAACAAAAGTTAAAAAGCAAACCCAGCACAACGAAGTGTTTATCAGCCACGATAACATAAAGAGTGTGAGTGTATTAGTGTCATTTTCATAAAAAGATGAGCAGCGGAACGTTAATAGAAAACTTTGCCGAGTTTGCAAAGCGTAAAAATATAGACCGGCCAACCATGATCCGGATTCTGGAAGATGTTTTCCGGACCATGATCCGCAAAAGATATGGCACCGACGATAACTTTGACATTATCATCAACGCCGAAAAGGGTGACCTGGAGATCTGGCGTTTCCGTGAGATTGTGGATGATAACTCTGAAGATATCTGGGATCATGACAAGATCAGCTTAACCGAGGCCCAAAAAATTGAGCCCGATTTTGAGATTGGTGAGGAAGTAGCTGAAGAGGTAAAACTGGAGGACTTTGGCCGCCGTGCAGTTCTTACTGCCCGCCAGACGCTCATTCAGAAAGTAAAAGATCTGGAAAAAGAAATTCTTTTCCAGAAGTATAAAGACATGGTAGGCGATATGATCACTGCCGAGATCTATCAGGTACTGGGCCGCGAGGTGCTGCTGCTTGATGGAGAAGGAAACGAGCTGATTCTGCCCAAGGGCGAGCAGATCCCGAAAGACCGTTTCCGCAAAGGCGATACCGCCAAGGCGATCATACACCGGGTAGAGATGGTAAACGGCACGCCGCGCATCATCCTTAGCCGTACCTCGCCGGTATTCCTGGAGCGTTTGTTTGAAGCAGAGGTTCCTGAAATTTACGACGAGCAGATTGTTGTTCGCAGAATTGTACGTGAGCCAGGCGAGCGGGCCAAAGTAGCTGTAGAAAGCTTCGACGACAGGATAGACCCTGTTGGTGCCTGTGTTGGCATGAAGGGTTCTCGCATACACAGCATTGTGCGCGAACTGCAAAATGAAAACATTGACGTTATCAATTTTACTGAAAATAAGGAGCTGTTCATTACCCGTGCACTAAGTCCGGCTAAGATCAGCAACATGAAAGTAGATGAAGAAAACGGGCGCGTTGCCGTATACCTTAAGCCCGACCAGGTTTCGCTGGCTATTGGCCGCGGCGGACAGAATATTAAGCTGGCAAGCCGCCTGGTAGAACTGGAAATAGACGTGTTCCGCGATGTGGATACCATTGATGACGAAGATGTGGCACTGGAGGAATTCAACGACGAAATCGAACAGTGGATCATTGACGAATTTCATCGGGTAGGGCTCGATACTGCAAAAAGTGTACTTGCCCTTTCCAAAGATGATCTTTTAAGACGCACCGACCTGGAAGAGGAAACTATTGAGAGTGTTCACGCGGTGCTGCGTCAGGAATTTGAGTAAAAAAATCGCCCGAACCTTAACCAAAAAAACAAGAGAAAGAAGGCAGCGGATATGGCAGAAGCAAAAATGATGAGGCTTGGTCAAGTGGCCCGAAAACTCAATATTGGTAAAGATACCATTATTGACTATCTGGGCAGAAAAGGCCATGAAGTAGAAAATAACCCCAACGCCAAAATCTCTGAAGATCAATACAGAGTTTTGGAACGGGAATTTGCGTCCTCTGCTATGGATAAAGAGGAGGCACACAGCCTCACCATTGGCAGAAAAGGCAACCAAAACGTTGTGATCGATGCAGACAGCGATGAGCCTGCTAATCAATCCGGCGACGATGATGATGAAATATTTATAAAAGGCAACTTCCGAAAAACTGAGCAGACGCGGTCTGCAGAGACCCGGTCTGCAGAAGCGCGGCCTGCCGAGGCAGCGCGCACTCCGGAAGTTACGCCACAGGAGCCGGCCAAGCCTGCTGCAGCACAGCCTGCTGCGGCACAACCTAAGCCCGAAGCGCCTAAGGCAGAGGAAACTCCTGCTCCACAAGCTCCGCAAACACAGCAGGCACCCAAAGCAGAAGATGCCGAAGGCAATAACAGCCTTGACCGCCCAAAACTGGGTGGTCTAAAAGTACTGGGCAAAATAGACCTGAATAAGCCTGCACGTACCAAAGAAGAAGAAAAGCCTGCAATACCAGCACAGCCGGCAGCAGAAGCAAAACCCGCTGCCGAGAAAGCACCGGAACAGCACATTACGCCTTCTAAACCGGTAACGCCACAGGCACAGGAAACAGCTACTCCAGCTAAGGAACAGTATGTGAAGCCGGAGCAGCAAGCAGCAGAATCGCAAGCGAAAGCTCCTGCTGCACCAGAAAAGCAGATGCCTCAACAACCAATAGCTGCAGCTCCTGCAAGAACAGAGCAGCCAAGTACGGCCCAGCCGGGTGCGGCCCATCCGGGTGCGGCCCAGCCTACACAGCCTCGTGCTGACAAAGCAGCACCCGCTACGCCACCGACTCCCCCTGCCCAGAGCGGCGCACGCCCCTCCGGACAGCAACAGTCACAGCCAGACCAGAATCGGCCTGATCAAAGCAGTGCTACACCAGCAACTCCTAAAAAAGAAGAAACTGCACCTGCAGCTGCTTCTGCCAACAAGGAACAAGCAGGTGCGGCCCAGCCGGGTGCGGCCCCTCAGGGTGCCGACCAACCAGACGCAACTCCTGCCGCTCAGCCTGAAAAGGTAATACAGGCAAAAGCAGATGCACTCAAAGGCCTTACCGTATTAGGCAAAATTGAACTGCCCGCCGATAGAGGCCGTGGTAGTAAAAAAGACAAACCTGTTGCTTCTTCTGACGACCGGAAGAAGAAAAAGCGTTTGCGTAAGCGCATTACCCAGCCAGGCCAGCAGCCAACTGCACAGGCCGGGGGTACCGCAGAAACTAAAACTGATAAGCTTTTAAGGGGCGGACAAGGTACCGCTGCCGGACAGCGCGGACCTGCTGGTCCGGGCAGAGGACCGGGCGGACCTGGTGGTCAGCGTGGACCTGGTGGTCCGGGCAGAGGACCAGGCGGACCTGGTGGTGCCGGCAGAGGACCGGGCGGCCCGCAAAGAGGTGGCAGAGCAGGTGCTCCGGCACCAAGAGCCCCTAAAGAAGAGCTTACCGATAAGCAAATTCAGGAGCAGATTAAAGAAACTCTTGCCCGCCTCAGCAGTGGTGGCGGTAAAGGTGGCGGACGCTCCAGCAACCGTGCAAAATATCGCCGCGACAAACGCTCAGCTGCCGCTGATGCCGAGCAGGAGCGTATGATGCAGGAGCAGGAAGATGCAAAAACACTCAGGGTAACCGAATTTGTTTCGGCCAACGACCTTGCTTCGCTCATGAGCGTAACCGTGAATGAGATCATCTCTACCTGTATGAGCCTGGGTATGTTCGTTTCCATCAACCAGCGCCTGGATGCAGAAGCCATTACCGTTATTGCCGATGAGTTTGGCTATAATGTAGAGTTTACTACCAGCGATGATGAGGCCGAAGTAACCGAGGAGGCAGATGCACCGGAAGATCTGCAGGATCGTGCGCCAATCGTTACCATCATGGGTCACGTTGACCACGGTAAAACATCGCTGCTTGACTACATCCGTAATGCCAAGGTAGCCGCCGGTGAGGCCGGTGGTATTACCCAGCACATCGGTGCTTACGATGTAACCACTGATAGCGGCAAGCGCATTGCTTTCCTGGATACACCTGGTCACGAGGCCTTTACCGCTATGCGTGCCCGTGGTGCCAAAGTAACAGATATTGTAATTATAGTAGTAGCGGCCGACGACGCCGTAATGCCTCAGACCAAAGAGGCCATTAACCACGCTCAGGTAGCTGGTGCACCTATTATCATTGCCATCAACAAAGTGGATAAGCCAAATGCTAACCCCGAAAAGATCAGGGAAGAGCTGGCAAATATTAATATACTAGTAGAAGACTGGGGTGGTAAATACCAGTGCCAGGAGATTTCTGCTAAAACCGGTATGGGTGTAGACGACCTGCTGGAAAAAGTACTGCTGGAGGCCGAGCTGCTTGAGCTTAAGGCCAATCCTGAACGTGCCGCTTCCGGTACTGTTATTGAAGCCACCCTGGATAAAGGCCGTGGTTACGTAACTACCCTGCTGGTGCAAACCGGTACCCTGAATGTAGGCGATATTGTACTGGCCGGCCAGCATTATGGCAAGGTAAAAGCAATGTTCAATCACCTGGGTCAGCGTATCAAAAAAGTTGGACCCTCTACCCCGGTACAGATGCTGGGCTTAAGTGGTGCCCCACAGGCCGGTGATAAGTTTAACGTAATGGAAACTGACCGCGAAGCACGCGAAATCGCTACCAAGCGTGAGCAGCTGATGCGCGAGCAGAGCATGCGTACCAAGAAACATATTACACTGGATGAGATTGGCCGCCGCTTAGCGATTGGTACCTTCAAGGAGCTTAATGTAATTGTAAAAGGCGACGTGGATGGTTCTATCGAAGCACTTTCAGACTCCTTACTGAAGCTCTCTACCGAAGAGGTACAGGTAAACATCATTCACAAAGCCGTTGGTCAGATTTCAGAATCAGATATTCTGTTAGCTTCTGCCTCCGATGCAATTGTGATTGGTTTCCAGGTACGTCCATCGGCAGGTGCACGCAGAATAGCCGAGCAGGAAGAAATCGAGGTACGCCTATACTCGATCATCTACGATGCTATCAACGAAGTGAAAGATGCCATGGAAGGTATGCTTGCACCTAAGGTAGAAGAGGTGATTACCGGTAATGCCGAAGTACGTGAGGTCTTCAGGATTTCCAAAATTGGTACGGTTGCCGGCTGTATGGTTACCGAAGGCTTCCTGAAGCGTAACAATAAGGTACGCCTGGTGCGCGATGGTATAGTAGTCTATACCGGCGACATTGACGCCCTGAAACGCTTTAAGGATGATGTAGCTGAAGTAAAACAAGGCTACGAGTGCGGTATCAGTATTAAAAACTTCAATGATATCAGAGAAGGCGATAACATCGAAGGCTTTACTACCAAAGAAGTTAAGCGTACGCTGTAATAGATTTAATTTTATTCATATAATAAAAGCGCTGCCGAACAGGCAGTGCTTTTTTTGCTTATGGAGGCCCTGGAACTGCTTTTGAAAATATTACTGCTGCTGGATTCCCTGCTGCTGCTGGCCGGTCTGTGGCGTCCGGTACTTGTACTCTGGTGGCTCGATTACCAGAACCGCCTGCGGGTGCTGCAGTATTATGGCACCATATGGCTGGTGCTGGCGGTATGCTGGCTCCTGCTCAACATCTTAAACAGCTGATCTGTATATAAACCAGGATATCAGGCTTTTGCAAAACCCATAAAAATTGATGGCCCCGCAAATCTTGGAAAAGAGCAATAACCATTGCCGCGCTGAAGGGTTATTATGTGAAGGGCACCTGCGAATGTATTGCAGCAATATTAGATTTCCTTAAACAAAACATGAGCCGACCTCCCTACAACGCGGTTATTCTGGATATGGACGGAGTACTTACCAATACATCCCGTCTGCATCTTAACGCCAGCAAAAAAATTTTCGATGCACTTTTACTAAAACATAACGGCCCCGGGTTTATTCCTTTTGAGGAAGAAGACTATAAACGATATCTTGCCGGTATGCCTCGCTACAAGGGCGTGCGCAAATTTTTGGAGAGCCGTAAACTTTCTGTTCCGGAGGGGAGCGCCAGCGATACGCAGGAGCAGGAAACCGTTTATGGTTTAGCCCTGCTCAAAAATGAGTATTTTCATGAATTGCTGGCCGAAGAAGGAGTAGAAGTGTTTGGTGATACCCTGCAGATGATGGTAAGGTGGCGTGAGCAGGGCATTCCTATAGCATTGGTATCTTCGAGCCGAAATGCAGAAGAAATACTGGAGGCCGGAGGCATTTCAGACTTTTTCAGCATCCGGATCGATGGCCGCAATACTGCAGAAAGAGGCCTTGAAGGTAAACCCGATCCCGATGCTTTTCTAGAAGCAAGCCGGGAACTAGGCATATCGCCTCAAGAAACCATTGTATTTGAAGATGCCAGAGCAGGGATTGTTGCCGGAAAAAAAGGAGGCTTTGGCTGGGTAGTAGGAGTAGCCCGCAATGGCGAAGACCGGGAACTGGCAGAAGCCGGAGCCGATATTATTGTACATAAGCTAACTGAACTAGATAATTACATGCAGAACCAATCAACTGCCCGAGAGGCCAACGAGCTGCCGCATGCCCTGCAAAGCAGGCATGAAATAGAGCAAAAACTTCAGGCGCAAACCCCTATTATTTTTCTGGATTATGATGGCACCTTAAGCCCTATTGTGAAAGACCCCGAAAAAGCCCTTTTAACAGATGAGATGAGAGGAATTCTCTCAAGCCTGGCAGAAAAAATAACTGTTGCCGTGGTAAGCGGCCGCGATCGTGCCGATGTGCAGAAAAAAGTTGGTCTGGATGGGGTGGTATATGCCGGCAGCCATGGCTTTGATATAGAAGGCCCTAATGGGCTGGCGTTGCAGTACGAAGGAGGCCAGGCAGCACAACCTGCGCTGGATGAGGCCACCCGGAACTTAAACAGCAAAATCGGCAGCATAGCAGGTGTGCGCATTGAGCGCAAAAAATACGCCATTGCCGTGCATTACCGCAACGTAGCCGAAGATCAGGTGCCTACAGTGATACAGGCTGTAGAAGACGAGCTTAGCCGCCAGGAAAAGCTGAAAGGAGGCGGTGGTAAAATGATTAAGGAACTGAAGCCTAAAATTGACTGGCACAAAGGCCGGGCTACAGAGTGGCTGATGGAAAAGCTAAACCTGAAAGGCGAAAAACTGCTGCCTGTTTTTATAGGCGATGATCTTACTGACGAAGATGGCCTGAAGGCTGTACATGAGCGCGGCATTGGCATACTTGCGGGTGAGCATGGTGAAAAAACGTGGGCCCACTATCGCCTGGAAGATGTTGCCGAAGTACAGGAATTTCTGCAGCTGCTGGATAATATGCTGGCCGGCAGAAAGTAACTCCTGGCAGAGCCAGTAACTGCCTGGGGCTGTGCCAAAGCCTGAAAGCTGCCGCCGGAAAAGGAACAAAGAACCAGAGAGGTGCTACAGCTGCTTTTGTATCCCAACTGTGGTGTAACTACAACTTAATGGGCTGCGTTATTCTTTTGAAGGTATCGAAAGTCCTTTGTCAAAAAATTTTTCAAACTAAACAACCGATGGCTAAAGCTTCAAAAGATCAAAATGCGGCAGGCAGGCTTCTCCCGTAGAAAAGCTAATTTTATAGAAAATGCAGAGGTGGACGCACTGCTTATTTTTGATGGCCTGGTACGCAGCACAGCCAGCCTGTTAAGGCAGAGTAGCCACAGGGCCGCCATTTTACCTGTTATCATCATACAATTGATAAAAACAGTGCATAAAGATTTTTAATTTATTTAAGTCATAGATCTGTGATCAGGAATAAATCTTATGCCGCTGCAGAAGTATTTATGATTCCCGATGTATGACTCCATTACAACCTTATGACAAAGATAGTAACCCTTACACTTAATCCTGCTCTGGATAAAAGCACCGAAACTGATCGCTTATTACCCGATGAAAAGCTTCGCTGTGATCCCCCCCGCTGGGAACCTGGCGGTGGAGGCATCAATGTAAGCCGGGCAATTAAATTCCTGGGCGGAGATTCTCTCTGCATTTACCTGGCCGGAGGCCCCGCCGGAGACAAGATGGAAGCCTTATTAGCAGCAGAGGGTATCAGGCAACAGCGTATTCCAGGCAAGGAAGAGACCCGCGAAAATATTGTGGTTTTCGAAAAGATGACCCAAAAGCAGTATCGTTTCGGTATGCCTGGTGCCAAGGTGAGCGAAGAAGAGCTGCAAGCCTGTCTGGATGCCGTCAGGAACCTGCCCGAGGAGGTAGAGTACCTGGTAGCCAGCGGTAGCTTGCCCACCGGTGCACCCGATGATTTTTATGGCAGAATAACTCAGCTGGCACAGGGGCGAGGCATTAAGTGTGTAGTAGATACCTCTGGTAAAGCTCTGCTGAAAGCTGCCGATAATGGTGTATGCCTCCTGAAGCCCAACCTAAGCGAGTTAAGCCAGCTGGCAGGCAAAGGAGACATTAATGCACTGGAGCAGGAAGAAATAGCCAAAGAAGTAATCAATAGCGGTAAAGCCACCATGCTTGCTGTTTCACTGGGGCCCAGGGGGGCTATGCTGGCCACAAAAGATCATATTGAATATGTAGTGCCGCCTACGGTAAAACAGCTAAGTACGGTAGGGGCTGGCGATAGTATGGTAGCAGGCATGGTACTAGCCCTTAGCCTAGGCAAATCTCACCACGATATGATCCGATGGGGTGTAGCCGCCGGTACTGCTGCTACCATGAGTCCTGGTTCCGAACTCTGCCGCCGCGAAGATGTAGAGCATATCTATGAGTGGTTAAGAGAGCGGAGCAATACTCCTGCCTAAGATCCTGTGGTAAATAAGACAAGGCAGATATAAAAGCTTTGTTTGCCAAACGTATTTTACTGAAGCAAGGGGTAATGCTGAAGCGACTGCTACCCCTATACTTCAAAGGCTGCCACCATCCAGGTATTATAGGCCCGCAAATACCCCCCTGCTATAATATGCTCTGCAACACTCTTCCATTTCCGAAACCTCCCTTAATAATACTGGCACCAGAAAGGCTATAGCTGATTGCCGGGGCGGGAATAAAAACAGCAGCAGCGTGTGCAGGCCTATAAGCTTTCTCTTAGTTTTACAAACAATTTCAATCTTCGCACTTACAGCAGCACAATTCTGTTAGGGTAAAAGGGACATGAAAAATGTCCTTCTATTTTTTTATACCGACTGCTCCCGTGGAAGGATATTGTGACTAAACATTTTCGTGTCGTGAATCAAAAACAAAGAACTAAGATAATATTAGTGCTTGGCGCTTTGGCAGCGCTTGGGCCCTTTTCTATAGATATGTACCTGCCGGGCTTTCCGGCTATTGCCAAAGACCTGCAGACAGATATTGCCCATGTTGGCTTTTCGCTTACCAGCTATTTTATTGGTATTTCAGTGGGGCAGCTTTTCTATGGACCCATCATTGATCGCTATGGGCGTAAAAAGCCCCTGCTGATCGGCCTGTTCCTGTACCTGCTGGCAGCCATTGGCTGTGCTTTTGCGCCTGATGTTTTCTGGCTTATTGGTTTGCGCCTGCTGCTGGCCCTGGGTGGCTGTGTGGGCATGGTGGCAGGCCGGGCTATAGTACGCGACCTTTTTCCGGCCAGCGAAACCGCTAAGGTTTTTTCTACTCTGATTCTGGTAATGGGCGTAGCACCCATTGTTGCACCTACTATAGGTGGTTTTGTAACAGCAAGCCTGGGCTGGCGCTTTATCTTTGTTACGCTCACCTTTATTGCTGCTGCACTGCTGTTTCTGGTATTCCGCTTTTTGCCCGAGAGCAAGCAGCCTGATGCCAGCGTATCCCTACAGCCAAAAAAAGTACTGAAGGACTATTTGATGGTGCTGAAAGACCCTGAGTTCATCACCTATGCCATAGCCGGTAGCATTGCCTTTGCTGGTTTGTTCGCTTATATATCAGGTTCTCCCTTTGTGTTCATGGAGTTTTTTGGGCTGTCGGAAACACATTATGGCTGGCTGTTTGGCTTAAATGCTTTTGGCTTTATTTTGGGCAGCCAGATAAACCGGCTGTGGCTTAAGCGTAAAACAGCAGAACAAATAACCCGCCGTGCCAGTATCTTTCAGTGGGTACTGGGTTTGCTGCTGGCAGTAGGATCGGTGTGGGGTGTTTTAAACATTACCGGCACGCTGGTACTTATTTTCGGCTTCTTGTTTTGCTCGGGTTTTATTGCACCCAATGCTACGGCTGTGGCTTTACAACCCTTTACCCGCTATGCCGGCAGTGCCTCGGCCCTGCTGGGGAGTATACAGATGGTGGCCGGTGCCCTGGCTTCGGTAGCAGTAAGCTTTTTTCATAATGGCACTCCGCTGCCCATGGCACTTACCATGGCAGGCTGTGCTACCTTTGCCCTTGCAGTATTGCTCGTTTATAGACAAATAGCAAAAAGAAGCAAGCTGGCCGCTGCCTCCCACTAAAGGGATTACTGCTATTTTACTCTACTAAGCTTGTGGTATCACTACTACAGGCTTTTGCATTTCAAAGGTTTATATTCTTCAAAGTTCTGATCAACCAGATCTTTAACATAAAAAACAGGCTTCTATTTATATTCCATACCAGCTGTTTTCAGTGGATTTTCTTAGACTTATTTCTGCAACCTCTGGACGTTACACCCGTTGAAATCCATACATTATGAGTAATAGTAGCAGTAATCAACGCAAAAAGGTCGCCTTTATATTAGGCGCAGGTTTTTCTAAATGTGCCGATTTACCGGTACAGGCCGATTTAACCCCTTTGCTTGTTTCTGATGAGTTCAATAGTCCGCTGGACAAAACGATTACCCATATCATCAGCGATTTTATCAAGTATGCCTTTGGCTGGCAGGAAGGCAAGGAAATCCCTTCCCTGGAAGATGTATTTACTTCTATAGATATTTCTGTTACCAACGGCACGCATCTGGGCAACATTTATCCCCCCGATAAACTAAGGGCACTACGCAGGTTGCTCATTTACCGCACCTTCCAGATCCTTGATCAGCGCTTTAGCCTGTGCGAGGATATAGACAGCCTGCTGCGCCACTACCAGGACCATGACTGCTCTTATATTGTGATGAACTGGGATATTGTGCTGGAGAAGCACCTGGAGGAAATTAATCCGGATGTTAAGATCAACTACATTACACCCTCTTATGACTGGCAAAGCAAAAGCCGGAGCAACTATAACGATGGTATAAAAGTCTGCAAAATGCATGGCTCCAGCAACTGGGCCTACTGCAAGAACTGTAAAACACTTTTTTACCAGCTCGATAAAAAGCTGTCCCTTCATAAAAAAGTGGGTCTCTATCTAGCTGACTTCAGGCTTTTTGATCCCTCTTTTTCCAATACGCATTTTGATGCCAGTGCACAAATAGACGAGCAGGACGATAAATGCAAGATCTGCGATAACAACCTCACAACGCATATTGCTACCTTTAGCTACCGGAAATCATTTCGCACGGCAGCCTACTCTGCCATCTGGCACGAAGCGGAAAACCTCCTGTCGGAGGCCCATAAATGGGTGTTTATAGGTTATTCTCTTCCCGAGGCCGACTTTGAGCTGAAGCACCTCATTAAAAGCGCTGAAATAAGGCTTAAACACAAGGAAGATCCAAAAGAGATAGAGGCAGTACTTTACCAGGACAAGCATGCCAAGAGAAAAGTAAAGCGTTTTTTTGGCCCTAAAAATGTAAGGGTGTTCGAGAATGGTCTCACAGAATATGTTCAGCACCTGGCCGAACAAGTGCCTTCTGAAAAGCAGGCATAGAACAGCTGCCCGGCCATCTTAAACCTTAGCCTCTACCTCACATAAATCATAAATTGTTTCCGGTGCCATAAGGCCTGGTGGTAATGGTATCTGCAGGCGATCCCGGAATATTGTTCAGGCGTCTTGCCGTATCCTGCTGATTTTGCTGCAGCGTGTCTCTTTCTTCAGACGGTGTATATTCTATAGGGGCCATATCATCTCTTCTCATCTGGGTAGTATCATCCCCCTCCCGGCTTTCAGAACAAGCTGCTAGAACACCCATCAGCAAAAGTCCTGCACAAATAGTTTTTTTCATGATCTTATACTTTATAAAATCATAACTATCTGTAGCCTCCGTAGTTTAACTGACCTACTCTTTTGTTACCGCCGCAGCTCCCTCTCTTTGCTGCAGTTAAATGTAATATTTAATCTATTATCAGAAGAATTAATATTACCATAACCCTTTAGTTGCTCTGCATTTAAATCATTTTAATACATTGGGAATCGATTTATCATTTTTAATGAGGTAACTTATGAGAAGAAATTTACTGATTAAAACATTTTTTCTGTTAGTATTTGCCCTATGCAGCATGCAGGCAGCTACAGGACAGGCAGTATTCATCAATGAAATTCATTATGACAATGATGGAACAGACAGTGGTGAAGCCATTGAAATAGCCGGACCGGCCGGAACAGACGTAAGTGGCTGGAGTGTGGTACTCTATAACGGAAACAATGGCGCAGCATATGATACCAAAACGCTTTCTGGTACTATTTCCGATCAAAGCAGTGGTTTTGGTTTTATTGTAATAAACTATCCTTCTAACGGCATCCAGAACGGTGCTCCCGATGGTGTGGCCCTGGTAGACAACAACGGTAATGTACTGCAGTTTTTAAGCTATGAAGGCACTTTTACCGCAGTAGGTGGTCCGGCAGATGGCATGCTTAGCACCGATATAGGGGTGAGCGAGGCTGGCGGTACTGCTTCCGGCTCTTCTCTGCAGCTTTCCGGTAACGGCACCACCTATACAGATTTTAGCTGGGCTCCAGAAGCCACCGCTACTTTTGGATCCCTTAACAGCGCACAGAGCTTTGGCGAGGGTGGCGGCGGCACTGATCCCGATCCCGACCCAGATCCTGACCCTACTCCCGGTGCTTCTACCATTGTTTTCATCAACGAAATCCATTACGATAATGCGGGTACTGACGAAAATGAGGGTGTTGAACTGGCAGGCCTGGCTGGCACAAGCTTAAATGGCTGGCAGCTGATTCCTTATAATGGCAACAACGGAGCCAGCTATTCCCCCCTTACACTATCAGGGGTTATTCCTGATCAGCAGGCTGGCTTTGGTACTGTTTTCTTTCCCATCAGCGGTTTGCAAAATGGTGCTCCCGATGGCATAGCGCTGGTAGATGCAGAAGCTAATGTTATTCAGTTCCTAAGCTATGAAGGTACTTTTGCCGCCACCGATGGTCCTGCTGCAGGCTTAACCAGCACCGACATTGGTGTGGAAGAAGGCAGTGGCACTCCAGCAGACTTCTCCCTGCAACTAACAGGTACCGGCTCTGCTTACAAAGACTTTACATGGGCTGCCGAAGCAGCATCAACTTATAATGCTGTAAACAACGAACAGCAGTTTCTGCCCCTGCAGGACATTGTATTTATCAACGAAATACACTACGACAACAATGGTGCTGATACAGGCGAGGGTGTTGAAGTAGCAGGAAATGCAGGCGCCGACCTGGAAGGCTGGCAGCTGGTTGCCTACAACGGCAGCAATGGAGCTGCCTATGCTACCACAAACCTCAGTGGTGTTATACCCAACCTGCAAAATGGCTACGGCACTGTATTTTTTGCTATTTCCGGTCTTCAGAACGGTGCGCCTGATGGCATTGCTCTGATAGATCCTGAAGGTGCTGTAGTACAATTTTTAAGCTACGAAGGTACATTTACCGCAGCAGGTGGCCCGGCAGATGGCATGCTTAGCACCGATATAGGCGTGGAAGAAACTAGCACAACCCCCGAAGGCCATTCGTTGCAGTTAACAGGCACAGGCTTTAACTATGCAGATTTTACCTGGAGCGGTCCTGTTGCGGGCACTTACAACGAAATTAACACCGGCCAGAGCTTTAGTGCCGGAGGAGGCACAGATCCCGATCCGGAACCACAGGAAGTTAGCATTGCAGAAGCACGCAACTTACCTCTGGGTACCCAGGTTATCATAAATGGTACTTTAACAGCCGTAAACGAGCTGGGCGGCCCTGCTTATCTGCAGGACGAAACAGGCGGTATTCCTGTTTTCGATTATCAGGTGCATGGCCCCGACGGCTTTAGCATTGGTGATTCCATACAGGTAACAGCTTCTATTGGAGCCTTTAACCAGATGCTGCAATTAGTTGATGTTACCAATGTGGAAAGCTATGGCCCCGCCAATAGCCCAATAGCGCCTTTAGTGGTAAGTATTGCTGAAATTACCCCTGCACTGGAGGGCCAGCTTGTTACCATAACAGGGGCTTCTTTTACAGATACCAGAGGCTTGCTGTTCCCGGAAAGCAACTACAACATTACAGATGGCACCGGCACCATAGCACTAAGAATAGATGGTGATGTAGAGAGTTTGGTAGGGCGCGAAATTCCCGATGAGGCTGTAACCATAACAGGTGTGTTGAGCAGCTTCAGAGGCACCCTGCAGCTCCTTCCCCGCTTTATTGAGGATCTGCCCGGCACCACTCCTTACGAGCCGGAGGGCACCGATATTCCGTTTGCCACTACCCTGGATGTAATGAGCTGGAACATGGAGTTCTTCGGTTCTACCCTGCCTAACTTTGGTCCTGAAAATGTGCAGCTGCAGCTGCAAAATGCCAAAGAAGTAATTGAGCGTGCAAATGCCGATGTTATTGCCGTACAGGAGATTTCCGACGAGGGGCTGCTGCAGGAGCTGGCAGATATGCTGGGTTATATAAAAGTATGCTCCGACCGCTTCTCCTATTCTTTCGGTGAGCCAGACCCCACTTTCCCGGATCAGAAGCTCTGCTTCCTCTATAATCCTGCCACCATTACGCTGGTAGATGAAAGAGTAATCTTTGAAGAAATGTACGATGCTGCCCGCTCCGGAGCCAGCACTCCCCTGGACCCTTACCCCACCGGTAACCCTTCTTCCTTCTGGTCTAGCGGCAGGCTGCCTTACATGATCACGGTAGATGCTACCATAGAGGGTAATACAGAGCGTATACAGCTTATCAACATCCATGCAAAATCGGGTTCTTCTGCCGCCGATCTCAGACGCCGATTCTTTGATGTGCAGGCCCTGAACGATACCCTGGATCACTATTATCCCGATGCAAACCTTATATTGCTTGGAGATTATAATGATGATGTAGATGAATCGATAGGAGGCGGCCCTTCTACCTATATTGAATTTATAGAGGCTGAAAATTTCCAGGTAGTAACTTCAACCCTTAGCGAGGCGGGGCTGCGCTCTTTTATTACACAGGATAATGTCATTGACCATATTGCGATCAGCGATGAGCTGTACGACAATTACCTGGCCGGTACCGAATCCCTGCTGATACCATTCTCTTACATATCAAACTACGGAAATACTACCTCAGACCACCTGCCTGTATTTACGCGCTTTGAGCTGTACCAGCCCCTGGTTGCCTCCATTAGTGGCGATGATGTAGTATATTATGGATATGCTCCTGAAGAATGTACTACTTTAACTGCTTCAGTAAGCGGCGGAAAAGGTGAGTATACCTATATATGGAGCACCGGAGAATCTACTGCCTCCATAGAAACCTGCCCTGAAACCAGCACTACCTATACCCTTACTGTTTTGGATGGCGCTGGCAACAGTACTACAGAAACCTTTAGTGTTTGCGCCATCGATGCGACCTGTGGTAATGACAAACTGCAGCTTTGCTGGCAGCCCAATAGCAACGTCAATATGCAGCTTTGTCTGCCTGCACAACTGGCAGATTTCTTCATCCGCCGCGGGGCTTCTATTGGCGCCTGTTTTGCAGAACAGGCCTGTGCGCCCGATAATAAAGATGTTAACGCAAGGATATCGCAAAGTACGGATGTACAGTACCTGGAAATTAACAGTGCGTTTTCTGTTACACCTAACCTTATATCTGGCAAAGCAACTGTAGATTTTATAGTACTGGAAGAGGGCAGAACCACCGTTAAGTTGTATACCGTAGATGGCCGGGAGCTGGCAACGCTGTACGATGCTAAAGATAGCTTTGGCACTGCCCGTTCTGCAGAGTTTAATGTGGACAGCTATAAATCAGGCCTTTACGTGGTAAGAATGACAACCGCCAGTGGCGAGGCCTTTACCTCTAAAATTATAGTGAAGCCTTAAGGTCTGTATGCTGCCGCTTAGCGGCGGTGCATCTTTTAACCCCTGCATTACTCCTGATTTTAGAGAAGGGGTAACCAGACAAGCAGCCGGTGGTACCTGGCCTGGATTTGATTTCCGGCTTTGGCACCACCGGCTGTTTTTTTTCTGTGCAGCCAGATGTTAAGTAAATGCAGGGCTACTAAAGAGAAGCCAAAAGCTACCATCAAGGCCAGAAAGTGATATCCATTTGAGGCCTGCCTCGTATACTCAATTAGAATAAAATATTTGATTATGGCAGATTTAGATAAGAAAACACCACGTGATGAACAGAACCACCAGCCTGATAACGCCGGGCTGCAAAATAAGCTTACCGAAAAGCAAAGCCCTGCAGACACAGATAAGGGTGGCCTAAGTGGCAAAACCAGCCACAGCGACGATGGTGGTTCACAACGTGCAAACGTAAGTACCAATGGTGGTGTTGACCGCCCAAGCATAGGCGAAATAGGTACAGATAAACAACGGGAGAAAAACCGGATTCTTAATGAGCAGGTGAGAGATCCTGAAGATAAGAATAACGGACCTAAAAAATAAAATTTATAATCCTCCCTTTGCCTGAAGGGCACCGGATTAAAATGATAAGTCTCCTGCTTTAAGATTAAAGTTATTTTAATCTTAAAGCAGGAGACTTTTTAGCTTTTACAATGCGGGTAAAGGTTCCACCAGCAGTTGTAGGTGTGGTTTCTTTAGTCTGATGAATTATCTGGTGATAATGCTCTTTTCTATTGCTTTTCAGATCTGTCAAATTGTTCGGAAGTCTGATTGCTTTAATTTTTTAAACCTTTTCTGCCTTTTTTCTTTTTATCAGTCATAGCCAGACATTAATATTCCCTCCAACAAGTCCTCTTGTTAAAAATATCACTAACAGATATTGATATTTCCTTAACCAGACGGGTCTCTGTTACTCTGAATTCTTAATTACAAATGGAAAAAGCGCCACTGCCGCCCAATGAAGATTTACGATTACTGGCACTCCAGCGGTATCAGCTATTAGACACTGGCTCAGAAGAGCAGTTTGATGACATTGTTAAGCTTGCTTCACAGATATGCAATACACCTGTATCGCTTATTTCTCTTGTAGATTCTAAAAGGCAGTGGTTTAAAGCCCGCAAGAATTTTTCCATTCCGGAAATCTCTCGCGAATATGCATTCTGTGCCCATACTATTTTAAGCGACGAGCTGTTGGTAATCGAAGATGCTACAGCAGATGACCGCTTCAAAAATAACCCGCTGGTAACAGGCGATCCGGATATCAGGTTTTATGCAGGCGCACCACTGATTACGCATGATCAATACAGGCTGGGTGCACTCTGTGTGATAGACCGTATACCGCGTAATCTCAGTGATCATCAGAAATTTGCCCTCAAGGTACTGGCAGGGCAGGTGGTTAAATTACTGGAACTTCGTTACCAGAATCTAAAACTGGCCAAAAGTCTCCAAACTGTTAGTCTTCAGAAAAAACGTATTCAGTCACTTCTGCAGGAGCGCGTAAAACTTACTGAAGAACTTGCTAAAACAAGCCACACCAAAGATCAGATGCTGTCTATCGTTGCGCATGATTTGCGGAGCCCACTACATACTTTACAGAACCTGCTCATGCTCATGTCTGCTAAAAAAGCCCCTCTGCAGGATGCTGAAAAGTATACGACTGCATTGGGTAAATCTGTAAAAAACGCCATTAACCTGCTGGAGAATTTGCTGGAGTGGGGCAGGATACAGCTGGAAGGCCAGGAGCCGGAGAAGCAGCAGGTGAACCTGCATGCCATTGTAGAACAACAGCTCTCAGTGTTACAGAATGCTGCAGAAGAGAAAGGAAATGTGCTCCGGAACCTGATACCTCAGGATACAGAGTCATATGGCAATACCACATCCCTGAACATAGTGCTGCGCAACCTGCTCATCAATGCTAATAAATTCACAGCTGGGGGTGTTATCAGCATATTTTTAGAACAGAAGCCGGATGCAAAGTGGCTGGTGATCCAGGATACAGGTGTTGGCATGGAACCTGCAGTATTGGCTCATTTATTCGATTTAAATAAAAAACAAAACCGCTCCGGCACCAACAATGAAAAAGGAAGTGGACTGGGCCTGCACATGAGCCGCGAAGTGCTGCAACAAATGGGAGGCAGCCTACTGATTGAAAGCAGCGAAGGTAAAGGCACCATTGTTACAGTTATTTTACCTGAAGCAAAAAAAACCGGATCTTGACAAAGATCCGGTTTTTCTATTATAGGCCCTTTGGTAGGGCTGTGTCGCTTAATTAGTAGCGATCTGGGTCGTAGCCGCGGTTATAGCCACCAAATTGGGAGCTGCGGTTTCTATTGTAGCTGTCACTACCCCAGCCGCTTCTGTCATTATCACGGTCGCCCCAGCTGCGGTCATCGCGGCGGTCGTCCATGTCGCGGCGGCGTTCTGCCCTGTCATCGCCAAACCAGGAACGTACTTCGTCACCTGACTTTTCGAAGAACCCACGGTCATTATCGCGGTCTCTGTTGCGATTCATGTCGCGGTCGTAGCCAGATGAACCAAAGTGGCTGCCACGGTCGCGGTCATAATCACGTCCATAGCTGCTGCCGCCACCACTGTAATTGGTGCTGCCGCTACCGCCACCATATTCGCTGCCGTAGCTACGGTAATCGCTGGCGCCGCCACCATAGCTGCTCCCTCTGTTTGAAGAACCGGAGCCATAGTTGCTGCTGCCGGAACCATAGCTGTTATTGCCAAAGCTGCGGTCGCTGCGGTCGCGGTCGTAACCACCGGTCATGCCGCCGCCAAAGTTGCTGGTGCTACCATACATGTTGGCAGATGATCCGTAATTGCTGCGTCCGGAATCACGATCAAAGTTGCTGCTGGAGCCAAGGTTTCTTCCACCACCATAGGAGCTTCCCATGCTGGAGTTATGGTATCCATCAGAACCTCTCCTGTTGCGGTCGCTGTCACGGTCGCCCCAGTTACGGTTGCTGTCGCGGTCGCCCCAGTTACGATCACTGTTGCTATAGCCACGGTCGTAGCGCTGGTTCGAATCCCTGCGGCGATCGTTGTCATCATCACCAAACCAGGAACGTACCTGATCTCCGGCTTTATCAAAAAAGCCCCGATCGTTGTCACGGTCACGGTTGTTGTAATCGCGGTCGTAGCCTCGGTTATAGTTAGATCCGTAGGTACGGTCGCGGTCGTAATTATTATTATTATCTCTGTCTGAAAAATCTTGTTCGTATCGCATAATTGTAAAAGTTTAGTTAAAAAATTATTTAAATATTGCCGGCTGGCTGTGAAAGCCATATTGCCAGCAAATCTGCTTTTGCCTCTTTAAAAAGTACTCTGCATATTCAGGCACCTTCAGCAAAAGCATGTATACAGCTTATTCTTTTAAAAAAGAATTATGCTGTTCCCTTATATAAACTACTGTTTATATCTGAAAAGGTTATGAGCAAAGACCGGCTCTGCATGAGCCAGTCTTTGCCTTAACCATTGCTTTGCTATTAATTACTAGTAGCGGTCGCGGCCTTGTGAGCCATAATTGCGGTCGCGGTCGTCATCATCGCTGCTAAACCATGAACGCACACGCTCACCTGCTTTTTCCAGGAAGCCACGATCTTCGTCGCGATTTCTGTCACGATCATTATCTCTGTTGCGGTCATAGTTGCTACTGCCACCATAATTCTGGTTGCGGTCGCCGCTGTAGTTGCCATACTCTGTGTGCTGGCTGCGGTTAGCACCAGACCCGCCTGAACGGTTTTGTCCATAGCCTGCGCCGTAGTTACCGCCGCCACCATAGCTGCTGGCGCCGCCGTAGTTGCTGCCGGAACCAGCACCGGAACCATAGCCACCGCCATAGTTGCGGTCTCTGTCGGAGCCAAAGCTTGATCCGCCCTGGCTGCCCTGGTTACCAGAGCCCATACCGCCGCCATAAGAACCGGAGGTACTGCCATAGCCGCCACTGCTCATACCACCGCTATAGCTGCTGCGGCCCATATTGCGGTCGTTGTCGCGGTCTGAATTGCCGCCACCCCAGCTGCTGGAGCCACCACCATAGTTGCTGCTGCCGCCAAAGTCGCGGTCACGGTCGGTAGAACCACCGCCATAGCTGCTGTAGCCACCTCTGCCAGATATACCCATATCACGGCCTGAACCGGAAGAAGAGCCACCATAGCCACTCTGGCCGCTGGAGCCAAAGCCTCCGCCATAGTTGCTGGTGCTGGAACCATAGCCGCTGCTCATGCTGCTTCCATAGCCACCAGAACCTCCCTGGTTGCTTCTGCCCCAGTCGCCACGGTCGGAGCTGCCGCCATAGCCGGAGCCGCCTCTGTTAGACATGCCCATATCGCGGTCGCGGCCGGAAGAAGAACCTCCATAGCCACCCTGGCTGCTTGAGCCATAGTTAGAGCTTCCATAGTTTCCTGATCCGTAGCTTGAGCTACCATAGTTCTGATCGCTATCGGTACCACGGTAAGAGCCACTGCCATAGCTGGAGTCTTGTCTGAAACCTCCACCTGAGCTGCGGTCGCGGTCGTAGCCTCCACCTCCACTGCTGGAGCCGTAGTTAGAGCTACCGTAATTACCAGAACCGTAGCTTGAGCCGCCTAAGCCTCTGTCGCTGTCGGTGCCACGATCAAAGCTGCCGCCATAACTGGAGCCGCCCATGCCGCTTGCGCCGCCAAAATCGCGATTTCTGTCGCTACCGCCGCCACCGCCATAGCTGCCGGTATCGTAACCCGAGCCGGAGCTGTAGCCACGGTATCCTTCATTCTGATTATCTCTGCCACGATTTTGATCGTTTTGCATACTGCCAGAATATTGATTTCCACCCTGGTTTTGGTCGCCATACTGGCTGAACCCAGAGCTACGGCCATATCCGCCGGACATACCATGATTACCCTGGTTACTCATGTTACCCTGGTTACCTTGGTTGTAAGAGCCGCCCCATCCCTGGGAACCACCCTGTTCGCGTTCCTGGTTTCTCCAGTTAGAGCCATGGCTTTGGTTCCAGTCAGATCCCTGGCCATAATTATGACCGCCCTGGCCACTCTGGTTGCTTCCTGAGCTGTTGCCCTGGTTCCATGTATGACTACCCTGGTTTCTGTTGTAGCCGCCCATCTGGTCCTGGTTTCCACGGTTTTCACTTCCGCCCGAGCCTTGCCCATACTGGCTGCTGCTACTGCCGTAACTATTGCCCATACCAGATTCTCCGCGGCCATAATTTTCGCTGTTCCAGTTAGCACCGGAGCCTCCCTGGCCACTGTACTGGCTGGCAGAACTGCCATACCCAAAACCAGAGTTCTGGTTTGATGAACCACCCTGATTGCGCATGTTACCTTCATTATAACCACCTTCGCTCTGCCTGTAGCCCTGGCTCCAGTTACCACCCTGGTCTTGAGAGCCCTGGCCGGAACCCATGTTTCCGCCCATGCCATAACCATAATCGGCACCAGAGCTGCCACCTAAAGCGTAACTACTGCTCCGGCCTCCCTGGTTTTGATCATCCTGGTTCCTGCTGCCGGACTGGCTGCCGTAATTCTGGCCCTGGTTGCTTTGGCCGGAACCGGAAGATGATGAATACGGGCTTTGACTGCCGGCACTGCTCCAGCTGCGCTCACGATCGGAATCGTTACCTCTGTTACTGCTGTTACCAGTATTACCTGATGATTCATTGTTTCTGTCATAATTACTGCCAGAGCCAGTATTACCACCAGAGCTGCTACTGCTTGTATTAGTGGAAGAACCACTTATATCTCCTGAGCTGCTTTTGGCTTTATCGCCTGTAGAAGAACCGGCGTTGGTGCTTCCGCTAGTGCCAGAGCCTGCGTTGGTACTACCACTTGCAGAGCTACCTGAGCTTCTGTTACTGGAAGCAGCAGTAGCTGATTTTGAAGTACCACCTGTTTTACTCTTATCGGTACTGCCGCCCGCATTGCTCCCTGTGGAGCTGCTGCCAGATGAGGCAGTTACATCTGTTGATGATTTGCCGGTAGCATTTCCTGTTTTCTTGCTGTCGTTAGTCGAATTAGTCTCCGAATTTTTGTTTCGGTCCTGATCAGACTGCGATTCATTTTTGTCATTCGTAGCCATAAAAATTTCAAGTTTTAATAATAAAAAATTCTATTTGATTGTCGTTGATCCCGGGTTTACCACATACACCTACCTGCTTTTCTCCCGGGCCGGCACTCCATACAAAAGGAGTTCATAACAGCCTGGATAAACAGGTCATGCAAGAGATGTAGCATCTCTGCATCATTAATCATAATGGCCGTACATTGTACGCCCCGGTCCGGTTAGCAAAGCATTACATAGCATACTGCTCCAGAAGAAGCAGTCAGTTAAGCAGCCTGCAGCATTTGTGATGGCTTAACACATCCATCTACAATGATACAGAGTGCTTTCGTTTCACTCTTAAGCTTTTGCAAGAGGTTACGCTGATGCCTTGGCACCACCTGCAGATCATTAGGCAGCTTTGGCCTTGCATGTTGTTTGCAATACCAATGTTTAAACGGAGCTTTTACACTCATACTGCTAATAAGTTGCGTTAGCTTGTCCGCCTCCATACCAGTAAAAGCTGGTACCAATGGCGTACCTCCGGGGTTGAGAAAAGAGCGGGAGGGAGAAGAAAAATTATTCAGTGAAGAAGAGACAGAACCAGAGTACTTAAAACTGCCAACAGCCTGGGTTATGGTTTGCAGCTGGTCAGAGGAGGGTTTTACAGAGCGTTCAGAAAAAGGAACTTCAGTAGCCCGGATTTTGGACTCAATATCAAAGCTAAAACTTAAAAGACGGCAACAGGCTGCTTTCGTCCTTTCTTCCTGTTGAAACGCTGTTTGTCTGGTTGAAAAAAATTTAGTGCCCATACAGCCGTAAAGACAAGCTGCGGGCTTTACAACACTGATCTGATTCATGATCCCCTCTGAAAATATACTTCCTTAAAAAAATTTCAAACGTTTGAAAAGCTGCTATAGCGGCTATCTTACTTTTGGAAGTACCTGTATAACAGGATCAGTCTTGCATGGTTTTGAAAAGCCTGATTAATTTTATTTTAACTTTTTGACTTAAAAAAGCGGCTCTACCTATTATATAAATACGGTAAATAATAAAAACTGTTATCTTTTAAACATTCTCGCACCAATGCCTTTAAATAGAGACAAGCCTAATTCTATATGTCTATTTTTAATAAATCTGGTAGTACAGAGCAACACGGCAATGAGCCTCACCCATTCTTTAAAAGAGTAGTTGACCGACTGCCACCGGGCAGATTACTCTTACTGAGTGAGTCTGTAAACCGGTATGCTGTTTATGCCGCAGAAGCAGGCTGGAGGGTGCATGCCATAGGGTTTAGCAAGGATGATCAGGAAAGAACACTAGCCCTGGCCGATCAGGCACATGAAAAAAATATCTCATTCAGCCTCTATCAGCCTAACACTCCTTTTTGCCAGGGCCTGGAATTTGATGCAGCCGTACTCATGTACGCACAGCTGCCTCCGGATATCAGGCGCAGCTTTCACCAGGCAGTAGTCAATTGCCTTAAACCAGACGGTGGCAACCTTTACCTGCTGGCATACAGTGAAAACCAGCCCGAAAACACCACGGCTTACCTGCCCGATGTTCGTTACCGGAAAGCTGATCTGATGGAAGACTTTACGGGCTTACAAATTGATCTGCTGCAGGAAGAAGAAGAAACACTCCCGGATACGGATCAAAAAGTCTCTTTGATCCACCTGACGGCGGTTCGCAACAGCGAGTACGATGGCAGCGACTCGGTAAGTTTTTCAGTGAAGGGGTAATCTTCTATGATTGTAAACAGTACTGAAAAGGGCTGGGAAATAATTTTTCAGCGTGCGCATGAATTGCTGGCTGTACAAATTGGCTGGCACTGGCAGCTAAAGCAGCGCCCTCAACGCTGGCTGGAAACCCTCACTGCCATTGGCGATCATGACAATCAGCAGGATGCATGGCAGCGTGCAGAACATCTTACCAAAGCAGGTGCTCCTATCGATTTTAGTCAGAAGGTGTTTTCACTGCAACAGGCTCAAAATGTTGTGAGGGTAGCCCAGTATAAAAGCCGCTACGTAGCCCTGCTCATCAGCATGCATGTAAGCTACCTCTACGAAAGTTTAAGAGGAGAAAATAAAGGGCTGGATCAGCTGCTGGACGAGCAAAAGAAACACCAGCAGGAGTGGCGAAAAACATTAAAAATAAGTAAACAGGAAGCAGAGGCCGCATATCGGTTAATGCACTGGTGCGACCGTTGTTCGTTAATTTTATGCAGGCGCCAGCTGCCTGAAGACGAACGCCGGCTGGAGGTTTTTCAGGGACCTGATGGTGAAACCTATCATATCTGGCAACGCAGCCAGGACAGAAGCCTGGTGATAGAACCCTGGCCTTTTGAAGAAAAAGAGTTTGATGTTTGGGTAGAAGTCAGGCAACTGGAACAGCTTAGCTTTGATAATGATGAAGCCCTTGCCAAAGCGCTTATGTCGGCCAAACCTGTTGAACAGCACTGGATTTTCAAAAAATAGCTGCTGCAGAAATTAACCATAAACAGCTTCACAAAAAAATCCCTGCAGAGCACTTAATGAAAGTGCTCTGCAGGGATTTATCTTTGCTAAAGGTTTCAGATAGAACAAGGTTTATCTTACTACATCTGCTTTGGCATCTGGTGCTACCACAACCTCATGCGGTTTGCCTACACCACCACCAACGCCAGCTACTACGGCGCCTAAAAGCAGTGCTACAAAGCTCCATATAGCAGCTTTAGATGCCGAATTGGCAACCTGCTGACCTTTTACACGCGCTTCTTCCTCGGTTTCAGCTTTAAACTCTTTCCAGTTTTCTTTAGCTTCCTGGTGTTTGCGCACTATAACATCAGCAACGTTGTTGGCTTCCTGGCGGCTTAGGTTGGTTCTTTCTACCACCACGTTTACCACATCTTCACGGTTTATATTATCTACGATCTTTCCGCCTCTGTACAACACATCCTGAACAATACCGTTGAGATCTTCATCCGATACATAAGATTCGTTTCGAAGCGTCTGGCGGGCGTTTTGCGCCGAACCAGTTGCAGTTCTTTCAATAGAATCCGGCTGCAGGGCAGGATTTCCGGTATCACGGAGTACCTGGCGTACCTCCCGCTGTACCTCGCCAAAGCTGATAGAAGCTGTTTGCTCACCCAGTTGTTCCTGGCCGGCTTTTGCAACTGCACTTACACCCGATGCGGCAGAGGATATTGTACTGGACAACACACTACCAACACCACTGATCAGGCTACCTACTGCGGTTGTTAAAATCCAGAATGATACAAGAGTATACAAGCTCCAGGCCAGAATACCATGTAAAGTACTGGTGGTTCTTAAAGGAATACCAGCCAGACGCCCGGCTACATAGCCGCCTGCAAAAATGGCAATCAGGTTACTAACCACCCACCAGATCAGGGCGCCAGTGCCTAAGCCGCTAAAGGGATTCGATTCCTCTGCCGGATTTACACTAGCCAAACCAATACCAATGCCCAGCAGGTTTAACAGTAACATTACAACAATTGCTACCAGGGCGCCGGCAATAATAGCCCCCCAGGAAATGCGCTTAAAAAAGCCCATCCTTCTATCTCCGTAAGCTACATCTGCAGAATAATATGCAGAATCAGTTTCATAACGTGGTCTACGAGTATCCATAAAAAATTATTTAGTAAAAAAATACCATCTTTCATTCTGTACGGAACCGGGGAAAGCAGGTTTAAAAAAAAGATTATTTTGCTGATTTTCAGGCTTAAATAAAGAAGTATTCTGGAGTTAAACGTGTAAAACAGAGAGGTTAAAGCTAACAGACACCCTGCTCAAACAAGGAAATATCCAGTTTCAACTATTCAGCAAGCTCAATAAAGCCTTCTCTGAAATCGGCCCAGAAAGCATCGAAGCCGAGCAGGTATTTCTCAAAGAAGGGAAAAATCTGGTGCCAGTCATCCTGACGGAACAGACTCACCCCTTCCTGTTTCTGGTAAATTCTGCTGATGATGCGTCCGCTGGAGAGGCTGTATTCGCTTTCCCAGAGCAGGGGGCCGGTGTGGCTTTCCAGTGCGTTGCGGAACTCCAGGAACTGATCAAAAAATAACCTTCTTACCCCCTCATCGCTTTGCTGCAGGTCTATGGAGGCTATAGCATCTTTGCTGCCAGCCTCTACGCGAAAAAAAATACCTTTTACGCCAGTGCGATAGTTAAGCCACTGCCTGGCCCCCTCTGCCTGCGGCTCATGCCGGCGCATATAAGTACCGAAAAGCGTATAAAATTTTTCGTTCCAGGCCTTGGCTTCGTCTCGGGTAAACATGGAGCTAATGTGGCGGTTCGCCGCCGCGGTAAATAATTAATGTGCTCATGTGCTAATCAGGCGGCAGTCAAACTACCGGGAGCGTATAGAGGCTGCTGTAGTTAGTATATTCAGCCCAATAAGCTTAAAGCTAAAATCAAAAATAACTGCTATCTCTTTGACTTCCGCCTGAAAAGTTTCTATTATTGATCCATGCTTTAGGGGTGCCTCACATTTGTGTGGCTGAGATCATACCCTCATAAACCTGATCCGGTTCGTACCGGTGTAGGGAAAAGTTCGCTTCCATGCTGTGCGCATTCTGCGCCACTGGTGCCTCCTAAAGTTATAAAACTTATCTATATGGAGGTACTGGTTAACAATCAAACAATCAACACACCGGCTAGCTGTACCATTAACAAGCTATTGCCGCTGCTGGGTATTTCCGATACCCGTGGCATTGCTGTTGCCGTTAACGAGCAGGTAATTGCCAAAGCCAGCTGGCCCACCTACGAGCTTCTTCCCGAAGATAAGGTTATGCTGATCAAAGCTACCCAGGGCGGCTAATCTCCCCGGGACCCATGTTCCCTTAAACACCCATTTTTATGAAGAAAGAAAAAACACCACAGCAGGAAGTGATCAGCCGCGATCCATTTCCGAAATCACAAAAAATATATGTGCCGGGAAGCCTCCATAATATACGGGTGGCCATGCGCGAAATTTCCCTGAGTGATACCCAGGAGAAAGCTGGTGGTAAAAGGGAAAAGAACCCTGCTGTAACAGTGTACGACACCAGCGGCCCCTATACCGATCCGGCAGTGGCAACAGATGTGCGCAAAGGCCTGCACCCGCTGCGCCGCTCCTGGATACTGGAGCGTGGCGATGTGGAAGAACTGCCGCAAATCTCCTCCCAGTACGGCAGGGCCCGGCAGGCCGACAGCAGCCTGGACTCCCTGCGCTTTGCGCATATCCAGCGCCCGTTAAAAGCCAAAGCCGGTAAAAATGTAAGCCAGATGCACTATGCCCGCCAGGGCATGATTACCCCGGAGATGGAGTACATCGCCATCCGCGAAAATCAGCGGGCCGAGGAGCTTTTTTCAGCAAACAACAACCTGTGGCAACAGCATAAAGGCCATAGCTTTGGCGCCAATACACCAGAAGGCTTTATCACCCCTGAGTTTGTACGGCAGGAGGTAGCCATGGGCAGGGCTGTTATTCCGTCCAACATCAACCATCCAGAAACCGAGCCCATGATCATTGGCCGCAATTTTCTGGTGAAGATCAACGCCAACATTGGTAACTCTGCCGTAGGCTCCAGCATAGAGGAAGAAGTGGAGAAAGCTGTGTGGGCCTGCCGCTGGGGAGCCGATACCATCATGGACCTTTCTACCGGCAAGAATATTCACGAAACCCGGGAGTGGATTATCCGCAACTCGCCCGTACCCATTGGCACTGTACCCATTTACCAGGCACTCGAAAAGGTGGGCGGTAAGGCCGAAGAACTTAGCTGGGACCTCTTCCGCGATACCCTCATAGAGCAGGCCGAGCAGGGCGTTGATTACTTTACCATTCATGCCGGCGTGTTGCTGCGCTATGTGCCGCTTACTGCCAGAAGGCTTACCGGTATAGTATCCCGCGGTGGCTCCATTATGGCCAAGTGGTGCCTGGCCCATCATCAGGAAAGCTTCCTGTACACTCATTTTGAGGAGATCTGCGAGATTATGAAAGCTTATGATGTGGCCTTCTCCTTAGGCGATGGCCTGCGCCCCGGCTCCCTGGCCGATGCCAATGACGAAGCCCAGTTTGCCGAGCTGGAAACCCTGGGCGAGCTAACTAAAATTGCCTGGAAGCACGATGTGCAAACCATTATCGAAGGTCCCGGCCACGTGCCCATGCACATGATCAAGGAGAACATGGACAAGCAGCTGGCCCACTGTGGCGAAGCACCCTTCTACACCCTTGGTCCGCTTACCACCGATATTGCACCCGGCTACGACCATATTACCTCTGCCATTGGCGCTGCCATGATAGGCTGGTTTGGTACTGCCATGCTTTGCTATGTAACACCCAAGGAGCACCTGGGGCTGCCCAATAAAAAAGATGTTAAGGATGGGGTGATCACTTATAAGATTGCTGCCCATGCTGCCGACCTGGCAAAGGGGCATCCTGGCGTACAGTACCGCGACAATGCCCTTAGCAAAGCCCGCTTTGAATTCCGCTGGGAAGACCAGTTCAACCTGTCGCTCGATCCGGATACGGCCAAAGAGTTTCATGACGAAACTTTACCGGCCGAAGGTGCCAAAATTGCCCACTTCTGTTCGATGTGCGGCCCCCATTTCTGCTCCATGAAAATTACGCAGGATGTGCGCAAATATGCCGAGGAGCAGGGGCTCGAAGAGGATGCTGCCCTGCAGGAAGGCATGAAGTTGAAGTCGGAAGAATTTAAACAGGCAGGCTCGGAGCTGTACCTGTAAACATAAGCGAAAGAATACAAATAGCACTTACTCAGTTACCCGGCTATATGCCCAGGGTACAGCCAGGTAACTGAGTTAGGGTAAACAGGAGTGGGGCCATTACCTATATATGACCTCTTTATATAAAATGTCTGAAAGTAAAACTTCCTTATTTCGCCTGCTGGTGATTACGCCGGAAGAAGCCTATCCGCAGGAAACGCAGTGGGTAAACAGGCTGTTTAACAGCGGCCTGCAAAGCCTGCACCTGCGCAAGCCCGGGTGGAGCGAGCTACAACTACTTTGCTACCTGGAGCAGATAGAGGCGTGTTACCACCCGCAGATCATGCTGCACCATGGGGCAGGTGTGCCGGAACAGCTGCGGGTAAAAGGATTACATTTTCAGCAACATACACTGCCGCAGGTAAAATCTGGCTACTGCGTTTCCTGTTCGGTGCATTCCTGGCAGGAGTATCTGGCAGTAGAAGAGCAGGTAACATATGCTTTTATCAGCCCTTTTTTCAACAGCATTTCTAAACAAGGATACCGGGCAAACCCCGAGCTGCAAGTTATGCCGGCAGAGGCCAACGCGCAAAAAGCAGTGGCACTGGGGGGCGTAAATAGTAGCAGGATAGAAGAGGTTAGGCACTTAGGATTGGGCGGCGCTGCGTTGCTGGGAGCCATCTGGCAGTCGGTAAATCCGCTGGCGGCATTTCTGGAAATTCAGAAAAAGCTATACCATGGCTGAAAGAATGTACGTGTGCAGCATAGCCGGCCATGATCCATCTGCCGGAGCCGGTGTAACCGCCGACCTTAAGACCTTCGAGATGCACAAGGTCTATGGTTTTGGCGTGCTTACGGCTACCACCTGGCAAAACGATGAAAGGGTGGAACGGGTGCAGTGGCTTAGCACCAGTGATATTCTGAGCCAGCTGGCTTTGCTGGTGCCCAGGTTCACAGTAGATTATTACAAGATCGGCATCATCGAGAATACCCAGCGCCTCCTCCAGGTTAGTGGTTATATCAGGCAGGTTAACCCACTGGCTACCATTATCTGGGATCCGGTGCTAAGGGCTTCTGCTGATTATCCTTTTTTTCAGGGGCCGGCAGACTGGAAAAAACTTATGGGCAGGATTGACTGGCTAACGCCCAACCAGCCTGAGTTTGAGCGGCTAATAGGGTCTGATGAGCAGGCACTGGAACTCTCACAACACTTTACAATCCTGAAAAAAGGAGGCCATGCACAGGAGCAAAGGGGCAGAGATCTGCTCTTTTACAAAGGCAACTGCCATATACTGGACCCGGAGACTACTAAAGAAGTGCCCAGCCCCAAGCATGGTTCAGGCTGTGTGCTCGCTGCTGCAATCTGCGCAAATCTGGCCAGGGGAGCCTCGCCCATAGAGGCCTGCCAGCTGGCAAAGCGCTACATCGAAAAATTCTTAAGCTCCAACAGCAGCCTGCTGGGCTGGCATAATGTGTAATACGCTATGATAGAAAGGCTACAATTTATTTCGCACGAAACAGAAGGGCATACACACCTGCAGTGCATTGAAGCCGCCTGCCAGGCAGGGGTAAAATGGGTGCAGCTACGGGTAAAGGATAAACCACTGGCTGAAGCCAAAAGACTGGCTGAAGATGCCAAAAGCATATGCCTGCAGTGGGGCACCCGGCTCATCATCAACGACTATCCGCAAATAGCAGAAGAGATTGGTGCCGATGGGCTGCATCTTGGCAAGAGTGATATGCCTATTCAGCAGGCACGCAGGCTTGTGGGGAATATGATCATCGGGCAAACCGCCAATACTTTCGAGGATGTATGGCGGCATACGCTGAACGGAGCTGACTATATAGGCTTAGGCCCATTTGCCTTTACCACCACCAAGCAAAAGCTAAGCCCCATCCTGGGGCTGGAAGGCTACCGTGGCATTATGCGCCGATGCAGGGAAGAGAAGATCAACAAACCCATTATTGCCATTGGCGGCATAACGCTCCATGATATTCCGGCCATTATGGAAACCGGCGTACATGGCATTGCTGTCTCCTCCCTGCTGACAACGGCCGGGAATATGCAATTTACCGTAGCTACCATTTCAGCACTTTTAGACATAACAGCAAAGCAACATGCTAAAAATAGCCGATAAAACCTTTAGCTCCAGGCTCTTTACAGGTACGGGTAAATTTTCATCTGCCGCCCTTATGGAAGAAGCCCTGCTGGCCAGCTGCACTGAGTTAGTTACGGTTGCCCTTAAACGCGTTGATACCCATGATGTGCAGGACAACATCCTGCGCCACCTGCGACACCCTCAGCTTAACCTCCTGCCCAATACCTCGGGGGTGCGTACTGCTAAAGAAGCAGTATTCGCTGCCCAGCTGGCCCGCGAGGCACTGGAGACCCACTGGCTTAAGCTGGAGATTCACCCCGACCCGCGCTACCTGCTGCCCGACCCTATCGAAACCCTGCTGGCAGCCGAACAGCTGGTAAAGCTGGGGTTTGTGGTATTGCCCTACATCCATGCCGACCCGGTACTCTGCAAGCGGCTGGAGGAGGTTGGTGTAGCAGCCGTAATGCCGCTGGGCGCTCCTATTGGCAGCAACAAAGGCCTTAAAACACAGGATTTCCTGCAGATCATCATTGAACAAAGCAGTGTGCCGGTGGTGGTAGATGCAGGCATAGGCGCCCCCTCCGATGCTGCCAAAGCCCTGGAAATGGGTGCTGATGCCGTGCTGGTTAACACCGCCATCGCCGTATCTCAGAACCCGGTAAGCATGGCAAAGGCCTTTAAGCTTGCCGTAGAAGCCGGCCGCATGGCCTTCGAAGCCAAGCTCGCCCCCGAACGCACCGCCGCCGAAGCCAGCAGCCCGTTTACAGCATTTTTAGATTAGGTGTCGGGTATCAGCTTCTGCAGTTTGAGGCAACTACTGTCCCCTGTAGCGCCGATGCACGCATCGGCGTGGTAGAGTGAGCAGCCGACAGTTTTTATATATAAGCAGTAACAGAAAGTGCCTCTCACTATATTTCCAGTGATAGCAATCTTGTTCCTCCTCCACCACCACGTCGTTGCATGCAACGACGCTACAGAGGGGCGACAAGCTGAACTGCCTTTCTGAAAAGTGATGGTTCATATCATCATTCCACTTGTGAATCTAATATCAATAATATGAGCTTTGAAAAAATCTTTTCGACCTACGCCTGGGAAAACATCAAACAGAGCATTTACAGCAAAACAGCTGATGATGTGGAGCAGGCTTTGCATAAGGAGAGGCGGAACCTGGAGGATTTTAAGGCGCTCATATCGCCTGCTGCGGCTACTTACCTGGAGCAGATGGCACAGTTGAGCCATGCCCTTACCCGCAAGCGCTTTGGCAATACCATGCAGCTGTATATTCCGCTTTACCTCTCCAACGAGTGCCAGAACATCTGCACCTATTGCGGCTTTAGCTTTACCAATAAGCTGCCCCGCCGTACCCTTAGCGATGCTGAAATTCTGCAGGAAGTAGCAGCCATCAAAGCCCTGGGCTACGATCATGTACTGCTGGTAACCGGCGAAGCCAACCAAACGGTGGGAGTGCCTTACTTTAAAAGAGTGCTGGCGCTGATCCGTCCCCACTTCTCCCACATCTCCATGGAGGTACAGCCCCTGGACCAGCAGGAGTATGAAGAACTGGTGCCCCTGGGCCTGAATACCGTGCTGGTGTACCAGGAAACCTACCACCAGGAGGACTACAAGAAGCACCACCCCAGGGGCAAGAAATCAAACTTCCAGTACCGGCTGGAAACACCCGACCGCCTGGGTAGGGCTGGGGTACATAAAATAGGACTGGGGGTGCTCATTGGCCTGGAAGACTGGCGCACCGACTGCTTCTTTACAGCCCTGCACCTGGATTACCTGGAAAAGAAATACTGGAGAACCAGGTACTCCATCTCCTTTCCCAGGCTGCGCCCCTTTTCCGGTGGCTTAGCTCCTAAAGTCGAAATGAGCGACAGGGAGCTGGTGCAGCTGATCTGTGCCTACCGCATTTTCAACGAAGATGTAGAGCTTTCGCTCTCCACCCGTGAGACTCCCAACTTCCGCAACAATGTGCTGAAGCTGGGCATTACTTCCATAAGTGCCGGCTCCAGGACCAATCCCGGTGGCTATGCAGTGGAGCCACAGTCGCTGGAGCAGTTCGAGATCAGTGACGAGCGCAGCCCGCAGGAAATTGCCGACCTTATTAGATCACAGGGGTATGAACCGGTGTGGAAAGACTGGGACAGGGCTTTTGTGTAAGCGGCAGCTGATTTGTAGATTTGATAAACATGGAGGATATCTATACAAAATACCGGCCCTACCTTTTCTCTGTTGCCTATAACATACTTGGAGAAATTCAGGAGGCAGAAGATCTTGTACAGGATGCCTTTGTAGAGGTTCTTAAAATGGAAAGGGGCGAGGTTAAAAATATCAAGCCCTACCTCACCCGGGTGGTAGCCAACAAATCCATAGATCGCCTCCATGCTTTAAAAAAGCAGCGCGAACTTTATCCTGGCACCTGGCTGCCGGAACCACTCATCACCCCTACGGAAGGCAGCCATCAGGAAGGCATTTTGCAGTATGAGGTGCTGCATGCCTTAGACCAGCTAAACCCAACAGAACGGGCAGCCTTTGTATTACGCACTGCATTCGATTATCCTTACCAGGAGCTTGCCCAGATCTGCAATACTTCCGAAGCCAATTGCCGTCAGCTGGTGAGCCGTTCCAGGCAAAAGGTAGCCGACGAGGTAAAAACATCTCCACCCCATACTGCAGACCAACAGCCGCTTCAACAGCTGATGGAAGCATTTCTACAGTCATGTGCAGAGGGAAATCCCGAACAGCTTACCCGCTTACTTAAAAAAGATATTGCACTTTATTCCGATGGTGGAGGTAAGGCAGCTGCTGCACTCAATGTGCTCTATGGGCATGAAGTGGTAAGCAAATTCCTGATTGGCGTTACCCGCAAAAAACTGGAACAGCAGCTAACACTTCAACAGCTAAAGGTTAATAATTTGCCTGCTGTATTATTTTCTGTAAATGGAGTACCCGACAGCCTGCTCTATATCAACAGGGATGGAAGCCTTCTGTCGCAAATCTTCATTATGCGCAACCCCGACAAAATTATTTTACAGTAAGCTGTCACAAAATACCGGCTTTACAGACATAAGGAAAAAACGCTATGTCTGTACGATTAACCTCCATTGAAAAACCAAACAGGCCACTCATGAAGCTGGCCTACTGGTTCACCAGGCGCATGTTTGGTAAAGTGATCAGCCCGCTGAAAATGATTTATGTTCGCCTACCCTTTGGCTTTCTCAGCTGGTCCAGAAAGATCAATGAACTAACAAAACAGCTGGCGCTGCCACAGGACCTGGTGCTACTCATTAAAATCCACGTGGCCCAGCTTAATGGCTGCGGCTTCTGCATCGATATTGGCAAGGCACAGGCCATTGAAAAATTTGACCGGCAGGAGCGATTCTGGCAGCTAAGTAATTTTGAGACCTCCGATCTTTTTTCTGAAACAGAAAAGCTAGCCCTGCGCTTTGCCCATGAGTTAACGCTGCGGAAAAAGGTAAGGGATGAAACCTACGCTTTATGCCAAAAGGTATTTGCTGAGGAGGCTCTTATTGGCATTGCCTGGGTAGTAGCTGTAGAGCACTACTACAACATTCTGAATGGAGCATTCAATATTGAATCTGATGGCTTATGTGCCATGAGACAGCCCCTGAATAAAAAGCAGATGGTGGCTGAGTAATTAAACAACTCCTCTTTTAATTTCATTCAACATTTATTCCTCTCATTCAACTTTGTTGAATAAAGTTTATACCTTAAAATTCACGAAACAATATCACCATAACAGGCTATCATAAGCTAAAAACGACAGACAGTAACTTACAGATAGGAGACCATATAAAGCTACTCCGCAAGCAGCAAAAGCGTACCCTGCAGGAGATCGCCGATGCCTGTGAGCTGTCGCGCAGCATGATCTCTAAAATTGAAAACAATGTAACCGTGCCTTCTGTGGCTGCCCTGGTGAAGGTTGCCCGCGCCCTGGGCACCAGTATCTCGAGCTTACTGGAACAGGATGCCTGGCTAAGCACAGTGCTGACCACCAAAGAAAAGGCCGCCGAAAATACCACTGTTACCGAGAAAGGCTACTCCATTTATCCTTTTGCTTCTGATTACCACGATAAGAAAATGCAGCCCTTTCTTTTTTCAGCCAAAAGGGGAGAGGTGAAGCCGCATCTTCTTTCGCACGAAGGGGAGGAGTTTATCTACATCATCCGGGGAGAAATGAAAATGCAGGTAGGTGCGGTAGAAGTGAAGGATCGGAGTCAACCTGATTTACGATCCTTCTTTTCAGACACAGCCTTGAAGATTTTTTCTTCCTGGGTTTATAACAATGGATTATATGTCAGTTGGCTGGCGCGCGTTCAATCATTATCGAACTTTGGCGCGGCCTAGTCCTGAAGGGGCGGCATCAATAGCCCAGTCTGTAAGCTAGGTTACAAACTATCGTTCCCTGTCTTTGAACCTCAAAAGGATTATTCGTAAGCGTTTAGTCTTCTGTCCAGGCCAAAATACCACCTTTTAGATTATACAGCTTGCTAAAGCCTTTTTGCCTCAGGAATTTAATGGCCTGGGCACTTCGCTGGCCACTCAGGCAGTGCACCACCAGCTTTTTATCTTTATCCAGCTTTTCAAACTGATCGGGCAGGCTTCTGAGCGGAATAAGCATCCCACCCAGGTTTCGGGCATCATATTCATGCTGCTCGCGCACATCCAGCAGCTGAAATTCTTCTCCGGCTGCCTGCATGGCTTTCAGCTCCTGCACACTGAGCTCCCGGGGCTGTGTGCTTTTCAATTCCTCCTTTTTTTCCAGCCCACAAAAAGCTTCGTAGTCAATGAGGGTGTGGATGGTGGGACTTTCGCCGGTAAGCGGGTTTTGTGGATCCTTGGCAACTTTCAGGGTACGGGTACTAAAGGAGAGAGCGTCGTAGAGGAACAACCTGCCGGCCAGTGTTTCGCCTATGCCCGTAATTATCTTGATCACTTCATTGGCCTGAATCGTACCCAGTAACCCGGGTAACACTCCTAACACTCCGCCCTCAGCACAGCTGGGTACCATGTGGGGCAGGGGAGGGTGGGGGAACAAATCACGGTAATTGGGGCCCCGGCTGCCATCGGGATAGCGGTAGTTGAAAACCGATGCCTGCCCGTCAAACTGGTAAATAGAAGCATAAATGAGCGGTTTATCCAGCAGCACGCATGTATCGTTTACCAGGTAACGTGTAGGGAAGTTGTCGGTACCATCGGCTACTACATCATACCCTTTGATTATTTCCAATGCGTTTCCAGAGGTAATCCTTGTATTATGTGTAATAACAGTAACATTAGGATTCAATTCTTGCAGGCGCTTTTTTGCTGCTTCTACCTTTGGAGTTCCTACATCTGCTACCGTATACAGCACCTGCCGCTGCAGGTTGCTCCGGTCTACCACATCGAAATCTACCAGCCCAATTGTGCCTACACCTGCAGCAGCCAGGTACAGCAGCAGCGGACTACCAAGGCCACCCGTTCCTACCACCAACACCTTGGCCTGTTTCAGCTTCAGCTGTCCCTCCTTACCAAACTGGGGGAGGATCAGGTGCCGGTCGTAACGCTGCAGTTCTTCTGGGGTAAAGGTATTAGTAGACATGGGGCTGAGTTGAGTATTGATTGCTGCTACCGTAAAAATAGTAATAACAGACTTAACGAGCATACCCCAGCTTATTGCTTTGTACCTTTAAGGAGTTGCAGGATTGACAGGCAAAAGACTAGTCTTTGGAAAACCGATACCTGATGCCCCAGCTGCCCCGTAAAATTGTAGTGCTTTCGATAACAAACATTGGCGCCAGCTCCAGGTGAAATCCAAAGTGTTTCTTTTCAAAAGGAAAAAAGTTGAAACCCACTGGCAGCAGAGGTCCCCGATATGTATTAGCCCTATAACCCAAACCTGCATAAAGTTCATAGTCTGGTTTATTCAGAAACTGATAAGTGAGCACAATTTCAGGTGAAAAATTATTGATGATGACATCAGTACCAATTCGAAGCTCAGGCATCAGGCGATCATTGATTTCATAGCCAATAGAAGCAAAGGGTAAATTAGACTGATGAAACCCCACACTTAATTGTGCCAAAGAGGCTGTTGCGGTACCGAAAAAAAGAATTGTAGCAAAAAATATTTTTTTCATCAAGTAATAAGATGACTTCGGCTGCCAAGGTAACAAAAGTTATTATAGGCACAAAAAATGCCGGAATGGATTAGAGAGACTAGTCAAGTCCTTGTTCTTTCAATAGACTGGAGGAGAAGAACTGGCCATGAAAACCAAAAGTAATATGCTGCGGTACTTCTGCCCTGGCTATTTCCTGCAGATCTCCGGCATTTAAAATCAGGAGAAAAGATGTGTGTTTATTGGCATCCAGCACTACGCTTAGGATAACGCCATCATCTTCCGATCTGGCTGAAGGCTGCTGTACAAATACCGGCTCTCCGGGATAACAAGCCTCCTGCTTCCAGATTACCTCCTCCCCTGTATTTACATTAATCTTTGTTAAGGCATCCAGGAAATTGCCGGGCACAAGATTGGCTGCGGCATATACATACTGATAGGGCCGGGTGTTAATTTCGCTGTAGTTTGTACGGGGCAGTTCTACCGCTAGCTCGCTTAGCAGTCGCTTATAAACTTTATTCCTTGAAGCCGGAATGTGGAATCTCCATAATTTACCTGCTGCCAGTGATGGGTTATTAGCTCTAAGCTCATCCAGGTACAGGTAATCAACAATAGAGGCATCTTCATAGGTGATTAGGTCGAAATAGATTTCATCTCCCTGTTCAAAAGCATTGGCATGATGAAAGCAAAAAAATGCATCTGTCTTCAAAGTCTTTACTTCGCCAGATCTTTTATGAATCAGGTGAATGATGGTGCCTCTTTCTGCTTTCCACTTAAACTTTTCGATAAAAGGCTTATCCAGAAACCTGAATTCCAGCGGTGTTGATATAAGGGGGTTTTCCAGAAATACCAAATAGTTTTCTGTCATCCCGAAGCTGTGGATGTAGGCAAATTCTTTGGTAGGTATCGAAGCTATAAGCCTGCGTTCCTTACTACCTGCCGGAGCTTCATAGATGTGATAGAAGCATTTGTAGGCAATCTCTGTCAGGTAACTGTACAGGTTTCCCTCGTTATCGATGTGTGGATGTACAGGGGTGAGCTGTCCCGGAAGCTTGTCCTCAAACCGGTAGTTGCCCTCTGTTTCCAGCGTCTCCAGACTAAATACTTTAGGGTTGGGTGTCTCTGTACAGGAGGCTACATCATTTCCATATTTAATAATGTTGACACAGCCATTGTCAGTTGGGGTTGGGCCCCGGAAGAATGAAAATACTTTCTGAAAAAGGTCCCTGCAGGGATCTGTTCCAAACTCGCCATGAGCAATTTTGCCTTTCTTCATAGCCTTTTTGTATACCTCCGACTCCAGGTATTTGGAGGAATAGCTAACCTGCTGATCTTTAATCACAAACTTGTGCAGCATAGCTAGGCCATCGAACCAATGCCGGTACCGGTCATTACCAACTTCGAATTTTGATGGCGCCGTCCTGATCAGCGTTCCCTCTAACCATTGTGGTATAGTACCAGTAACAGTCAGTTTTACATCTGAACATTCGTTATGCTGACTCTTAAAGCCAACGCTATAGCTAGTAGTGTCCATGAATTTCTATGTATAGGGCATGGAGAAAATAACATAAGAAATATATGAATGTTTGGCGCAAAAAAAGCAGTATTTCACTGATTATCACTTACATGTCTACAGCTTATTAAAGATCTACCCTGCTCTACCATGAACAATTTGTAAGTAGGGGTTACTTTGTAACACCAACAATATACATAACACTATATTTGATATACCTACTAGAGCTGCTAGCATTATATAGGCTATTTATATACGAGTGCAGCGAATCGGGTTGTCAAGGCTGGAGTCGCTCTCTTTGGCTATTATGTTTCTGCACTTATCACCACATCATCGCTACGGAGAGCAATTCGCAGCGATTGTAAATACGGCCAATAGAAAAATAAAAACAGCTCCGGAAAATATTCCAGAGCTGTTTTTTTCACAGATTTCTCCTAAAGGAAGCAAGGGTGCCTATTTCTAGGCATTCTACTGTTTCAGATAATAATAACGATAACATTGGGTTACTTATAATACCAATGCTATAGGATTACCTGATTAAACAGGATATAGCAAAAGCTTCTGCATCTATCGCAGCCTACATTAGCTTAACCTGCCCTTGTAGCTCTCGTAGCCAAAGCTTTTTACCAGCTTAAAGTTATTGTCTTCTTTCCAGATACCGATGGAGGGGAGCTGTACACCGTTGAAGTTGGTGGTTTTTACCATGGTGTAGTGGATCATGTCGTTAAAGATTAGCGCATCGCCAATCTGCGGCTCCTTTTCAAATTGGTAGTCACCAACAAAATCGCCGGCCAGGCAGGTGCCGCCACCCACACGCCAGGGCGCTACTTCGTTGTTGGTACGGCCTGATTGTGGGGCATCGTCGGCACCCAATATTTTAGGTTTATATGGCATTTCGATACAATCGGGCATATGTGCACTGACGGAAGCATCCATCACAATCACATTAATGCCCTGCGAGTCCATGATGTCGAGCACCTTGGCGCGCAGGTAACCGGTTTGCCAGCCTACTGCCTCACCGGGTTCCAGGATCACATGTACATCGTACTTCTCCTTTATGTATTTGATCAGGGCAATGAGCCTGTCAATGTCATAATCATCGCGGGTTATGTGGTGGCCGCCGCCCAGGTTCAGCCACTTTGCCTGGTGTAGCAGCGGGCCAAAGCGATCTTCCACAGCCTTGAAAGTACGTTCCAGGGCATCGGCATTGTTTTCGCAGAGGGTGTGGAAGTGTACACCCTCCATGCCTTCGGCCAGCTGTTCGCCAATATGGTTGGCAGTAGTACCCAGGCGTGAGCCGGGAATACAGGGGTTGTACAGGTCTACTTCTACCTCGGAGTATTGCGGATTAACGCGAATGCCGCAGCTGATGCCTGCCGCCAGCGCCCGTTCCTTGTACTGGTTCCACTGGTTGAGGCTGTTGAATACAATATGGCTGCAGATCTGCTCCAGCTCGGGCCAGTCTTCTTCCCGATAGGCCGGTGCCGTCAGGTGCGCCTTTACACCCATCTCCTCCCAAATAAGCTTTGCTTCGTGCAGGGAAGAAGCGGTGCCGCCGGGCAGGTATTCCCGCACCAGCGGAAAGGTGCTCCACATGGCAAAGCCCTTCAGGGCACAGATTATTTCGCAACCGGCTTCATCCATCACGTGCCGGAGCACCTGCAGGTTATACCGCAGCAGGCGCTCCTCCAGCACAAAGCAGGGGGAGGGAACCTGGCTGAAATCTGTTTGTGGTGTTTTATCTACTGGAAATTTCTCGCTGGTTATCATATAAGTAGGGTGATAATAAATGATGGACCGCCGGGGCAGTCCATCATCCATTTTCAAAAATTAGTTTGGATATTCATGCGGCAGCTCTACGCCCTCTTTTTCATGCCAGGGCAGGCCGTGCTTGTTCATCATGTCCATGAACGGATCCGGATCCAGCTGCTCTACGTTGTACACACCGGGCTTCATCCAGATGCCTTTAAGCAGAAGGGCTGCGCCGATCATGGCCGGTACGCCGGTGGTATAGCTTACGCCCTGGGCGCCGGTTTCTTTATAGGCTGCTTCGTGGCTGCAATTGTTCCAGATAAAGTAAGTTTTGTCCCTGCCATCTTTGATGCCTTTGATCTGGCAGCCAATAGAGGTTTCGCCGGTGTAGTTTTCACCTAATTCATCAGGCGCTGGAAGAACTGCCTTCAGAAACTCCAGCGGAATGATGTCCTGCCCCTGAAATTTAACAGGATCGATGCGGGTCATGCCTACATTCTGCAGCACCTGCAGGTGGGTGATGTAAGCCTGGCCGAAGGTCATCCAGAAGCGGGCGCGCTTAATGGTAGGGAAGTGTTTTACCAGCGACTCCAGCTCTTCGTGAAACAGGAGGTAGCTTTCTTTAGGACCGATACCAGGATAATCAATAGGCTTGTGAATACTCATCGGCTCAATCTCGATCCACTGCCCATTTTCCCAGTATTTACCTTTTTGGGTAATTTCCCGGATGTTGATTTCGGGGTTGAAGTTGGTTGCAAATGCCTTACCATGATCGCCGGCATTACAGTCTACAATATCCAGGTAATGGATCTCGTCGAAGTGATGCTTGGCGGCATGGGCGGTAAAGGCTTGGGTGGCGCCGGGGTCGAAACCGCAGCCAAGCAGTGCCATCAGCCCTTTTTGCTTAAAGCGGTCCTGGTAGGCCCACTGCCAGCTGTATTCAAATTTAGCTTCTTCTTTCGGCTCGTAGTTGGCAGTATCGAGATAATGCACCCCATACTCCAGGCAGGCATCCATAATGGGCAGGTCCTGGTAAGGCAGCGCCACATTCACCACCAGGTCTGGTTCATAGCTGTTGAACAGCTTTACCAGTGCCTGTACATCGTCGGCATCTACCTGTGCGGTTTTTATTTTAACGCCAAAGCGCTTTTCAGTGTCCTGTGCTATGCGTTCTACTTTAGACAGCGTACGGCTGGCCAGCATAATTTCTGTAAAAACTTCGGGTAGCTGCGCGCATTTCTTCACCACAACGGTGCCAACGCCACCAGCTCCGATAATAAGTACTTTTCCCATCCTGATGCGAGTTTAAGTCTTTAAGTATAAAAAGCAGATCTGAAAATTGTTGGGCAATATTAGAAAAAATTAGGTTTAGTTGTTGGGTTTGTCAGAATCAGGAACCATGAATTAAAGCTCAACACAAGTCATCATGGGTACAGGACCACTGAAGCAGACTTCCTTATAAACCGTACTTATCAGATAATTATTTCTGGCCTCAGAGGGAGTACCCCTTTTTCTATTTCTTATTTTTAATGCATCTGCCGCTGCAGTCTTCATTTTTAATTTAGATAAAAAATGTATGGAAGCCTTTACCAATTCTACCCTGGAAAATGTGCAGCAGGCGTTGCGGCAAAGGATAAGGCCTGAAAAGGCTGCGCACTATCCTAAATTCTTTCAGGCCCATGCCGGTGGGTATGGCGAGGGTGATCATTTTCTGGGGGTGGTAGTACCCGATAACAGGGCGATAGCCAGAGCCCACTGGCAGCAGCTGGAGCCGGAGGCGCTTAGCCCGCTGCTCCTAAGTACCTGGCACGAGGAGCGCCTGTGTGGCTTATTTATGCTGCTGGAGCGCTACAAAAAAAGCAAGACAGAAGCAGAAAAAGAAGCCTGCGTGCAGTGCTACCTGCAGCACCTGCCGGGTGTAAACAACTGGGACCTGGTAGATGCCACAGCCTATGATCTGCTGGGCCACTGGCTCCTGAAGCGGGAGCGCTCCCTGCTCTACACTTTTGCTGCTGCCGGCGATTTGTGGCGGCAGCGTATTGCCGTGGTAGCTACCCTGGCGTTTATCCGTAAGGGCCAGTTTACCGATACCCTGAAGCTGGCCGAAAAGCTCATGCAGCACAGGCACCCCCTGATGCACAAGGCCATTGGCTGGATGCTGCGCGAATCAGGCAAAAAAGACGAGCTGGTGCTGGTGGAGTTTCTGGACCAGCACTATAAAAACATGCCCCGCACCATGCTGCGTTATGCCATTGAGCGCTTTCCGGAAAACAGGAGAAAAGCTTATCTCAAGGGGGCGGTTTAGAAATGCAGTGTCGAGGCAGTGTATCGCTGTGGCAGAGGATAATAGCAGCCTTTCTGCCTCCATTGAAACAGTACGAAGACTATGCCTCCCGGAAATCAAGACCAGCTGGCCCACGGTAGAAAGCAAAAAGCCCCGGCATCAAACCAGGGCTTTATCAGGAAAGTAAGAACTTCCCCTATATATTTTAGCAGGAGAATATTTTTTAAACGCCCTGCGCCTCTACGCTTTGTACTTCCGGCACCATGCGCTTCAGCAGGTTTTCGATACCGGCTTTCAGAGTAATGGTAGAAGAAGGACAGCCACTGCAGGAGCCCTGCAGCAGTACTTTTACTACGCCATCTTCAAAACTGTGGAACTGTATGGCACCGCCATCGCTCTCTACAGCCGGGCGTACGTACTCATCCAGAATGGTCACAATCTTGGCTTCGGTGTCGGTTTGTGGTCCCGCAGGAGCAGCCGCAGCTACTTCGTTCTGCTTGTTCACCAGGGCACGGCCGCTCTCCAGGTACTGCTGGATCAGGGCTTTCAGCTCTCCCTGTATCTCAATCCACTCCACATCGGCATTTTTTGTAACCGTTACAAAATTGCTCATAAAGAACACCCGCTCCACATAAGGCTTCTCAAACAGCTGCTGTGCCAGGGGAGAGGCCTCTGCGCTGCTTTTATCAGCAAAATCGTAGGTCTGGCCTTCGGGCAGCAGCATAAAGTTAGCCACAAACTTAAGGCTGTTAGGGTTCGGGTTAGCTTCCAGGTATAGGGTTACGTGGCGTTTATTAACGGTTTGTTGATCTGTTTGCATAGGGCAAGAAGTTTATATCTAAAAAACAGCAAAAGGCAGGATTCGTTCCCCTTTAACCATTGATGTAGCGCAAAGGTCGCTGCATTAGGCTGAAAAAACAAGAAAAGCAGCAGTGGAGCAAGCATCAGGGTAAATGAGCTTTGTTAAGCCTTGGAAAAAGTAGCTTAAAATTTTATATTCAGGCTGTACCCTCTCAAGCTCATCTATGCGAACCCATCCGCTACTACTGATTTTTACAGGAATAGTATTGTGCTGCTGCCAGCAGGAACCCGGCTATGAGCTACCTGCAAACGCTGCAAAGCTACTGGCCGGCGATACCCTTAAAAGCTGGAAACTGGCCTATCGCTACAATGGCGGTGTTCGGGTAAGCATGGGCCCCTGCTATTACGGCTACCGGCAAATCTTCAAAACCGATGGCACTTTTCATGATAACAATGGGGAGCAGAAAGCCGACTGTGGCGAAAGCATGCAGGGAAGCTGGTACCTGCGGCGCGATAAAGAGAACAGGCCTTACCTTAGCCTGAAGAGCAGCCTGATTCCGGCGGCCTTTGGCATTGATAAGGACATCAAGGATTTTCAGATCGTTGAGCTCAGTGATCAAAAGCTGGTGCTGCGCTTCAGGCATGCGCTTTTTACCAGCAAGACCACCCTCATAGAGGATACCCTGGTACCGGAAGATGTTGAAGTAGCCGACAGGGATTTTCACTGGTAAGCAACAAACTTAACTTAAAGCTGGCACAAGAGTAAGTGCTTCTTATTAGTAGCCAGGTGTAATTAACAGGGTTACAACTTTCTGCCACTGTTAAGGTTGTGTAAAAAACGATCTCATGCGTTACCTTAGCATTGACTTAGAAACTAGTGGCTCCGACCCGCTTACCTGCCAGATTATTGAGTTTGCTGCCGTATTGGAAGATACACATGCGCCTGACGTACCCGTAGAAGAACTTCCCTATCTGCGCCTGGCGGTTCATTACGAGATTATATGCGGTAATGTAGCCGCACTTGCCATGAATGCCCGGCTGCTGCAGGAACTTGCAGATGCAGAGCAGAAAAATAACCTGCCCCCCGATCATTGTGTGGCAGCAGAAGTACTGCCGCGCTTCGCAGAGTTTCTGGATGCCCAGCAGGTAAACAGAAAACGTGCCCTGCTGACTGCGGGTAAGAATTTTGCTTCCTTCGACCTGCCCTTTATCCACAACCTTCCCGGCTATGGCGAGCTGCTTACCATCAGCAATGCCGTGATAGATCCTGCCCTGCTGTACCTCGACTGGCAAAAGGACAGAAAACTACCGAACATGTCTACCTGTAAAGAAAGGGCCAGCCTGTCTGAAATTGTAAGCCACCAGGCGCTGGATGATGCCCGGGATGTGGTGCGGCTGCTCCGTCCGTTTTACAAAAGATTTGTGGAACCGGATCAGCAGGGAGAAGCGCTGTAGTTACATCTGGCTTCTCCTGCAGAAAATAATTTTTATGATTAATATCAACTTCCGGAGGGGCTTAATATCATAAAACAGCATGCTAACAAGTGTTAGCTTTGTACCATACATTACACTACCGCTATACCTATATGAGCCAGTTTGTTAGTGCCGAAGAAGCTGTTAAGGTGATCAAATCGGGAAACAGGGTTTACATACACAGTGTTGCCGCTGCGCCTGCCGCTCTTATCAGTGCTATGGTAGCCCGTGCACCGGAACTAAAGGGTGTTGAAATTGAACACCTGCACACAGAAGGAGAAGCTGGTGGTATGGAACAGTAAGAAGAAAAAATTTACCGACAGGCCTGCAATAAGCTTATTGCGTTCCTGCAACCGAAACAAAACAAGGGGCAGTAAGATAGTAACAAGCAGCACCAGGCGACTTGAAAGATAAGAAAATTCTTCTACCTGCTCATTATCGATTTTTCCCAGCACCGTAACAAGCATGGTGGCAGTAGGCACAAAAATACAAATGGCCAGGCGGCTAAAATCAAAGTGTCCGCTACGGTTAAGTACCAGCACCCACAAATAAAACAAGCAGCTGATCAGTACAAGATATACCTGTATCACCAGGCCTATGGTGACAGCGATGGAAAAAGTAAGTATTAAGCTTAGAAGTATCAGTGAGAGATTATTGACGAGCAGGACAATTCGCCTCTCATGCGGACGCATGGAAGGACCTATTCCTCAATGACTCATCCTTTCCCACAACTTTATAATAAAAAATCCATGTGTACTCAACACCTGTAGCTATGCCCGTTCCTGCACTTATATGATCAGCAGGCATAAACATTCAGCTCTCATATATATATAATTTGAGTTCAATGTTGCAAAATGCTTTTTGATGAAGCTTTCATGCCAGTGGCCTCAGAAGATCCTGCCTGAGGCCATCACACTCAGAGGCTGATAATAAAGCAGATACTTAATTTACTTTTAAGAGAAGTGAACGCAAATCAGAATAGTATTAACAAAATAAAACCACTGCAGTTTTGCAGTGGTTTTATAATTCAGGCTTTGTACTTAAACAGTAGCCTTTTTAAAATATCGTTTTAGCCAGCTTTCGGCGGCAGGCAGCAGCCATTTCTGCTCCAGCTCCTCCTTTGTAGCTACCAGTGTATTGATGAGTTGTGTTTGTGGTGCTATTTTACCCTGCTTTATGAGTGGTTTTAGCTCTGTAAGCGGATAGGTATTGATCTTTTCTCCCTCCCGGAAATAGACCAGGCTACGGTCTGTAAGGGTCAGATTCAGCTCTTTCTCCAGCATGCGTACATAACCCATAGAGCTATCGATGGAGCAGCCGCTGGCAGCCTGTACGTCCTCATCCACCGCCAGGATCAGGAACTGATCTTCCAGCACCTGGAAAGCGGCCTGCAGCGGCGTACCATGCGTGGCCCATCCGTTCAAAAATTCAGGAGCGGTGGTATTGATAAAGCTTAGTTCTTCCTGTGTAAAAGCTCTTGGAGCTGCATACACCCAGATACGGGCAGTATCGGGTAGTTGGCTGAATGGTATGTGCATAGTCTTTGGTACTTAATCAATCATTATAAAGCAAAATCCCTTGTCTGAAGTTCCTTTGTAACTCCTGAATCCAAAGTAAACAAAGAGAAATAACAGCATCAAACTAAGCACCAAAAATGTGCTGTAAGCAGAAAGAGCCTGCTGATGGTACACCAGCAGGCCTTCCGGATCAAAGTAACGCCCTTGAGCATTGTAAGATAGTATCACTCACCCCACACCAGCCAACCCGGCAGGCCAGATGCCAGCATAAAAGTTGCAGCCGGCAATCTGGAGAGAAACCCTATACCGCACAGCCCATACCTCATTCCTTATAGGTTCCGGTCTATTAGTTCTGCAAGGTCTACTACATCTACTTCATTTTCTTTATTCTTTGCTTTAACACCATCAGAAAGCATTACCATACAGAAAGGACAGGCAACCGCAATGGTTTGGGCGCCGGTGGCAAGAGCTTCTTCTGCACGCTCCACATTGATGTCTTTCGATTTTTTTGGATCGGGGAAGCCGGGTTCCGGCTCTTTCCACATCTGGGCACCGCCGGCACCGCAGCACAGGCCTTTGGCTTTGCTGCGCTTCATTTCCACCAGCTCGGCATCCAGGGCCTCCAGCACTTCACGAGGTGCCTCGTAAATACCATTGCCACGGCCCAGGTAGCAGCTGTCGTGATAGGTAATGCGTTTGCCCTTAAATTCGCCTCCGCCTTTCAGGGTAATTTTGCCCTCGTTGATGAGCTGCTGCAGGAAACTGCTGTGGTGCATTACCTCATAGCTACCTCCCAGGGCAGGGTACTCATTCTTCAGCACATTAAAGCAGTGGGGGCAGGCCGTAACAATGCGCTTGATCTCATAGCCATTGAGCACCTGAATGTTGCTCATGGCCTGCATCTGGAAAAGAAACTCATTGCCGGCACGTCGGGCAGGATCGCCGGTGCAGCTTTCTTCCGGCCCCAGTACGGCAAACTTAATGCCTATCTTATTCAGGATTTTTACAAAAGCCCGGGTAACATTTTTATAACGGTCGTCGAAGCTACCAGCGCAGCCTACCCAAAATAATACATCGGGTGTTTCTCCAGCGGCAGCCAGTTCAGCAACAGTTGGTACTTTATATTCCATCGGATTGTTAGTTCGTAAGTGGTTGTTATGCCGGCACCAGGTATTTCTACATACCCCATACCATCTACATTGTACAGGTCTGTTTGTGTATCAGGACTCCTTATTTTCACGAAGTGAGTCTGCCCAGTTAAAGCGGTCGCTGGGTGGAAATTTCCAGGGGGCAAAGCTGGTTTCGATGTTCTGGAACATCAGCTGCCACTCCTGCGGGCTGCTGCTTTCTTCCATGGCCATATAACGGCGCATCTGCAGAATTACATCCAGCGGATTGATCATCACAGGGCAGGCTTCCACACAGGCCTGGCAGGAGGTACAGGCATTGATTTCTTCTTCGGTAATATAATCGCGGAACAGGGATTTGCCATCTTCCAGGCCTGGTCCGCCGGCATCGAGGCTACGGCCAACCTCCTCGGCCCGTGCGCGTACATCCATTACAATTTTACGCGGCGACAGTTTTTTACCTGTTTGCCAGGCCGGGCACATGCTGCTGCAACGCCCGCACTGTGTACAGGTGTAGGAATCCAGAATATTTTTCCAGCTAAGGTCATTGATATCCTTGGCACCAAAGCGACCAATTTCCACCCCCTCTCCGGGTGCCTCCGGGGCAGCATGATCGGGTGCAGTGGTGTCGGTAATCCCCAGCATGCTTTTCACCTCACGGGTTACCTCCGGCATGTTGCGCATTTCGCCCTGGGGCTTTATATCGGCATAATAGGTATTGGGGAAAGCCAGGAAAATATGCAGGTGCTTGGAGTAAGTTATGTATACCGTAAAGGCTAAGATGCCGATAATATGGATCCACCAGGTAATACGCTCAATAATAATAAGGGTAGAGGTGCTGAAATCCTGGAACAGGGGCGTTAACAAGCCGCTGAAGAAAAAGCTGCCGGTTGCCACATAACGTTCGTCGCGGGCCTGCAGGAGTGTGTCGGTGGCATTCATGGTCAGGATGGCCGTCATGAGCAGGATCTCAAAGATCAGGATCAAATTGGCATCAAGCTTGGGCCAGTGTGTCATTTCCTCTCCCTTGAAACGGTTTACCTTCAGTACGTTTCGGCGAATAAGAAAAACCACGCAGGATACCAGGATGAGCACTGCCAGAAATTCGAACAGGTTTAAGGCAGCGGTGTAGAGGCCATCGCCACCAATGATGCCGGCAAAGAAGCGGTGGGTGCCAAAAATACCATCAATCACAAACTCCAGTACTTCTACATTAATCACAAAGAAGCCCACATAAATGAACAGGTGCAGAATGGCCGGTATGGGGCGTTTAAACATTTTCTTCTGACCAAAGGCAATCAGCAGCAGATTGCGCAGGCGCTCGCCTTTATGATCGGTACGCTCCTGTGATCTGCCCAGGTAAATGTTGCGGTTCAGATACCTGGCCCTCTTAAAAATCAGCCAGGCGGTAACACCTAAAATGAGTATAAATATGATGCGGGGTAAAAATTCCATAAAGGACTATCTTTTATAGATTTGGGTTGTTTATGATTAAATAACTATCCTCTAAAATCTTTTTCTTCTGAAATGTTTGCCAAAATATATTTCTGTACTACTTTTGTACTCCCAAACGGCTGGTGATGTAGCTCAGTTGGTAGAGCAAAGGACTGAAAATCCTTGAGTCGACGGTTCGATTCCGCCCATCACCACTCTCCCAAGACCCTTCCCTAACAGTGGAAGGGTTTTTTTGTTTTGGCCCCTTCAATCGTTTGCAAATATAGTTACTGTTGGTTTTCATGCACCCTAAGGTACAAAAAGATCTGAAAAAAAGGTATGCATGCAGACTAATTTGAAACAGTTCTAAAAAGAATATTACCGCTGGTGTAAAAACACTGGAGCTGATTACACATAATAAATACCTTTGGTCAGCTTTTTAAGGCAAAAGAAGCAGAGGCCAAAAAGTGATGAGCTTAACTTATTTTTCAGCCTATACACCATGAAAAAAACAATAATCCTGCTGTGTTTACTATGCATTACGCTTGGCGTATACGCGCAACAGGCGGCAGAACAGGAAGTGCTTAAGCTGGAGCGCGAATGGCTGGATGCCTATGAACAAAACGATGTTGCTGCCATGGACCGTATCGTAGCAGAAGAGTTTGAAATCAGGTACCCGGAGGGAAAAGTAGATACCAAGGCAGATCTTCTTAAAATGGTGGGCAGCCATGCCGGTAAACCAAGCAATATAAAGCTTTATACCGATCAGACTGTTGCCACTGCTTACTCGGATACGGTAGTTCTAAAGGGTATAGTAATTTTGGAAATTAAGCATGGTGAAGAAAAGAAGCAGATAAAACAATACTACACCGATACCTGGGTGAGAGGCGGTACAGGATGGCAGGTGGTGGCATCGCAGCTGGCTGACCTGCCAAAACCAGGTGGTGCCACTAATGCAGAGATCAATGCTGCAGGCACTGGTAACAAAGAAGATTAAGCTTTTTGCTGTAACAGTATATTTTTTGGTATCTCAATTTTTTTAACAGATCCCCTCAATAATAAGGGCAATGAGATGTAAAAATCCATTGCCCTTCTTTATTTAATTCGGCCGTTACTATTGCGCCGTGCTTTACGCCCGGAACTCTTTTTTGCTGTACCAGCTAAACGGCAACTATCAACGAGTATGCTGGAACCGCGATTAGCTGTACCAGCTAAGCTGTTCCAGCTAAGCTGGTACAGCCGCCATGGAGGAGGCGCCCAGGTCTATCTTTGCACCCATTACCTCCAGAAATGCGCGGATAAACTTAGGGTGGGCCGGCCAGGCGGGAGAGGTAACCAGGTTGCCGTCTACCACCACATCATCAATGGCTACAGACTCATAAGTACCCCCTGCCAGGCCAATCTCAGGGCCAACAGCCGGGTAAGCCGTAAGCTTGCGCCCTTGTACCACTCCGGCCACCGTTAAGATTTGTATGGCATGGCAAATGGCTGCCAGCGGTTTGTTGTTGTCCATGAAGTAGCGCACCAGCTCCAGTACCTTTTCATTCAGCCGCAGGTATTCCGGCGCTCTGCCGCCTGCCACCACAAATCCTTCGTAATCGGCAGGGTTAACCTCATCAAAGCTGTAGTTGAGCTGAAAATTGTGTCCGCGTTTTTCAGAATAAGTCTGGTCACCCTCAAAATCGTGTATGGCCGTTCTTACCATATCGCCCTTTTTCTTATCGGGGCAAACGGCATGCACCTCGTAGCCTACCATTTGCAGCATTTGAAATGGTACCATGGTTTCGTAATCTTCGGCGTAATCGCCGGTAAGAAAGAGGATTTTTTTTGGATTTCCCATCGTTGTAAAAGTTAAGGATTAATAAAGAAAAATCAGGAGACTATTTCAGTGCAGGCATGCCCTGCAGCAAAAAAATAAAGACTTGCAGCAGACTCCCTGAACCCTAAAAAGGTACAAAAAAAGCCTTAACAATAGAAATCCTCTTATTAAAAATTTATTACTTTTTCTGTAATGGCAATTGCAGCCATTCCAGCCAGTCCTGCACCACCTTGTCCCAGTTATAATTGTTGTAATCAATCTCGCCGGTGGGGGTGAGGCCAAAATAATTATGTTCCAGGGGGGAGTATGCCTTGTAGTTAAAATTGGTTTTTTTAGCGCGTATGGTCTCCACACGCAAATAGTCGTTAAAGATAGCAGTAGTATCTTTGGTGCCATAGGTAACCAGTACCGGTATGTTAAGCTGCATCAGGTTGTGCAGCGGAGGTAAGGAAAACTGATAAGTAGTTTTAGGGGTGTCGCCCTCGGAGCCATCCAGGCTTTCGGCATTGTTGACAACATACTGCCAGAAGAGCAGATCACTTTCGGCCTGTGCATCTTCTACTGCCCGGGTTTTGGCAATAAACGTCATGATACGCCCCAGGGGGTTGCCACCTGAATAAATCAGGTGGGTGATATCGGGGGAGAGTGTTGCCATTTTAGCTGCAATGGTACTACCCTCAGAATGGCCTGCCACCACCAGCTGCCGGCTGTTTAGCCAGGCTTGCTCTTTCAGAAAACTAATTACCGCCAGGTTACGCGCTACGTAGTAATCTAGATTATTACGCTCCGAGTACTCTACGGGAAAATGCCCGGTTTCCGGATCCAGAAAGGTAAAGTTGGGGGGGAGGTGCTTCGATTCTATGACCACCGGAATAAAAGGCTTCCCGATAATGGCCAGGTGGTAGTGCTGCAGCAACTCTTCGGTACGGAAAGGAAAGGTGCCATAAATACCCTGTTCATCGTAAATAATGAGCGGTATTGGCAGGGATCCCTGGATAAATAATAAAAGCGGTTTTTTCTTCTGCTCCTGACCCTTTTGTGATAGCACCAGAATATTCACAGGATCTTGCTGAAAGGGCATTTGCAGGTAGCGAAAGCCAAAATCCTGGGGTGCTTTATTCTGCGCATTCAGGGGTGCTGCTACCAGCAGGAAGAGCATAAGCACAGGAAGGAGTGTATAAAGGGAGCAGGAGCAGCGCATAGTTACCTGTTTTACTCGCCCAGCAGCCTGGCAAAATCTTTATCGCTTACCGTTAGCAGGCCAGCCTTTGGCAGGCGCCTGGTGAGTTCCTGCCAGTTTGCATCTTTTTTGTATATCTTCTTCAGCATGGCGGCAGCCTCGGCAATTTTTCCTCCATTGGCCAGGGTAATGGCATGCCAGTACTGCATTTCCAGATTATCGGGAAACATCTGTTCGGCTGCTGTATACTCCCGCATGGCACCTGGCATATCACCTTTTTCTATTGCCAGATCACCACGGTTCATATGTTCGTAGGCCCGAAATACCTTCAGCAGCCGCTCCATTTCTGCGAGTGGCTGGGGGTGGTCATCTACCCGCAGGTCCAGCACCTTATCGTTCCAGGGCTGCCCGCTAGCCTGGCCTTTTACCACCAGCAGGGCCGCAGACTGTTTTCCCCTGATATCGCCCCCGGCTGCTTCGCCTGCCTGCAGCGCAGCCAGTACCCGCTCGGCCAGCGGCAGGTTTTTATTTTTCTCAAAAGATTTGGCTATGGCCGGCCATACCTTGTTGTTCAGCATCATATTGGCCTGCACCGAGAAATTACTGCCTGTTGTATGACCGGCAAAATCAACACAGTTTTCGCCGGTATGTACTGCTACACGTCCCTGATTATCGATAATGGCTACCTGCCGTACCTCCCTTGCCTCATCTTCGCCAAGCAATATATCCAGTGCTTCCTGTGGTGACTTTCCTTCTTTCAAAAGTGCCAGACCACGCATACCAAAAGACACATTTACAAAAGATTGTGTGGCAACAGCACCTACACCGGCTTCGGCCCATGATACTGCCGTACCCACACTAAACCAGTGGCTTTGTACACCCACGGCCATTTCGCCGGTGGCTGAGTCCCGGGCTACAATAGAATAGGTATGCGCGAAGGGATCGGCAGGCTTTATCATCTGTGCAAAAAGATTACTGATGCAGAAGAAAGGTAAAAGTATCAGTAGTAGCTTCATTAAGGTTTCAGGAAAAGTAAAACAGACTTTGGCTGTGTAGTACTGGCATTAGTAATACTTTTTCCGTAGGCCGGCTTTCGATAGCGGAGTTCCGAACAGCATTCCGCCTGTACATATTGATACATCATGCTCAGTGATGAATACATGAGAAAGAACAGCTATCGAATATATCACTGAATACTTAAAGCTTATATTCCTGCTGCTGACTGGCAGTTCAGGCCAACAGTTACAGGTGCTGGAGTTTATTCTATGCTGCGTTCATAATTTGCAAACTGATCTTCCCATCCATCTTCCTTAAGATTTCGGAAATACTGTTCTTCAATTTCTTTTTTATCAATTTCTTTGGGTGAAAGGGAAAACTGATTCTGTTCAAATTTCTTTCGGGCATGCTGATGAAACACCTGGTACATGGTCCATACCATTAATTTTCCCCATTCATCCTCATCTTCCACTGCTTCTTCTATGGCATTCCACTGGCTGCTGATCATCCTGGAATAAAAATGTTCTTTTTCCTCTGCAGCAAGCCCGGATTTTTTGTTGGTATATGGCTTCTTTGGCTCAAGGATAACGGCATCCGAAAACTCAATTTTCTCTCCCCATAAGGGTAGTATTCTGCTATAAACTTCTTTGAAGGTCATTTTTACAAATGCTAAACAATTAAAATACGAAGCTAAAAATCCAGCTGCAAGGCCTGTGCTAAAACTTATTTCTTTATTCTGATACGATTTTATTACGCAGCCGGATAGCATATTACGGCAAATGATTTACAAATAAAAAGCCCCTGCCATAAGGCAGAGGCTGTAAGACTTTAATTCTTTACCAAAATAGCTTAGTCTCTGCTTGCCAGCTTGGCCAGCAGGCGAAGAATTTCCAGGTAAAGCCACACCAGTGTAACCAGCAGACTAAAGGCTGCATACCACTCCATGTGTTTGGGAGCACCCATGGCAGCTCCTTCTTCGATAAAGGCAAAATCGAGCACCAGGTTAAGGGCAGCAATTACTACCACCACTACGCTAAAACCAATGCCAATAAGCCCCGACTCATGGATAAAGGGAATCTGGTAGCCAAAAAAACTCATGACCATAGAAATAATGTACACCAGTGCAACAGCACCGGTTGCTGCCATAAGGCCGGCCCGAAAACCCTCTGTTGCTTTGATCACACCTGTTTTGTAAGCAATCAGCATACAGATAAAAACACCAAGGGTTAAGCTTATTGCCTGAAAAGCGATACCCGGAAACATCATTTCGAAGAAAAGCGTAAGCCCTCCCAGGAACAGGCCTTCCAGCACCGCGTATAGAGGCGCTGTGTATTTTGCAATACCTGCTTTGAAAATGGTTACCATGGCCAGTACAAAGCCGGCAATTCCGCTGCCAATTAGCAGGGGCTGGGCAGGCACCAGGCCACCACTGATCAGGGTCCAGCTGACAGCCGCGCCGGCAAGCACAATCAGGATCAGGATAAAACTTTTGTCAACGGCGCCTTTTACCGTCATTACATCTGAGCCCTCGGCATAGTAACTGCCCGAGAAGGCTTTTTTTAGTGCTGGATTACTGGAACGCATAAATCTTGGTTAAAGGGGTTAAGAGATCAATTCAGAGTTGAAATTAAGAAATTTTTACTTTGGCACGTAGACTAAACGTTCAGGTGTAAGATATGCATATTGAATGCTGCAGTTTAACCAGTCTTTAATTTGCCACAGGCACCAGATTTTAGCAATACCTTTACTTCTGCACATAAAAGGGCAGGTTGGCAGTGGCTACTTTGTTGCTGCCATCATACACATATACAAAAAGGCGATAGGGGCCTTCCTGCGCAGGTGCTGTTAAGGATATACGCCCACTCTCTGCGGCTGTAAAAAGGCCTTCCAGGGGAGCAGGTCGGCTCTCACGGTCACCACCCTCTTTCAGGTCGGTACTCTCAGGCAAAAGCTCCCAGCGATAGGAAAGTGCATCTCCATTCGGATCCCTAGCATAGACAGCAGCGGTGTAGCTGCGCCCGGGTGCCAGCGAAATATTGTCTGTTGCACTTTTTCTGTCAAGGCGCAGAGAGTCCAGCTGCGGAGCTCTGTTCTGAGGCCAGCTGCGGGTCCAGAGGTACTGCATCACATCTACCACCTCTGTTGCTTCGCCTGCCTCTGTAAACAGGCCATACCAGGTAGGGGTGCGTTCCTGCTTCTGGCCCCACAGAAATACATAGGAACCCAGGTTCATTTGGGTATCAAGTCCCATAGAGGCTTCGTAACGCAAACGGTAAACGGCAGCTTTCTGGCTGCTTGTTTCTTCAATGGGAGCGCCCCAGGCTGTTTTAGCTACCTCCCAGTGGCCGGTAGGGCCCCATTCGGTAATAATGTATGGTTTTTCCCATCCCAGGCTGCGTATTTTTTGAGGAACAGCAGGCAAATCGCCGTAGGCATTCACGGCAAGCAGGTCCAGCGCCGGTACCTGTGTTTTTATCAAATCAACCTCAGCTTTATTGATACCCGCCAGCATGGTGGTAGCCGGATGATTTGGGTCTTCTTCATGAATCATTCTGGCTATATCGTTCACAGCATTCCATACTTTAGGATTGCTGTAGTGGAGATTTAACTCGTTGCCGATGCCCCAGATGAGCAGGGCAGGGTGGTTTTTGTACTTTTGCACCTCAATCCGGAGCTTCTCCAGCTGGCGGGCAACGGCAGCTGTATCATTATAATCAAAGCCATGGCGCTCGCGGGCTACATCCAGTCCCAGGGTAACGGTAAGTCCGCGTTTATGTGCCTCGTCCAGCACCTCCTGCGCGTTATTGGTACTCCAGGTACGAACGGAATTACCCCCTCTGGCGGCCAGTTCATCGAGGTAGCCGCTGCCGCCTGCACCATTGATGTAGTAGAGCGAACCTCCTCTGTACAAACGCCACCCGTCTTGCTGCTGGCGTATTTCAACTCTTAAGGGACCTTCTATAGCATTCTGCACAGGCGCCTCCAGCCTTTGCCCGGTGTTTGAGCAGGCCTGCAGCAGTACCACTGCCAGTAGTAAAAGCAGCGGGTTCAGTAGAGGTTTTTTCATGTGTTACTGGATCAATATAAATAAATTAGCTTCTATACGTAAAACTTTAAGCTCCGGGTATGTGGAGCAGAAGCCTGCGCTTTCTGCTGTACACCCTCCTGAAGGGGTGCAGCCGGAGAGAGCTCAGGGGCGGTTTAGCTGCATCATGGCAGGATTTCTATTTCTGTTCCGTTTTTGACCATTACCCATATTTCGTCCATCTCTTCGTTGGTTACAGCCATACATCCGTTGGTCCAGTCTTTAAAGGTATGCAGGGATCCTATCCATGCCATTTTTTTAGCCATTCCATGAATCATAATATCGCCACCGGGAGAAACACCCCTGCTTTTGGCGCTTGCCCTATCCTGCTCATTGGGGTAGGAAACATGGATTGATTTATAGTAGGCACTTTTGCCGTTTCGCCAGTCCAGCACATATTTGCCTTCCGGTGTTCTTTCGTCTCCCTCCTGTTGTTTGTGGCCTACGGGCTGATCTCCCATTGAAATCTTATATGTTCTCAGTACCTGGTCCTGCTTCAGGAGTTGCATTTCACGCCTGGCTTTAAATACCAGAACTTTATCTGCCCTATCGGTTACAGCTCCTTTATTGGTAGTGGTACCGCAGCCAAGCAGGCAGAGGGCAAAAAAGAAGAGCAGGAAATTTTTCATGAAATAAAGCACAATACAAAACCGGTATCAATATACAAAGCAAGCGCAAAACACCTATAGGCTAAAAAACAAAAAGCCCCTGCCATAATAAGCAGGGGCTTTTACATAATCTTTATTCTGCTTGGTTGCTATTAGCAATTGATCACCTTAACAGCATATGCTTACAGCTGATCAGCTAAAGTGCTTCAGGCGAATTACCTCTTTCTGGCTAAGGTAGCGCCAGTGGCCGCGGGGCAGGTCGAGCTTGGTTAAACCGGCGTAAATTACGCGGTCAAGGCCCAGCACTTCATAACCCAGCGATTCGAAAATACGGCGTACAATACGGTTACGGCCAATGTGAATTTCCACACCAACTACTGTTTTTTCCGGTATCACATAGCCAATCTCATCTACAGGAGCGGGACCGTCTTCCAGCTCTACTCCCTGCATGATCTTATCGAAGTCTGCTTCTTCCAGTGGTTTGTCGAGCAAAACCTGGTATACTTTTTTAACCTTATGGCTGGGGTGGCTTAGCTTTTCAGCCAGCTCGCCATCGTTGGTCAGCAACAGCAGACCGGTAGTATTACGGTCCAGGCGACCCACCGGGTAAATACGCTGATCGGCGGCATCGTCTACCAGCTGCATCACCGTTTTACGTTCCTGCGGATCTTCGGTAGTGGTAATAAAGTCCTTAGGCTTGTTCAACAGCACGTACACCAGCTTTTCAGGGCTGATCTTTTTGCCGTTGAGGGTAACCGCATCGTTACGGCTCACCTTATGGCCCATTTGTGTTACTACCTCCCCATTCACCTTTACCTGTCCGCTGGCAATCAGCTCATCGGCATCGCGACGGCTGCAAATACCAGCATCGGCTATGTACTTGTTCAGGCGGATGTTGGCATCTGTATGGGCTACCTTCTCGTCCTTTGGCTTTATTTTGCTAAAGTCGTAGGTGGGAGGGGTTGCGGTGCTGGTGCTTTTGCGCTCGCTAAAAGTTTTTTTTTTAAAAGGAGCGCTTTCGCGTCCTTCAGAGCTGGTACCATCTTCGCTGCGGCGAGGGCGGGGGCTGTCGCTCCGAGAGCCTTCACTCCGAGAGCCTTCACTCCGAGAGCTATTGAAGCGGGATTCGCCTCTGCGACCGGCGTTGCTGCGGCCTTCTGTGCGGCTGCCTTCTGAGCGATCGGGGCGGAACTCTCCACGACGTTCACTGCGGCCACCTTCGGAACGGAATTCGCTGCGGCCATCATCATTCCTGCGATTACCATAACCAGCAGTTCGCCCCGACTCGGAACGCTCTTCGCCATAGCGGTTACCGCCGGAACGAGGTCCGTCAGCTGATCTTGGTCCACCGGGACGCGGTCCGCCTGTGCGAGGACCGCCCGAACGCGGGCCTGAAGATCTTCTTTCCCCAAATCCATCATTGTTCCCACGACGGCTATCTCTACGGGGGCCGTCTCCACGGAGGCCGTCTCCACGGAGGCCGTCTCCACGGGGGCCCTCATCATCACTGTTAAAGCGGCGGTTAAATCCACCTCTTTCTGTATCGTCGCTACTTCTGCCAAAGCTTGAGCTTTCGCCAAAACGGCTGTTGCCGGTACGAGGCCTAGAGCTTCTGCCTTCTTCGGAGCGGAAGCGGCTTCCTCCACCTTCGCCATCACGGCCAGGCTTTCTGAATTCATGCGGGCCATCCGAACGGCGGCTGTCTCCACGAGAGTCGTATCCACGGGCATTTCCACTGCGGGGGCCATCGTTACGGCGGTCATCATCGCCTCTTGGGCGGCGAGGACGTTCAGCATTATCATTTCCGGAGGGGCGGTAGCGGCGGCCTGCTTCGTCGCGCTGCTGCCATTCTTTGTTATCGTCGGGGTCTAGCATGGGAGAATAGCGCTTATCAGAGAAACCCCCTGCTCTGCTTCCTTCATCTGTACGAGGCCTGCGGGGGCGCTCGCTGCGTTCTCCTCCATTCTGTTTAGGAGTGAACTTGCGGTTGGGTTTGTTCATCGAATCGTGTTACGTAAACGTAGTTTGTTTTTTTCTGTGCTTTAGTGCAGGTCGCAACTATTGCTTTACTGGTGCTTTACTGAGTACAGGTACAGGTACAGTATTTCCTTTACTGTTCTTCGCCTATTTTGTTATCGTCGGCCGAGAAATCTTTGGGGGTGGGCAGGTCTTTCAGACTGTTAATGCCAAAATGCTCTTCAAATTTGCGGCTTGTTCCGTAAAGAAGTGGCCTGCCAATGGCCTCAGCTTTTCCTTTTATCTCAACTAATTCTTTCTCCAGAAGTTTCTGGATTGTGTAATCGCAGTTAACGCCCCTGATCTGTTCTACTTCACTTTTAGTAATTGGTTGCTTGTAAGCTATAATCGAAAGCGTTTCTAAGGCTGAAGTAGACAGGCGTTTTTTAGACTGTTGTTTTAGTAAAATGCCGATACCGGCAGCATAAGCCGGCTTAGTCATGAACTGATAACCACCGGCAAGGGCAACAAGTTCAAAAGCATAATCGGGGCTTTCGTAGCGCTGCAACAAGTGCATTACGGCTTCCTGTATATGCCCCTCGGGCACATCGGCCCCAAACATTTCAGAAAGGGCGCTTTTCATGTCGGCCACGCCTAAAGGCGAGGGTGAACAAAAAATAAGTGCCTCTACATGGTTCTGCAGAAAATCCAAATGGGCTTATTAGGTGTTTTTGGCCAGTTTGGCTTCTATTGAGTGCATGGTATGCGGCACAGCACGCAAACGATCTTTGCTGATCAGCTTGCCTGTATCCACGCAAACTCCGTATGTTTTGTTCTTGATGCGCACAATAGCGCTCTCCAGCTGGTTAATAAACTTTTGCTGGCGGGCAGCCAGCTGAGTTAAGCTTTCACGCTCTGCAGCATCCGCTCCGTCTTCGAGCATCTTAACAGGTCCGCCACTGTCAAGCGTATATTCGCTGGTCTTATTCAGGGTTTCTTTAATGTACTTAAGCTCGCTCTTGGCTTTATCCAGCTTTTCCTGAATCAGCGCTTCAAATTCTTTCAGATCCTCATCTGAATACCGTACTGTTGCTTCGTTAGACATGGGCGTACTTGTTTACCTATTAAACACTATTCAACAAGTGAAAAAAGTCAAAAACCGCACAAGTAATGCAGGCTTTAAGGCATCAACACCTTTGAGGCGCAAATATCGTTTTTTTTCTTGAAAATAAGAAATAAATGAAATTTCTTGCTGACTTAACTAATCTAACGTTGTCCTGTATGAAAAACATATTTATACTTCTGTTGCTTTTTTTCACGATGGAAGCAATTGCTCAAAACAAAGTGGTGCTGGTGATACATGGCGGGGCAGGTACAATCACCCCCGAAAACATGACGCCCGAGTTGGAGCGTGTTTACAGGCAGAAACTTTCTGAGGCACTGGAAAAGGGGTATGCGGTGCTGGAGCGTGGCGGTACCAGCCTGCAGGCCATTACAACTGCTATTCAGATCATGGAAGAATCACCCTTGTTTAATGCCGGCAAAGGTGCTGTTTTTACCAGCGAAGGCCGTAACGAGCTCGATGCCTCTATTATGGATGGCAAAACAGGGCAGGCAGGCGCGGTAGCCGGTGTTACCACCATCAAAAGTCCTATTCTGGCAGCACAGGCGGTCATGCAAAAATCACCTCACGTAATGCTTAGCGGCACAGGTGCCGAAGAATTTGCGAAAGAACAAGGCCTGGAGCAGGTAGAAAACTCCTACTTTTTTGACCAGCGCCGCCACGATCAGCTAAAACGCCTGCAGCAGCTGGAACAGGGAAAAGACAAGGAAGGCAGCCTGAAAGACCCGGAATGGGGGCTGTTTGAAGGCAAGAAGTTTGGTACTGTTGGCGCTATAGCCCTGGATAGCCAGGGAAATCTGGCAGCTGGCACCTCTACCGGGGGCATGACTAACAAGCGCTGGGGCCGCGTTGGCGACTCACCCATTATAGGGGCAGGCACCTATGCCAGCAACCAAAGCTGCGCTGTATCGGCCACAGGTCATGGCGAATTCTTTATCCGCAATGTGGTGGCTTACGATGTAGCAGCCCGCATGAAATACCAGGGGCTTTCTTTACAACAGGCAGCAGAAGAGGTTGTGATGAAAACACTGAAGGAACAGGGAGGCGAAGGTGGCATTATTGCCTTAGACAATAAAGGTAACATCGCCATGCCTTTCAATACCCCAGGTATGTACAGGGGATACATGAACCAGAAAGGCAAACCACAGGTGTTCATCTTTCAGGATAAGTAGCAAAGGATTGCTTTATAAAAAAGCTGCCTGCAGGGATCTACAGGCAGCTTTTTTATTAATAATCTAATTTGAGATTCAGCAGTTGTATTCTTCTTTTCAGGGCATCAATATCAATGCTGATGCCGTATTTCATTCTGATGTAGCGATGCAGTGCTTCCAGGCGAAGACCACGCTGAACTCCACTAACAAGGGTGTTGTCGATTACGTCACTCATAGTAATTTTTTTATTCTGGCAGGAATTTGATCTTAAGATAGAAACTTTTATGACAATTTGCCAAAAATAATACATGAACTTTATATTAAAAGTTCCTTATAGCCAACTGGTTACTACAATTGTTTTACGCCATTGCTGCTGATAACCATCTACTCCAAAGACAGAAAGTACTACGATATAGTATCCATTTCTTACACGTTCTCCGGCATTGTTGGTGCCATTCCAGTTCAAGATTCCTGTCTGGCCTAAGAGCTGGTTATTGGCCAGCCGGTTTATTTCCCTACCGCCTGCATCAAAGATATAAAGTGTACCACTAAGACCCGGTCTGGGCAAGTGGTAGTGAATGAATGCTACATCATCTACACCATCTGGTGTTGGCTCCACTACTTCAGGCTCTATTGTTAATACCGCTGTGCCAGGCTCCAGGGAGCGGGCCTGAAGGTTAGGCAGGCCAGGGCTGCCCCAGTCTGGAGAGGCTGCAGAGGTCCAGTTTGCCCTAAGCAGGGCAGGCCTTGCAGGATCTATCCGTTCCAGCGAAACTCCCCGCCGGTCGGAAAGCAGCGGGTGGTGCAGGGCATCGGAAAAGGGAGCCACTTCTGCCGGCTGAAAAGAGGGGGTTAAGAGCACCAGTGTATCACCACTGTTGCGCAGGTTTGGAAATCCCGACAGTTGCACAAAACTGGCAGCAGGAGACTGCGGAAAAGCTGCCTGCACTGCTCCGGGATTTGGCGTGAGCACCAGAAACGCTTTAGGTGCGAGCAGCAGCAGTTCACTACTAAGTATGGCAGAAGATTTTACGCTGCCTTCCCTTAAACCCAGGTACCACCCCTGCAGATTTAAATAATCGGCAGTAGGGTTATACAACTCTACCCACTCGGGAGCCCCCGCTAGTGGGTTGTACATGATTTCGTTGATCTGTAGGTCTCCGGCTTCTGCTGCTTTGGGAGTGATCACAGCTGCTGTTAGTGTTGCTGCAGCATTACCACTACAATCTCTGAAACCCTCCAAACGAATGCTGTAGTTACTATCCTGCTGCAGAGGCGCCTCAAGCACCACCACCACCTGCTGACCACGGTGCTGAAGTGCAGTAACGGGCAGCGGGGGCTCTAATACTACCTCTGCTGAGGTTAAAGCAAGGGGAGAAACATACTCATCAAACAACAGCACCACTTGCTGTGGTCCTGCTGCTACCGCCTGCAGCAGTTGCGGCGGGCTATTATCCGGGGTAGTATCCAGCACAGCGTTTGGAGCCGCGGGTGTTGCACCTTTTGCATCTGCTGAGGCGCGCCAGTTAAGGGGTTGGCTGCACTGGCTGTAGGGGTTAATTTGCTCCAGCGACCAGCCTCCTTCTGCCTTGCCTGCCTCACGGTACCAGTTTAAGGTGTAGCTGAGGCTATCAAGTACAATGCCTCCGGAGCTGTGGGTGAGCTGTAAACTGCCGCCACTGTTGCTAAGGTTCTTCCAGCCCTGCACCTCTGCTACCGGCCCATATGCTGCATACGGCTCCTGCCGGCCTGCCGGCACCAGCAGCACATAGGCACCTGGCGCCAGTACGAAATCGGGCAGGCGGCCGCCACTCAGGCGCAAATCCTGCAAATTATAGGGTGTATCAGATGCATTGAACAATTCCACAAACTCGGCGTCGGCCGCTGTCGGTAATACCACGGGCTGCGGTCTAAGGGTTCCTTTAGGGTTAGGGTCTGCAAATATTTCATTGATCACCACATCCCGATATTGAGGGCCGGGTGTGTAGACAAAGCTTAAGCTGGTAGGGGACAGGGCATCACCCGCTGCCGCGGGTATAATGCCTGTAGCAGTAAGGGTGTAGTTATCCGGATGTAGCGGCGCAACCTCCAGTAGTACCTGGCGGGGATTATCGGCTTGTAAAGTGGCTGACCTGATTTCTGTCAGCGGACTAAGGCTGTAATTGCTTATATCTTCGGCAGAGGTTCTCTCCACTGTCCTGTTAAAGAGGAGCAGAATTTCCGTGCGGGAGCGGGCTTCGGCAGACAGTAGCGCCAAATCTGCACCTTCTGCTGTTACCGCTACATCATCGAGTAAAATGCGGGCGGCGGTGCCGCTGCCCTCTTCGCTGCGCCGTACCTGCCAGCGTATTACCGCATCGGGATTTTGCATGAGTGCCGGCGGCAGGTTAAAACTATAGAGCTGGTAATCTGTATCTGCATTGGGAAAAGCAGTTTCGCCTCCCACAGCTACAGGATTGCTGAAGCTGGCACCACCATCGGCAGAAAAGCTTAGCAAGAGCCGGGAGGCACGGGTGCCGGTACCATTTCCGGCACTGCGGGCCCAAAAGCCAAGGCTGGCTTCTTCAAGGCTACTGGCATCCAGCAGCAGGCGTATGTCTGCTGTAAAAGTAGTGGTAGGTTCTGCAACCAGCGCCGCACTGCCGCTATTAGCTCCTGTGGTGCTGCGGTAAATGCGGGAACTGTTGCCCACTTCGTTGGCCCACCAGTGGGGTAAGAACTGCACCTGGGTTCCGGCAACAAAATTTTCTTCAAAACTTTGGGTGTACGGAATGTTGCTTATCTGCCCAAATACCAAATTTATTCTAAAAAAGAGGCAAAGGGCCAAGGCCATTGTTGCTGTTCTTTTCATATAAAAGAAAATTTTGTTGTACTTTTGCCAGTCATTAAATAACCTAATAACAAATGAAACTGGCGGTAGTTGGCGCCACCGGTCTGGTGGGCACCGAAATTCTTAAAGTACTGGAAGAAAGAAACTTCGAGTTCGACGAGTTGTACCCTGTAGCTTCTGAGCGCTCAGTGGGTAAACAGGTGAAGTTTAAGGGAAAGGAATATGCCATTATTGGCATGAAAGAGGCTATTGCCAAAAAGCCTGACATTGCTATTTTTTCTGCCGGCGGAGGTACTTCCCTGGAATGGGCTCCCCAGTTTGCAGAAGTAGGTACGATCGTTATCGATAACTCATCTGCCTGGCGCATGAACCCTAAGAATAAACTGGTGGTGCCGGAGGTAAATGGCGATGTGCTGCGCATCGACGACCGAGTTATTGCAAACCCTAACTGCTCTACCATACAAATGGTGCTGGCCCTGGCGCCCCTGCACAAGCAATACCGCATTAAGCGTATTGTGGTTTCTACTTACCAGTCTGTAACCGGTACCGGGAAAAACGCTGTTGACCAGCTAATGGCAGAGCGGGCAGGCCAGAAGGTAGAAAACGGGCCTTATCCATATCGGATCGACCTTAACCTGCTGCCTCAGATTGATGTATTCATGGACAATGGCTACACCAAAGAGGAGATGAAGATGGTGAATGAAACCAAGAAAATTATGGGCGACGACAGCATTCAGGTAACTGCTACCTGCGTGCGTGTACCTGTAATGGGTGGACACTCCGAGGCGGTAAACGTAGAGTTCGAAGAAGATTATACGCTGGAGGAAGTACGCCGCCTGCTAAGCCAGACTCCTGGCGTGGTGGTGGAAGATGATCCTGCCAATAAAGTTTATCCGATGCCTTTGAACTCTCATGGCCGCGATGAAGTATTTGTTGGACGCCTGCGCCGTGATGAGTCGCAGCCAAAAACACTCAATATGTGGATTGTAGCCGATAACCTTCGTAAGGGTGCTGCAACCAACGCAGTGCAGATTGCCGAGTTTATGCTGGAGCATAGCCTGGTGCATTAGTAGCTGCTCATTTCGTATTTAAGGAAGCCCTGCCATCTGGTAGGGCTTTTCTGTTTTAGGAAGATACTTTTGTAACTGTTTACCTTTCATTTGCTATCCTGCCCCAGGGCCTGCTGCATAAATTTTTATTATTGGCACATAGCCAAAGTTTGCACCCTACGTAAACAGGCTTTAGCTGATTTAATTTGCTATCATCCTCATTACAAACCTGGTATAAAGTTATTATTACTTATTTACCAGCGCAACAAGTCTCTAAACTGGCAGATTAACGGTTCATATACACAACAAAAGGCAACAATTTTTTCTCCCGTTTTGCCTAACAATGACCTACAGAACCTGTTGGAACTGTAATTAATTATTTTTTCTAAAACACTATTTTTTATGTTTTTTTACGATAAGAGACTTCAGTACAAAGTGCGGGTGGACAAGCCAAACCCGCTGTTTGCTAAAATGCTTCAGCAAGCTATTGGCGGGATAGAGGGAGAAATCCGTGTATGTCTTCAGTACTTGTTCCAGGCGTGGAATTGCCGCGGACCGGAAAAGTATCGTGATATGCTGCTGGAAACCGGCACAGAAGAAATATCACATATCGAAATGCTTTCTACCGCAGTAGCCCTTAACCTGGAAGGAGCCTCTATGGCTGTTAAGGAAGATGTTTCTTCTATGAACCCACTGGTACAGCAAATTTTAGGTGGTATGGATCCCCGCCATTACCTTTCTACAGGCATGGGTGCCATGGCTGCCGATAGCAATGGCGTGCCTTTTAACGGCTCCTGGGTAGTAGGTACTGGTAACCTTGCTGCTGATATGCGTGCCAATGTAATGGCAGAAAGCAGTGGCCGTATACTGGCTACACGCCTGTTTGAAATGACCGACGACCCCGGTATGCGCGATATGCTTTCGTTCCTGATTGCACGCGATACCATGCACCAGCAACAGTGGCTGGCAGTGCTGGAAGAAATAGGGGCCTTAACAGACACTGTGCCTAATACCTTCCCGCGCGATCTGGAGAACCAGGAGTTCAACTATAAATTTGTAGTGACTAACATTCGTCCGGAAGAGTCGATGGCACAGGGCCGCTGGACCCAGGGCCAGTCTCTGGATGGCTACGGGCAGTTTAACGCCGAACCAGGCCGTCCGCAGGGAGATGTACCAAAACTATCTGATGCCCCCTGGCAGGCACACGATCAGAAGTCGCAAACCAAAAAAGAAGAAAGATAATCGTTAAGTTGGCTTAATGATGAAAAGGAAAGAGCACCTACCATAGCTGATGGGTGCTCTTTCTGATTTTGTGGGGTTCTGAAATATTTAATACAGACCTTCGATGGACAGGTATCTCTCGCCGGTATCGTAGTTAAAGGTAAGTACCCTGGCACCCTTAGGAATCTCTGCCAGCTTTTTAGCCACTGCCGCTAAAGAGGCTCCTGTAGAAATACCAACAAAAATACCTTCTTCTTTAGCTATGCGCTGGGCATATTCAAAAGAGGCTTCCTTGCTCACCTGGATAATGCCATCCAGCAGTTCTGGTTTCATAATGGAGGGCACAAAACCTGCACCAATGCCCTGCAGCGGGTGCGGACCCGGTGCTCCGCCACTCAATACAGGTGAAAGCTCCGGCTCAACGGCAAATACTTTCAGATTCGGGAATTTGTCCTTCAGCACCTCTGCTATCGCTGTAATGTGGCCACCGGTACCCACACCTGTAATCACATAATCAAGACCCTCTGGAAAATCGTTGATGATCTCCTGCACCGTAGTTTTGCGGTGTATTTCCAGGTTGGCCGTATTATCAAATTGCTGAGGCATCCAGCTATTGGCTGTGGCCTGTACCAGCTCGCCGGCCTGTTCAATGGCACCCTTCATACCTTTTTCGCGGGGCGTCAGTACAAACTCGGCACCATAGGCTGCCATTAACTTTCGGCGCTCAACACTCATAGACTCCGGCATTACCAGAATCAGCTTATAGCCTTTTACAGCTGCTACCAGGGCAAGGCCAATGCCGGTGTTACCTGAGGTAGGTTCTATAATTACGCTGTCTTTGTTCAGTACGCCTCTTTGTTCGGCATCTTCGATCATGGCAAGTGCAATACGGTCTTTGATGCTGTTGCCGGGATTATTTTTCTCCAGCTTGATCCAGACTTCATGCTGGCTGCCATACAACCTGTTAATGCGTACATGAGGCGTATTGCCAATGATTTCTAAAACATTTTGTGCTTTCATAGTATGTTCCGGTGTTAGATTACAAAATTAATTGGTTCGGCAAAGGGGTTCTTTTCCCTTACTTTTATTTCGCTTTTATGATACACTACCGAGTGAGAGGGTACGCTATAAGTTAACCATACATTACCACCAATAATACTATTATTGCCAATAATGGTGCTGCCCCCCAGAATGGTGGCGCCGGAGTAAATAATTACCTTATCCTCAATGGTAGGGTGGCGTTTCTGGTCGGAATAGCCCTTGTCTACATTCAGGGCACCCAGGGTAACGCCCTGATAGATCTTAACACTTTTTCCAATAACGGTTGTTTCGCCTATTACAATACCGGTGCCGTGATCTATGGCAAAGGCTTCGCCTATCTGAGCGCCCGGATGAATATCGATACCGGTTTGTCGGTGGGCATATTCAGAAAAAAGTCTGGGCAGTACTGGTACTTTTAGCTTATATAAGGCATGCGACAGCCGGTGTATGGCAGTAGCATAAAAGCCGGGGTAGGCCAGCAGCACTTCTTCCAGCGAGCGGGCTGCCGGATCGAACTGCAGAATAGCCTCAGCATCGATGAGCAGCTTTTGGCAAATGCGGGGCAGTTCGTTAAAATAGGCATCTGAAAGATTTGTTCTTAACTCCTCATCAGGCACTACGCGCTCCAGCAATTGTATAAAACTAGTCTTCAGTACCTGATATTCATGCTGCGTTTCCTCTATGCTGCTAAAGCGTCCGTGGTAGGGGGTAAACAAAAAATGAAACAGTCTGTCGATCACTGCTTCGGCCTGCTGCTTACCCGGAAAGCCAATAAAGGCTCGCTGGTTCCGCTCAAAAAGTTGTTGTATAAATTCCTGCTCGCGCATATCAAGTTCTATTTAATCATAATTAGGGTTAACAAAAAAGCCCTGCGGGCTATCTAAGGCTCGAAGGGCTTTTTTTAAACTAGTAGAGCGGATTAGCAATTGCTAGGCACAACCATACCAGAAATACTCCTTCGGCGAAAGGGTACAACATGCACAACAACAGCAGGGGCTGAAGGTGGCATTGCTATGGTAATTTGTGCCGGTATGCTGATTCATATTTTCGATTCAGTAAAATAAAAAAGCCCTGCGGGATAATCCGAAGGGCTCTTCATTATTCAGTGATGAACGTAGTCAAATCAACCCAATAATGTTCCCTTCGTTGTGTTGGTACAACAAGCAGGGCAACAGCAGTTTATTGGATAAGCGGTTTTCATTTGCTTTGTGATACAAATTAACTACGTGGAAACTTTTAATCAAAATCTTTTACAGGCAATTTTTAGTTCCTGCCCTGCCCACCGGTTAAAGCAGCTTAAAGCCTGGAAACCTGCTAACGGGAGCATTGATTGTTTTAACGACAGGCGCCCGCTAATGTTTTAGGAGGCTGTGGCCTCCGCAGCCTCCGGGAGCAAGGAGCGCAAATAAAAGGAAAACCATGACCAGAAGTCATGGTTTTAGCCTGGATTGACCTTTACCTAATCGATTAATTTGCGGGCATCAGTACTTCATCGATAACATGAATAACACCATTTGTAGCCAGCACATTAGAGGCTCCGGCATTGATATTAGCCCCATTAGATCCTTCTACCATTACCGATGGGGTAGCGGCATCAATTACCAGTGTTTCACCAGCCTGCAGCGGTGATACATTGCCATCCATCAGGTCGGTAGAAAACACCCGGCCGCTGATTACGTGTGTCAGCAGGATTGCCTGCAGCGTAGCTACCGGTATATCGTCGATGCTGTTAATGCCATTGTCGGCATCGTAAACTGCCTGGAAGGCTGCATCGGTAGGAGCCAGCACGGTGTATCCCATATCATCATTGTTACCGCTAAGGGCTTCAGCCAGGTTGGCGCCGCCGCCGGTGCTTACCCTCAATACCGCTGCCAGCAGCTGTGTGAATTCAGCTCCATCTTCGGCACTTGCCATTTCCTGTACTATCTCTACCAGGTTTTGGGTAGGAGGCATCAGGGTACGGTTTATTACATGTACCACGCCATTTGAGCCTTCTACATCTGTATTCACTACCTCGGTCATACCGTTGATGAATACACCATCATCAGAAAGGCTCACATAAAAATCTTCCTCGGCCAGAGTGCCAACGGCACCTGCACTTAAATCGGCAGCCATTACCTCACCGCTCACCACATGGTAGAGCAAAATAGGCTGCAGGTCTTCTGAAGTTAAACCGTCCAGGCTGGTAATGCCTGCTGCAGCAAATGCATCGTTGGTTGGTGCAAAAACAGTGAAGGGTCCTTCTCCCAGCAGATCATCCACAAGGCCGGCTGTACGCAGGGCCTGCACCAGTATGCTGAAGTTGTTGTTAAAATAAGCCGGTGCCAGAATGGTACCTGCTACAGCGCGTGGTTCTGCGGGCAGCAGCACACTGCCAATTTTATGTACCACACCATTGTCGGCTTCCACATCGGCCTGGGTTACACCAATACCATCTACCTGTACGCCGCCGGTGGTGGTAACGGTAAGGCTCTCGCCCTGCACAGTAGCTACCTGTCCGGCAGTAATCTGCGAGGCCATCAGCTGACGTCCCACAATGTGGTATTCTACAATTTCGCGCACTACCTCCATGGGCAGATCATTCAGTGAAGTTGCGCCCAACGTGTTTAAGAGGCTTGCAAAAGCAGCATCGGTAGGGGCAAAAACAGTGATATTGGCATTGTCATTGGCAGCAGTTGCAGCCAGATCAGAAAACTCAGGCATGGTCAAGATAGTCTCCAGGATGGTCAGCTGGGGATCGTTCTGTACTCTTTCCAGTACAGTTCCATTGGTCGGTTCCACAATCTGTGGCGTATCGTCATCGTCGTCGCAGCTGGTGGCTACCACAGACACCATTGCAAGCGCCAGTAAAAGGCTGCTCCAGCGGTTGTTCATGTTTCTGAAAATTCCCTTCATTGCTTGTGCATTTGTTTAACAGTAAATAATTTTTCTTAGCTATAAAGGGTTATACTTAGCATGAAAAGAAATGTTTTGTTTAATAGATAATATTTTTATTAAACAAAATCAATAAATGGTGACGCCTCCTCCATTATAGTAGTCTGGTAGGCTGGTAAAGGGGTTTAGGTGCTGATGAGGGATTAAAAAAAATTTTTACAGTCCCAGGCAACGCTTTTTCATCGGCTTTGGTCTGACCGGTAAATCAGCAAAAAATTAGCTGAGAACCTTAACCCTATTATCAACAATTTGAGACCAAAGAGATGAATGCTTTTTTCAAACTCACCTATCTATTTTTATTTCTGGCCCTGAGCTTAGGTGTACTTTCCTGTGAAGAAGATGAACCACTGCCGCAGCCACAGAACAAGCTGGAGGCCAAAGCCGGAGCCGATCGGCAGGTAATAGCCGGTACCCAGGTGGTGCTGGATGGATCTGCCTCCAAAGATGGCAATGGCAAAACTTTTTCCTATGCCTGGATCTTGAAAAGCCAGCCCCTTACCAGCAGCGCCAGCTTAAGCGGCGCCACCATGCATAACCCCAACTTTACGCCCGATGTAGCCGGTGAATATTTAGTGGAGCTTAGAATAACGAATTCCCTGGGCTTTGCCACAGACGAAGTGAAGATCACTGCCCTTGCTCCCGGTCAGGATCCGGAGGAGCCTACTGCCATCATCATCAGCGAAGACATAACTGAAGACCGTGTGCTCGAAGATATTTTCACCAACAACGCACTAGCTGATTATATTGTAACCGCTCATGTGGCTGTTAAGGCTAAACTGACCATTAAACCCGGTGTAAGAATTGAATTTGAACAGGACAAGGGGCTGACTATTCAGCCGCAGGGCTCGCTCATTGCCAAAGGAGCAAACGCCAGTGATGGATCCACAGACAAGAGCATCATCTTTACCGGCAGAAGCTACACCAAAGGCTTCTGGAAAGGCATCCTTATTGCCAGCAACAGCCCTTTGAACGAAATGGATTATGTAATAGTGGATGGCGCCGGCAGCAGCCACTTTGGTGATACTTTTTCACAGGCCACTGCCAACGTGCTGCTGGACGGAAATGAACATACTGGCGCTGCTCTGAAAGTAAGCCGCTCTGTGTTTTCCAATGGTGCCGGCTATGGCATGATGCTGATGGGCATGGCTGAGCTGAATAAATTCGAAAACAACTACTTCCAAAACAACAGCAGCAGTGCTATGTACGTACCGGCCCGCCAGCTGCACAAGCTCGACTTCTTCTCTCACTTTACCGGCAACAATGGCTTTAACGGTGTAGAAACCGGCGGTACCATTCAGGAGGCTGAGCATGTGGTATGGCCTGACTTCAATGATGGCTCCGGCTACTATGTAAGCAGCGATCTTCACATCAAATCCGGTGTGCGGATTGCAGAGGGTGCCACCCTTGAGTTCAAAGAAGGTCTTGAAATGCGGGTAACAGAATCAGGTTATCTGAATGCCACAGGAACAGAAGCCAGTAAAATTACCTTTACAGCCCGCAACCAATCTGCTAACGGCTACTGGGCAGGTATTACATTCTCCTCTAACAGCGACCTGAACAGGCTCCACTACACAGAGGTATCGTACGCCGGCAGCAAAGAAGTGCCTTTCTATCAGGGCATACGGGCTAATATAGCAGTTGCTTTAACAGGAAAGGCCTCCATTGAAAACTCTTCGATCAGCAACGGCCTGGACTGGGGCCTGGTAGCTTATGTCGATAAAGGTGCCCGGCTGAACGCCAATGCTGCCACAGCAAACTACTTCAACAGTTTCCCGATGAATCACTTTTATAAGCTTACATCCGGAGAGGCTACTATACAGCAACTGGCTGGAGAGTGGTTTGATCAGACAAGCTTTAGAAATGGCTATGCATTGGATGATAAGTTGTATGATCGGGCTACAAACCGCTGGTTCCATGGCGCAGGCTACCCCCTGACCATGAATCCCCGTCCGGGCGCCGGTCTGAAAATAGCCCAGGACGGCAGCTACATCTGGACCATTATATTCGCTCATGATCCTGTAGGTAGTTGCAATGTTCCCTATTCTGCAGAGTACATCACCGGTAATGTAACGCTCAGCGGCAATCAGCTGCAATTCCAGGAAAACTTCTGGAGAAGCAAGTTTAGCAACCCCTGCGATACAAGCCAGGATGTAGATACTGACATTGATACAGGCAGCATGAACCTGCGCTATGAAATAAACCAGGTAGTGGATGTGATAACAGGCAACCCTATTTTGGAACTAAAGCTCTTCAGACCAGATGGCACTTACTTCAGCTACTTCAGGCATTAAGAGCAGGTACACACACTTATTTTAAATCTGCATTTGCCTATACTGATAAGCTGCATGCCTCCGGGTGTGCAGCTTTTTTGTTTGCTTACTGAAGGGGATAGCCACCAGTTTCTGCTGTTCTGTGTTCTTGTAAAGCAATACAGGCTCCCTCCAGGTTTACGCCTGGAGGGAGCCTGTACAAATAAGGGGAGAGAAAAGCCCGGGTTAAAATCTTAAATAAAGATCATTTGCCCAAGCCAGCGAGCAACTTATTATAATTGTATGAAGTCTATCTATGGAGTGATTTTTCTACTGATGCGCCAGTTTCAGCTCCTGGTTACTGCGCTTGGATATTTCATGAACATAATAGCCATAATCGCGATCTCCTTTTTTTTCTGCCCGAAACTGCCCGATCAGATCCGGATATTTGGCAAGAAGTGCCTCTATATTTTTATCGTTTACACAAATTACGTTACCTGCAAACATATCGATCAGGTGATAGGTGGAAGGCATGCCCCTTCCTCTGCTGGTACGCCACATTACTTTTGACTGGTGATTGTGAATGGGAGTGCCAATATTCCAGTAGGTACCTTCAAACCAGCTGTACTGGCCTTCGTGAATGATGAGCTGCTGGAAAGTAGTTTCCGATGTAAGCGTCGGGCCTTCGGGACTAACATATACCTTGTTGCCATCGCAAAAGCCATAAACCTGGCCAATTTGCTGTGCTTCGTTATGATCTATGGAGATCCGGTATACCTGATGCGGGTAATCCCAGCTGCCTACTTTCTCAGTTTTTTCTACAGTTTCATATTTCCAGGCAATGGAAGGGCTATTGGTTTTAAGCTCCTCAAAGGTTCTGTAAATACCGGGCTTTAGTCTAATTCCCCGCTCATTTATGTATTTTTGGCTGTAAGCTGTACCACACACAACAAAAAGCAAAACCAGCAATAGCGTAAAATTTTTCATATTCAGATTATTTAAAACCTGAATAAACTTAGCGACTGCCGGGCTGGTATACCTTTACGGGAATCAGAATCTATTACACGCGCAACAGCTTACGTCAAAAGAATCAAAAAAACATCAGCAGCATGTCTATTTATGGATTATATCTTTACTTTAAGCAAATATAGCTAATTAACAGATTTTCAGACCACTAACAGTTGCTATGCCATCAATCAAACAGCTTTCCACCATTCCTGTATCTATCAGAAACAGGCTGTTGATGCATGTCAGGTTTAAACCTAAAAACTACCTCTGTTGCGGGGCATCCTATCCAAATCTGATCTTTTGATGCAGAACATTTCCGCTTCGGCAGGTTTTCAATAAAGTCAGGCACAATAAATAGCAAATGGCCTACTCCACCTATTATGTGTATCTCCTAAGCAACCGCAGCAACCGGGTTCTTTATACAGGCATGACTGATGATTTGCAGCGTAGGATAGAGGAGCACAAGACGGGCCTGCACCCTCAATCCTTTACCAGCAGGTATAAAGCACATAAGCTGGTTTGGTGGGAAGAGCACCATTCTGCCGAAGAAGCCCTGGAACGGGAAAAGCAGCTAAAGGCAGGTTCACGCGCCAAAAAAGTCGTCCTCATCGAAGCACAAAACCCCTACTGGCAGGATCTGGCAAAGGACTGGTACAAGTAAGTGCCCCATACCCTTAAGTGATAATATACTGCAACTTCTCTTGCTTGTATAGTCGCTCCTACCACCGCCGTGCCTCCCCTGTATTGCAGTAACTCCTTCTACTGCCTTGACTTCTGTTTTTGCAGTTGCTCCTTTTAATGCCTACACTCCTGTATTCAAAGTTGCTACTTCTACTGCCAATTCTCCTGTTTTTGCGAGAGGAGCGCGGGGGCCGCCCCGCGGCAATCTGGCATCTATGAAATGTTGAAGTTTGAAGTTTGGGATAAATGTACGATATAACCACCTTACCCACACAGCTAAAACTATTGAGCCAGGTATCAGCTACCCTTTTTTGGTAGTAGAACCTTTCTGCTTTATAGAGGCCAGATTGCTTCACTGCGTTCGCAAAAACCCTCACTCAACCTTCTTCAAGATTATCCACCTTTCGTAAAAGTCAGAAGATCCGGCGATAAGCCTCCTATAACCACCGGCTCACTTTGCGATGGAGCGGAGCGGAAGAAGCAATCTGGCTGCTATCTAACTAGAATGTGTTTTGCTTATGCAAATAATTAAATTCAAAGTTTTCTATGTAGCTGCTATTCATCGATTTGTACAAGTACCACTTACTAAACTCAACCTTGCGTCACAGAGGCAAAGAAAAAAGCGAAGTAGAATCTACTCCGCTTTAGAATTAATGATTAAGAACTTTAAGTTGAGGAACTCACCCACAGTCCAATTTCTGAAGCAGCATATGTTATCCTTGCTTCCAACCTTTTGAAGTTTAATGGTGCTTCCTTTTGAGATTTTGCCCTTACATCAAAAGTACAACAAAATTTTGGTACTGCTTCTCCAGTTGTATTGAGATGCTTCCACATTAAATAAGAAGCGCTTTTTATTGCTTCTTCCTCCATTGGATGTGTTTTACTAGAACAGAAAAGATAACCACCTCTCACCATTTTACCTCTGTGGAAAAATTCAAAGACTACATCAGGCGCAACTGAAATACTTAGATTGGCATAGTACATCTTACCTTTTACTTCATTCAGTGGTAATAGTACAGCTCCATCAGGTAAACAAGGCTTCTGTTCAAGAAACAGAACAAAGGCCTCTTGAGAAGTTCTAACTCTTTGTCGTTGATTCTCATTATTAGCCTTCTTTAACTGCTCATCAAAGTAATCTGAAGCAAGAGAAGAATCCTGACCCCACTCATAGTAGAACTTTCTTACAGCTGTTCTAAAAACATCATGCCACTTTAAGTAGCTCTTTGGTTTTAGGAGTCTTTCTATAATCTCCTTCCTCCGTTGAGTATCTGCTTGCTCATATTCTGCAAGCAGTTTAACTGATATGTTCATATGTAGAAAATACTTAAATGTTATATAGTACTTGATTTACAAAAGATCCAGCAATGCTGTAAATAGTACATTAGACGCAATGGATGACTTTAGTAAAACGAAATGCCATGATAGACAAATGCTTACAAGTACAATCCATTGTAACATTTAAGGAAACTTACTAGAGGTCTTTTTTGGTGAAAGAAATTTCACCTATTTAGGAGAACCAATTGCTCTCTCCCTAGTTAATAAGATACAGAAATACACTAGTAACTTTCCTTAAGGAAGAGCTTATTATTCAGCCATACACCCTCAATGCGCCAACATTGATGTAGTGTATGGCCTTTTTTTTCATAGGCCTTTTGCTATTGATTTCAATCAAGCATTTGGGAATTTAACAAAACCCCCGGCACTTTCGCACCGGGGGAATCGCTTCATCATAAACACTCAAAATTATAGAACAGAGTCTTAGCTGCCGCAGGCTTCGCATGCATCCGGATTGTCCAGGGAGCAGGCCATGTCGGAGCGGTTTTGGTCTTCGTTGTTTACCTCAGCCTGCTTGGCCTCTGCTTTGGGCTGATTCAGCGCTGCTTTGTCGACAGTGAACTGAATGGCTTGTGTAGCGGCTTTGGTACGCAGGTAGTACATACCGGTTTTGAGGCCTTTCTTCCAAGAGTAGAAGTGCATGGAGGTCATTTTGCCGAAGTTCGGGTCCTGAATGTGGATGTTCAGGCTTTGGCTCTGGCAAATGTAGGCACCACGGTCGGCTGCCATGTCCATGATCGACTTCTGGGAAATTTCCCAAACGGTACGGTACAGGTCTTTGATGTTCTGTGGAATTTCAGGAATATCCTGCACTGAGCCATTGGCGGCAATCAGGCGGTTCTTCATGTTGTCATCCCACAGTCCTAACTCAATAAGGTCTTTCAGCAGGTGCTTGTTCACCACAATAAACTCACCACTAAGCGTACGACGGCTGTAGATGTTGGTGGTATAAGGCTCAAAGCACTCGTTGTTACCCAGGATCTGCGAAGTAGAAGCGGTAGGCATTGGCGCTACCAGCAGGGAGTTGCGCACCCCGTGCTTTTTCACCTGCTGCTTCAGGCTGATCCAGTCCCAGCGGCCGCTCTTAGGCGTAATGCCCCACATATCGAACTGGAAGATACCTTTGCTTACCGGAGATCCTTTAAAGGTCTGGTAAGGACCCTCTTTCTGGGCCAGCTCCATAGAGGCTTCCATGGCGCCGTAGTATATGGTTTCGAAGATGTCTTCGTTCATGCGGCGGGCTTCCGGGCTATCGAAAGGCATGCGCAGCATAATAAAGGCATCGGCCAGGCCCTGTACACCCAGGCCAATTGGGCGGTGACGCATATTTGAGTTACGCGCCTCCGGTACCGGGTAGTAGTTCAGGTCAATTACCTTGTTCAGGTTCTTGGTGGCTACCTTGGTGATTTCGTACAGCTTCTGGTGGTTGAAGAACGGATGGCCTTTGGCATCGTAATCAACATATTTATTCAGGGCAAGAGAGGCCAGGTTACACACCGCCACTTCGTCTTTAGAAGTGTATTCCATGATCTCGGTGCAGAGGTTGGAGCTCTTGATGGTACCCAGGTTCTTCTGATTGCTCTTGCGGTTTGCAGCATCTTTGTAGAGCATGTAAGGCGTACCGGTCTCAATCTGAGACTCCAGCACCTCAAACCATAGGTCCTGTGCTTTTACCGTTTTGCGGGCACGGCCTTCGCGCTCGTACTTGGTGTAAAGTTTTTCAAATTCCTCGCCGTAGCAATCGCCCAGGCCGGGGCACTCGTTCGGACAGAAAAGGCTCCACTCGCCGTTTTCTTCCACACGCTTCATGAACAGGTCGGGTGTCCAGAGGGCGTAAAACAGGTCGCGGGCACGCAGCTCTTCCTTACCGTGGTTTTTGCGCAGCTCCAGCCAGTCGAAAATATCAGCATGCCAGGGCTCCAGGTATACGGCAAAAGCACCTTTGCGCTTGCCGCCGCCCTGGTCTACATAGCGGGCAGTGTCGTTAAACACGCGCAGCATCGGGATCAAGCCGTTAGAGGTACCGTTGGTGCCTTTAATGTAAGAGCCGGTGGCGCGTACATTGTGAATAGAAAGGCCAATACCACCGGCGCTCTGAGAGATCAGCGCACATTGCTTCAGCGTATCGTAAATGCCGTCGATAGAGTCATCCTTCATGGTAAGGAGGAAGCAGGAAGACATTTGCGGCTTAGGCGTACCTGCATTGAAGAGGGTAGGAGTGGCATGTGTAAACCACTTTTCGCTCAGCAGGTTGTAGGTCTCAATCACAGAAGGAATATCATCCATATGAATGCCCACGGCCACGCGCATCAGCATGTGCTGAGGGCGCTCTACGATCTTGCCGTCGCACTTCATCAGGTAAGAGCGCTCCAGCGTTTTAAAGCCGAAGTAGTCGTAAGTAAAGTCTCGCTCGTATTTAACTGCATCATCCAGCGTCTTGGCGTGCTCCTTCACCACTTTCCAGGCCTCTTTGCTGATCAGCGAAGCATTTTCGTTGGTTTTAGGATCTACATAGGTGTAGAGACGCTTCATGGTATTGCTAAAGCTGCTGCTGGTAACCTTGTGCAGGTTGCTTACCGCAATACGAGCCGCCAGAATAGCGTAGTCGGGGTGGCGGGTAGCCATAGAAGCCGATGTTTCGGCTGCCAGGTTATCCAGCTCCTGCGTGGTAACGCCATCGTACAAACCGTTGATCACCTTTTTGGCCACCTCTACCGGGCTTACAAAATTGGCATCCAGGCCACCGCAAAGCTTTTCAATGCGGGCTGTGATTTTGTCGAAGCGTACAGATTCGCGTCTTCCGTCTCTCTTTATTACGAACATAAAAGTTTTGGTTGAAAGAGCCGGGGCTTTGGCAGACCTCGGCCGTATTACTCTCTATTTTCTATCAGGTTACGGGGCTACTCCGGCATATGCCCCGGAGGGGTTACCTCCGGGACGCCGGCTAATTGTGCACTCTTAGGTTGAGGAGAGAGGGCACTAAAAATCTTCGTCCAGCGTAAATCTTGGTTTTTCTTTTTCCTGGTTCATTACCCCGGCTTTCTGGTAATCGCCCACGCGCTTCTCAAAGAAGTTGGTTTTACCCTGCAGGGAGATCATTTCCATAAAGTCGAAGGGGTTGGTTGCACCATATACCTTATCGACACCTAGTTCCATCAGCAGCCGGTCGGCTACAAATTCGATGTACTGACACATCAGGCGGGCATTCATGCCGATAAGGTCTACGGGCAGCGCGTCGGTTACAAACTCTTTTTCTATTTCCACCGCATCAGTGATGATCTTCTTCACCGTATCGGGCGAAAGTTTCTTCTCAAGATGCTGTGTATATAATAAACAGGCAAAATCACAGTGCAAACCTTCGTCGCGGCTAATCAGCTCGTTAGAGAAGGTAAGGCCTGGCATCAGGCCACGTTTTTTCATCCAGAAAATAGAGCAGAAGGATCCGGAGAAGAAAATGCCTTCTACGGCAGCAAAGGCCACCAGGCGCTCTGCAAAATTTCCTTCGTTGATCCAGCGCAGTGCCCATTGTGCTTTTTTGCCTACACAGGGCATGGTGTCGATGGCGTTAAAAAGGTAGTCTTTTTCGCCCTGATCTTTCACATAGGTATCAATCAGCAAAGAATAGGTTTCAGAATGGATGTTCTCCATCATGATCTGAAAACCATAGAAGAACTTGGCTTCGGTGTACTGCACTTCAGATACAAAGTTCTCGGCCAGGTTTTCATTTACAATACCATCTGAGGCTGCAAAGAAAGCCAGTACATGCTTGATAAAGTGGCGCTCACCGTCGTTCAGGTTTTCCCAATCCTTCTGGTCCTGGCTAAGGTCTATTTCCTCGGCCGTCCAGATGCTGGCTTCGGCCTTTTTATAGAACTGCCAGATATCGTTATGCTGAATGGGAAACAGCACAAAACGATCTTTATTCTCCCTCAAAATTGGCTCTTCTGCTTCTGCTGCTGATAAACGACTCATGCTGCGATCTTTTTTTGTTAGAACATTACACCAAATACTTTATAAAACAGGCACATGAACAGGGGTGCCGATGTTGGGGTTTTCCCGCCGTTTTATGTTGGGGTGTGTTTACAAATATTAAAAACCTTACCCGCTTTTCAAACTGCCCTTATGTAAAGTAAAGTTGTAACTACACGAATATAACGCATTAAGTAACAGAAGGTTAATGATGAAATAATTCGAAAAGTTTTATTCTTGTAAAAGCCACTTTTTACTCCGCTTTGTTACTGATGTTCAAGAACTTACATCCGGAAATTTTTTTCAAAAATTTATTCACAGCGCGGTGTGCATAAGTTTGGTATGATTTTAGGTATCAACAGAAGGACAAAAGGGGTTTGAAAATTGAAAGCATTTTCTTATCTTTGCCCTCTGTTTTAGAATACCCTAATTCAAGTACAATGTACGCAATTGTTGACATAGCCGGAAAGCAGTTCAAAGTAACGCAAGACCAGTTCGTTTATGCCCCGTTGATGGCAGGCGAAGAAGGCGCTTCCGTAGAGTTCGGCACTGTGTTGCTCATTGGAGATGACAACGCTGTCGAAGTAGGCGCACCCACAGTAGCTGGTGCCAAAGTAGCCGGGAAAATCCTGGGCCACGTAAAAGGTGACAAAGTAATTGTCTTCAAGAAGAAGCGCCGCAAGGGCTACAGAAAGAAGAACGGTCACCGTCAGAACTTTACTAAGGTGCAGATTACCGGCATCAGCAAGTAAACCTTCTATCAACACAATTATTATTAGTAACCTCAAGAACTAAGAAATACCATGGCACACAAGAAAGGCGCAGGTAGTTCCAAGAACGGCCGTGAATCGCACAGCAAACGTCTTGGCGTAAAGATTTTCGGTGGCCAGTTTGCTAAAGCTGGTAACATTCTGGTTCGTCAGCGTGGTACTCAGCACCACCCCGGCGATAACGTAGGCATTGGCAGAGATCATACTCTGTTTGCACTGGTGGAAGGTACTGTGGAGTTCAGAAAAGGCTTCAAGGACCGTTCATTCGTATCTGTAAAACCATTAGAGGCTTAATCTGCCTGACCGCAGATACATGCTAAAATCTATATAAAAGCACACAGCAACGAACGCTGTGTGCTTTTTATTTTGTGTATCCACAAAATTTTCTTATAATTCCGATTGCAGTTTAGTAACTTACTAAACAGTTCCTACAGGAGTTTGCACTTTATGCACCAACATACCAGCGGCCAGCATCCTACAGATGACAATAGCCCGCAGAAGATTGTTTTTCTGTATCTTCTGGCCGGACTTGCCTGGTTCACCTTATCTGCATTTCTGCTGCAGTATCTTCCCGATCTGCCGGTTTTAGGCAGTACTTTTATCAATCTCTTGTTTTTAATTATTACCGCCAGCCTCCTGATGGTGGTATTACGCACCCGGCACCAGCAGCTTCAGGGTCAGCGCCTGCGCCTGCTGGCCGATGAAGAACGCTACCAGAAGCTTTACGAAGAAAGCCCGCAGCCCATGTGGATCTGCAGCAGCCGCGACAGAGTGCTGCTTTCCCTCAACGATGCAGCCCTGGAGCTTTTTGGCTACACCCAGTCTGAGCTGCGCATGAAGCCCCTGCAAACCCTGGTGTACGAAAAAGACCAGTATCTGCTGAACCTGCACCTGCTGCCTGACCAGCATTATGAAAAAGCCGGCGTATGGCGCTTTAAGAATGATGAAGGTAAAATCGTATACCTCGACCTGGTGATTCACCAGATACACTTCAACGAACACCCGGCCAAGCTGGTCATTGCCAACAATCTCAGCGACCTGATCCGCACCGAAGAGGAAAAGCTACGGATACACAACGAACTGCACCACTACAAAAAGGCCCTCGACCGCTCTGCACTGCTGGCCGTTACCGATCTGGAAGGCAATTTCATCGATATTAACAATAAGTTTTGCGATATCTCGGGTTACTCCCGAACTGAGCTGCTGGGCAAAAATCCGCGCATGCTCAACTCCGATTATCATCCAAAAAGCTTCTGGACCAATATGTATATTAGTCTGCAGGAGGCTTATGTATGGCGGGGCGAGATTCGCAACCGGACCAAAGATGGCCAATTTTTCTGGGTGGATATGTCGGTAGTACCGGTATACGACGAGCATAATCATATTTACAAGTACATGGCCATTTCCTATCCGATCACAGATCGTAAAATGGCTGAGATCCGCTCCGAAAAAATTCACCGCGAGCTGATGACCTTTATGTACAAAGCCTCGCACAACCTGCGCGGACCGGTGGCTACGCTTAGTGGTCTGATCAATGTAGCCCAGATGGAAGTGCAGGACCCACTCTCTACCCGCTACATCAAGCTGCTGGGCGAGCGTGCCAATCACCTGGAGTTTACCCTTTCCGAGCTCATTGCCATTACAAAAGTAAAGCAGGAAGACCTAAGCCTGGCACCCATCAATTTTCAGGCAGTCATAGAAGATACCCTCCTTAGCTTTGAAAAATCAATTCGCGAGCATGGGGTGCTGGTAGACATCAATATAAAAGAAGAAACTGCTTTCACAACCGACGAAAAGCTGATCCGGGGTTTTCTGTTTTACCTGATTGACAACTCCATTAAATTCCGCAACAACTCAGAGCCGCGCCTGCGCATATCGGTACAGGAACAAACCAACGGGGTTTTAATCAGCGTAGCCGATAATGGACCGGGCATAGACCCTGAAATACAGGAGAAGATATACGATATGTACTACCGGGGCCATGAAAAATCGCAGGGCAGCGGCCTGGGCCTTTACATTGTGGCTTCTATTGTAGAGCGTCTATGCGGTTATATTACCCTGGAATCTTCTGGCAATAACGATGGCTGTACTTTCCGCATATTCCTGCCTAACGACCTGTACCTGCGCCGCAGCCTGCCCGAAAAAGAGGTGATGCACCTAAGGAGCGAAAATTAAACCCATTCTTCCTGATATTTCAGGTCCGGGTGAGACCCTGGACTACAATGGCTTGAGCCGTTGCAAAATGCTGATGCTACTCCTCCTGTGCCCGGGGCTTTTTCTTTACCAGCTTATCTTTCAGTACCAGCAGTAAGGAAGCCGTGGCAAAAAAGCAGACTGCTATGATCTGCCAAAGGTTGAGTCTGCCTTGCAGCTCCTGCTCTTCGGGAGCCTTTGCTATTTCCTGTACCTGGGTTTGTTCCGCAGGGCCATCCTGCTGCAACTCGGTTTGCTCCGCTGCCTGGTAAGCCTGCAGCTTTTCCCGCGCACTGCCCATTCCCAGCAAACAAAGGGCTGCAATGGCGTATAGCACAACAATCAGGATGTTCAGGTGGCGGGGATTCATAGGGTATGATGCCTTTATAGATAGATTTTTTTTCAATGCATTCGCCGACCGGCCATACGGGTACTGCTCCGGAAATTTCCGGTCTGCATACTATGCCGGACGGGATCCTTTAGGAGGTATACAGAATATATCATAATGCTGCCAGTCCATTACATTAGCGGCTGTTACTTCAATATCTGTAGTAAAAGGCTCTTCCCCAATGTGGTAAACTGAATAGCCCATCTCCTTCATAAAGCTCAGCAGCTGCTGGCGGTACGTAGCAGAAGACTTTTTATATACCTCTGACTTGATATAGGGCCTGTATGTGCTGATGATATCTTTCAGCGTCTGCAAAATATACAGGTCATAGCCTTCGGCATCTGTCTTGATAAAACGAAGCTTTGGCAACCAGGGAGCAAAATCCTGCTGCAACTCGCGGGCAATGTCGATGCCCCAGACGGATAGCTTAAAGACATGGCCATGGGTTAACACACTGATGTTTTCATGCCGCCCTCCGTTGCAGAAGCCGGCGTCGGAGTATTCGAACTCCATTTCTCCATCTGCCTGTGCAGCCGCTGCCAGCAGGGGTACAATATTGGTCTTATCGCGGTTGAGACGGACGTTTTTCTCCAGCACCGGAAAAACATAGGGATTTGGCTCCAGCGCCAGCGTTAATCCTGTAGTGCCCGCTGCCAGTGCCATGGGCAGGGTGGTATCGCCGGTGTGGGCGCCAATATCGATGCAAAAATCGCCCTCTTGTATAAACTGCTTATGCTGCTCTACCATTTGGCGGCTTATTTCCTTTGGCGTTTCGCTTGGGTGCTGCCACTGTGCATAGCGCAGCAGGCCGTAGTCCTGCAGGTTAAATTCCTTCACCACATAGCCATAGCGTTTAGCCTTTTTATTAAAACCGAGTAACTGTGGTATGTGCTTAAGTTTCATGCAGGGTGGCTTGCGTATATACGTTTGAATAAAATTAGCACTTATGCAGAGGTGCTCTTCCTGTCCAAGGGTTGTATCAGCTTAAAGCTGGTACTGCGATACATAGGTTACTACCTGATCGATAAACCGGCCAACCACCGAAGTATCTACTATAATGCTGAACAGGATGCCAAACAGTGCGCCATAAAGGTGTGCTTCGTGGTTGATGTTGTCGGTGCCGCGTTTGCCCTGGTAGTAGGAGTAAATGAGGTAAAGCGGGCCCAGTAGAAAGCCGGGTATACATATAAAACCGTATAGGCACAAATCGTTTGCCGGGTAAAACATAATACTGGCAAACACCACTGCCGATACACCACCCGAGGCCCCCAGCGAGCGGTAGTAAGCAGCATCGGCATACTTCTTATAAGTAGAAATATGGGCTACAATTACGCCTACCACAAAGAGCAGCACAAAATAAAGGCCACCCAGTTCCGATCCGAAACGGGGCTTCAGCACATACCGCTCTACTGCTTCGCCAAAGAAGTAAAAGGTAAACATATTAAAGATCAGGTGCATCCAGCTGCCATGCACAAAGGCACTGCTTAAAAAGCGGTACCATTCATTCCGATGCTTCACCATATAAGGATGAAAAATCATCTTCTGCATAAAATCCGGCTGCTGGAAAGCATAAATACTCACAGCAGAGATAATCAGGATCAGAACAACTGTAATACTAATAATCATTTTTCTCGCTTGGAAAGGGCTTGCATAAGCTGGCGCAGGGGAGCCTTGCGCGCTTCGGGAGCCGGTAATGCTTCCAGGGCTGCAAAGGCTTTATGAAAATACTCATCTATTCTGGCTTCTGTAAGCGAACGAATGCCCAGGCGGTCGTAGAGGGCAGTAACGGCAGTCACTTTATCGGTGGCATCGAAATGCTGCTGCTCCAGCCAGCTATTAAGCTCCTGTGCATCGCTGCCGACAGCACGCTGGCGGGCGTTTATAAGCAAATAGGTTTTTTTGTTGGCAATAATATCGCCGCCTACCTGTTTGCCAAACTTCTCCTGCTCGGCATATACATCCAGCAGGTCGTCCATCAGCTGAAAACCAATGCCCATGTTAATGCCCATGTCATATAAATGGCGACAGGCTTCTGCATCTGCACCGGCAACAATTCCACCCAGCTCCAGGCTAAAGCCAAGCAATACAGCAGTTTTACGCCTGATCATGTCCAGGTAGGCTTCTTCGCTTACTCCCCGCTGATCTTCAAACTCCATATCCAGCTGCTGGCCCTCGCAAACCTCGGCAGCACATTTATTGAATTTCTCCAGCACGGGGCGCAGCAGGCTATCGGGTACCTGCATCATGCGTTCGTAGGCTTTTACCAGCATTACATCGCCACTTAAGATGGCAGTGCTGTCATTCCAGCGGGCATGCACCGTGGGTTTGCCCCGGCGTAGGGGTGCTTTATCCATGATATCATCATGCATCAGGCTGAAATTATGAAATACCTCTACCCCCAGTGCCGGCTGCAGCGCCGGCTGGGGATTATCCTGCCAAAGCTGGTGTGCCAGCAGCGTCAGCAGGGGGCGAATGCGTTTGCCCCCCAGTGACATAATGTAGCGGATAGGTTCGTAGAGCGACAGTGGCTCCTGCCCGTAGCGAGCTTCTTCTACTGTCTGGCTTAGCAGGTGAGTTAACTCCTGCAGTGAGCGGATGTTATCGTTGGTGTTCAACAAGTTCTAGATCAATGGTGCGGCGATCAATGTCGGTGTTCAGTACCTTCACCTGTACTTTATCGCCCAAAGTAATAATCTTTTTATTGCTTTTGCCAACGATGCGGTAGTTTTGGTCATCGTACTGATAGAAGTCGTCTTTCAGGTCCGAAAGCCGTACCATCCCTTCGCAGCGGGTTTCCACAATCTCTACATACACGCCCCACTCTGTTACGCCAGATACCACACCATTCCAGATGGTTTCCGGGTCCTGCAGCTTCATAAACTCTACCTGCTTGTACTTGATAGAGGCGCGTTCGGCATCGGCAGCCCGTTTTTCGCGGTCGGAGCTGTGCTGGCAAAGTTTCTCATACTTATCTCTGTCGGCACTTTTGCCACCATCGAGGTAGTGCTGCAGCAGGCGGTGCACCATTACATCGGGATAACGGCGAATAGGGGAGGTAAAGTGGGTGTAATGGTCATATGCAAGGCCAAAGTGCCCCTCCGGCTCAGTTGAATACTTAGCCTTGGCCATGCTGCGGATGGCCAGGGTTTCCAGCACGTTCTGTTCCGGCTTACCCTGAATATCCAGCATCAGCTTGTTAAGCGAGTTGGAAACGGCATCTTCATCAGTACTTAGGGTATGGCCAAATTTGCGGGCAAAAGCTGAGAAACCTTCCAGCTTCTCCGGATCCGGCGCATCGTGTATCCGGTATACATAGGTTGGTGGAGTATACTCACCTCTGCCTCTTTTGCCACGCTGGTACACCCACTCGGCTACCCGCTTGTTGGCCAGCAGCATAAACTCTTCCACCAGCTTATGGGCATCTTTGCGCACTTTTGGAATTACCTCCAGCGGGCGCCCCTGCTCATCGAGACGGAATTTTACCTCTACCGTTTCAAAGTTAATGGCACCCCGGGCAAAGCGGTCACTCTTCAGCTTCAGCGCAAGTGTATTCAGGATGGTAAGCTCGCGGGCAAAATCTCCCTGCAGGCTCTCAATTCGTTCCTGGGCCTCCTCGTAAGAGAAACGCCTGTCTGAGTAGATTACTGTGCGGCCAAACCACTCATCGCGGATCACGGCATCTTTATCGAGCTCAAACACCGCCGAGAAAGTAAGTTTCTCTTCATTGGGGCGCAGCGAGCACAGTTCGTTGGAGAGGCGCTCGGGCAGCATGGGGATGGTACGGTCTACCAGGTATACCGAAGTGGCCCGCTCAATAGCCTCCTTGTCCAGCACGGTGCCTGGCTTTACATAATGGCTTACATCGGCAATGTGGATACCAACTTCATAGTTGCCGTTATCGAGCAGGCGCAGCGAAATGGCATCGTCAAAATCCTTGGCATCGGCCGGGTCTATGGTAAAGGTGGTAACATCCCGGAAATCGCGGCGTTTAGCAATTTCTTCTTCGGTAATATCATCCTTAATGCGCTTTGCCTGGGTGTTCACACCCTTTTCAAACTCAAAAGGCAGGTTAAACTCTGCCATGATGGAGTGAATTTCGGCCTCGTTCTCGCCAGCCTGCCCCAGCACCCGTACTACTTTACCTTCGGGATTACGGTTGCGGTCGGGCCACTGGGTAATTTCTACCATTACCTTGTCGTTGTCCTGCGCATCCATGGTATCACCAGGCTTTACAAAGATGTCGGAGTGCATTTTGCGGCTGTCGGCTACCACAAAAGCAAAGCCTTTGGAAAGCTGTATACGACCTACAAACTGGGTACGGCCACGCTTTACAATCTCTACTACTTCGCCCTCAGGACGTTTGTCCGATCCTTTTGCCGCGCCATACAGCTGCACTTTTACCGTATCGCCATCCAGTGCATTCTTCAGACGGTTGGCATTTACCATTACATCCTGCTGGGTATCTGGCGATATTATAAAGGCATAGCGTGAATTCACAAAATCCACCCTTCCCTCAATCACCTCCGCGCCTAGTTTAGTGCGGAACTGGCCATTACGGGTCATTTCGGCCTCGCCTCCCTTTACCAGCTTGTGCAGGGCACTTTCCATGGCATCGAGCTGCTTGCGGCTCTTAAGATCGAGCTTACGGATGATGTGTTTGGTAGCAAGCGCACGGGACCGGTTTTTGTCCAGCAGGTCGCGGATGCGATCCTTCATGCGGTAAACTTCTTCTTTACTAGGTCCGTTGTCGCCGGACTTGCTTCTTTTTGGTTCTTTGGCTTTACTCATAGTCTAAAAAATCCGGTTAGGGATTATGATTCTAACCTTGTGGTTAGTCTTCTGAAATATATTAATAAAAAGCTTCTGTTGAAGGGAAGCCTTGTTTTTAGCTGATTATGACTCAATTTACTTTCTAATATCATTTGCACCTTTTGTCTTAAAATAGCTATACCCAACGAGATCCCCCTTGGAGAAGGCGGGACGCGCAGTCGGGTTGGGGGATTGATAGCTATCTTACTAACTTATAGGTTCTTCAGGCAAAAAGCTCTCTAGTGTTCTTACAACATTATTAAGATCATGCTTTACTTCCCATTCGCTCACCCTTATAACTTCGTAGCCTAAGTTTTGCAACTTTCTATCTCTGTTAATATCTTCTTCTATCTTAAATTGATGTGAACGTCAATCAACCTCCACAATAAGCTTTAACTTTCTGCAGATAAAGTCTACGATAAAATTTTCTATAGCATATTGCCTATTGAATTGATAACCGTAAAACCTTCTCTCCTTTAGTACCTCATCCCACAGAATAACTTCACCCAAGGTACTATCACTTCGTAGGTATCTTGCGAGTGGTTTTAGCTTCTTATTGTAGTTGGAGTTACTGTTCATGTTTAAACTGCATTCAATCCCCCAACCCGACTGCGCGTCCCGCCTTCTCCAAGGGGGATCTCGTTGGGCATAGCTACCTTAATATGCTTAGTTAACACTGCTTGTTACAGCTTGTTACAGCATAATTAAGCATATGCTAGAAAAATACCATCACCCTGCTTTTCTGGCCAGCATGCGGGCCAGCTGAGCTTTGCGGATGTCTTCCAGGTCTCCTCTTGGTATTGCTTTGATCAGCGAACGGGTATATTCATCGCGTGGATGCTCAAACATTTGCTCAGGATAACCTGTCTCTACAATTTTGCCGCCCTGCATTACCATAATACGGTCTGCCATAAATTTCACCACGGACAAATCGTGCGAAATAAAAATATAGGTGAGACCAAAATCGTTTTTCAGCTCATTGAGCAGGTTAAGCACCTGTGCCTGCACCGATACATCCAACGCCGATACACTCTCATCGCAAATAATAAACCGCGGTTCTAAGGCTAATGTTCGGGCAATGCAGATTCGCTGGCGCTGTCCGCCGGAAAATTCATGCGGATAGCGGTGAAACTGCTCGGGCTGCAGGCCTACGCGTTCCAGGAGGTACATAACCCGCTCCCGCCTTTGCCTGTCGTTTTGCTGCAGCTTATGGATTTGCATGGGCTCCATAATGGCGCTGCCAATGGTTTGCCGCGGGTTGAGGGAGGCGTAAGGGTCCTGGAAGATAATCTGCATCTGCCGCCGCAGCAGGCGCATATCGCGTCCTTTCAGGCTGAGGATATTTTGTCCGTCGAAGATAATTTCGCCGCTGCCGGGTTCTGTAAGGCGCAGAATACTGCGGCCCAGGCTAGTTTTGCCACAGCCAGATTCTCCTACCAGCCCCAGGGTTTCGCCCGGATATACTTTAAAGCTAACGCCATCTACCGCAGTTACCTTGCCCTGCTGCCGCTTAAAGGGATTCTGGCTTACGTCAAACTCTACCTTCAGATCCCTGATTTCCAGCAGGGGCCTGGTATTTTTTAATACCTGCAGGTGGCGCTGGTTAATTTCTTCTGTTGTCTCTACGTTCATCAGCAGGGCTTCACCTACTGAGTGGTAACGGGCATCGGGCCGTTCAATCAGCTGGCCGCTGCTATCGTGCGCAACAAAATCTGTAATGGTGGGTAAGACCTTCAGTGTCATGTCCAGGCGCGGGCGGCAGGCCAGCAGGCCTTTGGTGTAGGGGTGCCTGGGCCGGCTGAAGATGTCCAGCACATCTGCTTCTTCTACAGCTTTGCCGTTCCACATCACCATTACCCGGTCTGCTACCTCGGCAATTACGCCCAGATCGTGCGTTATGAACATCACGGCTGTATTGATATCATCGCGCAGCTCGGCCATCAGCTTCAGGATGGATGCTTGTACCGTTACATCCAGCGCCGTAGTAGGCTCGTCGGCAATGACCAGCTGCGGATCGCAGGAAAGGGCCATGGCGATCATGACGCGCTGCTTTTGCCCGCCGGAAAGCTGGTGCGGATAGGCCTTGAAAATACGCTCGGGGTTTGGCAGCTGCACCCGCTCAAAAAGAGCCATGGTTTGCCGCCTGGCTTCGCTGTTGCTTACGCGGCGGTGCAGCAGAATAGTTTCCATTACCTGGTTACCACAGGTGTATACCGGGTTGAGGGAGGTCATAGGCTCCTGGAAAATAATAGAGATCTCATTTCCCCGGATCTGCCGCATTTGCTCAGAAGTAGCCTTCAAGAGGTCTATTGGCCCCAGCAGGCGCGACTGAAAGATGGCCTGGCCCTCTGCATTTTTTCCCTGGGAGCCCAGCAGCTGCAGCAGGCTTAGGGCTGTAACCGATTTACCGGAACCAGATTCGCCCACTATTCCCAGGGTTTCGCCCTTGTGAATACTAAAGTCGATCCCATCTACGGCACGAATTATACCTCCGGGAGTTTTATAATGGGTTTGCAGATTTTTTACCTCCAGCAATACTTCCTGCTGAAGCTTTCCGCTTAGGTGTCGGTTGAGCATACAGCCACCAAATTAATAAAAAATAGGGCTGTGGCGGAGTGGATGTAAGTTTAGTTGGGTGTTGATAGCGCTCCTGCTTATTTAGAATTTATCACTGCGCCGCTCCAGCAGAATTGTATTGCGCCAGGTACCATTTAGCTGTGCAATCTTTTCGCGATAGCCAATTTCCCGAAAACCCCATTTTTTCTGAAGTGCAATGCTGGTTGTATTTATAGCAAAAGTAGCAGAGTAGAGGGTCCAGATGCCGTTGTTTTCACTTTCAGCAATCATGTGCTCCATCAGCAAATCGCCTATGCCTTTGCCTCTGTGGTTGGCGCTGATGTAAATACTAAACTCGGCAACGCCCCGGTAGCAGTGGCGGGCCGAGACTGGTGAAAGTGCCACCCAGCCCACCACCTCATCGTTGAACAGGGCTACCAGTCTGCTGTGGGTGTGGTGGTTTTGATCCCACTCCTCCCAGAGGGGCACTACTGTATTGAAGGTTGCCTGGCCTGTTGCCAGGCCTTCTTCATAAATCTTCAGCACTGCCCCAGTATGTTCGGGCAGCATAGGTTTTACTTCTATCATTGTGATGAAATAAGGACTAGGTCAAAAGTACTAAAAATAGACTAGAGTCACTAAGGGGGCTGTTTTGAACACAGCGTACAGATTTATAGGTTTTTGAAAAACAGGCTACAGGCTCAGCAGGAGGGGCAGTAGCATCAGCAGAAAGTACAGGAACAGGCTCCATTTACCAGTTGCTGGTTGTGCTGCCTCAGTTCCGTTTCTGCCTTCGAAAGGATTGCACTGTCTGTTTCTGGTGGAATAGCAAAGAATTGGCTCCATGGTTCTATCGTAAATATAAGTTTGATTTAATTTCAACAGTACGACGGAGCCTGGGCTGAAAAGACGCAGGAGTTTTAAGAAAAATTTTAAGGAGGGTTATTTATTTCTTAAGATAGACTGCTCATAAATATTTAGATAGTGCTGCCAGTATTTATAGCCAGGTTTTTTAACATGGGTAAATTCAAACTGGCAGGCTTGGCTTCAGCCAGCAGTAAACACGCAGCTGGTCATTAGCACATTGTCACATTAAAAAATTAGCATATTACTCCCTACACCACCACAATCTGCTCCGGCTTAAGCAGGGGCTGACAGCGGTAGCGCATGTAAACCTGTGCGGTGGCAATTACATCCTGCTGGCTGTGGAGCACAATGGCATCCAAACCCTCCTGGCCTTCCTCGTAAAATAGACGGTTGATCTCGTCGCCATCGGGATGTGCTTCGTACTGGATGCCAAAAAGAGCAGTGAGTGTTTGCAGGGAAATGGTGTACTTGCGGTTACCGAACATCCACATTTCCATGGTATCAAGGTGGGGCACCTCCCAGGGTTTTTTGCCGGCAAAGTCTAGTGCTTCGGGAATAGGAATGCAGTGCACCAGCATGCGGCGGCAGAGGTATGGAAAATCAAACTCCTTGCCATTGTGGGAGCACAGGCGCAGGCTGCGCTGATCAAAACGATCGTTGAGCAGCTGCATGAACTGCTTCAGGAGCCAGGGCTCATTATCTACCGAAGCATAGGTTTTTACCCGCAGCTCCAGCGCACCGCCATCTTTTTCGTAAAAGTAAGCTACAGAAATACTCACGATCCGGCCAAACTCGGCGTATAGGCCGGCTTCATATTCAAATAATTCACCGGGGGTTACTTCTTCTTCCGACCAGTCGATATAATCTACCTTACCTTCCCATGCCTGCCGCATTTGATCATTCATCTCCTCCAGGGAAGGTGCAGCAGCAACAGTTTCGATGTCTACGAACAGAATATCACGTAGCGGACGAGCAGTCATGGCTATAGGGTTTAAGTGCGATAAAAAAATTTGAGTGCAACAGATCCTATCATCTGCCTCAGGGGCTGATGTGTTAATGGAAAATTAGAAAAAGGCAGAATTGTTTAGGGGAGGGGCAGAAATTATAGCTTACGCCTGCACAGGAATAACTAAAGCAAGGCTGCTACCACATGGTTTTACCAGTTATGGACAAAAATATCCGTTCATACCATCCGTTCTCTTTATTACATATAATTTATTATTTTGGTACCAAAACCATTTATTTCAACTCAAGATGTCAAAAATTTCCTCTTTAATGCTACTCTTATTGCTATTTATGCAATTAGCAGCAGTAGGACAAAAGAAAAATACGGATGTTTTTCCCTATAAGATTAACCAGAAAAAGCTGGCAAATGGACTCAATGTAGTAACCGTTCCCTACAACAGCCCGGGGCTGGCGGCTTTTTATATAGTGGTGCGTGTTGGCTCGCGCGAAGAAGTGGAGCCTGGGAAGTCTGGCTTTGCGCACTTTTTTGAGCATATGATGTTCCGGGGCACCGATAAATACTCCAAGCAGGAGTATAGTGATGTGCTCAAAGGCATCGGCGCCTCTGCCAACGCCAATACCTGGTGGGACCGTACCGAATACCATATGACGGGCAATGCCGGTATGCTGGAAAAAATGTTTGAGCTGGAGGCCGACCGCTTTATGGCACTAAAATACTCTGAAGCTGATTTTAAGGTGGAAGCAGGTGCGGTAAAAGGCGAGTATACCAAAAGCTTTTCCAGCCCGGCCATGATGCTCTATGAAAAAACCTACGATGTAGCCTTTACCGACCACACCTACAAACATACTACCATTGGCTTTTGGGATGATGTGGTAGACATGCCTAACCAGTACGAGTATTCGCTGGAGTTTTATGATAGATTTTACCGGCCGGAGTATACCACCATTATTGTGGTAGGAGATGTAAAAACCGAGCAGGTAAATAACCTGGCACAAAAATATTTTGGCAACTGGGAGCAGGGAAATTATGAACCCAAAATACCAACAGAGCCCGAGCAAAAGCAAACCCGCTTTGCACATGTGCAAAATGCCAACTACCCACCAACCCTAAGTCTGAACTACAAAGGACCTGGATTCAGCATTGAAAGTAAAGACAAAGCAGCACTTGATCTTTTTGCTGCCATTGCTTTCTCTCAAAAATCGCCTATTTACAAAAAGCTGGTGGTAGATGAGCAAAAAATACGTTTCATCAGCGCCAACGGATACGATACACGGGATCCGTCCCTGTTCAGCATCTCCACCCAGCTGCTTAAGGCCGATGACCTGGGCTATGTAAAATCTGAAATTGACGGGGTGGTGGAGCAGTATAAAAAGCAGGCCGCAGATCCAAAGCTGCTGGAGGAGGCAAAATCCAGGTTCCGCTACAACTTTGCCATGGGCATCGACAGCCCGGGAAGCATTGCCGAAGCCTTGTCGGAAATTACCTGGCTCACCGGAAATCCATCGGATATCAATAAACTGTACACCCTCTACAACCAGATTACCCCACAGGATATCCAGGCAGCTGTAAAAAAATACTTTGTGAGTGATAATCTCACCATCAGCACCATTACTCCTGATAGTGATTCTCCTTTTAAGCAGTAAAACAGCCTCGAGTAGACGTATTAAAACATTATAAGAGCATGAAACATCTAAAAATATATATAATTAGCCTGATGGCCTTACTGGCCACCGGCCTTGCTGCACAGGCACAGGAGGTAGTAGAGCTACCCCTGCCCGAAACGCCTTCGGTGGTGGTAAAGCTCTCTTTCCGCAACGGCTCCATAACCGATCCTGTAGGCAAGGAGGGACTCACCAACCTAACGGCACAGGTACTTACCCAAACCGGCAACCAAACCCATACCAAAAGCCAGATCGAAGATATACTGTACCCCTGGGCTGCCACGTACTCGGCCTTTACTGATAAAGAGATGACCACGCTTACCTTCGAGGTACACCGCGACCACCTGGACAGGTTTTATGAGATCTTCAAAGGTGTTTTGCTGAACCCATCCTTTGCCGAATCTGATTTTAACCGGGTGAGGAGTAATGTGAAAAACTTTGTGGATCAGGTGATCAAATCTTCTTCTGACGAAGACTACAGTAAAATGGCCCTGGAAGCACAGCTTTACAAAGGCACCAATTATGAGCACATGAAGTGGGGCACCTCCGAGGGCCTGGCAGCCATTACGCTGGAGGATGTGAAAAACCACTATAAAAACTTCTTTACCCGCAATAATGTAATGATTGGCATTGCTGGCAACTATCCCAAGCCCTTTCTGGCAAAACTAAAAGCAGATATCAACCAGCTGCCCAATACAAAGCCTGCCATTCCGGCCCCGGCCGCACCTGCTATGCCCAATGGCATCCAGGTACAGCTGGTAGCCAAGCCACAATCTCTGGGCACTGCCATTTATACCGGTTATCCGCTCTCCATCAACCGGGCTTCCAAAGACTGGCCTGCCATGCTCATTGTTAATTCTTATCTGGGTGAGCACCGCAAATCTTACTCAAGGCTCTACCAGCTTATCCGGGAGCAGCGCTCTATGAACTATGGCGATTATACCTACATCGAGTGGTATGAAGCCGGCGGTAGTAATATGCTGCCCACCACAGGCTTTCCCCGTTCCTCCAACTACTTCAGCATCTGGATACGCCCGGTGCAAACGGCTTACAGCTTAAAATCGCAATACCCCGAAATGAAGGACCTGCAGGTGGGCCATGCCCATTTCGCGCTGCGCATGGCGCTCGATGAAATTGACCGGGTGAAAAACCAGGGCCTGACACAGGAAGAATTTGAGCTGACCAAGCAGTTTCTGCGCAGCTACATGAAGCTTTACACCCAAACCCCTGAGCGCCGGCTGGGCTATTTGCTGGACTCTAAGTTTTATGGCCTGAACGACTATGTAGGTGAAATGGACAAGGCGCTTGAAAGAATTAGCCTGCAGGAGGTAAATGCCGCTGCCAGAAAGCATTTACAAACTGAAAATATGTGGGTATCGATGATTACAGACGCCGAAGAAGCAGAACCCCTGAAAGAAAGCCTGCTGCAAAACAAGCCATCGCCTATGTCGTATTCTCAGGCGGTAAAGGAAAGCCTGCCGCCGGAAGTGCTGGAGCATGATAAGAAAATAGAAAACAAGAAGCTGAATGTGAAAGAAGTAACCATCGTTAAACCCGATGAGACTTTTGTAGCGGGCCGAGAGAAATAAGCACCGGCTAACCGCTAAAGCAAAACATGAGTCATCCCAAATTTTCTAGTAAGTAAGATTTCTATAAAAACGGCCTCTGCAGATCTGCAGAGGCCGTTTTTATCAGCAGTACATCCTTTGCGAACGTAGCGAAGCGGAGTGTGGCAATCTGGCTTCTATGCGTGTAGATGCCAGATTGCTTCTTCGTACCTCCTCGCAAATACTGACCCTAGAATACAAAAAAGGCTCTGGATGTTTTTCCAGAGCCTTTTTTATTAAGGAATCAATCTAAATAAAATTCGGGATGACTCATGTTTGTTTTTTACCCTCCACTCAAAATCTTGATTGAAGGTTTATAGCTCCCTTCGCAGTACACCGGCACTCTCCAGGGCGCAGGTGGGGGAGGCGGCGCAGTTAGATAGCTGGAGCTGGGCCTTAGTAGTATCCTGGGCAATGCGCAGGGCCATGCGGCAGTTGTCCCTGTTGTAGAGGTAAATATCTATCCAGTAGAGCTCCCCGGTGCTTTCGTCAGTATCGGTTTCGGGATCGTAGCTAATGTAAGGGTTTACAGCATCACCGCTTAGGGTGTAATTGCAGTTGCCCTGGTGGTGCTCCAGCACAAAACTCACGGCTGTATCGTTGTACCATCGCACCTGCAATATCTGCTCAACCTCTCCATTGCTAAAGGTAAAAGTTTTGTAAGCTGATTGTGTGCGTGCTGTGTCTGATGCCTCATTGCCTCCGCTGCCGCAGGCCCCTGCCAGTGCCAGGAGCATCAGCATAAGAAACCCGCCTGTACCACTGATTTTATGCATCTTCCGCTACTCCGTAAAATTTATTTCGGTGTTGTCACCTATGTTTAGCTGCTGGCTTAAGCCTAATATACGTGTGTCGTTTCCAATAATGGAGTGCGAGAGCATTATATTGCGTAATTCGCTGTAAGAGCCAACAATGGTATCCTCTATAATGGAGTAACTAACAATGGCATCATCGCCAATGGCAACGTTAGGACCAATAATGGAGTGGGTAATCTTACAGTTTTTGCCGATGCTAACCGGGGGTATGATAATGGTAGAGGGAAACTTATATTTCTGCGGATTTTCCTTTAGCTGACGGGTAAGCAATATAGCGTTGGCCTCCAGCAGGGAGGAGCGCCTGCCGCAGTCAAACCAGCTGTCTACCGGCACGGTCCGCATCTGGTGGCCTTTCTCCACCATAAACATCAGCGCATCGGTAAGCTGGTATTCGCCCAGGTGCTTTACATCGTTCTGCATAATGTGCTCCAGCCCTTTTATGAGCAAAGCAGGATCGGCTATTTTGTATATGCCTACCAGCGCCAGATTGCTCTTGGGTATTTGTGGCTTTTCTACCAGGCGACGAATAAAACCCTCCTGACCAAGCTCTGCAATACCGAAACTTCCGGGGTTGCTTACCTTCTGTACACCCAATACTGAGTCCGGGCTTTCGGTAAATGCCTTAAGATTCAGGTTTACGATCGTATCACCCAGCACAATCATGATTTCTTTTTCATGCTGAAAGGTATCCCGGGCCAGGTAAAGGGCATGGCCAATGCCTTCGCGCGGATCTTGCAGCACAAACTCTATCCGCAGATCCTGATCCTGGTAGTGGGTGGTAATAAATCGCCTGATTTTGGCACCCATGTACCCGATTACAAATACCAGATCCTGTACGCCATTATCAATGAGCATATCAACGATATGCAAAAGAATGGCTTTGCCTGCAACAGGTACCAGTGCTTTGGGTTGGGTATGAGTATGTGGACGCAGCCGGGAACCTACACCGGCTACTGGAATAATCGCCTTCATAACATGCAATATATAAAAAAGGGTGGAAAGGCAGCTTTAGATCAGCAATCATTGACAAACGGTCTTTTACAGTTTATTTAGCCTTATAAATAACTACCCGTGTTAGCGCTCATTGTTTTACTTTATCTGCTGCCGAAGCTGCTTTTTTGGGTATTGGGCACCGTAAAGAGTGCATAACAGCAATGTTTTTATGCCGTCTGACCGCTGCCTGCAGGTTCGCGGTTCTATTGCAGCGGTGATGTTCTGGTTTTATAAGCCTATTGGTAGTTCGGCTAAACACAGCATTGATTTTATTTTATGGGCGGGGTTTTGCTGCCAGTATTCCGGGGCAGCTGGCTGTTTCTGTTATGCCTTACAAAAAGCAACAGCCTCTTGTAAGTGAGTTACAAGAGGCTGTTGCGTAAAGTGCGGTGCAATCTACTTCTTCTTTCCTGAGAGCGCACGGGTTACTTTGGCAGCTACAACGCCGCCTAAAACATAGTAACTCACTGTCATAATCTGGGTAGTAAGGGTCTGGTTACTGGGTGCTTTGCCGAGATCCATTTTATCTGGCAGAAAAATACCTCCTAAACCAGCTGCCAGGCCAAGTAATACACCTTTGGTGGTGCTGCGGCCAGCCAAGCTGTAATAAGATGCGTTTGCCATCAGCTCACCACTCATGGCAATGCCATATTGTTCTTCCTGGTCTGGCATATCAGCTTCTGTTTTGTTGAATATCTGACGCACTGCACGTATGCCATATAACTGAAGTTGGGGTGCATCTGGCATAAACTGCCGTACTGACTCATTCACCAGAGTAACAGCGGTTGCTCCGGCAAGCCCGCCAATAAAGTTTGCTATAGCGCTCATGAAAAAAGGGGTTGTAGTAAAAAAATACTTTTATAGTGCTCTATACGGTTGTTGTTACATCAAGTTCTTAGGGATAATTCAAAAAACTCTACTACTCCTGCCCTGCATACCACCTATCAGAAACTGATAAATAGAATAACTAACAGTAGCGGTATATGTTAATTTTTTTTCCTGCAGCTGTTCTGACACCAGGTGTGGCAGCATCTATTTTCCGGAGCACACCACACTATTGATGAAGAAGATAAAGAACAGATAAAAGCCTTTCAGCAGGCTAGATCCTTTCGCACAGGAGCAATTGTGGCCTCCCATCTGCAAGGGTAGTGGCAAACAGGTAGTGGGGATCTCCTTCTGCCAGTCCCAGTTTTTGCTGCAGCACCTCTGCTTTCAGAGGAAAATTACGCACCACCAGATGCGCCCGTCCCCCGGGCAGCAGTTTCTGCAGGGCCTTTTTATTCGCTTTCACCAGTTCCAGTAGCCGGAAGGTCCGTCCCGGAAAATTGGGGAGATGTTGCGGAGCAGTATAGAGGTGGCTGTGGGGGTGCAGCTTCTGCAGGTTAAAACGTATTGCCGGCAGCTTAAAGGCACCTGCTTTGCGTAAAGCAGCTCCCGGGTCGTACAGGTAATTCTGTGGCATACCAACGGCCGGAGCGGCGGTACTTTCTTCGCTGTAACGGAAGCTAAAGTTTTCCATTTCTCCTTCGGCACCCAGGTTTACGGCTGTAATGAGTGGATCTGGCTGTAAGCTGGCTTCTATGCGAAAGAGCAGTTCTTTTACTTCGCCCCTAAGGCTTACTACCTGAACCTCCTGCACCTGCTGGCCCAGCTCCTGCATGGCCCCTTTAATATCCAGCATGGGCGATGCTTTTACCCACACCTGCCTGCCCTTTTGTAGAAGTAGCGGCAGCAGACTGACTACATCGGGCTGACATTCTGAAAGCAGCACCACTTTATTTCTGGCAGCATCGCGCCGGGCAGGGTCGAGGTAAAGCACCTCCAGTGGCTGCTGCAACTGCTGCAGAAAAAAAGAGGCCTCTGCCGTATGTACCTCCACATTGGTGGAATTGAGCTGCTTAAAATTATAGGCGGCCAGGGCTGTTAATTCCTCCTGCTGCTCTACATAATGCACTTTGTCAAATACCTGGCTGAAGGCCCAGCTATCCAAACCCATGCCACCGGTAAGATCGGCAAGCATGCCTGCTTTCGATTTTTCCGGACCTGATTCAGTCATACGCCTATACACCAGCTGGGCTTTATAACGGGCAGTTTCTTCTGAAGAGGCTTGTTCTACTGAAAGGGGAGGAGGCATGAGCACGGCCGGATGAGCGTACCACTGTGGTAGTTTGTAGCGCGCTTTTTGCCTGGCTTGTAGCTGCTGCACGGCCTCGCGCACCGGTATACCGGGGTACAGGTGTGCCTGCAGCATAAGCCTGGCAGGCTCCTCCTGGGCATGCTCCTGTAACCATTGCTGTACCTCCGGCTGCTGCAGTTCCTGTAAATTCAAGCTTTATTTCTTAATATAAATAGTATCGTTACCCACATACCTTGTATGTAAACATAAAATGCCCTGAAACGGGCACTAATTTTAAATTTTTCAGGAAAAGAAAAAAGCACAGGCGTTTTAACCTGTGCTTTTAGGCGATGCTATTGATTAAGATACTATAGGCTGGCTCTAAGATCTTTTGGTGCCTGCTCCTGATCTAAACTTGCTAAACGCTGGGTATACTGCTGCTTTATTTGTTCAAATGCCACCTGGTGCTGCTTGGCTACAGGCTCTGCCGGAGGCATTTTAACAGAGAAGGGATCTATTTGCTTGCCGTTCTTCCAGAAGCGGAAGCATAAGTGCGGACCGGTGGCCAGGCCTGTGCTGCCTACGTACCCAATTACTTCTCCCTGACGTACACGGGTGCCTTTCTTCATTCCCCTGGCTATCTTGCTCATGTGCAGGTACTGGGTAGTAAAGGTATCGTTGTGTTTTACCTTTACATAATTTCCATTGCCCCTGTTACGGCCTGCCTCAACTACTACGCCATCGCCTACTGTATAGATAGGCGTACCGGTAGGTGCTGCATAATCGGTGCCCAGGTGTGCTTTCCAGCGCTTTTGTACCGGGTGGAAGCGCTTCATGGTGTAGCGGGAGCTAATGCGGGTAAAGTTTAAAGGTGCTTTCAGGAATGCCTGGCGCAGGCTGTTGCCTTTTTCATCGAAGTAGTTGCTGCCCTGGCCCTGATCGAAATAAAACGCATGATATGGCTGGCCTCCGTGATCGAACTGCACTGCCAGAATTTTGCCAATGCCTATCTGTTGGTCTTCCACCCATTTTTCTTCGTAAATCACCCGGAAAGAATCTCCCTTCTGAATGCGGAAGAAGTCAATCTGCCAGGCAAATACATCTACCAGCTTGCTGGTAAGGGCAGGATTTCCGCCTGCTTCCTGCATGCTTTGCGATAAAGAGCTGTTGATGACCCCATAGATGGTTTTTTCTACAGTTCTGACCTCACGCTGCACAATGGCTGCGCCAAGGGTATCACGTAGCGAGAATACTACAAATTCGGTTGGGTTAGGCTCATAGATTAAAAACTGAGCCGTCTGGGTGCTATCCTTAGAGGCAAGGATGGTTACCTTTTTATTGGCTGCAAGCTGACGTACATCAAAGATCTTGCGGCACTTTTGCGCCAGTTCGCTTGCAATGCGGGCTTCAATGTTAAAAGGATTAAGAATATCTGCCAGGTTCTGGCGTGGTTTGATCGTTTGCTCAACTATGTTGAAGGAATCCACTGCCATTCCGTATAAGAGCGTAGGCTCAGGCAGTTCCTCCATGATTTCTTCATGGATATGGAGTTCTTCAGTTTCACCGCTCACCTGTGGTTTTACATATTGCTTCAGCAAATCTTTTCCTGTCCACCAGGCACATACCATTACAGCAACCAACATGAAGGCGGCTACAGCTTTCTTAGTCATAGAGTTGAATCTTTTCGGGATTAACGACTTATTAAACTTCACAAACGAAAGCAAAATTTAGTAATAAGCGTTCCATCTGTACTTATAGAAATCCAATAAAGTCATCTTGTGTAATAAAAACAAGAAGCTTGCGCCAATATTGCACTGCCCCCGAATATTTAAAGACTTTTTCATTTAAAGGTATCATTTTAAGATGTGCTGTTTTGCCAAAAACTGTTGAAATTTTCCACAACTTGTGTTTTATAGGCTATTCATGTACAAACGGTTAGCTTATGTGCTGCTTTACCGGCTGCTAACAGCCAAAATTGCCGGGCCTGCGGAAATCAGCCGCCAATCATGGAGCTAAATATTGGACTTTTCGTTGTTGTAAAAAGCAGATGTTCCACTGCCTGCAAATGGTTTTGTGCAAATCACCATTTTTGCTTTTTTAGATTTTACTCCTGAAAATCATAAAAAATGAATACCCCTCTATATCACCGAACAACTAGCATTAGAACCCCGGGCAGCTATAGCGATATTTAGCTCCAATTGCCAATGTTCGGTTTCTTTGGCAACAGTAAGCAGTAGATCTACGTATGATTGCGGGGGTTTTGCCAAGGCTAGTCACAGCATAACATGCAGAAAGTGCCGATTAAAACCTGGTTTTAACATCCGCATTTACGCTGATAATGTAATCGATCTGATTTATTCCTGCTACAGCATGAAATTATCCGCCTGAAGTACAGCATTTAGAAAATTATTCCAATTTACCCTTTGATTTTTGTAATTTGCCCCTGATTTGGTAGCGTGAATGAAACGACTTTTTAAAAAATTTTCTCAATCTTACTGGCTCCGCTCCGGAGCGTTTAAACTCTTCGAACGTGCTTCTATCGTTATCTTTGGTTTTATAGCCTACTACGCGCTGGTAAGGCATACCTCAAAAGAAGAGTTTGGTACCTGGGGCGTATTTCTGATGCTCACTGGTTTTATTGAGCAGTTCCGTTATGGCTTTATCAGTAATGGCCTTGTTCGCTACCTGAACCATACCGACAGCCGCGAAGATTACATACGGGTAGAAACCGGGGCCCTCTCCCTTAACATTACTGTTACGGTGCTGATCTCTGCTTTTTTATGGACCTGCAGCGATTGGATAGGTGCCGTGACAAATGCCCCCCTGATCAGTCCAATGCTGCAGATATATGCTTTTCTTAATTTCCTGATGGTACCAGTTTTTCACCTGGAAATGATGCAGCGGGCAAACATGGATTTTAAAGGATCATCGCTGGGGCAGTTTGCCAATAAAGGCCTTTATTCCCTGTTGCTGATTGGCTATATTTTTTACTACCAGGCTGTTTCGCTCACAGAGGTGGTAATGCTGCAGGGGGTAGGCATTATTGCCGGTACTTTCATAACCTATTACTATGGCAGCAAGTATATGTCATTTACCTGGCGCTTTAGCTTCAGCACGCTTAAGGAACAGCTTAATTACGGCAAATACACCTTTGGCACCTTTATCAGCGCCTACATGATGCGGAATATTGATAGCTGGATGTTAACAGCCCTGCTGGGGCCTACTGCTGTTGCACCTTATGTATTAGCCCTTAAAATTTCAAATATTTTTGAAGTACCTGCCAATACCGTATCGCAGGTTATTTTTCCAAAAATGGTGCGTGCTATCAAAGAAGAGGGCATCAAGGCAGCCAGGCCTTATTACGAAAAATCGGTGGCAATACTGTTTGCTGTAATGCTGCCCTTTGTAGGCTTTACACTACTATTCGCCCCACAGATTGTTACCTTCATTGGTGAAATCCGCTATGCCGAAGCCATTCCTGTGCTGCAGATAACCGTACTCTATGGTCTCTTGCTCCCCCTCGATAAGCAGGTAGGCGTGATGCTGGATGCTACAGGAAAGCAGAAAATGAATACTTTGTTTGTATTAAGAAATGCGGTGCTGAACATTGTGCTCAACTACATTTACATCACCAACATGGGCCTGATCGGAGCCGCACTGGCAACCCTTACTACTTATATTATCAGTGTTATTCTTAACCAGATTTATGTTGGGCGTACCTTCAACGTTAGCACGGTCAATTATTTTAAGTACATAGGTTCATCTTATATGAAAGCCTGGGGCATGCTCAATAAAAGGCTCAAAGCACTATAAATTAACAACTGCCCGGGGGAAAGGCAAGGCTAGTAAAGGCCTATGCAACATTTTTTACCCCCTTCTTACGCAGAGAATACCCAATCAGTGCCTTACATTCAAGCAGATATCAAAAATTATAATTAATTTGCTCATATTGATGGTGTAGTCCATCAGCTATCAATTTTATTATAAATCTCTGCTTTCTCTGTTTTTGTGAAGATCATCAGTTACAATGTAAATGGCATACGGGCAGCCATGCAGAAAGGCTTTGCCCAATGGCTTGCAGATCAGGATGCCGATGTAGTGTGCCTGCAGGAAATCAAAGCTAGGCCCGAACAGGTAGATATCAAAGCTTTCGAAGCCCTGGGCTATCATCTGTACTGGATGCCGGCAGAAAAGCCCGGTTATAGTGGCGTTGCTATCTTTAGCCGGCCCCAACCGTTCCACGTGGAATACGGCTGTGGCTTACCCAGCTACGACTATGAGGGGAGAGTGCTAAGAGCCGATTATCCCGGGCTCTCTGTTATGAGTGTTTATATGCCTTCCGGATCCAGCGGCGATGTGCGCCAGGCTTTTAAAATGCAGTGGCTAACAGATTTTCAGCAATATATTAACGAGCTGCGGCTGGAACACCCCAACCTCATCATCAGTGGCGATTATAATATCTGTCATAAAGCAATTGATATTCACGACCCTGTTCGCAATAAAGACTCCTCTGGTTTTCTGCCCGAGGAGCGCGAGTGGTTCGATGGTTTTGTAAATTCTGGTTTTATAGATACGTTTCGTCACTTTAACCAGGCTCCGCATTGCTATAGCTGGTGGAGCTACCGTGCTGGTGCCCGTAAGAACAACAAAGGCTGGCGTATCGATTATCACCTGGCTACGCTGCCCCTGCAGGAGCGGCTCAAAAGCGCAACGATTCTGCCGGATGCCCTGCATTCCGATCACTGCCCGGTTATTGTGGAGCTTTCATGAAAAAAAGACCCGTTTTGACTACCGCTTATTTCTTTATCTTATATCTCTACTCTCTATCGATTAGCTATGAATAAACGGTGGATTAAGCTTTCGCTGCTCTGCCTGCTGGCCGCTGCCTGCAGCACTACACAGGAACATACTGCTGATGGATCCGGATCTGCCAGCGAACTGCGCGAAGGGCAGGGGGGGCGCTATTATGGCGGCATATTCAGGGCCAATGAAACAGAGTATATCAAAAACCTATATCCGCCTGCCATTACCGATGTATACTCCTACCGGGTGGCAAACCAGGTCTATGAGGGCCTGTTTCGTTTAAAACCAGATAACCTTACCGTTATCAATGGCCTGGCCGAAAGCCACACCATGGATGAAAGCGGTACTGTATATACCATCAGGCTGCGCGACGATGTATACTTTCATGATGATCCCTGTTTTGGCACCGGTAAAGGAAGAAAACTTATTGCTGATGATGTTGCCTTCTGCCTGACTCGACTCTGCACCTTTTCCCCGCAGAACCAGAATTTTGCCGTGTTTTCCGGCCTTATCAAAGGCGCCGATGCTTATTATGCAGCCAGCGCTAAAGGCAGCGCACCTGCCACTGGCGTATCGGGTATAGAGGTGCTGGACAGCCGCACCCTCAGGTTTACGCTTACAAGGCCTAACAGCATGTTCCTCATGCACCTGGCGCGGCCGGCATGTTTTATATACCCACCAGAAGCATGGGAAAAATATGGCACCGATATGAGCCGCCACCCGGTAGGCACGGGTCCTTTCAAAATGGGTACTATCGAAGAAAACATTTCCATATTACTGCCTAAAAATGAGCGCTACTGGCGAAGCGACGCTTTCGGTAACCAACTGCCTTTTCTGGATGCGCTTAACATACAGTTCATCAACAGCAAGAATACAGAGCTGCTGGAATTCCGCAAAGGCAACCTGGATATGGTGTACCGGCTGCCAACAGAGCACATCATAGAGATTCTGGATAATAACCAGACTGGTAGCGGTGAGTTCGTTAAGTACGAGCTGCAGCGCGAGCCGGAAATGGTTACCCAGTACCTGACCTTCAACATGACGGACAGAAAACTATTTAGCAATAAAGACCTGCGCAAAGCCATCAGCTATGCCATAGACCGGGAGAAAATTCTTAACTTTGCCCTGAATAACGAGGGGTATGCTGCTGGTAATCATGGCATTACGCCTCCTGTTTTTGCAGATTACAATATATCTGAAATCACCGGCTTTCGCCTGAATGTCGATTCTGCCCGCTATTACCTGGCCAAAGCCGGGTACCCGAACGGAAAAGGCTTTCCGAAAATAGAATTAATGCTGAATGCCGAGGGAGACAGAAATACCAACGTTGCTGTTGAAATTCAAAAGCAGCTGAGTGACTACCTGAACATACAGGTAGAGATCAATACCTATCCGATGGCGCAGCTGCTGGAACGCGCCTTTAGCGGCAAATTTGACATGATGCGCTCGGCCTGGTATGCCGATTATCCAAGTCCTGAAAATTTTCTATGGGTTTTTTACAGTGGCAGCGCAGATAGGCTTAGCAGAGACCAGGTTTATCCGAACATAGGGCGTTATAATAATGTTACTTTTAACAGACTATATGAACAGGCACTTCAGGCGCGTTCTATCAAAGAAGCAAACGATCTTTTTTTAAGAGCAGAAAAAGTCCTTATGAAAGACGCGCCCGTAATCGTACTCTGGTACGACGAAGGTTACAGACTTTTGCAATCATATGTAAAGAACTTTCCCAACAACCCCATGCAATACAGGGATCTAGGAGAAGTTTATTTTCAACAGGCGCGCACTTTGCGCAGCCAGTGAGTGAATTGATAATGAGTAGTTAATAATTGTTGTAGTATATAATACAAAGTATAGCGTAGATGGTATATGGATATTAGCCTGTTTAATATAAGGCAGCAGCTTTGCCACTGCTGCTCACAGAGCTGATACCTCATACCTGATACCAAAAAAAAGGAGCGGGATAGATTATGGCGAAACGGGAAGATATAGAGGTAATCCGCAACATAAGGCGCTACAAGCGCAAATATTATACAAACTTATTGCTTCGCGGCCTTATCTGGACGCTGGCATGCCTGTTGGGTGTATTTTTGGTACTGGCCTTTGCAGAATACCTGGCCCATTTCAGCAGTCGTGTACGTACCCTTCTGTTCTTTGGCTTTAGCGGCCTGGCACTTGTTATCTTATATGTGTGGGTACTACGGCCACTTGGCTTTCTGTTTTCTATCACAAAACCCCTTACCGACGAGGAAGCCGCACAGCGCATTGGTGCCTATTTTCCCGAGGTGCGCGATAAACTCCTGAACGTACTGCAGCTGCAGCAGCTGGCCATCAGCAATCCTTTGGCCGCTGCGGGTGTTCGCCAGAAATCTGCCGAAATTTCTACTGTGCATTTCGATGCTGCCGTAGACTATAGCAGCAACAGGCAATACCTCAGGTACCTGCTGCCACCCCTGGCACTCTTACTGCTGGCCGCTTTCTTTTTGCCCGAGCTTATTACCGACAGCACCAAACGCCTGGTGAGCTATCAGCAGGAGTTCAAGCCTGTAGCTCCCTTCCAGTTTCAGCTGCTGAATGATGATATGCAGGCTTTCCGTAACGAAGATTTTACCCTTAAGCTGCAGTTTGCCGGTTCTACAGTACCACAAACAGCTTATATGGTAACAGCAGAAGGGCGCAGGATTAAAATGCAGCGCGAAGGCAACTACTTCAGCCATACCTTTCCAAAAGTACAGGAAGCCAAAAGTTTCCATTTCGAAGCGGCAGGCTTTGAGAGCGATGATTACACCATAGCCCTGGCGGAACGTCCGGATCTGAAAGGCTTCAGGGTAAAGCTGCAGTACCCTCAGTACCTGGGTAAGGATCCTGCCGTACTCGATAATACCGGCAGTTTTCAGGTGCCGGAAGGAACACAGGTACAATGGCAGTTTTTTACAGCTGCTACCGACAGCCTGCGTCTGCGTTTTTCACAAGATAGTATTTCCCTGAAAGGAGCACCCGGCCGGGAGCAGCAACTGCTGTTTTCTAAAACCATGCTGGCCTCGCAGTCGTACCAGGTAGAGCTTAAAAACCGCTGGAGCCAGAACAAAGAAGCCATAGAATACCAGCTGGAAGTGATTCCAGACAGGCACCCGCAGGTAAGTCTGAACAGATTCAGCGATACCCTGCTGTACAATTACGTGATCCTGGCAGGCAATGTCTCCGACGATTATGGCTTAAGCCGCCTGCAGGTACATTACCGCCTAAGCAAGGGCAACAAGGAAGAGGGTCGTTATAAAACTATTTCACTGCCCCTGCAGCGGAGTAACCTAAGCCAAACCTACTACTACCGCTGGCAGCTCGATAGCCTGGGTATTGCTGCCGGCGACAGGCTGGAATACTTTGTACAGGTCTGGGACAATGATGGCGTAAATGGTGCTAAAGCCTCCCGTACGGGTGTTTATATGCTAAAGCTGCCAGATGCAAAAGAGGTAGAAGAGCAAATTAGCAAAGCAGAGCAGCAAACCCAAAACCAGCTGGATGAAAACCTGAAACAGGCCAGGCAGCTTAAAGATCAGCTGAAGAAGGCAGAAGAGCGCATGCGCGGCAAAAATCAGCTGAATTACCAGGACGAGAAAGTGCTGCAGGATCTGGTAGAGGAACGTCGTAAGCTGGAGGAAGCCGTGAAGAAACTGCAGGAGCAGCAGGAAATGCTGAATGAGCAGAAAAAAAGATTCGATCAGCAGCAGGACGAGAAGATAGCCGAAAAGGCTGAGCAGCTGCGCCAGCTTATGGATGAGCTGCTGGATGAAGAAACTAAAAAGCTTTACGAAGAGCTGCAGAAGCTACTGGAAGAAAAGAGCAATCCCGATGACTTACGCAATGTTCTTGAAAAGCTAAACCGCAAGGAAAACAACCTGGAAAAAGAGCTTGAGCGAACCCTGGAGCTTTTTAAGCGCATGAAGTTCGAGGACAAACTGGAGAAAAACATTGATAAGCTCGAAGAAATGAGCCAGGAACAGGAGGAACTCTCCAAGCAGAGCGAAGAAAAAAATGCAGATTCTGAAGAGCTGAAGCAAAAGCAGCAGGAGCTGAATGAGGAGTTTAAGGAACTGGAGCAGGAAATGCAGGAGATGCAAAAACTTAACCAGGACCTGAAGAATCCGAACAGCATGGAAGATACCAATCAGGAGCAGCAGGAGATTAAGAAACAGCAGGAACAGAGCGAGCAGATGCTGGAGGAAGCTAAGCCTAAGAAAGCCAGCAAGCCACAGCAGAAAGCTGCAGAACAGATGCGCCAGATGCAGCAGAAGATGAAACAAATGCAGGGCGGCATGGAAATGGAGTCCCTTCAGGAGAATCTGGACCACCTGCGTGATATTGTGGACAACCTTGTTAAACTTTCTTTCGACCAGGAAGCTTTAATGAAGGAGTTCAGAGAAGTAAACCAGAGCGACCCACGTTTTGTGGAGCTGGGGCAAAAGCAGCTAAAGTTTAAAGACGATGCTGTTATTATGGAAGACAGTCTTCGTTCTTTGGCCGAGCGTGTGTTTCAAATCCGCAGTTTTGTTACCCGAGAAGTGGATAACATGAACCGTTACATGGAAGAAAGCGTAGAAGCTATAAAAGAACGTAAAAAGGGTGTTGCCGCAGGAAAGCAACAATTTGCCATGACTTCCATGAACAATTTGGCCCTTTTACTAGATGATATCTTACAGCAAATGCAACAGCAAATGGCCGATGCCATGGGCAATCCTCAAAAGGGTCAGCAAAAAGGGCAGAAACCCACGCTGGGGCAAATGCAGCAGCAACTCAACGAAAGGATCAGTGAGTTGAAAAAAGGAGGCAAAAGCGGTCGCGAGCTAAGCGAAGAACTGGCACGCATGGCTGCAGAGCAGGAGCGAATACGTGAAGCATTGAAAGAAATGCAGGAGAAATTTGGTAAAGATGGTAAATTGCCGGGAGGTGAAGGTTTGCAGAAAATGATGGAACAAACCGAAACAGAATTGGTGAATAAAAAATTATCTCGCGAACTTGTGGAGCGCCAGCAGGAGATCCAGACAAGATTACTCGAAGCTGAAAAGGCCATGCTGGAACGCGAGCTTGATGAAGAACGTAAAGGAGAAACAGCCAAAGATTACAATAAACAAGCTCCTAAAGCACTAGAGGAGTATTTAAAACAAAAAGAAAGGGAAATTGAGCTGATCAGGTCTGTACCACCAAAGCTTAACCCTTTTTACAAGGATGAAATTAATAATTATTTTAAGAGATTAGAGCAATAACTTTTTAGGACGGGTATGATCAATACTATAAAAATTGAGATTCCTTCTCTCATTGAAAATATCAGGATGATTGAGAGCTTCATTGACAATGCAAAGGAGGAGTTTCAGTTAGACGATGGTCTGTATGGGAATATTATGATTGCTGTTACAGAATCAGTGAACAATGCTATTCGCCACGGGAACAGAATGGATCCGAGCAAGAACGTTAAGCTTACGCTTTATTTGCGGGAAGACAACATTCAATTTGAGATAGAAGATGAAGGGGAGGGGTTTGATTATGAAAATCTGCCTGATCCGACTGCTCCAGAGAATATTGAAAAGCCTGGTGGCAGAGGCATCTTCCTGATGAAGCACCTTGCAGATGAGGTTAATTTTAAAAACAAAGGCCGCCTGGTAGAGCTTTGTTTTTACCTGAATTAATATGCCTGCAATCAATTTTTTTGAGGAGGATATTGATTATAAATTGCCTCAAAAAACTAAAATAAGGAGCTGGATAAAAAATGTAGTTAAAAATGAAGGCGCAAGTATCGCCGAAGTAAACTACATTTTTTGCTCTGATCCCTACCTGAAACAGGTAAATATAGATTACCTGCAACACGATTATTTTACTGATATCATCACCTTTGATAATAGTGAGGAAGAAGGAATTTTAGAAGGAGACATCTTCATCAGCATAGATAGAATCAAGGAGAATAGTGAAGACTATTCTAATTCCTTCAATCAGGAATTGCGCCGTGTAATTGTTCACGGCGTTTTACATTTAATAGGATATAGAGATAAATCTGAAACTGAGCAAGCACAAATGCGACAGAAAGAAGATCAGTATTTATCTTTGTACACATCTCTGAACCAAAGCTAATTTTCTTTTGTAAGTGTTTTATACCATACGCGTTCCACGTGGAACTGTGGCAGCTGTATAGAAAACCAAAATCTTTGCTGCTTAAGTTTCACGTGGAACATCTAGAATAGAAAAACAATTTATGTTTCCGGAATACGATGTAATAGTAGTGGGTGGTGGCCATGCAGGTTGTGAAGCTGCGCATGCTGCTGCTAAAATGGGATCGAAGGTACTGCTGGTTACCATGAATATGCAGACCATTGCTCAAATGTCTTGTAACCCTGCAATGGGTGGTGTAGCCAAGGGGCAAATTGTCCGTGAGATAGATGCATTAGGAGGTATGTCGGGTATTATATCAGATAAATCTACGGTGCAGTTCCGGATGCTGAACAGATCTAAAGGCCCGGCCATGTGGAGTCCGCGTACACAAAATGACCGCATGCGCTTTGCAGAAGAATGGCGCCTGGCACTGGAGCAAAATCCTAATATAGACCTGTGGCAGGAAATGGCTAAAGGTATTGTGGTAAAAGACGGTAGGGTGGTAGGTGTAAAAACTGCACTTGGTATAGAAATACCTACCAAAGCAGTGGTGCTCACAAACGGTACTTTCCTGAACGGACTTATCCATATAGGGGAGAAGCAGTTTGGTGGTGGCAGGAGCGGCGAAAAAGCAGCCTCTGGTATTACAGAACAGCTGGTAGAATTAGGCTTTGAAGCAGGCAGAATGAAAACTGGCACACCGCCAAGGGTAGACGGCCGTACCCTTAACTATGCCCTGATGGAAGAGCAAAGGGGAGATGAAAACCCCGGCAGCTTCTCCTATATGACAAATGCTCCTGTACAAAAGCAGCTGCCCTGCTACATTACCTATACCAATGAAGAGGTACATGCTACCTTACAAACTGGTTTTGATCGTTCTCCTATGTTCAACGGACGCATCAAAGGGCTGGGTCCGCGCTATTGCCCTTCTATAGAAGATAAAATAAACCGATTTGCCGAGCGGGAGCGTCACCAGATATTTGTAGAGCCTGAAGGCTGGAATACTGTTGAAATATATGTAAATGGTTTTTCGACCTCCCTGCCAGAAGATGTGCAGTACAAGGCTTTAAGAAAAATAACAGGCTTTGAGAATGCAAAAATGTTCAGGCCCGGCTATGCCATTGAATACGATTACTTCCCACCAACGCAACTTCAGCTCACCCTGGAGACCAGGCTGGTAGAAAACCTGTTTTTTGCCGGGCAGATTAACGGAACCACAGGTTACGAAGAAGCAGCCTGCCAGGGGCTGATTGCTGGTATTAATGCTCATAATAAGGTGCATGAAAAGGAAGCCTTTATTCCAAAACGTTCCGATGCCTATATTGGCGTACTGATTGATGACCTGGTGAACAAGGGCACAGATGAGCCATATCGCATGTTTACCTCCCGGGCAGAGTTCCGCATCTTGTTAAGGCAGGATAATGCAGACCTGCGCCTGACAGAAACGGGCCATCGCCTGGGCCTGGCATCAGATGAGCGTTTAGAGCGTGTGCTTGATAAGAAAAATGATCTGCAAAAGGTACTGAACGATCTGAAACAGAAAAAAGTAGCTCCTGAATTGGCAAACGCCGGTTTGGAAGGTTTCAATACGGCAGCACTGAAAGAAACAACAAGTGCATTGCAGCTGCTTCGCCGTCCACAGATTGGGATTGGTGAGCTAAAAAAACTCGATGCTGATTTGGCCAATTACCTGAACCGTTACCCGGATGAAGTACTGGAGCAGGCTGAAATTCAGATTAAGTATGAAACATATATTGATAAAGAGCAAAAGCTTGCAGAACGGATGGAAGGCATGGAAAACCATATTATTCCGCAAAGCTTCGATTACAATAAAATTGTAGCCCTATCAGCAGAAGCCAAACAGAAACTCAATAAACAAAGGCCGGCTACCATTGGTCAGGCCAGCCGGATCAGCGGCGTATCGCCAGCCGATATTTCAGTTCTTACCATTTATATGGGAAAATAATCAATATGCATCAGGAACTACAGCACTGCCCGCTCTGTCACAGCGGGCAGTTCCGTTTGTTTATTACTTGTAAAGACTATAACGTAAGTGGCGAAAAATTTGGCATACAGCAATGCCAGAACTGCGATTTACTGTTTACAAACCCCAGGCCTGCAGAAACAGAACTTGGCAGTTATTATGATTCTGACACCTATGTATCGCACACCAACAAGGGCAATACCCTCATTAACCGCGCCTACAAGCTGGTAAGAAGGTTTACCCTGCGACAAAAAACTGCGCTTGTAGAAAAGTGGAGCCTTTCCGGTGAACTGTTGGACATAGGCTGCGGCACCGGGCATTTTCTGCAGGCTGCAAAAGAAAAAGGATGGAAGGTAGAGGGGGTGGAAATAAATGATGGTGCCCGTACACAGGCCGAGGCTGCTTTAGAGCAGGAGCTGTACAAACATTTAACTGAAATTCCGCTCACCAGAAGATTTCAGGCAATAAGTATGTGGCATGTGCTGGAACATGTATACGATTTAGGGCAGACTTTAACGTTATTAAAAGACCTGCTGCATAAGCAGGGTAGTTTGCTGATTGCAGTGCCAAATCCTCAAAGTTATGATGCACAGGTATATGGTAGTGCATGGGCTGCCTGGGATGTACCCCGCCACCTGTACCACTTTAGCCAGGAGGTTATGCATAAACTGGCCAGAAAACACGGTTTTACCATAAAAGCCATTAATCCCATGTATTTCGATGCTTTTTATGTGAGCATGTTAAGCGAGGAATACAAAAAAGGCAGCAAAGCTTATGGAAATGCAGTTATTACAGGAATGCGCAGCAACCTTTGGGCTAAAAACCACAACAATCAATTTTCAAGTTTAATCTATATTCTTCAACACGCATGAAGTTTTCTTCATTCATCCTGTACCTGTTCATGATAGTAAGCGGTGTTTGGTACATGGGCTCAGGTTGTGCCAATGTAGGAAGCCCTACCGGTGGCGACAGAGATACAATACCACCGCGCTTGATAAGCATTACGCCCGCACCAGGAACAATCAATTATAAGGAAAGAGTAATAAGTATGCAGTTTGATGAGCTGGTGACTCAAAAAAGTTTGCAGTCGCAGCTGATCATTACGCCCCGCACAGAGGTAAAGTATAAAACCAGGATCAATAAGAATATCGTTGAACTTACTTTTGAAGAACCCTTTAGCGACAGCACCACTTATACTTTTAATTTCAGGGAGGGTATTGTGGATATCACAGAAGGAAATGTTGCCCCAAACCTCTATCTGGCATTCAGTACAGGAAGTTATCTGGATTCACTTATCATCAGTGGACAGGTGAGAGATGCTTTGACTGATAAAGCTGTAGAAGGTGCTACGGTTGTACTCTTCAACCCCAGAGATACTACAAATGTATTCACGGACAAGCCTGCCTACTTTAGCAGAACGGATAAAGACGGTAATTATGAACTAAGAAACCTTAAAAGGGGGCGCTACCTTGTCTATGGGTTTATGGATAATAATAAAAACCTAACGCTTCAAACCAAGAGTGAGCGCTATGGTTACTGGCCGGATACGCTACAACTTACCGCTTCTCAGGATTCTGTGAATATCCGGCTGTTTAACGTTACTGCAGATAAGCCCCAGGTAAATAGTGCAAGACCTGCGGGTAACTATTTTGAAGTTACCTTCAATAAACCAATGAACAGCTATCAGCTGCAGACAGAAGGTAACATAGAGGTGAGCAGTAACTTTATCGAGAAAAATAAAAAGCTGAGAATTTATCCGGTACCCATACAGGATAGCCTTAGGGCTATGATTACCGCAACCGACTCTTTACAGCAGATGGTTAGTGATACATTTTACATACGATATGAACAAAGCAGGCGTGCAAAAACACCCTTTACCCTGGAATCTACAAAGCCTAGAAAAGGAACTTCCATTACAAAGAACCTGCAGCTAACACTACAATTCACAAAGCCTGTTGTAAGCCTGAGAACAGATAGTCTGCGCCTTATGTACGACAGCTTAAACTGGGAGACTGTAACAGCACAGGAAATTGAGTGGAATAACAGCCGTGATAAATTAATGATCAGAAAAACCCTGTCTCCGCCTCAGCCTGCAGCACCTGCAATATCTACTGCAGAAACAGATCCGCAAAAGCTGGCCAGGGGAGGAGCGGGAAGCAGGGAACAACAAGTAGAATTAAGGATACCTAAGGGAACAATTTATAGCGTTGAATCAGATACCCTTGATAATCAGACACTTAACTATAGATTTGCTACAGAAAGCCTTACAGGAATCATAAATGGAACCATAGTAACCACTGCCAGTGACTATATTGTACAGCTCGTAAAAGCTGGAAATTTTGAAGTAGTTGCAGAACAAATCAATGCCAGGCAATATACTTTCAAGCTGGTAGAGCCCGGTGATTACCTCATCAGAGTAGTGGTAGACAGCAATGCAAACGGGAGATGGGATCCAGGAAATATCTACACATTAGCTCCACCGGAACCCGTATTTATCTATGATCAGCCTATTACAATTAAGGCAAACTGGGAGATCCAGAATCCGGAAATTTTGCTGTAAAACCTGTGCATAACTTGTACATGGCTGTAGATAACCATGGTGCATAAGTCTGCAGCAGTGGGGGTGTGGGTATAAGTGCTAAGTTGTCCAGATTATACACAGTCTGTTTCCACACAGCCATAGTTTATCAACAGCTCGAAAAGCTTCATGTGGAACTTTAGGTGGATATCGATAAGTAATTAAATATCAGAAACTTAAGAGCAGTTATTTAACCTATTAATTGAGATATCCACATCAGTGTAAGAGCAAAATTAAAAAAAAGAAGCAGTTATTAACCTTTTAACAGCTTAATAGAAACAATATATTTCTTAAATATTTATTTATTAATAAGTATTAGAGGGTGGAATTATGTGTATAAGTACTTTGAAAAAAAAATATTTGCTTCTGCTGTTCCTTTTTTTGCCCTTTGCAGGCTGGGCACAGGACAGGCAGGAAATAAAACTCGCTGATGAATATTACCAGCGCGGAGATCTGGTGAAAGCACGTCAGCTATATGATGAACTGGCAGGAGATGAAGCAAACATTTCGCTTATTCACAATAATTACCTAAGCCTGTTGACAAGTCAGGAAGACTTCCGGGCAGCAGAACGTTATTTGCAGCGGCTAATCCGTAACAGAGCAAATGCAGAACGTTTTCAACTGGATCTGGCACAGGTCTACAGCCAGCAGGGTGATACAAAGAAAGCTGATAAGCTCTACCATGATATTATAGAAGCTGCTGCTACCAATAACTTCAAAACCCATACAGTAGCGCAGCAGCTGATGTCTAATCGCTTATATGAGAAGGCACTGCGCACTTACGAAAGGGCTCGTGAGGTACAGTCTTCTCCTGATGAGTCTTATTCGCTTCAGATGGCTGTTCTTTACAATTTGCTTGGTCAGCAGAAGCAAATGTTTGAGGAGTACTTTCGTTATATCCGCCAGCAGCCCAATAGAGTGCAGCAGGCCAAAAATATGCTGCAGAATACTTTAACAACACCAGAAGACCTGCAGGCATTAGAGACTTTACTTTTTGAAAAGGTACAGCAGGAGCCTGGCAACAGACAGTTTTCCGATCTGCTCATCTGGCTGCACCTGCAGCAAAAGAACTTTTATGGTGCGTTTGTACAGGCAAGAGCCCTGCAGAAGCGTTTTAAAGAGGGGCCTGATCAACTCATGGAGATAGGGCAGATTGCCCTTGAGAATAAAGATTACGCAGGTGCCATCAAGATTTTTGAGTACATCAACGGGGCTTTTCCTGATTTACCGGAACGTTACCTGGCGCGCCGCTACCTGATACTCTCCCGCGAGCAGCTGGTAAAAACTACCTATCCGGTAGATACCCTGGAGATCCGAAAGCTGATCAGTGACTATGAACAACTGGTAGAAGATGCGGAAAACAGCCCCACGGCCATAGATGCACAAAACAGCATGGCCATGCTCTATGCTTTTTACCTGGACGAAAAAGCCAGGGCTACAGAGATCCTGAACATGCTGATCCAGAATCCGCGAACACCCGGGCGCCTTAGAGGACAAAGTAAAATGGCTTTAGGCGACATTTACCTGCTTACTGGAGAACCATGGGAAGCTACGCTGCTCTACTCACAGGTAGAGAAAGCATTCAAGGATGACCCGTTGGGTTATGAAGCTAAACTGCGCAATGCAAGGCTTTCCTATTTCAAGGGAGAGTTTGGCCTGGCACAGGGGCACCTTGATGTTTTAAAAGAGGCTACCACCCGTGAAATTGCCAATGATGCCATGGCGCTGAGTCAATTAATCAAAAACAATAGTTATTTAGACTCCGTAGACCTGCCGATGCAACGTTATGCCAACACAGAGCTGTTACTCTTCCAGAACAAGAAAAAAGAGGCTCTGCAGGAACTTGATGCTATGCTCACCGACTACAAGGGGCATAGCCTTACCGATGATATCCTTTACCGGCAGGCTCAGGTCTATGTAGAGCTTGGAGAATTTCAGCAGGCTGTTGATAAGTTAAACCTGCTGGTGGATAACTGGTCTTTCGATATTCTGGCAGATGATGCCTGGTTTCTAAGGGCAACACTCTACGAAGAGTATCTTAAAGATCATGAAACAGCTAAAGAGCAGTATACAGAATTCCTGAAGCGGTTTCCGGGTAGTGTTTATGTTGCTGAAGCAAGAAAACGCTACAGAACATTAAGAGGCGATTTTGCTAATTAGCTTTTATTGAAGGGCTTAGAAAAAGGAATAGAGCGAAAAAGCGCTGTTCCTTTTTTTTATGTTTGAACATATCATAAAAATGTGTAAATTTTTAACTTAATCCAGATAAGCTTAAAATGAAACCCAGCCGCCTGTTTGATTTAATTACACAACAGCTTAAGCAGTTTCCAAAATCTGATGCGGTAGCTTACAAGCAAAATGGCCAATGGGTAAGCTATAGTACGGAAGATGTTGCTCGCATAGTAGACCAGATGAGCATAGGGCTACGTAAGCGCGGCATTGAAAAAGGAGACCATGTAGCTATCATCTCGCCCAACCGACCCGAATGGAATTTTGTAGACTTTGGCCTGCAACAGCTTGGTGCCGTGAGTGTGCCCATGTATCCTACCATATCTGAGAAAGAATACAGATTTATTTTTGAAGATGCTGGTGTAAAAATGGTGTTTGTGGCCGATGAAGACCTGTACCGGAAAGCAAGCATTGCTGCAGAAGGTTTGCCAAAAGCCATAGAGATATACACCTTCGATACGGTAGCAGGAGCAGCCCGCTGGAAGGAAATCCTGCGAGAGGGCAAAAATGAAGATGTAAATCAGTTAATACCACTCAAAGCAGCGGTAGATACGGAAGATCTGCTGACGATCATCTATACCTCGGGGACTACCGGAACGCCAAAAGGCGTTATGCTAACGCATCACAATATTCTTAGCAATGCACAATCGGTAGCGGATCTCTTTCCGGAGGTTGGCCCCGATATGCGCATTTTAAGCTTTTTGCCTATTTGCCATATTTTTGAACGCACAGCCATTTATGCATATCTTAATATAGGCGCCAGCATTTATTACGCCGAGAACATGGAAACCATTGGTGAAAACCTGAAGGAGGTTAAGCCACATGTTTTTACAACGGTGCCACGTTTGCTGGAGAAAGTATATGGCAAAATAGTAGCAAAAGGATCTGAACTCAAGGGGATTAAAAAAACGCTCTTTTTCTGGGCGCTGGAGCTGGGAAAACGCCACGACCCTGCAGCAGACCAGGGCAGCTGGTACAATTTTCAGCTTAGGCTGGCCAACAAAATTATTTTTGATAAATGGCGCGAAGCATTGGGCGGTAACATACAGATGATCGTTTCCGGTGCAGCTGCCCTGCAACCGCGACTGGCCAGAATATTCTGGTCGGCGGGCATTCCTGTGTGTGAGGCCTATGGTCTAACAGAAACTTCGCCTGGTATAAGCTTTACCCGAAACGATGCCAGCAGGGTGCAGATTGGTTACGTAGGTGAGCTGCTGGAAGGCGTACAGGTGAAAATAGCAGAAGATGGTGAGATCCTGGTAAAGGGCCCCAACATTATGAAAGGCTATTACCAGCGGCCCGACCTTACTGCAGAGGTGATAGATGCAGAGGGCTGGTTCCATACCGGCGATGTGGGAGAATTGAAAGATAACCGATTCCTGCGCATTACCGACCGCAAAAAAGAAATGTTCAAAACCTCGGGTGGCAAGTATGTTGCCCCGCAGGTGCTGGAAAATAAGCTAAAGGAGTCAACATTAATTGAACAGGTCATGGTGATTGGAGAGGGCCAGCGTTTTCCGGCTGCCCTGATTGTACCAGATTTTAACGCCCTGCGCAACTGGTGCCTCCACAATGGGGTAAAGTATACTTCAGATGCCTACATCATCAAGTCTCAGGAGGTACAGGAAAAGTTTCAGCAGGAGCTGGAGAAATACAACAAGGATTTTGGGCAATGGGAAAGGGTAAAGCAATTCAGGCTGATAGCAGAGCCCTGGAGTATTGAAAATGGCGAGCTTACCCCAACCCTGAAATTAAAGCGCCGCCGCATTATGGAAGAGTATGAATTACTGGTACGCAGCATCTACGAAGAAAATGAATCTGATGCATCAGAAAAAGAATTTTCTATCATGGAATAGCAGCTGTACCACCAATTGCCTTAACTGCCATTGAATATTGTACTGGCTGCTAACAGCAATAAATTCTAAACTCCGCCGGGGCTTTGCCGTTAATACTATACCTGTCTCAAAAAGATTTCAATAAAGTAAATACGGCAATTATGGAAGATAAAAGCACCATTTCTATATTTCAGGGCTCGGCGGTAGAAGCCGATACTGTTCATGATTTTCTGGCACAAAACAACATAGGTTCCCTGGTGAGAAACCACATGCAGGAGAGCTTAGGCGCAGGCTGGGTAACTGCAGCCCCTGATTATGCAGCTGAAGTTTTTGTAGCTGTAGAAGACAGGGCTACGGCTTCAGAACTGTTAAAGAATCTCTTTCATGAAGATGGAGCACACCAGGCAACCAACAGGGCAGAAACAACCCCCAATACTACAGCACCACCGTTAACTGCCCGTGGTCCCGTACCAGCCAGGGATAATAGCGCTAATGTGCCTCAGGAGAAGAAATCCACCACCCCGCCACCTCCAAAACCGCCGGTTGTTTAATAACTACCTGCCGGCGGTAAGAGGACATAAGGTTAATAGATTTCCGATTTTTTTATGGATTAACAGCCTCTAACAGATAGGGCTTGATGAGCCGCTGCGAGAATGCAAGTGGAATCAATCCTGTACAGACTGTGGATAAGCTGTATACAAAAAAGCAAGGCAGGGCTGGTAAACAGCCTGCCATGTGGCGTAACATAATAAAGCCTACAGTAAGACCAGATAAACCGGGATTGCTGTAGGCTTTACTTTATTACATCAGTCCGCTAACTAAGGGCGGCGTATCTTATTGATGGTGTAGTACTCTTCAAGCTCCTGACGATAGATAATCTTGCCATCAGTATTCAGGTACATCAGCAGGTTGGTGTCTTCCAGAATTACCTCTTCTGCCAGCCGGTAGCTGTTGCAGGCTCTGTTTTCAGGAGAAACAGACATGAGCGCGGCCCCATTGGTAAAGGAGCGGGTATGGCAAAGCTTGTCGTAGAGATCGTTATCAAAAACTTTATTGCCGTGCCTGTCTATAAAAAAAGCATCGCTTTCGGTGGTAACAAAGGCAAATCCATTAGAGAAAGAGTCGGCAGAACGGAACTGCAGGGGTACGGCCATGGAACCATCCGGCATAATGTAGCCCCATTTAAAGTCTTTCCAGACAGCAGCTACGCCATTTGCAAATTCGCGCGCTTTGCTAAACTGGGGCTGAATAACAAACTGTCCTTTTTTATCTACATAACCCCATTTACCGGTGGCTTCGTCCAGTACGGGAGCCAGGCCATTGGCAAAAGTACCGCCCCCCCTGAAAATAGGTGGAATGGCGTAATCGCCATCACGGTTAATGTAGCCAGACTTACCATTCTTTTCTACCCTGGCAAGACCATCTGAAAAATTGTACACCTTGTCGTAATAGCCATATATCTCCAGCTGCCCTTCCTTGTTAAGAAAGCCGCTGATACCAGCACCCTTGTAGGTAGGGTCCAGTATTTGAATAGTGACGGGAATCAGGCCTTCTGAAAAATGATCGTGGGGCTTTACAGAAACTTTATAATCATACAGCTTGATGAAAGCACCAAAACCAAAATATTCTGACTGAATAACTTTCTGGCCTTTTTCATTGATAAAATCCCAAACCTCACCACCCTGGTAAGTATCTTTTACCATGGCCAGGCCATCGTGAAAATCCATTGCCATCTGGTACTGGGGTTTTATCACCCAGCGGCCGGATTCATCAATATAACCCCACTTGTCATACTTGCGCATGGGGTATAATTGCTGGGCAGAAACAGCTACTGAAAATACTAACAGTACCATTCCTAAGGCAATAAGCCGGAGCCAAATGTTTTTAATAACGCTGGAGACCATTCAAGCTACACTGAAGCCAAACCTGGGGGTATAATACAAATCCAGGTACAATAATCATGCTAAACAAAATTAAATAACGGAAGGCTTGTCAGGCCCTGCTGGTTTAAGAGTAGGAGCAGACAATTAACCTTTAATACGTAAAATTCAAAAAAATATTTGAAAATTCAAAATTTTCTTACCTATGTGCTATTTATTTTAACGTTGCGTCTTTAAGCGGGTTTTACCTTTAGTCACTAAAGTACGTTTTAAATAACAGTGCCTATAGTAAGAAAATAAGTAAATTAACCTGCTCAAATGCAGCCAATAAAATGTTTATGCCCAACGCCCACCATTTTTCAGTAAACCTACCGGTTGATAACAGTGCCTCTGTTGCCGTTTTTTTTGAAAATCTTGGCTTTACAGAGCTGTATCCTCCTTTAGCAGAAAACACCAGACTGTACTCTGATGGCCATCTGCAGGTTCAGCTTAGTTCGGCAGGAGCTGACTGGCGGGAGGGGATCATCTTTTGTACTGAACAACCCATCGACAGCCTTGCAGCAAGCCTGCAGCTAAGCGGAGTGCAAACCGTGGTACAAGATAACAAAATTAGAGTGGTTGCACCAGATGGTACGGCTGTTTACTGGCTTAGCCTCAAAGATTTTAGCTTTCCAAAGCAGCCGCCTTCGGGCCAGACCTTATGTGGATGCTTTTACGAAATAAGCCTGGAAGTAGATGAATTGGAGGCTAATAAACTTTTCTGGGAAAATCTGGGCTTTACAAAAACAATGCCCGATGGGGATATCTCCAACTGGCTTACCATGAGTCACTCCCTGCTAAGGATTGGCCTCTATGAAAAAGGGAGTTGTCCGCATCCGTTCCGGAGTCCGGCACTTACCTGGTTTAACGCAGATGCTTCGGAAAGACTAGAGTTGCTTCAGCAAAAAGGATTTACCTTTGCCCATGTATTGCCTTCTGCTGCTGATAGCCCGGAAGAAGCAATTCTGGAAACGCCGGAAGGGCACCATCTTTTTCTTTTTAAAGCCTGGTAAAGCCTTTTGCAGGCCCTGGAGCCCCTGATGTTGTTTAAACTGTGAAAATACAGTAGCTTTTGCCGTTGATAAGATTGTGTATGAAAAATATTTTTACGCTCTATGCGCTTTGCCTTGCCGGCCTGATAAACCCCCTGCTTGCACAGCAAAACCTTAAAAACCCTGATGAATTTCTTGGCTATACACTTGGTACACGCTTCACCCCACATCACAGGGTAGTACAGTATTTCGAATATCTGGCAGATAATAGCGATAAGGTACAAATACAGCCCTATGGCACTACCTATGAGCACCGGCCCCTCATGCTTGCCTTTATCAGCAGCCCCGCAAACCTGGCCCGTCTGGAGAGCATACGTCAGAACAACCTGCGGCGGGCAGGGGTACTGGAGGGCAGGGTAGAGCCAGAAGAGCCCGTTTCGCTGGTGTGGCTTAGCTATAACGTGCATGGAAATGAAGCAGTAAGTACAGAAGCTTCTATGGCGGTGTTGCATGCCCTGGTGGAAGCCGAGGACGACAACATAGAGGAATGGCTTCAGAATGTGGTGGTTATTATAGATCCGGCCGTAAATCCCGATGGGCGGGACCGCTATGTAAACTGGTACAATGCTGTAGTAGGAGAGCAGCACAATGTGCTGCCGGAGGCACGCGAGCACCAGGAACCGTGGCCAGGCGGCCGTGCCAACCATTACCTCTTTGACCTGAACCGCGACTGGGCCTGGCAAACCCAACGCGAAAGCCGCCAGCGCATGCAGGTGTATAACCGCTGGCTGCCGCACATTCATGCCGATTTTCATGAGCAGGGCGTGGATGATCCATATTATTTTGCACCCGCAGCAGAGCCATTCCACCAGTATATAACCGAGTGGCAGCGCGAGTTTCAGACAAGCATTGGCCTGAACAACACCCGCTATTTTGATGAAAAAGGCTGGCTTTACTTTACCCGCGAGCGCTTTGACCTGCTCTACCCGAGCTATGGCGATACCTATCCTACTTTTAACGGTGCCATTGGTATGACCTACGAGCAGGGCGGTTCCGGACGTGCCGGCCTGGCCGTACTCACCAGCCAGAACGATACCCTCACCCTTACAGATCGCATTCTGCACCATTATACCACCAGCCTGTCTACCATAGAGACTACGGCCAACAACCATCAGGAAGTAATCAGGAATTTTGAGAGTTTCTTCCGCAGTTCCAGCCAGCGCCCCCCGGGCAAGTACCTTAGCTACCTGATTCCGGCACAGAATGCCCCCGATAAGCGGCAGGCACTGCGGGAGTTCCTGAACCTGCATCAGATCAATTATGCCGAAGCCAGTGCAGCACGCAATTTCCGTGGCTGGAGCTATGCAGATGGCCGGGAAAGCAGTTTCCGTGCCAATGCCGGAGACCTGGTAATTTCTGCCCGGCAGCCTAAAGCAGTGCTGGTGCAGGTATTAATGGATCCAACCACCCAGGTGAGCGATTCAGTTACCTACGATATCACAGCCTGGTCGCTTCCCTATGTGTTTGGGCTGGAGGCCTATGCAACTGCCGAACCTATTGCCACAAGAGCACCTGCTGAAAACAGGGCTTATGCACTGAACATCAATGCTGAAAATCCTTACGCCTATGTACTGCCCTGGCAAAGTCTTGACGACAGCCGCTTTCTGGCAGAACTGCTGCAGCAGGGTATCAAAGTACGCTATAGCCTGGAGCCTTTTACCACCAATGGCAGGGAGTATGGGCGGGGGTCCCTTGTGGTAACCCGCGCAGGCAATCAGCACCTGGGCGAGCGCTTCGATTTTCTGGTAAAGGAATCGGCCCGTAACTGGGAACGGCCGTTGCAGGCTGTGGGTACGGGGTTTGTGGCTCAGGGAAAAGACTTTGGTTCTTCCAGCATTCGTTATATTAACCAGCCTAAAGTAGCTGTTTTATCCGGCGAGGGGGTTTCTTCCCTGTCGTTTGGCGAGGTATGGCACTTTTTCGATCAGCAGCTTGGCTATCCGGCAACTATACTGGGCACTAATTACCTTGATCGGGTACAGATGAATAAGTTTGATGTACTGATCCTGCCAAGTGGTTCCTATGCAGGCATCATCACCAATGATGTGCACGAACAGCTGATGAACTGGGTTCGCTCAGGCGGAAAACTAATTCTGATGGCAGATGCTGTAAATGCATTTGCCGGCAGGGAAGGCATAGGCATTGAACGTAAAAAAGCAGCTTCTGATAAAGAGGAGGAGGGAGAAGATAATATGGAGCTGCGCCTTAAAACCTTTGCCAGCAGCGAGCGCGAAGCCATTAGCAGCTACAATGCCGGCAGTATCTACCGGGTAACACTCGATCCTACCCATCCGCTGGCATTCGGTTATGAGCAGGAGTACTTCAGCTTAAAAACCGGTACCGATAGTTATGAATACCTGAAAGGGGGCTGGAATGTAGGCACCATTCGTTCAGAAAAAGCACATATGAGTGGCTTTGTGGGCGAACAAGCCAGAGAAAAGCTGGCAAACACCCTTGTTTTCGGTGTTGAGGAAAAAGGAGGGGGCGAGATTATTTATATGGTGGATAACCCGCTTTTCCGTGCCTTCTGGCACAGTGGTAAATTATTCTTTGCAAATGCAGTATTCTTTGTAGGCCAATGAGCACAAATTTTTATAGGCTGCTGCTGGCAGTAATGCTGCTGGCTGCATGCACATCAGAAGAAAGAAAAGCAGAACAAGCGCCGGAAGAAAGGCTGGTGTTTAACACGCTGGCATCACCGGCCGATAGCCTTGCCCGCTATCCGCACCTGCTGGCAGACGAAGAGGAAAATCGGCTCTGGATGAGCTGGATGGTGCAGGATACTCCCGATTCTGCCTCCCTCTGGATGGCAGCCCTTGACGGAGAAACAGGCGAATGGCAGCAGCCTCAATTGGTACATGCAGGCAATAGGCTGATGGTGAACTGGGCAGATTACCCGCACCTGCTGAAAAACGGCCAGGAAGCCGGTATCCTGTATATGCAGGTGGCCGATCCCACAGCGCCCTATGCCTATCATGTAATGTGGAAAGGGGCAGGCAAAGCAGAGCAGCGGTTGCATACCGACAGCTCCGCTACCGAACATGGCTTTGTCAGTACAGCTGTCTTACCCGGAGGCCAGCAGGCTGTTATTTGGCTGGATGGAAACAAATATGCCGGTGCCGGAGATGGGCACGGACATGGACATGGTGGCGAAATGACCCTTCGCTTTCGCTCTCTGGCAGCAGATGGTAAGCTGCTGCCTGCACAGGAAGTTGATGGACGTACCTGCGATTGCTGCAATACTGCCATGGTAGCAACACCAGATGGTGCCATGGCCTTTTATCGGGATCGTTCTGATGAAGAGATCCGCGACATCTATTACAGCCGCTACAGGGAAGGCAGCTGGTCTGCACCCAAGCCTGTGCATAGGGATGGATGGGAAGTGAAAGGATGTCCTGTAAACGGGCCTGCAGCCGATGCCCTTAACGAGCAGGTGGTGGTAGCCTGGTTTACCGGCGCCGGTGGAAATAACAAAGTGAATGTTCGCTTCAGTGATGACATGGGCGAAAGCTGGGGCCGGGTACTGGTTGCAGACAGCCTGAAGCCCCTGGGCCGGGTAGGCATTAAGTTAACAGCCGGTGGCAGCGCCCTGCTAAGCTGGCTCGATGGAGAAGGAAGGCTCGTGCTGCGGCAGCTGAACCCAAATGGCCAAATGGGAGAAACACAAGTTCTGGCAGACAGCCTCAGCAGCCGCAAGAGCGGATTTCCGCAGCTGGTACGCCTGAAGGAAAAAGTATACCTGGCCTGGACTCAGCCCGAACCCTACACTCAGTTAAAGGTAGTGGAAGGGGTCTGGAAGCAATAAAACCACGGAAGCGGCCCCATACCTCAATACACGATCGCCTCTATGGTATAGCCTCTGCGGCGCAGCAGGTTAATAAGGCCGTCTTCGCCGGGCAGGTGGGCAGCGCCTACAGCAAAAAAGGTGGGTTTGTTGCGGGCTATGGTCTCAACGGTGGGTATCCAGCGGCGGTTTCGGTCCTGCAGGAGAATCTTTTCATAGTTTTTCATGCCCAGGCTGGTTTCGCGCACAATGTAGAAGAGGCTCTCCAGATCTTTATTCTTATAGCTTACCACCATGTTCCAGAAATCTTCACGCAGTTCTTCATAATTCTTTACAGCCTCTAGCAGCAGCTTTGCCTGCTCCTGGTAGGGAATGGCATCCAGCGCTTTTAGCTGCGCTGAAGCGCCCTCCAGGCCTACTACAGGTTTGTTCTGTAGGCCCATCATGCGCGAGAGCTGCATCTCGTAAGAAAGCACTGGGCAATTTAGCAGTTTGGAGTAGAGCAGCGAACTGATGAAGAAAGGCTTCATGCTTTGCAGCTGGTCCAGGGCAACGCCCAGAGAATCGCGATAGAACCGCTCTACCAGGCTGTATTCACTGGCAGAAAGGTAGTCACTTAGCTTGCTGGGGGTTTTCATTTGCATACCCGCCTGCAGCTGCTTTAGCTCGGCAACATCAGATATGTTTACCTCCAGTGCCAGCTGTCGGCTATTTTGCATTGCCTGCAACATAGATTCAGACACCAGCAGATCTTCCATACAAATGGCATGAATGGTACCGTAGAGGTAAGAAGGCTGTTTTAACCCACCCCCTGAAATTTTCCAGAGCAGCGATTGTTCCTCTTGTTCCTGTGCAATTGCCTGTACAGGCATCAACGTATAAAGTGCTACAAAACAGAGGGTAGAAATTCCTACCAAAAATAAAGTGTAATTAAGTGCAAATTTTCTGCTGAAATTCATGAACCTACTGGTAAAGAGGTGCGTAAGCAACAAACGGAAGAAAACAATAATTCTTATACAATGCTTTGTTAAACAGGTGTATATACAGACCGGAGTTACACTCCGGTTTTTTTTATTTGGGTGTGGGTACAAAGATACGCTCTTCAGGGGTTTCTACCTTAAAAGTTTCTGGTGCAGGGGGCAAATTACCTGCAGCCGGGCTGTAAGATAGTGCCGCCTGAAGCAAAGATATGCCCCGGGAGCAGGCATTGGAGGGGCAATTAATTAAGGCAGACTATTTGCCGCTATAGACAATCTATCCATAGGTACTGCATTTGCCATATTAGCTTCGGTAGACAAAGCGCTTATTTTTTTAGTAGTACGCATTAACTTGGCAAATCTGTATTATTCCTGTAATTTTAGCGTTACTTTTTTGTTGAGCAAAAGTATCAACACACAGGCAGTAACAAGCAAAATATTCGGTGAAGTATTTGAAGTTCTTCTTGGCGGCGCTGGGGGTGATTGCCATTGACCAAACAGTAAAACTGCTGGTCCACTATAATATGGAACTCGGCATTGCCGGCGAGGTCAATGTACTGGGCGATTGGTTCAGGCTGCATTACCTCCTGAATCCGGGAATGGCCTTTGGCATGAAACTCGATTGGGAGTGGGGCAAGCTCCTGCTCACCATGTTCAGGTTTGCTGCTACTATTGGCATAGGCTATTACATATGCCTGCTCATTAACCGTAAGGCACATCCGGGACTTATCTGGAGCATGGCGCTCATTCTGGGAGGAGCAGTGGGCAATTTAATAGACAGTATCTTTTACGGAGTTTATCTGGAAGGTAACCTGGTGCCGGGAGCTCCCACCCCCTGGTTTCATGGTCAGGTAATCGATATGCTCTACTTCCCCCTCTATGAGGGGGTTCTGCCCGATTGGATTCCAGGCTGGGGAGGCCAGTACTTTATTTTCTTCCGGCCGGTTTTTAATATTGCCGACTCGGCTATTTTTGTAGGTGTTGCCCTGATTTTGCTCATGCAGCGCCGCTTTTTTAGCGAACCGGAAGAAACAGCACCTGCAGAAAGCGGGTATACAGATACCGAAGAAGTAACCACACATCATCCATAAAAACAGACCCCGCCTAAACCAGGCGGGGTTTTTTAATCTACTAATGCGCAGATGAGGTTACTGGTATTGTTGTTATTATCAGTGTTACCAAATAGGGCGAAATAAGCTTCTGCTCCTTCTGCAGTATGAGGCGTTGTATACTGCTAAGGCTGGTTCAGAATGAATTTCATGCTTTTCCCCCGGGCTACTGCAAATGCCAGAGCATCTCTGCTCTTCTGGATTCAGACCAGTCTTCGCCAGTGGCAGGAGCTGAACTGGCTATAGCGCTTCCTGCATAAGCATAGCTATACCAGCTTATCTGGATGGCCCAAACCGGGCTTAGGGTTAGGTTATCTAAAAATTCAAAAATATTTACTGGTTGATAGTGGAAAAAAAGGAATAGCTGACTCTTGCTATAAAAAGCCGGAATCAATGAAAGGTGATTGTGGAGTAGATGATCTTTTGTCGGACCTGTCGTTTCAAAAATGGGTACTGCATCAGGATGCTGAATCAGGCCTGTTTTGGGAAAAATGGGTGCGTGAACACCCTGGCTGTAAAGGAACAGTAGCAGAAGCTACGATTATACTGAAAACACTAAAGTTCAATGAAAGCAGCCTTTCAGAGAAAGAGAGTGATCAGCTGCTTCAGAGAATCAGGTATACCAATGCATCCGGCAATACATCTGGCGCTCCAAAAACAATTGTAAGACCCATTAGCAGCCGTGTGGAACAGCTTCAGTACCAGCAAAGCAGGCGGAAAAGCACTATACGTACTTTTATGGGTTATGCGGCTGTTCTGGCAACTGCACTTGCTTTTGCTTTGTCAATACACTTTCTATCTGGAAACCAAAAAAAAGGTGCAGGCCCTCAGCTGGTTGAAAAAGTAAATAACAAAGGCCAGAAAGCAGCCATATTCCTGCCCGATGGCTCAAAAGTTATGCTTAATTCTTCCAGTACCATCAGGTATCCCAAGCAGTTTTCGGAAGATGTAAGAGAGGTTTACCTGAAAGGAGAAGCCTTTTTTGAGGTTACCACAGGTAGCAGGCCTTTTATTGTACAAACCGACAAATTAGCGGCAAGGGTACTGGGCACCTCCTTTAATGTTAATGCTTTTCCTGATAGTAAAGAGCACTCTGTTTCTTTGGTAACGGGCAAAGTAGAGCTGCATCCGGCAGATGCTGATCAGCAATACCTAATCCTTGAACCAGGCGAAAAAGGTAAAATTGAAAGTGTAGCAGGAAAGCTTGTTAAAACAGGTTTTGATTACGAGGAAGAGGTGGGATGGAAGGAGGATGTACTAATTTTTAAAGACGTGCCCCTGGAAGAAGCACTTAAACGGATAGAGAAATGGTATGGAGTAGAATTTGTAACAGACGAAGTTCCCAAAGAGGATCACTATGTAACCGGCAGGTTTGCCCGGGAATCTCTTCATAATGTTTTGTTGAGTATAGGATTTACTGCAAAGTTTAAATACCAGTTGAAAGGCAATAAAGTATATATAACATTTCACCAGTAAACAGGGGATGGATTTCTAAAACATTGCGCCTTTAGGAATGCCCCCGGACCTGCAACCAGCTAGCAACATTTAAATATGCTAAACCAACCGTAATGAAGTTTCAGACAGAAAAGGAACAGGATGATTAAGTTCAGTTATTTAACTTAAAAAATTTATGAAAAATAAGCATTTACCAAGTTTTTTTCTGGTAGCGAAGTCCCTTCTGTATGGGCTATTTTTGCAATGTATTTTTCTTAGCTCAGTTTTCGCAATCGAAGGAAATAGCTTGAATCCTAATTTGAAAGAGGTTCTTGTTAATATCGAGGCAAAAAACGAGCGGATGGATAAAGTGCTGGGAGAAATAGAATCCCAGACCAAGCTAAGCTTTGTCTATGATTCTAAGCAACTGAACATGAGGAAAAAGGTATCTATCAATGCCCGGAATATACCTTTGTTCGATGTTTTGCAGGAGCTGTCTTTTCAGGCCAGGGTCAGATTCAGGCAGGTCAACCATAATATCAGCATCCAAAGTATTGATGAAAGAGAAGAAAAACCGACTGACATAAAAAAGGCCGTTCCGCCGGTTACCATAACAGGTAAAGTTACAGATGAGACGGGTGAGGGGCTACCGGGCGCAACTGTGAGGCTAAAGGGTAACAGATCAGTAGGTGCTGTTACTGATTTTGACGGTAATTTTCGGATTGAGGTACCGGAAGATCAGCTAAACGGAACCCTGCTTATTTCATTTATAGGTTTTCGTGAGCAGGAAGTGCCCATTAATAGCCGATCTGTAATTGATGTGCAGCTGGCGCCGGATGTTGAATCCCTGGAGGAAGTGGTGGTAATTGGCTATGGTACCCAACAGGAAAGAGATCTGACATCTGCCATTTCAAGGGTGCAGGCCGAAGAAATTACCCAGACGCCTACCGGGCAGGCCATGCAGTCGCTCCAGGGAAGAGTACCTGGCGTACAAATTGTAAGCAGTGGTGCGCCGGGTGCCGCACCAACCGTGCGGGTAAGGGGTGTTGGATCCCTGAATGGTAATGCATCGCCCCTCTATGTAGTCGATGGCATGTTTTTCGAGGATATCGATTTTCTGAACCCCAACGACATTGCCAGCATGTCGATCCTGAAAGATGCATCGGCAGCTGCCATTTATGGGGTACGAGCTGCCAATGGTGTGGTACTGATCGAAACCAAATCCGGCTCCTTTAACCAGAAACCAGAAATTGTTTACGATGGGTACTATGGGGTACAGCGGGCACAAAATATACTGAAGCTGGCCAATGCAGAGCAGTTTACCCGCTACATCCGGGAAACGGGAGCCACTGCCGATAACGAATTCATAGACAATGCATTTCAGCGCTTTGGCAGGAGCAGAATTAACCCTAATGTGCCGGATGTTAATACCGACTGGTACAATGAAGTTTTACAGACGGCTCCCATACAAAATCATTCGCTTAGTATTAGTGGGGGCAGCGAAAAAACAAGATACTCTGTAGGCGCAAACTATTTTGAGCAGGAAGGACTGCTTCGGGAAACCCGTAACTCTTTTGAAAGATATAACCTAAGAGGTAAGATTAATTTTGAGGCCACCGACTGGCTGAGTGCAGGTTTGAACATGAACGTCAGTTCGGCTACTCAGTATAATGCAGAAAATTCGGTATGGTTTAAAACCTACTTTGCCGTTCCGATTTTGCCGGTGTACGACGAGCAGAATACAGCAGCAAGCCCCATACGCCTGAGCAACGCCCAGCAGCTGGGGTATCGTAGTTCACAAAATCCTTTTTATGATTTATTTTACAACGATAACCGGAACAGGGATAACAGGGTGCTGGCAAATGTATATGTAGATTTAAAGCTCATCCCTGATAAACTAACCTTTAATACTACCTACAATTCCAGCTATGGCAACATCAATGCGCGGAATGTAGACTTCAGGTTCAATGATGGGCGTACACAGCACCCATATGCAATCAGAAAGGAAAGTGCTACCACCCTGAATGGTATCTGGGATAATGTGCTCACCTATTCTGATATGTTTGGCAAACATGAACTTACCGCAATGGCAGGCTACTCCTTTAGGTCAGAAACCAGAGACGGACTTTATGCCAGGGGTACGGGAACGGGCGATCAGGGAGCGCCAAACAGAGACCGGGAAGAACTTTGGTACCTGTACTATGCCGAGGAAATAGATGTAGATAATGTGGAAGATTTTGGCTCCAGATTTTATGGCAGTTCCTATTTCGGGCGTATTTCTTATAATTACGACGGCCGTTACCTGCTCTTCGGTTCGTTCAGAAGAGATGGTACCAGTAAGTTTCAGCAAAGGTGGGGTAATTTTCCTACCATTGGCGCAGGCTGGGTTTTATCTGAAGAAAACTTCTTCAATGTTGCACCCATCAATTTCCTGAAATTCAGGGCCGGCTGGGGTAGGTTAGGCAACGATGCGGTCGCATTTGCTACCGGAGCCCCAACCCTTTCTCCAGTTTTTACGGCAATCAACAACCAGTATGTACAGGGAAGAGAAGTTGATTATGTTTTTGACTACCTGGACCGCTGGGAAACAACGGAAGAAATAAACGTTGGCCTCTCTTCCCGATTGCTGGATAACCGCCTGTCGCTGGAAGCCGACTACTACATCAGGGATACGGAAGATGCCGTGGTGACCATTATTTTGCCGGTTGTAAGGGAAAGTATCAGGAGAAACCGGGGCGAAATACGCAACTCCGGCTTTGAGCTTGCCCTGAACTGGACTGATGAGATATCCAATAATTTTAGCTATACCATTGGCGGTAATGTAGCCACCCTTAAAAATGAGATACTGAACCTGGGTGGTCAGCAGTACTTAGATGCCGGATCAGCCGAATTTCGCCAGCGTTTCATAGTAGGTGAGCCTATTGCAGCATTTTTCGGCTATGAAGTAGAAGGTGTTTTCCAGAACGAGCAGCAAATAGCCAACAGTGGCTATAACAGCGAGTTTATTGCCGATAATAATCTTGTACCCGGCGATTTCATTTACCGCGATCAGAATGCTGATGGTGTGATCAATGATCAGGACAGGGTGGTTTTAGGCTCTTATTTACCAAACCTGAATTACGGATTAAACCTGGGGCTGAACTGGAGAAATCTGGAGTTCACGGCACTTTTCCAGGGCCAGTCCGGCCACAGCATCCTCAACAGAAAGCGGGGTGAGATTATTTTCACTACTGACCCCAACATCGATGCAGAGCTGGCCAACAACTTATGGCGAGGCGAAGGAACCTCCAACAGATACCCTTCGGCAGCAGGCCTAAGAAAAGGATGGAATCAGAACATGAGCGACTACTTTGTAGAAGATGGTTCCTTCTGGAGGATTCAGAACGTAAGGCTCGCTTATAACCTGCGCAACAACAGTCTCTTTGGAACCACCATGCCTGATGCCAGAGTTACCCTGACAGCCGAAAGGCCCCTGACGGTTTTTGATTACAATGGGTTTAACCCTGAAGTACCGGATGGTATTGACCGCCAGACCTACCCGATCCCTGCAGTGTATACTTTAGGTTTAATGTTAAGACTCTAAAAAAACTAAATATATGAACGCTATTAAGTTTTTAAAATATATGGGTGCCGTGGGCCTGTCCCTCATGGTTAATGTATCGTGCGATGATGCTCTGGGAGAGCCCCTGGAGCGGCAGGAACTAACGGAAAATACAGATTATACCCAAACTGAAAATATGATCCAGCTGCTGAATGGTGCCTATGCAAACCTATATAATCTGCAGTGGGAAACCTTTCCGCTGATTTCGGTAAGAGGAGATGATGTAAATGCAGCTGGAGACCAGGTACCTTTAACTGAAACCGATTATTTCAGGTACGACCGTTCTTTCTGGATGTACAACTCAACCTGGTTGAACCTTTACGGAGATATCATCACCTGGCATGCTTCTATAGAGGAGCTGGAGCGTTACCGGGAGTATGCTTCCAATCCTGCCCAGGCCGATCAGTACATCGCAGAAATAAGAGTAATGAGGGCCTGGGAGCTATTTCAGCTGTCAAGACTTTGGGGAAGTGTGCTGATCCCCCAGAGCTCACAGCCTGAAGAGCTCTTTGAAACTTCTTTATCTTCTATGGAAGAAGTAATGCAGCATATTTCTGCTGAAATGGATGAGGTTATTCCTTTGCTTCCGGCAGTGCATCCTAATCAAAGAACAGATATACCCGGGGGCATTACCAGGTATACCGCCCTTGCGGTAAAAGCACTGGCAAATCTTGAAGCGAAAAACTACCCTGCGGTAGCAGAAGCCACAGGTGCCATCATCAGTTCCGGTGCATTTGCTTTAGAGCAGGATTATTACAATCTGTTTAAAATTCCGGGCAAGCTTAACCGAGAAAATATCCTGGAATTGCAGTACTCAGATTTTGGACAGGGATCGGGGGAGAGCAGAAATTACCAGAATGCCTTTTTTGGTCCGCAGGACTGGACTCCTGTAGTAGCCGGGGCCAGTGCAGGCTGGGGCTTTTGGGAGCCAAGCCTCAAGTATGTTAAGTTCATGATCGGTAGGGGCGAGACAGAACGCTTGGAAACCACTGTTTTGTTCACAAACCGGGGTATAAACGAAATCAGAAACGATCCTAACTATGCCACACTGCCCGACTGGATCGACAACGTTACCCCCAGCGGCGATGTGATCAATGATTACAGCCGTGCCCTTTTTGCCAGTGGTAAGCATTACCTGCCCTCTAACCAGCTTACCCCGGGGAGGGTCGATTATGGCAGCAATAAAAATTTCATTGCCATCCGCTACGCCGAAATATTGCTGATGCACGCCGAAGCCCTTACACAAGGTGCGAGCAGCGGGGTAATGTCGGCCGACGAAGCCGTGAACCTGGTAAGAGCCAGGGTGGATATGCCGGCTCTGAGTGGCGTTACCATTGATGATGTACTGGAGGAAAAGTATGCTGAATTTGCAACAGAATGGGGCATCAGGTTCTATGACCTGGTGAGACACGGCAGAACCTCCGAGCTTAATTATGAGGGAAGAAACTACAATGAGGGCGAAGACCGGTTTTTACCTTACCCACTGCAGCAAATCGATTTATTACCGCAGTTAGAACAGTAGAGCAAACAAACTAAACTTTAGCGCACATGAAAATATTTAGAAATATAATGCTCCTGGCACTGTCCATAGCAATATTGGGTAGCTGTGATGACGATGGGTACATTGATCCTATCACTGCTGTAGATCCGGGTCCGGATGAGGCGGCCCCAACAGTAAATATTATTTCTCCCAGCGAGGGCGCCACCATACGTGTGAGAGAAGATGTAACGCCTATTGAAATCAGCTTTGAGGTTGAAGATGATATAGAGGTACAGAGCATCGTAATAGCCCTGGATGGAAGTCAGATTGCAAGCTTCAGTGATTTCATGGACTATCGCAGGGTAATAGATCAATATGTGTATGAAGAGCTTACCAATGGCCAGCACACATTAACGGTAACAGCCACAGATGTATCCGGGAAAACCACTACCGAGTCGGTTACTTTCGAAAAGCTGGAACCCTACACAGCTGTTTATGAAGGAGAGGTTTTGTATATGCCTTTTGATGGCAGCTTTCTGGAGCTGGTCAACGTAGTTAGCCCTACAGTAGTGGGTACGCCTGGCTTTGCCGGCGAGGGAGTAGTGGGCGGAAATTCATATAAAGGTGCTGAAGGCGCTTATTTAACCATTCCAACAGAAAATTTAAACCTTACGGATGCATTTAGTGCTGTGTTTTGGATGAAGGTAAATGGTACACCAGACCGGGCCGGTATACTGGTGGTCGGACCGCCGGATCCTGACAGGCCCAATGCCATGAACAACAGAACCAGTGGCTTCAGGTTCTTTAGGGAGGCTGCTGCCGGTATGCAAAGGTTCAAGCTAAATGTGGGCACGGGTGAGTCAGACTCCTGGTTCGATGGAGGCGCTGCAGCCGATGTGGCTCCTAATACGGGAGAGTGGGTTCATATGGCATTTACCATCTCTGATACCGAAGCCAAGGTGTACATCAACGGAGAGGTAGTGTCAGAAGGTACCTTTGGCGGTGTAAGCTGGGCAGATACAGACATCCTCTCTATTATGTCGGGAGCCCCGCGTTTTGCAGAATGGGGGCATTTATCAGACCAAAGCCAGATGGATGAATTGCGCATCTTCAATACCGTTCTTACCCAGGAGCAAATACAGCAGATCATCGATGATGAGTCCTAAAAATCGACCTTTGAGTTTTCATTAGGCAGCGATAAGGTTAAAAAGCCAGCGCTGATCCTTATAAGTTTTTAACATTGATAAGGGCCTTGGAAACAAATGAGGCCCTTACTTTTTTATCCTGTATGTCAAGCATAAAAATTTTCTTTTCAGTTGTGCTACTGGGCTTGTTGTTTACAGCCTGCGACAAAGATGAGTCCGGCAATGTAGGGGGTACCTTTAACCTGAATCATGTATATGCCGGATCAACGGAAATCAATCAGGATGGCACCCTAAGCACCGAGGTACCCGTTGATGCCTCTCTGGCTTTGAGTTTTTCCCAGCCTGTAGACAGAACAACTACAGGTGACGGAATCAGGCTGAAGCAGGATGGTAATATCATCGCGACAAACGTAAGTTTCGGTTCCCAGGATAGAACTGTGCTTGTTTATCCGGCAGGCGTGCTTGAGAGCAGCACCGTGTATACGCTGGAAATAAACTCGTCGCTAAGGGGAGCAGCTGGAGAAAGGATTGAACCCCTGGAGCTAAGCTTTAGAACCAGGTCCGGGGCCTTAACAGTAAATGCAATCAGCATTGATGGAAGAGACATCAGAAGTGCCTCCAGGGTACCCAACGTACCGATAGATCTTAAAATAGCGTTGAACTTTGCTGTTCCGGTAAACCCGGAAACATTCGAGAATGCCCTGAGTCTGGCAGGCCCGGGCAACACAGCCCTGGAAATAGCTTATGCTGATGATCATAAAACCGCAGAAATTACAACTTCCGGCGCATTGCAGTACCTGTCAAAATACGAATTTTCTATTTCCAGTCAGCTGAAAGGCGCCTCTGGTGAAAGCTTTTCAGGCTTTCACACTACTTTTTACACCCAGGTAGACTCCAGCTATAAATTTTCCGAAATCTCCGATGATGCACTGCTTACCAAGGTGCAGGAGCAGACTTTTAAATATTTCTGGGATTTTGCCCACCCCAACAGCGGGTTAGCCCGCGAAAGAAATACTTCCGGAAATACAGTAACAATTGGAGGCTCCGGCTTTGGTGTGATGAGCATCCTGGTGGGCATTGAAAGAGGCTTTATCAGCAGACAGCAGGGCATTGACAGACTCCAGAAAATTGTAGGCTTCCTGGAAACAGCCGATCGCTTTCACGGAGTTTGGCCGCACTGGATAGATGGCAATAGCGGAAACGTAGTGCCCTTCAGCACCAAAGATAACGGTGGCGATCTGGTAGAAACTGCTTTTATGATCCAGGGACTGCTTACCGTACGGGAATACTTAAACCCGGACATACCTCAGGAAGCAGCAATCATAGATACCATTACAAGGCTGTGGGAAGCAGTGGAGTGGGACTGGTATACCCAGGGAGGACAGAACGTACTGTACTGGCACTGGTCTCCGGACTATGGGTGGGAAATGAACCACCGGATACAGGGCTGGAACGAAGCCCTGATCGTGTATGTGCTTGCAGCTTCCTCACCCACACATCCTATTGATCCGCAGGTATATCATGAGGGCTGGGCAAGAGGCGGTAACATGCAGAATGGCAACAGCTACTACGGCATAAACCTGCCCCTAGGCGAAGACTTTGGCGGACCCCTGTTCTTTGCACATTATTCCTTTTTAGGTCTGGATCCAAGGGAGCTGCAAGACCAGTATGCTGATTACTGGCAGCAAAATGTAAACCACAGCCTGATTAATCATCAACATGCAGTTGCTAACCCACAAAACTGGATTGGGTATGGAGAACAGGCCTGGGGATTTACCGCAAGCGATAATCATGAAGGTTATTCTGCTCATTCGCCCACCAACGATAAAGGCGTAATTACTCCTACTGCCGCGTTATCATCCATACCATACACACCTGAGGAATCTATGGATGCGCTCAGGCATTTTTACTATATCATGGGCGATAAGATATGGGGTGAATACGGGTTCAAAGATGCCTATAACCCAACAGCACAATGGTATGCCACCTCATATTTAGCCATTGACCAGGGACCTATTATCATCATGATCGAAAATCATCGGACAGCGTTGCTGTGGGATCTTTTTATGTCGGCACCCGAAGTAAAAGCTGGTTTGGACAGATTAGGATTTTCATACTGATGCCCCTCGCCGGGGATGAATTTTATGCTTATCAATACAAATCAGACATGCTGGTAGATATTCTGGCATGTTTGATTTGTTAAAAGATTAGTGAAAGAAATAAACATTATTTTATAATACTGAGCAGACTAAAGTTCTTGGATTTAGTTGGTTAGGTATAAGAGGGAGGAGTTTTGCAAATCCAGTATAAGCATACATTCTTTACAGACGATGACATTGCGCTCTGGCAGGAATTTTCAGAGGGAAATGAACTTGCCTATGAACGCATCTACCATAAGTATGTAAATAAACTATACAGATATGCTTATGTGGTGGTGAAGGATAAGGCATTGGCAGAAGATGTAATACACGATGTATTTACCGATCTCTGGAGTAGCAGAAAAACACTTGGTAAAGTGCGGTCTGTTCGCTTGTACCTGTTTGCCAGTGTGAAGAGAAGGTCTCTGCGAAAACTAAAAAAGGAAAACGTATTCTCTAATTTTGATTTGGCTTCGGCTAATCCCTCTTTTGGTATTACAGGTTCTTTTCTGGACGAGCTGATTGATGTTCAGCACAAAGAAACAATTGCAGCAAAAATAAAGAAGTGTCTCGCAGCTCTATCCAACCGGCAAAGGGAGATCATTTACCTGCGTTTCTACCAGAACATGTCTTATGAAGAGATAGCTCAGTTGCTGCAACTCGATCAGAAATACATCTATAACCTGGCCTCAAAAGCTTTTGGTATTCTTCGTAAAAGCATTCCTGCCTTTTTTGCAGCCTGTCTTTTGTTGATCCCTGATAATTTTTAGCGGTTCCTGCCTATTTAGGGTGCAATTCCAATTGTTGCCGATTCAGCCTGTAAACAGCAGCTGCATACGCTGTTCTTTTTGCCAGTGTAAAATTGAAAAAAAACTCTTTCAGGTAGTGGAAAATACAGGCTCACTGACTCTTACTATAAAAGTCCGGCAGTAAGAAAAGATGTTGGCCGGCAGATCTTTTTGAAGAGTCAGCATCTTTTATCAGTACAGGAAAAAACTCATCGGTTGCATGGTTTTGAAATTTCCGGTGCCTGATAGAGGTGTATGCCCAGGATTCTACATTTTTTTATGGTCTATGATTATTTGAGAATGGTAAAGCTTTTACATTATTTTTTAGTTGTAGCAGCCTGTATCAGCTTAATTTCCTGTAACAGGGGAGGTAGGGCCTTTACCATGGTATTACTGCCCGATACCCAAACCTATGCTGAGAAGTATCCGGAAGTTTTAGAAGCCCAGACCCAATGGATTGCAGCCCATGCCGATAGCTTTGCTTTTGTGCTGCAACAGGGAGATCTCACACAAAGCAATAATCATGAAGAGTGGCAGGTGGTGGAGGAGTCTCTTGCCAGGCTGGACGGAAAAATCCCCTACACCTTTGTACCCGGCAATCACGATATGGGTAGTGAGCCCGGCAAGTTCGCAGACGTACGTAACACCACCCTCTTAAACCAGTACCTGCCCCTAAGTCGCTATCAGGCGCTGCCTACTTTTGGCGAGACTTTCGAAGCAGGAAAAGTAGATAATACCTATCACAGGTTTAAAGCAGGGGGGCATAACTGGCTGATCCTTTCCCTGGAGTTTGGTCCCAGAAACGAGGTGCTGGACTGGGCGAATGGCGTGGTGGAAAAACATCCTGACTACAAAGTTATTCTGAACACACATGCCTACCTGTATTCCGACAGCACCCTGCACGATGGTGAGGATTGGTGGCGCCCGCAGGGTTATGGCATTGGCAAAGATACGGGCGCACAGGCACCAAACGATGGGGCACAAATCTGGGAAAAGCTGGTGAAAAAGCATTCAAACATGATGTTTGTCTTTAGCGGACATGTACTGCACGACGGCGAAGGAACGCTGGTAAGCGAGGGCATTCATGGAAACAAGGTGTACCAGATGCTGGCAAACTACCAGGAGGGGGTGAAAGGATCTGAAAAAGGTGGGAATGGTTACCTGCGGCTGATTACCGTTGATCCCAAAGCGAAAACCATTGAGGTAAAAACATATTCTCCCTACCTGGATACTTATATGACTGAGCCAAAGCAGCAGTTTATGTTCCAAAATGTAGATCTGTAAAGGCCGATGACTGGATGGAGGCTGTCACTTAGCTAAAGGGTTCAGGGAGCAGAAGCCCGGACTGTTTTATGTTACTGCCAATGAGCAGGAGGAGGCCTGACAGAGTAGAATTTTTTAAACAACAGGAAATAGGCAAATGAAAAATGCATCTATAGTTTACCTGCTGGTAGTTTTTCAGTTTTTGGCAAGTTGCCAGCAGCCTGGGGAGCAAACCAAGACTGCAGAGACAGCGAATGCCCCGGCAGACACCACTGTTGCAGGTAACAGTTTAAGTGATGAAGAGCTGCTAACGCTGGTACAGGAAAATACCTTTCAGTATTTCTGGGATGGTGCAGAGCCTACCTCCGGCCTTGCCCGAGAGCGCATTCACCTGGATGGCGACTATCCGCAGAACGATCAGAACGTAGTAACCACCGGAGCCACCGGCTTTGGTGTTATGGCCATTCTGGTAGGAATCGAGCGTGGCTTCATCAGCAGGGAGCAGGGTTTTGAGCGGATGCAGAAGATTGTGAACTCCCTGGAGAAGGCAGATCGCTTTCACGGTGCATGGCCGCACTGGCTCCATGGAGAAACTGGCAAAGTAAAACCCTTTAGCCCCAAAGACGATGGCGGCGACCTGGTAGAAACAGCCTTTCTGGTACAGGGGCTGATCACGGTGCGCGAGTATTTTAAAGGAGGCAATGCAGCAGAACAGACACTTGCTGCCCAGATAACCCGCTTGTGGGAAGGGGTAGAGTGGGACTGGTACCGCAATGGGCAGGATGCGCTCTACTGGCACTGGTCTCCAAACCACGAATGGGCCATGAATTTTCCGGTATCTGGCTATAATGAGTGCCTGATCATGTATGTGCTGGCCGCTGCATCGCCTACCCACGGGGTGCCGCCAGCCGTTTACCATAAGGGCTGGGCCAGGAGCGGTGCCATCAGGGCAGATGCAGAGCAGTATGGCTTTAAAATTCCGCTGGAGCACAATGGCAACAAAGGCAGTGTCGGGCCTCTCTTCTGGGCGCACTATTCTTACCTGGGCCTGGACCCCCGTAACCTGAAAGATCAGTATGCTGATTACTGGTTGCACAACAGAAATCACACCCTGATACACCGTGCCTATTGCATTGATAATCCTAAAGATTATGAAGGCTATGGAGAGGAGGCCTGGGGCCTTACCTCCAGTTACTCCCCCAAAGGCTATGCCGGTCACAGCCCAAACGAAGATCTGGGAGTTATTTCTCCTACAGCGGCCCTTTCTTCCTATCCCTACACCCCTGAAGAATCCATGAAAGTAATCCGGCACTTGTATGAAGACCTGGGCGATAAGGTATGGGGTAAATACGGTTTTTATGATGCATACAGCGAAGAGGAAGACTGGTACCCGCAGCGTTACCTGGGTATTGACCAGGGCCCGATTGTGGTGATGATAGAGAACGGGCGCAGCGGCCTGCTGTGGGATTTATTTATGGGTGCACCCGAAGTCCAGGCTGGTTTGAAAAAGCTTGGTTTTGAAAGCCCTGCCATAAAGTAGATAATATCATCATATATAACACCCTTAACTATAGTAACCTTAATAATATTAATAACCCGTTTAGCCTTGATACAACAAGCAGATGAATAACACCCTTTCAGGCATCATACCTCTAATACTTGCTGCACTTTGCTTTACAACAGCACAGGCACAGAGCACGCATATGAGCACCTACTGCAACCCCATCAACATAGATTATACCTATGCGGTATACGATGCCCATAAGGATATCTCGTACCGCTCCGGAGCCGATCCTGCGGTGGTGGAATTCAGGAACGAGTACTATATGTTCGTAACCCGCTCCATGGGCTACTGGCATTCCACAGACCTGCAGCACTGGAGTTTCATCCATCCGGAAAAATGGTATTTCCAGGGCTCCAACGCACCGGCAGCATTCAACTACAAAGATTCTGTGCTGTATGTAGCTGGAGATCCCTCTGGCTCCATGAGCATACTGTATACGGATAACCCCAAAAGGGGCGACTGGAAGGCAACTCCTGCCATTTTAGGTGACCTGCAGGACCCGGCACTCTTTATTGACGACGACGGCCAGGCCTATATGTACTGGGGCTCCTCCAACACCTATCCGCTCCGGGTAAAAAAGCTGGATAAGGGGCACAGATTTAAACCATCGGAAGAGACTGTTGAGCTTTTTAAACTGCATGGTGACCAGCACGGCTGGGAGCGCTTTGGCGAAAACCACTCAGATACGGTGCTGGCGGGTTATATGGAAGGCGCCTGGATGACCAAGCACGAGGGAAAGTATTACCTGCAATATGCCGCTCCGGGCACAGAATTTAATGTGTACGGCGATGGTGCTTATATAAGCGACAACCCCCTGGGCCCGTTTACCTATGCCCCCAACAACCCGGTATCATATAAGCCAGGTGGCTTTGCCAATGGTGCAGGCCACGGCAGTACGGTAGAAGGCCCCGGCGGACAGTACTGGCATTTTGGGTCGGCCACTGTTTCAGTGAATATGAACTGGGAGCGTCGCATCAGCATGTTTCCTACCCACTTCGATAAAGATGGCCTGATGCACGTGAACACCTACTTTGGAGACTATCCGCATTATGCGCCAGCCATTGCCGGTAGAGAGGGTGCTTTTGCCGGCTGGATGCTGCTCTCCTACAAAAAACCTGTTAAGGCATCCTCTGTGCTCCAGGACTTCCGTGCCGATCATATGGTAGATGAAAACATTAAGACATTCTGGGTAGCTGAAGAAAACAACGATCAGCAATGGGTGGAGATAGACCTGCAAAGGCCGGGCACAGTACATGCCATTCAGCTGAACTACCACGATTACCAGTCAGACCTCTACGGCAAGGTGCCGGGGCTCTACCATCGTTATCGGATTAGGGGCTCTGCAGATGGAAAAAACTGGATAACGCTAGTGGATAGAAGCGATAACTACAAAGATGTACCGAACGACTATGTGGCGCTGGGTACGCCACAAACCGTGCGCTACATCCGTTTTCAGAACATCCACGCACCTACCACCAATCTGGCCATCTCTGGTTTGCGGGTTTTTGGCCTGGGGCAGGGCAAAGCGCCGCAGCAGGTCAGAAATTTTAAGGTAAACCGTCGCCAGGACCGCAGAGATGCTATGATCAGCTGGGACAGGCAACCCAATGCACAGGGATATAACGTGCTATGGGGTATTGCACCGGATAAGCTTTATAGCTCCTGGATGGTGTATGATAACAATTCGCTCGATCTGAAGAGCTTGTCTGTAGACCAGACCTACTATTTCGCGGTAGAAGCATTTAATGAAAACGGCGTATCAGCAAGAACAAAGGTTGTCAAAGTAGAATAGATCTCTAAGGCAAAATACCTGAATATAGAGTGGCGAAGAGCATAGAGCTTTAGCCTGGCATAAAAAGATAACAGCACAGTGACCAAATCTCAAAACACACTATTTATGAAGCGAATCATATGCACAGCACTTATCCTGGGGATGGGGCTGATGGGCACGCAATGCAGTGTAGCGCAACAGACAAAACCTGCGCCAACAGCAGGAACTGCTCAGAGTGGGCAGAACATGGACCAGTTTGTGAGTGATCTGCTGGGTAAAATGACGCTGGAAGAAAAGATAGGCCAGCTAAACCTGGTGGCGGTTGGTTTTGATGTTACGGGTCCGGTGGTGAGCGAGAACGTAGATGAGAACATTCGCAAAGGAAATGTGGGTGGTGTATTTAACACATTTACCCCGCTGGCTGCCAGAAAACTGCAGGAGTTTGCCGTTAATAATACCCGCCTTAAAATTCCACTTTTGTTTGGCTACGATGTAATACATGGGCACCGCACCATCTTTCCGATGCCCCTGGGGCTGGCAGCCAGCTGGGATATGGAAGCCGTAGAGCGCAGTGCCCGCATTGCTGGCGACGAAGCCAGTGCCGATGGTCTGAACTGGGTATTCTCTCCCATGGTAGATATATCGCGCGATCCGCGCTGGGGGCGCATTGTTGAGGGAGGCGGAGAAGATCCTTTCCTGGGAGGTAAAATAGCAGCGGCCATGGTGCGTGGCTACCAGGGCGATGACCTGACAAAGAACAATACGGTAATGGCAACGGTAAAGCACTTTGCCCTGTATGGCGCTCCTGAAGCCGGGCGCGATTACCATACGGTGGATATGAGCATGAACCGTATGTTCAACGAGTACATGTACCCCTACAAAGCTGCCATCGATGCCGGTGCCGGGAGTGTGATGACTGCTTTCAACGAAATAAATGGTGTGCCGGCCACTGCCAATAAATGGCTGCTCACGGAGCTGCTGCGCGATCAGTGGGGCTTCGATGGTTTTGTGGTCACCGATTACACCGCCATCAACGAGCTGGTACCCCACGGTTTGGGAAATGATGCCGAGGTAGGCGCCCTGGCGCTAAAAGCCGGTGCCGATATGGACATGGTAGGCGAAATATACCTTAAAAATGTGGCGCAGCTGGTAAAAGATGGCAGGCTGACAGAAGAGGACGTTGAAAAATCTGCCCGCCGTATTCTGGAGGCAAAATATAAGCTGGGCCTGTTCGAAGATCCCTATCGTTATATAGATGAAGCACGTGCGAAGAATACGCTCATGAAGCAGGAATACATAACTGCTGCCCGTGATATAGCCCGTAAAAGCATGGTGCTGCTGAAAAACGAGAATGGTGTACTGCCCCTCCAAAAAGGAGCCAGTATTGCCCTGGTGGGTCCGCTGGCCAGGAATCAGCGCGATATGATCGGTAACTGGAGCGGTGCAGGCGACTGGAAGCAGGCCGTATCTGTGGAGCAGGGTATTCGGGCTGTGGCTGGCAGTGGTGTGAGGATCAATCATGCCAAGGGCGCCAACATTGCCGACGATCCACAAATGATCGAGCGTTTGAATGCACATGGTGGAGAACTTGAAATAGATACCCGTTCATCCGAGGATATGATAGCAGAGGCTGTAAAAGCAGCACAGGCTTCTGATGTGATAGTTGCGGTGGTGGGAGAATCGCAGGGCATGTCGGGCGAGGCCGCCAGCCGTGCTGATATAGGCTTGCCTGGCCAGCAACAGGAGTTGCTCAGGGCCCTGAAGGAAACCGGTAAGCCCCTGGTGCTGGTGCTTATGAACGGTCGCCCCCTGGCACTGCAGTGGGAAGATGAAAACGCAGATGCCATTCTGGAAACCTGGTTTGCCGGTACACAGGCAGGCAATGCCATTGCCGATGTGCTGTTTGGCGATGCCAATCCATCGGGTAAGCTACCTGTTACCTTTCCGCAGGTAGTAGGGCAGGTGCCTATTTACTACAGCCAGAAAAATACCGGCCGGCCTTTTGGAGGCGAGCAGCTCGATAAATACAAGTCGCGGTATCTGGATGTAACCAACGAGCCACTTTATCCATTTGGCTACGGGCTGAGCTACACTACTTTTACCTATGCACAGCCGCAGATCAGCCAGACAAGCATGACACCCCAGCAGGAGCTGGAGGTGCGGGTAAATGTGACCAACTCCGGCACCAGGGATGGAGAGGAAGTGGTACAGCTCTACATTCAGGACCTGGTGGGCTCAATTACCCGACCGGTAAAAGAGCTGAAGGGCTTCCAGAAAATCATGCTGAAAAGAGGCGAAAGCAAAACAGTTACTTTCAGGATTACGGCCGATGATCTGAAATTCTACAACAATGAACTGGAACATGTGTATGAGCCCGGCGAATTTAAAGTGTATGTAGGACCTAACTCCAGGGATGTGCAGGAGCTAAGCTTTACGCTTACCCAGCAATAAGCATAAGCATTATACCGGTAATACGCCCGCCATGCAGCAAAAAGATGTTTTTAAGAACATTAGCAACCTTAGGTTACTAGTGTTCTTAATATTAATGATAGGTCAAATGTATTGATTTCAGGTACTTACAGCCTGAACATCAGTAAGAACAAAGAACTATAACTGCAGGATTTGAATGACGAGGTTCCTATACTTAGCATTGTTGGCTGGCATATTATCAGCATGTTCTGAATCTGTTTCTGAAACTGAAGAGGCTGATTCTGCAGCCAAACCAGAACCAACCCGTTTTACGCAAAAAGTACTGGTGGATGGTCTGGAAGAACCCCTGCAGCTGGACTTTGACAGCGAGGGCCAGGTGTACTGGGTAGAACGAACCGGCTACATCAGGAGGTTGAATGAAGCAAGCGGACAGGTGGATGCACTTGGTAGAGTTTCTGTTGCCGGAGAGCGCGCACCGGGACTGATCGGCATTCTGCTGGACAAAAATTTTAAAAACAGCCGACAGCTCTATTTGTATTATTCACCTGCAGAAGATAAAGGGGAAACGATGCGACTGTCACGTTTTACCCTGGGCACCGACAACAAAATTGACAGGGGCTCCGAGCTGGTGGTGCTTAGTCTGCCCTGGGAGCAGCCCGATGGGCACCACTTCGGAGGCGGTATGACCTGGGACGGGCAGGGGAATCTGTATCTTGCAGTGGGTGGTGATTCAGAGCCTACCCAATACGCGCCTTTGGCCTTTACCAATGAAGGCGGCCGGGGGCAGGATGCAGCACGAACAGCTGGCAACACCAACGACCTGCGTGGGGCAATTCTGCGCATACGTCCGCAGCCTAATGGTAGCTATACCATTCCAAAGGGAAACCTTTTTCCTGTGGGTACCCCAAATACACGCCCGGAGATCTTTGTGATGGGCAACCGCAATCCGTGGCGTTTATCGGTGGATTCAAAAACAGGCTACCTTCACTGGGGAGAGGTTGGCCCCGATGCAGGGGCCGATTCTGAAAAGTATGGTCCTATGGGGTACGATGAATTTAACGTAGCCAGAGAAGCCGGCAATTATGGCTGGCCCTTCGTGGTGGGAAAAAACCTGCCCTATAAAAGCTATGATTATGAGACCGGTACCAATGGAGAACCATACGATCCCGAATCCATCATCAATAGTTCGCCGAATAATACAGGTTTGCGGGAGCTTCCCCCTGCACAACCAGCGCTGATAGCTTATCCATACCAGGTATCGGATGAATGGCCCATACTGGGCAGTGCGGCACGTTCTGCAGTAGGGGGACCAATCTTTCGGCGGGCTGACTTTGCCCCCGATGCACCGCGTGTATTTCCGGATTATTTCGAGGGGAAATGGCTGGTTACCGACTACGTCCGCAACTGGATCATGCTCATCAGCATGAACGAAGAGCGGACACAGGCAGAGTCCATAGAATGGTTTCTGGCCCCTGAACAACTCTCTCACAAGCAACCGCTCGATATGGATTTTGGCCCTTCCGGAGACCTTTATATGGTCGAATATGGCATTACAGGGCAGGGGCGTATCTCAAAAATTGAGTATAACGCCGGGAACCGGGCACCCATTGCACTTGCCGCTGCAGAACCGGCAACAGGTGCCGTACCCCTGCAGGTTCGTCTTTCTTCCAGGGGTTCCGTAGATTATGACGAAGACAAATTATCATACAGCTGGGTGATACAATCTGTTGGAGGTGGAGCGGCAGAAGAATATACGGAGCCAAATCCTGTGGCCACCATCCGGCAGCCAGGCAGGTACGAGGTATCGCTGAGGGTGAGTGATCCGGCGGGAGCAACAGACAGCACTACTTTTGAGCTGGTAGCAGGAAACAGCCAGCCCCATGTTGATTTCAGGATCACATCAGGAAACCGCACCTTCTATTTTCCGAATAAGTCAATTAGCTACCAGGTGGAGGTAAAAGATCGGGAAGATGGCAGTCTGGCCAATGAAGGTATTGCTCCCCGAAATGTATCCGTTACGGCAGAATACATACCATCAGGTATGACCTTTGAGCAACTCTCGGCGCTCCGGGAAGGAGGGGCGCTCGAGCCGGGCACAGTGCTTCGCCACCTGCAGGCCAAATCCCTGATTACAAAATACAACTGTGTTACCTGCCACAGGGTGGATGAGCCACTGATAGGCCCCGCTTTCAAAGAGGTAGCGCAAAAGTACAGGGATGAGGAAAAGGTTTTTGAAATCCTGGGCAGCAGCATTACAGAAGGCAGCGCGGGAAAATGGGGTACAACCGCCATGCCGCCACATCCCATGCTTACCCAAACAGAAACCAGGCAGATTGTAGACTATATTCTTGATCTTGCCGGTACTGAAGGCAGCAACCGCTCACTTCCGGTAGCAGGTAATTTCCAGACAACAGCACAGAAAATGCAGGGCAGTGGCGGCCGGATGGCTTCTTTCTTCTCGCCCGCCTACGAGCTGGGTGCTTACGTATTTCGGGCAACCTATACCGATAAAGGGTCTGACGAAGTGGCCGGACTCAACCTGACCGGCGATAGTATGGTGCTGCTGCGCTATCCCTTACTGGCGCCAGAAACAGCCGATATTATTTCAGAGAAGGGCGTATCATTTACCCCTTCCACCAATGATCCGGGGTTTATCTTTACAGGAAAGGGGGGGCATATCGGCTTCATAAACATCGATCTTACAGACATTAGCAGGATTAACATTGGTGCCATTACCAGGTTCTGGCACTGGTCGCACTTTATTGGCGCCACCATTGAGCTAAGACTGGGATCACCAACGGGCAGGCTTATAGGGGAACCTTACAAAAGGACTCCTCCGGCTACCTCAGAGGCGGAAGGGCCTTTTTTTGGTGATACCTGGGGCAAACCCATTCCTGTAGATGTTTCGGGCATTGATGGTGTGCATGATATATATATAGTAGTGCATAACCCGGAAGCGGGTGAAAATGATGCGCTGGTCATCATGACAGGAATAGAATTTCAACAGTAAGCAGCAAGCCCATCAATAAAAGCAGGATTAACAGTTTACAGCGGAAAAACTACATTAGGATGCAAAAGCTTTACAAACATGATAAAGTACCAGGTTGTGCTGTTGCCAGGTGCCTGCAATGCTGGTTAAGGATAGGAGCCATTTGCCTTTTACTGCTCATAGCCGGCCCCCTAACTCTCTATGCCCAGATAGGAAAAATTCCTAAAGGCTTTACGCCTATCTTCAATGGTAAGGACCTTAGGGGCTGGCATATCAGCAAAATAAGCCACCATGGCACCGTGGGTAATTTTTTTGTGGAAGATGGCATACTGTTTATGAAGCAGTATCCCTACGGACAGGGCGGTATCATACTGACTGATAAAAAGTATAAAGATTTTGAACTGTATCTTGAATTCAAAGGAGATCCGGGTACCAATGGAGGGATTTTTTTCAGATCAAATGAAAGTGGTTCCGCTTATCAGCTTGAAGTTTCGGGAGACGGAGAACCGGGCACCGGTAATTTGATAGGAGAGATGCTCCGTACCACCACCCCTGCACAGGCTAAGGAGTTGGCAAAGGTATGGAATAAAGGTGGATGGAATTCTTTTCGCCTACGGGTGGTAGGAGCAAAGCCGCATGCAACACTATGGGTGAACGGGGTGCAGATGTGGGAGGTAAAAGCCCAACGCAACGATTTAATTGCAGATGTTACGGAAGGAATGATAGCCCTGCAACTGCACTGGAGCTCAACACTTTTGCCGGTGCCGGGCGGTAGCTGCTGCGGGTATTCCTGGCGGCCGGATGGTGCCCATGCATACCGCAACATTGCCATCAAAGAATTGTAGTTTTTATCAAAACCAGGCAAAAATGAAAATATTCGGCCTTCCGCTCATTCTGGTATTATTCACTTCGGCTACGCTTTACGCTCAGCAAACAGGCAGCTTAAATTCAAAGCGGAAGCTTACCAATGCAATAGGAATGGAATTTGAGCTCATAGAACCCGGTAGTATGATTGTGGGGCGGATAGCGCTGGAGTGTCCTTCTCCGCCCGATACTAGGGATGTGGATGAAAGTATTCGGTGGACGGAGGAGGACTTCAGGCGTTGTGAAGAGCTGAAGCGCCGCGATTCGAGGCCGGGATTCATGGTAACCATTGAGCAGCCCTACTACATGGGAAAATATGAAGTAACCCAGGGACAGTGGAAAAAAGTAATGGGTACCAATCCTTCTTTTTTTCAGGGAAACAGGGTAAAAGGCAATACCGACATGCATCCTGTGGAGAGCGTTACCTGGGAGCAAACACAGGCCTTTATTCAAAAGCTTAATGCCATGGACACCACGGCAGTTTACAGGCTGCCAACGGAGTTTGAGTGGGAATATGCGGCAAGAGCCGGAGCCCAGGAGCTACTTTCATGGGCAGAAACAAAGGAACAGGCCTGGATTCAGGCCAGCGATAAAGGCAGTACGCAGCCGGTAGGCCAGCTAAAACCAAACCCCTGGGGCTTGTATGATATGCTCGGCAATGTATGGGAATGGGTGGAAGATTATTATAATAATAAAGTTTACCCGGGCCCTGTGCCGCCGCATACCGGAGAAGTGCATGTTTTAAGAGGCGGCAGTTTTCTTGCAGATGTGGTGAACGCCACCTACTTTTTTCATGCAGGCGGACCTGGAAACAGTTATGATGTAGGCTTTCGGGTTGTGAGAGAGGTAAAGCAGTAAGTGTTCTTCTACTAAGGGATTAAGCCAGCGCTAAATAGGTAGAAACAATAGTGTCAGCGGGTGGTGTGTGGGGGTTCTTTTATGTGCCACAGCAGCTACTGCATAGGCTACCGGGTTACGGCACGCATGCGATCGTCTCCAGATACAGGATTAGAAAACACTGGATTCAGATGTGTATCCGCAGACTAAGTCGGTGGGGTGCTTTATGTACAGGAAATATTTGAGTGCTGAAAGATCCAAAAGGTTCAGGCGCTCTGGCGACATTTTATCAGCAGGTTACCTGAGAGACAGAAGCCAGTAAAGGTTCAATGATAGCAGAGGTAGTATGAGGCATGTTATCAGATATCATCAGTAACATTATCAACATTAATACAATGACTCATAAAACCGGCACTTATTTTTTGCTGGTTATACTGTTGCAGTAGGAAGATAGATTTTAAGGAGTGTTCCGGCCGCACATACTAGTTTTCCGGTTGTTTTACAATCCATTAAATTCGAAATAGCCTATGCGCAGAAATAAAGAACAGCACCATAGAAAAACCCACCGTAAAGTGGGTTATTGATTTTGTCTACACCAGCTGAGCTCCACCAAAACAGAGGGTTTCGGGAGGAGTCTTTTTAGTGATCAGGTTAACACTTTTAAGCGAGTTCATTACTTCCTCCAGCATCAATATAGGTACCAGGCTGTTATTGGCCCAGCGTACCTCATCCCACCAGGTTTTGGCATCTTCGGGCTTCAGGTGGTAACGGCGGGCAATAATGGCAGGGGCCTCGGGATTGAATTTAAGCTGCTGGGCATACTGCCGCACCACCTGCAGCACCTGGCTTACCAGCTCTGCCTGCTGTTCCATTACCTCCTCGCGCACCACCACCACAAAGCAGGGCCAGGGAGTAGGTCTTTCGCCTATGCGTCGCCACTCGCCACTATCTACAAGTGGTTTCGTCATAAATTTCTCCCACATAAAAATCTCGGCAGTGTTGCCAGCCAGCGCTGTTCTGGCCCCCTCCAGGTTACCTACTATTTCAAATTTAAGGCTTTTGGTGTTCCATTCACGAGATTTAGCATCTACAAAGGCCATAATGTGAGAACCGCTGCCTTCCCGGCTAATGGCATAGGTGCGCCCTTTCATGTCGTTAATTTCCTGAACAGAAGAATTGGCATGTACATGAATGCCCCAGATCAGCGGGCTGTCTACATAAAGCGAGAGAATCCGGTAATTGGCACCACGGATAATATCGGCAACAGCTCCTTCGGTCAGGAGCATGGCCATATCCAGCTTGTTCTCACGTAAATCTTTGGCCATGGCGCCGGTGCCACCGGGATAATCCTGCCAGGCTACAGTAAGGTTAAGGCTGTCAAAGGCATTATCTTCCAGGGCCAGGTGCCAGGGCAGGTTAAAATGCTCGGGTACTCCGCCAACGCGCAGTTGAGGTTGATTTTTCATGGATAAAAGCGCTGTAAAAAGTCATAAAAATAAGGAGCGTGCAATGCTTTCGGTTAATCACTTACGTTCAAAAAATAAAGAAGTGGCAGTGATTATACTAATCCTAACTTAAAAAGTGTGTGGCTGTTTACTTTCTGTTGCAGAAGAAGCACCCTCTGCCAGAAAACGGCTGTACCAGAGGCCGGAGTCTTTAACAGTACGTTTTTGAGTGGCATAGTCAACGTAAACCAGTCCAAAGCGTGGGCGGTAGCCTTCTGCCCACTCAAAATTATCCAGAAAGCTCCAGACAAAATAACCGGCTACAGGTGCTCCTGCCTGCCGGGCCTTCAGCAGCTGGTCTAAATGCTCCTGCAGGTACTGCTGCCGTCGGGTATCCTGTACTCTTCCGTTTACCAGCTTATCGGCAAAGGCAGCGCCATTTTCGGTGATGATGATTTTCTTAATGCCCTTGTAACGGCTGTACTGCATCAGCATGTGGTATAAAGCTGGCGGGTGTACCTCCCAGTTCATTTCGGTGCCGGGCACTGCCCGTTTGGCTGCTGATACCAGGCGAGCCTGCAGCAGAGGCACCCAAAAGCTATAGCGCACAATTTCTCGGGTATAAAGCTGCAGGCCAATAAAGTCGAAATCAAATGGCAGCAATTGTTCGTCTCCGGGGAGTAAATATTTATCCAGGCGCTGCAGAAATGGCAGCGCCTGCAGGGGATACCCCAGCCCCAGGGCGGGCTCCAGAAATAAGCGGTTCAGGAGCGCATCCGTCCGCTGGGCAGCGGCAACATCTTTAGGGTACCAGGGACGGAGGGGCTCTACCCAGCTGCCGCTAAAGGTGCTGCCAATCTGTGCCTGCGGACAAAGCTGCCGCAGAATGCGGCCTCCGGCTGCCTGGCAGAGCGCGGCATGGTGCACGGCCGGTAAAAAATTTTTAAGCCAGCGCCTGCCCGGTGCATGGATGCCTAAAAAGTGGCCGGCTCCGGTAAAAGCCAGGGGTTCATTCAGCACCATCCAGTGATTTACCCGGTCGCCAAAGCGCCGGGCGCACAGGCTGGTGAAGTCACTGAACCAGTCAACGACCTGCCGGTTGGTCCAGCCTCCTTTTTCTTCCAGCGCCTGGGGCAGGTCCCAGTGGTAAAGGGTAACCCAGGGGTTGATGCCTGCTTCCAGCAGCCTGTCAATAAGCCTGTCGTAAAAATCCAGCCCTTTTTGATTTACTGTACCGCTGCCTTGTGGCAGCACCCTGGGCCAGGAGATGGAGAAGCGAAAATTAGGAATGTTGAGTGACTGGAGCAGGGCAACATCCTGCTGCCAGAGCTGATAAAAGTTGCTGGCGGTGTTGCCGGTATCGCCACCGGCTATTTTACCCTTTCTGGTACAGAAATGGTCCCAGATGGAGGGGCCTTTACCATCTGCCGCCGCGGCTCCTTCTGTCTGATAGGCCGATATTGCCGTTCCCCATACAAAAGCTGATCCAAAATCTTTCCTGCTATATTCCTGCACGCCTGCCAGTGTTCAAATAATCAAGCTGAAGTACTTTAGGCTAACGGTTTTTAGCCCTGAGCTCATAATGCTCCCCTGGCTTCTGCAGCAGCTGGATTAGTGCCTCGGGAACAGGGGCACTGAGTTTGGGAGCAGGTGGCAGTACGGTGGAGTTTTCAGCATGTTTTGCGAGAATAGTATCTACCATTTCCTGTGTGCGGTCGGGATAGAGCACAGGCACAGGGCTTCCTTTTTCCAGCCAGTCGAGTATTTTAGGCAGGTGCTTTTTTTTGAACGATTTTAGTACCGGTACTCCCATGGCTTGTAAGGCAGCGGCGTTACACTGTTGCTCATATTGGTATTTCATAGGTACTACCAGTAGTTTCTTTTTCAGGAATAAGGCTTCTGCAGGTGTGGCAAAGCCAGCAGCACATAAAATTCCACTGCAGCCTTCCATACTTTCCAGAAAAGCCTTTTCGCTGATGGGCTGTATGCTGATGTTACCACAGCGGTAGCTGCTTTTGCCATGCTTGCTGAATACCTGCCAGGGTACATCAGGGATGTTTGACAGTACCTTTAAGATGAACTCATCGCTGTGGGCAGGCAGGTATACGGTGTAGTGTCCCTCGTTGCAGGGCTGCAGCTGCCGCACTTCCTGCCTGATCACAGGTGTATAAATCTGGGGATGATAGGCCTGGAAATGAAATCCGTAGGCTACAGTAGTAGGGGCATAATAGCGCAGCACCATTTCGCCCACAGGATCGCGATGCTGCGGACGTGGCACGCCCCGGGCCAGCACCGTCGCCTGGTTGCTTAAGCCAATGCAGGTTTTACCCTTTAGCTGGCTGGCCCAGCAGGAGATAGGCTCAAAATCAGAAATAACCAGGTCGTAGTCCTGCACCGGCAGGCTGTGCACTTCTTTCAGGATCTGCTGCAGGTAATTTCTGCGCCAGGTAGCAGAAAAATCAATGCCCCCCTTCTGCCCGAAGATAAAGCTGATGCCATGGTACTGGTACTTAGGCGGAACGGGCAGAGAAATATCTGCCTGGGTACCACTTACCAGCACCTCTACTTCTGCGCGTTTTTGCAAGGCCGGAATGATTTCGCGGGCCCGGCTAAGGTGGCCGTTGCCAGTGCCCTGCACAGCATATAAAATCTTCATCAGGCTGATTTTGAGTTAAATTCTGCCATCAGCAGTGCATAGAGCTGCTGCTGATCCGGTTCTGCTACATCGGCTTCTTCAGGATCCGGGATGAGCATGCTGCTGTCTTCGGCAAAGCGGTACAGCTCCCAGTGCCCGGGCTGGTACTCCAGCGCTGTGAGGCTCTCTACCCAATCGCCGGAGTTCAGGTACAGCACACTTCCGTGCTGGTTGGCTATGGTGCGTAGCTCTGGTTGGTGAATATGCCCGCACACAACATAATCATAGCCTTTTTCAATGGCGATATCGGCAGCGGTAAGCTCAAAGCCCGAGATAAACTTTACGGCAGATTTTACACTGCCCTTGATGCGTTTGGAGAAGGAAAGACGGCCCCGCCCCATTTTCTGGCTGCAGAAGCTGGCAAAGGTATTCAGGAGTATCAGCAGATCGTAGCCCTGGCCTCCCAGGCGGGCCAGCCATTTGGAGTGTTGCATGGTAACATCGAAAACATCGCCATGAAAAATCCACGCCTGTTTATCATCCAGTTTCAGCACCAATTTGTTGCTGATGCTGAAGTTTTGCATCTGAAAGCCCGTAAAGCGACGAAGCAGTTCATCGTGGTTACCGGTAATATAATGCACCTGCACCCCCTTGCTGATGAGGCCCATAATATGCTTTACCACCTGCATATGGGCTTTAGGCCAGTAACTTTTACTGAATTGCCAGATATCGATGATGTCACCATTGAGCACCAGGGTTTTAGGCCGTATGCTCTTCAGGTAGCGAAGCAGCGCTTTTGCCTGGCAGCCATAAGTACCCAAATGCACATCGGAAATCACCACCAGCTCTACCTCACGTTTCTTTTGGGCGCTCATGTGCTATTTGGGTTAATGCCTGAATGATGAACCAAAGGAAGAAAGCTGCCGGAGCAGCAGCCTGATGAGCAGCTCTTGCCCCTGTTGCTGAAGATAGAGGAGGGGCTGTGGGAGCTGCGGCAGTCGAAACTGCGGCAGTTCCGACTGCCGCAGCCAACGTTGCTTCTGCTGATGGGGTAGATGCTGTTGCACCGCTCCTTTATGCAGCAGATTGTGGGAATATGGTTGAATTTTATGCCTCACCAAAATAGTGGTTTGCTACACTACAAAAATGCAGGTGCAAAATCACTCAATGGTTAAGGCTGTATGATGTTTAGATAAAGGATAGAAGGCTGGTGTTACCGGAATGTAAAATATATAGGTCTTATTACCAGTGCATTACATATGTTTTGGCAATCAGGTCGTGCAAAGCCTGACGGCGCGGATGCACCAAGGCCACCAGAAAGCCTACAAAAAGGGTAAAAAGCGAGATCAGTTTGCCCAGGAAGCGTAAGGAAGCTTGCCAGAAGCTTAAGCGGTGGCCGTCTTCGTCGGCCACATAGAGACCCAGTACCCGTTTTCCTACAGTAGCACCCCATGCGCTGCTGTGCATGATGGCAAAATAAAGCCAGTAACCTCCCAGTAGCAGCAGCTGGGCCGGTCCCCAGCTTTCTGTCAGATCACGCACCAGGTCGTCGCCCTGCTGTACAATACCAGGGCCTTCGTCGGCATAGCCTATCACAATCACAGCAGCAATAATAAGGCTTAGCACAAGGTTTACCAGAAAGTAATCAATTATAATGGCCAGCAGTCGACTCCAGAAAGTGGCATATTTAGGCTCAGAGGGTTCCATATGTTTTGGTTAATTACGCTGCAGTAGCAGGAATTGTTTTCTTCAATACTAACACACCCATGCTTCTTTGGTTAGCCACTAATACAGATTTTAGCGGTTCCAGCCACTGCATAGGGTGTTTTTTGAGCAAATCTGCCAGCAGTGTTGCCGAAAGCAGAAAGCGGTAGCTGCCATCGGGCAGCAGGTAGCGGCCCTCACCAATGGGCTGGAGTTCGTCGGGCCTCATGCCCAGCAAGGTGGCGGTGCGGATAAATAATACACCTCCCGGCTTTAGCACCCGGTACATTTCAGCCCACATTTCCCGAAAATGTTTTTCGCTTTCTGCAAAGTGCAGCACGGCACTGCTTATGATCCCATCGAAGGCGCCAGGGGGGTAATGCATTTCCTCCACGCCTGTTACATCAAAACGCTCCTGGGGATAATCCTTTTGTAGGCTCCTTGCCACGTAGCGCAGCATCTGTATGGCAGCGGCATTTTTATCTACTCCCCAGGCTTCATAGCCATTCTTTAAAAACCAGTGCAGGTTACGTCCTTCGCCACATCCGGCATCCAGCACCCGGCCTGCCACCGGAAAATAGCCCTTCAGGATAGCATCGAGCAGGTATATATCAATATTACCAAGTTCCTGGTTCAGTTCCTGTGGAGTCATGTTGCGTATTTAGAACAAAGTACAGCGTAGCAGGTATATGGATAGACGGGTATCTGCTCTGTGTACACCAGATATCCGTACATGGGTTGAGGTGGCCTGGCTCCCGGAGCCAAACCATCGCATTGATTAATTCGGGCATCAATCAATTACCAAAATATCTATCTTTATTTCCAAACATAACCATATATGCAAAACTATACACCTTTTCACCTGGCTTTTCCTATTCTTTCAATTGAAGATACACGCAAATTTTACGGTGATCTGTTAGGTTGCGAAGTGGGGCGCAGTACCGATAAATGGATTGACTTTAACTTTTTCGGTCACCAGCTTTCGGCACATGTAAAGCCAGAAGAGGTAAGCAGGGCTAAAACCAATGAGGTAGATGGCGATGCAGTGCCGGTGCGCCACTTTGGTGCCATACTGGAGTGGGAGCAGTGGCACCAGCTGGCCGATAAGGTAAAAGCGGCCGGCATCAGGTTTATTATTGAGCCGCACATCCGCTTTAAAGGCGAGGTGGGAGAGCAGGCCACCATGTTCTTCCTGGACCCCGCCGGCAATGCGCTTGAATTTAAAAGCTTCCAGGATACGAGCCAGATCTTTGCAAAGTAAGTATAACCTGGAAACACCTTGGATCAAAAGATAGAGAGAGCCACCTGCAAAAGCTTAGGTGGCTCTTTTGCAGCGTTTAGAAGCAGACAAGCATGTAACAGCTCCCTTACACCGCCCACATCAGCAGCCCGTACCACAGCGCAAGCGTGAGGAAGGAGAGCAGGATGCCCAGGCTAAGTGTTTGGCGCACCAGGGGCGGGTTAAGACCAAACTGCTCGGCTACCAGCGAGGCTGTTACCATGGGCCCCATGCCGGCTTCCATTACACTACCTATGGCCATAAAGCTTCGCTGCTGCAAAATGAAGAGGTAGAGAACAAAGATCAGCAGGGGAGCCAGCAACAGTTTATAACCCAAACCTATCCAGATTTCTTTTTGAGGCTGGAACAGCGCCTTTAGCTCTAGCTGCAGGCCTACCGCCAGGAGTGAAAAAGGTACTACCAGTATGCCTACCCAATGCAGCACCTGCAGCAAAACACCTTGTGGTGGCAAACTGAGGGCATTCATGGCAAAGGCCGCAACAAATGCCAGAAAAGGTGGGAAGCGCAGCAGCCGTTTTACCAGTGCCCCCGGCGAAATGGTATCGCCGGCGTACCAGGAGGCAGCCACAATGCCCAGGGTAGAGAGGCAGGCAAAAGAACCTGGCTGATCGGCCAGAATGGCTATTTCTACCCCTGCAGCACCCCAAAGTGCATTCATTACAGGAATGCCTACAAAAGAAGTATTACCAAAACCGCAGGTCATAATAATGCCGCCTTTGGTTTTACGCTCCCAGTTTAACCTTCTGCCCAGGGCGCTAAAACCCAGCCATGCCAGGGAAAAAATAAGCCAAGGCATTAAAACAGGCAGCAGTTGTTGCTCACTGAGCTGCAGAACAGGGATTTTCTCCAGCACCAGCGCCGGCAGCGATACGTAAATAACAGTTTTGGTGAGCAGCCGGGCAAGGCGTGCCATGGAACCAAGCCGTTGCAGCAGCAGCCCACCTCCCAAACATGCCGGTATGATCAGCAGGCTTAGCATTATTCCTGTTCGAATGGTAACACCCAGTCATAAGGCCCTAGACGACGGTGCTGCCGGGCCAGGTTTACAGTTGTGTCGGTCAGCATCAGGTTGGGGCGGCCGTTGAAGTCAATTGTGCAGTGGGCGTAGACCTCCACCTCCTGATAGCCCTCTTCGGCATATTTATTCCTGATGTGGTGTGCCAGCTCCAGGATCATATCAGGCTTACCGGTCATGCTACGGTATTGGTGCGGTGTGATATATTGCAGGGGGTCTACCTGCCATTTTTCTCCGCTCGCAGGGTCTACCACTTTGTAATATAAAGTTCCCGGTCTCTTGGAGCGCAGCATCATGTGCCAGCTAAAGTTGTGCCCTGCTTCGGTCCAGCTGCTATTGCCGGCATAGGTATACTGCCTAAGGGGCAATGCAATTTGCACCAGTACATACAGGGCCAGGAATGCGGCAATGGCTTTTTTCAGGCCGGGCCGTAGCAGCCTGTTAAAATCAACAGCTGCATAGGCGGGCAGCTTGTTTCTGAGCAGCGCCAGTTTGCGGAAGGTATAAGGGGGAAAGAAAAGGGCCGTCATGGCCATGCTGTACCAGGGAAAGGTACCGATGCCAAAAATACATACGTTGGTAAAATGGAACGTTAAGGCTATGGGAAAGGTCCAGCGGCGGGTAAGGTGCCACAGCATCAGGGGTACTACCAGCAGATCGAAGGCAGCACCGCCCCAGCTCATCAGGTGGGGGAGCCAGGGCTGGGCCAGCAGCGGACCTATGATGTAATAATGTGCCCGGGCCGGTAGCCAGATGTTCATGGGCGTACCACTAAGCCAGTCGGGGTTTAATTTGGCAAGGCCGGCAAAAATATAAACCACACTAATCTGAAAGAGTAATATGCTGCGCGTCCAGGCCGGTACAGCACTTTGGGCTATTGCAGGCTTGCGTTTAACATCCAGCGACCAGGCCTTATGGGCCGGGATAAAAATCATCAGGAAAGCGGTAAGGCAATAGAGGTATGTGTGGTTAATGTACACCGACTTTTCCATCAGAAAAGCCGAAGTGGTACCCAGGCACAGCAGCAGAGCACTGGTGCGGTAGTAGAGACCAAGGGTTACAAAAAGGGCCATGAGCACATTAAAGCCAAAATGGAGGTGCATCCAGAAGGGAGGCCATGGCTTTAGCCACTCAAAAAAGAGGTAGGAGAAGTTAAAGTCCGTGTGGAAGTAATCGGCGCTATAACTCGTTAGAATTTCGCCGGCAAGTTCAATGGTTATAAGGCCGCCAACAACTACCCTGAAAAAAACCAGGGGGGCAATGTCAATAGGCCGAAACAGCTTTTCTAAGGTCACCGTCTGCTGCTTTCCTGTGTTTCTCAAAGTTAATCACATCCAGCAACATATCAACAACATTTTCGGCGGCGGCAGCTTTATAACCACTGTACTGGGCTGCTACTACCTCGCCGGTAATTGATTCAAAAACGATCTGACCTTTACGGATCTGCTGAGGTAAGGAATAAATCAGGATTTCCAGCAGGTTCTTGCCTAATCCATTGCCGTAGGCGCTTTTAATTTTCCAGGTTAGCTTTTGCTCTACGGCCAGCTTATTCAGCAGGTTGATGATGGTAAATTTGTCGCTCATATCAGCTCAAAAAATAGTCGGTACTCATTATACTGTATCTACAGGGTTCAGGTTGGGCAGAATAATGTTTTTTGTGCGAAAAACTTGCTTTTTTTAATAATTACCCTAAGTGTTGCAGGTTTGAATAGATAAATCAGCTAAAGAGTTAACAGAATTACCGGTTTTTGCATGGGACCTTACCGCAGTTGCATGATCCCTTATCAGTAACTGAAATATTTCGGGGATTTGTAAATCACAGGTTCTTCTTGTTTTAGTAGGCTCTTATGTGATTGAATAATGGATAAAACCGCCCCGGAAATTGCTGATTACGTAAGATATTATTTATAAAAAATTGCCAAATATTGTTATTTTTTCCTACATTTCGTGGGTTAAAATAGCTTTTATACCATTTGTTGTGTTGCCTTAAAGAGCGCTGCTGCTAGCGGCAGTAATGAACACAGCTAATTCCCAGATCGTCTTACAGGAGTCAGCTTCTATAACATCAAAAGGTGAAAATTACGGGCTGTTCGATAAATTTTATAACTGATTATTGCAGCACATTTGGATATTATAATAACAGTTGGGAAAGCACAAATGCTTTTTGATGCTTCCAGTAAGATCATCAAAATGTCTTTTATCGGCGATATGTCTGATGAAGCGTATAAAGAATTCTGGACTAAAAGCATAGACTTTGGCGAAAAGCACCAGGTTAATCGCATCATCATTGATCAGCGGCAGATTGGTAATGTTAGTTTCAATGCACGGGGCTGGGTAGTGATCAATGCTTTTCCACGTGTAAAAAAAGTATTACCAAACAATCTGGCTGCTGCCGTACTTGGCAGCGAAAAAATTATGCAAAAAACAGGGATGCAGTATCTGTTAAAAGCATTTCGTACCCTTACCGGTTACACTGTCGAAATTTTTCCTACCCAGGAAGATGCAGTTGCCTTCCTTACTAAAACCAATAAGGTGATAGCACAGCCGGCCTAAGGTACCGCTGCGTACTTTTGCCCTTAGCTACAATCACAACCTGATAAATTAACAGCCTACCGATATGTCTGCATCGGGAACAGCCAGCGGGTATTTAGTATATCCGCTGGCTGTTGCATTTCTAATAGGCTACTCCTGGTTATCTGCATTTATTTTTTAAAGCAGCCCACTTCATGCCGGCTAGCCTGGAAACACGCAGAGTACCTGCTGCTTAGATGCTACCAGAAAAAGCTGGGACTGCCGGCTGGAATAATAACAAGATCACCGTTAAGCTGTTAGTACTATCTATTGCTTTAAAACCGTAAGAGCATTAGGTCAATAATAGTATAGTTTTGAACTGCATAAGGCTAAGGGGATATATGGATACAGCGCTGTTGTTTATCCATCAGGTTACCAGGCGTAAGCATCTAAATAGTAAAAGCATGAGCAGGTTTATATATGTATTAGGTTTTTTGTTATTGCTGGGGGCTACGCAGCAGCTAAGTGCTCAGCAATATAATACAGGGCTTGGGTTGAGACTATCACCATTCTGGGGAGTTACAGCCAAGCATTTTATCAGCAGTACAGATGCAGTAGAAGGCATTCTGCACAATCGCTGGAATGCATTTAAAATAACAGGTTTATGGGAGCGACATGCACAGGCGTTCGATGAGCCGGGACTTTATTTTTATTATGGAGGTGGCGCTCATATTGGCGCTGCTACCGGCCGTTACTACAACGATCGCTTCTATAACACTGGCAGAATGGTGCTGGGTTTGGATGGTATCCTGGGATTGGAGTACACTATCCAGGATCCCTCTATTCCAATAGGGGCCTCTGTTGATTGGAAACCCGCCTTTGAGTTTTCTCCTTTTGCCGGTTTCTGGGGTGGCGAGGTTGCCATTTCGGTGCGTTACCTGTTTAAATAACAGCAGTATGCGCTGCTAATTATTTCTTACCTGCCAGCTTGTATGTAAGCGCAATGGGTAATTATTTTACAGCCGCTTAGTCTCTTTAACGCTGCGCTGGCAGGGAGTTTATTTTTGGAATAAGCAAGCATTGATTTGAGCATACACACACGTAGGTAACTATATGAAACGCACCAGGTCTGAAGCCGATGAAACGCGCAGGCGCTTGTTAGAGGCAGGTTTATCGGTATTTTTAGAGCGTGGCTTCGATAAGGCCAGCCTGGAAGAAATTGCCCAGCGGGTAGACATGACACGTGGTGCGGTATACTGGCATTTTAAGGATAAACTGGCGCTTTTCGAGGAATTGGTGGAGCAGCGTTTAGGGCCTGCCCGGGAGCAGGTGGAAAGCCTGCTGAAAGATGAGGAGATACCACCCCTGCAAAACATAACTTCTTTCATGAAAACTGTTTTGCACCTGCTGGCAGAAGATGAAGACTACAGAACAGGCCAGCAACTGCTAAATAAATGCTGTACTGCTGTGCCTGAGGTTAGCTCCCGCTATTCCTTATGGCAGGAACAGTATTTGTCGGAGCTTGAGCAGCTCTACTGGCAGGCGCAGGCCGACAGAGCCGTGATGGCACATGTAAACCCGCGATACCTGGCTACTTTTACACTTTCGGTGGTAAACGGCATTAGCAGACATATGCTGGAGAGCGATGATTCTGTGGCTGAAAAGCGACGCATGGCAGATCAGATGGTGTTTCTGTTTATGCGCAGCCTGCAATAGCAGAGTAGTCTGCAATAAAAAAGCGCTCCCTTCTAAAAGGAGCGCTTGCGCGTAATCGTTGATCAAAATGTGCAGAACAAGTTTTTGCAGGGAGTAATTACTAGATCACGCCTTCCAGTACATCTTTTAATGGAACACGTTGCCCGTCTTTATAAGCTACGATCCAGGCATCTTTCACGCCCATTTCGCGCAGGTATTTTTTAAACTTATCGGCCTCCCAGTAATCGGTAAAGGTACCAAGGGTGTAGCGCTGAGTAGTATTATCTACTTCGCCATCAAAGCTGCCGTTGTTTTCAAAATATTTGGTCAGGTCTTTATTGCGGAAAGCACCAATCTGCACTTTGAAGGCTACGCCTTTCACCACGCGGGTGCTTTTTCCGCTGATGTCCATGTTATTGGCTTCCTGCGCCTGGCTTGCTTTAGCCTCTGCCAGTTGGTTTTGCAGGTCTTTCATTTCGCTTTTCAGGCGATCTGCCTCAGTGGTTTTTTCGTTTGCCCGGGCCTGCAGGCTGCTTACCTGTGAGTTAAGGCTGGCTACCTGGCTCTCGAAGCTTTCCTTTTCTTCCACCAGTTTCTTGAAAGCCTCTACATCAAGGTCTTTCATTTGCTTCTTCCACTCTTTCTTTTCTTTCTTGGAAAGCTGGGCGCTGGCGTTATAGGAGAGGCCGAAACACAGCAATACAACAACGGCTAATACTGCTTTTTTCATGTTTATTTCTACAGTTAAGTTACAAAGGCTATTAATAAGGCATGCAAAGTACAAAATCAGAACAATACATTTAATTAACTAGATATGAAGAACTTGGCGCATGTAAGCTTTGGCTGTAAAATACAAAAAACCGGCGGTTAGCTGCCGCCGGTTTTTATATGTTGCTGTACTTTCTTTTATTTTTTTAAACTGCCAATCATATCTTCCGGCCGTACCCACTCATCAAACTGTTCATTTGTGAGCAATCCCAGATCCAGGGCAGCCTGTCGCAGGGTGCTGCCTTCCTTATGAGCCTTTTTGGCTATTTTAGCGGCATTATCATAGCCAATGTGTGTATTTAGGGCTGTAACCAACATCAAAGAGTTCTCCAGATGCATTTTAATACGCTCTTTATTCGCCTCAATACCCACTGCAGCATGGTCGTTAAACGACTGACAGGCATCGCCCAGCAGTCGGGCAGCCGTTAAGAGGTTGTAAATCATGAGTGGTTTAAACACATTGAGCTCAAAGTGACCGTTCATGCCGCCAATGCTCACGGCAACATCGCAGCCCAGCACCTGGGCACAAACCATGGTAAGCGCTTCAGATTGCGTAGGGTTTACTTTACCCGGCATAATGGAGGAGCCCGGCTCGTTTTCCGGAATGGTAATTTCACCAATGCCACTGCGGGGGCCACTGGCCAGCATGCGAATGTCGTTGCCTATTTTCATCAGGCTAACGGCCAGCTGTTTCAGGGCACCCATGCTTTCTACAACGGCATCGTGGGCGGCAAGGCTCTCAAATTTATTTTCGGCCGTGCGGAAGGGGTGGCCGGTAAGCTCGGCAATCTTTTGGGCTACTGCCACATCGTACCCTTCAGGGGTATTAAGGCCGGTACCAACGGCGGTACCTCCCAGGGCCAGCTCGCTGAGGTGGTCCAGGGTATTGCGCAGGGCCTTCAGGCCATGATCAAGCTGGCTTACATAGCCGCTAAACTCCTGGCCCAGGGTAAGGGGAGTGGCATCCATAAAGTGGGTGCGGCCAATCTTTACCACCTCCATAAAAGTATCTGCCTTTTCCTTAAGGGTATTGCGCAGGGCCTCCACACGCGGAATGGTATATTCTACCAGCATTTTGTAGCCGGCAATGTGCATGGCTGTCGGGAAGGTATCGTTACTGCTCTGCGACTTGTTTACATCGTCGTTGGGGTGTATGCTCTTTTTCTCATCATCGAGCTTGCCTCCGCCTTTTACGTGGGCCCTGTTTGCAACAACTTCGTTCACATTCATATTGCTCTGGGTACCCGAGCCGGTTTGCCAGATCTTGAGCGGAAACTCATCATCAAGCTCTCCCCGCAGAATTTCTTCGCATACATCTGCTATTTTTTGGGCTTTTTCCTGCGAGAGCACACCCAGATCGGCATTGGTAAGGGCGGCAGCTTTTTTCAGATAGGCAAAAGCGTATATAATTTCAATAGGCATTTTCATGGTTTCGCCACCAATCTCGAAGTGGTGCAGCGAGCGCTGGGTCTGCGCTCCCCAATACTTATCGGCGGGTACCTCTATAGGACCCATTGTGTCGCGTTCGGAGCGGTATTGCATAAGATTAAAGCGTTTATATGTAAGTAAAGAGTAATTGATACTATTTAGTAAGCCTGAAAGCAGTGCTTATGGTTATCAGAATTTAGCTTTAGGGGGTAATTTGTCCCTTATAGAAAAGCCGGAAACTGATTCCCGAATTCTGTTTCAATACTAAATACACAACGCGCAATACCAAAATCTAAAACGCAAAAAATAAAAAATTGAGGGGTATTAAAGGGGGGAGGGGTACCTTATTCTTCTTCGCGGTGCACCGTTGCGGGAGAGAAAGCCGGCAGGCATACCGAGATGTATTCGTTTTCTTCGCTGTAAGGGTTGCTGTAGCGAATGCGAACACCACCCCTGATCAGGATGGATTCTCCGGCTTTAAGTTCTACTGTTTCGCCATCTATTTCAATTTGCTTGCGCCCCCTGAGCATAAGGGTAACTTCATCGAATTCGGGCGTCTGGTGCGGTTCGCTCCAGCCGGGAGGGGCCACCATGCGGGCTACACTAAACCGCTGCTCGCCGGTAGTAGCCCGGCCAAAATGCTCCAGTATAAGCTTATTGCCCGGAACCGGTACCTGAAAGGGGTTGGTCTGTAAAATGTAGTTTTTTGCCATACCCTAAGATAATCCCTGGGGTGATAGTTTTTTTATCTTAGTGCCCGGGTTTTCTTCGGGTAATTTAAGCGGGTGGTTATGGCGGCCGCTCTTGCTTACTTTGTTGGGCAGGCTAAAGTAAAAAGTGGCGCCCTCGCCAGGCTTGGACTCTGCCCATATTTTGCCCTCGTGCCGTTCAATAATACGTTTAACGGTAGACAGGCCTACACCGGTGCCTTCGAAGTTGGTGCCTGTATACAGGCGTTTGAAAGGCATGAAAAGTTTATCGGCCTCCGACATATCAAAGCCTACGCCATTATCGCGTACATAGCAAAGGGTGAAACCATCATCCTCATGAGTACCAACCTGTACCTCCGCATCGGGATTTTTAGAGCTGTATTTGGCAGCATTTGTCAGCAGGTTCTGCATTACAGAATGCATCAGCGTTTTATCGCCCCATACATACATATTTGGGGCGATGCTGAATTTTACACTTCTTTTGGTTGGGGTAATATTTTCCAGCACCTGTTTGCAGAGCGCTGTTAAATCTATTTTTGTATACGTAAGCTCGGTTTGCCCGATTTTACCCAGGTTCAGCAGGTGGCTTACCAATTCCGTAAGCTTCTCGCTCGATTGCACAATGAGCTGAAGCAGGTAACGGTCTTTATCAGAAATCTGGCTTTCGTTGCTGATGAGCAGCAGGGAAGCCAGCCCGCTGATACGCCCCAGCGGACTTTTCAGGTCGTGAGAAACAGCATAGGTAAAGGCTTCCAGCTCCTCGTTTACCTTTCTGAGCTCCTGCAGGGTTTTCTGTAATTTTTGCTCGGCTAATACTTTATCAGTAATATCCGAATTTACAGCAATGGCGCCAATAATTTTGCTCTCGAGGTACACTGGGGCAGCGGCACAGCGTACATAAACATCCTTGCCTGTTTTCAGGTGCGTAATAATGATTTCCTGAACCACGCGTTCGCCCCGCAGTGCCCTGGAGAAAGGATCTTCAGAAACAGGGATTGGATTTTTAGTATCGGCGTAGCGGGCGTTCAGTTTGCTGAAAATTACTTCTACCTGCCCCTGTACGTCTCTGGCTGTGTTGCAGCCAAGCATCTCCAGGGCGGGCCGGTTTACTTTATAAATTCCACTCTGGTTACCCATGTACACGCCATCGGGAATACTATCTAATACGGCCTCCTGCTCTTGTGTGGAATAGGAGAGGGCATGTAAGGTTTCCTGCAATTTATTTCCGGCAATAACACGTTCCGTGATATCTGTTAAGATAATAATGATGCCTGTAACCTGGTCGTTTTCCAAAATAGGGGCTGCTGCACAACGGCTGAAGATAGGCAACCCTGTTTCATGATTGGTATGTCTAAGCTCTGTTACAACACGCTGACCCCGTAATGCTTCAGAAAAGGGCCCTTCGCCTGGAATTACCTTTTCGTTGGTTTCCAGGTAACGAAAATTAAAGGCTTTAACAAAGGCAACTATGCTATCGGGAATGTCTTTTTCGCTGATCAGGCCCATCATATGCAGCGCCTGATCATTTAAACGCTTAATTCCTTTTGTATCTCCTATAAAGACAGCATCCGGCAAGCTGTTAAGTAATGCATCTATATTTTGATTATAAAAAATATGCTGTTCCAAAATAAAGGTCGTTTCGAATTATATATTAATCGTTAGTATTTGCTTTTTGTTACGTAGCGCCTGGTCTTGCGCATGTAATAAATCAATACAAAAAGCGTCAATAACTGGACCATCCAAAAGCCAGCTTATCTTTATGAAGCCGGCATTGGTGCAGGTGAGCAATCCCTGCATCGCCAAACATATAGGGGAGGTGATGATCAGAATCAATCTGGAAGATCATCTGCATTTGAATGCCGCATTCCGGGCATTGAGGATATTCCACCCCCTGCACCCAGTAGGGCCATCCGCCCAGCTTATCTGCTGCTTTTGGAACGGTATTCTCATTATTTTCCAGCTCCTCTACCTCCTGTTCGGAAAGTCCGGCCTCACCCAGCTGCATTTCATGCCAGTCGGGGTAGTCCTCGTTCCCTATCCAGTCGGTTACCAGCCGCACCGGGAATTGCCCCGGAATATTCTTAGCGGGTAGGGTAACCTCAGTACTGGGAATTACCACTGTTCTTGCCAGCTGGCTTTTTGCAAATGGCTGCCATGCCTGGCACTCAATTTCGCAGTGGGGGTGCTGATTGGTACAGTAAAACAACTGCACGAGCTTATCAGGCTCCAGGTCCAGGTCGCAATCATCAGGGAGTGTTGACGGGTTCAGCTGCAAAAACAGGGTTAGCGGCTGCTGACAGTTACTGCATTGGGGATAGTTTTCTCCCGGTGCCAGGTAGGCAGTGCCGCCAATTTTAGTAGCCAGGGCTTCATCATCCACATCTTCTTCCACAAATGGCATCCAGGTGGTGCGCTTATAAGGCGCTATTTTATCAGACAAAGAGGATTTTACGCTGCCAGAATCTGCATCAGGCTGCTTGTTTTCATCAAATATCCCTAAGAACTTATCAAATAATCCCATCCTTTTAGCTTGACCGTTAAGTCTTTATACGAAAGAAATAAAAGTTAGGTAGCAGAAAACAATTAAAGTTTTTTTAACCTAAGATATTACATATGTTGTTATATTAGGTGATAGAAGCCAGCAAAAGCCATAACTTTATTCTCTCTAACACCGGCAATAATTCTAACCAAAGAAGCTATGAAGATAAAGCAGCTATACTTTACTGCAGCATTTATGCTGTTAACGGGCATAACCTGGGCTCAGCCTGAACCAATCAAATGGGGAAAAGTAGATCAGCAGGATCTGGAAATGAAAATTTACGAAAATGATACTACAGCCCAGGCGGTAATTTTGGGTGATTACGGCGAAGCCTATTTTACCTACAATGAAGAAAGGGGGTTTCAGCTTAATATCAAACGCCACGTTCGTATTAAAATCTTGAAGACCGGAGGCCTGGAATGGGCAAACGTAGAGCACCTGCTGTACCATAACAGCAGTAAGGTTAAAGAAGAAATGCTTGCTGTAAAGGGTACTACCTTTAATCTGGTAAACGGGAAAGAAGAAAAAAGCAAACTTTCTAAAAGTGATGTGTTTGTAGAGGCTTATAATGAGCGAGCCAACCTACACAAGTTTACAATGCCAAACGTAAAGGTTGGGTCGGTAATAGAATATGAGTACCACAAGCTTAGTGACTTTATCTATAGTTTCGAAACCTGGGTTTTTCAAAGTACTATTCCTACACGCTGGAGTGAGTTCAGAGCAAAAGTACCCGAATATTTTAGTTACAAGAATTTTATGAGCGGTCATTATGCACCGCACATTAATGAAAGCGAAACTTACCAGGACAGATTTACCTATACCGTTACTTACAATGGAGCTGGAGGTTCAGGAATACCTAAAAAGGAACAACAGGCGGTTACACCAAATGGAATGAAATATCGCTGGGTCATGAAAGATGTGCCGGCTCTTAAAGAAGAAGCCTATATCACCACGCTCTCCGACTATGCCTCTAAGCTTGAATTTGAACTGAATTACACAAGATTCCCACAGCAGCCGATTAAACAATTCAGCAGCGACTGGGATAAGCTGAGCAAGGGATTTCTGGAGGCGAATCGCTTTGGCGGAGAGCTTAAAAAGCAAAAACATGTAAGTGAGCTGGTGGCATCTTTAACAGCAGGCAAGCAAAAGCCGGAAGAAAAGATGCTGGCTTTATATGCTTTTATACAGCAGAACATTAAGTACAACGGCCAGGAGCGCGTGTATATGACTAAAGGCTTTAAAGAAGTAGTGGCTAAAAAAGAAGGGAATGCTGCAGAAATAAACCTGCTGTTAACAGCCATGCTGCGCGAGGCAGGGCTTCAGGCCAATCCTGTGATCATGAGTACCCGCAGGCATGGCAGAATCAACCCTATAATTCCCCTGGAAAAAGACTTCAACTATGTGATATGCCATGTAAACATGGGCGAAAACCAATACCTGCTGTTGGATGCCACAGATCCTTTCCAGCCCCTGGGTACGTTGCCCTATCGCTGCATGAACGACAGAGGAAGGCTTGTTGCAGATGACTATACAAGTTGGGTTACGCTGCTGAATAAAGAGAAAAATTCATCTTTTTTAAAAGCTAATTTGAAAGTAATGCCTAATGGTACTATGGCTGGTACCCTTACTTATATGCTGGATGGTTATGAGGCAGTAAACGTCCGCAAAAAAATGTTCAGCGATGGGGAAGCCAAGTATCTGGAAAAATTTTCAGGCAATAAAGCTAACTGGCTGGTAAAGGAATATAAGGTTGATAATTTTAAGAATGTGTACGAGAAACTGGAGGAACACTTTACGCTGGAAATTATGAATAAGGCCACTCCTGCAGGAAATAAGCTGTATGTATCGCTGCTGCCGGAAGGGGTAGATGAAAACAGCCCCTTTAAAATGGACGATCGGAAGTTTCCTGTAAACTTTGGCTGCCCTACCGAAAACATGCTCATGTACGAGATAGAACTGCCCGCTGGCTATGTGGTAGAGCAATTGCCGGAGCCTGCCATGATGGTGCTGCCTGATAAATCGGCTGTTTTTCGCTTTAATGTAGCGCAGCTGGGAAATAAGCTGAGTGTAACCAGTACGCTGCAGATCAAAAAGCCGGTTTACACAGCCGAAGATTACGGTGCCTTAAAGCAATTTTACCAGCTCATGCTGGCCAAACAAAATGAACAGGTGGTGTTAACGAAGCAAAATTAGCAAGTGCAGATGCCACACAAACTTTACACACTGCTAATGCTGATAAGCCTGCTGCCTTTGCAGCAGGCTTTAGCAGTTACCGGACCTGGCAACCAATACCCGGCTGCTCAGATTCCGGAAGAGCTGAAGAGGGGAGCCAATGCCGTAATCAGGGAAGAAATTACAACCTTCAAAATTGTTAGCACCGGAAAAGCACTGGAGACTTATACAAAAGTAATTACCGTGCTAAACCCGCAGGGCGATGATGAAGCCCTGATGTTTGCGCCTTATAATCAGCTGGACAAGCTTAAGAAATTAGAAGGAGTACTTTATGACGCCAGCGGCAAACTGGTGCGTAAGCTGAAGAATGCCGATGTCTCCGACCATAGCTATAATGATGGTGGCCTGATCAATGACATCAGGTACAAAATTGGCAGACTCAAGCATAACAGCTACCCCTATACGGTAGCCTGGTTTACGGAAGGGGAAACGGGCAACATGATGTTTTACCCGGAGTGGCAGCCACCGGTAGAAGAAAAAATAGGGGTTGAGCAGGCACAGCTGGAGATTGTCTGTCCGGCAGGATTTGCCTTAAGACATCGTACCCATGGACTGCAAGATCCGCAAATTTCTAGTGAAGCAGACGGCAGCAAGCGTTATCTGTGGAAAGTAGAGAAGCTGGCACCCGGGGAGCCCGAGCCCCATGCTCCTTTCTGGCAAAGCGAAGCCTATGTGTTAACTGCTCCGGCAGAGTTCGAAGTGGATGGCTATAAAGGAAATATGGAAAGCTGGCAGCAACTGGGTGTGTTTATGAATCAGCTCTTAAAAGGAAGAGATGTTTTAACCCCTGAGGCTGAAAGTAAAGTAAAGCAGCTCACCAGTGGCCTGGCCACTCCTGAGGAAAAAGTAAAAGCGGTTTATGAATACATGCAACAAAACACGCGCTATGTAAGCATTCAGCTGGGGATAGGGGGCTGGCAGCCATTCGAAGCTTCTTTTGTAGCCCAAAAAGGCTACGGCGATTGTAAAGCACTCAGTAATTATACCAAAGCCCTGCTGAAAAGTGTGGGAATCCCTTCTTACTATACCATTATCCATGCAGGTGCAGACGGAACAAACAGCGTTGTTGCAGATTTTCCGAAACGCTATTTTAACCACGTGATACTCTGTGTACCCCTGGAAAAAGATACGATCTGGCTGGAGTGTACCAGCCAGACAAACCCATTTAACCATATGGGAAGTTTTACCGGAAACAGAAAAGCCCTGCTGGTTACAGAAGAGGGAGGCAAGCTTGTAAACACCCGCACCTATAACGCAGCAGATAACTACCGCTATACCAAAACCACGGTAGATCTTGAACAGGAACAGCCGCAGTACGAGCTTTCCCGCAGCTTTGGCGGTATCCAGTTCGATTTGCCTTATGAGGTGATGCGTGCAGATCCGCAGAATCAGAAAAAGTGGTTATATGAGCATGCAGACCTGCCTGAGGTTACTATTAAGCAGCATAATTTGCAAAAAGCAGCAGGTGCAGCGCCTGTAATGCTGCTGAAGGCAGAGGGTGTGTTACAGGAAAAACAAATAAGATCGGGTACCCGCATGTTCCTGCCGCTAAGCATCAACAAGTTTCCACTGAAGGCACCCCGTCCAATGGCAAACCGAAAAACAGATTTTGAACAGGAGTGGGGCTACACCTATTCCGATACGCTCATATATAAGGTGCCTGCCAGCTATACCCTGGAGCACCTGCCAGAGCCGCAGCTTACCAAGACTGATTTTGGTGAATATTCCCTGAAAGCTGAATATAGAAAAGGAGAGCTCATCAGTATTGCTACCTTACAGCTAAAAGATGGTCTTTACCCTGCCGCCAGGTATGCAGAGTGGGTAGCCTTTATACAGCAGGTAAGAAGTGCCCATGCCACAAAAGCAGTGCTGGTGCAGGCTCCTCAGGCAGCCTCGGAATAATACCCCCCGGAGTACCGGCTTTGTTAAAACTTTCCAGCCAGCAAATCTTTTCGCTGGCTGTTTTTTTTAGCAGCTCCTTATAATTTCCTAAACAGAATTTCAGTTTCAGTTGTAGGGCAAAACCTGCAAATTTGCCCCGGTGGTGGTACATAATGCAGCTTATCAATTGCCAGGCTCCCAAAAAAAAAGAGGTGGTATGCATTTTTTCCTATATTGGGGCAAACAAACCTTTTTCTTTATGATTCTTAGGATGCTGTCTCTGGCTTGTATAGCAGCTATAGTTACCACCAGCTGTGCCGGACCAAGCGAACAAACTGCTAATGAACCTACTACATCTAAAGTTGTGCAAGATATTCATTCTCATGCCCGCCCCGATCAGGCTGTTGTAAAGCACCTGAACTGGGATGCCAAAATAGATTTTGGAAAAAAGGAAATAGAAGCTGTAGCGCGTTTAGACATTGAAGCTACCCGCGGAACCAATGAGCTAATCCTGGACTCCAAGGGACTGGAGATAGAGCGTGTAACCCTTGGTGAGCAGGAAGAAATGGGCACTTTTGAGATCGGTGCGTTCAATGAACACATGGGCAGCCCCCTTAAAATAAAGATCAAACCTAACACAAAGCGGGTTAACGTTTACTACAAAACAGGCCCCGATGCCGAAGCCCTGCAATGGCTGGCCCCGGAGCAGACGGCAGGCAAAGAGCATCCATTCCTTTTTACCCAATCTCAGGCCATACTGGCCCGCAGCTGGGTGCCTATACAAGACTCACCCGGCATACGCTTTACCTACGAAGCTACCGTGCAGGTACCGCCAGCACTGATGGCACTCATGAGTGCCGAAAACCCAACGCGGCGTAATGTGTCTGGTATCTATAAATTTAAAATGGACCAGCCCATTCCGGCCTACCTGCTGGCTCTGTCCGTAGGCGATCTGGAATTTTCGTCTATCAGCGCCCGTACCGGGGTGTATGCAGAGCCCTCTATGATCAAAGAATCTGCCTATGAATTTGCAGAACTGGATAAAATGCTGGTAGCAGCAGAAGAGCTCTACGGCCCCTACCGCTGGGAGCGCTACGACCTGATAGTATTGCCTCCCAGCTTTCCTTTCGGAGGCATGGAAAATCCACGCTTAACCTTTGCCACGCCAACTATTCTGGCCGGCGACCGCTCGCTGACCTCACTGGTTGCACATGAGCTGGCGCATAGCTGGAGCGGTAATCTGGTAACTAATGCTACCTGGAATGATTTCTGGCTGAATGAGGGCTTTACCGTCTACTTTGAGCGGCGTATTATGGAGTCTCTGTATGGCAAAGATTACGCTGACATGTTGGCAGTACTTGGCAGACATGACCTGGAAGAAACAGTAGCCCTGCTTAAACAAGAAAATAAGGCAGCAGATACAAAACTGTATCTCAGCCTGGAGGGGCGGAGCCCCGATGATGGCATGACAGACGTTGCCTATGAAAAAGGCTATTTCCTGCTGCGGTACCTGGAAGATCAGGTAGGCCGTGAAAAGTGGGATGCATTCCTGCGGGAATATTTCGATAAGAATGCCTTCAGCACCATGACAACAGAGGCCTTCCTGACCTATCTGTCTGATAATTTATTGAAACCCAATAACCTGAGTGCAGATGAGCTTGGCCTAGAGCGTTGGGTTTATGAGGAGGGGCTGCCAGATAGCATGCCAGTGGTTACTTCAGAACGCTTTCAGCAGGTAGAGCAGGCGCTGGAGCAATGGAGGGGAGGCACTCCTGCCAGCCAGCTGGATACCAACGACTGGTCGTCGCATGAGTGGCTGCACTTTATCCGCAACCTGCCCGAAACGCTAAGCCAGCAGCAGCTGACCGAACTGGATGCCGCCTTTGGATTTACCAATTCCGGTAACTCTGAAATATTGGCAGCATGGTTTATACACGCCATCGCCCATGATTATGAGCCTGCTTATGCAGCCTTAGACCGCTTTTTAAATAAGGTAGGGCGCCGTAAGTTTTTAGCTCCTATCTATAGAAAGTTAGCAGAAACAGAAAAAGGTAAAGAGCTGGCACTCAACATCTATCGCAGGGCCCGAACTAACTATCACTTTGTGTCAGTAAGCTCTATCGATAAAATAGTGGGGTATAAAGAATTACAGGAGAAGGATAAATGATGTAATGTTTTGTAGAAAAAAATATTATTTTATTTTTGATAAAGTAAGCCCAACAGGCTTTTATCCTCAAAAACAGGAGCAGAGCGTTTTTAAGGCTTATGTAAAAACATCTCTTTTGCTGTAAGATGAAAATTGTATTTTGCTGAAGAGATAATCTAGATTTTTATATCTTTGTATACTACAGTTGGTACATATTTTGTGCTTACGGGGGGAGAATGCATTGTTTGTGCTGTAATTTTAGCGTGAAGTAGCAAATGAGCCAGGAGAAGATTAACCACATTTTGCTTGTAGACGACGATGAGATCCATAGCAACCTTTGCTATGAGCTTATCCTGCGTGCAGGGATTGCCAACAACGTTACCATATTTAACGATGCGGAAGAGGCACTCTCCTACCTGAGAAATAATGTAGGAAATACGGAGGGGCTTCCAGACCTTATTTTTCTGGATATCAATATGCCCTTTATGGATGGCTGGGATTTTCTGGATTCCTACGAGGAGTTCAGGGCAAAAATGGGAAAAGATATTATGCTGATCCTGCTTACCTCATCTGTTTATAAAAACGATATTGAGAAAGCCAAACAGTATAAGGCGGTGGCAGAGTATATCAAAACACCCATCTCTATCGATAAGCTGATCCAGACAAGGAACGATTATTTCAAGCATTTAAAAACTGCATAATATAAAAAGCTGACGTTCCGAAAACGTCAGCTTTTTTATTTTTTTATCTCTGAACAAAGCATGTTGTAATTTTTAGGCGAAAAAACCGAAAACAACATACAGGAAGCCACATTAAATCGTTATTCTTTCCAGTAAAATACTTAACTTTCAAAAGAAGCCCCATTTGTAGAGTCTGGTGGCAGTAAAGTTTTATAGCCACAGGCTATCTTTCTGCTGTATTAGTTTTACAACAAACAATTAATTTATCCTCAATTACTGGAACAGGGTGCGATTGCTGAAGATATTATGAGAAAGAATCAATTTTTAAATCTGTTAGCCTTACTGTTGGTGCTCCTGGTGGCAAGCTGTAGTCCTTACAAAAAGGGTTTACAAAGTTATCAGCTGGGAGAGTATCAGGTAGCAATTGAGCAGTTTAAAAAAGCGGGAGATAATAACCCCAAGGCCAATTTCTATATAGCCGAATCCTACAGATTATCTAACCGTATTGGTGAGGCAGAGCCTTATTATGCTGCTGCACTGCAGGGCGACCTGCAAGACGAAGAAGCCCGCTTCTACTATGGCTATGCCCTGAAGGCCAACAGCAAGTATACCGAAGCCCGTCAGCAGTTCCAGAACTACCTGCAGAGTTCGCCCAGAAACGAAGAGTTTAAGCAGCGTTCAAACAAGGAGCTAAGTAACCTGCAGGCCCTAAGCGACATCTTAAGCCGCGAGCCTGTATTTCAAATAAAGCACCTGCCCGAAATAAACACGCCGGAATCTGAATATGGTGCTGTTGCCCGCGGAAACGAATTATACTTTACCTCTTCGCGCAGCAGCGATAAAACGAACAAGGCTACCGGTAAATCTTTCACCAACCTGTACAAGGCAAATGTAGGCCAGGCCATGGAAGTAGTACCTACAACGGTACAGGAACTTCCGGCTGCCTTTAACCTCCCCGATCGTGCAGAAGGTACCATTGCTTTCAGCCCCGATGGCAATACCATGGTATTTGCCAGAGGCAATGCCAAAGGCAAAAAAGGAGGAGAAGAAGTAAATCTGTACATCAGCTATTTCCGCAATGAGCAGTGGTCTGAGCCCCAGATTCTGCCCATCAATGACCTGCGTTCCTGGGATAGCACGCCTGCTTTTAGCCGCAATGGCAAAACCCTCTACTTTGCCTCCAACCGCCGTGGTGGTATGGGTGGTGTAGACCTCTATTCCGCCCAGCTGGATGCCAGAGGAAACTGGGGCAGGGTACAAAATCTCGGTAAAGATATCAATACCGCAGGCAACGAAATGTTTCCCTATGTATCGGTAGATAACAGGCTTTATTTCAGCTCAGATGGCCACCCCGGCCTTGGTGGACTTGATCTCTTTATTGCTACCCGCCGCGATGGCAAGGTTTACATCGAGAACCTTAGTGAGCCCATGAACAGCCCGGCCGATGATTTTGGCCTGAGCTACTTTACCCTCGATAAAGGTTACTTCTCCAGCAACAGAGATGGTGGTGCCGGCGATGATGATATCTATGCGTTCATCAACAACTCCCCAGACCTGAAGATTGTAAACTACTACCTGGCAGGTGTAACCTACACCACCGACGAAAACAACAAGCAGGTAATTTTACCTAATGTACAGGTGCGCCTGATGGATAATGAGCAACGCCAGCAGGATGTTGTAGTATCTGATGAACAGGGCCGCTTCCGCTTTCAGCTGGAAGAAGGTGTACCGCAGTTCCTGATTATTGGTGAGCGCCAGGATTACTTTACCACCCGTAAAGAAATCTCTATGGAAGGCCGTTACCTTGATCGCACTAAGCTGAAGGAATTCAAGACAGATACTACCTATTATGCAGATCTGCTCCTTGACAAGATCGTACTGGATAAAGCTATTGTGCTTGAAAACATTTATTACGATTTTGATAAAGCAGAAATCAGGCAGGATGCTGCCAGGGAGCTGGATAAGCTGGTAACCGTACTCAAAGACAACCCTCAGCTGGTTATTGAGCTAAGCTCTCATACCGACTCCCGCGGTGATGTGGCCTACAACATAGACCTTTCGCAGCGCCGTGCAGAATCTGCCGTGCAGTATATTATTGCCAATGGTGTAGATGCCAGGCGTATTGCAGCCCGAGGCTATGGCAAAACAAGGCCAATCATCGAAAATGCAGAAACCGAAGACGAGCACCAGATTAACCGCCGTACTGAATTTAAAGTAACCGAAATTACACCAGAGGCACAGGTGGTAAGGCCGCAGGAGGATGCAGCAGAGGAAGAAGGCGTTCCGGTAATTGTTGACCCCGAGCAACAACAGACTCCGGCAAGACAAAGAGAGTCTAAACCGGAAAAACCCAGGAAACCAGAGCGTGATGCCGTATTCGACGAACTGAATGGCGACGGCAGATAATATCAGGAATAAATATTAGAAAAGTGCCCGGCATGCCGGGCATTTTGTATTTTTGCCCCTATGCAGCAGGACCGTTATATGCAGCGAGGCGTAAGTGCCTCTAAAGAAGATGTTCACAAGGCCATCAGCAAACTCGATAAAGGCCTTTTTCCAAAAGCATTTTGCAAAATAGTGCCCGATATGCTGGCCGGCGACGGGGAGTGGTGCACCATTATGCATGCCGATGGGGCAGGTACTAAATCATCCCTGGCCTGGCTTTACTGGCAGGAAACCGGCGACCTCTCCGTTTGGAAAGGTATTGCCCAGGATGCCATTATTATGAATACCGACGACCTGCTTTGTGTAGGTGCACTCGACAATATTTTGCTTAGCAGCACCATTGGCCGCAATAAGAACCGGGTACCCGGCGAGGTAATTGCCGCCATTATAGAGGGCACAGAAGAAGTACTGCAAATGCTGCGCGACCATGGCATAGGCATCTGGAGCACGGGTGGCGAAACAGCCGATGTAGGAGACCTGGTACGTACTATTATAGTAGACAGTACCGTTGTGGCCCGCATGCCCCGCAGCCAGGTAATCAGCAACGATCGCATAGAAGCCGGCGATGTTATTGTAGGCCTTGCCTCTTACGGTCAGGCCAGCTACGAGCAGGAGTACAACGGAGGCATGGGCAGCAATGGACTTACCAGCGCCCGCCACGATGTATTTGCCCACTACCTGGCCGATAAGTACAGCGAGAGCTTTGACCCCGCAGTACCCCGAGAGCTGGTGTATGCCGGCAGCAAATCTTTAACAGACCCTGTAGAAGGCTTACCAGCCGGTGTAAAGATGGATGCCGGTAAACTGGTGCTCTCACCCACCAGAACTTATGCCCCTATCATGGCAGCCTTTTTGCACGAGCACCGTCAGCACGTACATGGCCTGGTACATTGCAGTGGTGGCGCGCAAACAAAGGTGCTTCATTTTTTGCCGGATGGCCTGCATGTGATCAAAGATAACCTGCTGCCCGTACCACCACTTTTCAGGCTTATTCAGCAGGAAAGCGGTACTACCATGCACGAAATGTTTAAAGTGTTCAACATGGGCCACCGCATGGAGGCCTACCTGCCGGAGAAGTATGCCGATACCCTGATCCAGATAGCCCGCAGTTTTGGTGTAGAAGCCCAGATAGTAGGCCGGGTAGAGAAGGGAGAAAGAGGCTTAAGCCTGCTGCACGAGGGCCAGACCTATCAGTATAAATAAAAAGAGCATCTGATTTTTGCAGAGCACTGCTGTACATTACAGCCTGCTGTTCTAAAGCAGTACACTCCGTTTGAAATCCATGCCTGAAGTGTCCGCCGGAGGGAACAATATGGAGCTTAGCATCATTACCATCAATCTTAACAACAGTGCAGGCCTTGAAACAACAGTTGACAGTGTACTGCAGCAAAGCTATAAGCAGCTGGAATATATTGTTGTTGATGGTGGCTCCACAGATGGTAGTGTTGATATTTTAAAGAAGTACAACGATAAATTAACGTCCTGGATAAGCGAGCAGGATACTGGTATGTATGCTGCCATGAACAAGGGCATTAGGGCAGCCAGTGGCAAATACCTGCTTTTTTTAAACAGCGGCGATTATTTATGTAATGAGCAGGTTGTTGAGCAGCTGCTAAGCCATAGCAGGGGAGATGCAGACCTGATCTACGGCAACCTGCTGCGGGTATTTCCCAATGGCATGCGCGATAAAGTGAAGATGCCGGAAACTCTTACGGTAGAAACCATGATAAGGGGAACGCTGTGCCACCCGGTTACGCTTATCAGAAAAGACCTTTTTGACACCTACGGACTTTATGACGAGAGCATCAGGATCGTTTCCGATTGGGCATTCTTTCTAAAACTAATCGTTAATGGAAAGGTAACTACTCAATATCTGGATACTGATGTAGCGGTTTACAGCATGGATGGCATCAGCAGCAAACTATCCAACGCCCCACTGATAGAAGCAGAGAGAACCCGAATACTCCGGCAGTATCTGCCGCCTGCTTACGCCCCACTGATTGAGGAGGTACAAAAAAACCACTCCGGAGCTCCCCAGTACAGTGTACAGGCCCTGCAGGAGCGACTGGAAGATAGAGGAGGTTTGTCCAGTAAGCTGCTACTTCCCATTTTCAGAACAGTGGTAAAGGGTGTAAAGAGCCTTCGTTCCCTCAGGAGATCGCTGGAAACAAGCTTAGCTTACAAGGCTTATAAGGAGGCACATCAGGAGGCCTGCCATGCTATTCCCATCATCATCAATAACCGCAATCACTTAACTTACCTTAAGCGACTGATCCATTCACTGGAAAAAAAGGGGTATCATAATATCTTTATCATTGATAATGCCTCTGCTTATCCGCCACTTTTAGCCTATTATAAGCAAACACCTTACAAAGTTTTTTATCTGCAGAAGAACGTTGGTTACTGCGCCCTGTGGGATACACCAATTTTTGAACAGTTCAGGGACCAGTACTATATATACACCGATAGCGATCTGGAATTAGCGGAGGAGTGCCCGGAAGATTTTATGGTGGCAATGCACTACCTGCTTAACAGGCGCAGGTACAGCAAGATAGGAAAGGTAGGCTTGTCATTGCTGATCAATGATTTACCGGCACATTTTAATAACAGAGCAGAAGTAATTGCATGGGAGGAGCAGTTCTGGCGGCAAAGAGTGGAAAAACTGGCTTTTTCAGCGCCGGTCGATACTACTTTTGCATTATACAGGCCTGGTAGTTTCGGACCCGCCTCCATGGTGCCTGCTTTAAGAATGGATTATCCCTATAGCGCCAGGCATTTACCCTGGTACGAAAATACCGGTAGCCTAAGCCCCGAACAGCAGTACTACTATCAGCATGCCCGGGCATCGTCTCACTGGAGCAGCAAAGCACTGCCCCTTTAGCATTTATTAAAAGGGCTAAAGGCTGCATTCTTTCCCTTGCTTCAGTTTTCAGGCTATTAGTTTAATGAGTAAAAGCGCAGGAACCTTACAAACTTTTTATAATTATCGATAACAGCCTGTGGTGCCCATTGCTTATGCAGGTAATTGAGGTAGGTTTTAACAAGCCTGTTAAAATCTGTCCGATGGGTCATTTTGGCAAGTGCAATTCCCTTAAAACAGCGAATAATCTGGCTATTGAGTAAATAACAGGCTTGTTCCGGCTTTCTGTTGATCAGGCCGTCAATTTTACGCAGCCGGTCAAAACTTTCCAGGAATTTAAAACCCTTGCCAGTCATAAAGCTCTCTATGCGCTTGCAAACTGCTGAAATATCGGCCTCATCCTTTACCAGAAATCGCTTATAAGGCTGTTCGGTGAGCCTACCATAAGAGGCGGTAATGGTGGTATTCTCTTTATGGTTTACAGGCAAATCTCTGATAAACTGGTTTACCAGATCCTCTACAATATCCAGGCGAATGCCTAAATGAAGATCTATCGTTTGCTCGTACCTTGTGCCATTTACTGCAATCAGTGCAGCCCTGTATCCATTACGGGTAGGGAGTCTGAACTGCTTTTGAAATGGAAGGAGTTCATATCCCTTATCTTTAAATAGCGGGTTAAGGCTGTTATATATATGTTTTTCTTGTAGGTGTATCTTATTCATAGCTAAAAAAGTAGACTAAAAAGTGTATTCCAAAGAATACCAGCATAATGAAATTTACGCGTAAGCCTTTTTTAGGTTAGGCAAGTGCCTGATAAATAGCCTTTTTTAATTGCGCACCTCTTAAGCTGTTGCAAATGCAATAAAGTACTGCTGATAATAATTTTGCGGAGGCACCTGCGGATGTTAAGCAAATCAAGTCAGGTCTTGAGGGAAAACAGCAACCCACAAAATACCTGTGCATAGAAATTACGAGCCACCAGCAGACTATACTTATAGTTGCAGCTAGTTGTTGCGGCCATGCAAAGGCAAAAATGGCTGGCGTCGCTCTTGCAGGAAGTTTTACACGAAATTTAAACTTATGGAATGGACAGGGGTGCTTTTTACAGGGGATATCCTGCAGATAATCCAGAGCCGGCAGCCCTTACCTTAGTGCCAGGAGAGGTGTTGGCTAATCTGATATGCAGCAATTTAATAAAGACTTTGGGAGCGAGCTGCTTTTGTATTAGCCGGCGTAGAGGCTTTAGCTGAAAAGGTTAAGCTGCAGCACTTGCTGTTCGTGCTGTAGCAGCCATTGTTTACGTAGTAGGCCTCCGGAATAGCCTGTAAGCACACCGTTGCTGCCAATCACCCGGTGGCAGGGCAAAATAATAAGGCATGGATTCTGAGCATTTGCCATTCCTACCGCTCTGGCGGCTCCAGTTGCTCCTATTCGGTCGGCCAGCTGTGCATAGCTGAGCGTTTGACCCCAGCGAATGCTCTGCAGCATGCTCCATACAGACAGCTGAAAAGTGGTGCCCTGCAAATCCATCTTCAGATCGAACTGGTGGCGTAACTGGCAGAAGTATTCCGTGAGTTGTTCCACAGCCTCTTCAATACATTCGTATACGGCCTCTCCTTTGGGATAATCGGGAGCAGCACCCTGGTGAAAGCGAACGGATCGTATGCCAGCCTCACTGCCGGTAATGAGTAAGGGGCCTATCGGAGAGTTGTAGAGTAATTCGTGCATGAAAGTCTTGTAGCACTACAAAGATAAATCGGAGAATTGGATAAACAATTCATCAAGTACAATTTAATATTATTTTAATCCTTTAATATTTTTTATTCCATAGCTGGTTCATCAGCATTGACTGCTTAAATCTCTCTGAAATAATAAATATACTGCACGCCAAATCTTACTTTATGATACTTTGAATATCGATGCTGGGGATATAACAGGTTAATGCATAAAATGCCTCCTGAACTAGTAATTGCAAGCTGATAAAGCTACTCAAAGCACCGCTGTGCCAGTTAATACGGATCTTGGGCCTGGTATATACTTTTTAGTAATTTGTGGCCTATTTTGGCACTCAATCGTTACCAAGAAAAAATATTATTGTAGCAACTTGTATTTATAACGTTTGCGGAATCGATTGCATTAAAAAATTGATTTTTAGATAATAATTAATTAATGTCATATCTAATAAATAATTAACTTGGTATTAATGCCAGGGATTCAGGAACAAATTCCCTACTTTTTATTGATACCATTTTACTTTTAAATATATTTTTTTGGTTTGCTGTTCTATCGCCAGCTTGTAAAGTTGGTCAGGCTCTTCCTTGTGTGCTTAAGAAGCATTCATGCTTATTGCTGATACTGTGAATATTTAACAATAGAATATCCCTGTATTTATACAAGGGAATGCCAGCAGACCATTAAAACAACCATACAGCTTTCATACATCAGATAGTGCTGATTTGCAGATACTTAACGAACACTTCTACAACCCGCTATGACCAATAGCAAAGCTGCCCGGCTTCTGTAGTGCTATAATAGCCTATATCTCTTCACATCTAAAGCCGGGCAGCATTTCCTTTTCAGCTTATCGATGTGCAGTATAAAAGCCAGGTACTGCATTGCCCTGGTTTCAGCAGCATGGCATAAAAAAAGGCTGCAAAAGCAGCCTTGATCTAAAGTGTTGGTCCCTGTTAAAAGGGTAGTAAGGAGCGGGTACTATAAGAAATTCTTCTTTTCACTGCTTTCCGTACAAGCCTGTTGCCCCACAATGCTCTTGCTCCGGCAATCCATATTGCTGCTTTAATTAATCTCCACATCATAATTTTATAATTTTAGTTCTACACTAGTCTTCCATCAAACATACGGAGCCGGTAGTATATGGTTTTTTTAAGTAGCGATTAGCAGCACACTATAGACGAGCAAGCCTGAAGAAAAAGCCCAGAAATTACTTTTACGTTCTTCGGGTAATTCTTCTTTTAAAACATTTAAAATAGTACTGCCAGCCACAAAAGCGTATAGCAGCGATATCCAGATTTTAGGTAGTGCAATAAGGGTACCTGCTAACCAGCCACCTAGTATGGCTGCAGTAATTACCCATCGGCCCTTACGGCGGTACATATCCCGGTAATGGTCATACAGGCCGTAATCGTTCAGCAAAAAATGAAAAGCCATTGCAATGGTAAAAAATACTAAAGTTGCCAGAGACTCTTTTTCTTTGTGTATCAGCAGGTACCCAATAAGTGCATTGTACACAGAAAAAGAAGCCATGTGCACCCAAAAGGTATGACTGGTGTCGCTCAACTCTTTATCTTCTACAGCTCTTTCTGATTTTGAGGATAAAATAGCTGCTCGTTCTACTCCATAAAATGTTGCTAAACCCAGTAGCGCAACCACATAGACCGGATGCTTCAGAAAGGAGATGCCAAAACTATGATCCTGCAGGTATTCCTGCCCCTCCTGTAACGCTGGTAGCAGGTGTACAAAAATATAAGCTACAGAAATACCCCCTGCAAAGGAAAGCCACTTGCTGCGCGGAATTGCCGTAGACTTCATTCTTTCGGCATACAGATGGGTTATAGCCAGTAAAATGGCAGCTATTGCAGTATAAAGCACCATAATGGCTTAACAGCCCAATACAGGAAATGTTGACCCTGCTCTGGCAGCCTTAAACGATATTATTAAGCGTCAGATGGTTGCCTGAAGTGGCTTTTGGCGTGAACCCTGAATAGATCTGCATGCTTACATTAACGGGAAGGCAGGTCAGTACATGTTTATCTACAGATAAACTTTAACCATGGAAAATGCACCTTATACAGGTAAAACAAGCCGCTGCTGTTCGGTAGGCAGCTCCATGCGGATACGCCAGTAGGTGGGCCAGTAGTTGTTGCTGCGGTTCTTCATCATCTTAAGCCAGCCCATGCCTATGTTGCGGTAGCAAACAAGCACCCAGCCATCGGGAGCGTCTTCGGGTAAAATATCGTCTCTGCGGAGAAAACGAAGTGCCGTAGGCAGGTCTACATCGATGGTTGGAAAAGCAGTGGTGTTCAGGTAGGTACTAAGGGCCAGTGCCGGCTGCGGAATCAGGCTTTTACCTTTGGGTTCTGCTATCTGAATGCCGCCGTATACCACCCGCAGCTGATCATAAAGCACCTGTATTTCTGCTACCCACTCTTTTGAAAATGCTGTTAACAGAGAACCTTCCTGTAATACATCCCAGTGGGTGCCATCCAGCAGCCAGGGCTGTACATTAGGAACCATCCCTTTAGGCGGAGCAGCCAAACGGGCTTTACGTACTTTGGGCAAACGTCCTACCAGGTTGCCGCCTTGTTTTTGCAGCACAGCCATAAAGAAGCCTTCTCCCTTTAGCCGGTGCGGGTAAAAACGGTAGCCCCTGATGCCACTAAGTTGTGTTTCTTCCACACCCCAGCTTTCGGGAATATTCAACGGCAGACTTTTAACTGACTCCTGCTTGCTTAGCCACTGCAGATTTTCTTCATTCTCCTGCAGGTTATAGGTGCAGGTACTGTATACGAGCAGGCCCCCCTGCTTTAAAGCCGGCCAGACATCCATCAGGATGCGCCGTTGCCGTTCCATACAAAGCTGTATGTTAGCCGGCGACCACTCATCCTGTGCAGCAGCATCCCTTCTGAATAAGCCTTCGCCGCTGCAGGGAGCATCTACTACCATTACATCAAACTGGCCCTCCAGCCTGGCAAAGTCATGCGGATCACTGTTGGTGACCAGGGTATTCCCCAGGCCCCACTTTTGTATATTCTCAGCCAGAATATTGGCACGGCTGCGGATTACCTCGTTGCTCACCAGCAGGCTGCCCTCTGGAAGCAGAGTACTAATGTGTGTGCTTTTCCCTCCGGGAGCACCACACAGGTCAAGCGCCAGCAGTGGGTTATGGCCCGTCAGGTACTGTTTAAAAGCCTGCTCCAGAAACATACTGCTGGCCTCCTGTACATAATAGGCGCCAGCATGCCAGAGTGGGTCCAGAGCAAAGAGCGGCCGCTCGGGCAGGTAATAACCACTTTCTGTCCAGGGTACCGGTGCGTAGGGCACTGCTCCCTGCCATTTATGCCTGTTTAGCCGTACGCTCACCGGTGCCTCCTCTGCAAGTGCCTGCACAAAGTTGTCGTACTGAGTACCCAGCTGTTGCTGCATACGTTCGGCAAAGAGGGGCGGGAGGTTCATTATATATGGTTCTTGAACAATTTTATTATACAAGCTGCCTTGAAGATAACAGGGAATCCTTAGGAATACAGCAGCGTAAAAGCTTTATTTCAAACCTGTTAGTCGCTGGTATTAAGCCAGTATGTTATCTATATCTTCCTTGCTAAGGGTTTTTACAAAGCTTTCTTCGGTGGTAATGAGGTTATCGGCCAGGCTGGTTTTATGCTGCTGCAGGGCCAGAATCTTTTCTTCTACCGTGTCTTTGGTAATAAACTTATAAGTGAATACACGGTTCTCCTGCCCGATGCGGTGCGCCCGGTCGATGGCCTGCTGCTCAATGGCAGGATTCCACCAGGGATCGAGCAGAAATACATAATCTGCTTTGGTGAGGTTAAGCCCCACCCCACCTGCTTTCAGGGAGATCAGGAAAATACGCAGTTTAGGGTTGTTCTGAAAATTCTCCACCTCTGCCTGCCGGTCTTTGGTGGCGCCATCCAGGTAGGCGTAGGCTATCTTTTCAGCATCCAGGTATTTGCGCACCAGGTTAAGGTGTTTTACAAACTGGCTGAACACCAATATCTTGTGCCCCTCCGAGATGGCATTCTGCAGCATATCCAGCACTTCTTCCATTTTGCCACTGCCGTCTTTGTAGGCTTCGTCCACCATATAAGGGTGGTTGGCAATCTGGCGTAGTTTGGTGAGCCCCTGCAGCAGCACAAACTGCGATTTTTTAACCCCGTGCAGATCTATCTGGTCCAGAATGTGGCTGCGGTAGTAGTTTTTGGCTTCTTCATACTTCTCGGCCTGCTCTTCCGTCATGCTGCAGTAGCGGATGTTCTCTACTTTATCGGGCAGTTCGGTAGCTACCTGCGTTTTCTGGCGCCGCAGAATAAAAGGCTTAATAATGCTGTAGAGCTTGCCGGTTTTAGTTTCGTCCTGCTTTTTCTCTATCGGGTTAAGAAACTCGTTGCGGAAAAAAGTTTGGTTGCCCAGCAGGCCCGGGTTGATAAAGTGCATCTGAGACCACAGGTCCATGGTGCTGTTTTCCAGCGGCGTACCGGTCAGGATCAGCCGGCGGCGGCTCTTGAGCTCGCGTACGGCCTTGGCAATGTTGCTGCCCGGATTTTTGATGGCCTGCGATTCGTCCAGGATCACATAATTAAAATAGAACTTCTGCAGCTCCTCAATATCGAGGCGCACAATACCATAGGAGCTAAGCACCAGGTCGTAGTTCTTAAAGCGGCTAACATCTTTATTACGGCCGGTGCCGGTGTAGAGGTGCACCCGCAGGTTAGGGGTAAAGCGTTTTGCCTCCATCTCCCAGTTGTAGATGAGCGAGGTAGGCATTACCAGCAGGGTGGTGCCTTCCTGACCTATCTCTTTCTGGGCCTGCAGCATGGCCAGGGTCTGAACGGTTTTACCCAGACCCATATCGTCGGCAAGGCAGCCGCCAAAGCCATATTTGTTCAGGAACTGCAGCCAGTTGTAGCCGGCTTTTTGGTAAGGGCGCAGCTGCCCCAGAAATTTTTGCGGAACGGGGTGATCTTCAATTTCTTCAAAATCGCGCAGCATCTGCAGCTTACGGCTCATGGTTACCTGGGCCAGGTTGCCGTTTTGCAGGTCCTGTACCAGGGCCAGGTGGTGCTTGCGCAATAGCATGTTCTCCTGGTCGCGGTTGTCTTCCGCAAAGGCAAAGAGCTCGCTGTAATCCAAAAACCACTGTTCCGGGATTACGGCCACCTCGCCATTAGGCAGTTTTATCTCTGTCTGGCGGCGCATAATGTGCCTGCGCAATTCCTGGAATGTAATTTCGTAAGGTCCAAAGCGGATTACGGCATATATATCAAACCAGTCAATGTTCTCCCGTACTTCTATATGTATGGAAGATTCGCCCAGAAAGTAGCGCTTGCCATCGGCCTCGTGCTGGCCAACACTAAAGCCAAGCTCTTCCAGCTGGCGCCTGTAGGTATTTAACCAACTGAATGCCTGTTGCTTGGGCAGCATGGTACGGGCATGCCTGATGTCAAGGCCGGTATCTCGCAGCAGCTTCAGGATCCGCTTTTCGTCAGAAGTATGTCGTTTTACCTTATGAAAGATATATTCACTGCCAAGCTGTTCTACCCGAACGCTGGTATCAGAATTGGTATCGGCCTTAAATAAATAGGTGCCGTAGCGAAAGGAGAGGTTAAAGAGAATCTTTCCGCCATTGGTGCTGGCAGTAGCTACTGTTTCTCCATTGCTGTGCCCGTTACTGCCATCGTAAAGCAGCAGCTCGGCTGTTTGTGCTTCGGCCAGTTCAGAAAAAGTGAGCACTGGCTGGGGCGAATAAGTTTCTTCTTTTATCTGGAAGCCTACTGCCAGTACATCAAACTGCGAGATAAGCGGTGCTACAAAGCGGCGGTAATAGGTATCCTCTACTTTACGGGGCACCTCTATGTACTGCTTATGTAAAAAAGGCTGCAGTTTTTTACCATCAACCTCCTGCTCAAAAGTATAGAGCCTGTTATTAAGCACCATCCAGGCAGGTTCTTTACAGATCAGGTAAGCACCTTTGCGCTGAAAATCAAGCTTTTGACCACCATATTTAATAGTCGGGAAGTAGTGGGTGCTTATTTCATTTCTTCTGAAATGGAAAAGTACGGTGGCCTGCTGCGACATCACCTGTATCTGCCGCCAGGCAGGTTCGCCATCATTACCCATTTCAAAGAGCAGCTTACCCTGCATGCGCTCCAGAACCTGTGCCCTGCGGTGTTCCAGGTAGCGCTCTATTTCTTCCTGTATCGGCTTATTTCCTTTTTCCTGATTATAAACCTTTAGAAAGAATTCACTTGGATTTACTTTTTTATTCCAGAACTGTTTAATCACCACATCCTGCTGCATGCTGTCCATGATACGGATAAGCTCATAGTCTTTCTCATCCAGTCCGGAGGCAAATTCAGCAGCATTTTTATAGGAGATGTTCTGGTGCAGAAACGATAGTTGTCCCGCATCGTCGAGCTGAACCACGAATGATTCAAATAAATAACCCAGGTATTCGTGCGCATACAACGAATAGATGAGTTTAAAAGGCTTAGAGATGCTAACTTTCATCTAATAAAAAGTGGATACAGCCCCGAAAAATAGTAAAAATTGAATTACTCAGACTAGAGCGGTATTAAATTTAAATATTCTTTGCAAAAAACTATGAGAATACCACTATTTATTAAAGGAATAATTTACAGCCTGATATTTGACTGTGGGTGCAGGGGTTCCGGTAGCCGGAAAAGCAGCTATTGATGGTGTGCCATCGATGCTTTTCCAGACCCTGGTTGTTTAGCGTCAGACTTATGATCCCGACACTTCCCGTAAACCTACCCTGCAGAAGCAACAGCATCATCTTTTAAATTTAGATATGCTGTGCGGTAGGCGTACGTGCTGCCAGAGATGCCGGGTGAAAAGAAGCAAGTAACGTAATGAATGCAGTGCTGATGGCAGTAAACAGCAGGTCTGTCCACATAAGCTGAACAGGATAAGCACTTTCTACTGATGTTTGCATGCCCATGCCAACCAGGCCCCATTCTTCCTGTATAAGCACAATGACGATACCCAGAATCAGGCCCAGCAAAGCACCTGTAAAGGCAATGATGGCACCTTCGTACAGAAAAATGCGGCGCACCAGTCCCGGCGATGCGCCCATTGAAAAGAGCACAGCAATATCGCGCTTCTTATCAATAGCCAGCATGGTAAGCGAAAAGAAGATATTAAACGAGGCAACTGCCAGAATAAAAGTAAAGGCCAGGTACACAAACAGCTTTTCAATCTTGATTGCCTTTAGCAGGCTGCTGTGCTGTTCATCGCTGTTTTGCACCAGAAAGCCTTCCGGGAGCCGCTCCTTCAGCCGTCTTTGTACCCGTGCTATACTTACTTTATCAGTAGTTTTTATCTCGAGCGAACTGCGGCGGTTGCCATAATCAAACAGGTTCAGGGCAAACTCAAGGGGCACAAATACATAGTTGTCATCATACTGCTTCTCTATGCTGAATACACCCCCGGGCTTTATGTTTTGCTGTACGTAGTATTTGCTCGGGTCTAAGGTACCGGGCCTTACATTGCGAGGATAATAAATACGCAGTACGTAAAAATCATTTTCCAGGGCTACAGAAAGCGCATTTCTAACACCGGCACCTATGATGGCAACTGCAGTATTTCCCTTCTGAAGACTTAGTTCACCCTGCAGCAGCGTACCCTGCATGCGGCCCTGCTCCATAAAATTTGGTCCCACACCCTTAATCTTTACTACCTTTTCGGCATCCTGGTAACGGATCAGGGCATTGTCTTCGGCTACTTCAGTAAGTATTTCAACACCTTCGGTAGTTCTTACAAGCTCCAGCAGTTCGGGTGTTAGCTCAAAGGTTTTTCCTTTTTCGGCAACAATCCGCAATTCGGCATCAAAGGTGTTGTAGAGCGAGCGGATCAGATCTTCGAGGCCGTTAAACACCGACAGCACAATAATAAGGGCACAGGTGCCCACCGCCACCACCAGCATGCTGATGATGGAGATAATGTTGATAAAAGTCTTTTTCTTTTTAGACCGGAAGTACCTCCGGGCAATGTAAAAAGGCAGGTTCACTCTTTCTCGTCCTCCTCCTCATTTTCGGGTGCCGGTGGTATATCCAGGTTGCTGATCACCCGGTCCATGTGGGCAGCGTAATCTGCACTTTCATTCAGGAAAAATACAAGTTCCGGTACATGGCGCACCTCTTTGCGGATGCGGCGCCCCAGCATGTTTCTCACTTCACTTTTTCGCTCATTTACCACTTCCAGCAGTTGCTGTTGGTTGGGGGCGAGCATAAAACTTAAAAATGCCTTGGCTACGCTTAAGTCGGGGCTAACGCGTACATCGGTTACCGTAACCATTGTATTTTTGAATAAATGTGGAATATCGCGTTGAAAAATTTCACTTAATTCTTTCTGTAATAATCGACTGAATTTCTGCTGTCTTTTGCTTTCACTCATGGGTGCAAATATTATAACAAGATTGTTGTTTGTCTAAGAAATAAACTATTTTCGTTTTTGTTTTGAGGTAACGAATATAGGTTTGTGATAGGCTTCTTCCGTTTAAACGATCCATACCGGCTTATCGGTATTTTCTTATTGCTACTGGTTCTGCGCTTACCTGCCCTTTTGGGCTGGACACCTACGCTGCAACCAGAATTGGGGTGGATGATTTTGGGAGAAAACCTCTCTGCCGGCGATAGCTTATACGAAGGCATCTGGGACAATACTGCTCCCTTTTCTGCTGCCGTTTACTGGCTGCTCGATGAGCTCTTTGGCCGTTCTCCCTTAGCACATGCCATACTGGCACTGCTGCTGGTGCTTATTCAGGCAGGCCAGTTTAACCTAATGCTCCTCAATTATAGGGCTTATAACGAAAATACTTACGTTCCCGCGCTAATTTATACAGTACTTGCCCATATTTTCTTTGATTTTTATTTGCTTTCCCCTCCGCTCATGAGCATGACTTTCCTGCTTATGGCCGTCAGAAATGCGTTTAAAGTGGTTTCCGGCAGGGGTAAAGATGAAAGCTTGTTTTTCCTGGGGGCTTATGTGGGAATTGCCGCGGGCTTCTTTTTGCCTACGCTCACTTTTTTTCCGGCAATGCTGTTCGCCCTCATGATCTTTACCGGTACAAAGCCCCGGCAATACCTCCTGCTCTTTATTGGTGTGGCACTGCCCCTGGCGGTTATTATTCTCTACTTTTTCTGGCAGGATAACCTGCAGGATTTCTATTTTGGCTACCTGATGTCGCTGAACCTGTTTGGCAGCGATAATTACCTGAACACCCTAAGTCTGCTTGCACTGGCGGCTATTCCCTCCATGTTCTTTCTGGTTGGCCTCTATAATTTTAGCCGACGTAACTACACCATTTACCAGACCCGCCTGCAGCAAACCATGTTTTATACCCTGATAGCGGGTATTATCGCCATTGTACTTTCAGCAGAAAAATCGGCTTACCACCTGCTGCTGCTGCTGCCGGCATGGGCATTTTATATCTCGCACTACCTGCTGCTGGTGCGTAAACACCTGAAAGCAGAAGGCATCTTCTGGCTTTTTGCCATCATGGTGCTGGCCCTGCATACAATTCTGTACCTGGAGGTAGTGCCTGAAATTAAGCCCTATGTGAATGCAGAGAGCCTGAAGGTAAACACCCGGCCAGAGGCAGAGCTGGTTGCCGGTAAACGCATTCTTATGCTGGGGCGTGATGTAAGCCTTTACCAGCATGCCAGGCTGGCAACACCCTATCTGGAGTGGCGACTGGCCCGCCGGCAGTTAACCGAGCTTGATTACTATGATAATCTGGTAGATGCTTTCCGCCACTTTCAGCAGGATACCCCGCAGGTGCTTATAGACGATGCCGGCATTGTGCCGCAGCTCTTTAAACGCATGCCTACCATCGAAAGCCGCTACAGAAATTCTGCCCGCTTTCCACATGTGTGGGAGCTGCAGGAAGAGTAATCAGCAGGCAATCTTGTCTACACGGCGACCGTGGCGTCCGCCTTCGAATTCTGTAGTCAGAAAGGTATCGGCTATTTTTAGGGCCTTCTCAAAATCAACGAAGCGGGCAGGTATACACAGCACATTAGCGTTATTATGCTGGCGGATCAGGGCCGCTACTTCTTCGTTCCAGCAGAGTCCGGCACGAATGCCCTGGTGTTTGTTGGCCGTCATGCATACACCGTTGCCGCTGCCGCAGATTAAAATGCCCAGCTCCTGGCTTTTATTGGCTACTGCTTCTGATAGCGGGTGTGCGTGGTCGGGGTAATCTACCGATGCATCGCTGCCGGGGCCAAAGTCTTCTACAGTATATCCCTGTTGCTGCAGGTGTTCAATAAGGCGCTGCTTATAGTCAAAACCAGCGTGGTCGCCTCCAATTGCTATTTTCTTGCTCATGTTGAGTAGTATGGAAATAGATGTATAAGCGAAGATAGCCAATTGTAAATAAAAAGCGGAACACCCGGTATTACTATGTACCTATTATGTAATTTAGTTGCCCAATTTTAGAGGTATGCGTTTATTAGGTTTGTTTTTACACCTGCTGGTGGTGCTGTTGCTAACCGCCCTTACTCAGGTAGGAGGATTGCTCTGGCTCCTTTGTTACTGGCTTGCCGGCCGATGGAAGGGAAAGCGTATTGGCAGGGCGCTGCTCCTGTTTTTGCCCGTATACCTGCTTATTACAGCAGCAGTGCTACCCATTGCATGCGGCTATTTTGGCCGTACGCCGCTGCCGGTATTTACCTCGCCTACCTTGAAACCGGCCAGCCTGATATACCCCCTGCTGAACCGCCACTATGTTACCCCCAATACCAGAAGGGTGGTGCAGGAGGTAGCAGATCAGCTGCGCCAGCAGCACCCCAATAGAGAACTGCATTACCTCGATGCAGGCTTTCCGCTCTTTGAAAAATTTCCGCTCCTGCCGCACCTAAGCCATACCGACGGTCGCAAAGTAGACCTTGCCTTCTTTTACCTGCGTGCCGATGGTACCGTGACCAACGATATACCCAGCCGCAGCGGCTATGGCGTTTTCGAGGGACCTGCAGAAAACGAGCAGGCCACAGCAGAAGCATGCCAGGGGAAAGGCTACTGGCAATACAGCTATCCACAATACCTTACCATGGGCACCCGCTCAAACCTGAAGTTCGATGCCCTGCGCACCAAAAGGGTATTGCAGCTGCTCTTGGAGCAGAGGGAAATTGGCAAGGTATTTCTGGAGCCACACCTGCAGCAGCGCCTGGGGCTATCAGGTGCTGCAAAAATACGTTTTCACGGCTGTGGCGCGGTACGCCACGACGACCATATCCACATGCAGACTGAATAACACTGCAGCAAATACCCGATTTTCTCCAGCCAGTTATAGGGTACAAAGGTGTATCAGCAGCTCGTAACGAAAGCTTGTTTTTACCAGATAAACTGCTAGTACTTTTGTACTAAATATGACTCTTGATAGCTGTGACTAAGACTTCTTTAAAAATTTTGCTGCCTGGTATACAAGTGTCTTACTGCTTTACCTGCGCTGCATATAGGTTCAGGAGGTAGTCTGGTTCCTCTACAAAAGGATCTGTATCAGCATTTTTAACAGGCGCACCCCAGGAGCGCTGCAGTGGTACATAGCCCGTCCATACTTTTCTGTGCGCTTCCTGCTGATTGTTGCCGGCAGCGCCCTGCCTGATTTTTGCCGATGCTTCCTCCAGTGAAAAGCCAAGCACTGATGTTATTTTCAGTTCTTCCGGTGTAGGCCTTTTAATGTCGTCTTCCCAGCGGCCCGGCAGCAGTTTATCGGTAAAGGCTTTTAGGATCTCCATTTTCTGATCCGGGTCTTCTACCTCAAAAGCTTTGGAAAAGGCTATTACCGAACGATAGTTAAAAGAGTGGTTAAAAGCAGTGTTAGCCAGCACCATGCCATCCAGCAACGACACTGTGAGGCAAACCTTTTCCTGCTGGCACAGCTGCTGTATAAAATGACTCTTTACCGATGCGTGGATGTATATTTTATCATCCATCCTTACAAAACCTGTAGGAATAGCCATGGCTGTGCTGTGGGCAGCATACGCAATGGTAACGTCTATGGCTTCGTCCAGAATGGCATAAATGGTTTCCCAATCGTAAACGCCGCGGTGTGCATGGCGGCTTATGGTGGTGAGGGGGGTGGGTTTATGCTCCGGCATGGCTAAATGTATTGGTGTGGTGCAAAATCATTTCTTCAGTTTTTACAATGGTGGCAAACTCTCCATGAAGATTTGCAAGAGAGATTTCATGAATATCCTGTGCCTTGAACAGCTTTCCATCAAAACTTATCCTGTCGAAGGTGGCAGTTGCATCTTCGGCAACATAAACATCATAACCAAAATTGCCGGCCATACGAGCAGTAGTAGAAACGCAATGGTTGCTTGTGAGGCCCACGATCAGGAGCTTTGTAATCCCAAGCTCGTCAAGATATTCTTTCAGGCCTGTACCTATAAAAGCACTGTTTACCTGCTTTGGAAATAAGGGTTCTCCCTGTTTTGGCACAGCAACGTCCATGAATGCATTACCCGCATGAGAAGGATGCAGAGGAGATGCAGGATTCACAGAATCATGTTTAACATGGAGAACGGGCAGTGCCTGTGCGCGCCAGTGCAATAAGAGTTTCTCTATGTTTGCTTCAGCCCCCGGGTTGTTTCTGTTGCCGCCCCAGTAGTCTTGGTTGTAAAATCCCTGCTGAACATCAATAAGCAGCAGGGCAGTAGCGACTGATTTCATAAGTAGCTCCTTTTTTAACAAAAGTATCTTTTAACTGGGCTATCTTTATATGCCAGATTAAAGATAATAGATAGGCCAGTTATGGATTACCCTTACCTGAATTTGCTGGAGATCGATAAAGATAAATCCAGCCCGGTGTACCTGCAGATTTCACAGGGCCTGGCAGGCCTCATTAAGCAGGGAGTGCTGAAGCCCGGGCAAAAGCTACCCGGAGCCCGCCTGCTGGCTGAAATTCTGCACTTAAACCGAAATACGGTTACATTAGCCATGGATGAGCTCCAGGCAGAAGGATGGGTAGTGGGCAGGGAGCGGAGCGGGCTTTTTGTAAATGACAGGCTGCCTATCGTTACCATTGAAGAAGAAGCCTCTTCTGCAAATGGAGCTCTTCCTGCAGAGGGGTTTGCAGGAGGAACAGCTTTTCCGCTGGAGCAAAACCTGCTGCTGGAGAGCCCGGAACTGCACCAGTGTGCCCTGGAATTCAATGATGGCTTTCCCGATCCCAGGCTAAGTCCTTTGCAGGAGCTGGGGCGGGAGTATCGCCGTCTTCACAAAAAGGCTAACCCGCTGCGCCTGTTTAGCTATTCCGAGGCTCAGGGTGATCCTTTCTTCCGCAAAATGGTTTGCCAGCAGCTCAATGAGGTAAGGGGCTTTGCTGTATCGTCGGCAGATATTTTTATTTCGAGGGGAAGTGTGATGGGAATTTATTTACTGGCCCGTACTACTTTAAAGCCCGGCGATACGGTAGTGATAGGTGAATTAAACTACCGCACAGCCAATCTTTGCTTTGAGCAATGCGGAGCCAGGCTGCTACGAATTCCTGTTGATGCAAAAGGGATAGACACCGGAGCACTGGAGGCCCTGTTGCAGCAGCAGCTTGTGCGTATGCTGTACATTACCTCTCACCACCAGCATCCTACTACGGTAATGCTGGCTCCGGAGAGACGGTTACATTTATATGAGCTGGCCAGGAAATATAAGTTCTACATCCTGGAAGATGATTACGATTTTGATTATCACTATGAGAACAAGCCGACCCTGCCCATTGCCAGCATGGACCGGCAGGGCCTGGTGATTTATACCGGTTCTTACTCAAAGGTGATCTATCCTACCATTCGCGTAGGCTTTGTGGTTGCACCCCAGGCGCTGATTCAGGAAATGATTAAGTACCGCCGCATTATAGACAGGCAGGGTGACCATCTCATAGAACGTGCTCTTGCAAATCTGATACAGGAGGGCACACTGCAGCGCTACCTGCGCAAGAGCAAGAACATTTATAAGAAGCGTAAAGAATTTTTTTGCCAGCTGCTGCGCAAGGATTTTAGCCGGTACCTCGATTTTCAGGAGCCTGAGGGCGGCATGGCGGTATGGGTAAAATTTAAAGATGCTTTTCCGCTGGTTAAGGTATCAGAAGCCTGTAAAACCCGGAGTCTCCATCTCTCCAACGGGCTAAGCTACAACCCGCCGGGCAAACAGTTAAATGCCTGCCGGATGGGCTTTGCCGGCATGACGGAAAAAGAGATGCTACAGGCCTGCGGTATATTGAAGGAAGTGCTGGAGGAGATGAAGCCCTGATGGCTGAAGTTTACAGACAGCCGGGTACAGGAAAAAACTATAGAGCACTGAATATCATAATTGGCACTTCTTGTACGTTAATGCAGGTGTTGTAGGGTAAATAGTGACATTAGCGGCAAAATCGTTAATTGTGTAATTTTACCCGCGTTTATTTTTATCAATTTCTAAAATGAATTATTTAAGAACCCTTTTGATGGCAGCCCTGCTTGCTGCAAGTACTGCTGCCTGCCTTGATCGTGATAGAGATATTGTTGTTGAGCCTCCGCTTGATTTTGAGAAAACGTATTCAGCCACTACCATCAACACCGACTATATTTATATGGGTGTAAGGGACCGGTGGTATGGATGGAGAGCAGACTCTGCCAGAATCAAACCCTTTCTGAACAGGATAGTTGCAGAGGGTAAAGATCCCGGTTTTCTTGATCAGCAGGCAAGCATAACAGCATCACCACAAACTTTATCTTTCAATGATGACCGTGCATACCTAAGCCCTCCGATGCAGGCGGGTGAGTATACCTACAGCCTTGTACAGAACAATGATATATTAAGGTTGAGAGGTTTAGATACATTAGTAATCCCGACAGACAGAGAAACAAGGCCAACTACATTTGCCAGGTTGGGACTGGTAATACCTCAGTATTCTAAAACAGTGGCGGCACCCGCAGATGCAGACCATGAATATGAGATACATACAGTACCAGAGCAGTATGCCAGCATTCTAAGCGATGAAATGCAGTTTCCGGGAATTATCTATTACGTGAAAACAAGTGATGGCTGGGAAAGCTTTGGCCAGATGAACAACTATCTGAACGAAAATATAATACAGTCAATGCCTGCTGGCGATACCATAATTGTTCAGCTTATTGGCAGTAACTTTAAATAGGTTACTTATGATACATTTTAAGAACGCCTGTTTAAGAGAGAAGGGCATCATAAAAAGAGTCCCTCCAGGCTGTTAACATAGCATAGAAAAACCCCGGGCAAAAACCCGGGGTTTTTCTATGCCCTTTTTAAAGTAAAGCAGGGGCTTGATTTTTTATACCATTTGCTGTTGCACCTTAATCAAACTGCTGGTCAAGAGGCAGCTGCTTTTTAGGCTTTTCCAAACGTTCTTTCTCTTCCTGCTCTTCACGAATGCGCTCCCGCTCTTCAAGCGCTTTAAGTTCTGCCATTTCTTTCTTGCGCTCGCGCCGTAAAATAATAGCGCTTAAGTAAATACTGATTTCATAGAGCAGCATGAGCGGCAGTGATATCAGGATCTGGCTTGTAACATCGGGAGGGGTAATGATGGCCGAAACAATCAGGATAATAACAATGGAGATTTTACGATAAGCCCGCATTGATTCAGGTGTTGCTACGCCAAGCTTCGTTAAAAAGAGAACCACCATGGGCAGCTGAAACATCAGTGCGCAGGCCAGCACCAGCATGGTGAGGGTTGAGATATAGGAGTTAATATCGAACTCATTAACAATGCTGGGGTCTACCTGGTAATGGGCCAGGAAGTTGATGGAAAGCGGTGCCACCAGAAAGTAACCAAACAGTGTACCCAGCATAAAGAGCAGGCTTACAAAAAACACTGCTCCGGTGCTGATGCTCCGCTCATTATCATAAAGTGCCGGGCTTACAAAGCGCCAGATTTCCCAGAACAGATAAGGAAAAGCGCAGATAAGACCTACTACAAAAGAGGTGGTAATGTGCATGGTAAACTGGGCCGACATTTCCCTGCTTTGCAGGATAAACGGCAGCTCATCAATACACAGGGCATCTGAGCCTATATAAGCACCCCATTTACACATCATCCGGTAGGTCCAGAAATCTGTGCGTGAAGGTCCCAGAATGATATCATGAAATACCAGATCCTTCGCCAGAAAAGCCGCAATGGTAAAAACCAATACGGCTGCCAGGGCGCGGATAAGGTGCCACCTGAGTTCCTCCAGGTGGTCTATGAACGACATCTCTTGTGTTGCTGCCACTAAAATTCTCCCCCTATATGCTCTCTCTTATTACAACTAAAAACAATCTTATTTATAAAGCGGAAATTCTTTCATCCACGTATTTACCTCCTCTTTCACCTGCTCCAGCACCTCTTCCTTGTCGTGGTTCATCAGCACGCGGTCAATGAGCTCCACTATACGGCCCATATGTTCTGCTTTCATACCACGGGTGGTAACAGCAGGGGTGCCTACTCTGAATCCGGAGGTCACAAATGGCGACTTATCATCAAATGGCACCATATTTTTATTAACGGTAATATCGGCTTTCACCAGGGCATTTTCGGCCTGCTTGCCGCTTACATTTTTATTCCGAAGGTCAATCAGCATCAGGTGGTTATCGGTACCGCCGGATACCAGGTTATAGCCTTTTGCTACAAATGCTTCGGCCATTGCTTTTGCATTTTTAACGATCTGTAGGGTGTAATGCATATATTCGTCAGACAGCGCTTCTGCAAAAGCAACTGCTTTACCCGCTATAACATGCTCCAGCGGGCCACCCTGTGTGCCTGGAAATACGCCCCCATCCAGCAGGGAAGACATCATGCGTACTTCACCTTTAGGCGTTTTCAGCCCCCAGGGGTTTTCAAAATCCTTACCCATCATGATAACGCCGCCACGAGGTCCACGCAGGGTTTTATGGGTGGTGGTGGTTACAATATGGCAGTATGGCAGCGGATCGTTCAGCAGGCCTTTTGCGATCAGGCCGGCCGGGTGCGAAATATCGGCAAGTAATAAGGCACCAACCGCATCGGCAATCTGGCGGAGGCGCTCATAATCCCAGTCGCGGCTATAGGCAGAGGCACCGCAGATGATCATCTTTGGCTTCTCCTTTTTTGCAATTTCTTCTACCTTATCCCAATTGATAAGGCCGGTTTCTTTTTCAACGCCGTAAAAAACCGGATTGTAAAGTTTACCTGAAAAATTAACCGAAGAGCCGTGGGTAAGGTGTCCGCCATGGCTAAGGTCAAAGCCCAGAATGGTATCGCCGGTGTTCAGGCAGGCCAGCATAACAGCGGCGTTGGCCTGTGCACCCGAGTGAGGCTGTACGTTTGCCCATTCGGCACCGAAAAGTTCTTTCAGGCGGTCAATGGCCAGCTGCTCTATCTCATCTACCACCTCGCAACCGCCATAATAACGTTTACCAGGCAGGCCTTCTGCATATTTATTGGTAAGCACACTACCGGCAGCCTCCATCACCTGTGGTGAGGTAAAGTTTTCGGAAGCAATAAGCTCAATGCCTCGCTCCTGGCGCTGGCGTTCTTCCTGAATAAGGGAAAAAACAGCTTCGTCGCGGGCTATAGTATGTGCAGCGCTTTTTACTGCAGAAGGATATGCTGTCATAGCAGTATTGTTTTTAGATTGTGGCGTAAAAATAGGTTTTCGGCAGCAGATTACCAATGCCAGGGATAAGGTACACCATCCTTTGCCCCAACAACAAGGCTGCATTTATTGTTCTAGTGATAGAGATCATTGTTTTTTGCAGCCACTTCGAGTATTTTACATCATACTTACAACGTTTTTATGCTAAAGAGATTCTTTTGGTTGGGTTTTTTACCTCTTTTTTTTGCCTGTGGCTCTGATGAAAGAGCAGAGCAGGGCAATGGCACTGTTGTGGAAGAAGAGCGCAGTCTTGAAAATTTTTCTGCCATCACTGTTGAAGGCAATTATACCATTGAGCTTGAACAGGGAGCCCCGGGTTTAACGATCCAGACAGATGACAACCTGATGCCACTTATCCAGACAGAGGTAAAGCGTAATACGCTCAGGCTTAGCAACACCAAGAATATTAAAGGCTCCGATGGTGTTACCATACGCATCAGATACCCCGAGCTGGAGAAGCTGGAGGTTAGTGGCGCCGCGAAAATAACCAATACAGGCACTATGCAGACCGGCAACCTGGAGATTGAAGTGAGAGGAGCTGCCATGGTAGACCTGGAAATGGAGGTTAGAAAACTGGAGCTGGACCTATCCGGAGCTTCTTCTGTTAACTTTCAGGGTACTGCCCGTCAGCTGCAGGCCGATTTAAGTGGTGCCGGCAACCTGGAGGCTTACGAGCTGCAGGTGCGCGATGCTGTGGTAAACCTAAGTGGTATTGGGAGTGCAGAGGTATATGTAACCGATAACCTGCAGGCAAAAGTGAGCGGCGTTGGCGGTATCCGTTTTAAAGGCGAACCTCGTAACATTCAGCGCCAGGTAAGTGGAGTAGGATCTATAGAGCCAGCCAGTGCCCAATAAAATATTAACCAAAACACAACTACAATACTATCACTACAAATTCTATTGCTATGGAACGTATTCTGGTACTAACCGATTTTTCTGATATAGCCAAACATGGACTGGAAGGTGCAGTGCGCCTTGCCCAGCAAATGGGTGGCGCCGAAATATTGCTGTTAAATACTGAGCCCTCCCCTCAGGGGCGCGAGTTCTCTGCCACAGGCGATATTTACTACACCGATAACCATGAAGAAGACCGCTTTATGGTTGCCCTGATTCGTAAAAACAAGCAACGGCTTCAGGAGCTTTCTGCGGCTTATGAGGGCAACGGAGTGCGTATTACCCCTTATATAGAAGTAGGACCCATGCAGGAGGTGGTAGACGCTTTTATGAATAAGCATAAGCCAGACCTTATCGTAATGGGCACCAGCGGCGAAAACACCTTTGAAGAGTATTTTGTGGGTAATCACACCGAACAGGTGATAAGAATTGCCAAAGTACCGGTTATTACTGTTAAAGTAACCGACCGGACCACCGATATCAGAAACATTGTACTGGCAACCGATATGAATGACAAGGCCCACAACGGGCTGCGCCATATTAAAGTACTGGCAGATAGACTGAGAGCCCACCTGCACCTGGTATATGTAACCAAAAGTGGAAAAATACAGCAGCGGCGCTCGGATGTAGAGACCTATGCCCGTAACCAGGGGCTTGCCAATTATACTATAGAAGCAATAGAAGACAGCGATATAGAAGATGGCATCAAGCGTTATGCAGCAAAGGTAGGAGCCGACCTGATAGCCGTAATCACCCACGGGCGCAACGGTCTCTCTGCCATGCTAAGCCACAGCGTAGCAGAAGATGTGATTCGCGAAGCAAGCGTACCTGTTCTTACAGTAAACATGAACGAAGCGGCAAAGCTGTAGGAATTATATAATAAATCAGAACAGAAAACCCACCTTAGCGTGGGTTTTTTGCTTTTCAGCTCATTCACCATACCACACAGGCTCCTTCAGCTTAAGGTCGGGGTTTAGCTTATTCATTTTCCTGATAAAATAGCGGGCAAGGTTGGCGCCAAAACCCTGCTCGGGCTGGTGCATAAAAATATATACCTCCTCCAGCCCCTGATTGATCCACTGTTGCAGCTGCAGAGCCCAGGCATCCAGCCGATCGTAGTCAGTAGGGTGCAGGTTATGGCCGTTAAAGCGAATAAGTAGTTTGCGGCTGCTTAAGCGCATGTGCAGGGCATCACGTCTCCCGCCCACGTCAGATATCACCGGGTGCACCCCACAGGCTTCCATCAGGGCAAATACCTCATCCTGGGCAACAGGATCTGCAAACCAGGCAGGGTGCCGCAGCTCCAGTGCCAGTTCAATATCATCTGGCATAAACTCCAGCAGATCGGCCAGCTGAGGCAGGCGTTCTGGCCCAAAATAAGGAGGCAGCTGTAAAATGCAGGGGCCCAGGTAGCCCTCCAGGGCAGCCAGGCGTAATAAAAATTCATCAGTCATTTCCGGATTTCCCAACATAAACCGGCGGTGGCTGATGAACTGAGGCACCTTGGGGCAAAAACAGAAGCCTTCCGGTACGGCTGCTTTCCAGCTTTCTACCACCTCGGGCCGGGGCAGGTAATAGTGCATGCCGTTTAACTCTACAGTAGGCAGCTGCTTGCTGTATTCTGCCAGGAATGAGCGCTGTGGGGTTCTGGCGGGAAAAATTCTACCTTTGTATCCCTTTTCAGACCAGACCGAACAGCCAACATAAACCCGCGGCTCGGCAGCAGGCTTACCAGGCAATATTTTGAGATTCACAGGATGAGAGGGTGGCAGGGTAAAGCTTAGCCCCTCTATATTTTCAAGCTTTCCAAATTTCATGTTTTGCAATGTGCTGTAGGAGTAACAAATAAAAAGCAAAATTAGTCGAGGGCCAGGCCGCTACAACCAAATTAATTTAGCAATTTTACTAATAAAATTGGCTATGCCTATGGATTACCTTTCGGGAAGAGGTGCGCAATCAAATCCAGATAACAGATTTAGTAAGCTGGAGCGAGGTATCGAGCATCCGGAGGGAATCGATGAGTGGCCTGATGCTGCACAGCCAACCCAGTTTTTTACTGAGCACCCCCGGCAAATCATCAATGAGGTGAAGAGTCCGGACCTGGGCATGATGAAATCAGTAAATCCCTACCAGGGCTGCGAGCATGGCTGCATTTACTGCTATGCCCGCAACTCGCACGAGTATTGGGGCTACAGTGCCGGCCTGGATTTCGAGAGCAAGATCATTATAAAGAAAAATGCGCCGGAGCTGCTGGAAAAAGCCTTTGCCAGCAAGAGCTGGAAACCTGCACCCATATCCATAGCAGGCAATACAGATTGCTATCAGCCTGCTGAACGAACTTTTCAGCTTACCCGGAAAATGCTTCAGCTTTGTCTGAAATGGGGCAACCCGGTAGGCATTATTACCAAGAACAGCCTTATTCTGCGGGATCTGGATATTCTGAAACCGCTGGCAGAAGAGGGGTTATTGCATGTATACATTAGCCTCACCACCCTGCAGGAAGAGCTGAGGCGTAAAATGGAACCCCGTACCGCCACTGCCCGGCGGCGCCTGCAAACCCTGCAGCAGCTAACGGAAGCCGGAGTGCCCTGCGGCGTAATGACGGCACCCATTATTCCTGGCCTGAACAGCCATGAGGTTTGGGAGTTGGTAAAGCAGGCTGCAGCACATGGTGCCCTTACGGCCGGCTATACGGTGGTGCGTCTTAACGGACAGGTTGGCCCCATTTTTAAGGAATGGCTGGAAAAGAATTTTCCGGACCGGGCCAGTAAGGTCTGGAATGGGATTTGCGCTCTGCATGGCGGCGATGTGCAAGATAGCAGGTGGGGCCGCCGCATCAGTGGTGCAGGGCAGGAGGCCGAAAACATTCAGCAACTGTTCAGGGCAGCCAGGCGAAAATTTATGGCCGACAGACAAATGCCCCCATACAACCTGAGCCGCTTCAGGCCCGGGGGTGCACTATCGCTTTTTTAAAGCCTGGTTTTATAATCCTCTTAGTGGGGCAGCTTGCGGATTATGAGCCGTTCGCTCGACATCTCAATCAATTCCGCAGAAAAATCTTTTTCGCTGTTTCCCGGAAAGCTCACTTCAATGGTGCGCTCGTTGATAGGTATCCATTTGCCTTCTATCAGGTTGGCAGCACCATCGTTGGGCGCTATGCCGTAGTAATATATGCGACCGTCTGACCGCAGATCAAATCTTTCTCTGCCGCGGGAGGGCGGAAAGTCATAGCTGGGGTGCCGGTATACCTGGTTTCCCGAGTGGTCTTCCTCATGAGAATGGATCCAGCTGCCCATCAGGCTGTCGGGCATGACAGGCTTCTCATCGCTGCACTGCTCGGCAGTAAGTAGGAATAGTGAGATCAGTAGCATTGATAAAAGTGGCAACTTTTTCATGGAGTACCGGTATAAAAAGTAAGACTCAATATACGAACGATCAGGGTACTCCAACAGCTAAGCAGTAATTTTTTATGCTGCTACACTTGTTTTGAAAAGCAGTGTGTAGTAGGTTTGCAGGGTCAAGTCTTCCTTTTGGACTGCTTTGATTTATACAGAAGCGCAGAGAGACAGGCTCTATGAAGCGCTAGCAACCCTGCCCACCGTGGGCAAAGGTGCTAAATCCTGATCCCGAAAACAGGGAGAATATAAATCGTTACAGTTATGAAAAACAACAACGCGCTTTCAGCACCATTACATTCTCGTCTCTTTACCGTTGCAGCTATTGCCATGCGTGCATGTTGTGCTAACGGCCCCTGTTGCTGTTGTTGCTGTTATAGGTAACTCCCCTTTTTCTGTTGCGCTACTCCTTGGCCTGCCGGCACAGTATATGCTACTGTCAGCCTGCTTTTATAAAGTAGCTTTCAGATCCCATCTGTTTTAATTTTTAGCTAAACCTTTTGCTCTCAAATTTTATCATTATGGCTGATCAAACTCAATCCCTCCGTTTCGAAACCCTGCAGCTGCATGCAGGCCAAGACATCGACCCTACTACCGGCAGCCGTGCCGTGCCTATTTACCAAACCACCTCCTATGCATTTCGCGATGCCGAGCATGGTGCCAAACTTTTTGCCCTGCAGGAATTTGGTAACATCTACACCCGCATCATGAACCCCACCACCGATGTGTTTGAAAAACGCATTGCTGCGCTGGAAGGTGGTGTGGCGGCAGTGGCAACTGCCTCAGGCCAGGCCGCCCAGTTTCTGGCCCTGACCAATATTTTAGGGGTAGGCGATAACTTTGTTACCTCACCCTTTCTGTATGGAGGTACCTACAACCAGTTTAAAGTATCTTTTAAACGCCTGGGTATTGAAGTACGCTTTGCCAAAGACGACCAGGCCGACAACCTGGAGCAGCTCATCGACGATAAGACAAAAGCCATCTACATAGAAACCCTGGGCAACCCCGAATTTAACGTGCCGGATTTTGAGGCCATTGCGGCCCTGGCCAAACAGTATGATATTCCGCTTATTGTAGATAATACCTTTGGTGCCGGCGGCTACCTGTTCCGTCCGCTGGAGCATGGCGCTGCGGTGGTGGTAAACTCTGCTACCAAATGGATTGGCGGCCATGGTAACTCCATTGGCGGTGTGGTGGTAGATGGCGGAAATTATAACTGGGGCAACGGTAAGTTTCCGCAGTTTTCAGAACCATCCGAAGGTTACCATGGCATGAATTTCTGGGAGGTATTTGGCGAAGGCAATCCCCTTGGCCTGCCAAACATAGCCTTTGCCATTCGCACCCGGGTAGAAGGTCTGCGTGATTTTGGCCCGGCACTTAGCCCTTTCAACTCTTTCCTGCTGCTGCATGGATTGGAAACCTTAAGCCTGCGTGTAGATCGTACGGTGCAGAACGCATTGGAACTGGCACAGTGGCTGGAGCAGCACCCAGACGTAGAAGGCGTTAACTACCCCGGCCTGAAGAGTAGCCGTTATCATGAGCTGGCAAATAAATATTTCAAGAGAGGATTTGGTGGTGTGTTCACTTTCCGCATAAAGGGTGGTAAAGAGCGTGCCGAGCGTTTTGTGAACAGCCTTAAGCTGATCAGTCACCTGGCAAACGTAGGCGATGCCAAAACACTGGTTATTCATCCGGCATCTACCACGCACCAGCAGCTAAGCGAAGCCGCACAGCAAAGTGCGGGTGTTAATCCTAACCTGCTGCGCATATCGGCTGGTATAGAACATATTGATGATATTAAGGCAGATCTGGAGCAGGCATTTGCAAAAGTATCTGAACCTGTAACAGCTTAAGCTTGTTCCTTAACACCTGTGCTCTGCCAGAGTACGGGTGTTAGGGATTACAGGGAGAAATAGGTTAATCAAATAAATGACCCCGGTGAAGTTCAGCTTCACAAGAAGCAGGACCAGGGGTGCGTAATGAATGTTAGAAGTATTTAAACATACAGCTCCGTTTCAGCTGGAGGGAGGCCAAAGCCTGCCGGGTTTTGAGCTGGCTTATACGACTGCCGGTACACTGAACCAGGAAGGCAATAATGTGGTGTGGATCTGTCATGCCCTTACGGGTAATGCGGAGCCAGAGGAGTGGTGGCCGGGCCTGGTGGGTCAGGGAAAGCTGCTGGATCCCGAGCGCTATTTTATTGTTTGTGCCAATGTACTGGGTGGCTGCTATGGCTCTACAGGTCCGTTGAGTCTTAATCCTCAGACAGGAGAGCCCTGGTACTATACTTTTCCTGTACTTACCAACCGCGATATCGTAAAAGCTTTTCAGCTTTTGAAAACCCATATTGGTATTGATCGCATTGGTTATATGCTTGGCGGCTCCCTGGGTGGGCAACATGCGCTGGAGTGGGCTATTCTTAATCCGGATGATATTGAACACCTGGTGCTGCTGGCCACCAATGCCTGGCATTCTGCATGGGGTATTGCCTTTAATGAAAGCCAGCGAATGGCCATTGAGGCAGATGCCAGCTGGTTGCAAAACAGCCCCCGGGCCGGAGAAAGTGGGTTAAAAGTAGCCCGCACGATTGGGATGCTTTCATACAGAACCTGGCAAATCTACAATGACCGGCAGGCAGAGGACAACACAGATAAGCTGGCCAACTACCGTGCTGCTGCCTACCAGCAATACCAGGGACAGAAGCTGGCCAACCGTTTTAATGCTTTTACCTACTACCGCCTTTCGCAGGCCATGGATTCGCACCAGGTGGGCAGGGGCCGGGAAAGTACAGAGGCCGCTTTGGCAGGCGTTGCCGCTAAAACCCTGGTACTGGGGGTTGATACGGATCTTTTATTTCCTGTGCATGAGCAGGAGTATCTGGCAAAACACATTCCGGGAGCTGCGCTTCAGGTTATTTCTTCCCAGTACGGGCATGATGGCTTTTTGGTAGAGTCCGTAGAAATAGCAGCGGCCTTACAGCAGCACTTTCCTGAACTTAAAAAAGAAGCAGTTACACGCGAAAAAATAGATTTTTAAGTGGTGTGAAGAAGGGAAGTGCAGCGGTTAGCTGACCCACCCACTCACACTGGCGGCCCGGCACTGCAGGGTACCGCTCATTTACTAAATTACTCATAGAATAGATATATGGAGAGGCGTTGGAAAATAGGATTGTTTGGTTTTGGTACGGTAGGCCAGGGGTTTTACCGCATTGTGCAGGAACAAAAATTGCCCATAGAGGTACGGCGCATTTGTGTACGTAATCCAAATAAGGAGCGGTCGGGCCCGCAGGAGTTATTTACTTACAACCCACACGATATTCTGGAAGACCCTGAAATTGACCTGATCGTGGAAGCCATCAGCGAAACAGAGCCTGCTTTTGAAATTGTAAAAGAAGCCCTGCAGCGCTGGCTGCCGGTAACCTCGGCCTCTAAAAAGATGCTGGCCCTGCACCTGCCCGAGCTGCTTGCCCTGCAGCAGGAGGCCAATACCCCATTCCGGTACGAGGCCGCAGTAGCAGGTGCTATTCCTATTTTACACCTGCTTGATGAGCCCCTGCACGAGCCAGTAGAGGAAATACGCGCCATCCTGAACGGAACTACCAACTATATTCTTACCCAGATGCGACTGCAGCACTGGAGCTACGAGCATGCCCTGCGTGAAGCGCAGCGGCTTGGTTTTGCAGAGGCTAATCCAGCCTCTGATGTAGATGGCTGGGATGCCTGCTATAAGCTTTGCCTGCTGGCCAGACATGCCTTTGGCGCGATCCTGCAGCCCTCTGATGTAGAGGTAGAGGGGATTTCCCAGCTGCCGGCTTCAATGCTGGAAACTGCTCAGCAACAAGGGCAGCGCGTGAGGCTGGTGGCCAGGCTGAAACAGCTAAACGGAGTGCTGCAGGCAAGTGTAAAGCCTGAGGCAGTCGCTGCAGACGATCCACTTTTTGGAATAGAGCATGAACTGAATGCGGTGCAGGTAGATCTGCGCTACAGCGGCAAACAGATTTTTACCGGCAAGGGAGCGGGTGCGCTGCCAACAGGCGCAGCTGTAATGGCCGATGTACTAAAGCTGATGGAGGGCAAGCCCTATGGCTATTCCAGAGGAAAGAGGATTTTTAATAGTGTGGTAGCTTAATTAGCTGAGCACCTGCCTTAAGCGTTTATTTATATATTCCGGATGCTGCTTCTGAAAAGGGGCAGCTTTTTTTTGTCCTATTTTTCCAGCCGGTAAAAGGAAGGTGCAAGCGGGGTTTAAAGCGTTCTGGGAGGGGTTAAAAAACCGAATAAAAGGCCGGAAGAATTGCTCCAATATGCCTGTTCGTTAAACAACCCCACCTTTTTCGGTGTTAAAAGCTCTAAAAACAAAAGAAAACGGCTTTTAAACAGCGCTGCTATTGTCCTTTCTTATATATTTGAAAACCTTATACATAATCTAGTAGTATTATTTTTAACCAAAACATTCACAGAACATGGAGAAAATCGAAAAACTCGAACAGCTGATACGCGATGCAAGAGACGATGCTGATAAGTTCTATAACAAAGAAAACAAAGCTGCAGGTACGCGTCTTCGCAAGCATATGCAAGAGCTTAAGAATATAGCTCAGGAAGTTCGTAACGAAGTTACCGAAAAGAAAAACCAGGAGTAGTCTTTGGCTCTTATGGTTAACTGACAAAGCAGGCTTATGGCCTGCTTTGTTGTTTATCCTGTTTCCCCAATTAATTAGCGCATTCACCTTTGTTTTCGTGATAGCCTAAGCTGATGTTTCTTAACATGGCCTATTCCTGCCAATCAAAGGCAAACGGTTTTTCGATAAAGCTGCTATCGGCCGTATGCATGGCTGCCTGTTCTATCCGGTGGCTTAGGTGGGGGTGTGTAAGCAGAAAGTTAAACGCTTCGGGTGTATGCGAATTTTCCGCTCTCTGTAGTTTAAGGAAGAGCTGCGTGAGGCGATCCGGATTGATGGATGCTTTTTGCAGTAGTTCGCTTGCGTAGGCATCAGCTTCTGTTTCCTGCTGTCGGTCGTATTGCAGGCCAAGCACTGTTTTACCCAGTTCAGAGATTGTCTCTGTATTGCCTCCGCCAAAAATAGCCAGTAAGGCCGTCATACTGATTTCTCTTGTTAATCTGCTTTGGAAATCCTCATGTACCAGGTGACCCATTTCGTGCGCGAGCACGGCAGCCAGTACTTCTGGAGAGTGGGCAAGCTCAACCATGCCCTGAAAGAGGTAGATGTTGCCATTAAGCGTGGCAAAGGCATTGCGGGAGTCTCCCTTCAGAAGCCAGACTTTAAAATAACCACCCGGTTTGCCGGCAGCCTTTGTTAATCGGCTGTTAACAGAATCCATCATAAGCTGCAGTCTGCTATCCTGCAGGGTATCGTGCTCCTCAAGAAAATGCTCATGCAGATACAGCGCAAGCTTTTGTTCCTGCCTGCTATTTTTGCTTTCAGACTTATGAAAGGAGGTGGAAAAGATGAAAGTAAAGGCCAGCCATAGACCGGCAAATACTGCCAGAAGAATAGCAATATCGCGATATACTCTTTTCATAGGCGCGGAGGTACGTTTTGAGGTACATACTCCGTACGTTCATTTTTGTACTTAAAAGCTTGCAGATAGGAGATTCTACCAAAAAAGATAAAATAATACATTCTGCCTTTATATGCTTTTATGCCAGCTATTATGCTAAAAATTATATATACTAAGTTAGCCAGCACCACTACTGCCAGAAATCCTTTGTAGGGATCAGAGAAAACTGCCTCAAAGAATATAATCCGGATAGCCCAAAATACAGCAATGCTATTCATAAGACTAACAGGTAATTGACTTAGCAGCGACTGCAGCGAGTGGAAATAAACATAGCGGCTGGTAGTTTTTGTAAAGTAGAAATAGGCAACTGAAGCAACCAGGTTTAGGAAAGGAATGGGTAAACCTGCAGCAGCAGTTGCAAACATCATCAGGTAAGCAGCAAGGCTCTGTTCCTTCTCTCTGGAGGTAATTTCGTGCGGTTGCGGTATATTAATGCTAAGTTCCATACATAGAGGAGTTTAATGTTTTGCTTATTGTTAATTTTGGTAAATATATCTATTATTAACATTAATTAAAGCTCACCCTTTATTAACCTTTCATCCTTAACCCTGGTATTATGAATGCTACTATGACCGCACCCTCCGAACAGGTTGCTCCTGTAATGTCGGTAAAAGACTGGTTGATCACATCACTTATTATGATTGTTCCGATCGTTGGTTTTGTTATGCTTTTTGTTTGGGCGTTTGGCGATAATGCAAATCCTAATAAAGCTAACTGGGCAAAAGCTGCCCTGCTCTTATCGGCAATTGCAGTTGCTTTCTACATTCTGATATTTGCAGTTGTTGGTGCAGCAATCTTGGGCACTGCTTCCTAGTAGTTGCAGCCTCTATTGATGGACTCATGAAGGATCCTGGACTTTCACAGGAACAATTCATAAAAAAACAGCCTCAGATGAATATCTGGGGCTGTTTTTTTATGCTATCAATACAGTTCCTGGTGCAGGTATTACGCATACTGTTTTATAACGAGATATCAAGAGAGATAGAGATGTAGAGGAGGGTAATGTACTATTAAATTGAAAGGCGGATAAAATTCCTGGATGTCTACTACTTTGCTGACAGTTACTTTGCTGACAGTGCAGATATTAAAATAAGTCGAAAGCCAGTTTAAGAAATGGTTATTTGTGTAAGGATGTGATGGTTGGTGGAGCAGGATGTATTAATATAGTAAGATTATTGAACGGAATGTTTTGAATGTATTATTTAAAGAGTAGATTTATGTTGCATTTGCAAATTCTATTTCCAGTGCAAATGCGGGCTAAGCCATTTAGTTTTTTTGGCGATGCCAGATAAAGAAATTTAAGTTTCTGTCTGTGGTGTGGAGCATGTGGGGTAGGTAAAGGCAGGTTTTTACAACGCAACTACTCAAGTCCAGCATTTTTATAAAGTCTGGTTTTAAGCAATGTCATGGATGGTCTGGTGCACTCGCTGATAAAGAAGCGGGTGAATTTTTAATGTAATCCTGATGCCTATTGCAGGGAATCCGCCCTTTGGCAATGTTAAGAGAATCGTATGAGAAAGGTACCTACCTGGGTTAAGCCTCTTTTGTTGGGAGGTGGCGCCTTAAATTTACTACTGGCGGCAATTTTTATGCTGTTGCCGGAGGGTAGCCGGGCATTACTTTTTGGTAGTGCTGTTTCTGTGTCTGTACAGGCAATACAAATGTACGGCATTTTGCTGGCTGTCCTTGGTTTTGGTTATATAGCCGTTAGCCTTAATCCATTCAGCAACAAAGCGGTGCTGCTTATGGGGCTTGTCGCAAATCTGCTGTTTGCGCTGCTGCTGCCTGCTATATCGGGAGGCATGTTCTGGCAGCATACTGCCCTGCAGCTCTGGGTGCTGGTAGCATTAGTATGGTGCGGGTTAATGGTGGCCATCCTGAATGAAATTGCCAAAGCCCGTCAGCAGCCTCAGGCGCTGGCAAATTCCTATCATGAGCCGCTTTCTAAAACCCTGATCCGCTTTAGAACCCAGCGGGGCAAAAGCCTGCTGCAGCTCTCCAATGAACGCCCAACCATGGTTGTGTTTCTGCGCAAGCTGGGAAGTAACTTTTGCCGCGAAACCCTGTCCGATATTCGCGATCAGCGGAAGAGCATAGAGCAGCGTGGCACCCAGATTGTGCTGGTGCATCTGGCAGATGTGGCCGAAGCCAGCGAAGTACTGCAAAAATATGATCTGGCAGACCTGCATCATATAAGTGATCCGAGTGGTATTATGTACAATGCTTTTGGGTTAAAGCAGGGAAGCTTAACAAAGCTGCTTAGCTGGGGCGTAGGGATTGTGGACATGCTGAAACGGACACCGGCACAAAAAGGTGTAAACAGCGTGCAGGAAGATTATTTTCGCATGCCGGGTGTATTCCTGATCAGTAATGGAGAAATAGTGCGCAGCTATAAGCAGCGGAATCCGGCACAGCGGCCAAACTTACGCCAGCTCTCCTCATCCGACCAGGCAGCCTAAGCTATTCGGCCTGGTAATAATTGATGTTATCAAAAAATTAAATGTAGCTGGTTTACTTAACAGTGCATCTGTAGTATCGTACATACGGGTATGAAAGCACATTTCCTGAAATTACTGAATTACAATACCTGGGCTAATCGGCGGTTTTTAAGCAGCCTGCAGGAAAATACGGTGGTCAACAACAAAGTTTTTTTGCTGCTTAGCCATCTGTTAACTGCCGAAGAAGTGTGGCTTTGCCGGGTAAAGGGGCTGGCTGCGCCTGTTCAGCGCCTGTGGGAGATTTACCCCAATGCAACACTGCCCCTGATGCTGGAAGAAAACAGCAGGGAATGGATCGGGTACCTGAACAACTGCAGCGACAGCGATCTGGAACGGGAAATCGTTTACCAGAACACAAAAGGAGAAACTTTCAGCACCCGTCTGGACGATATCATTATGCACATGATCAACCACGGTTCCCACCACCGGGGGCAAATAGCCAGCATGCTGCAGCAGGAAAAGGTACAGGTACCTGCCAGCGACTATATTGTGTATGTCCGTGAGCTCAATCCCGCCCTGGTATAGCGATCAGTAGAGTGGACTAAATTTCAGAAATAATTAGACAGAGGCGGGGTATGATAGGCAGATAACTTTCTAAATCTGCCTCTATACCCCATCGGTTATAGGCTTTGGCCTGAGTGCTTATTTACGTATTTACTTAATCAGCTTTTTTACATGCATTACATTTTTATGATAAGCCTCTGCCTCTTTCTGGTAAGCAGCGTACAGGCACAGCATAGCTGCTGCAGCATTACAAATAAAAAAGGGAACGAAGCTGCTGCCGGCAGCCATGCTGGACACGGAATTGAACAAGCACAGGCGGAGCATCATACTTCCTCGCACACTTCTGCAACAGCACATTTTGCAGGCTTTGCCAGTGATGCCGATTTTACCTCAGGCCATGATGAACCTTTGGCCTACACCCACCAGACCACCAACGGCAAAGAGATTAGCTACCCCACGCCCGATGGGCAGACTTCCAGGGCATTTGCCTATATGGCGCCTAAGGCGAGTAATAAATATTTACTGGTGATCCATGAGTGGTGGGGCCTCAACGATCACATCAAGCGCGAAGCCGAAAGATACTTTAAGGAATTAGGTAGTGTGAACGTTCTGGCACTGGACCTGTATGATGGAAAGGTAGCCGGCACCCGGGAAGAAGCGCAACAGTACGTGCAGGCGGTTAATGAAGAACGGGTCCGGGCAATTATCCAGGGAGCGCTGAACCTGGCAGGAAAAGAGGCAGAGATTGCAACCATTGGCTGGTGTTTTGGTGGCGGATGGAGCCTGCAGGCTGCCATACAGGCGGGCAACCAGGCCCAGGCCTGTGTGATCTATTATGGCATGCCCGAGCAGGATGTGCAGCGGCTTAAACAGCTCGATTGTGAGGTGTTGGGTATTTTTGCTAGCCAGGATGGCCATATTACCCCTGCGGTAGTGGAAGATTTTAAAATGAATATGGAAAAAGCAGATAAGGAGCTGGAGGTAAAAATGTACGACGCCAAACATGCCTTTGCCAACCCCAGTAACCCTGCCTTCAATAAAAGTGCTGCAGACAATGCCTTTAAGCTAAGTACAGCTTTTCTAAAAAAGCAGCTGAATTAAGTACCTTCATGTACAGCTAAGCATCAACGCTCAGTCACCTAAATTCTTTGCCGGTTTTGTACATTAGCAGCACAAAACAAAACAGCCTGAGCTTAAGCCCAGGCTGTTTTGTTTTTATCAGCATAAAAAAATTCCCTGAAGTTATTCTCTGGATTTATTTAGCAGTAAGAATTAGCTTACATAAGCTTTATTCATAGGGTATGCTTTGTTATTTTAGTAACCTGCTGCTATGATATCATAATATGAGATGCTCCTTAACCTTATTTGTTTGTTGCCTCATGCTTCTTTTTTCAGAAGAACTAAAAGCGCAGCGACTAAGCGATCTTATATCGGAAGAAGTTTGCCAGTGTTTATCCAAGGAACAAAGGCCCGTTGCTCAGGCCGCCATTGAATCATGCTTTAAAGACATAGCCATTCCCTATACAGTTGCACAGCCTGTTCATGAAGCTAAAGTTCGTGAAATTGTACAAGATGTGGTGATGCTGTTAAAGGCTAATTGCAATCTTGCTGGTGATCAGCTTTTAGAGCTTAAGGCCTCTTATGAAGTATCCTCTAATCCAGAAGCAATTACCTATTATACTCCGGGAAATAAGGCACTCAGCAAGCAAAAATACAAACGTGCTATTCAGCTTTATAAAAAGGCACTGCACATAGATCCTACATTTGTGATGGCGATGGATCGGATGGCAATTGCTTACCGACAGTTAGGTGAATACAATGAAGCAATTAAATGGTATGAACAGTCCCATATTGTCAAACCAGAGGGGCACATAGCAATCATCAATTTAGCCGATATTTATAGTGTGCGTGTAGAAAAGAATAAAGCACTGGCACTTTACCAGGAGTTAATTGATCGGTATCCAGATAATCCAGAGGGATATTTTGGTATAAGCAAAATACTGGTGATACAGGAAAATTTTACTCAGGCACTTCCTATTGCGGTGCAGGCGCATAAAATGTTTGCCAGGCAGGGAAATCCGCACATAAGAGAAAGCAACCTTTTGATTTCCCGGATTTTTGTAGAGATGGAAAAGAGAGGAGAAGAGGAGAAATTTCTAGATGTTATTTCCGAGGCAGGGATAGATATACACCTTGTGGAGCAGCAGTAACAGTTTCTTTAATCAATAAAAAAGGCTTAAGTATTTACTACCTAAGCCTATATTTCAGTTTTTTAATATCATCCCTGCAACTGTGCATCCAAATTGATATCGCAATTGAGCAGGCGGGAAATAGGGCAATTTTGTTTAGCCTCATTGGCGGCCTTCATAAAGGCTTCCTGATCCATGCCCGGTACTTTTGCCTGTAGCTTAAGCGTACTGGTTGTTACACGCGGACCTTTATCTTCCATGGCCATGGTGATGGTACACTCAGTTTGGATATTTTCAGCGGTATGACCTGCTTTTTCAAGCTGGCCGCTAAGCGCCATGCTAAAGCAGCCTGCATGGGCAGCCGCAATCAATTCTTCCGGATTGGTTCCGCTCTTTCCGCTCTCGTCTTCAAAGCGCATGCGGAAGTTGTAAGGCTGATCTTTAAAGGCACCGCTTTGTGCATTGAGGTGGCCTTTGCCATCTTTAAGGCCTCCCTGCCATTTGGCTGTGGCTGTACGTTTCATAAGTTCTGATTTAGGGTTTCTAATTAAAGAATAAACAGCCCCGTTTTGTTATCAGCTTTTTATAATTGTACAGCAGCTTTTTTGCCTGTAGAATCAAAATGTGTACAGCGGGAAGCAAATCACTATAAAATAAAAAAGCTGCCCTAAGAGGCAGCCATTATGTACTGATATCACCAAAGCCCGGAGCTATTCTTTAGCCACCAGCCTTGGGGCAACTCTTTTAATTTTTAGCTCCCGGTCTATGTTATTGCGCCAGCTTTCCTGATTTTTCCGGTCCAGGCCATGCACGCAATCTTTGTCAAAACGCTCCTGCTCTTTCATCTGGGCTTCGTTGTACTGCAGGGCAAGTTTTTTAGCCACTTCCTTATCTTTTACCTTCAGCTTCATGGTATTAAGCTTTCGCTCCAGGCGCCGTGCATATACTTCCGTAATATCGAAATGAAGCTGCTCGTGAGCCAGTACGTGCTCGTCTTTTCGGTCGGGATGGGCCCAGGAGCGGTGGCTGTCAAAAACGGCTCTTACCTTAAAGGTAACATTGCCTATGTAGCTAACTTCTACCACATCCAGCTCAAGGCCGGCATAGGTGGCTGCTGCAAAATCTGTATCTGGCGAATCCGGCTTTCCGGCAAAATCGCCCCACTGCAGGGGTAGCCTCAGATCCCATCTTTTAAATGCTTTATTTGATTGTGCCTGGGCAACATGAACACTAAGTAACAAAACTCCCAGCAGATAAATTTTAAGATGCTTCATAAGTAATTCCAGGCAACACAACTCCAACTATAAACCTAATTTAATGAAATAAACCGCTCTGCCATCTGTACAGACCAGAATTTTACCAGCTTGCTTTCAATAAAGCAGCACTTCAGCAAGAACCGCAGATGTTTCGATAAAATTCATCTGTAAAGCCCTGTTTTCTTAAAGCTTATGTTTTTTCGGGAGCTGGCTTTTAGTAGCTGAATGCTTTTATTTAACCAGCATGAGGCAGGTATGCTTCTCCTTCAATTCTGATAGTACTAACCCTATTCGCTCTCCCGGCATGAACATAGCAGATCAAATACCAGTGCCCTATAAAAAGTGGCTTATTTTATATATAGACAGCACAAATCATTCCGATTTATACTTTTTTTATAAAACGGTGAAGGAAGGCACAAATTTTGGCGATTTTATTTGCAGGCTGGATGCAGCTGGAGGCCTGATACTCTCTGGCAAGGAAAATGAAGCACTCTTGTTGCTGACAGCGAGCGGGAAGAGCTGGAGCTGGTTATGTGAAAAGTTTCAGATACATCCGCGCCTGGGCATGAGGCTATGTAAGATTAAATATTACAACCAGTTTAAATAAAAAGCGGGAGTCTGTTTGACTCCCGCTCTTGTTTTGTGCTACCAGGTTTGTATTAGAGATCTTATTTACCGCCTCCGCCAAAGATGTCTTTCAGAGCACCTTTGCCTTTTTTCTTTATACTATCCTGTACGGCTTTCTGCCTTTTTTCCAGCTCGGCTTTGGCTCTTGCTTCGGCTTCTGCCTGTCTTTTCTGTATCTCTGCCTGGGCCTGTGCTTCAGCTTCTTTGCGTTTAGCCTCCAGCTCGTCTTTGGCCTTGTCTATCTGGTTGTCGATCTGCTGCTTGGCTGCATCTTTGGCAGCATCGGCTACGCTGGTCTGGCCGGAGCCACCCCCAACACCCATGATGTTGATCTTAGGATCTGTGGCGGTACCGCCAATGCCCAGCTTCATAGGTATTTTATCGCCAACCACAGAGCCTACGCCATACTGAGCCAGCAGGTTATTTGCAGCCTGTCCTACTGCACCGGAAGGTACCTCCAGGTTCATTTGGTAGTCAAGGGAACTATCGAAGCCCTGGCGGCCGCTAAGGGTTACGGGTATGTTGCCAATGTTGAAATCGAACGGATCTACGTTTACACCGCCATCGGCTACTCTTACCTTCATCAGCACATCTTTCAGCTTAAGCACTTCCTGCCCCAGGTTATCGGTTAGCTTGGTGGCCAATGCCACTTTTTGCAGTACGTTCGAGTTTTCGATAGCAGCCTCTGCAATTTTAACCAGGCCACCACCCGAAAGAGTAGTGAAATTTGGCGTCATGTCCTGGGTAAGCAAACCGCTTAGGTTAAAGTCGGTAGAGAAGTTGCCATCCATTCGCTCGGCAATAGGGGCCAGTTTCTGTATGGTTACAAAATTCTGGAACGCCCGCTGAATGCTTAGGTCATCGATTTTGATGCCGAAATCAAACTTTGGTTTCTCCAGATCGGTAGGATCATAAGTACCGGTAAGGCCAAACTGGCCGCCCAGCGTGCGGAAGGTAAGGCCGTTCAGATTTAGTTTGCCATCTCTGGCTACGATCGTACCCGCCATATTATTGAGCGTAAGGTTATCGTATAATACCTCACCAATAGAAGCATTAAAGGTAAGGTCAATATTTCTTGGAATTTCAATGGGTTCCATGGCAGTGCCACTGGCTGTATCAGGTGCGGCTCCGTCGTCGGTCATCCACTGGTTTATGTTTGCACGCTGGCTCACCAGTTTAAGTTCTCCGTGCAGGGTCTGGTTGTCTTTCATGGCATAGGCCAGGTAGTTGCGTACGTTACCAGTCAGCTGCATATCCGTATCGCCAATTTTACCATTGAAGCTCTCCAGCACCATCGCCTGTGGGTTAAAGCGCATGTTGGCAGTGCTTAACAGAAAGTCATAAGGCAGATCTTTGCTGCTGTACTTAAAGTTTTCTACCCCCATGGTGCCACTGGTGGGCAGTTCGTCGTAGCGGCCTGCATCCAGGGCGCTCATACGGCCACGGGTCTGAATATCGGCAATGATACGGCCGGCAATTTCCATGTCTTCAAACTCTATGATCTTGCCAATGGTGGTAAGATCAAGCGTGCCCTGCACGGCAGCATCCCATTTGTAGTCGTTCAGGTCTTCGAGCTGCAGGCGGCCCTGGAGGCGGTCCTGGTCTACCAGCATTGTAAAGGCAGGTACATTTACCACAGTGGCCTCCAGATTGCCATTTTCGTTTCTGATAGTACCGTTAAAATTGAAATCCTGCACCGGAATAGGGTAGCTGGCTGTTTTAATATAGCCATCTTTCAGTGCCATTTCGGCATTGGTTTTGGGGAAACGGTTCTGGATGGTATCGTAAACGCCATCAGCCTTCAGATTTATGGTAAAGAGACCTCTCATCACCATGGTATCCAGCTTCAGGATCTGGTCCAGTTCGGCCAGGTTCAGGCGGGCGTCAATATCGGCTTTTACCTGCATAGGCTGCAGGCCACGTAACTCTACCATGCCTTTAACAGGGTTGTTGCCCATTTGCATGGCAAACTGGTTCACCAGCAGGTGCAGGTCCTTCATGTCGCCCTTCTGGTCTTCTACCACCATATCAACATTAACACCTTTAACCTCCTGAGGCAGATCGGGGTAGCGGAAGCGTCCGTCTTTTACCTGCAGCGCTACTTTATAGCCTGGCAGGGTGCTGTCGGCCTCGCTGTAAGTACCTTTCAGATAACCCTGGAAGGCAACATCGCCGCTGGCTTCCAGCTGCTCAAAGTGTTCATTATACATACCGGGCACCAGCGAAAGCAGACTTTTAAAGGTGTTTTCGGGTGCGGCAAAGTTCATATCAAACACAATAGGTTCGTTAGGCATGGCCAGCCAGCCATCGAACTTCACGGCAAAATCATTCAGTTCCAGCACGTTATCGCGGAAGGTGAATTTCATTTCCGGCAGGTTCATATTAATGGTGGCATCGGCTTCCAGGTGTTTGTTGGAAACATACCTCACTCCATCGAATACCAGGCTGGCGCGCTGGGCTACTGTTTGGGTACGCATGTCAAAAATATCCTGGGTAAAATCGCCATTACCGCTGTGATTCACCTCTTCCAGATCAATACGAACAGGAATGCTGCGATCTTCATAGACAATGCGGCCGTTATTCACTTCCCAGTGCTGTATGCCTACCTGAAATTCAGCGGCGGTGGTATCTTCTCCTGGAAGAGTTTCTTCTTCAATGGCAATGTCGTAGTTGGCAGTGCCATCTTCCAGCACCAGAATCTGAATAAAAGGACGCTCGAGCTCAATGGCCCTGATTTTCATTTTATCGCCAAAGAGAACGCTACCCAGGTTAATAACGATCTTAAAGTTGTCGGCTGCTACCAGCGTATCGCCGGCAAAGCGGTCTTTGCCAACAATGCTGAAATCTTCCAGCCCGGCAGTTACGTGCGGAAAGTTGCGCAGCACGCTTAAGCTAAGCTTATCGGGGTTATAATTAACCTCGGCATTTACACTTTTAGCAAGCTGCTCATCCACCTTCTGGAAAATTTTATCTTTGAAGATTACCGGGATCAGGATAAGGAGTAAAAGCAAAACTCCTATAATACTGCCTATAATTATTAAAACCTTTTTCATATCTCTATTCAGTGTCTTTAAACCAGCTTACTGGTTAGTCTATATACTCATAAGAACCGTGCCAAGCTAGTAGAAATTGCATTATTGCAAAAATGTTTTCCACCAAAGAACTTACTTCCATTCTAATACAATAACAGATATTATTTAAACGGAAAAAGATAAAAAATAAATAAGATATTTATTTTTTAAGTAGGTGGTTATGATTATGCAAAGAATTTATTTTATTTTTGCTCTGTGTTTAGTGCAAGTCTAAACCAACTGTCCGCATAACTGACCACTGGTGTAAATCCGCTCAGCCACAGGCATTAAAATGGATTTTTTAGGTGGGAGGTATCCCACGAATTCTTACATTTGCACACATTTTTCACTCTCCAAAATAATTAACGAACATGAAAAGAATCGCTTTACTAACCCTGGTGGTAGGTTTGTGTATGACGACCCTTTCTGCCAACGCACAGTACCGAAAAGGTGACCTTACCGGCAATGCAGGCTTGTCTTTCGGTCTGATCGGGTATGGCTTTGGCTATGGCAACCGCACGCTGGGCTTTCCTCCCTTAACTGTTAATGTAGAATACAGCATCGACGATCGCTTTGCGGTTGGTCCCTATCTTGGCTACTTCTCAAGAAACTACAGGGGTGTTGGTGGTTTCTCAGTATTTGGATTTGGTGGCCGTGGTACTTTCCATGCTTCCAGCTCATTAAATGAATGGTTTGACTGGAACATCGACGAAAACAAATGGGACTTGTATGCCTCTGCTGTATTAGGCTTTCAGGTATACAACTGGAACTACGATGAATCATACCTACTTCGTAATAATAGCAGTGGAGGAGTTGTGATAGGTCCGATTTTAGGTGCCCGTTATTTTATTAATCCGAATTTTGGCGTATTTGCTGAAACCGGTCGTGGAGCACTAGGTGCTTTCACGTTGGGTGCTTCTATGAAGTTTTAAGTATCAATCATATTCTAGAGAAGGCAGGTGTTTAGCGCCTGCCTTTTTTATTTTAACCTGTTCATCTCCGGCATGCAGCTCCATAACCAGAAATGAATAACTTCCGAAATCAGATTAAGCGTTGTATGATTTACCGATCTATGCTTAGCTTTACAGTATGAGGCTTAAATACTTATGAACAATTATATTATTTATTATGTAAAGCCAAAGCTATTTATCATACCACAGACATATTGTAAACAGTACACTTATACAGCAGAATAATATGAACCTGAATATTACCACCCACTTTGTAAACGACTACCAGTTTGAGTCTGTAAATGAAAGCGGCAACCGCCTGATGATGGATATGCTTCCTGCAGAGGAAAAGAAATATTTTTCTCCCATGCAGCTGGTACTTGCTGCGGTAGGAGGTTGTGCTGCTGTTGACCTGGTGGGGATGATCAAGAAACGCCGCCGCACAGTTACTGCGCTTAGAGTAGAAACCAGCGGAAGGCGCCGGGATGAAATTCCAAAGAGGTTTGTGGAAATTCATTTACGCTTTGTGCTTACATCGCCAGATGCCGGGGAAGAAGAACTGGGCAAGCTGGTAACATTAGCTGTAGAGAAATACTGCTCTGTTTCTGCATCTCTGGCACCCGATGCCAATATCAGCTACAGCTGGGTGGTGGAACATGAAATCAGGCCAGCCGAAGATCCGGCTGAAAACACCACAGGAAGAGCCTCTATTCATTAGAGAAAACCAAGAATAGATGGAGATGCCTGAGACTTGTTAAAGAGAAGGTAACCATTTAATATTTATGTGTTGTTAAGGAAGTGTGGCTGTAAATCTGATGGTTGAACACCATCTGCAGAATATATTTTTAAAATTCTTTTTAGTGGTGTTTAACAAAAAAGTGCTCTTGTTACTCAATACTGCAGTTTCCTGTTCTCCTGCTCCTGCTCCTTCTGCTGCTGTCTAAAATAGCTTTGTACTATTGCTACAAACCCCATATTTTTGGGCCATGGTAAACAAGATTAGATCTGAAATAACATTTAAGTGGCTGGGAGCCGACGTGTCGTCGGGTTTGGTAGTATTTTTAGTAGCGCTACCCCTTTGTCTGGGTATTGCGCTGGCATCTGGTGCACCACTAATTTCCGGCATTGTTACCGGAGTAATAGGAGGCGTGGTGGTGGCAATGCTTAGTGGCACCAATCTGGCGGTAAGCGGACCGGCAGCCGGTCTTACTGTTATTGTATTAAATGGCATAGACGATCTTGGAGGTTTTGATGCTTTCCTGGTGGCTGTAATACTGGCAGGTGTTCTTCAAATAGGGCTTGGGGCGCTAAAAGCTGGTTTTATTGGCCTGTTCTTTCCTCATTCTGTTATCAAAGGTTTGCTGGCAGCTATTGGGGTTATTCTGATCCTGAAGCAAATCCCACACTTTTTTGGTGTAGATGAGGACTTTTTTGGTGATTTTGCTTTTTGGCAGGCAAACGGGCTGAACACTTTTTCTGAAATCTACTACTCCTTAACCCACATACATAAAGGAGTATTAACAGTTGCTATAGTTGCCCTGGCTATTATTCTTCTGTGGGATCAGCCTTTTATGAAGCGAAATGCAATTCTAAAAAACATACCAGGGGCCCTGATAGCGGTAGTGGCTGCAGTTTTACTCAAATTACTATTTGATAACATGTCGGGAGGGTGGAAAATTGAAGAAGCCCACCTGGTTACTTTACCTGTAATGAGTAATTGGGGTGACATACAAAGCAGCCTGGCCACACCCGATTTTTCTGTTTTAGCAAACCCACAACTGTATTTAGTTGTATTAAGCCTGGGGCTTATTGCAAGTATTGAAACGCTGCTAAGTGTAGAAGCTATTGATAAACTGGACCCTATGCGGCGCCACTCCCCCATGAACCGCGAGCTAATGGCACAGGGAATAGGAAACATTATCTGTGGTTTTATTGGTGGCCTGCCCATGACGGCCGTAATTGTACGGGGTACTGCCAACATAAATGCCGGAGGCCGCACCAAGCTGGCCAGTTTTTCTCATGGTATTTTTCTACTGGTAAGTGTACTGATGATTCCTTTTATACTAAATCAGATTCCGCTGGCAGCCCTGGCAGCTTTGCTGCTGGTAGTAGGCTATAAGCTGGTGAGTGTAAAAATAATCCGGCAGCAGTGGAGCCAGGGGCGTGATCAGTTCATTCCATTTATAGTTACCCTGGTGGCCATTGTACTTACCGATCTGCTGATAGGAGTGATGATAGGCCTGGTAGTGGGCATGTACAGTGTGCTTCGGGAAAATTATAAGCATGCTTTTCATAAAAAGAGGGTGCATCATAACGGTCAGGAAACCGTAGAGCTGATTTTGTCTGAGCAGGTTACCTTCCTGAACAAAGCCCATATCATTAACGAACTGAAGGCCATACCGGAGCAGGGCAGTGTGATCATCAATGCTTCTCATTCTACATTTATAGATCATGATGTGCTGGAAACCATCCATGACTTTAAGAGAGAAGCAGCTGAAAAGAAAATCGATTTAAAACTTATTAACTTAGAAGCAGATGGAAGAAATATTCAAAAACAACCGGGAGTGGGTAGCCGAGCAGCTGGCAAAAGACCCTAATTATTTCAAAAATCTTGCTAAAGGCCAAAGCCCCCGCTATTTATTTATAGGCTGCTCCGATAGCCGCGTTCCGGCCAACGTTATTACCGGCACAGAAGCAGGCGATATGTTTGTGCACCGTAACATTGCCAATATGGTAGTGCACACAGATATGAACTTGCTAAGTGTACTGCAGTATGCTGTAGATGTGTTAAAGGTACGGGATGTAATTGTATGCGGCCATAAAGAGTGTGGTGGTGTGGCCGCCGCCATGACCAGTCAGCAGTTTGGCCTTATCGATAACTGGCTGCGTAATATCAAAGATGTGATCCGTCTGAATGCCGATGAACTCGATGCTATCAAAGACGAGAAGGAGCGCCGCGACAGGCTGGTAGAATTAAATGTGATTGAGCAGGTTAAGAACCTTGGCATGACCTCCATTGTGCAGAATGCCTGGCATAGAGGGCAGGAGCTCAATTTGCACGGATTGGTATACCATGTAGGGGAGGGAATCCTGAAAGACCTAAAGGTTGATGTAAGTGAATTCAAGACCCTGGATGCACCAAAATAGAGAAAGAGCCGGAGATTAGATCCGGCTCTTTCTGTTTATTAGCGTTTGGCATTTTTTAGGAATTATCTCCCTGCTTACTACCCGTAGTAGTGCCCATATCTGACTGTTCCTGTACCCTGCCTTTAGGGTTAGTTTGTTGCCCACCGCCACTTGGACTAAGCTGTTCGGTGCGGCCGCTTATTTCATTGTTGCGATTCTGGTCTTCTCTTCTTTTTCTATCCATATCACTGTGCAGGTCTTTATCAGACTGCTGATTTCCGGAACCATTGCTGTTTCTGTTATGATCTCTATCGCTATTCATAGTTTAAAAAGTTTAATTTAACATTTTATTATAATATAATATTTTACGACAGAGGAGGGCTGATGTTCTATAATAACAGGTTATCAGAGATAAGCAGATAAGGCAGGTATAGTAATTTGTGTATGGATTTGCGCCTGTTGTCAGTTATACCCACAGCTGCTATGCCCGATTTTGCAAGGCTGGCACACTGAAAATGCAAAAAGAGCTGGTTGTGTAAACACCAGCTCTTTTGTTTATAGCTAATATATTATTATTTAGTCGTTTACATGCCCGGGGCTGTTGTTCGGGTGTGATGTCTGTGCTTGTCCCTCAGTATTGTTTGCCCTGGTCTGCTGCTTCATACTCTTTGTAAAGCCATCAGCATTTAAGTCCGGATTTTCCGCAGGATTCATGCTTTTGCCCCTGCTGTACGGACTTACTTCGTTTTGCTGCTGCTTATTCTCTTGCTGGTTATTATTATTTTTATCGTTTTTCATCGCTTAAAAAATGTTTAATTGAACATATAATTCTGTTATATATTTTACGGCTTAAGTATAGTAGGGTTATATATTCATGCAAGGCAGCCTGTGCAGTAAAAGGTTTTCCGGTTTAAGTGTTACCCCTAAGGTTGGCTACAGTAATTTCTGATACGCTCGGTACTCAGGGGCATAACCAAAGCAGCACTACTATTAAAAAAGCTTTGTATAAAGCAGCAGAGCCAGGGTGTTTACCCTGGCTCTGCCTCTGTAATTACCAAAATTCAATCTTATCCAACAGCATTGGAGTTTTTCTTTCTGCCATTACTGGGATCTTCTTCCGGGCTTCTGCCTTCCCGGTCGTTTTTGCGTTCCCGGTCTTTATTGGTAAGGCCTCTGTGCTGACCCTTAGTTTTGTTTTCCGGATCGATATCGTTCGTATTTTTATCGAGATTATTATGTCCTTTTGTCATAGTTAAAAAATTTAGGTTAAACCATCTGTTTAGGTACTATACGCAGCATAAGGCAGAGCGTTTATAGACCAGGGAAAAAACCATGCGGCTGGTAGCTTTTACAGAAAAGCCTGTGGCAGATTGATTTCGGCATGCAGCTGTGTACCCGCGCAAATCAATGATAGAGGCATTGCAGATAACAGCAACAGGAGTGGGGAGCCTGGCTAATATCTCTTTTATGCTGTAAAGGGAAAGGGCTTTAGCTTTAGATACTCTCCATCACACCTGAAAATATCAGGATTAAAAAAACAATGCCGATCACGATCCTGTAATAGCCAAAGTGTTTAAATCCGTAGCGGTGAATGAATTTCAGGAAAAACTTCACAGCAAGCCATGCCGAGATAAAAGCAATCACCATACCAATTCCCAGCAGCAGCAGGTTGTTAGAGGTATAATCAATGTCAGCTTTGAGCAGGTCGTAGCCAGAGGCGGCAAACATGGTAGGCACTGCCAGCAGAAAAGAAAATTCGGCAGCCTGCTGCTTATCCAGCCCATTGTACACACCTCCTATAATAGTAGCAGCAGCACGTGATACCCCTGGTATCATTGAGAAGCATTGCATAAGACCAATCAGAAAGGCTCTTTTATAGGAGATTTCAGCAATGTCGTTGTATTTGGTAACGGTGGTTTCCAGCTTGCGATCCAGCAAAATCAGCACAAGGCCACCCAGTATAAGGCTAACTGCAACCACCACCGGGTTAAAAAGGTAAAGCTTGATAGACTTATAAGCCAGTAAGCCAATAATGCCGGTAGGCAAAAAGGCAACGGCCAGTTTAAAGTAGATATCCAGGCTCGACAGAAAGCGCTTGGCGTAAAGCCAGACGATGGCCATAATGGCTCCAAGTTGAATGACCACCATAAAGGTATCGAGAAAGGTGGTTTCCTGCATTTGCAGCAGATAGGAGGTAAGGATCATGTGGCCGGTGGAGGATACCGGTAGAAATTCAGTAAGGCCTTCTACAATGCCTATTATGATTGCTTCTAGCAAACTCATTAAAGCCAGTTTTTACGTTTGAAGAATAAGAGCGTTAGCGCGGAAGAAAGAACCATGAGCAAAATGGCAAAAGGATAGCCCCAGGTCTCGTCGAGCTCGGGCATAAAATGAAAATTCATGCCATACATGCTTGCAATAAGGGTAGGAGGCATAAATACCACCGTTACTACCGTAAAGATTTTGATAACACGGTTTTGTTCAATATCGACCAGACCCAGAAAGGTGTTTTGCAGAAACTCAAGCCGCTCAAAATTAAAGGAAGTATGGTCCAGAAGCGAGCCTACATCCTTTATCATGATGCGGATTTTTTCAATGTTGTCTTTAGGGAAGAAATCACTTTTGAGAATCGAGGAGAGGATGCGCTGTTTCTCCACAATGTTCTCGCGGATGGTAATGGTGGTTTCCTGCAGGCTGGTTATTTTCAGGAGTACTTCTTCATTCAGCTGATCGCGCCTGATGAGCCTCTTACTGATATTTGAGATCTGATCGGTGATATATTCGATGAGGTCGGCATCGAAATCTATCCGAACCTCGAAGAGGTAAAGCAGTATATCGGCACCAGTGCGCGGGCGCAGGCTCAGTATTTTCCGTTCGGTGTCGGTAAACGTTTTGAATTTGAAGTTACGCTGGGTGATGAGTGCGTTTTTACGCAGAATGAAAGACACAGCCTCCATTTCATAGATGTCGGTGCCTTTTTCGCGGTGCAGAAAGTTAAGGTTAATGCCTATTTCATGCGCATCTTCGGCATATTTAGAGCTGCTTTCAATCTCCTCGCTTTCCTGCTGGGTAAAAAGTTCAATGCCCAGCGTACGCTCTACGGCTGCTTTCTCGGCATCGGTAGCATTGAAAAGATCAACCCAGAGCAGTTCATCCAGCTGTATGTCTTCTAACTGCTCGCCGGCAGTTGTTTTCACCAGCCTGTTCTGGCGATAATAGTATAGATTAATCATAAAGAAAATGCTTGCCGCACAGGCCTACACCAACGCCTTCAGCGTGCAAAGATACTAATTCCTGTGGCTATGCCTCCTGTAGATATTTTTTTATTTCGGCTGCTGTTTGCCGGGCGGAGCGCCCAACTCCAATAAGGGTAGCAGAGGCAAAACCAGTCCAGCTGCCATAGCCTACCAGCCATAAACCTTCTGCTTTCTGGCTACGGGTAGCCCGGGTAAGTACTTTTCCGTCTGCCTCTAGTACGGCAAGCGGCGCCAGATGTTCCAGCGCAGGCCTGAAACCTGTACACCAGATCACGGCATCTATGGCTTCAGCAGATCCATCAGCCCATTTAACGCCTTCTTCAGTAAAGGTCTCAAAAGGAGGGCGGGCAGTTAAAACGTCTCTTTCACGGGCTTCCTTCACAGGCCCTACCATTACAATATCGCCCAGCGAACCTTTAGGAACATAAGTTTCGCCCTTTTTTCTGGCCTCCCAGATTTTAGAGGCCACACTAAAAAGGTAACGCCCGTCTACATCATCGGGTAAAAACGACGGAGGCTGCACGGTTACCCAAATGGTATGTGCGGTGCGGGAAAGCTCTGCCAGTATCTGTGCGCCGGAGTTGCCTCCGCCAACCACCAATACTCTTTTTCCCTGGTAAGGCTCCGGGTTTTGATAAGCTGCGGAATGTATTTGAACACCCTTAAAGATTTCTTTGCCGGGGTAAGGCGGAATGTAAGGATTCTGGAAGGAGCCGGTAGCGCTTACAATTGTCTTTGCCCGATAGTCTCCTTTGTTCGTCTGAACCAGAAAATGCCCTTCTTCGGAAGAAACAGCAGTAACCTTTACGGGCCGCTCCACCGGCATATTATAACGTTCTTCGTATTGCTGCAGGTAGTTTATCACCTCGTTGCGCGATGGGTAAGTGTGCTCACCTTTAGGCATTAGCCAGCCAGGCAGTGAGCTGGCATCGGCAGGGCTAAACAGCCTTAGGCTATCCCAGTACTGTTGCCAGGCACCACCCGCAGCAGGCTGGCTGTCGAGCAGGAGGTAGTTCAGCCCATCCCGTCTAAGATAATATGCAGTTGCCAGCCCACTCTGTCCGCCGCCAATAATAATGGTATCGTACATGTATGTCTTTATTTTCCAGAGAACACAGGCTGCGGTGCATTAGCAGAATCCAGATGCAGAGCAATTACCGGTGGTAAAAATAAGATATTTGGAGCGGACGTGCACCTGGTTTTCTGCTCTTAAACTGGTATGTGTGGAGCAGGGCGTAAAAAATTTTTGTAGTTACAGTGTGCCTTCTTTTACCTCAAAGGTATAGGTTGTAAAGCCTGCAGTGCCATGAGCGGTAATTCCCTGCACCACCACTACAAACTTTCCTGTTAGGTCTGAGGTGTAAAAGCTAATGCTGCTTTCGCCATTTTTATCTGTAATAATTTGCGGAGACCAGTGGAGCAGTTTTCTGAAATCGGGCTTTCTGTTGCTGGTTTGCTGCTCTGTGTCGTATCTGGGGCTGTAAAATTCGCGCTGAAGCTGTAGCCCATCATATTCCAGGTTTAGAGTACCTGCTTCTGGTTCATAACCTTCCAGGCTTCCATCGTAGGTGGTGTAGCTGATAATGCCTCCATATACGCCTACGCCCCTGGAAATATACTTATTCGTCAGAATTTCAAGTTTCTCTACCATCAGGGGGTTTAAGGATATAATCTTATCTACATCAAATACAGGTATCCCGTTCAGCAATACCAGGGGAGCTTCCTGAAAATAATCTGTTACCTGCGGATCAACTACTTTAAATACATATTTGCCATTTTGCTTTCTTACACTTACTTCATACACAAATTCCCGCATTACTTCTTCCATGGTGGGAAAGCGGGTAAAGTCATCAAGTAGATAGGTTTTATCAGGAGCACCATAGAAAGATGTATTGCTTTGGCCAGGATTCAAGAAACGGTTTTTCTCCTCCCGCCAGTAAAGATTCCGGGCCTGCATCTGAATATGCCGATGTTCTAACTGCTCCTGAAAGCCGTCTCTTAAGGTAAAAGCAGGCAGCGCATTATCTGAGAAATCAGTAGCATACGGGCTAACAATCTTTATATTGTACTGAGCCCGGGCACTGGCAGCATTATTTTGCAGCACTACATTTCTTAGTCCATAGAGCTTATCCGTATTGAATAGGATCTGCCCTTTTTTATTACTTATGGAGGCATAGGATTTTGCCTGTTTGCCCGGAACAGAAAGGTAATAAGTAGCACCCTCTACCGGAGTGTCTGTTTTTTCATCCTTCACTACCGCCTGAACGATGTGCCCTTCGTACTCGGGAATATGGCTGAACACAGGCCTTTGCTGCTGCAGAATTTCCTGCCAGCGAAATCTTCGCCATCCCTGGGTAAGCAACAGGTTATCCATTGCTTCTTTTACTTCTGGCGCGGCCCCGTTCTGGTTAAAGTAATACAGAGGCGATTCTATGGATCCCTTTAAATCGGAGCTAAGCCAAAGATAGCTAAGAATGCTGCCTTCGTCAGTGTCAGTAAGGGAATCTGCACGGTATACCGCCATCGATAAATTTGCCTTTACTGCACTATTATTATCGCCAGTGGTGGCAATGGCCATTTCTACTTTTTGGCGGGGCGTATACTGCAGTTCGTTTGTTTGGGCAGCAATAGCAAGGGTATGCCGGGGGTACCTGAAGTAAAGTCGTTCGGCTACAGCCTGCTTTTGCTCATTGAACAGTGTTATGTGAGAAATGCCGTCTCCCATACTGTTCTTGTTTAATTTAAGCAGGGCCTGTCCACCCTTTAGCCTGCCGGCACCGATCAGTTTTGCTTCCTGCCGGGTGTGTACAAACAAAAAAATGGGTTGATCCGGAAAAGTAGAGCGAACGGTAATGTTGAGCTGCTCACTGCCGGTGTCATCCAGATGCAAAACGTATCCCTGCTGGCGTGCAGCGGGAAGGGTAAATGACTGGGTTCTGTTATTACTGCCGTAGCGCACAATAGCCTTATAAGATACCCCTGCTTCCGGGCTCATATAAAAATGGCCCATGCCAAATTTCAGGGGCTCAATCAGGGCTACCGTATCGCCTTCTTCTTTTACAATAGCGCCTTTGAAGGCAACCCCTTTTCCGTTACTATCTACTGCCTTAAAAGCTACTTTGCTCTGAATACCATGTACCAGCTCTCCGCCTTCGGGGAAGAACTGCACATCAAGGGCAGCACTATCTGCCAGGGGCCCGGCTATACCAGGATTTGTAAATGTATTTACCAGGGTAACTGCCTTTTCGAAGTAAAAGTCGGGGCTGAAGTTTTTCATCCATGCTGTATAAGCCCTTAGTTTATAATTTCCCGACTGCAGGCTTAAAGGCAGGTAAAACGAACCATGGCCAGAACTTTCTTCTAAAGCAATTTTAGCCTGCTGAACCGGTTTGTTTTCCCCATCGAGTAGTTCCAGGTAGGCAACCCTGCTAAAGTCCAGCGGCTTATGATGGGTGCCGTCTACTACATATAGTTTAAACCAGATTGTTTCACCGGCCAGATAATCTGAGCAATCGGTATGCACGAATACCTTTTCCTGTAAAGTCTGGTTATGATAGCGGGTAAAATCCTGCAGCAGTTCGTTTTCTGTTGGGCTCTGAGCAGTAGCTGTTACAGAAATAAACAGGGAAAGCAGGAGCATAACAGGGCCCCGTGCAGGAATAATCCTTATTGTAGACTTGGTGCTTATGAGTGGTAGCTGGCAATTCATTGATTTAAAGTTCATTCCCAGAAATCAGGTTTAACAGGATTTGCGCGAAGGCTGCAGTCTATGCAGTGCAAGTTATAAAGCCCCTGTGCAGTTGTATCAAGGGGGTTGTAGGAAAACGGAGCTAATCTGCCCTGGCCAAAGTAATATTCGAAGCTATCCACGGGCACTTTCCTTGTTACACATTCCCAGTTGTAGTCCCAGTTCCTTAGCTCCAGGTTATCGATAAAGATACGCTGCTCATGTACAGAGCCTGCGCCAAAGAAACCAACAACAGGCTCGTTGGGAGCATCTACATAATAGATGTTGCCGGCCAGTTCTACAGGCTGCGGATCGAACAGAGAGCCCAGCTCTTCAGAGTTTCTCTTTACTTGTTGAAAATATTCATAGGCCTCCTTGCTTAATGCATACTGCTTTACTAAAATGCTGTACTTCGTGGTTATTTTCCAGGAGTGCCAGGGAACAATGGTCAAAACGTGATCTTTGATAATGTCTGTACCATATCTAACAGACGATGCTGTCAAAATATCTTTAGACTTTTCGTTTCCCCAGCATCTTTGTGGTGGAAAAGTAGTTCTGGGAACAAACTCTCCGTTTACATAGTCTACAAACGGACTTAGAGAGGCCCGCCATTCCCAGGTTTCTTCATAATCCCATTTGTAATACCAGGTGCTGTTCTGGGGGTCATGGGTGTTGATCAGGATGTAAACATTATTATCGTCTTTTTGAATCCAGCTAAGGTCATCGATCGGAGGCGTATTTTTATAAGGTACATAATCTGAAAGGTAATTTTTTCCATCCAGGGTTTTAATGTTAAGCCGGTAGTGTTCCTGTGTATTTAGGTCCAGCTCGGCAGTATACTCACCCCCGGTAGTTTCCTGCAGGGTATATGTTGTGCCACTTTGGCTTTCTACTGTAACCACGGCAGCGGCTTCTGCCCTGATCTCCTCTTTGTTAGAGAGGCCTGAGGTACGGCTAAGCAGTATGGTAGTAGGCGACCCACTGGTTAAGTAGCCTTCTACCACCAGGTATTTGTTGCCTTCTGCCAGAATGGGTGGCTCATAGGGCTTTATACAGCCGGTAAAGCAACAGGCTACAAAAATGATCAATAATTGTACAGGTCCGATCTTCATAGCTTTCATAGCCGGGTTATGCCAACCGAAGGCTGCAGGCATTCTGTTAGTTTAAATTTCACTCCCAGAAATCAGGTTCAACAGGGTTAGCTTTAAGGCTGCAGTCCGTACATTCACGGGAGGGTACGCCATACGCCTGCTCGGTACAGGGCACGTTTGGATCCTTACAGGAGTCATAATATACCGGAATAAGGCTTTTTATACTAAAATAGTATACAATACTATCCAGGGGCACTATCTGCAGGTCACAATCCCATTGGTACTCCCAGTTTGTTAAATCTGTGTTATCAATAAAAATCCTTTTTTCCTGTACAGTACCTGCACTAAAAAAACCAATAACCGGTTCGTTGGGATCATCAACTGAAAAGATGTTGCCAGCCAGCTCTACAGGTTGCGGATCAAACAGAGAACCCAGCCCTTCGGCATTTTTCTTTATCTGCTGGTGGTACTCGTAAGCCTCTTTGGTTAATGCACGCTGCTTTACTAAAATGCTGTATCTGAAACTGATTTTCCAGGAATTTCTTGGAATGGTGGTTATCAGTTGATTGGAAATAATATCGCTGCTATATTTTACAGATGAGCCTAATACAGTTTCATTATCTTTTTTATGCGCCCAGCATTTAACATCCGTAAGATCTTTTTTAGCAAAAAGCTTACCATTTGCATAATCGTAAATAGGGCTATGTGGAGCTAACCAAAGCCATGTTTCGTCAAACTCCCATTGGTAATACCTGGTGCTGTTCTCCGGGTCCTGGGTACTAAGCATAACATCCACATCAAAATTCTCCTTTTGAACCCAGCTGATATTATCAATAGAAGGTGTGCTTTTGAAAGGAACAAACTCGGAAAGATAATTTTTTCCCGCTTTGGTTTTAACGCTTAGGCGGTAGTGATCAAGAGGGTCCAGGTCCAAATGCTGCGAAGTGTAAGCTCCTGGGGCAGTTTCCTGCAAATTGTAAGTAGCGCCGCCCTGGCTTTCTATGGTAACCCCGGCATCAGTTTCGGGCAGAATGGCTTCTGTACTGGAAAGGCTGGAGGTGCGGCTAAGCAGTATGGTGGTAGGCGACCCACCGGCTAAATAGCCTTCTACTACCAGGTAATTGTCTCCCTCTGCCAGAATGGGTGGCTCATAGGGCCTTACACAGCCGGTAAAGTAACAGGCAGCCAAAAGAAAAAATATAATGGAGCTCCTATTCATCATCCTTTTCAGAATCTAATATTGTAATTAACAAAGGGTATGGCGCTGCCAAAGATGGAAAGCTGGTAGCCGTTTACAGCTCCTTTTTCCGAAACAAAATAAGTAGAGTAGACATTTTCTCTGCCGGTTAGGTTGTACACCCCAATGGTCCAGGAGTTGTGGGTGAGCTGCCTTACCTTATGATTGCCCTCAATATTCAGGGCAAGATCGGTGCGGAAGTAGTCGGGAACCCGGTGTGCATTTCTGTCGCCATACAGTATTCTAACCGAGTTTCCATAGCGGTACCTGGCAATGGGCAGGGTAATAGGCCGGCCGGTGCTGTAGGTACAGTTAAGCGATAGACTCACCCGGTGCGAAAACCGGTAGTTACCAATCAGGGTTAAATCGTGGGGTTTATCATAATTTGCCGGGTACCAGTCGCCTCTGTTAATGGTTTCACCGGCTATTGGGTCATCCAGGCGTAGCAGTATGCGGGAATAGGTGTAGCTAAACCAGCCATTGAGCTTGCCGCTTAGCTTTTTCACCATAAACTCTGCCCCATAGGCTTTTCCTTTTGTATTAACCACATCTTTTTCTATGGCGTGGTTCATGATCAGCTCTGCGCCGCCTTTGTAATCCAGGTAATTGCTGATGTTCTTATAATAGCCTTCTACAGAAGTTTCTACCACACCACCCCTGAAGTTCTTATACAGGCCCAGGGAAAACTGTTCACCAAACTGTGGCTGTATGTTGGGGTCACTAAGCTTCCAGATATCGGTAGGAGAAACCGCCGTGGTGTTGGAGAGCATGTGGATGTACTGGCGCAGGGTATTGTAGCCTGCCTTCACGGAAAAGCCGGGTGCAATAAGGTACCTGGCAGATATGCGGTACTCGGGGCCATGATAGGTCTGGATCAGATCGCCACTCCCGTAAGAAAGTGTGTCCAGCATGCTTTCTTCAGATCTTGGTGTACCTGCTGCATAGGTATTTACGTTACGCGGACCCAGGTAATTGAAGAGAGAATACCTGATGCCTGCATGCAGGCTTAGCTTTCTGGAAATATCGAACTGATCCTCCAGGTACAGCGCACTTTCCAGGGCCTGCTCTGTTTCTAAAACATCTGGCGCTATGAGCGACTGCTCTCCAAGTGGTTTAAAAGAGCCGGGGCGAAGTGAGTAATGGATAGAGCTAAGGCCAAAGTTAAATGCGTGTTTGGCATTTAAGGAGTAAACAAAGCCAGCCTGCCCGCTTAGCTGATCAATATTAAATGATAGGTCGTAGGCATTTACCGGATTCGCTTCGCTGGAGATCTGGTACTTGTACTGGCTCATGGTGCCGGTAAATTCTCCCAGTAATTTGTCTGAAAACAACTTTTTCCACTTCAGGGAAGCCATTTTGGTATCGTAGCCATACACAGTATCGGTTCTTAGCTTAAACTGGTCTTTGCTAAAGTAACTGGTAAAGTAAAGGTTGTTATTCTCATTAAGCTCGTGGGTGAGGTTCAGGTTTACATCATAAAATGAACCCCTGCTATTTTTATAGTCTTCATTATCTAATAAGCGAAGCAGCCAGTTGGAGTAGGTGGTGCGGCCACCCAGGATAAAGGAGGTTTTATCTTTGATGATAGGAGCCTCTATGGTGACCCGGCTGGTTAACAGGCCTATGCCGGCTTTGCCTTCAAACTTCTTTTTGTTGCCGTAGCGGGGTGTAATTTTCAGTACCGAAGAGAGACGGCCGCCGTATTGGGCCGGAATACTGCTTTTATAAAGCTCTACCCCCTCCAGCACATCGGAATTGAAAGCAGAGAAAAAGCCGAAAAGGTGGGAGGGGTTGTATATGGTAGCATCGCTGTAGAGGATCAGGTTCTGGTCTACTGCGCCTCCCCGAACGTTAAAGCCAGTGCTGGCTTCGCCTACTGTTTTTACGCCAGGCAGGGTAAGCACCACCCGCAGCAAATCAGGCTCTCCCATAACGGTAGGTACCTGCCTGATGGTTTCTATTTTTATCTTTTCCAAACCCATCTGGGCCTGGGTAACATTGGCATCCTGGCCGGCCTGTATTTCTACAGCCTTTAGCTGCACTACATTTTCCTGAAGATCAAGGTCTAATTTTCCATCAGAATAAAGAATGATTTGCAGTTCTTCATTCAGCATACCTACAGACCTCACCTTTAGGGTATGGCGCCCTTTGGGGATGGTGAGTGAGTAATTGCCTAAAGCATCGGTAGCGGTGCCTATAAAAGGATCTTCTATGAGCAGGGTGGCCCCTACTATCTGCTCACCTGTTTTGGCATTCCGCACCCTGCCGGTAATACGAGCCATACCTGGTACAATGGTTTGGGTTTTTCTGCCTATTTCATAAAGTTTTGCTTTTCTTGCACCGGCTGTGTTTTCTCTGCCTTCAAAATAATCAACAATAAACTCTTCCCTGGGCGTAATCTCTTCTTTTTGCCTTTGTTCAGGGTAAAATCCCGGATGCAGCCGGGTGCTTATTTTGAGATCCCTGGTAATGTAGATATGCTTTGTTTTGGCATTGATGGCATATTCCAGTCTGGATCCGGATAGTACCTTCTCCAGCGCATCAGTAAGGGGTGTTTGGTTGAAAACGGCTGTAATGTTAAGGCTGTCTGTCTCAACCGGATCGAAATACAAACGGTAGGCAGTCTGGTTTTCCACCAGCTGCACAAATTCCTGGAAGCGGGCATCTTTAAGATTGGCAGAAATTACTGACATAGGGGCCTCCTGAGCCACAACTGCTGTAAGCCACATGCAGGAAATACCAAGGCTAAGAACAATATGCTTTAAATAGGTTCTCATTTTGAACTATTTGCTCCATCGTAATACTCAACCATTTTTACAATGGCGAGCTCGGGGTTTTTTCTAAACTTAATATTATGCTCTTTAAGAGATCTCCGCACCTCTTTTTTCTGATCCCTAAGTAATCTTAATACAGAGCTTTTATTTGTTACCCGGTAAAAAAGCCCTTCTTTCTCAATAAAATAAGCGTCTTTCTGTACAAATTCGCCGGTAACACTCATTCTTGCAAGTGGCTGAAAATTCTTTTTCCGCTTTATCAGTACCTGCGATTCTCCCTTGTAAGGCTGCTCATAGAACCCTTCGTTAAGAATAGAACCTTTGGCTCTTTCGGCACTAATCCTTATAAAGCGATGATCTGCCAGCGAAAATCTGCTGATCTCGCTCCCAGGCAGGCTAATCATCAAAGCTCCCTGGGGATGCATAACCACCACCTCATCAGTAACTATATCGTAGAGCATATCTACCTGAGGGTAATACCGGCCTTTATAGTTTAAATTTCCTTTTGTCCATCGCGGAAACTCAAAATATGGATGCCCGGCGGTAAGGTCGGAAGACCTGGTGTATTCCTGCCCTTCATAAATATAAGAGTCATGGTAAATCATGTCCTTATAAAAAGAAATAGCATTTGCCAGGGCAGGTAAAGAATCAGCTTCAATGGTTTTCACCTGTGCGTTTAACTCGGCAGGAAGCTTAAAAAAGAGCAGTATCAGAACAACAAAGAACCAGTGTTTAGTCATGGTGTTAGCTGTGGGGGAAAGTATGCCTCACTGTAAAAAAAGAGTATACCGGCCAAAGCATTGCCCTGGCTGTAACAATAAATAATTTAGCATCTATTATTCTAAATAGCAAATTTCTGCTGGCGCAGCAGGTAGTTGTGTAAAGCCATACGCAACTAATTTACAGCAGGTAACAGCTTAGCTGCCCGGACAGATTATACTGAAATCTGTTTAAAGTGTGTTTTCTTTTACCTCAAAAGAATAGGTGGTAACGCCTGCAGCACCATCAGGGGTAATTCCTTGCACCACCACCACAAATTTTCCTGCCAGATCGGAGGTATAAAAGCCTGCCCGGCTTTCGCCTTTTTCATCTGTAATGATTTGGGGAGACCAGTGGAGCAGGTTTCTGAAGTCAGGCTTTCTGTTGCTCATTTGCTGCTCTGTGTCGTATCTGGGACTGTAAAATTCGCGCTGAAGCTGCAGCCCGTCGTAGGCTGTGTTTGTAAGTTCTGCCGGGAGGGGAAAGCCTTCCAGGTCTCCTTTATAGGTGGTATAGCTCACAATGCCATCGTACATATTATCTTTCCCCATAAAAAACCTTTCTACTACAATTTCCAGTTTTTCTACCTTCAGGGGGTTGTAGTCAATTATCTTGTCGATATCTGAAACCGGTACACCATTCAGCAATACCAGGGGCGGGTTTTCATGGTATTCGCGGGTAACAGGGTTCAGCACCTTAAAATTAAATTTCCCGCTGTTCTTTCTCACCCTTACCTCATACACATACTCGCGCATTACTTCTTCCATGGTGGGGAAGCGGGTAAAGTTATCCAGCAGATAAACCTTATCCGGAGATCTGTAAAAAGCAGCACTATCGAGTTTTGGGGCAAGCAGCTGGTTTCTTTCCTGCTGCCAATAGGTATTTTGGGCTTGCATTTGCACATGCCGGAGCCTTAGCTGTTGCTCATAACTATCGGGCAGCCTAAAAGGAGCAGCGGGCAGTTCAGAAATCTGGCTGGAGTAGGGGTCTGCTACTTGTATGTTGTACTGGCCCGCCTGCCTGCCTTCCGTTTGTATGATAATATCATTGAGTCCGAAGAACTGTTCTGTAATAAACTGTGCTTCTCCGTTCTCATCGCTGATGGAGGTGTAAAACTGCACCAGCTTGCCCGGCACAGAGAGGTAGGTGGCAATACCCGCTGCCGGTAGTCCTGTGTTTTTATCGGTAACAATTGCCCGGATAATATGCCCTTCATATTCAGGAACATGGGTAAAAGGAGCAGCATCCTGCTGCCGGAATACGTCTTTCCAGCGAAACCTTCTCCAGCCTTGTGTAAGCAGCAGGTTATCCAGCGCTTCATTTAGTTCCGGGCTGCCTTGTTTAAAATAGTAAGCGGGAGATTCAATAGTGCCTTTCAGGTCTGAGGTAAGCCACAGGTAGCTTAATATGTTACCTTCTTCCCGATCGGAGAGGGAGTCGGTGCGGTATACAGCCAGTGACAGGTTTGCAGGAACATGCTCGCTTTTATGCCGGGCAGCCAGCTGCAGGGCCACCGGCTGGCGGGTTGTGTATTGCTTTTTGTCTGTCTGGACTTCCAGAGAAAGCGTATGGGTGGGCTGCTTAAAGAAGAGGCGTTCCGCCACTGCCTCTTTCTGCTGGTTTAAAAGGGTAATATGAGAAATGCCATCTCCCAGCTGCTGCTGGTTTACCCGGAATACGGCCCTGCCGGCGGTAGTTTTTTGCGCTTCTACTACTTTTACCTGCTGGCGTGTATGCACAAAGAGGTAAACCGGCTGATCCTGAAAAGTGGTATAGATGTTAATGTTTAGCTGCCCGGCACCTGTATCTTCCAGCTGCATCACATAGCCCTGCTGGCGGGCCGCCGGCAGCGGGAAAGTGCTAACCGTGCTGTCGTCGGTAGCCGGGCTTACAAAAGCTTTGTAGCTTACATTTGCCTCGGGAGTAAAATAAAAATGGCCCATACCAAATTTCAGGGGCTCAATCAGGGCTACCGTATCGCCTTCTTCTTTTACAATAGCGCCTTTAAAGGCAATTCCTTTTCCGCTGCTATCTACTGCCTTAAAGGCTACTTTGCTCCGGATACCGTTTACCAGCTCTCCGCCTTCGGGGAAAAACTGTACATCCGGAGCTGCTGTAGCTTGCTCAGTTGTAAATTCGGGAACAACAAAGGTGTTAATGAGGGTAATGGATTTATGGAAGTAAAAGTCGGGGCTGAAATTCTTCATCCAGCTGGTGTAGGCGCGCAGGCTGTAGCTTCCGGATTTTAAGCTAACAGGCAGGTAAAACGAACCCATGCCTGTTCCTTTTTTCAGATTGATTTTAGACTGCAGTACAGCTTTGTTTTCCTCATCCAGTACTTCCAGGTAAGATACTTTGCTTAGGTCCAGGGGATGGTGCCTGCTTCCGTCTACTACATATAGTTTAAACCACATGGTTTCGCCAGCCAGGTACTCCTCTTTATCGGTGTGTACAAAAACTTTTTCTGTTACAGCCCGGTTTGCATGCTGTTCAAATGCCTGCTGCAGCTGTGCGTGCGCAGGAGCTTGTGCTGCCGCAGGAGCCAGGCACACCATACTACAGATAAAAAGCAGCAGTGAGGTGTATAACCTTTGTATTTTATAATGACAGAGAACAGGCATTGGGCAAATCATAAGTAATAGTTTTATTCCCAGAAATCGGGTTCAACAGGTATAGCTCTTAGGGAGCAATCAAAACAATGCACTGAGGCCAGACCATACACATTGCCCGTTAGGAAGTCCTGGTAAATAGGAGTGAGTCTTCCTGCAAAGTAAAAAGCAAAACTATCGGCTGATACTTCCTTCAGATCACAGATCATTCTGTATCCCCAGGACTCTAATTCACCGGCGTGGATAAACATTCTTTTTTCCGCAACCGAACCTGCGCTGAAAAAGCCTATAACAGGTTCGCTTGGTGTGCTTAGGGAGTAGATATTACCCCCGAGTTCCATTGGCTGAGGATCGAAAAAGGAGCCCATTTGCTCTGAGTTCTTTTTCATTTGCTGATAATACTCAAAGGCCTCCTGGCTAAGGGCGTATTGCTTTACCAGAATACTGTACTTTGTGGCAAGCTTCCAGGAGCCATAGGGCACACTTGCCAGCTGCTGCATGTAAATAATATCTTTGCCAAGCTTGGCAGATGAGCCCAGGAGCAGCCTGCTGGAGTTGTTATACTGCCAGCACCTGGTGGGTGTTGGGGGGATACGGTCAACTATCTGGCCATCAATGTACTGCACTGTCGACTGATAGGGGGACCTGAATTCCCAGGTTTCTTCAAATTCCCATCTGTAAAAGCGGGTGTTATCCTGCGGATCGTGGGTAGTTACAAAGAGCTGTACACCGCTGCTGTTCATCGTCCAGCTAAGGCTGTCGATAGGAGGCGATTGTTTTACCTCCACATAATCAGAAAGATATTCCTTACTGTCTCTGGTTTTGATGCGCAGGCGGTAGCGGTCCTGAGGGCTGAGGTCAATAGCTTCTAGCGCATAAGTACCATTCTCGCTTTCCTGCAGGTGAAAAATACTGCCCCCTTCGCTTTCTACTGCAAGCACTGCCGCCGTTTCAGTCATAATGCTGGCAGTATCGGCCAGGCGGGCTGTGCGGGTTAAACGAATATGTGAAGGCGCTCCGCTGCGTAAAACTCCCTCCACCACCAGGTAATTGTTTGCTTCTGCCACTACCGGCGGCTCATAAGGGTCTACACAGCTAATGCCCATAGCAAGGGTGCAAACAAAGAGAACCACATTCAACCAATATTTCATGCTGCTTAAAATCTGATGTTGTAATTGATAAATGGAATAGCGCTGCCAAAAATAGAGAGCCTGTATCCCTTTATGGCGCCTCCCTCTGCAACGAAGTAAGCAGAATACACATTTCTCCGGCCCGTGAGGTTGTAAACCCCAATGGTCCAGGAGTTGTGGGTGAGCTGTTTCAGGTAGTGATTGCCTTCAATGTTCATGGCAAAGTCGGTGCGGAAATAATCCGGTATTCTGTTAGAGTTCCTGTCGGCGTAAAGTACACGCTCGGAACCTGCGTAGGAGTATTTTGCAATGGGCAGGGTAATGGGCCGGCCACTGCTGTAGGTGCAGTTAAGCGAAATGCTGAAGCGGTGCGAAAATTTGTAGTTGCCAATCAGGGTCAGGTCGTGGGGCTTATCGTAATTGGCCGGATACCAGTCCCCGCCATTGATAAGCTCGCCGGCATTAGGATCGTCCATGCGCAATAGGGTGCGGGAGTAGGTGTAGCTAAACCAGCCATTGAGCTTACCGCTTAATTTTTTCACCATAAACTCTGCCCCATAGGCCTTTCCTTCGGTATTGATTACCTCTGTTTCTATGGCAGGGTTCATCACCAGCTCTGCACCGCCTTTATAATCCAGGTAGTCCTGAATGTTCTTGTAGTAACCTTCCAGTGAAGTTTCTATTACACCATTGCGGAAGTTTTTGTACAGCCCGAGCGAAAACTGCTCGCCAAACTGTGGCCGTATGTTAGGATCGCTAAGCTTCCAGATATCGGTAGGAGAAACCGCCGTGGTGTTGGAGAGCATGTGGATGTACTGGCGCAGGGTGTTGTAACCACCTTTCACAGAAAAGCTGGGCGTAAACATATACCTGGCAGATAGCCTGTACTCGGGGCCATGGTAGGTATTGATCAGGTCTCCACTCCCGTAAGAGATAGTATCCAGCATATTGATTTCGCTTCTGGGCAGCCCATCCGCATAGGTGATTACACTTTTAGGACCCAGGTAATTAAAAAGAGAATACCTGATGCCTGCAGTTAAGGAAAGCCTTTTGGAAATATCGAACTGATCCTCCAGGTACAGCGCACTTTCCACAGCCTTTTCGCTTTCCAGTACCTCGGGCACTACCTGCGACTCTTCTCCAACAGGCAGAAACGATCCGGGGCGCAGCTTATAATAAACCGAGCTGAGGCCAAAGCTAAAGGTGTGGCTGGCATTCAGGGAGTAGTTAAAGGCTGCCTGCCCGTTGAGCTGGTTAATATCGAAAGCAAGTTTGTAGGCATTAACCGGGTTGTTTTCGCTCTTCACGCCAAAGCTGTACTGGCTGTAGCTGCCTGTAAAATCGGCCAGGAGCTTATTGGAGAATATCTTCTTCCATTTCAGGGTAGCGTTTTTATTGTCGTAGCCGTAGAGCGTATCGGTTCTAAGCTTAAACTGGTCTTTGCTGAAGTAGCCGGTAAAGTAGAGGTTGCTTCTTTCGTTAATTTCGTGAGTCAGGTTCAGGTTTACATCATGAAAAGAAGCCTTGCTGTTTTGGTATTCTTCATTATCGAGCAGCTTTAGCAGCCAGTTAGAGTAGGTGGTGCGGCCACCCAGAATAAAGGAGGTTTTGTCCTTGATAAGGGGCCCTTCTATGGTAGCCCGGCTGGTTAAAAGACCAATACCGGCTTTGCCTTCAAATTTCTTTTTATTGCCGTAGCGGGGCGTAATCTTTAGTACAGAAGATAGACGGCCGCCGTATTGAGCGGGAATGCTGCTTTTGAAAAGTTCTACCCCATCCAGCAGATCAGAATTAAAGGCAGAGAAAAAGCCAAAGAGGTGTGAGGGGTTATACACCGTTGCATCGTTAAACAGGATCAGGTTCTGATCTACCGAGCCTCCGCGTACATTGAAACCTGTGCTGGCTTCGCCGGTGGTTTTTACTCCTGGCAGTGTAAGCACCACCCGCAGCACATCCGGTTCGCCCATTACACTGGGCACCTGCCTGATGGCCCTTATGTTAATCTTTTCCATGCCCATCTGGGCCTGGCTCACATTTACGTCCCGGTCGGCCTGTATTTCTACAGCCTTCAGCTGGGTAACATTTTCAATCAGCTGAATATCCAGCTTGCCATCAGAATACAGCACAATCTGCATATCTTCGTTTACCATGCCAACAGACCTGATCTTAAGGGTATGGCGCCCTTTGGGAATGGTAAGCGAAAAGTTGCCGAAGGCATCGGTAGCTGCTCCGATAAAGGGATCTTCAATCAGTACGGTGGCACCAATTACCTGCTCCCCGGTTTGGGCATTGCGCACCTGCCCGCTTATTTTGGCATTGCCCGGTACAATAGTCTGGGTACGTTTGCCAACTTCATAGATCTTGTCTTTTTTTACCCACGACCTGTTTCCGTTGCCGTTGTAATAATCTACTACAAACTCATTTTTTTGCTTGCTGTCAGGAGTTTCTTCTATCTTTCTGAAGAAGCCGGGCGGCAGATCAGTTAAAATCTTTTGTCCTTTAGTAACATAAACATGTTTGGTTTCAGCATCGATGGCATACTCCAGGCCGGTATTTTGCAGGGCCTGCGCCAGCACATCCGATAAAGGTTTGTTTTCGAACTTGCCACTTACAACAAGGCTGTCTGTATCTGCAGTATTATAATAAAAATGATACCCGCTTTTGCTTTCCACCTCCTGAACAAACTGCTGAAAGCTTACGTCATTAAAATTTGCGCTAATGGATGGAGTGCCGCTGCCCTGTGCTGCAGCTGTAAGGGAAAGGCAGAAGATAGCCAGGAAGAGATAAGTAAGCTGCACGAGATTTTTCATGGTTGGTCGGTTGCCTGTGCCTGATCGTAGTACTCCACCATTTTCATCAGGGCATGCTCAGGGTCATTGCGGAATTTAATCTTATTTCTGCTGAGGAACTGGCGTACTTCCTTTTTCTGATCGCCCAGCACCCTAAGGGCAGAGCCCCGGCTTTTTACCGGATAGTAGGCTCCCTCTTTTTTAATAAAGTAGAGGTTTTTCTGATCGAACTCTCTGTGAATCATTCTGTCCATAAATGTTTCCTTGATGTTCTTTCTGCGTTTTACCAGTAGCTGGGTATCTCCCTGGTACAGCAGATCATAAAAGCCCGGGATCATGGGCGATCCTTTCGCATCGTTTACCACGGCGCCGCTTGCTGCATCGTTGCCTGCCGCAGGGACGCCTGCCGCAGGATCGACTGCCGCAATATTTATAAAATGATGGCCGGAAAGCTCAAAGTAGCTAATAAGTTCTTTGAAAAGCCTGATCTTGAAAACACCTGCATAATGTTGTACCACCAGCTCCTCGGCAGCAATATCGTACAGCATCGGAACCTGCTGGTAGAGCTGACCTTTATAGTACAGGTTGCCATTTCGCCATTCGTTGTTGAGAAAAAAAGCATGACCCTCAATTCTGTTATCGAAGCCTATGTACTCCCGGCCATGATACAGAAAAGAATTATCCCTGGCTTTTTCCCGGTAAAAAGAAATGGTATTGTGTAAGGCGGTCAGTGAATCTGACTTAGCTGCTTCCTGAGCGCTTACTTTGGGGGGAAGGCCGGAGATAAGCAGTATCAGTGCAGAAAAGAACAAGTAATTCCTCATAGATCTTAAAAAAGCCCGGGGGCAGTACAGCCTTCAAAATAAAAATTAAGAAAGGCTAAATTTCCTAAAACAGAATTTGCCCTGAATCAAAATAACAGAAGATAAATTCCGGACTTCAATAATAACAAAACTTCACTGAATATCAACGGTATTTTTACCGGCAATTGGAGAAACAGCAGTATTTTAGAAGTAACAGATGCTCATTGGTTTACCTTCTTCGTTTTTATGCTGTTAAGGCTATACAAGGGGAGCGGGAATATTAAATATGAGAAATAGTATTTCAGGCGATAAGCTGTAAATTTCAGTATGAATTTATTACCCCCTGCAGCAGGTGCCAGGTGCTACAGGAGATTACATAAACATTTATGCATTACTATTTTACCCTCTTTTTATGCTTACTTTTTAGTGCAGTATTTGCCCAGCAGCAGGCTACTACACTGGTGGTAAGGGCAAAGGCAAAAGATGCCAAATTTATCGGCACCTCCATTGGAGGAGCCTATGTGGTGGTGAAAGATCCTGTAAGCGGTAAAGTACTGGCAGAGGGTTTTACTGAAGGCAGTACCGGTAATACCCAGCGTATCATGCAGGAGCCGCAGCAGCGCAACCGGACGCTGTCAGATCAGGAAACCGCCAGATTCGAAACCACCCTGCAGCTGGAGAAGCCGCAGTTTGTAACGGTAGAAGTGTGGGCTCCCTACAACCAACCGGGGGCAAGGGTGCAGGCGCAGACACAGCTCTGGCTGCTGCCGGGCAAATCTATTACGGGCGATGGGCTGGTGGTGGAAATTCCGGGCTTTATTGTAAGTGCCCTGGCGCCCCAGGCCCATGAGTCGGTACCTGCCGGAAAAGCACTGCCGCTGCGAGCCAATGTGGTACTCACCTGCGGTTGCCCGGTAACTCCCGGAGGCATATGGGATGCAAACCGTTATGAGGTGGAAGCACTGGTGTATAAAGAAGGTAAGCTTTTACAGCGTGCCCCGCTGCAGGTAAAAGACAAAGACAGCACTTTTGAGGGCAGCTTTGTGCCACAGGCAGCAGGCCTGTACGAAATAATCATTACTGCCTATGATCCGGCCTCCGGCAATACCGGTGCCGACAAGGTGAACATCATAGTAAAATAACCCCTGTATCATTACGGCCCATAAGCTTTCTATGCGAAACAATAAACCATATATCACGCTGATCTTTCTGCTGCTGCTGGTAGCAGGCTGTGCCGCCGATAAAAAAGGAGGAGGGGCATCAGATGCTGATAATGCTGTAAGTCCGGATGAATCTTTTGCACTGGCAGCGGCAGATTCTGCCCGCTTTGTAGATGAAGACAGCAGTTTTTTGGTGCGGGTTAACGGGATTCAGGACAACCGCTGCCCCAAAGATGTAAATTGTATTACCGGCGGTAAAGCCCTGGTTACTGTTACCATTGAAGGCAGTGCAGCGGTAGTAAACCTCTGCACGGGTGCCGACTGCTTTGGAGAAGCGGAAAATTCTTTTTTACTTCGCCTCAATAATAAGCGTTATAACATCGTTTTAGAAGAAGTACTGCCTTATCCGGGAGATGAGCAGGAATCAAGACCGAAACAAGCAATATTGAAGATAAAGCGGGCTACGGGTTAGTCTGCCTTTTTGGTTAAAGTTGGGAAAAGGAAACCCTGCCACGGCAGGGTTTCCTGTTTTTATGGAATCCGGTAAATAGGGTAGCGTAAATGGGCCTCTTCGTAATAAGGAGATCGCTTATAGACCCAGTCTAGCTGGGCGCCCGCATCCTGCGCAAAAGCATTATCCTGCTTTTTTAGCTCCTCCAGCTCTTTTCGCCAGGCAGGTTTTTCTCTGAGCAGCTGTGCCGCTACATCTTCAAAAACATAATCGCTAAAGCCTTCTTTTTGCTGCAGAATAGTATCGAAGAAGTTCCAGGCAAAGTAGCTGTCGGGGGCGGCAGGCTCCAGCACTTCTACAAGAAAACGGCGGGCAGCCTGGCTGGTGCTTACCATAAAATCTCCCTTGCGCAGCTTTACCTGCTGCTTTTTGGGCACAGCCTTGATGGAATGGTGCAGGTAATGGCCTTCAAAAGGTCTTTCGTAGGTTTTAAAATCAGCAATGCGGTAAACTTCAGCTTCCACTAGGGTATCTTCCTCTACCGCTTTCATGGCAACGCCATTGGCTTTCAGGCGCTCTACAACCGGCCACCAGCCCTGCGGCACTACATAAAACTGCGGCACCTGCACCGGCTGTTCGGGTCTGTAAGTGTCGTAGTATTTTACCGGCTTTTCAAATGGCCTGGTGCGGTCGTAATGGAGGCGGGGCAGGCCGCTGACTTCGCTGATTTGCATGCTGCCTTCATAGCCCTGAAAGTTTAATGTAGTATGTTGGCTGGTATCCGATACCCAGTGGAGGGGTATGCTGGTTTGCCTGCTAAAAAAGCCCTGTTGTTCCTGCTGCAGCCGCTGTAGCTTTTTGCCATCGCGGGCAGTTGCTTTGGCGGCGATCAGCAAGAACTGATAGGTTGCTTTTACCCGCACATCGTAAGGCTTTAGCATGTGGGTTTCCGTCATCATACCAATGGTATTGTGCAGGGCGGCAAAACCACTGCTGTAGCGCGGGTTGTCAATGAAGGAGACCCAACCATTATCTGGCACCGTACCCCAGACATTTACATAGGGTGTCATGGGTGAGCCCAGCTGCTCCATTTGCTGATACAGCTTTGGCTCCAGCTCCTGCCGGAGGTAAGCTCCCAGCGGACCGCTCAGCTTGTTGTGCTGGGTGGGGAGCAGGGTCATGGTATACTGGTAGTCGGCGCCATTGCTCACATGTGTTTCTACATAGAGCTGTGGTTTCAGCATCAGGAAAAGTTCTGCAAAGGAACGTGCGTTGCGGCTGTCCAGTTTAATAAAATCACGGTTCAGGTCCAGGTTACGCGCATTGCCCCGAAAGCCATAGGCCTCGGGCCCCTGCTGGTTGGCCCGGCTGTGGGTGTTACGGTTTAAGGCGCCGCCAATGTTGTAAAAGGGTATTACGGCAATCGCCACATCGCCCACTTCTTTCCGGAATTGCGCATTGAAGGCCAGCTCCCGCAGCAGCAGCATGGAGGCATCGAGCCCATCGGGCTCTCCCGGGTGAATGGCATTGTTGATCAGCAGGACTGGCTTTCCGCTTTTCCTGATGTTCCCGATGCTGCTTTCGCCACCGGGGCTGTAGAGTACCAGGTGCAGGGGTTCCCCACTATCGGTAGGGCCGGCAGCGTGCATGCTTATCTTGTCGGAGGCTTTATCGAGCGCCCGCCACCAGTCCATGGCTTCGGCGTAGGTAGGGGTTTGGGTGCCCTCGCTATGCTCAAAGCGTGTGGGCAGTTTTTGTGCTTGCAGGGAAAAGGGGAGCATCAGGAGTAAAATAAAGAAAAATCGAAGCATGCTGCCAAGATAAGCCGTGGCGGGAAAGAATGCTATAGGAGGGGCAGATACTGCCAGGCTGATTGATATATTTTGTATGCCTGCTACCTGCACAGCTGCGTTCAGGCCCGGCTTATTTTGATAGATGTGCAGCCCTGGTTTTTAGGTAAACTACACACTCCCGCAGCCGTTCGTCCTGTGTCAGCAGGGGATGGGTAAAGTTTTTTACGTACTGCATGCCAATCTTTTTCATGACCGCTTCCGACTGGGTGTTTACCTGTGGAGCGACAGCATATACCTTTTCCAGTCCTAAGGTACTAAAGGCATAGTCTAAACAGGCTTTGGCCCCTTCTGTGGCAAAACCTTTGCCCCATTCACTTTTTTTCAGGCGCCAGCCAATATCAATACAAGGGGTAAAGTCAGCATTGTAAGTCTGTTGGGAGAGGCCTATAAAACCGATAAATTCCCCGCTCTCCAGCTTATCCACTGCAAAATAGCAAAATCCCCTATCTACATACTGCTGCTGCATCCGCTGGATGAACTGGCGTGTTTCCTCCGCTGATTGTGTGCCGGGAAAAAACGCCATCACCTCCGGGTCTGCATTGATGGCTGCCATAGGCTGCAAATCGGCCTGCCTCCAGTTCCGGAATCCCAGTCTTGGGGAGGTGAAGAGGTATTTTTTCATGCCATTGGTTTGTTTAGGTTAATTTCTGGCCTGCGCTAATTTTGGATTGCTTATGTGTGGACTTAGAAGAGCAGCTACTAAGTTAGCATTCTACCTGAGCTTCCAATGCGGTTAAACCGACGTTACAAGCCTTTTAAGCATCGGCAGTATAATAGTGTCTGGGGTCTCCTGCTTTTATATTATGCTCCCGGTACACCATCTCTCCAATTTTTCCTGTATCGCCCAAAGCCCTGCCCTTTATTAACCATGCAACACCAAAAGCAAAAAGTGCCAGTGCTTCAAAGACCAAAGTTGAATAGCGAAACAAGTTGAACTGATCAGCAATGGGTATCATGGCGATGAATACAATAATCAAACACCCACAGATGCGGTATATCTTATTTTCATTCACAGCGCTTACGGGAATGTCTATGTTCTTTGCCTGACCAATGGTAAATACATTGATGGCCAGTATTGAAAAGATAAGAAATAAGGCAGTAGCAAAACCATAGTGTACCCAACCCAGCCAATCGCCAGGATAGGGTATTAACGTATATAGCTGATCTTTATCAATTTCAGCTTCAGGGGTGGTAGGAACTATTGCTGCGCCAAAAGCCATTACCCCGGCCAGATTGGTCAATAAGCTATCATTCTTTAAAATAGACCTATTAATATGTCCTTTATAGCGAATCAGGAACAACCCAACCGCCCACAAGGTACCTGTAAAGATCTCCCGGAGGTTTGTGAAGTAGTAATGACTAATGGAAGGCTGCAGTTCGGTTTTAAAAAAAGGGATAAAAGAAAAGCCTACCAGCACAATGGGTAAGGATATTCCCAGGAATCCAATCGCTTTTCTTATTCTTCTATAAGTAAATAGATCATTCTCCTCCCTCCACTCTTTGGATGTTTCGGCTTGCATAATTATATGATGTAAAAGCTTCTCTACAGCTGTATAACACTTATCGAATAAACTGGGCTGCTTATTGCCGCTCTTTTAAAAAACGTAGGGGAGTGATCAGGGGTGAAATGGTGAAAAAATGCTGACAGTCCTTGATCTATTTAACCATTTACTTTTCGCCAATGATGAACAGGTAATCTCCCATTCTATTTTCATATGATCTTATAACATCCTCTGTTTTACCATCATCAATATCCTGCTGTAATTTTGATAGTCCTATTGCTACTTCATTTTTATTGGCAAGTGAAGAAAAAGAAGATATTCCATTTCTCACTTCGGGGTTTAAGTATAAGCCAGGATTATGTTTTCCACTATAAAGAAAAAGATCCTCTAAGTCCGGCTTTACAGCATACGCTTCAGTTCCTGTTATTGTAAAGCCAGCTTTGATCATAGCTTCTTCAATCCTTTCGAATGATGGCATTTGTGTGATAGAAGCATTGAGCATTTCTGGAAAGTAGTGGTTTAACCAATACTCCTTCATTTGAACTGGGGTAGAGGTGAAAATGACCATTTTACCCTTGGGTTTCAAAACCCTGTACATTTCAGAAAAACCCTGCATTAAATCTGACCAATGATGAATAGTTAACACGGCAATAATGCCACTTACTATTTTATCTTCCAGATTTGTTTTCTCTGCCTGCCCCTGTCGCCAGTCAATGGACTTATACTTTTGCATTGCCTTCATCAGCATTTCCTTTGATGGATCAATGCCTATACATTCAAAACCTCTTCTCTGGAGTTCGATGGTGTAATTTCCTGTTCCACATCCTATGTCCAGATAGCGCTCTCTGCTTCTTGGGTTTAAATGGTGCATAAGCCTTTCTACCAGATACTTGTCTGCCTTTCTGGTTAGATTATAACCTATGCCTATTTTGTCGTATTTGGCTTTCATTTGTTTGGCTGGTGTTTCAATATAACAAAAAGTGCGCTTGCCAACTATCCATTGTTGAACAAGCGCATTTTGGAGAGGCACATTTTTTTCTTATTCTGAAGTATAGATTAAGATTCTACAACTTCTCCTTCAGATACTTTGCGGTATGGTTCCTCTCGGCCAGTTTGGCCATTTCTTCGGGGGTGCCGGCGAATTCGAGCTTGCCGCCGTTTTCGCCGCCTTCGGGACCCAGGTCTATGATCCAGTCGGCGCTTTTGATCATTTCCATGTTGTGCTCAATGATCACGGCCGTATTGCCCTGTTCTACCAGTGCATTGATGGAGCGCAGCAGCTTGCTGATGTCATGGAAGTGCAGGCCGGTAGTAGGTTCGTCGAAAATGAAGAGAATACCACCACTGTTGGCGCCGCTGCCTTTTGCCAGGAAGGAAGCCAGCTTTACGCGCTGCGCTTCACCACCGGATAAGCTGCTGGAGCTTTGGCCCAGGGTAATATAACCGAGACCTACTTCCTGCAGCGGCTGCAGCTTGTTGATGATGGCTGCCTGCCCCCTGAAGAATTCAAGGGCTTCGTCAACGGTCAGGTCCAGCACTTCGGCAATATCGCGTTCCTTAAACTTCACATCCAGGATCTCCTGCTTGAACCTGCGGCCACCGCAGCCTTCGCAGGTAAGGTGGATATCGGCCATGAACTGCATTTCTACAGTTACCTGTCCTTCGCCCTGGCAGATCTCGCAGCGGCCGCCCTCTACGTTAAAGCTGAAGTGTCCCTGCTTATAGCCACGGGCCTTGGAAAGTGCCTGATCGGCATAGAGGGAGCGGATGGCGTCGTAGGCTTTAACATAGGTTACCGGGTTAGAGCGGCTACTCTTGCCGATCGGGTTCTGGTCTACAAACTCTACCTGGGTTACTTTTTTGTAATCGCCCTCCAGCTTATCGAACTTGCCCGTGGCCTCAGAGACAGAGCCTAACAGCTTGCCCACGGAAGGATAGAGGATCTTCTTCACCAGGGTACTTTTGCCCGAGCCGGAAACACCCGTAATGCAGGTGACCACCTCCAGGGGTATCTGCACATCGATGTTCCTGAGGTTGTTCTCGCGGCAGCCGCGCAGCCAGATGCTGTTGCGCCACTGGCGACGGTGCCTAGGTACCTGAATGGACTCCTTGCCGCTCAGGTAGCGGGCAGTATGGGTCTGGCCATGCTCCATCAGCTCCTCCAGCGTTCCCTGAAAGACCAGCTCGCCACCATGCGTACCTGCATCGGGACCAATATCAATGATCTGATCGGCCGTACGCATTACTTCCTCCTCGTGCTCCACCACAATAACAGTGTTACCTAGGTTACGTAGTAACTCCAGTACGCTTACCAGGCGTGTGGTATCGCGGGGGTGAAGGCCGATGGAAGGCTCATCCAGGATATACATGGAACCTACCAGCGCAGAACCGAGCGAGGTGCTCAGCTTGATGCGCTGAAACTCGCCACCGGAAAGTGTGTTGGCTACCCGGTTCAGGGTAAGATATTCCAGCCCTACATGGATCAGGTAATCCAGACGGTTGGTTACTTCTTTCTTCAGGCGTTCGGCTATCTTTTGCTCATGCGGTGGCAGCTGCAGCTCATCAAAAAAAGCTTTCAGCTTGCCCACAGGCATCAGTACCAGGTCGGCTACGCTTTTGCCGGTTTTGGGATCCTGCCCGGGCTGCACCCCGAGTTTTACATAATGGGCATCTTTGCGCAAGCGGGTACCCCTGCATTCCGGGCATACTGTGCGGCCGCGGTAGCGGCTAAGGAGCACCCTGTACTGCACCTTGTGCATTTGGGTATTTACCCATTTAAAGAAGCGGTTGATGCCGTCGAAGTAATTATTACCATCCCAGAGCAGCTGCTGTTCTTCGGGCGAAAGCTCATTGTAGGGGCGGTGTATGGGGAAATCGAAACGGATGCCGTTCTTAAGCAGGGGCTGCAGCCAGTCCTCGCGCTTGCCCTCGCTGCGCCAGGGTGCGATGGCACCTTCGTATACGCTAAGGCTTTTATCGGGAATCACCAGGTCGGGATCGATGCCCAGTATCTGGCCAAAGCCCTCACAGGTTTTACAGGCACCGTAAGGGTTATTGAAGGTAAAGAGGTTTACACTGGGCTCCTCAAACTGGATGCCATCCAGCTCAAAGCGGTCAGAGAATTGCTTTCTTGCTTCTGTTGGTGCCTCCGCGCCCGGGTGCCCGGCGCCAGGTAGCCCTGCGCCAGGAATTTCAATAATACAGTCGCCGTGGCTTTCGAAAAAGGCTGTTTGCACAGAGTCTGCCAGGCGAAACTGCAGGTCTTCGTCGCCCGGGTCTACCGCAGCACGATCAATCAGCAGATCGAACTGCATCTGAGCAAGCTCTTTTTCGGGCTTCTCCAGCAGGTCTTCGATAAAAGTAGTTTCGCCGTTGGCGATGATACGGGTGTAGCCTTTACTAAGCAGCACCTTTAAATCGGCAACAAGGCTGCGCTCAGGGTGGCGTACAAAAGGGCACAGCACCATAATGCGGGTGCCTTCCGGCAGGCGGTTAATGTAATCAACCACGCTGGTAACGGTATCGCGCTGCACCTCCTGTCCACTAACGGGTGAGTAGGTATGGCCAATGCGGGCATAGAGCAGCTTCAGGTAGTCGTAAATCTCGGTGGTGGTGCCAACGGTAGAGCGTGGGTTTTTGGTGCTCACCTTTTGCTCAATGGCAATGGCCGGCGAAACACCGCGGATGTACTCCACCTCCGGCTTTTCCATACGGCCCAGGAACTGGCGGGCGTAGCTGCTAAGGCTCTCTACATACATGCGCTGGCCTTCGGCAAAAAGTGTATCGAAAGCCAGGGAAGATTTGCCCGAGCCGGAAACACCCGTAACCACCACCAGCTTGTTGCGGGGTATGGCTACGCTCAGATTTTTGAGGTTGTTTACTTTGGCGCCTTTTATAATAATGTACTGGCGCGGATCGAGGTTATCGAGTATATCGGGGGCAGGGGTAACTGCAGTTAATTGCTTCATAGATAATGCAAAAATACAAAAAAAAGGGGAGAGGCTGAAGTATTATAACACAGCAACAAGAGGTGAAAGTTTAAAGAGGAGCTGTAGTTCATCACTTAATTAAACCAGATTATAAAGTTGTTGAATCAGTTTGCCGAAGGGTCAGACCTAAGCTGCTGGCTCCTGGTGTGCAGATAAACCAAAAAAAGCTGTTAAGTTGAAGTTATATGCTTATTGCTGTTGAAAACATCGTAAACAGCATGAGAGAGAAAAAAACTGCTGCAGAGACCAATTTTACTTATTTTAGAAAATCTTGGCAAGATACTTGAGGCTGTTGTTATTGAGTAGCAGTAAGTTGAGAGGAGGCCTTAACGTTAAACTTTGTTAATTCTTGCCTAATGCCTTACATCTATTGCTAATAATGGCACGATTCTTTATATTTGAGTAAAGACCGAATATACTTTTTAAATTTTTATATACTAAACCTCAAGACTCGATAATATGGCATAAACCTCTACGTTAGCTTAACAGACAATTACATGAGGAAAAATGGATTGAACGATAGCGAATTAGTGCTGTCGTACAAAAATGGCAACGAAGAGGCTTTTAAGACACTCGTCGAGCGTCATAAGTCGAGGATTTATACGGCTGTTTACCTGATTGTGAAGGATGCCGAGATAGCAGAAGATCTTTTACAGGATTCCTTCGTAAAAGCTATCAACACCATACAATCAGGTCGTTATAATGAGGAGGGTAAGTTCCTTCCGTGGATATTGCGCATCGCGCACAACCTGGCTATAGACTACTTCCGAAAGCAGAAGCGGTATCCTGTGATCAACATGGAGTATACCAACCCTGTTTTTAATACGGTGGAGTTCTCCGAAGGCACCTATGAGGATGAACAAATCCGGCAAGAAACGCACAACCTGTTGTATCAGCTCATTGCAGAGCTACCAGATGCACAGCGAGATGTTTTAATACGCCGGCATTTCATGCAAATGAGCTTTCAGGAGATTGCCGATGCAACCGGAGTAAGCATTAACACCGCGCTGGGTCGTATGCGATATGCGCTTATCAATCTTAGAAAAAAGATGGAGAGCAATAATATCGCCTATGATCAAAACCTTTACCCCGGATGACCTACTGAGATACCTGTATGAGGATACCTCAGTTGAAGAAAGCAAAGAAATTGAAATTGCGCTGCTGACAGACGACCGCCTTCAGGAAGAGTGGGAACAGCTGCAGAACGACGTTCAAATGCTCGACAGTATGCTCCTGGAACCTTCGGGAGCAGTAACCGACAGGATTATGCATTGGGCTGGTGCCATGAATATGGCAGCCTTAAGAAGTTGAAAAAACCAAAACTAAAAAAGAAGCCCTGGCTACACTATTGTAACCAGGGCTTCTTTTCTTTTATATGCTTCTGTTGCTAAAATCGCTGCCTTCTGTAAGTGAAAGCACCACCGAGTACGAAAACCATCCCTAGGCTGGCAAGCGCTATTGGAAAGCCTAAGCCTGCGTCTGATTCGGCATCACCGCTGCTAAAGCCAGCAGTTTGCAATTCTTCATCGTCTGGATGTTCAATTCCTGTATGTTCGTCTGTCAGCTGTATTGCAGGTGCTTCCTGTTCTACAGATATCAGTCTATGTTCGGCGATCTTCAACTCATAAGTAAAAAGAAAACCCAACCATACCATAGCCAAACCCAGCACAACGAGTAAAGTGTATATTTTCCGGGTACTCATCGCTCTCTTATCTAAAAATAATACAGTACTTCTGCTGTTGTATAGTGTATAACGAAGCTAATAATCAAAAAGGTGCAACGATAACCCCACTTTTTGCCGCAGCCTGATTTACCTCTGGCTCTGCGGGCTGCAAAAAACCACCTCCACTGCCCAAATACTGTATTTTCCGTATATTTGGCTTATGCTAAAAAAAGAGCGATACAAAGCCTTCATAGAGTACTTTACCGTTAATATGCCGGAGGCCGAAACTGAGCTGACCTTTAATAATCCCTATGAGCTGCTGGTAGCTGTAATCCTAAGTGCCCAGTGTACCGATAAGCGGGTAAACATGACAACGCCTGCTCTATTCGGGGCATTCCCTACCCCCGAGCACCTGGCAGCCAGCCATTTTGATGAGCTGTTTCCCTACATCAAAAGCATATCCTACCCCAACAATAAAACCAGGCACCTGCTGGGCATGGCCAAAATGCTGGTAGAGGAGTTTAACAGCGAGGTACCTGCCGATGTAAAGCTGCTGCAGAAATTACCGGGTGTTGGGCGTAAAACTGCCAATGTAATTGCTTCGGTGGTATACAACCAGCCCACCATGGCGGTAGATACCCACGTATTTCGGGTAAGCAAGCGGCTGGGGCTGGTAAACCAAAAAGCCAAAACACCCCTGGAGGTTGAAAATGAGCTGGTACGGCATATCCCCGAAAACCTGATTCCGCATGCACACCACTGGCTTATTTTACATGGCCGCTATGTATGTGTAGCACGTAGTCCCAAATGTAATATATGCCCCCTTACCCATTTTTGCCTGTATTTTGAGAAGAATGTTAAGCAATTATAGGCATGTGCGGCCTTAGCATGATCATAGCCTCCGAAGGGGCGCCGGCTGCAAACGCTGCACTGGAGGCTTCGCTGCAGCACATGCAGCTGCGGCAGCAGCATCGCGGGCCCGATAGTGGTGGTGAGCTTAGCTTTCCCTGGGGCAGCAGTACCCTGGTGCTGGGTAGCCGCCGGCTGCAGATCCTGGGTACTACACAAGAGGCAGATCAGCCCATGCACCGCAGCTGGGGCAGTAAAAGGGGCTGGTTAAGCTATAATGGTGAACTTTATAACTACACAGAGCTTCGCAACGAGCTGATTCAGCAAGGATGCACCTTTAGCAGCACTTCAGATACAGAGGTGGTGCTGTATGCCCTGCTGATCTGGGGAAAAGCAGTGCTAGAGAGACTAAATGGCATGTTTGCCCTGGTCTATTACGAAGCTAATGGCAACGAAGTGCCTTTCCTGCTCCTGGCCAGGGACCGCCGGGGCCAGAAGCCACTTTACTACACCCGGCAGCAGCACTACTGGCTGGCGGCATCGGAACTGCAGGGGCTCTTGGCAAGTGGCCTGGTAAAAAAGGAGCTTAACCAGCAACAGCTCATGCACTACCTGCACTATAAGTTTGCGGAGCGCCCCCAGACTTTTTTCAAGGATATTTATGAACTGGAGCCCGGCCACTACCTGCTCCTGAAGCCCGGCCATCAACAGCAGGAGGGCACCTTTGTGCCATCTGTAAAGCTGTTTTCAGCTGATGAGCTCGGGGAGGAAGAGGTACTGGAAAAAGTGGAGGAGCTCATGATTGATGCCCTGCTCAACCACCTGCAGTCCGATAAGCCCGTAGGCCTTTTTTTGAGCGGCGGGGTAGATTCAACCCTGATGCTGGCACTGCTGCGGGAACATGCAGCCTGGCAACTGCCCCTTTGCTTTACCCTGGGCAATAGGGCCGGCGATGCCTCCTGGGGCACCCAAGACTACCAGTGGGCCGAAAAAGCCGCAAAGCAGTATGAGGCATACCACCACCACCTGCTCCTGGATGCCGATACCGTGTTAAGCAGGTTTGAGGAGCTGGGCCAGCGGCAGGACCAGCCCATTGCCGATGGCGCCTGGATATCGAGCTGTTTGCTTAGCGAGCATGCCGCAGCAAAGGTAAAGGTGGTGCTAAGCGGTGCCGGTGCCGACGAGCTTTTTGCAGGCTATCACCGCCACAGCGCATTTGCCAAATATTTAGCGCACCAGGGCCTGATAAAATCTTTTCTGCCCCTGCTCAAAAGCGGCAGAAAGCTGTTGCCGGCAGGCAGAAATGTACCTGGCCGCAAGCAATGGCAGCTGATGAAAAAATTCGGAAAAAACTTAAGCGCCAATCCCTACCAGACTTTTGCCAATTTCACCAGCCTGTCCATCCTGGCCAATGGTACCGAAGCGGAAAGCATTTCAGGAGCAGATCCGCTGCAGTGGGCGCTGGATCGCGACCGACAGCAGTACCTAATAAGCGATTTGCTGGCCCTGAATGACAAATCTGGCATGCAGTGGGGGCTGGAAATGCGCATGCCTTACCTGGATGGCCCGCTTTCTGAATACATCAGCCGGCTGCCGGCTGCCTATCTGTTAAATGGAGGGAGAAAATGGATTCTGAAGTCTCTCCTGCAGAAGTATGGGGGTAAGACCTACACCCTGCGCTCCAAGGAGGGCTTCGGGTTGCCATTTGGCGCCTGGGTGCAGCAGGGAAAGACTGATTTTCTCTGGCAATGGCTGGAGCAGAAGGAGCACCCCCTGCACGAGCTGCTACCCCCCGCCATTACAAAAGAGCTGCTGCAGGCCCACCGGCAGGGCAAGGCAGATTACAGCCAGGAACTCATGGCGTTGGCCCTCTTATCCATCTGGATAGAGAAAAACTTTGGATGAGGGGTATTTAGTATATGGAATATCGACAACTCATTCCTTCAGTCATCAAATTACCTGCGGTTAAGTTAGCACATTGCAGCGGCAGATCATTAATTAGCACATAAGCACATTAAAAAATTAGCACATTAACATCCCATGCGTATTCTCTACCTCCATCAATATTTCAAAACACCTGAAGAAGGAGGGGCCATCCGCTCGTATTACCTTGGAGAGGCGATGGCTAAAAGAGGGCATGAGGTGGTGATGCTCACCAGCTGGAATGGGCACTATGTTAAAAAGGAATTTATTGCAGGTATGGAGGTACATTATCTGCCGGTGCCATACGATAACTCGATGGGCTTTGGCAGGCGCATTCAGGCGTTCGGGCAGTATTTATGGATGGCCAGGCAGCGCATCGATGAGCTGATGCCGGCAGATATCGTCTATGCAACCTCCAGCCCCCTCACCATTGGATTGCTGGCGCTGTACCTGCGCAGGCGTTATAAGCTGCCTTATTTTTTCGAAGTACGCGATCTATGGCCCGAAGCACCCATTCAGATGGGTGCGATCAGGAATACATTACTGATTAAGTCGCTTAGAGCGCTGGAAAAGCAGATATATCAGCAGGCAGAGGTGGTGGTGGCCTTATCTCCCGGCATTTGGGATGGCATTGAGAACCTGCATCCTGAAGCAAAGATACACATGGCTCCAAACATGGCCGACTGTGAATTTTTTACTCCCGTTCCCAAGCCTGCAGCACTGGTAGAACAGTGGGGACTGGAGGGCAGGTTTGTGATCAGTTATACCGGGGCAGCCGGAGCAACCAACCACCTGGAGTATCTTTTAGCGGTGGCATATGCCAGCCAGCAGGAAGCGCTACCCGTACATTTTATAGTTGCGGCGGCAGGCAGTGAGCTGGAGCGGCTTAAGCGGGAGGCCAGTGACCTCCGGAACCTAAGCTTTTTACCTTTTGGCGGCAAGGAACAGGTGCGGGAGTACCTGGCCGTAAGCGACGCCTCCTACACCTCCTTTGGTCCGCAGCCAATTTTGCAGACCAACAGCCCCAATAAGCTTTTTGATGCCCTGGCTGCAGGTAAACTTTGTGTGGTAAATACCAGGGGCTGGCTACAGCAGCTGGTAGAGGAGCGGCAGTGTGGTTTTTATGCCCCGGCAGATAATCCGGCAGCATTCATCACAAAGCTGCTTCCCTACCTGCAGGAGCCCCATTTACTGAAACAGGCCCATGTAAACGCACGCAACACCGCCGAAACCCTTTTTTCCCGCCGTGCTGTTACCGGGGGTATCATAGCGCTGCTGGAAGATCTGGCTTAACGCTGGTTGGCTGGGCGGTATTTCGCCTCATTGAAGATATAGCGGGCATCCTGCAGCTCCATCAGCTGCCGCAGGCTTAGGTCTTCCTTCTTTTCCATAAAAGAACGTACTATGCTCCAGCCTATCCAGTTACCAATGCGGCCCGGCGCTTTATCGCCTATTTCAAGCGTTTTTGGGCGTTCCTCCAGGTATTTCTTTTTGAGCACGTGGTTGGTTTCATACAGCAGTTCATTTTTCAGAAAATGATTCCAGATAATTCCCTGGTTGGCTTGTACCCCATCCATTTCTTCAGCAGTATAGCCAACAATCACACTGTCGGGTGCGGAAGGCAGCACAAAATCTACAAAGTGGTAAGATTTACCATAGTAGACCATTTCGGCCAGCATACTTTTGTCTTTCAGGTCAGTCTGGTTAAAGCGGGAGGAGATCAGCAGCATAACACCCGGCACTACATATTCCGGCGCGTAGCGGTGCAGAATATACTGTGGCAGCTCCTGTGGCCGGTAGGTAGCTTCAGGGCCCAAAAAGTAGTCCAGCCCTATAATGATCATATCCTCTGTCATGAACAGATCCGTACTAAAGCCACTTACTACGGTATAAATAACCGGTGGCTGAAATTCAGGATAATAATATTTAATGTATTTGAAGGCGGTTTCAAATTGCTCTTCCCAGGCCTTCAGGTCAGGGAATATTTGTTGTGACTCGCGGTATACAGTATCCAGGTGTGGGTCCTGTGAAAGTTGCCAGAGCTGATCTACAATAACTGAATCGCTGGGATATTCGTTAATCCTCAAAAAGTTTTGGGCGAATAATTCGTTTTCCTTTAAAAATGCCTTTATTTCGTCCCTCGATTTTGCTTCGAAGAGAGGTTGTTCCAGCCTGCGAATGCTTACGTCTAACTCAATATCAGAAACATTGGGTCTGTCTATAGCATCTTCGGATCCGTGTCCGCAGCCTATAAGCTGCAGGCAAAGCGGTATAAATATTAATAAACGATATAAACAGGTAAACTGATTGCTGTATGAAAAAGACATGTTTGTTTTTGCTGGGTTTGGCATTAGCGTTTGGCGCAGAAGCACAAAGTAAATTAGGAATAAAGTTATCTCCAACCCTTTCTTCCAACCGGATCAATTATGATGGGAATGATGCAGCTTTTTCATCCGATGGGGTAGGTGGCCGCTTTGTATTTGGTCCTATTTATGATCATTTCCTTACTGATAACTATTCTTTCAGTACTGGTTTACTGTATGCCCCTAAAAGAGTAGGTCTGGAAATTAGGCAGGGGGGTGTTACCAGAACGGAATCATACAGGCTGCAGTACTTACAGCTGCCGGTTACGCTTAAATTATTTACTAATGAGCTGGCCCTGGATACAAGATTGTTCTTTCAGCTGGGCGGTCTGATTGATATCAAGATTAATGAGAAAGCAGATGTTACCGGCACGCCCGTTGTAGATCGTTTTCAATTTTTTGATGTAGGCATCCATTTAGGTGCCGGTGTTGAGCATCGCCTGGGCTACAACACAATTTTGTTCGGTGGTTTCTTTTATAACCGTGGCTTGGTGAATGCAGCAGCCAAGGTGAATGGTTTAGGGGATAAGCTACGCATTAATAACGACCTGCTGGGCCTGGACCTTGGCGTTAAGTTCTAGTGTAAGTGTAGTAGCGTAAATATTTATGCGCAGTAGCTGCGCAAAAGCATCAGAAGCCGTTCGGGTGTACCGGGCGGTTTTTTTGTGCTTGTCCCAGTCTGATGCTGAAGGCTGTTTTAAAGCCGCGGCATGTGCTGTTGGGGGTTGTACGCCATGCTAAATGAGCAGCAGCCCTGCTGCTTCAGGGAAAATTAGCCGGACAGGCAATAAATAACATATGTGCTAAAAATCATGAAATGGTGCCATATTATATATACACTTCTTTATTTAGCCTTTATGAGCTGACAGGAAAAATAAGCTGAGCTTTGCTTGGCCCGAACAGCTGCTGTTTTTGCAGCTAAAAGTCAATAAATATGTAAAAAGCACCAAAAAGTTACATGAGGGTTTAGGGGTAATTGGAGTGCTCATGCAGTGAATTGGTATAAGCCGTAAACAAGAAAAGCCCGCTGAATCCATCAGCGGGCTTTTGTCTTCTACTCAAAATGATAGTGTAATAGCTTTTAGCTTATTTGCTTGGGTACTATCTCAATAACTTCATCTTTTCCATTCATGAACCGGAAATCGGTTACACCAAGAGAGGAGTCCTGCTCCAGGTTTACCCAGCGGTTGTACTTCATAAACCACTTCATCCGCTTGGAAATAATTCCATTGGTAAAGTAAGAATAGAGATACGGATGCAGGGCAAGCTTGATGCTGCGCTCGTTCTGGCGGGTCATGAGGAAGTCCAGATGGTTTTCAATTTCGTCAGATACCAGAATGGAAGCTGTTATTTTGCCTGTTCCATTACAGGTGGGGCATTTTTCTCGTGTAGCAATGTTCAGCTCAGGCCGTACCCGTTGCCGGGTAATTTGCATGAGGCCAAACTTGGTAAGCGGCAGTATGGTAAATTTAGAGCGGTCGTCTTTCATTTCGTCTTTAACCGCATCATAAACCTTGCGCTTATTATCGGGCTTACGCATATCGATAAAATCGACTACAATAATGCCACCCATATCGCGCAAACGTAGCTGCCGTGCTACTTCTTTTGCTGCCTGTAAATTAACCTGCAGGGCTGTGCTTTCCTGGTCTTCGGCGGAATTAGACTTGTTTCCGCTGTTAACATCAATCACGTGCAAGGCTTCGGTATGTTCAATAACGAGATAACCACCACCCTGAAGACTAACGGTTTGACCGAAAAGGCTTTTTAGCTGTTTTTCGATTCCGTATTGTTCAAAGGGTTTAACCTTACCATTGTGGAGTTTTACGATCTTTTGCTTGTCTGGCGCAATGGAGCGGATGTAATCCTTAATGTCAGAAAACATCTCCTCATCGTCGGTAATGATGGAATCAAAGCTTTCGTTAAGCACATCTCTGAGAATAGAGGAGGCGCGGTTCATTTCGCCAATAATCTTTTCCCTGGGTTTGGCAGTGCGCAATTTTTTGATTCCGTTCTCCCACTTGTTAACAAGTTCTTCAAGATCGCGGTCAAGCTGAGCAACTTCCTTGCCTTCTGCTACCGTGCGAATAATTACCCCAAACCCTTCAGGTCTGATGGAGGTAATCAGGCGCATGAGCCGCTGGCGCTCTTCAGAGTTGCCGATCTTTTTCGATACATTAATGCTATCAGAAAAAGGCACCAGAATAAGGTAACGGCCAGCTATAGAGAGTTCGCAGGAAAGGCGGGGGCCTTTGGTTGAGATTGGCTCTTTTACTACCTGTACCAGAATCTGCTGATTCTTGCTAAGTACCTGGCCGATCTTGCCGTGTTTGTCAATTTCAGGCTCCAGCTTAAAGCTTGCCAGTTTTCCATTTTGCGGACCACCCGCGAGTTTACCCTGCTGTACCAGCTTGGTAAACTTGTTTAATGACTGCACCCTCGGCCCCAAATCGAGGTAGTGCAGAAATCCGTCTTTTTCGTACCCAATGTCAATGAACGCTGCGTTGAGCCCCTGAGATACTTTACGTACCGTACCGAGATAAATATCACCTACGGTAAACCGACTTTCGTCGTGCTCCAGATGAAACTCAACAAGGCCTTTGTCTTTTAAGAGGGCTATACGGCTACCATCCTGAGTAGAATTGATTAACAGTTCGTAACTCAAGGTTATCGTATATTAAGTTAAACAAAAAAAGTACACCTCTCGCATACCCATGCAAGAGGTGAGAAGAGAGTAGCTCGTTAGTTACGCCCTTTCAAGAAGCGCCTTACTTCTTCTTGTGGCGATTCTTTCTTAGTCTTTTCTTGCGTTTGTGTGTCGCAATCTTATGTCTCTTTCTCTTTTTACCGCAAGGCATATCCGTTTTTTTTAGTTTGAACGATAATTTAATTTGCTTCTACAGTCGGCCCAAATAACTATCTACAGCGGCCTTTACTTCAGGGTCTGTTTCCAGCTTTTGCACAGCCAGCAAATGCTCCCGTGCTTTTGCATTCTGCCCCAGCTCAATATAACTTAGTGCCAGGTAAAAATGCCCTTCCTTGTGATCAGACGCTAGTTTCAGTAAAGCTTCAAAACGCTCTATCGCTTTGTCATACTGGCTGCTTTGAAAAGAAAGCACACCCATATGATAAAGCGCTTCGGTGTTATTTGGCTCACGCTCAAGCACCTGCCGCAGTAACATAATGCCCTGCATAGGGTTTTCAGTTACTACATAAGTAAGAGCCAGCCGTACCTGGGCGTCTGAACGTGCAGGCTCCTTTTCCAGCACCTTTTTAAGGTGGCCGGCTGCGCGCTCGCCATATAGGCGCTGCTGCGCAACATCAGGAGCCAGCTGAAACGCTTCATACCACAGGCTGCCTGCTCTAAAGCGGCGGTCAGTGGTAGGAACGGCTGTAACCGCTTTCTCTGCCCAATGGGCGGCACTGTCGTGCCATGCCCATTTAGACCAGTTAGCGGCCAATGAGTCGGCAAATATAGCAAATTTTTCTTTATCTGCTGTCTTTGAGGCGCTTTCTTTCAGAGATTGTAGCTTTTCGCGCACGGCAAGGGGCAGCTCCTGTCGCTGCCCGCTGTGAAGATGGCCATCTGCACTATGGTCATGGCCATCGTCTTCGCTATGTTCTTCTGCTTTAGCCGATTCTGCGGCAGAAATGCCTGCCGCAGGTGATTCTGAAGGGGGTACAGGACTGGTGGCAGCCAGTTTTTCACCGTCGCTTTTTACAACTGATTGCGGTAAAAGGTATATGCTAAAGGCTAATACCCCTGCTACTGCTACACCCGCCCATTGTTTTCCCGTCATTTTTTAGTTCTTTGCTCCTAATGAGATTAACCGTCCACTTCTTCGGTTAGTTTCATTTCGTCATTGAACTCTTTCACTTTATCGCTGCTTTTTACCTTGTCGATAAAGACTTTAGAAGGTTTGAAGCTAGGTACAAAGTGCTCATCAATTACCATAGCGGTATTCTGAGAGATGTTGCGCGCAATCTTGCGTGCTCTCTTCTTGTTGACAAAGCTGCCAAACCCACGTACGTAGATGTTATGGCCGCTAGCCATTGACTCTTTCACCACATCAAAGAATGCTTCAACAGTGGTTTGTACGTCGGCTTTGTCGATACCGGTCTGCTCAGCAATTTCTGCAATAATTTCAGCTTTCGTCACAGTTTTAGTATTTAAAGGTTTTAACGAACTTGCCGTTTCTCAAAAACGTCCACAAATCTATAAGGCCCTTCCCAATATAAAAACATAGGTTTAGAAAAAATATTACAGCGCCCTAAGTACTTATTACTTTGTTCTATCAGGATAACCATATAGAAAACAGCCACTTGGTTGCAGCCAAACTTATCGGCTGGTACCAGCAACACCACCGCGATTTGCCCTGGCGGCACAGTAACAATCCGTACCAGATCTGGCTCTCGGAAATCATCCTTCAGCAAACGCGTGTGCAGCAGGGACTGCCTTACTATCAGCGCTTTATAGCTGCTTTTCCTACTGTGCAGGAGCTGGCTGCAGCACCCGAGCAGGAGGTGCTCAGACTGTGGCAGGGGCTGGGGTATTACAACAGGGCGCGCAACCTCCATGCCTGTGCCCGGCAGGTAGTGGAGCAGCATGGTGGCCAGTTTCCACAATCGTACGAATCACTGCAAAAATTACCTGGTATTGGTAAATATACTGCGGCGGCAATTGTTTCTTTTGCCTTCAAAAAGGCAGTTCCGGTGGTAGATGGAAACGTTTACAGGGTTTTAGCAAGGCTGTATGGAGAAACTACCGATATTGCCAGGCCCGAAGCTTTCAAAACATTTTTTAAAATAGCTGAACAGCTCATCGATCACCAGCAGCCTGATATATTTAATCAGTCTATTATGGAATTTGGTGCGCTGCACTGCACTCCTCTTAAGCCGCTGTGCCTCTACTGCCCCCTGCAGCAGCAGTGCTGGGCATTTGCGCATAGCCAGCAGGAGGCACTGCCGGTAAAGAGTAAAAAAGCGGCTGTACGTTTCCGTTACTTTCATTACCTGGTGCTGGCATCAGCCGATGGTAAATTGCTGCTGCGCCCCCGCCCCGCCGGAGATATCTGGCAGGGCCTCTTTGATTTTTACTTAGTGGAAGCCGATGGGCTGCAGGAGGAGCCCGAAGCTTTGGAAGACCCTCTTATACAGGAAGTCATGCGGCTGCAGCCCGTATATGATGTATCTCCGGCCTACAGTCACCAGCTAACCCACCAGCGACTGCATGTGCGGTTTTTCCACTTTAACCTTAGCACCAGGCAGATAAAAAAACTGGCTATTCCTCCTGAATTTGCCCTGTTTTCTGCCTCTGAGGTGGATCAGATTCCAAAACCTGTGCTAATTCAAAACTATTTGAAAGATGTACGATTTTAAGTATATTGTATAAATATCTGTGTAAAAGCCGCAAGGTGTAAACTTTCTTTTAAGATTAATTTTTATGGCAGGAGTAAACAAAGTTATTTTGATAGGCAATTTGGGCAAAGACCCCGAAGTACGTGCTATGGACAGTGGCCGTAAGGTAGCCAACTTTCCGCTGGCAACAACAGAAACATATAAAGACCGCGACGGTAACAGGCAAGAGCAAACCGAATGGCACAATATTGTTTTCTGGGGGCCTATTGCAGATACTGTAGAGCGCTATCTTAAAAAAGGAAATTCGGTGTACATAGAAGGGCGCATTCGTACCCGCAGCTATCAGGATAAGGATAACCAAACCCGCTACATTACGGAAATCATGGGCCAGAACCTGACCATGCTGGGTGGCGGCGGCGGTCGTTCCGAAGGAAGCGGCGGCGGCGATTACGGCAGCGCCCAGAATACCGGAGGGCAGCAAAGCTCTGCCGGGCAAACTTCTTCACAGCCCCAGCCAACAAGCTTTAGCAGCAGCGGTGGCGATGAAGACGATTTGCCATTTTAAACTAATGGTTGAACGAAATTTTAGACTTTGAACAATACTTTAGATGACCCCTACCGGCCGGAGCCGGGAGAGCCTCCTTCGGGAAAACATGTGAATAACATTGCCGATAACGGTTCTGCCGGCTTCGGGCAAATGGGTGCTTATGCCGCTTTGCCCCTTCTGCTGCCCAATGTGCTGATGCAAGTTCCCCTGCAGGTTGCAGTATCGCCCTCAGATTGGTTATTTTACACCATCAGCGGTTTAGCCCTGGTTTTTCTGCTGCTAATGTCTGCCCTTATTTCCGGCTCCGAGGTGGCTTATTTTTCTTTTGATGGCGCAGATGTAGCCGAATGTCAGCGCAGTCCTGCCGCAGCCGATAAAAAGGTGCTTAAGTTGCTGGAAAAGCCCAGAAGCCTGCTGGCTACCATCCTCATTCTCAATAACTTTACCAACATTGCCATTGTAACACTTTCTACCTTTGTTACCTGGCGCATAGTAGGTGGCCGTACTACCGAGGGATTGGTGGTTACCCTGCTTACTTTTCTGGTTACAGTACTGATCGTGTTTTTTGGAGAGGTGGTGCCCAAGGTGTATGCTACCAGCAACAACTTAAGCTTTGCCCGCCGCATGTCTGGTTTTTTAAGTGGCGCCGAAACGTTTTTCAGGCCGCTAAGCTGGTTCCTGATCCGCTTTAGCAACATTATTGAAAAGCGCATAGTCCGCAAAAATTTTCAGATAACGGTAGATCATCTTAACCTTGCCCTGGATATTACCACAAGCCAGGGCACAACAGAAGAGGAAAAGGGCATCCTGAAAGGAATTGTAAACTTCGGAACCCTTACCGTAAAACAGGTGATGCGTTCCCGCCTTGACATTACCGCCTTCGACTATGAGTATGATTTCCATGAGCTCATGGATAAAGTAAATAAATCCGGATACTCACGCGTGCCGGTTTATGAGGAAACGGTAGATACCCTGAAAGGCGTGCTCTATGTAAAAGACCTGCTGCCTTACCTGCACGAAAATGAATATTTTAAGTGGCAGGATCTGCTGCGCCCGGTCTTCTATATTCCGGAAACAAAGAAAATAGACTCCCTGCTGAAAGATTTTCAGGAAAAGCGTATTCACCTGGCGATAGTGGTAGATGAGTATGGAGGTACCTCCGGTCTGATCACGCTCGAGGATATTATTGAAGAAATAGTAGGAGAGATCAATGATGAGTTCGATGAGGAGGATATTGCCTACAACAAGCTGGATGAAACCACTTACGTGTTTGAGGGTAAAACTTCCCTGAATGATTTTGCAAAGATCATATCCGTAGATCCTGCTATATTCGAGGTGATGAAGGGAGAAAGCGAATCCCTGGGCGGCCTCCTGCTGGAAATCAACAACAAGCTGCCCCGCGCTGGCGAAAAGATCTATTTTGAACGTTTTGTTTTTACTGTAGTATCAGTAGATATGAAACGTATTAAGCGGGTGCGGGTGCTTATTAAACCTGTGGTGAACGAAGTCAAGCCTGTTAGAGGAGTAAGAGCATCGTCTTAATAATCCTGCCAATACAGCTGTAAGCTGCAGTTTTTTAAGTAAAAGTAGATGAGTAGATTTCCCCGGAAAATTGTTGTCTGGCTTGTTGTTGTAGGTTTGTTACTGTTTGTGGCCGGCTACTTTATTGGTAAATATCTGGCTGTTTCCGGCTATTAATGTTAACCTGTTAGCCGGCTCCCGCTCACAATACTTCTTTAGCCCCATGCCTGTGCTTGATACAGCAGGAGAAAGACCAGGGAATATACTGTTATGGCTTTACTAAGATTCTGCATTTATTCTTTTATGGGTGAGATAATCTGTTCAGAAGCAATAAATTTGTAAAGCCAGGGTTAAACTTAGGCCTGTTCTATTTTTACTGTAAACATGATGGTTCGAATAATTTTGTTATTTCTGGCAGTTTCTGCAGTGTTTGCCGGTTGTGGCGGCAGTACGGATTATGTTCCCAAACCCAGGGCTTATAACCGCATAGATTTGCCGGCTCACACTTATCTTTCCCTGCCGGATACTTTTCCTTACGACTTTGACTACTCCAGCCATGCCCGCATAAAACCGGATACCAGCTGGATTGCCGAACCCTACTGGATTAACCTCTATTACCCGCAGCTGGATGCCAACGTACAGCTTACTTATAAGCCGCTGGATGGTACAGAGCAAAAGCTGAAGGAGCACCTTCGCGATGCTTATAAGCTTACCTCCAAGCACCAGATAAAAGCATCCTCCATTGAGGAAACAGTACTAAAAACGCCAAGCGGCAAAACGGCCGTGGTAGAAGAGCTTAGCGGAGAAGTACCCAGCCAGTTCCAGTTTTTCATTACCGACTCTACCAGGCACTTTTTACGCGGGGCCCTATACTTCCGTACCGCTACCCAAAACGACTCGCTGGAGCCGGTAATAGAATACGTAAAACAAGATATTATCCACCTGCTTAACACGCTAGAGTGGCAGGAGAGGAAATGAGCCGTCCGCTTATTCACTCAATCACGTATTAAAATCTGTGTCTGGTTTCTTTAGCACACCCATAGAATACCTGAAGGGCATTGGCCCGCAGAAGTCTGAGCTCCTCAAAAAGGAGCTCAACCTGTTTACCTATGGCGACTTGATTCAGCATTACCCGTTCCGTTACGAAGACCGCACCCGTTTTTACCGCGTCTCGGAGCTGGATGAAAGCATGCCGCATGTGCAGATCAAAGGGATTATCCGATCTATGGAAACAGTGGGTGAGGGGCATAAAAAGCGTCTGGTGGCCCACTTTTACGATGGCAGCGCCGAGATGGAGCTGGTGTGGTTTCAGGCGCAGAAATGGGTGGCAAAGCAGCTAAGGCCGGGGGTGCAGTATGTGGTGTTTGGCAGCCCCAGCCGCTTTGGCAGTAAATTCAGCATTGCCCATCCGGAAATAGAGATCTTAAACGACCAGAGCGACAGAACAGGCTACCTGCAGCCGGTGTACCACTCTACCGAAAAATTAAAGGTACGGGGGCTGGATAGCAAGGGCATCAGTAAAATACAGGAGCACCTGCTGGTACTGGCAAAGGAGCACATTCACGAAACGCTGCCCCCCGAATACCTGGCCAGGTACAGCCTGATGGATAAGCTGGAGGCCATGCAGCAAATTCATTTTCCGGCAGCACATGACCGGCTGCAGCGGGCCCGTTACCGCCTTAAGTTTGAAGAGCTGTTTTACATTCAGCTACGCTTGTTAAAGCTAAAGCTTACCCGCACCGCCAAGTACCGGGGGCAGGTATTTAACGATCCCGGACTGCTAACGCTCTTTTATAAAGAGCAGTTACCCTTTGAGCTTACCGGGGCGCAAAAGCGGGTAATCAAAGAGATTTATGCTGATATGCGCAGCGGAAAGCAAATGAACCGACTGCTGCAGGGCGATGTAGGCAGTGGCAAAACCATTGTAGCCTTTATCAGCATGCTGCTGGCCATTGGCAGTGGCGCACAGGCTGCCCTGATGGCTCCTACAGAGATTCTGGCCACCCAGCACTACCAGGGACTGAAGCCCTTTGCCAAAAAAATGGGACTCAACATCTCCCTGCTTACGGGCTCTACCAAAACCAAAATGCGCAGGCAAATTCATGAGGCGCTGGAGAGTGGCCACCTGCACATACTGGTGGGTACCCATGCGCTGCTGGAAGACCCTGTGCAGTTCCGGAACCTGGGCATGGCCGTAATCGATGAGCAGCACCGCTTTGGAGTAGCCCAGCGGGCACGCCTGTGGCAAAAGAACAGGGAGTTTCCGCCGCATGTGCTGGTCATGACGGCTACCCCCATACCCCGTACCCTGGCCATGACCCTGTATGGCGATCTGGATGTATCTGTGATAGACGAGCTGCCGGCAGGGCGCAAGCCTATCAAAACCGTACACCGCTACGATAGTCACCGGCTGCGGGTGTTTGGCTTTATGAAAGAGCAGATTGCCGAAGGCCGGCAGGTGTATGTGGTGTACCCATTGATAGAAGAGTCGGAAAAGCTGGACCTGAAGGACCTGATGGATGGCTACGAGAGCATCTCCAGGGCATTTCCGCCGCCGCAGTACCAGGTGAGCATTGTACACGGGCGGCAGAAGCCCGATGAGAAAGAGTTTGAAATGCAGCGTTTCATCAAAAAGGAAACGCATGTAATGGTAGCCACTACGGTTATAGAAGTAGGGGTTAATGTGCCCAATGCCTCGGTAATGGTGGTAGAGAATGCCGAGCGCTTTGGCCTGGCACAGTTGCACCAGCTGCGCGGGCGTGTTGGCCGGGGCGCAGATCAAAGCTACTGTATCCTGATGACAGACGTAAAATTAAGCAAGGAAGCACGGATTCGCATCGATACAATGGTGCGTACCAACGATGGCTTCGAAATTGCCGATATAGACCTGAAATTAAGAGGTCCCGGAGATATTACGGGCACTCAGCAAAGCGGGCTAATGGATATGACCATTGCCGACCTGGGCAAAGATGGCGAGATCCTGAAGCTATCCCGCCAGGCTGCAAATGATTTGCTGGAGGCAGACCCTGACCTGAGCGGGCCGCAAAATAGTAATGTGCGGCGACAGGTAGAGGCGCAGACGCGGGAAAAGGTGAACTGGAGCCGGATTAGCTAATTAGTAACGGGCACGCTGGTAACGCGGCTGGTTACGGCGGCCTTCTTTAGAAATCTGAGAGATTTTAATTGCCAGGAAGAGTGCAAAGAAAAGGCCGGATGTGATAATAGGCCAAAGCTCCTGCTTTCCGAAGCAGTTAACAAATACAAAGAATGAAACAATGATCAGCAAGTTGGTGATCAGTGTGGAGATAGTTTTTTTAATCAGTGTCATGGCACAACAAAGTTAAAGTGGAACTCTTGTTTCGGCGTTGCTATGTGAAGAGAAATTTAGAGAAAAAATGTCCACTCTCTAAAAAGGGTGCAATTCCGGCACTGGGTGCACATGAAAGGTGCTGTTGATAAAAATCATTTTTTGCATTAATCCTGAAAGGGCACCTGAGAACTTACTTAAATAGCAGGCTAATAAAGAAACAGTTAGCAGAGCTTACCAAAAGCAGATTTAGAGGAAGATAGCTTGTGTATTACCATTAACGGCTCTACTTCTTATTCTCTAAAATTTCTTTAGAAATAGCCAATTTTGAAGAATTCAGGCCTGAAAAGGGGGCGGATAAAACTACTATAGCTTGATTTAGTACAATTATGGAAATAAGAATTTCAGGAAAAACCAAACCAGATGGTATTCTTACAGGCAATGCTGCAACACTGACAGAAGCTAAATGATTGATTTGTGAGACTAAGTCAGTTGCTTTGGGTTTAACTTTCAGCAATACCTTACGTGACGCACAAAACATTTTGAAAATGAAAAAATAGTGCTGTACGCACAGCTGCCTCAGAACCAAATCATTAGCTTTTGCTAAGGTTGTTGCTGTTTATTTACGGGGTTTCTGTCTTCCTGCTTGTGCTGGCCGTTAGGCTGGCGAACAGGAAAAGGGTCGCCTCCATAGAATTTAAGCTCCTGAATATCGGCAGGAAGGCTGTAGCCCTGGGCAAGCAGGCGTTTTTTCACATTGCGCATCACGCGGCCGCGTGTTTCCAGTGCTCCTTTCCGGTAATCATCGGTATTCACCCAAAAGAATATCTTCAGGTCTACTGTGCTTACGTTCAATTCTTCTGTTATTACAAAAGGCTCATGCCCTTCTTCGTTGATCACTTCAGGCTCCTCCTGTATGGCCCTTAAGATCTCACTGGTTGCGCCATCTATGTCGTCGTCGTAGTCTATACCTACCATAAAGTCGAAGCGGAAGAAGCCATCGCGGGTGTAGTTTTCCACAGGCTCCTGCAGCAGGGTACCATTGGGTACGAATACATCGCGGCCATCAAAGGTTTTAATATGTGTATATCTAAAATCAAGCGCTTTTACCTTGCCAAATATTTCACCGACTTTGATAGAATCGTCAATATTAAAGGGACGGTTGAAAGCCAGGATAATACCTGCCAGGAAGTTTTCGCCGATATCTTTGAAGGCAAAGCCCAGCACAACGGTTGTGGCGCCTGCTGCAGCCAGTAAACCTCCTGCAACACCGCTTAAGCCTGCCGCCTGCAGTCCAAGCATGATTACTAATACAATGAGTGCCACCTTCAGCATATTGGCAATAAAGCGGCCCATGAGCGGATCGTCCATCCGCCCCTCCAGGCGCTGCCGTAATATCCTGCTTAACCATGCAGCTATCAATATACCAGTTGCTACTATCAGAATGGCCATTACAATTCTGGGTAGTGCGATCAGGAACTGTTCCCAGTATCTTTCCAGTATTTCACCTAGGTTTTCGGTGGTCTCTTCCATATCAGGTTTTGTGGCTCTTAATACAAAAGATGATGATGTTAATAATTGTTCAAAGCGGTAGGAGAGGGTGAAAAGAGGTTTTTCAGCAGGAGGCGAGCACTAATTACATTACTCGCCAATGCTGCTGCTGTTTGTTGAAATCTTCTCTTAACCAGGGGCTGAACACTACACAAATACCAGTGCAGGCTGCAGTTGCTGTGGTGTTGATCTTTTTAAAATTTTATAAAAAAAGCCTCTGCCAAAGCTGGCAGAGGCAGTAAAATCCCCTACATCAATTACCTTATCAGAACGGATAGCCGTTCTTTTCAATCATGATATCTGCCACACGGCGACGCGCTTCTTTCAAATTGAAAGGATCAATTTTGGTGTAGCGCTTCAGGCCCATGAGCATCAGGCGTTGCTCGTCGCCCTCGGCAAAAGCATAGATGGCTTCCCGGCCTGCCTTGCCCACTGTTTCTACAGCATGGTGCAGGTAAATGCGGGTCATATCTATTTGTGCCTGTACAGCTTCTTCGCCGCGCATGCCGGCCAGTTTTTCGGTACGCAGCAGAGCAGATTCGGCCGCATATCCCTGGATGAGCATATCGGCAAGGTTCATCAGGATTTCCTGCTCCTGGCCCAGCTTCTGCATAAATTTCTGGGCAGCTGCCCCGGCAATCATCAGGCCGGCTTTTTTCAGGTTGTTCAGTACCTTTTTCTCCTTTACAAAAAGCCCTTCTTCTTCCTGTGCACCAAAGTCTGGGATAGAGGTAAGGTCTTTTTGTACGGCCATGGCAGCACTCATCAGATCAATCTGGCCCTTCATGGCGCGTTTCATGATCATATCAATGGTGAGCATGCGGTTAATCTCGTTAGTACCTTCAAAGATGCGGTTGATACGTGCATCGCGGTAAGCACGGTCCATAGGCGCATCGGCAGAGAAGCCCATACCACCGTAGATCTGCACGCCCTCATCAACTACATAATCCAGCACCTCGGAGCCATGCACTTTCAGGATGGCACACTCAATGGCAAACTCTTCAACAGACTTTAATTTTGCCTGCGCTTCGTCCATACCGCCGGCGCTTAAAGATTCGTAGGCATCGTCAATATTCTGGCCGGCCCTGTAACCTGCAGACTCTGAGGCATAGGTACGTGCGGCCATTTCGGCCAGCTTATGCTTAATGGCACCAAAATTGGCAATGGCCTGGCCAAACTGCTTGCGCTCATTGGCATACTGAACGGCATTGGCAGTAACTGCTTTGCAGGCACCAAAAGCGGCTGCAGCGAGTTTGATACGGCCAATGTTCAGAATGTTTACTGCAATCTTAAAACCGTTCTGACGCTCAGAAAGCATATTTTCCTTAGGCACAGCGCAGTCATTAAAGAAAATCTGGCGGGTAGATGAGCCCTTGATACCCATTTTCTTCTCTTCTTCGTTCATGGTGATGCCACCGAAACTACGCTCTACAATAAAGGCGCTAAGGTTTTCATCATCGCCGATCTTGGCAAACACAATGTAGATATCAGCAAAACCACCATTGGTGATCCACATCTTCTGCCCATTGATGATGTAGTGCGTGCCTTCCGGGTTTAAGACAGCCTTTGTTTTGCCGCTGTTGGCATCAGATCCGCTATCGGGCTCTGTTAAGCAGTAAGCTGCCTTGTACTCGCCGGTGGCCAGCTTGGGCAGGTACTTTGCTTTTTGCTCTTCGTTGCCATAGTACAGGATAGGCAGGGTACCAATGCCGGTATGTGCCGAAAGGGCTACGGCAAAGGAGTGGCCGGGGCCTGTAGCTTCTGCCACCAGCATAGAGGTGTTAAAATCCATGCCGAAACCGCCATATTGCTCAGGTACAGAGGTGCCCAGCAGGCCCAGCTCTCCTGCTTTGTCCATCAGGTTGGGCATCAGCTCCGGGTGCTTCATGGAGTCGATCTCTTCCAGGCGCGGGTAGATCTCTGTTTCCAGAAAGTCTTTGCAGGTCTGGGCAATCATGCGCTGCTCCTCACTCCACTCTTCCGGAATAAAAACCTGATCTGCCGTTGTTTCCTTTATTAGAAACTCACCACCCTTGGTGGCTTCTCTTTTATCAGTTGCTTCCATATTTTTAGTTTTTGAGTATTTATTATAAAGTATAGGGTATTAGGGGCTGCCCAACAGGTACTAATGCAAAAATTCGAAGATGCCGGCAACGCCCTGACCACCGCCTACGCAGGCGGTTACCATGCCATATTTGGAATCGCCACGGCGCTTGGCTTCGTTAATCATGCTGATGCTAAGCTTGGCACCCGTACAGCCCAACGGGTGGCCCAGGGCAACAGCACCACCATTTATATTAAGTGTGTTCATATCAAGGTCAAGCTCGCGTGCAACGGCCAGGGCCTGTGCGGCAAAGGCTTCATTCAGCTCAATCAGGTCCAGATCGTTCTGGCTAAGCCCGGCGTTCTTTAGCGCCTTTGGTATAGCCGCAACGGGGCCAATACCCATAATGCGTGGGTTTACCCCGGCAGCTGCATAGTTTACAAAGCGGGCATCGGGTTTAAGGTTGTTTTCCTTCAGGAATCGCTCGCTCACTACCATTACAAAGGCAGCGCCATCGTTGGTGGGCGAGGAGTTGCCTGCCGTAACAGTGCCTCCCATGCGAAACACTGGCTTCAGCTTGCTCAGTACTTCCATGCTGGTGTCGGGGCGCGGACCTTCGTCTTCGGATACGGTAAAAGAGCGGGTCTTTTTCTTCATATTCTCGTCCAGGTAGGTTTCTTCTACGGTAATAGGCAGAATCTCCTCCTTGAACTTGCCCTCCTGCTGTGCATTTACAGCTCTTCTGTGGCTTTCAAGTGCGTAGGCATCCTGGTCTTCGCGGCTGATGTTAAACTCTTCGGCAATGTGCTCTGCGGTAAGGCCCATGCTGGTATAGTATTCCGGAAACTTGGTGGCAATGTTGTAATTCAGCGCCGTGCGGTAGCCCATAATGGGTACCATCGACATGCTTTCGGTACCTCCTGCAATAATACAGTCGGCCATGCCGGAATGTACGCGGGCGGCAGCGATGCTGATGGCTTCTATGCCGGAGCCGCAGTAGCGGTTCACGATCATGCCGGGAACTTCCATGGGCAGCGAGAGCAGGGCAATCATACGACCCATCTGCATGCCCTGTTCGGCCTCTGGTACGGCATTGCCCACAATCAGGTCGTCTACCTGCTTGGGATCTATGCCTGTCTGACTCACCAGGTGTTTGATTACATCGGCAGCCAGATCATCGGGCCGTGTAAAGCGGAACCCGCCCTTCTTGGCCCGGGTAACCGCTGTTCTATATCCATTTATTATATATGCGTTCATAATTTAGTATTGAGTAGTGGGTATTTAGATGCTGTGGCCTAACCTTCCGAAGATTTCGAATCTCAGGAGCATTTTTAGGCCTCCTCTAATTTCTAAGTGGTTTTCCGCCTTGAATAATGCTCTGTATCCGCTCCAGGGTTTTGCGTTCGCCGCAGAGGCTTACAAAGGCTTCGCGCTCCAGATCCAGCAGGTACTGCTCGCTTACTTCCTGCGGATAGCTTAGGTCGCCGCCGCACATCACGTAGGCAATTTTGCTGGCAATCTTCTGGTCGTGGTCGGAGATGTAGTTACCTGCACGCATACCGTGTATGCCTGCCAGGAAGAGCGCCATGGCGCCCCGGCCCTGCACCTTTACATTGGTGCGCTGGATAGGCTTAACATAGCCGGCTTCTGCCAGGGCGATGGCAGCAGCTTTGGCTTCGGCAATCTGGCGGTCTTTGTTTACCACCACCCGGTCTTTTTTGCGGATGATGTTCATGTCCATGGCTTCGTAGGCAGAGGTGGCCACCTTAGCCGTAGCGATGTTCATAAAGGAGTTTTGCAGGGCATTATACTCTACGTCGCCAGACTCCAGCTTATCGCTTACGCGCAGTGTGAGCTCTTTGGTGCCACCACCGGCAGGAATCAGGCCAACACCTACCTCTACAAGGCCAATGTATGTTTCGGCAGCGGCTACTACCTGGTCGGCATGCATGGTAAGCTCACAGCCGCCACCCAGGGTCATGCCATGCGGGGCTACCACCACCGGCACACTGCTGTAGCGGGCACGCATAATGGTTTGCTGAAACTGACGCACCATAAACTCCACCTCATCGAACTCCTGCTCAATAGCATACATAAACAGCATGCCAAGGTTAGCGCCGGCTGAGAAGTTATCACCCTCGTTGGCAATTACCAGGCCGCGGTACCCTTCTTCTGCCAGGCTAATGGCTTTGTTAATGCCTTCTATTACGCCGGCACCCATGGTGTTCATTTTGCTGTGGAACTCCAGGTTCAGGATACCATCGCCCAGGTCCAGTACGGTAGCTTCGGCATTGCCCCACACTTTGTTGGAGCTGCGCAGGGTATCGAGCAGAATAAACTCTTCCGTGCCCGGTATGCCTTTGTAGCCTTTACTCTGAATATCATAGTAGAGCCTGCGGCCGCCTTCGGTTTTGTAGAAGCTGTTGTTGCCTCCTTCCAGCATATCGTACACCCACTGGTTAGGCTTGTAGCCCAGCTCTTCCATTTTCTGTGCTGTTTTTTGCACACCCAGTATATCCCAGGTTTCGAAGGGGCCCAGTTTCCAGCCAAAGCCGGTTTTCAGGGCATCATCGATCTTGTAAAGCTCGTCGGCAATTTCAGGAATACGGTTGCTGCTGTACTGGAAAAGGCCGTAGAAGCTGTGGCGGTAAAACTCACCTGCTTTGTCTTTACCGCCAAGCAGCACCGGCATGCGCTCCTTCAGATTTTCAATAGGCTTGGTTTGCTCCAGGGTGGCAAATTTGGGGCGCTGCTTTTCGCCATACTCCATGGTGCTGAGGTCCAGCGTCAGGATCTCGGTCTGGCCCTTGTCATCCTTTGTTTTCTTGTAGAAGCCCTGGCCGGTTTTGTCGCCAAGCCATTTGCGTTCCACCATATCGTTTACCTGTGGGGGCAGGTTAAAGACTTCGCGCTGCTCGTCATTGGGCAGGCCCTGATAAAGACCATTGGCTACTTTTACCAGTGTATCCAGGCCTACCACATCGGAGGTGCGGAAGGTAGCAGATTTTGGGCGGCCAATTACCGGGCCGGTGAGGCGGTCTACCTCATCTACATTCAGCTCTAGTTTCTGCATGGTATCTACCACCTTCAGAATGGCATAAATACCTACGCGGTTGGCGATAAAGGCAGGAGTGTCTTTGGCCAGTACAGTGGTTTTACCCAGGTACTGTGAGCCATACTTCATTAAAAAGTTTACTACTTCCGGATCGGTTTTAGGCGTCGGGATGATCTCCAGCAACTTCAGGTAGCGGGGCGGGTTAAAAAAGTGTGTGCCGCAGAAGTGCTGGGCGAAATCATCAGAGCGGCCGTCCAGCATCAGGTGAATGGGAATACCTGAAGTGTTGGAGGTGATGAGGGTTCCCTTTTTGCGGTACTGTTCAACTTCGTCAAAAACCTGCTTTTTGATCTTCAGATTTTCCACCACCACTTCAATCACCCAGTCGCTGTCGCCGATATCCTTCATGTTATCTTTGAAATTCCCCAGCTCTACACGGCTGGCAAAATCAGGAGTATAGAGCGATGCTGGTTTATTCTTAAGCGTGTTTTCCCAGCTTTGGGTCACAATACGCATTTTCACGCGCGGGTCGTCCAGGCTTAGGCCTTTCTTTTTTTCATCCTCGGTTAGCTCAAAAGGGGCTATGTCAAGTAAGCGCACTTTAACGCCAATATTGGCAAAATGTGCCGCAATGCGCGAGCCCATGATGCCCGACCCCAGAACGGTAACCTTGTTGATGGTTCGTTTCATATAGCTTGGTGTATGGGTTTTGGTGTTTGGGTTTAATTAAAACTAAAGGTTGGAAGAAAGAGGTGAGAATCAGCGTCTGCCAGAAAGAGCTACCGGCTTATAGCGCCAGGTAAGACTTGTTACTGCTATTTAAACTTGTGTTCCTCTACAAGCTTGTTAATAGTATTGATTACCTCAAAGAAGCACTGTAGCTTGTTGGCAGGTATGTTCTCCAGCACTGCCTGGTTAAAAGATTTAACGGTGCGGCGGGAGACTTCTTTTTTCATTTTTCCTTCTTCTGTCAGAAATATCCTGACCAGGCGCCGGTCTACCGGATCTGCCTGGCGGTAAATGAGCCCCTTTTCTTCCATGTTTTTCAGCATGCGGGTAAGGCTTCGTGCCTCAAGCCCTAGCAGCGGAGCAATTTTAGTAGCAGGCGTACCTTGTTCTGCATCGATGTTCAGGAGTACAAAACCAATAGAGGTAGTAATATCATACTTGCCTGCTTCTGTATTGTACATACGTGATATGGCATGCCAGGCTGCCTTTATATTGTAATCTACAGTTTCTTCTCGCTTCATAGATACTGGTTGGGTAGCTGCTTCTGCAACCGTTTGAAAATTGAGCAGGCTGCATTTACCTTAACTCAAATATAAAAAAATTTGTTATGCATGCATAACAAATTTGATAAATTTTACTGGCGCCCGATATTGTGAATTGGGGAGAAGGCCATCAATACGGGGCTATCTGTATAAAAGCGCGGAAGAAAATTTGTTTAATTTGCTGTGGTACAGTTGCCGGGCAAAGGGTTAAAGATGTGGCAGCCGGTAGTCAAGAGAAATTTTGCCGGGACCGGTAAGCATGAGGCATAGCGCAACAGCCAGCAGATTGATAGCCGGGAAGTTTTGTTCGTAGGGCAGGCCTATATGTACAATGATGAGTGCAGCAATAAAGTTGATTACCATAATGGCAGCGGCCAAGCGGGTTTGCCAGCCAATAATCCACAGGATGCCACAAATAAACTGGGCGTAAGCCGAAACATGTGCAGCGATCAGAGGAGCGAGTACACCTCTTGCATCCAAAAAATCACGAAACTCCAGCATGCGCTCCCAGCTGAACACATTATCCTGTGTTCCCTGGATCAGCTGCACGGCAAATGCGATCCGCAATATCAGGAGTCCCCAGTGGGAGTAGGGGGCGAGTCTTTCAGAATACAGCGCTGCTTTCATATATATTATATAGTATGGCCCTATAATATAGCAAGGGGATGGGAAAAGAAAAAGCCGCCCACAGATGGGGCGGCCTGGGTGTGAAAGAAGAAGATTGATTTTTATTTTCCCTTCAGGATAATCATCGACAAATCGTCCCTGAAACCTGAGGGATCGTTTATCCAGGCTTTGCCATATTGGATCAACTGCTCACAGATATCTGCTGTTGTTAAGTGGGTCAGTTCCTTTAATTTTTCTGCAACACGCTGAATGCCCAATGCTTCCCGTGCAGGATCTTTTGATTCAAGCAAGCCATCTGTAAGTGCCAGCAGTATATCTCCCTCCTGAAGCTGGAGCTGCGTCTCACAGAAGCGCTGCTGCTCATGAAAGCCTAAAAACATGCCAGGCAGCTTAATGATCTCTACATGCCCGTCAGCTTTTTTAAAATGCAGCAGCGGGGGCATTCCTGCTCCGGTAACGGTAAAACAGTTTCCTTTTTGCTGCAGCACCATCATGCCCATATACATACCACGCAGTTTAAGGCCACGGATGCCTGCAGATGTTTTCTGAAGGATAAACTCGCCGGACTGATCCCAAATATTTTGAAAATAACTTTTTGCTGTAGCAACCAGGATGCCTGCTCTAAGTCCATGCCCGGTTACATCACCAATGGCAAAAGTAAAGTTTCCTTCTGCATCCACGCGGTAATCGTAATAATCGCCACCTACCTCAGATGCCGATTCCAGGTATAGCTTCAGGTCCAGGTGAGGAAGGGCCGGAGGCGCATCTGGCAGCATGGAGAGTTGCAGTTCACGTGCTTCTTCCAATTCTGCAGATTTTCGGGCATTTTCACTTTCCAGTTGTTTATAGGCTTCCTGCAGACGTGCCTGCTGCCGCTCCAGTTCTTCCTGTGTGGTATTGAGATTATCTACATAGGCAGTTAGTTCTTCATTTCCTGCCAGCAGCTCTTCATTAGCGGCATGGAGTTCTTCGGTTTGTTTTTGTACCTCGGCGCCAAGTCCTTTTGCCAGTAATTCTTCTTTAGAGAGCATGCTGCGAAGCGACACATAGGTAATGAAGAGCAGTAAAATACTGATAAAGCCGCCCGACATGCCATACATACTGGCTTGCAGACGGGCTGTAGAAGTGACTGTTTTCTGATCGTGCAGCAGGTTTTTGAAGGCAGTCTCAAGCTGGCGAACGTCGGTGCGCAGGCTGTCCATCAGGCTTTTACCAGACTCCTGCTTTACCAGCTGTATGGCTTCTTCATGGCTTTTGTATCTGCTTATGCTAATGCTTTCATGCAAATAAGCCTGAAGCCGCACCACCCTCTGCTCTATTCCGGCAAGGGATTTCTGTTGATCGTGATAGTGTAGCGTTAATCCTTTAAGCTGCTGAATTAACTCCGGTACCTGCTTATTTGCTTCGTTAAAAGGCTCCAGAAAATCTGAATTTTGGGTGAGGATGTATCCCCGCTGGCTGGTTTGAGCGTCTTTCAGGGTTGAAATCAGCTGTTCGGAAGCGTGGAGCAGCTCGTAGGTAGCAATGATCTCCTTGTTTTCTGCGGAATACTCTTGTAAACTACTGTAAGTAGTATACATTTCTATAGCAACCAGCAATAGTGCCAACATAAAGCCAGCCTGCATGAGTGATTTTTTACTAACTGCCTTTCTGCCCGCAGAAAAACGCTGTTCTAAGATTTGCAAACTGAGCTGCACAAAATCTAAATTACAGTGGCTGAACGTTGAATTTTCACTTTTTATGGAAAATGCTGTTAATGAATATAATACTTATTGTTTTAACAATACTAAATTACCTCTCTATTTTATCTTCCAATACAGAAATATTTTTCTGCTTTAGCAGCTTGGTAGTGTTTGTGCAGGACTTCAGGAAAGCGCAATGCGGTATGATCCTGATTTTTATCCATTCAGGAAAAGAAATGCGAAATTTTGAAGCACAACATATTTTCTTCTAATTAGAGGATCGTGCAGTATAAGAATAACATTTGCATTGTTGGGGCCGGTCCGGCGGGCTGTGCTGCTGCCCTTTTTCTGGCAAAGGCAGGTATTCCCTCCCTGCTGGTCGATAAAGCCCGTTTTCCAAGAGATAAAGTTTGTGGTGATGGCCTTAGTGGCTGGTCGGTTGCGATGCTGAACAGGCTGAACCCACAGCTAAAGGAACAGCTTGCTGCAGCACCTGCCGCATTGCCCAGCTGGGGTGCTCGTTTTGTAGCGCCCAACAGGCAGGTGCTGGATGTTCCTTTTGTAGACCGCCATCTGCCGCAGGCACAACCCCCCGGCTATGTAGCCCCCCGGCTCTGGTTCGATAATTTTTTAATGGAGCAATGCAAACAGCACCCCCTGATAGAAGTAGTGGAAGGTGTGGCACTGGAAAAGTGGGAGCGGCTTTCGGAAGATAGTGTGCGCCTGGAGGATAAAAAAGGTGCCCTGCAGGTAGAAGCAAAACTGGCCATATTTGCCAATGGTGCCCATTCGCAGCAGGCAAAGACTTTGGGGGGTATCCATGCAGAAAAAAAGCACTATGTTGCCGGCATCAGGGCCTATTACGAGGGGGTGGAGGGCATGCACCCCGATGGCCACATCGAGCTGCATTTTCTGAAGGAATTTCTGCCGGGCTATTTCTGGATATTTCCGCTGCCAGGTGGCGGGGCTAATGTAGGTGCCGGCATGCGCAGCGATATGGTGGCTAAAAAGAGGGTGAACCTGCGTAATGCCATGCTGCAGCTTATAGAGCAGGACCCCCAGCTGCGGCTGCGCTTTAAAAATGCCCGCCGCCTGGATGAAGTAAAAGGCTTTGGATTACCGCTGGGTTCCAAAAAGCGAAGCATTAGTGGCGATAACTTTATGCTGGCTGGCGATGCTGCTTCCCTGATAGATCCTTTTACGGGAGAGGGCATAGGCAATGCGCTGGCCAGTGGCGAGCTGGCAGCCCGGTGGGCACAAAAAGCCCTGGAGACACAAAAATACAGCAGCACTTTTTTTAAAGGCTATGATGGGGCTATTTATAATAGGCTCTGGAAAGAACTAAGGCTTAGTAAAACGCTGCAGGACCTGCTCAATTATCCCTGGCTTTTCAGCATGGTGGTAAACAAAGCCACGGCCAACGAAACCCTTCGCCAGACCATCAGCTGCATGCTAACCGATATGGATGTACGCCAGCAGCTTAAAAAGCCTTCCTTTTACCTAAAGGTGCTTTTTGGTTAGTATCCATTCCTTTATTGAGCCGTAGACTAGAAGAAAAGATTTATGGAAATAGCAGCTACTACTCCTGCTTACAATACAGATGCACCTGCACAAATGGAGCAGGTATTCCAGCAACAGCGAATTACCAGCCAGACCTGGCGCAGAAGCACCGCCGAAGAGCGTATAGCACGCCTGAAAAAAATGCAGCGATGGATGGACATAAACCGCAACGCCATTCACGAAGCACTGCAGAGAGACTTTGGCAAGCCCAATCCGGAAACTGACCTGACTGAAATTTATCCTGTGCAGGGAGAAATCAAGCATGCCATCAAGCATTTAAAAGACTGGATGAAGCCCCGGCGGGTAAAAACACCGCTTACTTTCTTGGGCACACGTTCCTATATTCAGTACGAGCCAAAGGGTGTAAGCCTAATCATTGCCCCCTGGAATTATCCTTTTAACCTGATGCTGGTACCCCTGGTAAGCTGTCTGGCAGCAGGCTGTACTGCCATGCTAAAGCCATCAGAAGAAACGCCTCACACTTCGGAGCTGCTTGGGCGCATGATCAGTGAAATTTTCCGGCCGGAAGAAGTAGCGCTCTTTAAGGGAGGTAAAGAAGTGGCGGAGGAGTTGCTGAAGCTGCCTTTCGATCATATTTTCTTTACAGGAAGCCCGCAGGTAGGTAAAATCATCATGAAAGCAGCTGCCGAAAACCTCTCGTCGGTTACGCTGGAGCTGGGAGGTAAATCGCCAGCCCTTGTAGATTATACTACTAACCTGAAAGAAGCAGCCCAGCGTATTGCCTTTGGCAAATGGCTCAATGCCGGACAAACCTGCATTGCGCCAGATTACGTGCTGGTACACGAGCGGGTGTTTGAGCACCTGGTACAGGAGCTGAAAAAGACGATTAGCAGCATGTATGGCGGCGAGGGAGAATTAGCAAAGGAAAGCCATGATTATGCCCGCATTATCAACAAGCGGCATTTTAACAGGCTGCAAAAGGCTTTGCAGGAGGCTACAGAGGCAGGCGCTGTGGTAGAAACAGGCGGTGCTTTCGATGCAGCCCAGCATTTTATAGCTCCTACCGTGGTAACAGATGTGCCAGAAGAAGCCAGCCTGATGCAGGAAGAAATATTCGGACCTATTCTGCCCATTAGGCGCTACAGCGATCTGGCAGAAGCCATCAGCTATGTAAATGCAAAGCCAAAGCCCCTGGCGCTTTACCTGTTTACCACACGTAAAGAGGTTGAGCAGCAGGTGCTACAGCGAACTTCTGCCGGTGGTGTATGCCTGAACGATACTGCCCTCCATTACCTGCAGCCTAACCTGCCCTTTGGCGGCGTAAACTGGAGTGGCATAGGCAAAGCCCATGGCCACTGGGGCTTTATGGATTTCAGCAACGAAAAACCAGTTATGCGGCAGCGCAGCGGTTTAACCTCTTCAGGCAACATCAAGCCCCCCTATACACCACAGGTGCAAAAGTTTATTAATCTGATGTTAAAGTACTTATAAGGGGAACTTTAGAAATCTGGCCTTTTTTATGCAAATTAGGGGCTGCCAATACTAAAAAAGAGGGCATATCGGTTAATTGTATAATGAAACATCTACTGCTTCTTGTAATTGCTGTGTGTCTGCTGTTGCCGGTACAGGCGCAAAACAATCCTGCTTCCCAGCTGAGTATCAACCAGCAGCTGCCGTCAGAGCTGCTCAAAAGCCGCAGTGTGGTAATTGTAGATGTAGCCGGCAGACAGGAAAGTTGGGAAAAAGTAGCCGCAGCGCTGCATCCCGGCCTTAGAAAAGCAGGTATCGATGCAGTAGCCTACTATGAGCTGGGCAATGTACTCTCCGGCCCCGATGCAACTACTGGTTTTTTGAAAGATTTTCAGCAGCGCGAAATACAAAATATTATTTTAGTTAACAAAGCCGGCAATATTACCCTTACCGTAGCGCCAATTGGTAAAAAAGCACTGGTAGATGCCGGTACTGCTGCCTGGCAAACGAAAAATGCCACTCCGGCCGATGCGGCACAAGCCCTTTATCTGGCAGCAAATGAAGCCAAGCTGCACCTAAGTAATTTTCTAATACCGGATTTTCCCGAGCTTTTTTATACTACCGACAACGTCAGCATCAAGAAGCGTTTCTTCTCCTATCCGCTTGATCTGAAATTTGATAAGTTAGCTGTGCCCCGCTATGCCTTCCTGACAAGCAGTGGCAGCGATAGTTTATCGGCGCTTAAAAACATCATGCAGCTTTATCCATACGACTGGGGTGTTACAGAACCCGGAACTACGGAGGAGGTACTGCGCATGAAGCAGGGCTATCCCTATGTATTACTCTACCTGCACTCAACACAGGATAACCTGCGCCGCTTTCTTACCTATGCGCCTAATGAAGAGTCGCCCCTGGAGTTGCAGGCAGGGCCTGAAACTGGCCAACCGCTCTATAAATTCTATATTCGCCATATTCCCAGTGGCGAAGTGTATGCCGGCTCCAGCTGGGATGCCGCCGCAGACTGGCAAACTTCCTTAAATAATTTTTTGCAGGGCCTTCGCAAAGAGCAGGCATCTAACATAAAGTAAAGCCGGTGTATTTCCTGCTGTAGTATATAGAGGGACCTTCTGCGAAAGGCTGTAAATAATTAACAGCAGATTAAGGCAAAAAAAGCAGTGCATCTGCTAACAGATACACTGCTTCTCAAAATTATAATGGAGTAAGTGCTTAAAAGCCCATTAGCCCATTAGCTCCTGTACCTCTTTTGGCAGCTGGCCCATTACATGAATAGCCTCGCCAAGGGTAATATATTCCTTGAGTGATTCTATGGTAATGCGTACAATCTGGTCTGTACCCTTACCCCAGTCAAAGTTCTGTTCACCATAAAGGCGCTGGTAGGATTTTACAATATCCTCGAATTCCTCTATGCTGCGCGGACGATGCGGCTTTTCCTTATACTCCCACTGATCGACCCATACAGCCTTCAGGGCCATTGGTAGCTGGGAAATAACATGCAGGTTTTCATGAAACTCCAGGCTATCACGCAGGGTGTGCATCACAGCCTTAAGGATGCGGGTAACCTGTCCTCTGTCCTCCTGGCTGGTGTGCCCCAGGTTTTCTGAAAGTTTATTGATGAATGTATTTCCTTCTTGTGCGAATTTATTGAAATCTAATGCCATATTCTTAAAAATTAAGGGGTTACAAAAAATATTTACTCTATTAAAAGCTACGATGGTATGGTAAGTGTGTTACTATATTTCTACCTTAATTTTAAAAGATTAAGTATTTATCCTTTGTAACACTTTACAAATGCAGGGATATTGAATTGGTAGACTTTTAAATGAGGCACATGTAAAGCACTTTGGTCTTTTAGCATGAACAAAAGAAGGGATGATCCTTTTTAAACATTGTTTTTATAGCAAATACCGTACACCATGCAGGTGCCTGGGCGACTTATTTTTTTCACCTGTTATTTTTTTTATGAGTATTGCTATATATTTTTATTGATATTATATGATGAGAACGCCAGTATGGCAGGCAAAGATGTTCTGGAAGGGGCTACTCTTTTACACAATGGCAAACACACACAGCTCTATGTGGCAGATCTTCCTGCCTATGGAGGTACTGTTGTAGTAAAGCTGGTAAAAGATGAAGAAGATTCAGACACCATCAGGCAGCTGGAAAATGAGTTTCAGTGTCTGCGGCTTATCTCATCTAAAAAGGTACGTTCTGTACTGGGCAAGCTTACAGTTGATTACCGAAGCGGGCTTGTTTTACAATATGTAGAAGGCCTGAATTTAAAGGAGTACCTGCTTCAGCACCATCCTGTACTATCGGAAAAGGTAATAATTGCCATTAGCCTGTGCCAGTTACTGGATGTGCTACACAGAAGAGGGCTGCTGCACGGAAATTTTTGCAGCGAAAATATCATCGTACACCCAACCATTCTCTCCACCACTCTTCTTGATTTTAAACTGGCCAGCCCTATTCCAAAGGAGGTGCATGGAACAGACTTGCCTACCAGCCTTGCACTGGCTTATATGGCTCCGGAATTAAGCGGCAATGTAACAGATAATGCAGATGAGCGGGCGGATTTGTATAGTCTTGGCATAGTGTTTTATGAGCTTTTTGGCGAAATGCTTCCCTTTCGGAATCTTCAGAGCCCACAGGCGCTCATTCATGCCCAAATAGCTGTTGCGCCTCCATTTCTGCTGCAGGTAAACCCCGAGGTGCCTGCTACAATTGCCCATATCGTACACAAACTGCTCACCAAAGCACCCGAATCGCGCTACCAGTCGGCAGCCGGGGTACAGGCCGACCTGGAGCAGTGTACGGCCCTGTTAGGGCAAAAGGGGGAGATTCCCATCTTTAGCCTTGCCCGCTTCGATACTGCCCCGCGCCTGCAGTTTCCTGTTCCTCTCTTTGGGCGTGAAAATGAAATTAACCAGCTTCGCCAGGTCTGGCAGCGTATTAACAGAGGTGCTGCCGAGCAGGTGTGGATATACGGGCATGCAGGCATAGGCAAAACAAGTCTTTCGGAACAGGTGCACGCCTGGGCCAGACAGGATAATGCCAGCATTGCCAGGGGTAAATTTAATTTGCTGTCTGCAAACAAGCCTTACGATGGAATTGTACAGGCACTGGGCGGACTTATTGAGCTGTGGCTTACCAGAAAGGAAGAAGAACTGATCTACTGGCGGGAAAAGGTGAGAGAAGCTGTTGGTAAAGAAGTGAAGATCTTAACAGGCCTTATTCCGCATTTGAGTCTGCTGATGGGCAGCCAGTCGCCCGGTCCTCAGTTGGAGGGGCCAGAGGCGCAGTACCGTTTCCATTTTGTGCTAAGAAACTTTATTAAAGCACTTGCCGACGAGCAGCACCCGCTGGTATTTCAGCTGGATGATTTGCAATGGGCCGATAGCGCTACCCTTAACCTGCTGCAGGAAATTTTATCTGATGAAGATTTCACTTATTTTCTGTTTCTGGGCATTTACCGACATGGAGAAATAGGAGAGGATCACCCGCTTATTCCGCTGCTGCAGGACCGAAAGTCCGGATTAGGAAGGCTGGAACTGGAGCTCTCAAACCTTAAGCTGGAAGAGGTAAACGAATTTCTGGCCGAAACCTTTAAGCAGAGTCTCGCGGCAACCGGGCAGCTGGCCGATGTACTCTTCGCTAAAACAAATGGAAACCCGCTGTTCCTGACTCAGTTTTTACGTACGGCTTTTCAGTCAGGCCTGCTTTCCAAAGAAGCAAAAAAAGGTGCAGTATCTGCAGATATGTGGTGCTGGGACATAAAAGGTATTCAGCAGTTGCCGCAAACAGAGAACGTACTAAGCTTTATGATATCCTGCTTTAATCAGCTGGATAAGGAAACCCAGGCCCTGCTGCTGATAGCCGCCTGTATAGGTAAAAGGTTTAGTAAAAGCCTGATACTGGAGCTGGTAGGGGATGGGGTGGAATATCCGCAGGCTGTGTTAAAGAGGGCAATAAGCGAAGGATACATTATTGCAGAACCATCAACTGAAGGACTGGGAAAAGATACCATATACCGGTTTTTACACGATCGCCTGCTGCAGGCAGTATATTCTACCCTGGAGGAAGGGCATAAATTGCATCTTCACCAGCAGATAGGCAGCTTACTCCTGGCTAAGCTGCAGGAGGATGGTGATGTACTGTTTGATGTAGTAACGCATTTCAGCCTGGCAGGGGCGCTGCTTAATCCTGATGAGCAGCTCAAACTTGTAAATTTAAACCTGCAGGCAGGCCGGAAAGCCATGAATGCCACCGGCTATGTGGTAGCGCTAAAGTACTTTCAGGATGGCATTGGGCTGTTGCCGCAACAAAGCTGGCAATTACATTATCGCCTCATATTAAATCTTTATACAGAAGCTGCTAATGCTGCCTATTTAACCGGCGCATTCAATGAGCTTGAGGATTATTTACAGGCAATTGAGGAAAATGCATTGGATGTTGTAGACAAAGCCAGGGCCATCGATACCAAAATTCAGGCCCTGATTGCCAGAAATGATGGTTCTGCAGCTGTAGAGACAGCCCTGACGATTTTAGCAGAGCTGGGGGTAAAGCTATCCCGCAATCCTTCTAAAGCAGCAATACTGGCAAGTTTATTAAAAACCGAGTGGATGCTAAAGCGCAAAGGCATGCACAAGCTGGCTGGTTTACCTGCCATGCAAGATCCGCGGGCCCTTGCTATTACACAAATAATGGGCAGTGTAGGTGCTGCAGTATCGCGCTGTGCCCCCATGCTGTTTCCCATCTTTGTGTGCAAACTGGTACAGCTTTCAATCAAAAATGGTAACACCCTTGCTTCTATCCCTGCCTATAGTGGTTATGGGGTTTTGCAGACAGCGCTGTTCAATAAGGTGCAGAAAGGCTATGCCTATGGTACACTGGCTGTAGCACTGCTGGATTTGTTGCAGGCAGAGGCCGCGGCGGCTAAAACTTATGTGGTAGTAGCTGCATTTCTCGATTTTTGGGTTAATCCCCTCCGCAATTCAATAGAAATAGCCCAAAAAGGGTATGAGGCAGGACTTAAGAACGGAGATCTGGAGTTTGCCGCCTCTGGTTTAATGATCCAGTGTACGCACGGCTACCTGGCCGGGGAGTCCTTACCTCAGCTGGCGGCAAAGATGGCGGTTTACAGCCAGCAAATTCTGCAGTTAAAACAAGAACTGCTCTACCAGCAAACACAGCTTTTTCATCAGGCAGTGCTGAACCTGATGCAGGAGGATGAGATATCCATAAGCCTGCAGGGCAATGTGTTCGATGAAAGGAGCGTTGTAACCCCGACGTTTGAAGAGAGCAGCAAAGCGGGTGTTTATTACCTGAACCTCCAAAAACTCATACTGGCCTATTTGGCGGGGCAGTACCATATTGCACAGGAGTGCAGCAGCTTGCTGGCCGATAAAAGTGAACATGTAATGGGCAGTGCGGTGTTGCCGGCCTATCTGTTTTACGATGCACTTCTGCAGGCAGCCAGGTACAGTAGTCTGCTGCCTGCAGAGCAAAGAAAAGCTTTTTCAAGATTAGAAAAGGCTATTGGCAGCATGAATAAATGGGCGCGCCATGCTCCCATGAACTTCGGGCACAAGTATAACCTGCTTAGAGCAGAAATGTACAGAATAAAAGGAGATTTCCTGAAGGCTCGCATAACGTATGAGAATGCTGCGCAGGGTGCTCATGAGCAGGGGTACTTACAGGAAAAAGCCCTGGCTTTTGAACTGGCCGGACAATGCCTGCTGGAGCAGCGGAAGCAGGAAGCCGCTCATGATTTTCTGCTCAAGGCCTATAAAGCTTACCTGCAGTGGGGTGCTAAAGCAAAAGCCAGCCAACTGCTCAGGCAATATCCCGTGCTGCAGCCCCTCATTGCAGGAAATACCAGTGGGCCCTCAACATTTTCCAATAAGGGTATAAATGTTGAGGGCCTGTTAAAGGCTGCAACGGCACTATCCAGCGAAATGAGGCTGGATAAAATGCTTGAAAATCTGCTAAGCATTGTGCTGCAACAGGCCGGGGCGCAGGAAGGCTACATACTCATTAACAGAGATGATGTCCTGGAGGTGATGGCTAAAGGCAGGGCCGGGCAGGGAGAGGTAGAGTTGCTGGCTGGCTTACCCATAGAAGAGTACAATGAGCTGCCTTCTTCCATTATTAATTTTACCTACCGCGTAAAAGAAGAGCTGGTGCTGTCGGATGCCCAGACGGATAAGCGTTTTGCTTCCGATGCCGTGGTTGCTATTCGTTACATACGCTCTGTTTTGTGTTTCCCGGTTATCAGGCAGCAGCGGGTTTTAGGGATTATTTATTTACACAATACCCTTACAACAGGTGCTTTTACAGTAACCCAGCTACAGCTGCTCAGGCTTTTATCCGGACAGATTGCCGTTGCACTGGAAAATGCCCTGCTGTATACCCAAATGGAGCGCCGGGTGGAGGAGCGTACCAGCCAGCTAAAAGTGCAGCAGCAAATACTGGAAGATAAAAACAAGGAACTGCAGCTGCTCAATCAGGAAAAAGATGAGCTGGTGAACATTGTAGCCCATGATTTGCGCAGCCCCCTGAACCAGATAAGAGGCATGCTTAATCTTATTAAGCTGGCATCTGAGAAGCTTACTGCCGACCAGCAGCAGTTCCTGGATCTGAGCCTTAAATCATCTGATCGTTTAAGCGATATGATTGCCCGCATTCTGGATACCAATGCCATGGATTCGCAGGAAATCGCGCTTCACCTGGAAGTGGTAGATATGGAAATTCTGCTGGAAGAAGTGGTAACGAATTTCAGAATACAGGCTGCTAACAAGAACATTGCCCTCCAGGTGGTTCTGCCCGAACAGCCTATTGAAATAGAGATCGACAGGAATTACACCATACAGATCCTTGAAAACCTGATCAGCAATGCTCTTAAATTTTCTCCCCCGGGATCGCAGGTGCAGGTAATCCTGTACGAGGATGGTGATATAGCCCGTATTGAAATAAAGGATCAGGGTCCGGGTATCAGTAAAAGAGATCAGAAACGTCTGTTCAGTAAATTCCAAACCCTTACAGCCCGGCCTACCGGTGGCGAAGATTCTACCGGCCTTGGTCTTTCCATCGCCAAAAGATATGTAGAAGCCATGGGCGGCCAGATAGGCTGCGACAGCGAGGTAGGCGAAGGCTCTGTTTTCTTCGTAGAATTTGTGTTGGTGTAAAAAGGTATGGGGTATCGGGTATGAGGTATGAGCTTTAGCTGGTCTTAACGCCAGCTGTAGCATCGCTATGAGCCCTCATACCTTATAACCCATAGCTCATACCCCCCTCACACCATCAACCAGCCAAATACCAGGTAAAGCACGAGTGCGCCGGCAGCGGCGGTAAGGGCGTAGGGGAGCTGGGTGCGTACGTGGTCAATATGATCGGAAGCGGAGGCCATGGATGCCAGAATACTGGTATCTGAAATAGGAGAGCAGTGATCGCCAAACACGCCACCACCTAAGGCTGCTGCCAGAGTGAGGGCCAGCGGAGCATCAAGATTTTGAGCCATGGGAATGGCAATGGAAATCATAATGGCAAAGGTGCCCCAGGAGGTGCCTGTAGAAAAAGCAATAAAGCCGCTTACAATAAAGACAATGGCCGGTACCAGTGCCGGGCTGAGCCAGCCTTTTACAGCCTCAGCAGCATAGAGGCCGGTACCCAGGGCGTTACACACATTCCCAATAGCAAATGCCAGCAGCATCAGCAGTGCCAGCGGCATCAGGTCTGAGATGCCCCGCAGGGTTAAGTCAATCAGCTCCCCCAGTTTTAAGATGCCCTGTGCCCGGTAAAGGAGCATGGAAAACAGCAGGGTAATGCTGATGGAATATAGTACAGCCGAAGAACCTGAGCCCTGGCCAATGGCAAAAATCACATGCCGGCCCCAGCTAATTCCGCTTTCTTCTACAGTATTCCAGCCGGTATAGGCCAGCATCAGCGGCATTAGCAGTACCATTAGCACTATGGGCAGCAGCATATTGCGCATGCGGGGCGGAGCACCGGGTTTGGGCTCCAATGCTGTTACCTCTGCAGAAAGCAGGGGCTTGGCATCAGGGCTCAGTACCTGGCCGGTTTCACTAGCCCTTTTCTCAGCCTTTTGCATAGGGCCAAAATTTCGGCCTGTTACAATCAGGATGATGGCTAGTAATACTGCCAGTATCGGGTAAAAATTCCAGGGAAATGCTTGTACCAGCGTAGCAAACGGCCGTTCGAACCCCTGCAGGGCAAGCAGCCCCATTATGTATGCGCCCCAGGCGTTAAAGGGAATCAGGATACAGGAAGGTGCCGAGGAGGTATCGGCCAGGTATGCCAGCTTTTCTCTGGAAATTTTAAGGCGGTCGAAAACAGGGCGGAACAGGGCACCTACTGTTAATACCGAAATACTGGACTCTACAAACACCAGCATGCCACTGAGGAATGCCAGGCCTTCTACGCGCCTGCGGATGCGCGAACCGGAGGCATTGTTTGCTGCCTTTTTCTGCAGCCATGCATCCAGCCGCAGTACAAAGCCGGCCACACCACCAGAGCGTTGTACAAAGGCAATCAGGGCTCCAACCAGTGCACTGAAGAGGATGGTGCGGGTATTGGATGGCTCCTCAAAAACGGCTACCAAACCCTGCAGTGTTGCAAAGAAGCCTGTTACTGGATTGCCACCGCTAAGGATTACCCAGCCTAAAAAAATACCAGTGAGCAGCGAGAGGTACACCTGCTTTGTGCGGATGGCCAAAACAATGGCAATAACAGGTGGCAGCAGCGACCAAAACCCAAAGTGTTCCATAGAAGGATTTAGCGGCGTGTAGATTTTAGATGAAGAATCAATACCTTTATCATAAAACTAATAGTATCGTACTAAGACTGAAGACTTTCCCGGTGGTTGGCTCTGCCCTGCCCGGCTGCCGGACTTCCGCCTTTACTGCAGGGTGTGATTCTACGTCTGTAGATAAACCTTCAATCAATGCAGGCAGTATATTACATAATTAGCTTAAAAAGGCCTAATTAATTCTATTTCTCTGTTTATGCGACTGTATGCGTGCTACTTCTTTTTTGCTATACTTGCCTTTATGATCAACTGTGTTCCCCTTAAAGAGCAGGCCGTTCCTAATATATGGCAAATTCTTTACCAGCAGCATGATAATTTTAAAGAAGAGCGCATTGCTCACCGCAGGTTTACCCCATCAGAAATAGAGGTTCTGATCAGGGAACTTGAGGAAGATAGCCGCTTTACGGTAAAAAAAGCAGGCGAATCGGTAGAAGGCCGCCCTATTTACCTGGTAAAGCTGGGAACAGGCCCCAGAAAAGTGCTGCTCTGGTCGCAGATGCATGGCGATGAAGCCACCGCCACGGCTGCCCTGATCGATCTTTTTAATTTCTTTCAGGCCGAAGGCGATGCTTTTGATTCGCTGCGGGAAAATATATTGCAAAACACCACGCTCTATTTTTTGCCCATGCTCAATCCGGATGGCGCTGAAAGGCACCAGAGACGTAACGCACTTGAAATAGACCTGAACCGCGATGCCCAGCGCCTGGCCTCTCCGGAAAGCCGGCTGCTCAAAAATATTCGAGACAGCCTGCAGGCCAACTGGGGCTTTAACCTGCACGACCAGAGCCATCTTTATGCAGCCGGTCCTAAAGGCCCGCCTGCCACCATAGCTCTCCTGGCGCCCCCGGTAGATGATGCCGGCACTGTAAATGGGGTTCGGCGGCCGGCCATGCAAATGGTGGTGAGGCTTAATGAGGTATTACAGCCCTTTATTCCCCAGGGAGTAGCCAAGTGGAATGATGATTTTGAGCCTCGTGCATTTGGCGAAAACATGCAGATCTGGGGCACCAGTACGATACTCATAGAATCCGGAGGCTTTCTGGGTGATCCGGAGAAGCAGGAGATCCGCAGGCTTAATTTTGTTGCCCTGCTCGCTGCTTTCCAAAGCATAGCCACCAGTTCCTGGCAGGAAAAGAGCATCATTGACTATGATAAAATACCTGAAAATGCCCGTTTCTTTTATGATCTGGTGATACGCAATGTACAGCTACAAAAAGACGGGTACAGCTATACTGCCGATATAGGCATTAACAGAACTGAAAAAGAGCATCACCAGCCCGGTGAGCGGCTCTTTTACTACGAGTCTTCTATTGAGGACCTGGGCGATCTTTCTGTTTTTCGCGGTTTTGAAGACCTGGATGTAAAAGGCTTGCGGCTGCAGCCGGGCAGGGTGTACCCTTTTGCCTTTGAGGATATGCAGCAGCTGGAGTTGTATGGCGTAGATAAATTGCTGGCAGATGGCTACACCAGTATCATGATGACAAGGCTGCCGCCAGAGCAGAAATTCAGCGCACTGCCCATCAACATACAGGCATCTAAGACAGCAGCCAGCTTTGGGCTGGACGAGCCCGCCGACTTTGTGCTGATGAAGGGCGACCGGGTACGTTATGCAATTGTCAATGGATTTGTGTACGACCTTCAGAAAGGAGAAAATAGGGTAAAAAACGCACGGGTAGAGCAGTAATCAGGCTCTAATAGAATCTTACCCGAGCCAGCTCTCCAGCAGGGAGCCTACATAATAGGCCAGGATTGCTGCTGCGCCGCCTAGTAAAAGGGTTTCCAGCATGGCGCGCCAGCGGTTGGTTTGGGTCACATAGCTTTTCAGGTAGCCAATGCCAATAAAAGCAAGTGCTGTCAGGAAAGAAGCCAACCAGAAAGGATCTGCCTGCAGCTGTATGCCGGAAAATTCAAATACATAGGTGATGAGTGGAATAAGACCCACCAGCACAAAAGAAGCAAAAGTTACCGCACCCATGGTGAAAGGAGACTTGGTTTCACGCATCATACCCAGCTCCTCCTTCATCATCAGGTCTACCCAGCGGTCTTTATCGGCGGTAAGTACCTCAACTACTTTTTCCAGCAGCTCGCCTTCAAAGCCCTTTGCCTGCATAATTTCACGTACCTCTTCCCGCTCCCGCTCAGGTAAGTTGTCTACTTCCCAGTATTCGGTACGCTCGTGCATGGCATAATTATCCTGCTCACTTTTATTGCTGAGGTAGCTGCCAACGCTCATGGCAAAACCATCGGCAATCAGGTTGGCAAACCCCAGGATCAAAATCACATCTGCACCCAGCCCGCCACCCGCTGCGCCGGCTACAACGGCAAAAGTAGTAACGGAGCCATCTATACCGCCATAGACAAATTCTCCCAGGTAATCCTGCACAGACCTGATCCACCGCGGACCTGTGTTATGAAGGTTAGTTTCGTGGTGCTTCACCGGAGGGTAGTTTGTACTCATGGGCTCCAATTTACTGTACAGGAATTGCTTTTGCTATTAAGCCTGCTACTGATTTGCTCCGGAATGCATGGGTTGAAAATTTTGTAGATCTTTACTTCTGGTAATGCCCTTGCTGCTATCAAAAAATAGTGATTAGCAACAGTAAGTAATAGAAAGGCTTTATGAGTAGCCACTGCTCATGGTACAACCGTACTAAATATCAACTTTAGCACAAGTGTACCAGCAAAGGTTTTTTTTCGTATGTTTGTGATTATGAGGACACGAGACAGGATTTTAGATGCAGCCTTATCCCTGTTTAATGAAAAAGGGGTAGCCCTGGTAAGCTTGCGGGCAGTTGCTGCACAGGCCAATATGAGTGTGGGTAATCTTACATATCACTTTCCCAGCCGCGATAGTTTGGTACAGGCACTGCTCAACAGACTTATTCATGAACTGAACAGCAAAATAGATGAAGATGAGCAGCCAGACGTCTGGCTGGCCCTCATCTGGCAGGCCCTGTTGCACAGCTATAAAATTCAGCAGCGCTACCAGTTTATCATGCTGGATCTTGTGCACCTGCTGCGGCAGTTTCCGGATACCCTTGAGAAGTTCAGGTTAAACTATGATCACCGCCGCCAGGAGTTTTCCTATATCCTGAAAGCCCTGGTGCAGCTGGGAGACCTGAAGCCGGAGCTGGTAGAGGGATTCTATGACGAATACATTCTGCCACAGCTCTACTGCATCAGCGATTTCTGGTTATCCGAAGCTGCGCTCTTGTATAAGGGTCCAGAAGAGGAGAAAGCAGAATACTACGCACGCCTCTGCCTGGGGCTCCTCTATCCGCACCTCACCAAAAAAGGACTGGAGAGCTGGAATGCCCTGTTTAAGGAGTAGCAGCAGAAATAGGCTATAGCTATATCAACAGGATGCTTTTAAGTAACCAAATTTATCAATGTTATTCTTTTTTAGGTTGAGGGAGTACAATATAAAGCTTATAAGAAGTATTTCATTTAGAAACTTTTGCCAATGCTAATGCCACCATACACCAGGTTCCATGGCTGGTGTCTATCCGGATGAAAATCCATAGTCGGCATATAGCCAACCCGGAATAAAAATCCTCCATCAGGGTTTTGATACCTGTAACCAATGCGAAAGGGCACAATAGCGGTAAATCGATAACGATCAAACTCAAAGCCCCTGCTTCCTACTTCAAATTTAGTATCGGCATAGTAATAAGGCGTATAGCCAACACCAAATTCCAGATGATGTTTGCTGCGGCCAATCAATCCTAACAGCTCCAGGGGGAGCGCTGCATTCCAATAGGTTTTAGTTTCAGTCTCTATTTTTTTAGGAAATGTTGAAAAACCTATACGTGCCGCAGATTTGAACATTCCTTTCTGATAAACCATTCTTTCATAGTTGAGGGAGTAAAATACACCATTACCCCCCAGCTCAAGATAAACAGCATTTTTTGCAGTAAAGGGCGCAGCTTCTTTTTGTGCCAGTAGCTGCAGGCTAACAGCCAGCACAAGAAAAGTGGTGCAGATGATGGGTTTTAAAGCATTGAGCATGATAGTGTTATGGTTAAATAAAACTAATGTAAATCTTTGTTGGTCGTTACAATCATTACCCAGCCTTTATAATGCTTTTGCCTGCTATCTAATGTTAAGGAATAGAAATATACCCCTGGTGTAGCCCCTGACCCATCCCAATCATTGTTGTATCCCTGTTTTTTGAAAACCACCTGGCCCCATCTGTTGTAAATGGTCAGCTCATTATCGGGATACATCTCCAGCTTTTTAATGGCAAAAGTGGCATTGAACTCATCGCCATTGGGGGTGAAAACATTGGGAATCATGAGATCATGTGTAAAGCTGAGGCTGATCTCATTCGACCAGGAAGTGTAACCACTGCCCCTTTCCACAGCTTTGATCCTGTAGTGATGGGTAAAGCCATCGGCAGCATTTGTAGCCATAAACTGTTGGTTTTGCGCATCAGTAACAGCCAGGAGCTGATAATGCTCCTGCTCATCCAGCTTTCTCCAGACTTCGTACTTCTCTACGCCTTCCGGCCATCCCTGGTAAGGGTTCCATTCCAGGTACACTTTATCAGTTAAAGGATCGGGTTCTCCCTTTAGCAGCATGGTTCTGTGGGGAGGGCTGGTGATGGACTGGTTGCAGGGGTTTTGAGAGGAAAGCAGGTATTCATAGCTGTACAGATCAGACTCCAGCGGCCCATCGGTATAGGAAATATGGTCTTTTACCGCGCTTCCCACTTCAAGCCAGGTTTCGCTGCCCCAGGGGCGGCGGTAAAGGGTAAATCCAGATGAGGCCAGGGCGCCAAGCGCCAGGTTTCCCTGCGCTTCAGCCTGTGTATCATCCTCCAGGCTTAGGCTCACCCAATCCAGCGCAATTTTAGTAGTGTCCTGATACACCAGCACCTCCAGCTGATCGGAAGTGCCAAAACAGATGGTATCCCTGGTAATGCTCCTTTCCTGTAGCCAGAGCTGATGGATACCCAGCCCCTGCCAGTCTACCAGCACCTGGTGAGTGCCCTGGCCGGCAGTAATCACGCCGCCGGCTATGTCCCAGGTATAGACAGAGCCCGCGGTATTGGTAACGCTGTACACCACCTGCTCACGCTCGTTCAGGCACACCTGCTCAGGCCCCTGGGGCGTTTCCGTATCCAGCTCCACATTAATGCGCACGGGCAACGTAAGCACTGCAGTTTCGCAACCTTTGCTGCTGGTGCTGGTGAGTGTAACTTTGGCATCAGGATTCGTGGGTCCCCAGTCGATCAATATTGTATTGGTGCCCTGCCCGGCGGTAATGGTGCCGCCCTCTACCTGCCACTGATAGCTGTAAAACTCTTTTTGCTGCACGCTGTAGGCTACGCCTTCTACCCCCGGACAAACAGATTTGGTGCCCAGGATTTTATCGGGCGGGGCAGGATATACCTGCAGCTTTAGGGTATCTTTCCTGATACAGTGTTCATTTGTGGCTGTTAAGATATATTCAAACTCCTGCACCTCAGCTCCTGTGTTGTGAAACTGGAAGAAGGGATTGGCAACTGTGCTGCTGCTCAAATGGGTGCCCGGAGACCAATGGTAGGTAGTGCCATTCTGTGGCTGTGCGCCTATGGCAAGCCTCTGACTGGAACAGACAATAGTATCTGCACCTGCATCGGCAATAAGGCCATTGTAAAAATAGCTTCTTATAAAATTGGGCAGGCCCAGGCCAGGCTTTCGCCCCCCTAAAGCAACAGCCTGTTCTACATAATTTTTCTGAAACTCCTCTTCATTTGGATTTCTTATCATGGATAAGATGCTTCCGTCTATCCCATAGCCTGTATTTATGTAAAGGTTGCCATCAGGAGCCAGCTGAAAGTCGCCGATAACACCCATGCTGATTTCCAATACATTCTTAACCGGATAATCGGGGAGGCTTAAATCAACTTGCAGTATCTTATTTCCGCTACTGGCATAAAGGTATTTGCCATCGGGAGAGAATTCTGCCTGGTTAAAATGTGTAGTTCCATCTACTTTTAGATACTTAGGACTAAATATTTTACCATCTGTAAAATCAAATTCAGCAATAATTAGTGTAGCACTTTCACTAGCGCTCAATTCATCAGCGATCATGATTACTTTATTGCCTGCAGGAGAAAATTTAATGTAATTGATCATCTGGTTTACAGTGAGGGAAGAAGTAACAGGGTTTTTATGGATTCCGCCCTGATCGATTTTATAGGCAAAAATTTTGCCCAGCTCATCTTTACTGGCTGAAAGTGCCCAGTACTCGCGATCCTCACCATCCATGCAGCTGCCTATAACTGATAAGCCTTCTGACCCTGGTGCATGTAGCTGTACCCCTTTTTCAATTACCCTGCCCAATCCGCCATTAGCAGTCAGGTCTATCACAGAATATGTCAATCCATTTCTGAAACCTCGTTCAAGCGCATCAACGGTTAAGATGTAGTAAATACCTGCTGCCGCAGGCTTAGGCACAATTACGGCAGATTGGCGGGCAGAATGATGGCCACCCAGCTCGTCTCCAGCTTCCATCACCTGGTGATTTTTGTTCCAGACAGTTATGCCATTGGTATAAAACAGCAGCCTGCCATTTCCATCAGCCATGGCTGCAGAACCCTCGTGTGAACCCAAGGCGCCATCTAAAAGTGGTTTAGGTGGGTTATAATTAAAGTCTAATCCTGCCAGTTGACCAAAATACCAGATATTGGCTTGCTTTTGAGCAAGGGCATTGAGGCTAAAAAAAATAATAAGTACACAAAGCGCTCTGAAAAATTTCATGCTGATGCTTCACATGTGTTTAAGCTGGAGTGGATATAAGTTAAGCACTTTTGTTGTAACATAACATAGTTGTACTGGATATTATAGCTGTATATCCTGATGCGACAGGGGGTATGGGTAAAGATTCAGGTAGTTAACATTTATTCGCTGCAGGTTTAGCAGTGCGCAAAGAGGCAGGCAGGTGATATCAACCCAAATAGTGGCTCTTCGCAAACAGTTCATCCCACTATTCCACAGCTCATCCCATCTATTCAACAGCTCGGGCAGATAAAATTTTATGGGGGTACCCAAAAGGCCAATTTAGCAGAAACAAACCCGAAAGCTATGAAGCCTATTTTTTACCTCCTGTTCTTTTTCGCAAGCCTGCAGGCTGCCGCACAACCCAGCCTGAGCGGACGTGTAAGTACCCTAAAAGGGGAGACCCTGCCGGGTGCCAATGTATTTCTGGAAGGTACCTTTGAGGGGGCCACCACTTCAGCAGCAGGAGATTTTAGTTTTAACGCCCCTGAAGCCGGTGCTTATACCCTGGTGGTACGCTATATTGGCTACAGGGAATTTAAAAAGCCTCTAACGCTTACTGAGAAAGACAGCGTTTGGGTGGAGGTGCTGCTGAAAGAAGAGCCTGCACAGCTGGGGGAGGTGGTCATCACGGCCGGTACCTTCGAGGCTTCTGATGTAAGCAGGGCAGCCTCTCTCAGCACCCAGGATGTGCTGACCACTGCATCGGCCCTGGGCGATGTGATAGGTGCCATCCAGACCCTGCCAGGTGTAAGTGCTGTTTCTGAAGATGGACGCCTCTTTATACGGGGCGGCAGCGCCGGCGAAAGCCGCTTCTACATCAATGGGATGGCAGTGCAAAATCCTTACGGCGCCAGTGTACAGAACCTGCCGGCGAGAGGCCGTTTTTCTCCCGCCATGTTCCAGGGCTTTAAGTTCAGCAGCGGAGCCTATTCTGCAGAATGGGGCGAGGCGCTCTCGGCTGTGCTGGGCATGGATAACCGTAATTTTATAGGAGCAGCCGAGCAGACAGATTTTAGCCTGATGACGGTGGGCGGATCTGTGGCCCACCAGCGCCAGCTAGGAAAGGGTGGCATGGCCGCGCAGCTGGAGTACACCAACCTGGCACCCTATATGTCGCTGATGCCGCAGGAGTACAATTTTCACAAGGCGCCGGAGAATATTGGCGGAGCCCTGGTGTGGCAGCAGCCCCTGGGCGGTGGCAAGCTACAGCTCATGATGGACAGCCGCCGTGGTGGCCTGCACCTTAGCCAACCCGATATTACCCGGGAAAGTGGTGAGCTGGAGCTGGAGATGAAAAATGAGAATCATTACGGGCAACTGAAATTAATACAGCCCCTGAATAAAAACTGGGTGGTAACGAATGGTGCGGCACTTTCACTCGACAAAACAGAGCTGATTCCTAATGGATCCCGCCTCCATCAGCAAAGCAGCCTACTGCACCTGAAAAGTAAGCTGGAGGGCGACCTGAGCCGCAGCTTTAGAATCAATGGCGGAATGGAGCTGGAGCGCCCACAGGTAGATGAAAGCTTTCTGCAGGCGGGAGAGCAGGAGAAATTAAGCCGCAGCCAAAGCTGGTGGCGCCGCGCAGCCTGGACCGAAGCCGACTGGCAGGCAGGCCGAAAGCTGGTGCTGCGGGCAGGTGTGCGGGTAAACAACAGCAGCCGTACAGAAACAGTAGAAATACTGCCCCGCCTTTCCATGGCCTATCAACTAAGCAAGGAACAACAGCTTTCGCTGGCCGGGGGTGTTTACTCCCAGGAGGCGGAGCAGGAGTGGCTGTGGCAGGCACCACAGTTGCAGGAGGGAAAAAGCCAGCACCTGGTGCTTAACTATCAGTACCAGCCCAAAAGTCGTATTTTAAGAGCCGAGGCTTACTATAAAAATTACAGCCAGCTGCCCCTTTTTACAGCAAATGCAGAAGGTGCCACAGCACTTGCGGCAACAGGTACTGGCTATGCCACAGGCCTGGAGGTTTTCTGGAGGGATAGAAAATCCCTGAAGGGCACCGACTACTGGATCAGCTACTCTTTTGTGGACAGCCGCCGCCAGTGGGCCAATTATCCGGAAGCGGTAACTCCGCCCTTTGCAGTAAAACATTCACTGGGTATAGTGTACAAATACTTTATCAGCAGTTTACGCAGCCAGGTGGGAGGTTCTTTTGCCATCAACAGCGGCCGCCGCTACGAAAACCCCAATACCCCGGGCTTTATGAACGAAACTGCGCCCCTGCAGCAGAACCTTAGCCTGAACTGGGCCTGGCTCTGGAAGCAAAATCTTATTCTTTATACGGCAGTAACCAATGTGCTGGGGGGTGGCGAGGCCTATACTTACCAATATGCAAACGAGCCGGGAACTAACGGTTTGTACCAGGAACAGGCCATTGGCACCGCAGCAAAACGCTTCGTTTTTGTAGGCTTGTTTCTTACCCTGAGCCACGATAAGCAGAAGAATCAGTTAGATAATCTTTAAGCTGCAGCAGGCCTAGCAAACGCGCCTCTCCCTTAGCAAGTATGCTCATTACCTCTACACTCTTCATCACCTAATCATCAATCTATCAACACATAAACATTTATAATTATGAAAAATGTAATATTTATCCTGGCCTTTCTTTTCCTTCCCTTCCTCTATGTAACAGCACAGGAGGGCGCTGCTTATGCAAAAGCCATGCAGAAAGGGCTGGCACAGCTGCAGCAGGCAAAATCGGCAGATGATTATAACGCCACTGCCAATACTTTTTCCCGGATTGTGGATGCTGCTCCCGGCGAATGGCTGCCTGGCTATTATAAAACCTTCGCCCAGCTGAATAGCATAAGCAAATTGCCAGCCGGCAGGGAAAAAGACCAGCAGCTGGAGGGGGTTCTGGCAGATATTGAACAACAGCTAAAGCAGCAGCCCGGAAATAGTGAGTTGTTAACTCTCAAGGGTTTCCAGCACATCCTGTACATGTCGGCCGATCCTGCCAGCAGGGGGCCACAGTGGTCGCCAAAGATCTACCAGCTCCTGCAGCAGGCGCTTGCCGCAGATCCCCGGAATCCCAGGGCTTTGCTGCTGATGGGGCAAATGCAATGGGGGGCCGCCCAGTTCATGAAATCCTCCACCGACGAGGCCTGCAGGCTCATCAGCAAAGCCAGTGAACTATACGAGGCAGAGGCAAAGGCAATGGAGGAAAAATCATTCAGGCCAGCCTGGGGAGCATCAACAGCAGCACATATGCAGCTTCAGTGCCAGTCCGCTACAGCAGAATAGCAATTTAATCTATAAAAATTTACCTTTGGTCATGTGGCTGGCAATGCGCAAATCGGTTTGGACTAAAAAAATTGGAGTAATTGCGCTCTTAAGTTTTGCGCTCACCTTTGTGGTGGCGGGTAGTGATTGGAGAAGTTACCAGTGGATTGTGTCCTTTGTGGTTACGCTCATCCTTACCGCTGCCTTGTGGCTGGGCCTTACAAACATTAACCGCTTGCTGAACAAGTATCTCAGCTGGACACAGCAGCCTGCCCTGCGCTTAACACTGGGAATCATCTCTTTTATTTCGTACACCTTGCTGGTTAACATTGTTGTGATGGAACTGCTGGAGTGGTACCTCAATTGGGAGATCAGCAGACAGGATTACCAGCGAAATCTGTTTATTTCTATTGCTGTTTCTGCCTTTATTTCTCCGTTTCAGCATGCACGTACATTTCTGATTAACTGGCGGCAAACGGCTATTGATAAGGAGCAGCTGGAAAAGGAGCATATTGTGGGCCAGTACCAGAGCCTGCGAAACCAGGTTAATCCGCAGTTTCTCTTTAACAGCCTCGATGTGCTGGCAGAGCTGGTGCACCAGGATGCCGATAGGGCAGAACAATTTGTAAGCAAACTTAGCCGCGTGTACCGTTATGTGCTGGAAAAGCGTGATGCAGAGCTGGTTTCGCTGCAGGAGGAACTGGATTTTATAAAGCGATTTGTTTTTTTGCAGGATAGCCTGCAGCCCTATAAGCTGCAGCTGCAATGTCCGGAATTGCTAAGTGAGACGCATGCACTGCCACCCCTGGCCCTGCAGCTGCTGGTAGAAAACGCCATCCAAAACCATGTAGCAGCAGCCGGGCAGCCCCTATCTCTTAGCTTTAAGGTGGATAATGATTACCTGCTGTTCGGCTACAGCCTGCAGGCCGGCCAGCAGGCTGCCGATGGGCCCGACCTGGGCAGCCTGATTAACCGCTATAAATATTTAACAACCAAAGCTGTAGCGGTGGAGCAAAGCGATACGCATTTCAGGGTAGGCTTACCACTTTTAAAATTGCCGGCCACTTGATGCTTTTAAGAAGAACAGGCAACAAAGGTTTCTGCCGGAGTAGCTGCAGCAGCATGAACAAATCAGCAGTACCTTGCTTACATTATGTCACTCGAAGCTGTAAATAAAACCAACTGGCGCTCTCATTTACTAGGCATGTTTTTGCTTAGCCTGGGCCTTACCATTCTCAACGTATGGGGCAGGGTAGAGGAGCCTGCTGGCATCCTGCGCAATTTTATGTACACCTTCACGGTGGTGGCTGCCATGTGGATTGGTAACGGCTGGATCACCGATTGGCTTGATGCCCGAATCAGCTGGGTAGAGAAGCCAAGCCTGCGCTTTTCTGCCGGGGTGCTGCTCATGGTGCTTTACACCACCGGCATTTACGTGCTAATTATTGAAACTATAGAATGGGTGAATGAGCAGGAGTTTTCGCGGCGAACCTATTTGCAGTCCCTGCTGGTAACCATGTCTATTACGGCTATTATTTCTGTGGTGCTGCACGCCCGTGAATTTTTACTGAACTGGCGGCAGGCAGCCATTGATAAAGAACGGCTGGAGAAAGCGCATGTGGCCAGCCAGTATGATTCGCTGCGCAACCAGGTTAATCCTCATTTTTTATTTAACAGCCTGAATGTACTAAGCGAACTGGTGCACCAGGATGCCGATGAAGCCGAGCGATTTGTACGCCAGCTGGGCCGGGTGTACCGCTATGTGCTGGAGAAGCGCGAGGTGGAGGTAGTGCCCCTGCAGGAGGAGCTTGAATTTCTGCGCAGCTACCTGTTCCTGCATGAAATTCGTCAACCAAATACCCTGCAGGTAGAGTGGCCGCAGCAGGTAGGAGAAGAAGAGGGAGTGCCGCCCCTGGCCCTGCAGTTGCTGGCCGAAAATGCCCTGAAGCACAATGTGCTGGATGCTAAGCAGCCCCTGCGGCTGGTACTGCGAAAGGAAAACAGCTGGCTGGTGGTGGAGAACAAACTGCAGCGGCGCACTATTCCCGCCTCCGGAACAGGAGTAGGGCTAAGTAATCTTACCAACCGCTACAAATATTTAACCGATAGAGCAGTAGGCATAGAGGAAACAGAGGGGTGTTTTAAGGTAAGCCTCCCCCTGCTTAAACTACCAAAAGCATGAGAGTACTTATAGTAGAAGATGAAAAGCTGGCCGCCGACCGGCTGGAGAAGCTCATCAGGCGGCTGGAGCCCAGGGCCGAAGTGGCCGGAAGGGCCGCCAGTGTAAAGGCTGCATGCCACTGGCTTGAGGAGCATGGTGCGCCCGACCTGGCTTTTCTGGATATTCAGCTGGGTGATGGACTTAGCTTTGAAATTTTCGAGCACTGTCCGCTGCAGTTTCCGGTAATTTTTACCACCGCTTTCGATGCCTACGCCCTTCGGGCCTTTAAGCTTAACAGCATCCATTACCTGCTTAAGCCCATTGAGGAAGAAGAGCTGGGGGCTGCCCTGCAGAAGTATCATCAGATCCGGGGAACTGTGCGACAGCCATTCTCAGACAGCCGTGTGCAGCAGGAGCAGTCGATTTTTCCCGAACCTGTCACCTATGAGCGCCTGCGCCAGCAGCTTACACAGCAGTACAAGCAGCGTTTTCTGATTCGCCTGGGGGAGCAGCTGCATACCGTGCAGGTAGACGATGTCCTCTATTTCTGGAATGAAGAAAAAGTAACCTTTCTCACTACTACAGCGGGAAAGCGGTACCTGGTAGATTATTCGCTTAACCAGCTGGAGGAGTTACTTGATTCGGCCCTGTTTTTTCGTATTAACAGGCAGGTAATGCTGCGGGTGGAGGCCATCAAAAACATAGTTGCCTACAGTGGCAGCCGCCTGAAAGTAGTGCTGCAGCATGCAGAGGATAAAGAAGCCCTGGTGAGCCGGGAGCGGGTAAATGAATTTAAGGCCTGGCTGGATGCTTGATAAATGGGTGAATGAATGAATATAGACCAGCTAATTGGTTGCAGTGGCTTTTTGTGAATGCTCTTGTTGCCGGCATATACTATTTTATCAGGATTGAGAAAGTAAAAGCTTTTGCTGGTATGTGCAGCATTTTTTGTAGCTTTTACCATGAAAAAGCTGCTTTTAATTCTTTTGCCGCTGGCATTGCTGGGGTGTGGCGACAATAACAACACTAACCAGGGGGGTGATAATCCTGCTGCAGATGGCTTCGACCAAGAGGGTTCCGACCCGCAGGCTATTATGTGGGCCGATGCTGTGATGAGGGCACAGGGAGGCCGGGAGGCCTGGGATAATACCCGCTACATCGGCTGGAATTTTTTTGGCAACCGTAAACTGCTGTGGGATAAGCACACCGGCAGGGTACGTATAGAAGTACCAAAAGATAGTAGCATTTACCTCATTAACATTAATGAGGATAGTGGCCGGGTACAAACAGCAGGGAAAGAGATAACAGACGAGCAGGAGCGTAAAGAGTGGATAGAAAAGGGTAAACAGATTTGGGTAAACGACAGCTACTGGCTTGTTATGCCTTATAAGCTTAAAGACAGCGGGGTTACCCTCACCTACGCCGGTAAAGATACGCTGACAGGAGGAAAAGAGGCCGAAGTGCTGGAGTTGCGCTTTAAAGAAGTTGGTTACACACCTCAGAACAAATACCGTGTTTATATAGATCCTGCCGATAGCCTGGTAAAAGCCTGGGCTTATTACGAAAACGCTGCAATGGATACACCTAATTTCAGGTCGCCCTGGCAGGATTATCAACAGCATGGTGATATACTTCTTTCCGGCGATAGAGGCGAACGCCAGATCAGCGATATCAGGGTAGCCGAAAACGTAGATGGAAAGCTTTTTGAGGAGTTTTAGACAAGACTCTCCCTTCTACTATACATCAAACTATTTCATAATAACGCTTTTGCGGAGTGCATGCTCCTGCCAGCGCGTTAGTGGCGGAAAAGCGCAACAGGATCTGGTTGTTGGTAGGTGCAGCTTTAATAGTACAGAATTGATTTTTTGTAATATTATTATTCTTCTTACACGCCTGCACATTTGATGCTACTTTACTCCTATAATTGTACCATCAAACTACTCAACAATAACTATATGAAAAAGGTATTTCTAACGCTGGCGCTGCTTGGAACAGCAGCACTGGCTCAGGCTCAGGTGCAAATTGGGCCCAGGGTGGGTGTAAACGTTGCTACCATGGACCTGGGAGACAGGGAAGATAAAGTAGCAGATGGAGTAGGCTATGCAGCAGGTTTAAATATTGGTGTAGCCTCAAATATTAAGTTTACTGAAATGTTCTCCTTTGCACCCGAAATATCTTTTTCGCAAAAAGGATATAAATATGCTTTAGGCAGCTCAACCATTAGCGGTACAGAAGAAGAAACCTTCAGTACCAATTACATAGATATGCCATTGCTTCTTAGGGGCACTTTTGGCAGTGCCGTGAAAGGCTATGTAAACGCAGGTCCTGCCTTAAGTTACTGGTTAAGTGGCAGGTACAAGGGTAATGGCAACTACACTGAAAATGAAGTAACCCAGCCATTCAGCTACGATCTGAAAGTAAAGTTTGTGGATGAATACGATCAGATCAAAACAGAGGAATTTGTAGAGGTAAGCAAAGAGCATGCTAATCGTTTTGAGGTAGGAGCCTCATTCGGTGGGGGTGTTATGCTTCCGGTAGCCGGGCACAACATTTTAGTAGATGCAAGATATACGCTTGTTTGGAAGGATCTCTACAAAGAAATGGATGCAAATAAAAAGGAGCGCAATAAATTCCTTACGTTTTCAGTCATTTACCTCTTAGGCAAATAGTCTTGTGCTAAAGCAGTTTCCGGATACAATTTATCTCTGTATCAGGAGTGCTGTAACCAGGTAGCACCATTAGAAGCAGTTCCGGATCTGATATCCCAGATGAAAAGCTAAAAAATAAGGCAATTGATGCTTTAACCTTACGTAGCTATTTTTTAGGATATTTACGATTCATTCAGTACTTACAATACTCATATACTTGCGCCATCAAACTTTATTATTTACACATGAAAAAGATGTTGGTTGCAACGTTGGTGGCCATGCTTGGCATTACCAGCGCTTATGGGCAGTTTAGTGCAGGTACGCTTAGTGTTGGAGGAGGAGTTGCTTTTTCTTCTGAGAAGTCTAAGTACGAGTATGACAACAACAGAACTGTAGAGGGTGACCTAGGCACTTATTTTAAACTTTCTCCATCGGTTGGCTATTTCTTTGCCGATGATCTTGAAGCAGGCCTGACACTGGGCATTACAAGACAGGCCTGGTCCAGTAGTTTCAACAGCGACCTGAGGTATATCACTGGCCAGACTACTTTTGAACCTTATGTGAGAAAGTATTTCTCTCTTGCTGAAACAGTTGCCTTCTTTGGCGAAGCCGGTTTAGGAATCGGTGGCGGAAAAACAACAAGAATAGACGACGATAATAATACTACTGTAAAGTATAATCAGGCATCGGTATTCAATCTTGGCTTAAGGCCTGGTGTAGTGTTTAGACCAGCCGACAGATTTGGTGTTGAGTTAACCGCCGGATACTTTGGCTACAGATCAACCAGGACTGAGAATCCTGATAATAATGGAGACGTAGATATGAGAAAAGACAGCTCATTCGGTTTGTCTCTGGATATGAGCAACGTACAATTAGGTCTGAAGCTGTTTTTCTGATCAGGAGCCTCAATAATTTCAGAAGCCACCCATTGATGGGTGGCTTTTTTTTATAACCATAGTCTATCAAAGGGCGTAAAAAAGGGCATGCCGGCTACAGAAAATTTATATTTCATTGCGCTTGTACCTCCTGAGCCCCTCCGCTCGGAAGCCTGGGCCCTGAAGGAGCACATGCGCGATACTTACGGCAGCAAAGCTTCCCTGAATTCCCCGGCACACATTACCCTGCACATGCCATTTGAGCTAAAGCAAAACAGGGAGCGGGCCGTAATAGAAGCGCTGCAGGAGCTGGCAGAAGGCTACAATACTTTCAATACAGAGATAGATGGCTTTGGCGCTTTTCCGCCCCGGGTACTTTTTCTGCATGTAGTGCCCAATGCTATACTTAGTCGCCTGCAGTCAGATGTGCATGAACTGATGAAGCGCAGCTTCAATGTTTTTAATGCCGATTACAAAAAAAAGCCTTTCCACCCACACATAACGCTTGCTTTCAGAGACTTAAAGAAAGAACGGTTTAAGGAAGCCTGGGAGATCTATCAGGAAAAAGAATTTAAAGCCAGCTGGCCCGTTCAGGGCATTACGCTGCTGCGGCACGATGCCAGAAAATGGCATGAATTAGCCCAGGCGCCCTTTGCCAATGCTGATGGATATAAGGAAGAAGAATAAGTATCAATACATCAGGCGCAACGGGTATGCACTCCGGCCATTCCGTCACATTTAATATTTAGCACGTTAGCCCATTGCGGCATTAGCATATTAAACTACCATTTAAGCGTACCGTTATCATTATCGGCCTGCAGACGCATGCTTTTAATTTTATTGCCCACGGTTACATTTACCAGGTTTACCTGGTCGTTAAAACGCTTAAAGAAAAGCCTGTTTTGCACATTGATGCTGGATACCTGCCTGACTTTAGGCACCTCCATATAGGCCCAGATTGCCTCTTCTTCAATTTCAAAGCCCAGGTAACGGGCCTGTACAGCTTTGCCGTTTACCTGTATTCTGAAATGCTGTTCCAGGTAATTGCCTACGAGCTCCTGTACAAACTCCGGGTCGGCAGGATTGATCAGGTCAATCTGTTTTCCATACCGCTCCTGCAGGTCTGCTTCCAGATCATCTAAAAAAATTCGGTGAGAAATTTCAAGGCTGCCACTTTTGGGATTCAGCACCACCTCGCTTACGCTAAGATGTAGAGGGTGGAACCAGCCAACGATCAGCAGAAGCAAGTAATTAGGTATCATGCAGGGTTTATTTACAAAAAAAGGACCAAACTCAACTTTAACGCAGAAAATAGGTACTGAAATTCCACGAAAGCCGTAATTTTGCAAATTCCTTTTAAAAATACGAGTTTGGTGTATGAGTACTTTTCAAATGTACTTTCAGCTGGGGATTGGGCATATTTTAAATTTCAGGGCATTAGATCATATTTTATTCATTCTGGCACTTAGTGCCTTGTATACCCTGCGGGATTGGAGAAAGGTGCTGATTCTGGTAACAGCCTTTACCCTTGGCCACTCGGTAACCCTGGCGCTGGCTGCTTTTGATGTGTTCAGGGCTAACCCTGCCTGGGTGGAATTTCTTATTCCTGTAACCATTCTTATCACGGCTGCCAGCAATATTTTTCGGCGGCAGCCCGATTTTTCTTCCGGCAGCGGAAGGTTGCATTTAAATTATTTTTATGCATTTGCTTTTGGCCTGATTCATGGGTTAGGCCTGGCAAGAGACCTGGTGGCTATGGTTGGCCGGAGAGCCTCTATTATTGAGCCGCTGCTGGCCTATAATATTGGTATAGAGGTAGGCCAGGTGGTGATTGTACTGTTCTTCTTGCTGATTGCCGGCCTGATTGTGGTGGTAGCCGGGGTGAATAAACGGGAGTGGATCCTGGGAGTATCGGCCACCATTGTGGGCATGGCTATTATGCTTATCCTCCAAAATAAAATTTGGTAATCCTTAATTCGTTACTAAATTGGTTATTGTGAATAATTATTTAACATTGGTATGATAAAAAAATGGGCAGTTCTGGCCCTGATGATGAGTGCAGGCCTGATGGCTTTTGCGCAGGAGCAACAGGAAGAGAATGTATATAAAAGAAAATTTGAGCAGCTGGATAGCGAACTGCGCTCTCCAAACGTGTACCGCACCGCCTCTGGTGCACCTGGTCATCAGTACTGGCAGCAACGGGCCGACTACGACATAGAAGTTACCCTGCACGACGATAACCAGCGAATAACGGGTAAAGAATCCATTACTTATTTTAACAATTCGCCTGATGAACTGCACTACCTCTGGCTGCAGCTCGATCAGAACATGCGTGCCTCAGATTCTGATACCTACAGCACCGAAACCAACAGCATAGAAGATAAAATGACCATCGGCAGCCTGCGCAAAATTATAGGCTATGGCTTCGATGGTGGTTTTAAAATACAGAAGGTTACCTCCGCGAATGGTGAGGCGCTGACCTACACAGTGAATAAAACCATGATGCGTGTAGACCTGGCCAAACCCCTGAAGCCGGGTGAAAAGATGAGCTTTAACGTGGAGTGGTGGTACAATATTAACGACCGCGGTATTTTGAGCGATCGTGGTGGCTTTGAGTTTTTTCCTGAAGATGGCAATTACCTCTACACCATTGCCCAGTGGTTTCCACGCATGGCCGTTTATTCCGATTTTCAGGGCTGGCAACATAAGCAGTTTTTAGGCAGTGGTGAGTTTGCGCTTCCTTTCGGTAACTACAAGGTGCGCATCACGGTGCCTTCAGATCATATTGTGGCATCTACTGGCGTGTTGCAAAACCCCGAAGAAGTGCTTACCAAAGAGCAGCACCAACTGTTCCAGAGGGCCCGGACTTCTGCAAAGCCTGTGGTGATTGTAAGCCAGAAAGAGGCTGAAAGAAAAGAGAAAAATAGGGCTAAAGAAACCAAAACCTGGGTATACCATGCCGATAGCGTGCGCGACTTTGCCTTTGGCAGCAGCCGCAAATACATTTGGGATGCCATGGGTGTGGAAGTAGGCGGTAAAACGGTTATGGCCATGAGCTATTATCCCAAAGAAGCCAACCCCTTGTACGAACAGTACTCTACCGAAGCCGTGGTGCACACGCTGCGGGTGTACAGCAGGTATACTGTTCCTTATCCTTACCCGGTTGCAATTTCCGTAGAGGCCAGCAATGGCATGGAATACCCCATGATCTGCTTTAACTACGGCAGGCCTGCAAAAGACGGCACCTACAGCGAGCGCATCAAGTACGGCATGATCTCGGTGATCATCCACGAGGTGGGTCACAACTTCTTCCCCATGATCATCAACTCGGATGAGCGCCAGTGGACCTGGATGGACGAAGGCCTGAATACCTTTGTGCAGTTTTTGGCAGAGCAGGAGTGGCAGCGCGATTACCCCAGCAGCCGCGGTCCTGCCCATAAAATTGTGCCTTACATGAAGAGCGCCAAAGATACCCAGCGCCCTATCATGACCAACTCTGAACAGATCCTGCAGTTTGGCAACAACGCCTACGGCAAGCCTGCCACAGCCCTCAATATTTTACGCGAGACGGTAATGGGCCGGGAGTTGTTCGATTTTGCTTTTAAAACCTATGCACAGCGCTGGGCTTTCAAGCACCCAACGCCTGAAGATTTCTTCCGCACCATGGAAGATGCCTCTGGTGTAGACCTGGACTGGTTCTGGAAAGGCTGGTTCTACACCACCGATCATGTGGATATTGCCCTGGAGGACGTGAGGTACTTCCAGATGGATACCAAAGACCCCCGGGTAGAAAATGTGCTGAAGCAGGAGCTGGCACTGCGCGAGGCCAACCACATTGCCCGTAGCCGTAACGAAAAAGAGGTGCCTAAAACAGCTGTAGAAAACAATCCGGCCCTGCGCGATTTCTACAACAACTACAATGAGTTCGAAGTAAACAGGCAGGATGTTGAAGCTTATGAGCGTTACCGCAAATCGCTTACCAAAGAAGAGCGGGAGGCGATGGATGCCCAGTGGCATTTTTATGAGCTGAACCTCCGCAATAAAGGCGGGCTCATCATGCCGGTGGTGGTACAGTGGAACTTTACCGACGGTACCAATGAGATACAGTACATGCCGGCAGAGATCTGGCGCAAAAACGAAAACAAAGTAAGCAAGGTGTTTGCCAAGAGTAAACCAGTAAAAAGCATTGTGCTCGATCCGTTCCGCGAAACCGCTGACATTGACGAAGACAACAACTACTGGCCTGCTCAGGACCGGCCGAGCCGTTTCGAACTGTTCAAGCAGCAGCAGGCACCACGTGGCAGCTCTGGCGCTAACCCCATGCAGCGCAGCAGCAACAGCCGCCGTTAGGAGAAGGGCTGCCGGAGGTTAGATTAGAAGAAAGAAGTTAGAAGATAGATAAAGCCGCTGCCCGTGTTGATGGGTAGTGGCTTTTTTATGCAGGCCACTTCAATAGCGGCTGAATAGTAGTAGTGGCAGAAGGTTAGGTTGTTTGGCTACTTGCCTGCCCGCTAAAGCTGGCTAAATCATACCTTCAATCCCATCCGTACAGCAATGGGTGAGCCTTCTGCCAGAATTATGGAATTAGGCTTTGTGTTCGTCAGAAAGTTGAACTGTTGCCCGTATAACAAACCAAAGTCAGCATCGATATCATGCGCAGTAACGGGATATTGCTCCCAGACCGGATGCACTACTTCATACTCGCTTGTGTGCTGTTCACCCCTTTTTGTATAGCCCCAGTAATGTTCGGTTATAAACTCTGCCTCGCTGCCCTTTTCTATAGCACTGGCTTTGTTTTTAGCTGCTACAGAAAGGTGGTGCCAGCGCTGGTACTTCCAGCTATAGCTTGCCTGGAGTAAATCTGATTTTTCTTCCAGGCAGTATTGCATAGGCATGGTTTGGTAAGGTTCCCCGTAAAAGGTACGGGCCACCAGTGTAAGTGCCGGGCGGGGTACTATCTCTTTGATGAACACCACGCCCCTGCGCCAGCCCTCCCCACTTTTGAAGCGCACATAAAAGCGCAGGTTTACCTCCGGGAAAGTGGTGTGAAAGGGAACAGGAATGCCCTTTAAACGTACTTTCTGAAATAAAAAGCCTACCAGGCTCACGTAACATTGTCCCTGCCATAAATCCAGCTCGGTACCATAGGGCAGGTAGGGTTCCAGCAGTTTAGGATTTACGGCATAATTAGCCATGATTAGCTTGCGCCATTCGGCTGTCAGAAATGTTTTAGCAGGCATGATGATTAGTTTATAGATAAAAGGACGAACTTAAGGGGGCAGATTCGCTATGATTTTAATTTTTTTGCTTCCGTAGTAAACTACATGCAGTACAAGCTACTATGTAGGAGCCCTACTCACGTGCCTCTTCCCGTACCGGTAGCACATGCCGGGGTATTTCTGCCTTATCTGTAATCGGGACATACTCCACATCAAAGCTGCCCCGGTAGCCAAAAAGCCTGCCCCAGGCTTTGTTGCTGACCGATACTGATATTTTATATTTCTCTTCGGCATCATCATACCACTCACACACATCGGCATAGCCCGAAAAAAGCATGGGAAAGCGAAAGCCCAGCAGGCCTTCATAAAAGCGCTGATCTCCGGAGATAAGGCGTAGCCCCCCGTTTTGGGCTACCTCCAGGTGTATGTCTACAGCAAGGTGCTGATGGGTGCCCAGGTAATCAATTATTCTCTGCCGCTGTTTACTGTAGATCATGGTTGCATCAAAGCGCCTTTTGTTTAGCGGAAACTGGTAGCTGCGTACCCAGGTAACGGTTTCTCTGCCAAAGGAATCCTGGTAGGCATAATTTTCGATGGTGAAGGGAACATTGCGGCCCCTTTGCGGAAACATAATGTTGCGCCAGGTGCCGATATAGAGGAAGGGGAGGGTGTAGAATTTTCCCAGCCATACCTCTTCCATGATACCTATGCCCACAGAGGCTATTTTGTTTTCGCTGCTAAAGCCGAAACGCTTTTGTATTTTAGGATGAAGCTTACTAAAATCTTCTCCCAGCACTTTTTGGTAGATAGAGCTCATAATGGTTTGGTTTTACAGTTTGCGGCATAGGGCAGGTCTTTGAGGTGGATCAGACATATAAGCGAAAGACCTATAAGTGCCAGGTTGAGGGTGGCAGGATTGAAGGGAGCCAGCAATACCTGGGGATTACTAAAAGCAGCTCCGGCACCCAGCACACCCAGCGCCAGCATGTTGAGGTAATGAACAGGCTTGTTGCGAAACAGAAGTAAACAGCATCCAAACAGAATTTCCATCAGCCCTATTCCTATGATTACCCCATACTCAAATCCCGGAAACAGGCCGGATTGCTCCAGCAGACTAAGCTCCCCAGTATGGGGAAAAAGCAGTTTAGGCACCAGCCCCTGGTAGATCCACACCAGGCCAAGTACTGCAGAGGCAATGGCTACACTTGCTTGTGCCCGCAGGGCCTGCAACGGGTGGATCTCCTTTTCCAGCCAGTTCTTGAGGCAGTCGAAGCTCCAGGCAGTGGCCCACAGCATAAGGGGGCGGAACAGGTAGCGGTCTATGGTACGTCCTGCCCATCCCCAGCGGGTTTGGTAATCGTAGCCCGTGAAGAAGCGGACACCATCTTTCTGTGGTTGGTATTTCCAGTAACCTGACCCTGACCTGATGAGCGATAGAGGGCTGTTGGACCAGAATTTTAGCACAGATGTACAATCGCCAGCTGCAGTGGTTTTGGTGGCGATGCTTTCTCCGGTACCATTCACTGATATGCCAAATCCAATTTTGGTGCTGTACAAAAATCGTTGCGGATCATGAGCCCTGGGCTTTGGCAAATAGGTAATCTGGGTAAAACGCAGGTCCCATAGCTGATGTAGTGCAGGGTCTTGGGTGTGTTCCCAAAGCGCTTCCAGCGGACAGTCTATGTGGGTTTCGATGTATAGAGGCTTTGGTTTCATACGCCTGTGGGTTGAGCATAAAATTTATTTATGTTGGTTGCAGCAGCGCTGGTTTTAGAAAGCAAGTCCTGTAGTGCTTCTTCAGCCCTGCTATACTGAAATCGAAATCCCAGCTCCTGCAGGCGGCTGGGAACTACACAGCGGCTTTTCAGGATCAGCTCAGTTTCGGTGCGGATGAGCAGGGCGCCCAATGACAGCAGAGGATTAGGGAGAGGGAGGCCGAAGGGCGTACCCATTGCCCTGCGCATGGCTTTCAGGAATGGACGGTTGGGAATAGGCTGCGGAGCGGTGGCATTGATGTTGCCTTCTGCTGCAGGAGTATCAATGATGAAACTTAATATGCGCAGGTAATCCTGCTGGTGCAGCCAGCTCATGTACTGAGTACCCCGCCCGAACCACCCACCAAGCCCTAGCTGTACCAGCTGCTTCATGGGCACTAAGGCTCCAGCGTTCCTGCCAAGCACGATGCCCATTCTGAGTGCTACTTTGCGTACACCAGGCAGCGGCTTTTCATAAAATGCTTTTTCCCACTGCTGGCAAACTGCTACGGAAAAGCCCTTACCGGCTTCTCCTCTGTATTCATCCTGCGGCTCGTAGCTGTGGCGGTAAATTGTAGCAGAGGAGGCATTGATCCAGAGCCGGGGCGGATTTTTACAGGCGGCAACAGCTTCTGCCAGGCAGCGGGTGCTGTCAAGACGGGAAGAAAGGATCTCTTGCCTGTTTGCTTTGGTGTAGCGGCAGTCTACAGAGCGGCCACTGAGGTTAAGCAGTACCTCGGCATCTTCCAGCTCCTGCTGCCATGGGCCAATACTTTTGCCATCCCAGAGCAGGTGTTTAATCAATCTGCTCCTTTTTTGCCTGGAGCGGCTTAACACTACTACTCTCCAGCCCTGCGATAAAAAGTAGCGGGCGGAAAGGCTGCCTAAAAATCCACTGCCACCGGCTATCATTATTTTGCGTGTCATAGAGCTACATTTGGGTTAAACATTGTTTACAGAACTTTCAAAAAATATTGAAAGTAAATGAATAAATTTTTTTTATTTTTTGCCTGCCAGTTTTAAAAGGGCTTTCATGAACCAGTTTTGCTGTGAATTGATAAAGAGGTTGAGCATGCTTTCCGACTGCCTGGCAAAGCCATCTATTTCATTGATCATAGCTCTGAACTGTTCGGTTTCCGCATCCTTACCATCAACTGCCTGTACCTCCTGCAGGGCTCTGAGCATAGGCTCCAGTTCACGCTTTTTCCGCTGAATTGCTACCTGTTTTGCCATATACATAGTGTCTTTAGGTGCCCTGAAAAACTCTTTGCGTTCGCCCATATGTACTTCTTTCTCCACCAGCCCCCAGTCCAGCAAATTACGCAGACTCATATTGGCATTACCCCGGCTAATTTGCAGTGCCTCCATAACCTCTTCAGTAGTAAGTGCCTGTGGCGATACCAACAGCAGTGCATGTATCTGTGCCATGGTGCGGGGTACTCCCCAGCTGGAGCCTAGTGCACCCCATGCCTGAATAAACCTGTTTTTTGCTTCGTCTAGTTGCATTGTAAAGGCAAGATAAAAAAAATATTTCTAAACTTTCAAAAAATATTGAAAATAAAATAAGTTGTGGCTCTTAATCCTTTATGCCTGTCAACTCCATCAGCAGCCGGCTGCCGTCAATATTTAAATATTGCAGCTTTAAAAAGCCATAGTTGGTATTATAGTGCAGTGTCAGAAAAGTAGATCCAAGGGTACTTCTGCCTTCTGCTTCAACCACAAGGCATTTGAGGAAACCAAAGGCTGTAGCAATAGTTTCCTCGCGGCTAATAGTATAGCTGTAGTGGCTGGTAAGAGGATTTTTCCATTCAGCCCAGCGCAAGTCGCTCCAGTGGGGCGCCACAACCTGCCGCCAAACCCAGATGTTGCCCACCTGAAAAGGTGCCTGGATAAAGGGGAAAGGGTTGAGGGCAAGTATGCGGAACATGCGTGCGTGTGGCGGCTGCATCCAGATATTTTTCCGGTTTTCTACCAGACTGCTGCGCTCCAGAAAATGGAGTTGTCCGGCGGGGGCAAAATATTCCCACCGAAAGGGCGTATGGTTAGCGCCGGGGGTTTGTGCATCCACCCCCTGGAGGTCAGTTTCTACAATGAGTTGCAGCCGGTCGTTGGTGAGAGAGTCTTTTTCTGATAGCGGCACCAGTTTCCAGCCTTTTTCACGGTCCAGGCTAAGCTTTGGATCTACTTTTTGCAGGTACTTGTTACCATCCTTATCCAGGTAATAGTAACGGTAGGTAAAACGTCTTCCCTGTTTGAACAGGTGGTTATTTTCAGTGTACCGGTTTTCCTTTATAAGGGTGCTGTTGAAGTGTTCTACCCAAATCCCGTTTTGTAGTACCAGCGAGTAATCAGCAGAAGTTTGTGCAGGGCAGGTAAAGGTGGTGAGATAGAAAAACAGGAAAAAGAACAGGCATTGTAATAGTGCTTTCTGTACTATTTTATTACCTGGCAGCGTTAACAGGCAAGTAACCAAGTATAAAGAATTTCGTATTTGCATTTATTTTATATGTTGCAGATACTGGTTTTTAGAACAATGATACTGCTGAAAATAAACAACTCTTCGCTGATTAGTGCTGTGATATTTTGTTTTGCCCTGTTCTTTTACACCCACAGCAGCGCCCAGAGCAATTCGGATCAGCCAGATTCTGCTCTGGTTGCCTACCCAAAGATGCTGTCCCTGATCAATGATACCATTGAGGGAGAAAATGCCAACTACCTGCTGCAGGTGCAGTGGATGGATACTACCTTTCAGCTGGACAGAAAGTACGACGAATTTATTACCAACGTTCCCATTCCTAAAAAAGATAATCCCTACTATACCATCTATCGGGAGGAGCCCTGGGATGGCGAAGGTTATGTGCTGCCGCATGCCAATTGCCACACCTTTGGGCTGGCACAATCTTTTTCTTACGCAGGCATAGATCCCATGCCCTGGTTTAGCCCAACTACATTTCTGGACCCTCAAATGCTGGAGGTAGTGCTGGCAACAGCCTATGAAAAGCAATATAGCCTGGATGCTACTTTTATGGGAGACCTGAAACAGCCTATTGCTACTGGTAGTTTACTGATTTTCCGCGACAGCACCGGCCATGCCCTGCACACTGCTTTTCAGGGAGAGGAAGGCTTGTTGTCGAAAAACGGACGTTTTGAACCCCGCATTTACAACCGGCTGGAGTACCTGAAAAAAGTATACTATAATGCCGTTACCATCGACATCTACCATATGGATGCCGATAAGGTGAGGAGCTTTTTAGAAGAGCGCCAGCTGCAAGCTATGAAGGAATAGTTGCTGTGTGTTAGAAGTCTGCTTCTTACCCTCTAACCACTATGGCTATTACTGAAATAAGAAACGCATGAGTATTTTCGATTACAAAGTATGGGCCGGCAGTAGCATGCCCTAAAACTGCTTGACCATGATAGCTGCCGAAGCCGGGCAGATGCCATTAAACTGGCCGGATACCAAGACAGCTTCCGGAACTTCAGCGCGTACCACATTACTGTAACCGAGTTTGCGGAAAAAGCTTTCGGCAGTGGTGGTGACCAGGTAGAGCTCGTCTATGCCCTCCTGCTGAGCGAGCTTTTCAATTTCATGGCTGATAAATTTGCCCCAGCCCCTGCCTTTGCCGCTATCTGCTACACTTACAGAGCGTAACAGGGCTTTGTTGCCATACAGCTCAAGCCCGGCAGAGCCTGCCAGCTTACCCCTATATAGTAATGCATAAAGCTTTATCCCCTCTGCCAGATCATCGACCGGCAGTTTATTGGCAATAAGCAATGCTGCTATTTCCTGTCTTTCGCTGGCGCTGGCTTCCCGGAGCAATAATGTATTGTTCTGGATAGTGTTTTTATTAGTTAAGGCCATGGTTTTTAGTGTTGTGTCCTGATGACGTTATTAAGTTAAGAAAGACGCAGCAGCCGGCTTTTTTTTGCTGAATTTTTTATTTTTCGGATCAGGGAGTTCGAATGAAAAGAAAATTTCTCCAGCTTAGGCAATCAGCCAACAATTCAAACAACAAATCATATATAAAGCAAAGTCAAGGCAGCTGGGCAAACATTCTATGCTGATGCTGCTGAAAGGCAGTGCTTTTTCCGGCTCATTTCGTAAAAAACCTTAACTTTGGCACCCAAACGATTTTTTTTCGCATGAGAACAAAACTAGTAGCCGGTAACTGGAAAATGAACACCACACCTGAAGAAGGCCAGAAGCTGGCCTCTGAAGTGGTGAATATGGTAAAAGACGAGCTGAACCATGAGGTACAGGTTGTTTTAGCGCCGCCCTTTACACACCTGCATCAGGTGAGCCGCCTTGTTGGCGATGCAAAGAACATAAGTCTGGCCGCACAAAACGTAAGCGAGTATGATAAAGGCGCTTACACCGGCGAGGTTTCTGTAAGTATGCTGAAAGCCGTTGGGGTAAAATGGGTAATTCTGGGTCATAGCGAACGCCGCGAATACTTTAAAGAGAGCAATCAGCAGCTGGCAAAGAAGCTTGATGCTGTGCTGGCCGGAGGGCTTCTGCCAATCTTCTGTTGTGGTGAGCCACTGGAAATTCGCGAAAAAGAGGAGCAAAATGGGTATGTGCAGCGCCAGCTGGAGGAAAGTCTCTTTCACCTAAGCGAGGAGCAAATGCGCAAGGTGGTAATAGCCTACGAACCTATCTGGGCTATCGGTACCGGCAAAACCGCCTCCGACGATCAGGCACAGGAAATGCATGCCCACATTCGCCAGCAGCTGGCAGGCAAGTGGGGCCAGAACCTGGCCAATGAGATCCGCATCCTGTACGGTGGCAGCGTGAAGCCCGATAATGCCAAAAATCTTTTCTCCAAGCCCGATGTAGACGGTGGCTTGGTAGGTGGTGCCTCCTTAAAGAGCCGCGATTTTATGGACATCATCAAAGGAGCTGTTTAAGCAGTATCTGGTGTATAGATGTAGGCGGTGATCCATTCATTGCCATCATACTGCGCTCTAAGGCGCCGGGCTTCTTCAAGGCTGTCGGTATGGGCAATCAGAAACAGGGCCTCATCACTGCCGGGTATTTCATAATGATCTACCCCCACTAAATTGTAACCACACTGGGGCACAAACTTTTTCTTTTGTTCCAGAATCTTTTGTATAGTCATATACATTCTATTGATATTGATAAAGAAGAGCCCCTGCAAGGGGCTCTTTTCTCTTTTAAGCTATGGAAAACGGAGCTTTTTTAAAAGAAAGCAGCCCTTCCATTTATATTGTATTTCGTACTTTTGCAGGAATGAGGCTGTTATCGCTCCTATTATTGCTACAGGTAATGCTTTTAAGCTCGGCACCGGCACTTGCCCATTTGCCGTTGCTTTCCTGTTGTGCAGAAAATTGCGAAGAGCAGAAAAATAATTCTGCTGATGAGGAGGAGCATGATGGTGAAGCAGCCGAACAGTGTAATCCTTTTGCCTGTGCAGGCTGTTGTTTGCTTATTCAGGCCGCACCACAACTAACACCTGGAGCAAATCCTGTTGCGCCACATCATCAGCAGCTTTGTATACTGATAGAAAATCCTTCTGTACAGCCACAGTACGGTATTTGGCACCCGCCCCGCTGGAACTAACCTTTTCCTTCAGGCTTTACAGCCTGTTTTTCAGTTTAGTTTCATTTTAAAGCAATTCAATGAAAAGGTTATTTCTATTTCTATACCTGTGCCTCATTTACACCTCTGTTAGTTATGCACAGCACACACTTAGAGCACGTATTGTAGATCATGATTCCGGGGAGCCACTGCCCGGCGCTACCGCACAGCTCAGGGGCACTACCATAGGCGCAACTGCCGATGCCGATGGGCTGGTAGAGGTTGAGAGCATTCCTGCAGGCCGGCAGACTATTGTTTTTTCCTTTGTGGGCTACGAGTCGCAGCAACGCAGCCTGCAGTTTCCCATGCCCGGTGCTGAACCATTGCTGGTGGAGCTGGAGCCCGAAGAAGAACTGGAGGCCGTGGTGGTGAGTGCTACCCGCAGCAGCCGCACCATTGAGGATATTCCCACCCGTGTAGAAGCCATCTCGGGCGAGGAACTGGGCGAAAAGGCTGTGATGAACTCTACCAACATAGCCATGCTGCTGCGCGAGAGTACAGGTATCCAGATGCAGCAAACCTCTGCCAACTCTGCCAACCAGAGCATCCGCATACAGGGTCTCGATGGCCGTTATACCCAGCTGCTGCGCGATGGCTTTCCGCTATATAGTGGTTTTGCCAGTGGACTAAGCATTATGCAGGTGCCGCCGCTGGATTTGCAGCAGGTAGAGGTGATCAAGGGAAGTGCCTCTACCCTCTATGGCGGCGGGGCCATTGCCGGCCTGGTAAACCTGGTAACCAAAAAGCCTGGAGAAGAGCCGGAGCTAAGCCTGATGCTGAATCAGACCAGTGCCATGGGCACTACCCTCAACACCTTTTACAGCGGGAGAAATGAAAAATGGGGCTCCACCATTTACGCCTCCGGCAACCTGCAACAGCCCTACGATCCCAACGATGATGGTTTCTCTGATATTCCCCAGGTGCGCAGCCTGACGCTGAATCCACGGCTGTTCCGTTATTTTGGCGAAGATGCCACCCTGTGGGTAGGTGTTAATGCGTCGCTGGAAGAGCGTATTGGTGGCGATATCGTAGCCATCGAGTCTGGATCCACCATCCGTAATCCTTTTACGGAGCAGAATAACTCAAAACGTGTTTCCTCGCAGCTTGCTTTCGAAAAGCAGTATGCAGACGAGTCGGCCCTGATGATCAAAAACAGCATTAGTTACTTCGACAGGGATATTCTAGTACCGGATTACAGCTTTGCCGGCGAACAGTGGGCCAGTTTTACTGAGGCCAGCTACAGCTTTGGCGAAGAAAACAGCCGATGGATCGGTGGGCTTAACCTCTTCACTGATCAATTTTCTGAGCAGAGTCCGGCTACAGAGGCCCGTGATTACAGCAACACCACGATAGGGGCATTTGCGCAGCATACCTGGCAGCTACAGGAGCAACTGGCACTGGAGAGCGGCCTTCGTACTGACTACAACACCAATTATGGTACATTCGTATTGCCACGGCTTTCCTTTATGTACAAGCCTGTACGTAAATTTACAGCCCGTTTAGGAGGCGGTTTAGGCTATAAACTGCCAACCGTTTTTACGGAAGAAGCCGAGGCTATGGTGTTCCGGAATGTACTGCCCATCACGGCTGCCGATGCAAAAGCCGAGCGTAGCTATGGTGGTAATTTCGACATCAATTACTCCACAGGCATTGGCGAAAATATAACCTTCTCGCTTAATCAGCTCTTTTTTTACACCCAGTTGCAGGATGCACTGGTGCTAAACGAAGTCTATGGGCAATACAGCTTCAACAATGCCGATGGCCCTGTAAGAAGCAGGGGATCAGAAACAAATGCCCGCTTTACCTGGGGAGATTTTAAGCTCTTCCTGCAGTATGCCTTTACCGATGTGGAGCTGCAGTACCAAAATTTAAATCGCCAGAAGCCACTCACCCCCCGCCACACGGCTGGTGCAGTGCTTATGTTTGAGCAGCATGGCAAGTGGCGTATTGGCTATGAAGCGTATTACACCGGGCAGCAGTATCTGAGCGACTTTAGCCAGACACGCGATTATTGGATCATGGGCCTTATGGCCCTTCGGGAGATGGAAAGCTTTAGCCTGTTCCTGAACTTTGAGAATTTTGTAGACGCCCGTCAGTCACGCTACAGCGATATAGTATATCCGCCCTACACCAATCCAAGCTTTGCCCAGATTTGGGCACCTACGGATGGATTTGTTATAAACGGAGGCTTTATCTGGAAGATCTTTGGCGGAGAGCATCATTAAGGTGACGGTCGCTTGGGGCTACGCACCTTGGGCCGCGTAGCCGCTACGACTAATGTGCTGATTTCGGTCCGCCGTAGCGGTCAGTGTGCTTGTGCTGCTTAGGAGGTTTGTGTAATGTGGTGCACCTGCAAATGGATACCAGGTTAATTAAATTTTACTGCCAGACCCGCAGACTTTGGTCAATATTACTATACACTTTGTATGCTATACAAACTGTAAATACCGGTTACGAAATAAATAATCAGCAAAATCTATTAAATTGAGAGGCTGTTGCAATGTTCAGTCCTTTTTTTCAGTTAAGAAAGCAAGATGGAAATACTACTGATAGGATTACTCTGGCTCTTTGGAGGTACTCCGGCAGAGCAGCAGCCTCCCTCTGAACTGTGCAGGCTGCGTGGTTCGGTGTATGTAACCAACAGACCCGAAGAGGCACATTTCAGGGTGTATGTAGAGGAGTACGAAACATCTGCCGACCTGGTGGTGTATTCAGAAGAAAATAAGCTCTATGCCGATCAGCCCGGCCACTGGTACTTTACAGATAAACCGGCTTTTGCCGATTTCAGAATATACCTGGCAGACAGCAGGGCTTTTGCAGATTTTACCATTGCCTATACCGATGTAGCTTCTTTTGCAGGCTGCCGCTAAAAAACAAAGCACCGCCCCTTTCAAGGGGCGATACTTTGTTTTGTGCTGATTCTGCTACTCGTAGCCTTCTATATAGTAATCATCCTGAACAATTTTATCACCTTTTACCCTCATCTCTGCTTCAATGGGCTTAAAGGTAGCTTTCTGCACCCCAAGCAGGCCATATACCGTTTCTCCAGGTTTAATTGCCTTATCCTGCAGATTGTATTCTTTTAGCTCCTTTAAAAACTTTTTGTTGTTTGAGTGCGCTTTGAACATATTGCCAAAGCTAAGAATAGGGCCTACAATTAGCCCAACGGGATAAAATCGCTGTTTGTACCCGCTGTTGGTTTGTTCAATAGTAGTAACGTTGAGATGTACGAGTGGCAGGTATAGTAGAAAGAGAGGGGTCTTATGTTTTAAGGTGCGGAAGGTTCTCATGTGACTTACCGGAGAAATCAACTGGCCTTCTGTACGAAATAAGATGTCTTTGCCGAAGATAAGTGTGCGGTCGGTATTATTGGTTATTTTTACCGCTACCAGGTTCAGGTTCTTTTTTTTCTCTTTGCGGGCAAATTTTTTGTTCCCTAATTCTGTCAGTATATTATAGTGATAACCAACCTCTACAGCCGCATCGAGATTCTCGGGCTGCTGCTGATAGGGGATCCTGTCAGGATTGATGGTGCGGTAGGAGCCGGCGCAGCCGCTGAATAATACAGCAATACACAGAACACAAAAGAGTGCTTTTAGCTGGTACATGATAGAAAGAGGTGAATAATTAGTGCAAATATGAGTATTGTTCCTGTGCTCTCCTAAAAGATGTAAGTTAAAAAATTAAGATTCATCAATTAAGCCAAATAGCTGGTCTCCAGCCTTTAGTATATTTTTTAAAATGTTAAGTTAAAACTGATTGCCCAATGGATTATATCGAATTACTGGTTCGTTGCGATGGAACCTACTGTGACATTATTCAGGCCGAGCTAGCCGAATTAGGATTCGAAGCTTTTGCAGAAGAAGAACGTGGTTTTGCTGCTTATGCTCCCGCGAAATCTTATAACAAAGATGCCACAGAATCTATCCTGAAGGAATATATGATGGATGCTGCCCTGGAGTGGGAGGTAAAAACCCTGGACAAAAAGAACTGGAATGAGGAGTGGGAGAAAAACTACGATCTGATAGAGATAGGAGATGAGTGTGTGGTACGGGCCTCTTTTCATCCACCACGGCCCGATGTTCCCTATGAGATCATCATTACTCCTAAAATGTCATTTGGTACCGGCCACCACCAGACTACAAAGCTTATGCTAAAACAGCAGCTCCAGCTTAACCACCAGGGCATGCGTGTGCTCGATGTTGGCTGTGGTACGGCTATTCTGGCCATTATGGCTTTTAAGCGCGGTGCTGCCGTGGTATGGGCCTGCGATATAGACGAGTGGTGTGTTGAGAACGGCCAGGAAAACTGCCTGCTGAATAAGTGTCCGGAAATTCAGGTGCGCCAGGGCACGCTGGCCGAAAGCGGCATTGGTGGACGCTATGATATCATTCTGGCCAACATTAACAAAAATGTGCTGCTGGAAGAGATGGACCTCTATGCGGAATTTTTACAGCCTGATGGCCATTTACTGTTGAGCGGGTTCTATGAAGAAGATATTGCAGACCTGCTGGACTTGGCCCATGAGCTTGGTTTTGAAGAGGTTGCACGCTTTACAGATGGTAAATGGGCAAGCCTGCAACTGTTAAAGCAGCCCTGAGAGGCAGTAAATTTGCCTTAAAACAAGCTGCCAAACAGCCATAATAAAAGAAAAATGAACGATTGCCCCATGCATGTAATTTACAATATACAATTAAGCGGCATGGCATCGTTTTATCCTGTAGGTTGTGCTGGTTTATGGAGTCTCCTGAAAAAGAGAGACTTCCTGTGATGTTAAGTAAGGTGTGTTTATAAGATTTTAGAGAATGAAATTACAGTTACTGTGTACTGTGTGTGTTATGTCGCTGCTTTTGGCCGGACAGCAGTTGCAGGCACAAACCCTGCCTGCAGAGCCCTCGGCTTATGGAAAGGGTGTGGCAACAATGCTTGGTGGTACGGCCAATCAACAGGCGCGCAGCTGGGGCGTTAAGTTCGATTCTGCCTGGGCTGCCGGAGGTTTCTCTGGCGAGCAGCAAAACCGAATTATGGCCCTGGCCAGCCAGATGGAGCAAAAGCGCTACAAGCCTGCTCCTCATTTTGCAGCTTATTTTGGTATGCTGGCAGGTGCTGCCGGCAAAGGCAGTTCTGTAAATGAGCTGCTGGAGATCAGCGAACGCCTGTTTAAGGAGGGCGATAGTAAAAACCTTACCCGCTTTATGGAGGGCGCTGCTCAGTTCCTGCAAAGCCGGGCACTCTATCATACTAACTACTCACGCCTGTATGCGCTTGGCGGCAGCTTTAACTTTCGCTATCCGCAGCCCGAGCCTGTAAAAGAGCAGCCAAAAGAAGAACCTAAAGAAGATACCAGCGCTTTTAGCGACTGGGATGTACCTGCCGACAAGGCCGATGATAACTGGAGCACCGGCTGGGACTCCTGGGATACACCTGCTGCAGATACAAAATCAAAAGATACTAAAAAAGCCAAACCTGCTCCGGCACCGGTACCTGTTTATGTTCAGCAGGAGCTGCCTCCGGTAGTAGGTCCTGTTATTACCCTGAAGGGCGTTTCGCTGGTGTTTGTCAGCAACCAGGATTCTGTGCAGCTCAGAAATACCAAAGGCGACTTTATGGTGCTGAATGAAGTATTTGTGGGCGATGGCGGTGTATTTGACTGGGTGAATGCCGGACTGCCAGCCGAAAATGTTTTTGCTACCTTCGGACCCTATTCTTTTAAAACCAGCCGTCCCGAGCTGGAGGCCGATGGTGTAAAGCTTACCTATAAAGGCAAACTGGATGCTCCGGTAGAGGGCGTGTTTGAGTACAAAGGTACCCGCTATGCAAATCCTGATCTGGCACAGTATCCACGTTTTAAATCTTACGACAGCAATATTAATGTAAAAGGCATCAGCGATAACTTAATTTACCGCGGTGGTTTTGCCCTATCAGGCAATAAAATATACAGCTCTTCGGTTAACGGAGGCATGGCTTCTATTGAGCTGAAACAGGGAGGAAAGCAGCGCTTTAACATACGGGCCCTACAATTTAACCTGCAGGATACGGTAATCCGTGCCGATCGCTCTGCCGTTGTGCTCTATCATCAGAAAGATTCTATCTATCATCCGGCGGTACAGTCACGCTTTAACACGGCAACCGGTATGCTTACGCTGATCAAAGATGGCGGAGCTTTCAAGTATACACCATTTGTTTCTTCCTTCTTTCAGATGGATATCACGGCAGACCTCATGCAGTGGGATACGAATGTTGACAGCATTAATATTTCCATACTAAGTGGAAAAGCCCAGGTGCCGGCGTATTTTACCTCACAAGAATTCTTTCACCCGCAGCGCTTCGATGAGCTGAAGGGTATCTATAACTTCCACCCGCTGCAAATGGTGGTGGGCTATGCCCGTAAGCTGCAGTCGTCAGAATTTTATGCTGATGACATGGCAAAATCACTGCGGCAGGAGCCTGCTACAGTTCGCAGTGCCATGAAATTACTTATGCAGAATGGTTATATTGATTATGATGTAGCCACTGGCTGGGTAAAGATTAACCGGAAAGGCTTTCATTATGTGATGAGCCAAACCCGCAAAAAAGATTTTGATAACCTCCTGATTCCATCGCTTGAGTCCCGCTTGCCAAATGCAACCCTTTACCTGAAGAAGCAGGAACTTAAAGTGAGGGGTATCGAGCAGTTCTACCTCAGCAGGGCTAAAAACGTAGTAATTGAACCCACAAACCGTGAAATAACGCTGCTGCAAAACCGCGATTTCCGCTTCGATGGCAAACTGCAGGCAGGTAGCTTTATTTTTGTAGGCGAGCAGATGCGTTTCGATTACGACAGCTTCCTGGTAAACCTGCCTAAGATCCAGTCAATCCAGTTCGATGTAGATAACTTCAAAAACACCAAAGACGTTAAGAAGAAACGCCTTGACAACCAGCTGGCGCAAACATCCGGTAAGCTCTATATCGACTTGCCCTATAACAAGTCCAGTATGAGGGATTTTCCGGCGTACCCGGTTTTTGATGCCTTAACAGGTTCTACCGTGTTTTTCGACAGAAAAGAAGTTGCCGGCGGGGTATACAGTAAAAACGTTAGTTTTACCATTCCACCTTTCGGCATCGACAGCTTAAGCAGTAGTGACCCGGCGGCCATCTCATTTAAGGGTAAATTCTCCAGTGGCGGCATTGTGCCCGATTTTGAAGAAACCCTGGTGGTATTGCCCGATAACTCGCTTGGCTTCCAGCATTTGGTACCGCAGAATGGATATTCGCTCTACGGAGGTGCTGCTATGTTGTACGATACACTGGTGCTCGACCAGAAAGGCCTGCGTGGCAAGGGCAACATCAAGTACCTGACCAGCACGCTCTACTCCAGCGATTTCTATTTCTTTGAAGACTCCGTGAAAGCCGATGGCTATAAAATGGAGATGAAGCAGGGCGCGGTTGGCAATTCTAATTATCCAAAGGCAGAAGTAGCCGAATACAACATGAAGTGGCTGCCTAAAAGCGATAGCCTCAACATGTATAATAAGAAAAAGCCCTTCGAACTTTTCGACGGGGTGGCGCAGCTGAATGGCGAATTACTGCTTCGTAAGCAGGGCCTCTATGGCGGCGGTAAGCTGCTTACCAAAGGTGCAGAGGTAGAATCTAAGAAATATACCTTTACCCAGCGCGAATTCCAGGCGCAAAATGCCGACTTTAAAATCAACTCCTCTAATGCACAGAAACCAATTCTGGCAGCCAAAGACGTGCGCATAGGCTTTAACCTGGAGAATGGTACAGCCACTGTAAGCCCGGAAGTAGAAGGCGTGGCGGCACTGGACTTTCCTTTTGCCCAGTACCGTACCTCTATTCCTAAAGCTACCTGGAATTTCGAGGAAAAAACGGTTGTCATGAGCAAGCCTAAGGATGTGGATATCAGTACATCCTACTTCTACACCACCCGCAAGGAGCTGGATTCGCTTGCTTTCAACGCTGAAAACGCTGTGTACGATATTGCAGCCCTAAAGCTTACCGTAAGTGGTATACCGTTTATTCGTGTGGCAGATGCCAAAATTACTCCTGAAAACAACAAGGTAGAGATTTTGGAAAATGCCCGTTTACAGGAGCTGGCCAATGCCACGATTGTGATGGATACGCTTAACGAATATCACCACCTGGTGAATGGTGCCATAAAAATAGAAAGCAGAAATAAGTTTATGGGTAAGGCTACGTACCGCCTGGTAACTTCCACTGCCGATACCTTCAACATTCAGTTTAACAGCTTCCAGCTGGTTGAAGCAAATGAGGGGCGCCGTAAAAAAGAGATGCATACACTTTCCAGCGGTTTGGTGAAGGAAGAAGAAAAAATGGGTATTTCTCCCGGTATGATTTACCGTGGTAAGGTAACCATGTTTGCCCACAAGCCTGCGCTGGAGCTGGATGGTTCTGTAAAGCTTGATCTGAAGAATATTCCGAACTACAATACCTGGATCAAATACAAAAGCTCGGGCGAGCAGAAGGAAATTGCCTTTAACTTCAACAACAGCGTAACTGAAGATGACAAGCCGCTGATTGCCGGAATTCATTACGACAGCCGCACCAACGATCTTTACCCCAGCTTTGTAACGAAAAAACGGGCTGAGGAAGACCAGGATCTGTTTGTGCCGGCGGGTATTCTTTCTTACGATGCTCAGAACAACGAGTACCGCATTGAGGAGATGAGCAAGAAAACTGGCAAATCTTATGTAGGCCGTATTTTTGCCTACAACGAAGGTACCGGAGAGGTACGCTTTGAAGGCCCGCTTACCTTTATGCCAAATCTTAAAAACAGCCTGCAGGTAAAAGCAGCAGGTTTGGGCAAAGGTAGCTTCCAGAGCAGCGAGTTCGATATGAATACCCTGATGGTACTGGACTACCGCCTGCCGGTGCAGGCCGAAGATGCCATGGCAACAACGGTGGTAGAGGTGGTAAAACGTGTGGGCCTGCCACAGGCACATACTGAGCGCAGCCGCTTTATTTACAAACTTGCCGAAGTGGTAGGAGAGGCCCCGGTAAAAGCCTGGGAAGATAAGTCGCTGCTAACGTATACCCCGGTGGTTAGCATCAGCTCTGATCTGGCCAAAAGCCTGATGATTACAGATATGAACCTGAAGTGGTCTGAGCAGAAAAAAGCCTGGTACAGCATGGGCAAAATTGGCCTCTCCAACATAGGCACACATGATGTAAATGCCGTTGTAGACGGGTTTGTGGAGATCCGCAAATCAACAGAGCTTGGCAATGTGATCAATGTATTCCTGCAGGTTGCTCCAGGCGTTTGGTACTACTTTAACTACGAGAGCAACCGTCTGGCAGTGTTCTCTTCCGGCGAAGATTTCAACACGGCCATCCGTACCAAAGCTAAAAGAGGCAAAGCAGGAGAGTATGGTGTGGTAGAATCTGATGTTGCTGAAGCAAAAAGGTATGTAGGCCGTTTCCGCAAGGATTATCTGGGTCTGGATACCCCGTATGATTTCAGTGCACCAACACCAACACCTGCTGCAGAAAACGATCCTTTCAGCACAGGTACCCAAACTGTAGAGCCTACCGCAGCAGACGATAAAGACGGTTTTTAAACCTTAAGTATAGTCCTTTTAATAAGATAGCCAGCTCCTCAACAGGGGCTGGCTTTTTTTTAATATGGGCCCCGCTGCCTGCATGATTCATTGTTAAAGAAACGCCTCGGCTGCAAAACATTTTTTTGCTGAAGTGCTTAAGAAATTACCCGCAGATACCCCTTTTATGAAAAAGTGTATATTTGTGGCAACACATTTTTAGCCTACTATATTCTTAACTTATATGGAGAACAGAACCCTGCCTTCCTACCGGAATTATATTGATGAAAACAAAGATCGTTTTCTGGGCGAGCTTTTTGACCTGCTGCGCATTCCATCCGTAAGTGCTGATTCTAAATTTCAGGGCGATGTACGCCGTGCAGCTGAATACCTGTGCAATCGTTTACAAGAGGCTGGTGCCGATAAGGTTGAGCTTTTCGAGACCTCCGGCCACCCTATTGTTTTTGCAGAAAAAGTAGTAGACCCTGCTTTGCCAACCGTGCTGGTATACGGCCATTACGATGTGCAGCCTGCCGATCCGTATGAGCTGTGGGACAGCCCGCCCTTCGAGCCTGTGGTGAAGACCACACCCGAGCATCCGCAGGGAGCTATTTTTGCCCGTGGTGCCTGCGACGACAAGGGACAAGTGTACATGCACATTAAGGCTTTTGAAGCCATGATGCGTACCCGGAGCCTTAGCTGCAATGTTAAATTCATGATTGAAGGAGAGGAGGAAGTTGGTTCCTCGAACCTTGAGAAGTTTGTACGTGCCAACAAAGAGCTTTTAAAGGCAGATGTGATCCTGATTTCCGATACAGGTATTATCTCTAACCAGACTCCTTCCATTACGGTAGGGCTACGTGGCATGAGCTACCTGGAGGTAGAAGTGGCAGGCCCTAACCGCGACTTGCATTCCGGCCGTTATGGCGGTGCAGTGGCAAACCCGATTAATGTGCTCTGCACCATGATCGCTTCCCTGCATGATGAAAAAAGGCATATCACCATTCCCGGCTTTTACGATAAAGTAAACGCCTTGAGCCTGGAAGAACGCAAGGCCCTGCACGAAGCCCCCTATGATGAAGCAGAATTTACCCAGGACCTGGGTATTTCCGAGGTGTATGGCGAAGAAGGCTACAGCACCATAGAGCGCGTTGGCATACGTCCTACCCTGGACGTAAATGGTATCTGGGGCGGTTACATAGGCGAAGGAGCCAAAACGGTACTGCCTTCCAAAGCATATGCTAAAATATCGATGCGGCTGGTACCTAACCAGGAATCGGAAGAAATAACCCAGCTGTTTATAAAGCATTTTAAGGCCATAGCACCGGCAGGCGTAACGGTGAATATAAAGCCCCACCACGGTGGCGAAGCAGCTGTAGTGCCTACAGACTCTACAGAATACAGGGCTGCCAGTGCTGCTTTTGAAGAATGCTGGGGCAAAACTCCGGTACCTACCCGCGATGGCGGCAGTATTCCTATTGTTTCGCTCTTTCAGAAAGAGCTGGGCCTTGATTCTGTACTGCTGGGTTTTGGCCTTGATTCAGACAACATTCATTCACCGAATGAAAAGTACGGTGTATTTAACTATCTGAAAGGCATCGAAACCATTGTTGCCTTTTATCAGCACTACAACAGCATGAAAAAGTAGTAGATATTCGCTGCGGAATATATTCCACAGCTGTAGAGATTAACTACAATAAGAAAAGCCTCAATACAAGTTGTATTGGGGCTTTTGTTGTTTATTATAAAAATACGTACTACTACTTACAACTGGCAGCGTTTTTGTTGTGTCTATAGGGTAAGGGTTATGATAACAAAAGCTTAAAGTAAAATATGCAACAGCCTGTATCATACACCGTACTTTAGTAAAAACAAGAATAAGTTATGCCAAAGTTATTACCCCATTGTTTCGGTACTACCGAATATGTACGGCTATCGGAGCTGCCAACCCCACAAGCCAGCTCGCTGCGTGAGTGGCTTCCAGAAAGCTATCTGACAAAGCTGGAAGAGGGCGGTTCTGTGGCAGAAGACTGTATTGAATATGAAGACTATGAATTCTGGTATGAGTATTCCCGCGGTGACGAAGGATTGCTCGATGAGCAGTTGTAGCTGTTAATCTGGCAAACCTTCTCTTTTCTATCTCTATTCTATATTTTTTTCAAATTGCCGTTTTGGTATAACAGCTACCTGAATTCTGTACGGCTTCTATTTACTCACTTCATTGTTTAACCACAGTTATCCGGCTACGGATTCTCTTTATTCTTTCAAATCAGGTTAAACCTATTCTTTTCAAGCATAATTCAAATACCCCAATACTACAGGATGAAGCCGTAGAGCAGCAGTAGCAATGCACCGGCTCTAAGCATTCTTAACGCAGCGGAAGCAGTGTTCTATTCCTGAAGCAGGTCCTTAGCCAGGTAAGTTTGAACATTAATACAGTGATTCCTTTTTGGGAATACAGGATGGCCTGCGTAGCTTTAGGTCATATTGATATGAGTGCATTACAGGATAGTTATAATTTTTCCCGAACGTTAACGCCACGCAAGTTACGTAACGCCGCTCAGGTGCTGGGAAGTTATTACTACAGCAGGGCCAGCGGGAAAGCCGGTATATCGGGCATGCCTCTTAGTATTTCTTTTGAGCCCACCACCCATTGTAACCTGCGCTGCCCCGAATGCCCCAGCGGCATGCGCTCCTTTACCCGCCCTACCGGTATACTGCAGCACGAGGTGTACCAAAATGTAATCGATGAACTGCAGGATACCCTGCTCTACCTGCTGCTTTATTTTCAGGGAGAGCCTTACCTGCATCCGCAGTTTCTGGACCTGGTGCAGTATGCCCACCAGCGGGGTATTTATACCGCCACCTCTACCAATGCCCATTATCTAAGCGATGAGCGTGCCCGCCAGACGGTAGAAAGCGGGCTTAGCCGCCTGATCATATCACTAGATGGAACTACCCAGGAGGTATACGAGCAATACCGGGTGGGAGGTAAACTGGAGAAGGTGCTGGAGGGCACAAAGCGCCTGCTCCACTGGCGTAAACAGCTAAAGAGCCGTACTCCTTATGTTGTGTTCCAGTTTCTGGTGGTGCGCCCCAACGAACATCAGCTCGAAGATGCAAAAAGGCTGGCCAGACAGCTGGGTGTTGATGATGTCTGGTTCAAGACTGCCCAGATCTATGAATATGAAGAAGGATCGCCGCTGATCCCTACCATTGGCCGCTACAGCCGCTACCGCCAGGGCCTGGATGGGCGCTGGCACATTAAAAACAAGCTGCTGGACCACTGCTGGAAAATGTGGCACAGCTGTGTGGTTACCTGGGATGGTAAGGTGGTGCCCTGCTGTTTCGATAAAGACGCCCACCACCGCCTGGGCGATGCCCAAAAAAACAGCTTCCGGGAGATCTGGAAGAGCAGGGAGTATGAGCAGTTCCGCTCCCTTATCCTAAAGGGCCGGGATCAGATTGAGATGTGCCGGAACTGCACAGAGGGCACAAAAGTCTGGGGCTGAGTACTGCTACTTCAGCCCGGGAATTTCAGCCTCCTGTTGCTTTAGTTTTTCCTCCCGGTCAAACGGACGAATGATCAGGCGTATGCCACGATCGTAGGTAAAGTAATTCCAGATCCAGTTGTTGAGCACCACAAGCTTGTTGCGGAAACCTATAAGGTAAAGCAGGTGGACGAACATCCAGGCCATCCAGGCCATAAAGCCACCAAAGCTCCAGCCATTAGGCATATCTACTACCGCCCTGTTACGTCCCACCGTAGCCATATAGCCTTTGTTGGTAAACTTAAAAGGCTTCATTGCTTTGCCCTGTACAAGGCGATTCAGGTTTTTGGCAAGCTGCTCTCCCTGCTGTATCGCCACAGGTGCCAGCATAGGCAGGCCTTTAGGAAATTTTTTCGTTGTCATCTGGGCAATATCTCCCACAGCAAACAGGGTTTCGTAACCCTTCACGCAGTTGAATTCATCTACCAGGATACGGTCTCGCTCTATTACTTCAGCGGGCAGGCCAGGTATGATGTTACCTTTAACACCAGCCGCCCATACCAGGGTTTGAGTAGGAATAATCTCCCCATTGTTCAGGCGCACCTCTTTACCATCGTAAGATTCTACCATGGTGTTGAGCATCAGGTTCACATCGAAATCTTTCAGGTACTTGGTGGCCTTTCTGCCGGCTTTGTCGCTCATGCCGCTGAGCAGGCGGGGCAGCCCCTCAACCAGGTAAATCTGCATGTGTCTGAAGTTAAGCTCCGGGTAATCTTTGGGCAGTACGTGGCTGCGCAGTTCGCCCAGTGCTCCGGCTACTTCCACACCGGTAGGCCCGCCGCCTACAATCACTATATTGAGGAGGCTTCGTAGTTCGTAGCTATCTACCGTATTAACTGCTTTTTCAAAGTTCTGCAGAATGTGCGAGCGCATGTTCAGGGCCTGCGGAATTTGCTTGAGGGGCAAAGCCTCCCTGAATGCTTCGTCTTTGCCGAAGTAGTTGGTGCGGGAGCCGCAGGCAATGATGAGATAATCATACTTAAGCTCGCCAACGGGTGTGGTAATGGTTTTGCGTTCAGGGTTAATTTCTGATACCTTGGCCATACGGAAGAACACATGCTCGTTATCTTCTATAAAGTGCCGCAGAGGGCCTGCAATAGAACCTGGTTCCAGGCCGGCAGTGGCTACCTGGTACAGCAGTGGCTGAAAAGTATGGTAGTTGTGCCGGTCGAGCACCACTACCTGGTAGTAGCGGGTGTCGATCTCCTTCATAATGTTGAGGCCGGCAAAACCTCCGCCTATGATTACCAAACGTGGCTTGTCGGTACGTGGTATCTGAATGTTTATCTCCTGAAAATCAGTGGTCATATCCCCTAAAAGTATGCTTTGCCTGCTGAAGGCAAATGTTTAAAAATCTATTATATCTGACGAATTACAGTGCCCATTGTTCGGGTAAACAGGCAACTAATAGCTGCATAATGCTTTATTCATGAACAATTTTTATGGCTGTGTTTTCAAATACCGCTGAATTTACAAAACTATGCCTTACCATCAGATACTATAACACAAAACAGCATAGTTTTCTCTTTAACTGGTACCCCTAATTTTATTTTATATCATGCGCAATAGTAATTATGTACTGCAGCGCAATAAGCAGTATTGAGAAAACGGGTATATTTCAGATATTCAATTATTCATTCATGAACCTGTACAAGCATGAAATTCCATACCCGCAAATGGGTTAAACCCGAAGACCTCAATCCCAACGGCAGCCTGTTTGGAGGCAGCCTGCTGCGCTGGCTCGACGAAGAAGCTGCCATTTACGCAATTGCCCAGCTGGATAACAGCCATGTAGTAACCAAATACATTTCAGAAATCAACTTTGTTAGCTCTGCCCGCCAGGGTGATATCATAGAACTGGGACTGGCAGTGGCTTCTTTTGGCAATACTTCTATTACCCTTCGCTGCGAAGTACGCAACCTGATTACCAGGAGCAGCATTCTTACCATTGATAAAATGGTATTTGTAAACCTGGGCAAGGATGGCAAACCTTTTCCCCATGGCCGCACCGAAGTAAAGGTGCTCTGACAAAAGCTTAAGGCTTCCGGAGTGAACATAAGGGGAGCTGAAAAGCAGCGGATACTGGTATAAGTATTTGTTGAGCAGGCTCAAAATGTAGATCCACAGCTGTTTCTGTACCTGTACCTGCTTTACCCCATTGTTATTCAAAAACTAAAATCAAATAACCCTTTTTCAACAATCGTTTACTACTTTGCAATGTAGTAGCAGGATTGGAAGGTACTGTTTCGGGAAAAATGGCTTTTTAAGGTAATAAAAATCCACAGCATAAGCCGGTCAGTATAAGTTGAACTGTTTTCCAAGCCTGTTACCCTATACAGGATATCTATACCTATTACAACCAATATGATGCGAAAAATATATCTCCTACTTGTGCTATTGCTTGGTGCAGGTCTGGTTTATGCACAAAATAACCAGCAGTTTCAGCTAAGCTCACCCAATAATAAAGTTCAGGTAACAGTAGATGCCGCCGGGCAGCTGCAGTGGTCGGTGCGCCATGGTGAGCAGCAGGTTATTGCGCCATCTGGAATTGCCATGCGCTTAGAAGGAGGCCAGACGCTGGGCGAAAATGTTAGGGTTTCTTCTTCCAAACCTGAAACAGTAAATACCACCATCAAAGCTCTTAATTACAAAAAAGATGTGATTGAAGATCGTTACAATCAGCTCACGCTTAACTTCAGGGGCGATTATGGGGTGATATTCAGGGCTTATGATGATGGCGTAGCTTACCGCTTTTTTACTAAAAAGAGAAAGCCCATTACAGTAACTTCAGAGGTGGCTGAATTTAATTTTCCGCAAGACCACATGGTTTACATACCCTATGCGAACGATCCGCATGTAGGCGATATGTACCAGATCTCTTTTGAAAATATCTACAACCACATCCGCCTTTCGGAGGTAAATAAAGATACGCTGGCTTTTGCCCCTGTGCTGGTGGTGCTGCCCAATGGTATAAAGGCAGCCATTACCGAGGCCGACCTGGAGAGCTACCCGGGCATGTTCCTGAAAACAGGTGCAAAGGATTTTTCCCTTACCGGCGAATTTGCGCCTTATCCGGTAGAAGAAAAGCAGGGTGGCCACAACAACTTGCAGTCGTACGTCATGAAACGGGCCAACTATATTGCTAAAACGTCCGGCAGCCGCAGCTTTCCATGGCGTGTGCTCATCATTAGCGAAGAGGACAAAGAACTCCTGAACAACGACATGGTGTACAAGCTGGCTTCCCCTTCCAGAATCAAGGACGTTTCCTGGATAGAACCTGGCAAAGTTGCCTGGGACTGGTGGAACGACTGGAATATATCGGGGGTAGATTTCAGGGCTGGCATCAATACCGATACTTACAAGTACTACATAGACTTTGCTGCTGCCAACAATATTGAAAACGTGCTGCTGGACGAGGGCTGGGCTGATAGCGAGGACATCATGAAGATAGTACCGGAGATCAACCTGCAGGAAATTATAGACTACGCAAAGCAGAAAGGGGTAGGTATATGGCTCTGGGGTGGCTGGCTGCCCCTTGACCGAAAAACCGATGAGGCACTTTCCACTTATTCCAGGATGGGCATCAAAGGTTTCAAAGTTGATTTTATGGACCGTGATGACCAGAAGATGGTAGACTTTTACTACCGCCTGGCCCAGAAAGCAGCTGAATATAAGCTAATGATCGATTATCATGGTGCCTACAAACCAACGGGACTGCAGCGCACTTACCCAAATGTGGTCAATTTTGAGGGGGTGCATGGGCTGGAGCAGGCAAAATGGTCTAATCCTGATTTCCCGCTATACGACAGCACCATTCCCTTTATCCGCATGCTGGCCGGCCCGATGGACTACACTCCAGGGGCTATGCGCAATGCCAACAAGCATAATTTCCGTGCCATCCACTCCACCCCCATGAGCCAGGGTACACGTGTGCACCAGCTGGCGCTGTATGTCATGTACGAGTCGCCTTTCAACATGCTCGCTGATAGCCCAACCAATTATTTAGAGGAGCCGGAAAGTACCCGCTTTATTGCCTCGGTACCTACTACCTTTGATGAAACCGTTGCCCTCGCGGGTAAGGTATCGGAGTATGCAGCGATTGCCCGCAGAAAAGGAGATACCTGGTATGTGGGTGCCATTACCAACTGGGATGGCCATGATGTAAACATTGATCTTTCCTTTTTACCGGAAGGAGCCTACGAGGCTGAGATTTTCAAAGACGGCATCAATGCAGACCGGGAAGGATCTGATTATGTACGTGAGGTAGTGAAGGTAAGCTCAAAAGATCAGCTTAAGGCCGAAATGGCCGCTGGCGGTGGCTGGGCTGCTCGGATTTACCCTGTGAAATAAGCTTTCAACCTCAGCGGGGCTTGTCATAGCGAGAGAAATAATTTTCCTGCTATGGCAAGCCTCGCTGTGCATTTATATATAGTTCTGATTGAGCAGCCAGTAGTGCTAAGCACCCCCAGGTTTAAGCTTCACGATACATAGTACCAGCCAGTGTAAATAAAAGTACTATAATTCATGCTTGTTAGATAATTGGGGCTTCAGAAGGTGAATTTCTGTCCTATAGCTGTACTAGAGGAGGTACATTGTTTCTTTGGATAAAAAAAATCCGATCAAGCCAAAGCTTCAAAGTCTTTCAGCAACTGAAACAAATTGCATAAATTTAATGCAACAAGTTGCAGCAAATTTGCCATAAATTGCACAGGTTGTTGCAATAAAGCTTTGCTGCCAAAACTTTATGTAGTATAATTGACTGTTATCAATGTTATAAGTTTATACAAAAGTCCAGGGACTTTTATAGAGACCATTTTTATAATTGCACCAACTATATTACAACCATATGCTCACTAACCTAAAGCTCAAACAAGCTGCTGTTCTGCTCATGTCCACTACTGTACTGGCCGGCGCATGCCAGAGCAGTAGTAACGAAGGCCAGGGTACCACTGCCGAAGCCGATACTGCAGCACAAACCACTACCGCTCAGGATCAGAAGTTTCTGTCGGAGCCACTTGTAACCCATATGTATACAGCCGATCCTTCGGCACATGTGTTTGAGGGTAAAATTTACATCTACCCATCGCACGATGTGGACGCAGGTATCCCTGAAAAAGACGATGGCTCTCATTTCGATATGCGGGATTACCATGTGTTTTCGATGGACCGCATAGGCGGAGAAGTAAAAGATCATGGTAAAGCTCTTGACATTAAGGATATTCCCTGGGCGGGCCGGCAGTTGTGGGCGCCTGATGCTGCATTCAAAGATGGTACCTATTATCTCTACTTTCCTGTAAAAGACAAAGAAGATATTTTCAGAATAGGGGTTGCCACCAGTAATTCGCCGGCAGGTCCGTTCAAACCACAGCCACAACCAATTGCAAACAGCTACAGCATTGATCCAACTGTTTTCAAAGATACAGACGGCACACACTATATGTTTGTAGGCGGCATTTGGGGAGGACAGCTGCAGCGCTGGAGCACTGGTACCTATCAGCCGGAAGATACTTACCCCGCCGATGATCAGCCTGCCCTGATGCCTAAAGTAGCACGCATGAGCAACGACATGCTGGGTTTTGCAGAAGACCTAAAAGATGTGCAGATCCTGGACGAAAATGGCCAGCCCCTGCTGGCTGGCGATAATGAAAGAAGATTTTTCGAAGCTGCCTGGGTACACATTTATAATGGCAAATACTACTTGTCTTACTCAACCGGCGATACCCACAATATTGCCTATGCGATAGGTGATAACCCTTACGGTCCGTTCACTTACCAGGGAGTAATTCTGAAGCCGGTACTGGGTTGGACCAACCATCATTCTATCATAGAGTTTGAAGGCAAGTGGTACCTGTTCTATCACGACAGCTCACTTTCCGGCGGCAAAACGCACCTAAGAAGCATCAAAATAACGGAGCTTACCCACCGCCCTGATGGAACCATCGAAACCATCGATCCTTTTGTACAACAATAATCAGTATTTAAATAAACTAGAAACCCCGGCTTATTCATCATGATAAGCCGGGGTTTTTTTATTCCTCCAGCCCTGGTTGCATACTATAATTTTGTTATTTCGTAAAAAAATTAAAAAATAAAAAAGATTATTCATACCTTGCGTAAGGTTTAAGCGCTTTTTATTATTTATCCGTTATAAATAAAAGGCCTCGATCACTAAATTTATTGATATTTGCATTTCAATACCAGGGGACGGTCCGTATTGTTGGCAATGCACAAGCTTAGCAAAACTAGCTGTGTTTCAATAATTAAGAAATCCATGAAGTTAGGAGATACTCTTATACCTGCTGGAGTAGGAACCTTTTATATAAGTTGGGTATTGTGAGAAGGCATTGAATAGATACGACAAAAGAGGTATATGAACAAAGACTCAAAAATCTACGTAGCCGGTCATAGGGGTATGGTTGGCTCAGCCATCTTAAGGGCACTACAGAAGGGAGGTTATAAGAATTTGCTTACCAGAACCTCTTCAGAAGTTGATCTGCGTAACCAGGCAGCCGTAAATGAGCTTTTTGAAGAAGAAAAGCCTGAGTACGTGTTTCTGGCTGCTGCTAAGGTAGGAGGTATCATGGCAAATAATACCTACCGTGGAGAATTTCTCTTTGATAACCTGATGATTCAGGCAAACGTTATTCATGCTGCTTATGAGCATGGCGTAAAGAAGCTTTGTTTCCTGGGCTCATCCTGCATTTACCCTAAGCTGGCACCACAGCCACTTAAAGAAGAGTACCTGCTCACCGGTTTGCTGGAGGAAACAAATGAACCTTATGCCATCGCTAAAATTGCCGGTATCAAGCTGTGCGAATCTTATCGCGATCAGTATGGCTGTAATTTCATTTCGGTAATGCCTACTAATTTGTATGGTTATGGCGATAACTACCATCCTGAAAACAGCCATGTGCTTCCGGCGCTGATTCGTCGTTTTCACGAAGCCAAAGAAGCAGGCCTTCCAGAAGTTGTGGTTTGGGGCACTGGTACTCCCAGAAGGGAATTCCTCTTTGCAGACGACCTGGCCGAAGCATGTTTGTTTTTGATGGAGCACTACAATGAGAAGGAGCTGGTGAATATTGGTACAGGCGAAGATATTTCAATAGGAGAACTGGCGGCATTGGTAAGTAATGTTGTAGGCTACACCGGGGATATAAAATTTGATACCACCAAGCCGGATGGTACGCCACGTAAATTGATGGATGTAAGTAAGCTGCATGCCCTGGGCTGGAAACACAAAACAGGCCTAAAAGCAGGTATTGTTCTGGCCTATCAGGATTTCTTACAACACCATACCAGAGATATTCTCGCCTAAAAATTACAAATACATATCAAAAATGTACTGCAGTAAGGCTGCTGCATAGAATAATTTAAAATGAAAACGGCATTAATTACAGGGATAACGGGCCAGGATGGCGCTTACCTTGCGGAACTACTCCTGGAAAAAGGTTATATGGTACACGGTATTAAACGTCGTACCTCTATGTTCAATACCGATCGGATTGACCATCTTTATCAGGATCCGCACGAGAAGGAGATACGGCTAAAGCTGCACTATGGTGACCTTACCGACAGCACCAACCTAATCAGAATTATTCAGGAAGTACAGCCGGATGAAATCTACAACCTGGCAGCCATGAGCCATGTACGGGTAAGCTTTGATACCCCTGAATATACCGCCAATGCAGATGGCATCGGGACATTACGTATTCTGGAAGCTGTTCGCCTGCTGGGTTTAACAGAAAAAACCCGTATTTACCAGGCTTCCACTTCCGAGCTGTATGGTCTGGTACAGCAGGTGCCTCAGTCAGAGAAAACACCCTTCTACCCCAGGTCTCCCTATGCGGTTGCAAAAATGTATGCCTACTGGATTACAGTGAATTACCGAGAGGCCTATAATATGTTTGCCTGCAACGGCATTCTGTTCAATCACGAGTCTCCGCTGCGGGGAGAGACTTTCGTAACACGTAAAATTACAAGGGCAACGGCACGTATTGCCCTGGGCATGCAGGAAAAGATGTATTTAGGCAACATGGATGCACAGCGCGACTGGGGCCATGCCAAAGATTATGTTGAGGCCATGTACCTGATTCTGCAGCAGGACAAACCGGATGACTTTGTGATTGCCACCGGTATTACCACCACAGTGCGTGATTTTGTGCGTATGGCCTTTGGCGAACTTGGCATAGAGGTAGAGTTCAAGGGCACAGGTGTTGACGAGAAAGGCTACGTAAAGAGTACCAGCGGTGAACATATCCTGCCAGTGGGCCAGGAAATTGTTTGTATTGATCCCCGTTATTTCAGACCAACAGAGGTAGAACTGCTCATTGGCGATCCTACCAAATCTAAAGAAGTACTGGGTTGGGTGCCTAAATACGATTTGCCTGCGCTGGTAAAGGACATGATGCAGTCAGACCTGGAGCTGATGCAAAAAGAAAAGTACCTGGCAGAGTCTGGTTACAATACGCTTAACTACTTTGAATAAGAGTGTTTTGGCCCGGCAGGGTAGTAGAATTGTAATCGCTTAGCTCTTAGGCATTACTCCGATTTGACAAAAAGGAGACAGTATTAATACAGCGCTGATATCAGGAGCGGCAGACAGGGAGATGACTAGTTAAGTTATCTGCCTGTCTGCCTTTTTATTTTTAGTGCAGATATGCAAGATTCATGAAAATGGCATGGGATGTTTCCATTGTATATACGCACCGTTATCTGGCTTTGGCTCCTGGTAAGTGTGTGGATGAGTAAGATTAATGGCAGAAATGATAAAGATTATGAATATTAAGTAGCACATTTATTGTTGATAGGCTTTTTTATATTTAATTTTATCTCTGATAAGTTTAATTTTGTCGTCATTTGCTCTAAAAGCACCACTATACAGCAAATGTACTGTTTTTGGCCTGCTTGGCACTACTTCATTATTCTCGGTTTAAAGAGCTATTCTATCCTCTGTATTAGGCTTGATTAACTATGTCTTTTTTTAAAAATAACGGTCTGCCACATACTTTTAAGAAAGGCTTCCTGATAAAAGCCGCTTTGCTGCTCTGGTGCCTGATGCTGCCATTCCTTGCTTTCAGCCAGTTTATTACAAAAGGAGATGCGGTGAAAGTATCTGATAGATGCTTTAAGGTTACTGAAGATGAGCATGGGCGATATGGAGCGGTATGGTGGGACCGTAAGGTAGATTTGAGAAAACCCCTGGAGCTCGACTTTGTGATTTTCCTGGGGTCCAGAGATGCGGATGGTGCAGATGGAATTGCTTTTGTTTTACACAACGATACAAGAGGCTATGATGCTAAAGGCACCCCTGGTGGTGGTCTGGGCTTTGCCTATCATCCAACTTATTCTACTGATGCGACTAGCGTTGATGTGATCAAACCATCTGTATCAATTGAGTTCGATACATTTAAAAATACTGATCTTGAAAATGAAATAGAGGAAGATCATACTACTATTGTGTATGATGGAGACCTAAGTAGAGTTGTAACACCTGCAATTAGTATAAATCCTGATCAGGCTAATGTAGAAGATAATCAGTGCCATGATTATAAGATAAAATGGAATCCATCTACACAGGAGCTACAGCTATATTTTGACGGAAAGCTTCGGATCAGTCATAAAGATGATATCATCAATAAATTATTTGATGGTAATCCATTAGTTTATTATGGCTTTACAGGCTCTACAGGAGGGCAAAAAAATGAGCAAACCGTATGTATATATAGTGCTGATAGCAAGCCTGTAGCTCAAAATGACTCTGCTGAAACAGAGCCAATTAAACCTGTTAGTATTTCTGCTCTTGAAAATGATTCACACACAACCGGAGATCCAATTAGTTTAACTGCTATCGTGGAGCAGCCAAAAAACGGGATGGTGCATATTGCAGGTGATCAGCTAATCTATACGCCAGGTTATGGATTTGTGGGAACAGATTACTTTACCTACGAAGTATGCGAAACAGGATCGGACAAGTGTTACACCAAATGTACAACGGCCGTTGTAAAAGTTGAGGTTGTCTGCAGAACTTTTCCGCAGGCGCCAATTGCGCAGGATGTAAGCCGTTGTGGCCCCGGAATTATTACCCTGATGGCACAGGGTGCGGAAGTTACCGATAGCTACCGCTGGTATGTAAGTGCTACAGCTACTACTCCCATAGCAGGTGAAACGGGCAATCTCTTTACTACACCAAACCTGAGTGCTACCACCACTTTTTATGTTTCTTCTTACAATGGAAGCTGTGAAAGTAGACGTACTCCAGTTCAGGCAGTGATTCAGGAGATTCCCTATGTTTATGCAGGAGAGAATACCCGGGTATATGAAGGAGAACAGGTACAATTAGCAGGTGTTGGAGAGGGGTTTTGCAGCTGGTTCCCTATAGATGGTCTAGACGACCCGCATAGCCTTAATCCAATAGCACAGCCGGAAAAAACGATTACCTATACCCTCACCGTAACAGATGTAAATGGATGTAGCTCAGCGGCTGAAATTACCATTACTGTTGTAAAAGGAATATTTGTACCTAATGCTTTCTCTCCTAATGATGATGGGCTAAACGATGTTTGGGAAATATTCAAGATATCCCGCTATCCCCAATGCAGGGTAGCCGTTTACAGCCGGTGGGGTGATTTGGTTTTTCACTCTGATGGTTATAAAACCCCCTGGGATGGAACATACAAAGGTAAGAAGCTGCCACTCGGATCGTACGCCTACATCATCCATTTAGGAGAAGGTGAAAAGCCTGTTACAGGCTCTGTTTCTGTCATGTATTAGTGATGTTTAGCCTATATGTTAGTTCCTTGCCAACATTCAGATGCGTGGGAGACAACTAACTAATTTGTCGCGGCTGTTGCAGATTTACTTCTTTGGCCTGAGGTAATCATAATGAAAAGCTTGTCCCGTTAAACAGAAACAGCCCAGGAATTTTTTTCCTGGGCTGTTTCTGTTGTATGCATCTTAGATTCCGAAAAAGCTGTCTGTTACTCCAGCGCCACAGGCCTTGATGCAGTTACTACATTTCCTGCAGAATCCGTAGCATGTAAATAAATACGGTACCTGGAGTTTTTTTGAGGGAGCTTAAGCTCTACGTGCTTCTTATGATTGATGCTGCTTTGAATCGTAGTTACATTTTTCCAGCTCGCTTCTTCCTGTACTTCCCATTCAAAAAATAAAGAACCGGTATATTCATTTGTTACACCTGCTGTCAGCCATATAGATTCGCCTGGTTTAATAGCATACCAGGGGCCTGTGATTGTAAGGTTGGCAAAGGCTTCATCAAGCGGAGTTTCACTGTCAGTAACTCCTGTATAGGCTTTCTGTAGATAGTAATATGCCGGCTTTAGTCTTCCTTTATAGTCAGTGATGCCAAACCAGGTTGCTGTTCCTTCATATCTGTCGCGCCAGCTAAAGGCAAAACCTCCTAGATTGTAGCCTTTATTGCTTTCTATGTAATCCTGCCACTGGTTTTGATACCAGCGTGCTTTGCTCAAGCTTGATACTTCAAGCAGCAGAGAGTCGTCGCGGTAATCTCCAAACTCATGGCTCCAGTAGCCTTTAGGCCCAAACTCTGTTACCACATAGGGGCGGGACCGATCGAATTTTAGGAACGTTTCCTGCAGCGTTTCTACATTGGATTTAAAATAGGAATTAATCCCTATCACATCTACAGAAGGCAGGTGAGCCTGCATTTCGTATACGGTACTGGCAAGCTGATAGTGTTCGTGCTCTTCAGAAGCAAAAATTGGTCTGTCAGGATCTATTTCCCGGATCTTTTGGGCAAGGTCTTCCAGAAACTCCAGATATGCTCTGCGTGTAAGTGTTAGATATGGTTTGGCAAAATGCTTTTTCTGTAGCCCCCATGTTTCATTTCCAATATTCCAGGCAATGATGGATTTTCGGTGCTTGTATTTTTTTACATACTTCAGCACCCGCTTCTCATAAGCAGCTTTTGCGGCAGTATCTTTATAATAATCAATGGCAGGATCAAACCAGAACCCATAGAGAATAAACAATTCCTGTTCCTCTGCTACATTAAACATATTTACATCATAAATGCCGGGCTCATACCGCCTGATGGTATTGGCTCCCATGGCTTTTATTTTGCTGAAATCACTTTCCAGCTGCTTACGGGTCAGGGGTAAAAATCCGTCCCGCCAGTCATGTTGGGGGTTGTAGCAGACCCCTTTGATGTAAAAAGGCTTGCCTGCTACAAGCATGGAAAAATTGCCACTGTCGCCTAATATTCTTGGGTTTGCTTTTCCTGGAGTATTATGATTACTTTCATTGAAAGTATACTGTGCAGGAACTACAAATTTGTTAAGAAAAGATGAAAGTGCTGATAGGTTATAGGTCCAGTCAATTGTAAGCTTATTTTTATTGGATCGCCAGTCAGTTACCCAATTTTTATCCTGGTTGCTGTAAAACAGAACGGCTGCTTTGATTTCGGGATAATTAACCTGAATGCTGCTAAGCCCATTGGCTACCCATGCATCAGCCTCTCCGCCATATGAGGTAGATCCGAATTCTGCTAGCATTACCGGAAGTTCTATGGCATAGCTCTGGAGCTTTTGCTGGAAAGGTTTGTAGAGCTCCTCGAAGCTATACCATTTCTTATCCGGGCTGGCCTTTCCATAGTTCAGGCAGGTAATACCAATCCAGTCAACATACATGTTTTCCGGGTAGCGGGCACCATTAGGAAAGTAATTATCAAAGGCAGAAGGCTTCAGTGGGTTCCAGACCCAGGTGACGTTTTGAACCCCCAGTGATTGAAACCTTTGATGTACAAAGCGCCAGGCAGCAATAAATTCGGCTGGTGTATTTTCGCCGGTAGCAGACCAGGGATACATAGGGTTATCCATTTCGTGGGCAAACCGAAGAAATACCGGATAACCCAGAGAACGGATAGAAATTGCCACTGAATCAATGTAATCATTGAAGTAGCCTTCGGAGATATAGTGAAAAACTTTTTTATTTTGGCTTAAATCCGGATGATCGGCATATTGCGGGAAAAGGTTTGTCCAGGGCTCCCAGCTTATCATGGGAACAGATCCTTTTGCTGCAATTGCTTTCCACTCGTCTACAGGTAGTGGTGAGGCTCCCCAGGCCAGGTAGGTGGAGGCGATAGAGAAAGAGTGCTTTGTTTCTTTTTCTGCCTTTGCGAGTTGTTCAACGGTGCTTTTGTCCGAAGCAGGAAAGTAAATGCCTGTATAAAACCCTCCAAGCTCTGTCTGTGATACTTTGGCATGATCGCTATCCATGCTTATTTCCTGCTGGTTGTCTGTGAATATCCAGGGTATTGCCAGGAAGGGTAAAGAGATCGGGCAAAGCAGCAAATAATTGAGGGAAGCTTTGCTGAAAGGTCTGAATAACAGCCTCCATCTTAAGGATAGATAGTTTGTTTTCAGAAGATCAAAAGAATTCGCCAGAGCATCTATCCACTGGGACTGCCCCATGGCAAATGCAACAAACAAAATAAGTGCATTGAAAAGCGCGAAGCCTGCCATCATGAAACTATAGGGTTGCCAGTCCTGGTGCAGCCCATAAAAAACTGCCACTACACAAAGCACCGAGAGCAGCAGGTTTGGCAGGGCCAGCAGAAACTCGTTTTTAGCACTGTGTTCTTTGGGTGTAGGAATGTAGGGAACCTTAATATTTAATATAGTGTAGACAAAACCTGTCAGGTATACCCACCATGTGCCTACCCTTAAAATTCCTCCGGTAATATGGAGTCCCTTTTCATGTGGCTCACTGAGCCACTTCTGGGCAAATTGCCTGATGAGCAGGCTGCTGATCAGCAGAGGCATGTAAAAGGCAAAAAACACAACAGGATTCATGTGCCAGGGATAGTCGCCGGAAAAAAGCGAGTAAACTGGCACTGCAACATCTATTAGTGTAATCAGGCCAAACAAATAATACAGCGGGAGCAAGCCGTAATGAAGCTTCTGGCGCCATGAAAACTGTGTGAACAGGCGGGGAAAAACGTGAAACCACAGATCAAAGGTGCCCCTGGACCATTTCAGCTGCTGCTTGTAGTAGGCAGATAAACTACTAGGAACTAACCCTCTGGATACAACTTCGGGAACATATACAGATTTCCAGCCTTTGGCATGCAGGAGCATGGAGGTATGCATATCCTCTGTAAGCCCCGGAGCATGCCCGTTAATTGAATCCAGGGCTTCCCTGCGGAAGGTGCAGTTGGCGCCTATGGCCTGGGCAGTACCATACTGGCCCATAGCATTCATATAGGGACCGTAGAAGTTATAAGTCTGTTCTGCTGCCCCAAGCGCCACCAGCGATTCCGGCTGATTTTTGTACGCCTGAACCACCTGTACATAGCCGATTTCAGGATCATCGAAATGTGGTAGCACCTTATCAAGAAAATCAGGAGCAGGCACATGATCAGGGTCCATGATCACACATATTTCTCCATTGGCCTGGCGCAAAGCGTTGTTAATGTTACCAGCCTTGGCATTTTGACGTGTAGTACGTGTTACATGTTGTACGCCCAGTTCCTGGCAAAGACTTTTTAGGGCAGGATCGTTGCCTTCATCGCAGAGGTAGGTTTGGTGTGGGTATGCCACCTTTACCATTGCCTGTAGCGTCTCTTCAATCATTTCCCTGGGTTCCCCCGGACAGGCAGTGGTAAGCATATCTACCTTCCAATGTTTATGAAAGGAGGCAGCTGGTTTAGGCTGGCGAATGCCGGCATAGTGATACCACTCAAAAAGAATACGCAATATTTTAAAGAACAGGCTAATGGTGAGCAGCAGATATAGCACCGGGTGCCCTACATCTACTACTGTAACAAAGCCATATATGAACAATATCAGGAACCCTACCCCTATCAGGATTAAGAAAGAAAGAAGGAGTTTGGATTTAATCTTATGCATCTGTTGAGGAGTTTTATAAAAGCATAACAAGCTCTGAAATATTAACTATTAGTTGTACCGTTAGTGGGTGGAACGGAGTGCCTACACGTTGATAAAAAATTATTGATCCACTGCTGTTTAATTATTGTTAACCCTTAATGAATTTTAGAGGCAGAAGGCCGTGCTAAGGTTGTTCTGCAGCTATGATAATTTCTTTTATTATCTATAAGGCTATCATTGATTTATGAGCCTTGCGGAAGCCGGTGCATGTTAAAGCACTTTAAGTTAAAAACCTTACATGCGTAGTTTATGGAGTAAAGTTAATTTAAAAATTATAATAGTTATAAATTTAAGAGAAATAATTTTATATTTGTATCCATTACCTGTGCTAACCTGCTTGCCAATTCTTTTAGTCGCCTCATGAGAGGTTCTCATAATGAGCAAATATTACTTTTGGTTTTGTATAATCAGTTTACTATCATTCTCTTGCCAGGAGAAACCGAAAAGCTTTGTTCCAGCGGTAGAGGTAAGAAAAGAAGGAAATAAGTTTATGCTATACAGAAATGGTAGTCCATACTATATAAAAGGGGCTGCAGGTCATGAGCATATGCAAAAAGTGGCTCTTTATGGTGGAAATTCCATCAGAACCTGGAATACCAAGGAGGCGGGCCGGATCCTGGACGAAGCGCAATCATATGGTCTCACCGTTACCTTGGGTCTGGAGGTTGGTAACGAATGGTGGGGGAATGATTTTAGCTACTGGGATATGGAGGCTGTTGATGAAAAAATCGCGGAGTTGCAAAAAGTAGTTGAGCAGTATAAAGATCACCCGGCGCTACTAATGTGGGGCATTGGCAACGAGGTTCATTTATTTGGAGGCAACCAGTTGATGGTGTTGCACACCATAGATCGAATAGCCAAAATGATACATGATACAGACCCCAATCATCCGGTAATGACGGCAGTGCCACTGGGGCCTAATTTTAGCAAGCGCGGATTTTTACGATTCCTGTGCCCCAATCTTGATATTTTGGGTGTTAATGGATTTGCTCGCTTACCTTATCTAAAGAATGAAATAAGAAGTGCCTTTGGTTGGAATAAAGCTTATATGCTAAGTGAGTGGGGAACAGAGGGGCCTTGGGAGGCTTCGTCTACAGAATGGGGTGCTCCTATCGAAAAGAGCAGCACACAGAGAGCGCTGGAGATGGACTCAAATTGGAGTCTAATTAATCAGGACAGCACATTATTTTTAGGGGGCTATGCTTTTTACTGGGGAAGTAAATATGAAAGAACTTACACCTTTTACAGCTTGTTCTCCTCAGAAGGCTTGGAAACGGAATCAGTAAATGTGTTAAACAGTAAATGGTCTGGTGACAGCCCCATAAACTGGGCTCCCATAATTGACTCCCTTCACCTTAACTCTAAGATCCCACAGGACAATAATTATCTTTCGGCTGGATCAATACAACAAGCCCGTGTTTTTGCGCATGATCAGGATGGAGATTCATTATCCTATTATTGGGAAATACGTCCCGAAGGGCTTGATAATTTTATAAAAGGAGACTTTGACAATGATTTAGCCTACCTGTTGTTGAAGGAGAGAGGTGATTCACTCCAATTTCAAGCTCCTGAACAGGAAGGAGGATACAGGCTTTTTACTTACGTCTATGATAATAACCGGCATGTTGCCACCTACAATATTCCATTTTATGTGCTAATTCAATAGTATGGTGAATATGTACAAATTAATCTTGAAAAAAATCTAAGTTAATTTAATGAATGCTTTTTTGTTAGCTGTATGATTTTGTATATTTGAATGAAATTTTAGTATTTATCTCTCCTCTGAAATGTTTTATCATATAAGATCTGTGGCTTATGATTTTAAGCCTTCTATAAATCTATGCCTACTGGCATTGTTTGCTTTATTTAGCAGCTCCTGTGTCTCTAATAAAAAGCTGGTCTATTTTCCCGATCCTGCCTTTAACACCGAAAAATTAACACCCATTGCAAATCAGCCTGTCAACTATCTATTGCAGCCGCGGGATATCCTGTCAGTTAGAATAAAAACCCTTGACACAGAATCCTCTGAGTATTTCAATATTCAGCCAGAGAATGGGTTTATGAATTTGAATCAGGCCAGTGTTTTCTTAAGTAGTTACTCAATTGATGATAACGGGAGTATTACCCTTCCGGAGGTAGGGCCAATTAAAGTAGCAGGTTTAACTGTGCAACAAGCCCAGCAAAAGATACAGGAGGCAATAGGTGTTTACCTGAACAAAGCCACTATTCTGGTTAAACTGGTAAGCTTCAAAGTCACCGTGTTAGGTGAGGTTAATACACCCGGTCAGTTTTATATATACAACGATCAGCTTACAGTACTGGAAGGTTTGGGAATGGCTGGTGATCTTACGGATTTTGGTAACCGTGAAAATATTACCCTGGTTCGGCAAACAGAAACAGGTTTGGGTGCAATATTGATTGACCTGAAGAATCCTCAGCTTTTGGCTTCAGAGTATTATTACCTGCAGCCCAATGATGTTCTTTATGTACAGCCCCTGAAGGCTAAGACCACCAGGGGTAATCTGAATACATTAAATGTATTGAGTGTAGTGTTTGGCGCAGTTTCTACAGCCATATTGATTCTAACCTTTGTTAACTAAAAATATACTGTGATGGAAGAGATAGATGTTAAAATAATTTTTAGAAAGGTGCTGCGCAAATGGTACTTGTTTGTGCTATCGCTAACACTAACACTGGGCCTTGCTTTTTTTTACCTTGCTACAACACAACAAGTGTATCTTGTTGAGTCTACAATTCAGTTAAAGGACCAGAGCCTGATTGATAATGGTGCTGCTCATCAAAAATTTTTAAGTGGACTAGAGCTTTTTGCATCTGATCCGCTTTTAGAAGATGAGATTGGGATTCTATCTTCTTACGCAACGATAAATCAAACCGTTGAGCGTCTGGGTATGGAGGTTTCTTACTTTAGATATCCGGCGCTTTTAGGAACTGCCGGAAAAGTATTTGCAAAGGAGGTTTATCCGGCACCTTTTGACGTAGAGCTGGATAGTAGTGCGGGGCAGCTTATGTATACTCCTATCCATATTACCTTTCCCGATGAACAGCATTATCGCGTCCAGATATCGGGAAAAGATAAGCTGCAGTATCTGTATTATCCATTATCCCGTGGTGTTGTAAGCAGTTCATCTACAATTGAATTAGATACGGTACTATCTGTTCAGCAGGCGCTGAAAACACCTTATTTAAGTTTCTCTTTAGGCTATATTGATGCTTCTGTGTTAGAAAGTACAAACGCCTATTATTTTATAATTAGTAGCCCTGATAAAATTACTGAGAACTTCCGCAAGCAGTTAAAATGTGAACAGCTATCTGAGAAGTCTAATATTGTTAAGTTGAGCCTGCACAGTGCTGTGCCTGAAAGAGATGTGTTATTTCTGAAAGTATTAAGCCATGTGTATATCGAAAATGATCTAAAGAAAAAGAATCGCTTAGGAGAAAAAACCATTGAGTTTATTGATTTTCAGCTACAGGGGGTAACCGATTCTCTTAGAAGTGCAGAAACAACACTTGAGGCTTTCAGGGCAAAAAGTAATATCATAGATGTAGAAAGAACTTCTCATACACTATCTGATCAACTTTTTTCGCTGGAAGAAAGGCAGGCACAACTGATGGTACAGAACAAGTACTACCAGTACATGTCAGATTACCTGGCCCGAAACGATGATATATCTGACATCGTAGCACCTTCTTCTGTTGGAATCCAGGATGAGCTTCTGAACAGCCTGCTCATCCAATTATCAACGCTCAATGAAGAAAAAATAGGAAAAGACTTTAGCTCCAGCAAGCAAAATCCGGTAATGCAGGTGCTGGAAAAAAAGATACGTAACACTAAACAGTCATTGATTGACAATATTGAGAACCTGATCGGATCTAATAACATTGCCTTACAGGAGAGTAGCAGAAGGCTGGCTGAGCTTAAACGTACCATTAGCAAGCTGCCGGAGAATGAGCGTAATCTGACTGATATCAAAAGGCGCTTTGCCTTCAATGATAATATTTATAATTATCTGCTGCAGAAAAAGGCAGAAGCAGGAATTGCTATAGCCTCTAATGTGCCTAATAAAAGTGTAATAGATGCGGCTCGCCAGATCGGCAATGCTCCTGTAGGGGCAGGTAGCGCATTTGTGTTATTCATTGCAGGTTTGTTAGGCTTACTGATGCCTGTTGGTTTTATCTTTGTTTCAGAATTATTCCAGACTAAACTCGAAAGCGATGATCAGCTGGAAAAATGGACCGACATCTCTTTGGTAGAACGTATTGCGCTGCTTAAATCAAAAGAATTAAATAACCGCTATACAGGAGAAAGCTATCTGGCACATGCATTCCGTTATGTTCGTCATCATATTGATTTTTTACGCCTGAATCAGCAGGTAAAAGTTGTTGGTATTTCATCAGCGAAGAGTGGTGAAGGAAAAACTTTTTGTGCGCTTAACCTGGCGATCACTTTTGCCCATGCAGGCCAAAAGACCTTATTGATTGATGCAGATCTTCATCATCCTGCCTTAGCATCTAAATTAAATATAGATACTACTTCCGGATTGGGAGAGTATTTAAGTAAGGAGCAGCAACCTGTTATTTCCAAAACGGATTACACAGGCCTAAGCTTTTTATGTGCTGGCAAACCACAGGAAAATGCATCGGATCTGCTGGCGCATCCACGCCTCGGAGCCTTAATGGCTACCTTGAGGGAGCAATATGATGTTATTATCCTGGATGCTCCCCCTGTAGGGATTGTTGCTGATTATCTGCAGTTGGGTAAACATACAGATTATACCTTTTTAGTGGTGCGGCAGGATTACACTCAGCGGGATGAGCTTCATCGCCTTACCAAACTGGTAAAAAGGCATTCAATTCATTGCGGAATCATTTATAATGGAGCCGCTGGTGTAGAGGAATACTCCGGATATTATAAGAAAAAAGTCTGAGCTGAATTTCATAAGATATGTTTACCAGAGTGTGTTAAGGGCTAAGCAAAGGATTGTATAACTGCTGCTGGTAAGCCTGTTGTTGCCATAACTACAATCAATCAGGTGGTTTTGGAATGTAATCTGTAAGGCTTAAGAAAAGTGTAGAATGAACTACAGAGCAATATTTATTGATAAAGCAGTTGCTTTAGGAAAAAAGAAGGGTTTCTTCATATACCTGCAGAATACTTTCTGGTTGATGTTTGAGAAGGTGTTTACGCTTTCAGTTGCATTTGTTGTAGGGATATATGTAGCCAGGTACTTCGGGCCTGAAAATTTGGGACTATTGGATTATGGCAGAAGCATTGCTATTTTTCTAACCACTTTTGCAACATTAAGTGTTGAGCAGTTTCTTGTAAAAAAATTAATAGAAGATAAGGCCAGGATTAACATGATTCTTGGCACCTTTTTCTTTTTAAGGGTTTTTGCTTCTTTATTTTCAATAGCAGCAGTATTTGTGCTCTTTTTCTTAGGAGCTTTTGATCAGGCAATCATATTTACTATTGTACTGATTATAACCTGCTCCTCGGTATTTACTTCTTTTGGTGTTTTACAGGGCTATTTTCAGAGTAACTTAAACTCCGGAAAAGTTGCCCTGGCCACAAGCTTACAAATTATCTGCTCTGCTTTTTTAAAGGTATATTTTATCATATATGAATTTAGCCTCGAGTATTTTGCCGCAGTTTATTTAATTGAAGGAATCGCTTTTGCTGTTGGTTTGATTTACTCTTACCAGCGAAATTCCCATAGTATCCTGAAATGGAAATTCGACTTTAAGTTAGCAAAAGAAATACTTTTAGAATGCTGGCCGATGATGATCTCCGGCCTGATCATAATTGTATATATGCGCATTGATCAGCTAATGATTAAATGGCTTTTGGATGCTCAGAGTGTAGGCTACTACTCATCTGCAGTTAAACTCTCTGAAATCTGGTTCTTTATTGGTCTGGTAATTTGCAATTCCTTTTTTCCGGCCTTAGTGAAGGCAAGAGTTAGTGACCCTGCACTCTATAAAAGGAGATTACAGTCCTTACTTAACCTTTTGGTAGTTATAGGACTGGTAATAACCATACCAATCAGCATATTCAGTTCTACAATCATAGAAATGCTTTATGGAATTAGATTTGCTCCGGCTAGTGGTGTACTGACCATACATGCCTGGAGCCTGGTGTTTATTTTTGTTGGCCAGGTAGGCAGCAGGTGGCTGATCAATGAGAATCTTCAAAAGATGAATTTGAACAGAACCTTTTGGGGAATGATGGTAAACATTATTTTGAATCTTATACTAATTCCAAAATATGGCATAAACGGAGCTGCTTTTGCTACATTGTTTTCCCAGTTCACTGCTTCGTATCTTAGCAATTCATTCTCAGAAAAATCTAAAGAATTGTTCTTAGCACAAACACGTGCTTTATTTCCCATTCATTTAGCTACAGGATTCTTTTCTCTCACAGAAAATAAAAAGTATGGCCGCTAATTTTGAAATTCCTGTTCTTTTGGTTGTTTTTAACAGGCCTGATACTGCTCTTCAGGTTATCCGAGCTATAAGAAAGGTAAAACCATCAAGATTATACATTGCTGCTGACGGGCCAAGAGTTCATAAAGCAGGCGAAGCAGAAATTTGTGAAGAAACCCGCCAAACAGTCCTGAATGAGATTGACTGGGATTGCCAGGTTTCAACACTGTTCCGGGAAACTAATATGGGTTGTGCCCTGGGTGTTTCCGGTGCTGTAACCTGGTTTTTTGAACACGAAGATATGGGTATCATCCTGGAAGATGATTGTTTGCCGAGCCAAAGTTTCTTTTTCTTTTGCGAAGAAATGCTGAAGTATCATTATCATGATGAGCGTATCATGCATATTTCAGGCTCTAACAGTCAGCTGGGACATAAGAGAGGCGATGCCACCTACTATTTTTCCAGATACGCTGAGGTCTGGGGCTGGGCTACCTGGAAGAGAGCCTGGAAACTTTTTGATTTTCAGATGAAAGATTATAATGACTTTATTGCCAATGGTTTTTTAAGAAACAACTTTTCGGGAGCAGTTGAAAAAAGGTGGAAAAAAAATCTTGATAAAGTATTAAGTGAAAACCCACCCAGTGTTTGGGGATATAGATGGTTGTATAGTACCTGGAAGGAAGGTGGCTTATCAATTACGCCCAATGCTTCTCTAATAAAAAATATTGGGTTTGATGAAAGGGCTGTTCATACTAAATCTTCAGATAATGTTTTTTCGAAAATAGAACTCGAGGAAATTTCAGAGATCGTTCATCCTAAAATTATGTTACCGCATTTGGAGGCTGATGCTTTTCTTACAGCTTTACGCATTCATCCGCCATTAATGACAAGGGCCAGGCTGAAAATGAAGCACCTGTTGAAGACCGCTTTGGCTATGTTCTAAAATAAATAGTAAGCGTTAATTCCCATACCAGATACCTGGTAGCATTGGCTGCAATCTGTCAGTCTATGCAGATCCTATATTAATAATTTGGCCGGAAACCTCTTATGAGGAGCAGGTAGTTGTACTGGCAGCCATTTCCGGAATAAAGCCGCTCCAAAATCCAATATTGTATTTATTCCACGCATGGCAGCCAAAAGGCAGCTCATTTTCATTGAGCTCATATAATAAGCCGGGATGCAGCTCAAAGGAGAATTTTGATGCCTCTAGTGGAGGTGGGACGGATAGCACCTTTCGCTCCTTGGAAAAGATCATAGTTAATACAAAATCTTCATGATGTTTGTAAAAAATAGCCATAGGTGTTTTCCGAAAGCCAGATGGTAATCCCTGGATGAGATAATCGTACGTTAGCTGAACCTTGCTCTTGACACTTAGGTGTTTAGTTGTTAATATATCATACAGGTTAAAGTACTTTTGCCATGTGTGCAAAAGCTCCATCATTGCAGATACTTTTCTTAAGGAGAACCCGCCATTCATACCTTCGGAGAATTGGTATCTGTCTTCTTCTTTACTATCAATAAAACCTGGTGCTCCTATAAAATCATATCCTTTAGAACACCAGTAGGACAATTCATCTTTGAATACATACGCATCGAGCTGATATATTAATATGTATTCAAAATTGATATATTTTTTAGTAAATTCTATTGATAACATAAGGCGGTTATACCCGGAAATACCTTTGAAATAAGATTTATCAAAGTAGTCTACTGCTGGAGTACCAGTTGACTGGCAAAGGTCAAAGTAACGGCAGAGATCAAGCCCTTCAGGTGCAACAATCCTTATTTGGTAACTTCCAAGAACATTTAAGCATTGTTTGAAAGACAAAATCTCATATTTGTCAGGTACCTCTTTATAGATCGGAATAGTGATAACAACAGTAGTATTTTTCATAGCTTCATTCATTCTTCTTATTGAAATAGTCTTGAAGTTAGCAGGATGAATACCTGCAATCGTTTAACTTATTTCTTTCAATCAGCGAAGGTTATATTAAAATAACCTCGATCTCTTTTGTATAGCATCTGCATTTAAACTTGATATTATATGCTCTCCGTACAGCATGGCCGTTACCTCCTCTATTTTAAAGGAAGCAGTGCTGTTGGTGAATTCTCCCTGCTAACGGTGTCTATACCCTTACTACCAGTAAGTATTTTCTTTTTGCTTATAAATGGCTTTTCTGCTACTAAATAAAACAGGTAAGATGCAGCCACAACAAGGAACGTTCCTGCAGTAATCATAAATATAAGCCCCGCAAGAGACGACAGTTGTAAGGGATGTAGCACATATTGGCTGATTAGCTGCAGTAGAGGCGCATGTACCAGGTAAATACTATATGCAAAGGTTCCAACAAAGACAAGTGGGCGGCAAGACAGTATGCGATGCAATGCTGGTAGCTTTCCGGAGGCAAGGGCAATCAGAAAAATAGCAGCAGTGCATCCTACCATAAGATCTAACAGCACCCAGTGCTCTTTCATTAAGTGAGCAATGGCTGTTAGTACCATAGAACCTATCACCAAATGAAGCCAGGGCAGGTTTTTATTTAAATCAAAGAATGATTTCTGTTTAGCATAGGCGAGTTCAGTGGCTAACATTCCCAGGCAGAACAAGCCAATATAATGCGGACTTATACCAGTTTTTCCAAGGTTTAATCCGGTGGGCTCAAGCACGAACCATAAAGCGAAAGAAACAACCACGGCAAGAAAGGTTGTGAAGAATGGACCTCGCTTTTTCCAGGATATAACTAAAAGAGGAAAAAGAAGGTATATGCGCCATTCTACTGAAATAGACCAAAATGCATAATTTATCTTTGATTTCGTACTTAAAAAAACATCCTGGAGTAATGTTAAACGAGTAAATATATCCCAATTGGTTACAGGAATGGAGCCATCCCAATGGGTTCCGGTTTTACTGCCGATCAGGGTATATATTAACAAGAGTGTAAACGCCAGGGCTAAGTAGTAGGGGGGAAGAATACGCTTTGCCCTTTTCAGGAAAAACTGCCAGCTGCCCTCCTTTAAACTACCATTGTTTCGTACAATTGGCAGCATCAGGCAAAATCCGGAGAGTACAATAAAAATATCTACTGCATAATGCCCCTCATTTGCCAGCTTATAAATGATTTTTTGAGGAAGTGAATTCCATTCAATGGCAACGTGCATACTTGCATGATGTATCACAACATATAGAGCGGCCATAGCTCTAAATCCATCAAGAAAATCAAGATGTCTGGGTATTGAAGTAACTTTAGCAGTTAACTCTTGCACCTTTTCATGAGAAGATACCAGCATAATAAACAGGGAGAGTGATGGAACAAGTATCCAGTGTGTATATCAATTAAGTAAGTCTATTGTACAAGTCACTACGATCAATCATTGGTTTGCTCTTAATCATATCTTGTTTGTATTCTATTAGCCTGGCGTTTGAAGACATAAATACAAAGAAGGCAAGGATAATGAAGAGGTAATTCTGGAATGGATGGTAATTACCATAATAGGTTGCCGATGTGCCATTTATGACCATGTATGCCAGCAGATAGGAGATCAGGATCAGGGCCGGCTTGCCTTTATTGAACAGAGCTATAGACTGTGAAAAAACAGCAAATAGTAAGAGTAAGTATACTACTAGTCCTAGATAACCAATATCAAATATTACCTGAAGTGCTGTATTGTGTGTTACTGATGAGATCAACTTCTGTTCCTTAGTTTCATAACCAAACTTGTCTTCCATATAATATTTGGTTAATCCTATTCCATAGGGACCATACTCGCCAAATCCTACTATATGTTCCGGCTTAAAATCAGACAGCTCTTTGTTCGCCGCCATATAGATGAACGCTCTGGAATTTCCGGTAGCAATGTCTGCACTACTGCTTCTGGAGATTTGAGACATAAAGGAAGTGTTGGCAGTAATTTGAAGAACACTGATAAACAGGAGATTTGAAAAAGGGAGCAGCCAAACCGAATATTTAATCAGGCTTAACTTATTAAACGAAAACAAGGCATACATTCCAAATACACTGATAACGGCAGTGAACAAGTTAGCCCGCGAATCGCTCATCAGGATGATGATCAATCCTATTATTATATAAGATATAAGAAGCAGTTTATCTTTGAAATCCCTGGCTTTTACATGTTTTAAGTAAGCAGCACTTAAAACCACCAGGAAGCCTCCCAATGACCCGATACTAGCCGGATGAGTATCCGGGTATAGCGGGAATATCATCTTCTTTGTGCTAACTCCTATAAACCTGAAAGTAGTAGCTGCTACATTTGCATAGGTTGGTTCTAAAACAAAGGCTATAAAGTTTACAAAACAAAAGATTCCTAAAATGTGAATAACAGCCTTCAGAAATTCTTTTTCAAAATTTTCAGTGTTTAATGCTTTTTTCTGATAGAAAAAGTAAATGAACAGCGGTATGAGCGCAATAGTAAAAGAATTCTTAATAAACGAAAACTGAGTATTTAAAAAATTGTGTGTGCGCCAAAAGCTGATGATAAGTAGCAGCAGGAATAAAGTAAATAAAAGAAAGCCTCTGGTATTTATAATAGGAGTATAACTAATCCTACCATATTGTAAAGGTAAATAGTATACGCAGCCGGCAAGCAAAGATACGATACTTACCAGGTCCCAGATAATACCACTACCGAAAAAGGTTTCCGGCTCGAAAATGTTAACCAATAAAAAGATAATTAAGAATATCATCTGATTACTAAGCTGGCTGATAAGCTAAAACTCTGTCATCGATGTTATGGTATACTTTGGCCACAACTTTCTCCCAAACATATTCCTGAGCTTTTAACTGCGCATTATCTCTCATAGCACGTATCTGTTCAGGCTCGGAAATCAATTGTATCAACACCTCTGCAAGGCTATTCACCACTTGTTCTTCTGATTTTCCATTAGTGGAAATTACACGGCTACAGCTTTTATCTACAATTTCCTTTGGTCCTCCCAAATCGAGGCATACTATAGGTAAACCAAAAGAAAGCGCTTCTACGGTAACATTGCCGCTGGAATCATGCATGCTTGGAAAAAGAAAGATATCATATTCCTGGTACATCTGAAAAAGCTTTTCCTGAGATACCCGGGGCAACCATTCAATTTTATCCAGTACGCCACTATTGCGGGCTACATCTTTAAACCATTGTTCCTCAGATCCGGAACCCACAATGCTAAAAGTAACCGTTGAGTTTTGTTTAAGTATGTTGGCATATGCACGGATTGCCAGGTGCACCCCCTTCCAATACTCAAGCCTACCGGCAAAGAGTATTTTTATGTGGTCATTCTTTTTAGGTGCTATTTCTCTTTCACTAAAAACGTCCCTGGATATACCAACCTCCATTACAACCTTGCATTTAGCATGGTACCTTTTAGGTATAAACCTGAGATTATCGCTTGTTTTGAGTAAAATCAAATCAGTTGTTGCATAAGTGATATACATTAACGGATTAACCAGTACAGATAAATTTGCACAATGTCTTATTGCTTCTTTCAATCTGAATTTCAGGGGGAGTTCCTGCTGTAACTGTGGGGTACTTACCTCGCCTCCTCCTACCGGTCCCAATATAAAAGGCGGCGGGAGCAACCCAAGAAATACGGGTGTACGAAAAACTCCTAAAGTGATCAGGTGAACTAAATCTACATTTACTTTAGTAAGAAGTTTCTTCAGGTAAAAATATGAACCTATTTGCCAGAAAAAATTGTAAATATGAGCAAGTGGGCCTAAATCCCTGTAAATGATTCTTTTTATCCACAGTGGCAGGCGGTAATAGATGAAAGTTAGGTTTTCAAGCTTGTTGTATTTTTCAATATAAGGTCTGGATTCATCATTGGTATAAACTATCACCTGATGGCCTTGTAAAGCTAACTGCTCGGCAAAGTTCCAGCCGATAGAAGGTTCACTGCCAAAATTTGGTGCACAGGCATAAGCAGATAATAATATTTTCATAAGTAAACTACTTCACTTCTCCCACTTTATTAAGAAAGATAGTCATCTTCTTCTTCCTCATGATGTGGATTGCTTTTACTTTATCTTTGTTGGCTGTAAGATAATTTCAGAACTTTAAGAAAACCGGGGCAATATCTCTTTTGTGGATGATTAAATGTGCAAGTATGAATATAGAAATGCTTGCTTAAAGCTGCTCCTCTTTAAATGATTATCCAAGGATAATTTTCTTTGCGATGTAATAGAAAAGTATACTATAGATGGGAGCTGATAATATAGCAGCATCATATATTTGAGATCAGTGATACAGCTATATTAGTTATCCCTTGCTTCCGTAATCGTACTGTCTGTAAGTCTTTTATAATAGTACTTCAGCCGTTTATAAGTATAATTGGCCCTGAAATAAGGCCTTAACAATTTTCCTTCCAGATTAAAGCTAACTGTTTTGTTAATCAACCCTCTGTAATGAGATACTTGTAAACCTCCTAAGAAATGAATAATTGAGGGCTGAAAACTGCCTTTCACATAATTTGAGTGTACTACCGGATGTAATGGTTCTTTAGTATCAAGAACTGCATCATAGGTAGTAATGTATATGTCAGAAGCTGGTGAGGATACAGATGCCGGCAGGTGGCCATATTTTTTCTCCGCAGCTATTTGGTAAGCAGTAGCTAAATAGGGTTCATCGGCGGCCTGCCAGAACTTAGATGCTATAAAGGGCTTGTAAGGATATGTTTGCATCAAATCACCATATTTTCTGACAAAAAAGTGTCCAGTCTCATCTGCAGCCCGGCCAATGAACCCGGAATTAAGCCACATATTATTTACTTTATAACCAGCTTTTGCAGCTACATTGCAAAAATCAATCTTTCCCCACAGTTCACCTTTAGGCAGATAGTCTCCATAGATGGCCATTGAATTCTCCTCAATAAGTGTAAAGATTGATTCAAAGCAATCCTCAAAGATGTAACAATCAGCATCTAAGAATAAAGTATCGTAATTTTTGATCAGATCGTCAGCAAGAATTTTACTTTTGATCCGAAAGCTTTCGTGCAGCCAGGATTTGGCTTCATCACTTTGATGGTAGCGATTTGATAGGTTTACTACTTTTATCCATTCAGGCACCTGGTAATAGGGCAGCTTATCTTTATCAGTAAAGATGATATATTCGTACCGTTCCTTGCCGAATCGATGAGCCGATATCATCAAAGCAAGTGCCATGCGGTAGTAATATTGTGATCCCAGGGCTAATGTAATAATAGCTCTTTTTCTCATTAGTTAAATTTTTAATTCATGAATCCCTACCAGCAGCAACTGATCTCCTTTACCCCTAATTTAGCTGCATTACACGCCTTAAGACCAATGTATTAGTAGGCAATAAATACTCTCTAGTATTCCTGTTTGAAATAGGCCAGTATGTTAAATACCAATAATGGACTTATCAGTGTTGCATTGGCAGCTTATCCAATACCTGACAAAACCGAATGAATGGCAGCCAGGTAATTTTTTTTAGAATATCTTTCGCGCAGTTTTAATCTTGTTTTATTGATCTCTTCAGGGCTAAGGTTTAGCACATCTTCTAAAGCACCTGCAAAAGAGTCTAAATCATCTAAGCTGAATTTACCGGCACAGTTATCGTACGATAAGATTTCTGCTACAGAGGTTCCTTCAACATAACAAACAGGTGTATTCAGAAAATATGCTTCAATGGAAGGAAGGCCAAATCCTTCAAATTCTGATGGAAAAATTAAAGCTTTTGCATTTCTGATTTCTTCAACAAACCTTTTAGAATCTAGCTGTGGCTTCATAGTCACCCTTTCCATCGAATTTGCCAGAACTTTAACTTCCGGAGTGAAATTGCCTACAAGATGTAATTCAGGTAAATCTTTTCTGATTTTTAAGAGCTGTTTCCAGAAATTAAGCAGATGTAGCGTTTTTTTATAAGGATGCTGTGATGCTAAATGTACTATATAGTTCCCCTTATGGTTTGGATCACCAGCTTCCAGATCTTCAAAATCTGAAGCCTCATAGGTTACATGTATTTCAGGTACTGGAATGCCATAACGCTCACAAAAGTCCGTAATTTGTTGTTTGGCATTGAGTGAAACAGTCAGCACATAATCGCTTTTTCTAATGCTTGCTTTCATAAGCCCAAGCCAGTAAGTAAAATCCAGCTTACTTCGGTATTGGGGGTATTTATCAGCTAAATGCTGAATCAGGGTATCATGAATAATGCTGACCACCGCTCCTTTTGGTTTGCCAACATACGATATATACCCTTTGGGGTAAAACCAGATATCAGGCCTGATTGACCTGAGAAACATTGGGTGAAGGTTATCAGTAACGATGCGATTTACTTTACCATTATCCGTTCTCCAGGGCAGCATATGTTGCACCACCTTCTCATTGTCGAAATTAAAAGAGGATTTTGATACTATCTGAGATATTGAATAGTCTGGCACATTTACTAAAGAGCCCATCAGGGTTTTGGTTATGTTGGTAATGCCAAGGCTCCTGTCGCGATGCGGATTTTGATCAGCTAGATAAAAGGCAATATTTTTAGACATGCTTGAATGAGGAGTTGTTAAAACAAATAGCAATTTTATCAATGATCAACCAGCTGCATTAGCTTAATATCCATTAAGCTAATGCTTTGCCGTACTTGATATGCCTGTAGACATCAAGTATCCTGAGTTTCAGGACAATCGGAATAAGATATGACTTGCCAATAAGATTGATTATGCTTAGTAAGCCTAAGTAACGGTATGGCCATGGAAAATAATTTTTTGCTATCTCGGCTCGTTCTAAAGCAACTTTCCGCATGTTCTGAAAGCTAAAACCACCATGTTTATATAAAATCAAAGGTTTATCCATGAAGTGTAGCTTTTGCAAACTTTCCATTTTGCGGTAGTATTTAACCAGCCATTCGTAATCGGAAGTTATTCTTAGGTCAGTTGAGTACGAGCCTACAATATCAAATGCCTTTAGTTTTACAAACATGGTTTGGTGGCAAATAGGGATCGTCATGTATAAACTGAAAGGATCTATTGGTTTGCCTGTAATGTATTTTAACGATTGTTCTCCATTACTATCATTCATCACCTTTCCATACAGAATATCAATATCCTGGCCTTCTTTCAAGATAGCATTTACCTCACCTAAGGTATTATGTGAGCAGTATTCATCGCCAGCATTCAGAAAGTTAATATATATTCCGCCTGCCATTTTTATTCCCTTGTTCATGGCATCGTAAATGCCATTATCCGGCTCGCTAATCCATTTACTGATCAGGTGTTCGTACTGACGTATTACGGCCAGGGTTCCGTCTGTTGAACCTCCATCCACTAGTATAAATTCATATTCTTTGTAGTCCTGATCGGCTATACTTTTTAGCGTTTTTTCTAAATTTTCAGCGTCATTATATACAACAGTGAGTATAGTAATCAAAGGCTTGGATGGTAGTACCTTGGTTAACAAATTCATGCTTCTGGGTTAAGTAAATGCCAGGTCAGTGATACAAATTTTCAGGAAAAGAGTAGGTGTTGCCGTTATAATGTTTTGGTAAGCATAGAGGGCAGCAGGCTTAGGAAAAAGCGCTGCTTACTTCTTCTACCTTAATGTTTTTCTTAACCCGGGGCTCAGCCTTTTTTCTTTCTGCTTCATACCAGCCTACAATTTCTTTCACCCCTTCTTCCATAGAAAAGGGGGGTCTGCCTAAGTATTTATAACTTTTCTCAATAGGAGTCAGATAATCCTGGGTCATGCTATTGAATCGGGTGGAAGTGATTGGAAATGAGATGTTAAAGCGTTTTAATAAATCACCAGTAAAAGCTAGCCCTTTTACCATATAGGTTGGTATTACTCTGACTGTTTTTCCGGTTAGTTTCCGCGATACACATTGCACCCATTCCAATAAATTTACAGCCTCATCTCCAACATAAAAAACCTGTTGGTGTACCCTGGCTTTGTCAGAAAAAAGGATTTGCTGTATTTGCCACACAACATTCCCTACATAGCCATACGCCCTGTATACATCTTTTTTGCTTGGATGAAAATACAATCCTTTTTGCATTACTTTGAACATTACATCTCTGTAGCGCAGAGAGTAAGGGCCCCAGATGGTTTGTGGTCTGATAATAGTCCAGCTGCAATCCAGGTTTGCTTCTCTTGTATAACGCTCGGTCAGCACCTTGCTCACGCCATAGAGGGTAAATGGTTCAAAGTCCTGATCATGCTTTGGTAAATAGCCTGCCTTACACACAAACATGGAGGAGGTTATGATGGATCTTTCAACCGATGGTGTGTTCCTGATACAATCTAAAACATGTAAAGTGCCTTCTGTATTCTGGATATATTCATTTAAGTCGCCGTCGAGCTCGTAAATATCAGTATCAGTTCTGGCGGCAAGGTGAATCACTGCCGTGGGCTGATAGGAAGAAAATATCTCCTGCAACGCATTCTTATCCATAATATCACAATCTTTCCAAAATGGAAGATGTAAATGGTTAAGGGGAGGGTTCCAATCTACATTGAGGAAAGAAATCCCTTTTTTAAGAAAATCTTCTACCAGGTTAGTGCCTATAAATCCGGATCCTCCTGTTATCAATACCTTCATTTGTTGGATAAATAAGTGCTTGAATAATTACTTAGTGATAGTTTCTAAAAACATGTTTCCTGTAATGCAGAATAATCATTTGTCATGATAAGGCTCTGGAAGAGAGCTTTTCTGCTTTGCTGTCAGGTTGCTTTAGTGAATCAGCTTTAAGATTTATAATGTTTATCGCCTTATCTGTTATGAAATTTTATGCTCTTTGTGAGGCAGAATACTTTTAGCTGCCAGCCACAAAAACCTGCTGTTTCCAATCAGATATCGTTTCCACAGGCGCTTAGGCTCCAGGTAAAAGCGGTAAGCCCACTCCAGTGATAAATCTCTTGCCCATTTTGGCAGCCTTTTTTCCAGGCCTGCATAGGTAAGGAAAGCCTGCCCCAGCCCCAGCATACACCCCTGAATTTGCCCTTTGTGTTCATGCATCCATTTTTCCTGTTTAGGACATCCCAGTGATACAAAAACAAGATTAGCACCGGAGGCATTGATCATTTCTACCACTTCTTTGTCTTCTTCGGGCGTTAAGGGTCTAAAAGGAGGAGAGTATGCTCCTGCTATCGTTAAGGAAGGAAACTCATGCCCGGCTTTTTGCTGAATGGTTTCCAGCACCTCGTCTGTTGAACCATAGAAAAAAACAGACAGATCTCTTTTTTCTGCTTCCTTAAGAATGTCTGGTAACAAGTCCATGCCACAGGCCCGTTCCTGCTTGTTTTTGTACTGCAGGTTCATTAAAACAGAAAGAGGTTTGCCATCTGGGGTTACAATGTCTGCCTCATTCACCACCTGGCTGAAGGCAGGTGTCTGGTAGGCATCCATCAGCATATGTACATTGGCAAAGCATACGTAAGACGACTTCCTTGCATCTGCCAGCAGAATAATATTATGGAGATACTGACGGTAAGTAGCAGCTGTAATCCAGGTATTGAATAGTTTAATTTTGGGGAGCATAAGCAGTAGTAATACTGGCGAAATAATATCTAATAAGCCTCTTCCTCTCCCTTCACCATGTTAACTACTGTTTTACCAATAATTTTCAGGTCCAGGCTAAGGCTCCAGTTTTCAATATATTGTAAATCATGCTCTACGCGCTTCTTCATCAAGATGGTTTCTTTTGTTTCACCGCGGTAGCCGCTTACCTGGGCAAAACCAGTGATGCCGGGAGTTACCCAGTGTCTCTGGCTGTACTCTTTTATATCTTTAGGATATTCCTGTAAATGAACCAGCAGGTTAGGTCGTGGACCTACTACAGACATATCGCCTATCAGCACATTATAGAATTGTGGCAGCTCATCCAGGCTGGTTCTACGCAAAAAAGCACCTACTTTGGTAATGCGGTTGTCATTTTTGGTAGCCTGCTTTTGCTGATCGCTATCTACCTTCATGGTGCGGAACTTATAGCACCAGAAGAGCTTGTTGTTTTTGCCAGGGCGTAACTGTTTGAACAAGATTGGGCCCGGAGAACTTAATTTAATTGCCAGGGCGATAACAGGAAAAACACTAATAAAAAGGACCAGCAGAACAAGTGCAGAAAATACTACATCAAAAGCTCTTTTGATCTGGTGATTTTCAAATAGCTGCAAGGGTATTCTTCTTGAAGCGATGATTGGTATCCTGCTGTCGTTGTACAGCAGTGTGTCTACTCGTCTGCTAAAATCTATGCCTTCAATCTGAGGTACAATTCCCAGAAATATAAAATGCTCGTCGGCAAACTGCATCAGATCAGTAAAGTATTTCTTCTGCTGATCCAGGGCGTAGTAGATCTCGTTGATATTATTTTCAAGACAGTATTGTTTAACTCCTTCCAGGCTGCCCAGGTGAAAGGGTACATCTTCCAGCCGGGTAGGAATTTCATTGTCGAAAAAGCCAAGGTATTGAACAGGCAGTGATGTAGTGGTAAGAAAATACCTGCTTAATTCTTTACCTCTGGGAGTGTTACCAACGATAATGACATTTTTACGATTAGGCGACATATGGCGAAGCACCTTATAAATGCGGTGCATAAACATACGTGCTACTACAATAGCACCTATGGTAGCCAGGCACAGCACCGACAGTATTCCAAGCGGAAGCATGCTCTCGTTTCGTAACCCCATGGAGAGCAATACCAGAATAAAATAAATTATGCCGGATAGTCCTGACCGGATTATTATTTTTTTGATTCTGTCAATATTTTCCACCTGATAAGTGCCGGTCATCAAGCTGGCCAGGGTCCAGCATAGGGCTAAGTTTACACTTACCAGCAAATAATCCTGTACATCAATACCTATGTCTGGCCAGTAGACTTTTATCTGATCAAGCAGAAAAAGAATAATTCCAAAATCAACGGCAGACAAAGCCATTGGAATCAAGGTGGTATACTGGTGCTTTCTTAACAACTGATAATCAGGAGAGAGCATACTTTATATAATTAGTAAAGTACAAAAATGCAATTTCAGGAATAACATTACATCAAGATTTGGGCTTCTGCGGGGAAGTAAATCTGATGCAATATAACAATGTGCTTTATTTATTTGCATTTATTTAGGAAAAAAAGTTAAAAAAAAGTTATTCTTTATTCTTCTGATCAACATTAAAGTCTTGTTAAGCGGGTTAGAAGTTTAGATTATGGTCCTTTTATTACGCAGAATATTTAGAGTGAAGCAAATTTAGAGCTAACGCTATGGCTATACGCTGGTCATGGGGGAGGGCTTATCGTAAGTGTCGAAGCATGAGTATCAATAAAAATTGAAAACGGCATAACCGAAAATGAGCTAACGGTGAATGTATAAGCTCTAACGGGGTAACTATATCGTAGCTGCTGCACAGCACACTCATAACTTGTTCTGTTAAAAAGAGATATCGCAATTTTCAATCAACTGCAAATAGTCTGCACCTGCTCACTAAAATTGTGCAAGTGTGCGGGAATGATAATTATATGGAGGAGGATTGTGCAGAACGGGCGCGAAGGCTTTAGAGAAAAGTACGAGGGTTAATATAATTTTTTAAATCTTAACAATATTTAACCTTACCTTATATACTTAATTAAGAGCCTTTTGTACCTTAGTGAACTTCACTAAAGCACTGCAACCCATGAAGCATTTTTTCGCCCTTCTGTTAAGTCTGTTTTTTTGCACCTATACCACATATGCTCAGTTCCCGGGTGGGGGTGCTGCTGTGAAGGGCACCATTAGCGGACGCCTGCTGGACACCCAGACTGCTGCGCCTATTCCTTATGCCACTGTTATTCTGCTGATGGCGCAGAGCCCTCCTAAGCAGGAAGGGCCTGCAGCAGACACAACAGCTGTCAGTCCCTGGAAGCAGGTGAACGGTGCCCTTACCGGTGAGGATGGCAGCTTTAAGCTGAAGGATGTAAACTCCGGCGACTATAAGCTGGAAATCTCTTTCCTGGGCTATGAAAAACAAGCATTGGAGTTTAGCACAAGTGGTGCAAAGCCCGATCATGACCTGGGCACCATAAAATTGAATGTTTCTGACAAAGTGCTGGATGGCGTAACCGTAACAGGCCAGCAGGAGCTGATCGAAAATCACGTAGATAAGGTGGTTTTTAATGTGGAAAACGATCCTTCGCTCTCGGGAGGGGATGCCACCGATGTGCTGCGTAAAACGCCTATGATGTCGGTAGACATGGAGGGTAATATTTCCCTGCGTGGCAACAGCAACGTGCGCCTGCTCATCAACGGCAAACCATCCACGCTCTTTAGCGGCAGCGTTGCCGAGGCACTGCGCAGCATACCTGCCGATGAGATCAAAAAGGTAGAGGTGATTACCGTTCCCACCGCCAAATACGATGGCGAAGGCACCGGCGGCATTGTAAACATTATTACCAAAGGTAAGGGCATGGAGGGTTTCAAGGGAGATGTCAATCTAAACGCCGGCCTTAGGTCTGTGGGCGGAGGCGGCAGCTTGAACCTGGGCAGGGGCCGCTTTGGCCTTAATGGCAACTTACACGGCAACTATGGATTTGATCGCAAAAGCGGAAATGATCTGTACCGGGAAACCTACGGCGATAATCCGCAGCGCCTGCTGCAAAACGGAGAGGGCCGTAGTTCATTTGATTTTCTGTCGGGCAGGCTGGGAGCCTTCTATGATTTTAATGCCTACAACAGCCTGAACACCTCGGTGAGCCTGCGTGGATTTTCCAATAATAACATCTCGCAAACCCTTAGCCAGCGGTTTAGCGGTGACCAGCTACAGCCTTTTGAAGAAATTACGCGCAACAGCCTGATGGAATCCACCAACCGCTCCTTCGACTGGACTACCGATTACCGGCGTACTTTTGAAGGCAGTGAGCGGGAGATTGCACTGGCATTCCAGATGTCGGGTAACCTGGCCAACACCCTGAACCGCTTTACAGAGGAGGGTGACCGCTCGCTGGCCAACAATAATACCAATGATGGCAATAACCTGGAGTACACCTACCAGCTGGACTATACCGAACCTTTTGGCAAGTGGGGAAAGCTCGAAACGGGTGGTAAGGCCCTGCTGCGGCGGCTTACCAGCGAATTTACCGCCTTTGTGGGTCCTGGTATAGGGCAGGAGCAGGAAATTGATCCCAGGCAGTCCGACAGGTTTGAGTACGATCAGGACGTGCTTAGTGCCTACTCCTCCCTCAACTCCAAGCTAAGCAAAAAGTGGGGGCTTATTACCGGCCTGCGCTATGAATACACCCGTATTGGCTTTGAGTTCAGGGATAACCCGCTCAATGCCAGCAATGATTACAGCAGCTTTTTGCCCAGTGCCATTGCCAGCTACAACCTTAGCCAGACGAGCAGCCTGAAGGGATCCTATACACGCCGCATTCAGCGTCCCAGCCTTTACTTACTCAACCCATACATTCGCCAGTCTTCAACGCTTTTCATTTTTCAGGGTAATCCAAAGCTGGCACCCGAGATCACCGATCAGCTGGAGCTTTCCTTCAATACCATGATCAAGGAAAACGTGGTGAACGTGTCAGTTTTTTACCGCAGTACCCAGGACATGATAGAGTCGTACAGCAGGCTGGAGCAATTTGAGAACGATACCGTTACCTTAAGTACCTTCCTGAACGTTGGCAGTAACCAGTCTTTAGGGGCCAATGCGTTTACGAATATCAAGCTTGCCAAATGGGCCAGCATGTTTGTGAACGGAAATGTGAGTACCTACAATGTATCCAGTGCTGCATTAGACCGGAGCAGAAGCGGCGTGGCATTCAATGGCAATACTGGTTTCAATTTTAAGTTTGAAAAAGGCTGGAAGGCCAATACCTTTTTCTTTTACCACAGTCCGCGGCCAACGCTCCAGGGCCGCGACCCCCGGTATATGTTTGTGAATATGGGTATTTCAAAGGACATCCTGAAGGAGAAGGGCTCTATTGGCCTCTCGGTAGCCAACCCCTTCAGGGATTTTATGGAATTCAGGTCAGAAATAAGCAGTGATGACTTCTACCAGAGCGCTGCCTACCGCTATCAGCAGCGCGATATTCGGCTAAACTTCCGCTACAGCTTTGGCGATATGAAGTTCCGCCAGCGCAACCGCAGCTCCAAGATCTCCAACGATGATTTAAAAAGCGGCAGCAGCCAGGGCGGTGATGGCAATTAATAATCCCTGCTTTTGCCTTAGGCTCCCCGATCCTACGTTTTCCAACAGGAGGGGGCATAAGGTATATTGACTAAAAGAGCTGTTCTGCTCATGCCCACGGAATGAGCAATTGCCTTAACGTTGGTTTCATCGGCATCCATATGTGTTAAAATATAGGTTTACAGGACTTTCAGTGAATGCTTCTCCCGATTAGAAAGAGGCGAATTTTCATCCTCAACACTGATGAGTCCTTCGTTTTTTGTCAGAAAGTATTCCATTAGTTGCCTTCGAAGATAGGGCTTAGAATAGAAGGCATATAGCCTATTGCCTTCAGTGCTTTACCTTACCGGGCAGAAGACATGGACCCGGTCCTGACCAAAAAGCAGCAGCACCCCACAGACCTGAAGAAGCAGAATGCCGTAAGCCTGCATGTGGACCTGAAGCAGCTTGGCGTAGGAGGGGATAACAGCTGGAGCGCTTTGCCCTACGACCAATTACCGGCTCCTCGACGATCAGTACACCTACTCCTACATCATCCGGTATGTCAATGATATAAAGCTTACAAAAAAATAGCGCTTTTCAGGATCTAGCAATGTGGATGTGCTTTTGTTCTTTAATCAGGCGCTATGCAAAATCAGTAGTGTAAGGTTCATACGTTCACTGCTGCTTAGGAAGCGTTTTCCAGCCAATGCTTAAAAAGGCGGCTCTTTTCCTGGCTCATCACAATTGTCTCGCTGCCAGCCGGGTTAAGCACGATGCGAAACCGGGACTTATCATAGGCCTCCATTTCTGCGATCGCATCTATGTGGGCCATGTATTTTCGGTTTATCCTGAAGAAGAGCGCGGGATCCACTAATGCCTCCAGCTCCTCCAGGCTTTGGGTGATGGGGAACTTTGCGCCCTGTCTGGTTACCAGAAACACATACTCATCGCGATAAAAGTAAGAGATCTGTTCCTGTTTTACATTCAGCAGCTTATTACCCTTTTTGACCAAAAAACGCCTTTTATACTGCGCATTATTAAGCGCTGACTGCTGCAGCATATTTGCCAGTTTTTCAAGAGTGATCTGCCTGATCAGCCGGTGCCGGAACTTCTGTACAGCCTGGGCAAATTTTTCCTCGCTTACAGGCTTTAACAGGTAATCAACGCTGTTAAAATCAAAAGCCTTTAGCACATACTCATCATAAGCGGTAATGAAGATCACATCAGCCTCCACCTGAACATGCTGCAAAATGTCAAAACTTTTCCCGTCTGTCAGCTCAATATCCATTAGAACCAGATCGGGCTGGACATTGGTCTTAAACCAGGAAATTGCTCCTGAAACACTCGGTATAACCCCCACTACTGTTGCCTCCGGGAGGTACTGATGCAGTAATCGCCGGAGATTTTTTACAGCAGCTGTTTCATCTTCAATGATTAGAATCTTCATACGCTATCATGTGTAAGAGCGGAATCCTCACCCGGAATAAGTCAGGGGTATCTTCCACAACCAAAAGCTCGCTGCCCAGTAAGCCATAGCGCTCCCTGAGATTTTGAAGGCCTACCCCTAAAGAATGCTTTGCCTCTCTGGCGGCGCCCCTGCTGTTTTCCACCAGCAGGTGATCGCCCTCTTTTCTGATTCGGATACGCATAGGCGTATCTTCAGAGAGTACATTGTGTTTGAATATATTTTCGATCAGGGTGGGCAGGGTTAAGCTTATAAGGTAGAAACCTTCTACAGCGGCAGGATTTGCAGTGCTGTAGGTAAAGAATTTCCCAAATCTTGAAGAAAATAGCTGCAGGTAAGCTTCGGTAACGGCAAGCTCCTCTGGGGCAGGCACAAGCTCGTTGTTTCGGTGCTGTAAAGTATAGCGCAGAATATCGCTTAACTGCTCCAGGAACAGAGCTGCATCTTTTGGGGATTCATATATAAGTGATTGCAGCGTGTTCAGGCTGTTAAATATAAAGTGCGGGTTGATCTGGCTTTTCAGGGCATTGAAGTTGGCAAGAGCCGCTTCTTTTTTGGATTGCTCGCTTTCTACCGCCGATTGTTTCCAGTGCAAGATCAGGAAACTGCCCAGTAATATGCTCAGGGTAAGTATTGACAGGATCAATCCTATTCCCAGTGTCATGGCAACATGCACCGGGGTAATAGGATCATTGGCGCCCATAAACTGGTTTTCGTACTGTTTTACCACTAAGTAAATCCCTAAAAAAACAAGCATACCACTGGTCAGGCTTAACAGTACCTGCTGCAGTATTCGCTTTACCACTGGTTTTGCATGAACAGCATGCATTTTATGATGAATCCATTCAAAAAGCAGCCAGAGTAGGAGCAGCGAAACAGATAGCCAGATAAAACCAAAGGGGCTTAACCCTATAGGCTCCCGGAACATACTGGTTAGCACCAACAGGATCAACATGAAAGAACCGGCACCGAGGGCAAAAATCCATTTCAGCCATCGCCATGTGTTGCGGACTTCTCTATTTGCCTGCTTCTCCATCTAAATCAGTTAGCGCTAGAGGTTTGTACTTGCAGATACTTCCGGTATCAGCAGAATAGCATCGTATCCCCAGATTATTTTTCTAAGCTGCTGGTTAATATTCTTTATCCGGCCGTTATATATCATTTCACGTGCAGGTTCCAGATCTATCAGCTGCCACTCTTTTTTATCCATCAGGCTGTAAAGCGGGCTAATCCCAAGTTCCTTCAGGGCTTCCTTACCGCTGTAGGGGCTTTTCTGAGTGCTTACATCGTTTATCAGCCTCCAGTTGTTTACGGTTCCCCCATTTCCTGCTATCAAAATATGCAGAGATGTCATACCATTCGATGCTGCCAGCTCCGAAGCCAGGTTTCCGATGTCGTAAAACCCCAGAAATGACTGGCCTCTGTACATATGTGTTGCCCCAAACTTAAATACTGCCCTGGGTATCGCATTGCCCGCAGCCTGTGCCTGCCTGTAATGCTTCATCAAATTATCCTTCATCAGCTGGATACGTACCAGGTTAGAAGTATAACCAGAGGTGCCAAACAGCTGGTAGATCTCCTGGCTGCGCTCCAGGTTGTTGATGATCGAAACAGCCTCCGGCTTACTCTTAACTGCAGTCCGCAGGATTTCGAAATCTTCCGCAGTAAGGGTTTGCATGCTTAATTTAGAAAAATCTTTGGTTTCCAGCGCATCTTTCATTTCGGCATCAGTCCGGCGTACATACTGTTCCAGCACAAGCCTGGATTCTTTTCCCCATTTCTGTTTAGCCAGGTGATGGAGGTATGCCCCTGGCGACATGATAAATTCCTGATCAATGCCCCACACTGTATTCTCTGCATAGCGGGTAGTTTGTAAAATTTCCTTCAGCATCTGAGCCTCCTCCTGCATGGGGTAGAATGCAAAGGCCATGGGGTGCTGCCTGAAGAAGCTTACCAGGGAATGCTGATCTTTACCGGCCACCATAGGGGTGAGCAGCTTGATGGAAGAAGGCCCGGTTTCCGATACAAAATACCGGAAGCCTGCCGGGTGTAGCATTTTGAAAACAGCAGCAGTAAGCTGAGGCGGTTGGGCCAAACCATGGTCTTCTCCTATCAAAATAAATTGAGCGTCTGCTGCCTCTTTTTTGAGCCACTGGGCACCTTCTCCTTCTAAAGTGCCATTGCTTAAAGAAACTTTGTAACGGTGCTGCTTAAGCAGCTCAATCAGAAGGCTGTCCTGGGCAAAGCAATGTAGACAACCCGGCAAACATGCTAGTAGTAATAGTAATATTTTTTTCATCATCAGGCAGTTGTTTTACCTGAAGGTAGCCAAGCCGGGGCTACAGATGCGGAATATCCTGCTGAACCAGGAAAATCAGTATCCGGAGGCTGTAAATTGATCCATGAAGGAGATGGGCTGAGGTAGAGCTATCCCCTCGCTGGCCAAAAGATTTTTTAGGAAGATAATAGCAGCTAGCCCCATAAAAATAAAAAGGAGCATAGCCTTGGCTGCTCCTTGATGTTTACATTACTGCATAATATTTATACCCGAAAGGGTATAGATATGCGGATAAGTGCTTTTGTGAAGGAAAAAAGAAATACAGCCAACCTGACACAGCCTGAGCTGGCAGAAAAGGCTGGCGTGGGCTTGCGCTTTGTGCGGGACCTGGAACAGGGTAAGGAAAGTTTACGCCTGGACAAGGTAAACCAGGTGCTGAAATTATTTGGCTACCAGGTAGGGGCCGTACCTATAAACCGTCAGGAACTCTTAGATCAGGTAGCAGAGTCCGCAACATAGCATAGACACAAAATTAAAATCGTTAGTTTCCATCATTCAAATATATACGATTCCTTACTGAATCCATTATAGTGCTGTTGGCGCTTGAATGAAACCTTCAGCGGGGCTAATTGGAATTATTCCAATTTTATATTATGTTAAACTGCTCTTTTCCCTCAACCAAATACCCGGCAGCTATGGAAATAATCCTGGAATCCAATTTTGATCAAGCTTTTAAAACAAAGGTTGTTGGCGTTACATACTCCAATACAGACGGAACCCTACGACAAAACCTGCTGAAAGATTTAAAGGAAGGTGAACCGGTATATCTAATACGGGACCGAAAAAATGAACATAGTAAATACGCGGTAGCAGTCTACAACCAAAAGAATCAGCAGCTGGGGTATTTACCCGATGACAACAGGCTATCTTCTCATATGGATATGGGCGGGGAAACCAAGGCTTTTATATTCAGAAAGCTTGGCGGACCTTCCTTTTTTGAACGTCTGTTTGGACAGACAGGAAAAAGCTATGGACTTATACTGGAAGTAACTAAAGGTAACTTTGATTGGAAAAAGGTAGCGCCTATCCAGGATGAAGATAAGAAAATAGCCAGCAGGGCACTTAGTGCAAAAAACCTGGAAAGTTCTGATCCAGCCAAAGCAATTGAAGCTTATTTGGAGATTATAGAAAGCATAAAGCAGTTCGATTGCAAAAGCGATTTACACCAGTACTGGAGGCGGGTTAGGCTTCCCGTAGACCGTATAAGCCTGCTATACGATAAAGCAAAACAGTATGATAAGGGTATAAGTATACTGCTGTGGTATTTTAGTTATGAGGATGTTTACCCGCCCAGCCCATCGGTTTTAAAAACTATGCAACAACGGCTGGAGAAAATGAAATCAAAAATTAGCAAACAGGAAGCATAGTGAACAACCCCTACTTAAAACACCTGCGAGATTACCACATTACTTTAAGTGACTTGCAAGGACAGGCTTTCCAGATTGGTACGTATTTAAAAAACTACACCAAAACCTTATTAAAGAGGCCTCCGGGTGAAGATTATCTATTGTCCACTCTATATTTCACAGATATTACCAGTACAGAAGAAGGACGATTTTTTCCAAGAGATTACTACATATCCAACAACGATAACGTAGAAGAATTTGTCGCAGATATTTTAGTTATGGTTAACAATGCCATCATAGCACATTCTTATGAAAGGTTTATTTCATTTCTGAAAGATGTTATTACAGAGATTTTATTGCGTGATAGAACAATTGCTGAACCGTCGGTTAAATTCTCCCCTACGGAAGAACTGGACTTTAAAACTGTCAGAGAAAAACTGAATGAAGTTAGGATGAAAAACACTGACAGATTGAGAGTTTTACGCCAATACTCAGCAGAATACAAAAAGTACGAAACACAAAATAATTATAGAATCAATTTTTGCGAATGGTTAGACGCAGTCACAAAAGCACGGGACGCAATTACTCATTCCAGTTCTTTGATTGATAAAAGTACTGTTGAAGGTCTTGGACCAAATAAGCTGAAAAGTCTGGAACTATACTTTCAACTGCAGGAATTGGATGATGAATACCGGCTCATATCAGAGATAGACGATGTCAGGCATTTTATCCGTAATTGTTCGGAATTTTCCTTCCTTGTGTTCAAATCCCTATCAATGAAGGATAATTATGAATGGTCTGTTTATGAGATAAGAAAGTGAAATTGCTGTTCTACTTCAGCAGGTCCTTCAGGCTATCCGGCATTGCATAAGGCGCGGCAACGAGGAGCTGGTGAAGAAAACCATGAACAACCCCGATATGTACCGCACCGCTGCGCAGCACTTGGGGAAGGATGTTTATAACAGAGTCAATAAACGGGAGTGAACCTTAAGTAGATCTGCAGCATTATTTAAGTATTCACCCGTAAAAGCTATTTTATTTAATGTCCTCAACAGACAGAGCGCGAATTCCAACCAGTGTACATGATTCTAATGCCGGACATGATTTTCATGTGTTATGGGCAACTCGACGTATTATTGATCTACTAAACCCGAGCAGTACTATACGAGCTGTAAAGATGGAAGGTGTTGCCACTGAAGACACTGCTAATCTGTCTGCAACTGACGACCATTTCTTAGCCGCCGACCTTACTGAATACCATGGGGGTTGTCATTTTGTTGAGGCTGATCGTGTTATTATCTGTCAACTTAAGTACAGTACTCGTCATCCGGATAAAGCGTGGACAAAAGGGCGCTTAAGGCAGCGTAAGGGTGAAAATAATTCTGTAATTGAAAGACTCGCTGCATCATATCAGGACTTAATTGATGCTGGCCATTCCCGAGCTGAAATACAGCAAAAAGTAAGGCTTCGTCTGATAAGTAATCAGCCACTACACCACGGTCTTAAAGATTTTTGGCTTGATACACAATCAGCGTTGCTGGCGATGGGACCAGGTCAGATTAACTTAACACAGCTGCGTGATACTCTACATACCAAGCACCATATTGAGTTAAATAAGTTTTTCAGGCGAGTAGGTTTTAGCGAGGTACAGTTCACAGACTTCTTCCGTATACTTGACTTCAGCGATTGTGGAGTGCAAGATCGTTTAGGACAACGTCTGTCTGTCCTTCAAGAATTAGCTCCTTCTATTCCTACTGGTGAAAAAGATAGTTATCTGCGCTTAACAGATCTGGTAAGGCAACAGGCGTTACCTGAAAATCAACACGCTGCACCCTTAGTTCAGGATGATATATTAGCACAGTTGCAGGTGTTCAGTAAAAAAAACTTATTTCCTGAACCTGCAGCCTTCAATTATCCTGACAATCCTGTTCCTACTACAGAAGCGGCTACCATCGCGGCTCATTTGCTGCGTGGTAGTAATCAGCATTTCATTGCTCATGGTGAGGCGGGTGTGGGTAAAACCACTACTGTACAGCAAGTTCAATCGCACCTTCCTGCTGGGTCTGTTACTGTTCTGTATGATTGCTATGCTGACGGAACATATTACAATCTTAGTACTGGGCGTCACACATTAAAAAATTCTCTTCTACAGCTCAGTAATGAACTTGCTGTAGCCACTGGACTGCCTTTCCTAGTTAGAGCACCTTCCGACAAATATGAGCTTATAGATTACTTCCAGCTGCGTCTTAATGCCGCTGCCAAATTTGTAGAAGCCACAGGAGGCCTTCTCGTGTTGGCTATCGATGCTGCTGATAATTCAATTGTTAAAGGCTACAAAGACCCAGGTTCCAATTGTTTCGTGCCTTATCTGTGGGAGCTAAAGTTACCATCCAATTGTCGGTTGCTCATGACTTCCCGCACTCACCGTAAGGATAGTCTTATGGCTCCTTCTGATACTGTTGATATAGAGCTCACAGGTTTTGATATAGTTGCTTCCGCGCTTCGCTTACGCCAAGTTTTTCCAGAAGCGAGCGATAAAAGTGTCGCAGCTTTTCATCAGCGTACAGGCGGTAATCCTAGAGTTCAGGAATATTGGCTTGATTCGGGACCAAACTTGCCTGGCTCTTATGCTGCCTTTCTCCACTCTTTCCGACGTAAGTCAACCACTGCCTCAGCAATAATTGAAGATATCGTTAGATCAGCGGTGGTCGAAGTACCTGACCCCGAGCAAGCCCAAGAGCAATTAGCGACATTGGTATGTTTACAGCGTCTCATTCCAATTAGTGTGTTTGCACTAGCTTCAAACATCACCATTGATCAAGCGACTGCCTTTTGCCATGCATTAAAACCAGGCTTAGTGCTCGAGAATGAACTAATTGGTTTTCGGGATGAGGATTTTGAAACTCAACTGCGTGTCAGGCCTGAAACAGCAGGTCGTCTTCATGCAACACATGAAAGATTAGGTGATTTTTTCCTTCCCTTAGCTGCACAAGATGAATATGCTGCCCAGGCAGTAGCTGAGCATTTCTCGGCTGCTGATCGACACAGAGACCTAATTCAACTTGCTCTTAATGGTCCGTCAGTGGCCTTTATTCCTGATAGTGCTTTACGTTTACGCGTTGAGCGCCGACGATTAAGGTTAGCTTTGCAAGCGGCAGCAACACTACGTAATGATATGGCCGGCGCAAAAATCGCCATTCTTGCAGCTGAAACTTTAAGGGCAAACGCTACTGTAAAAAGTTTGGTGAAAGCAGATATTGAACTAGCAGCTCATTTTGGTAATACAGACAACGTAGCCGATTATTTTCATGCAAGTGCAGATGACGCTTGGCTCGGCTCAGTTCACTACAGGCTAGCAGCCTATTATGCTTCTACTTCGACACAACATGCTGCGGCTAAACGCCACCTCGCCCATGGGCTTGCATGGGTACGGCGCTATATGCGCCGGCCGAAGCATGAACGTCAACATTGGGAAATTAGCGATTTAGATATAACCTGTGAAATCGAAGCATACTATTGGCTGCAAAACCCAATGGTTGCTTACGAGAGATTACAGCGGTGGCGGCCTGTACAAGTCCATCTGAGGGTACTACACACTTTACTCGGCCGTTTATCAGCTGTCGTGCCATTAGCCGATCTTGAAGCGCAGCTGCGCCATTTGAACTTGCCATTGCTGGGGCAATGTACAGCTCAGGCAGCTTTATGGCGGTTCGGGTATCCGGTTAGTAAAGAATGGTGTGAGGAAGTAGCAGAACGCCTATTGCCGATACTTAGTCGTAAAAAAATCAAGCCTGTAATTAGTAGCTGGCGTTTTGATGATATTACAGAATTTGCGTTTTGGCCATTACACTTAGCGGAGCTGTTTACCCACCATCAGTTTGATTCAGAAGTATCACTGATGTTGCTTGAAGATCTATTACCAGCCTTTCCCAGTCATGCAGCTGGTAAGCACTCGACATATTCTGAATTAGTTATCCCCATACGGGTAGTATGCATACGGGCTTATCTGCGGGGTCAGAAGATAACTGGACTGGAATTGTTTCCACCACCAATGCCTAAAGAAGGAGAGCGGTCCTATAGCCACAATAGCTCTTATGAAAATGCTGAGTATCGAAAGGATTTAGATCGCTTCATCAGTATTTATGCCTACCGTGCGGAATTACTCAATACCTCAGTTAGTGTGACGACTGTAGAGAAGGTTATTCGCTCTGGTCTTGATAAGATCTACCCTACCTTTAAATCTTCCGATATTACCTTACGGCATCGACAAGCACAATGGCTCCGTAGTGCCATTTCATTGACGGCGCGAGTGGCCGATGCTGAGTATTTGCTCGAGCAACTTGCTGATAAGGCTCAAGTCTTGGTTGGGCGTGAACTTGCCCGACAACTATGGTTGCATATAGCGGATGAGACAATTGGTGTTCGCCAGTACCAAGCTTTTGCATATCAATGTTTAGAGCGTGCTGCCAGTGATGCAGAAGAGGCCGATATACCTGTTAAGAATCGCTGGCCTATTTTGGTAGAATGTGCTCAAAAGAGCCGGCTTTATGAAGAAGAGTTTAGCCGGGACTTTTACCGTCGTGCAATTGAAGCAGCACATCAAGGAGTGGGCGCCGACGTAGCATATCGGCTTAGTGTCGGAGCGCAAGTTGCCAGTCAACTTAATTCAAGCGTTACCTTAGAAGAAGGTTATGATATAGGTATTTGCCTTAGTGCATTAGTTGAAGCATATCAGCCATATATGTCAGATGAAGATGCAAAGATGCCTCTTGATGATACCCTGTCAGCTGTAACGAAACTTCATCCGTCTGCTGGAATCGCCTTATGCTTACGGTGGGATGTAATGGACATTGTACGCATAGAGGATGGTGTCGCATCTGTTGCCAAAGCAGCAACTAAAAGAGACTTCTGGCATCCAGCTCAGTCACTTTGGCTTTTAAAGCTCTGCGGTGAGTCTTTTGATATTTCAGGTACAGCTTTAGCACTTCTTGATAACCTACCATCTGCTTCCGTTGAACACCGAAGGCAATCCGCAGGGCCACTAAGTGCAGTTGCTTCCTGGGTGGCTAAAGATGTTCCTATAAATAGGCGTCTGGGGGCTCTGAAGCGAATTATCTCTTGGGCCAATGCACATCAGCATTTGCAGTTACCGGCAATCAAAAATATTCAGGAAATAATAGACTTTGTTGAGTCAGCAGTTACACCAATGCCTGCTCTCCAACCCGCAGAATTAAGTGAATATGAGATTGAGCGACAGACACAGAAGGAAGAATGGGATGCCGCTGCACTCCAGGGGGACATCTCTGCTTTTGTAAAATGGCAGGATGAATTACAGTTTCATCATGAGGAGATGGTCCCAGCTATACTTAAGCTGGCTTCTCGAGTAATTCCAAGCAAAAGATCTGAAGTTTTAGAATTACTGGTAAAGGTCCGCCGTTTATATGGAAGTCGCCGTGACGTGGCGTTGGATGCACTGCAAAGTTTGTTGCACGAGTGGAAAACGTATGGTCCAGTACAGGCTTGGGTGGAGAAAGAATTGCCTCGTTTTTTTTCACGTAATATTACTCACTTAACTGGAGAAGGTGAGCTGCCACCTCACCTGGAGCAGCTGTGTAGCCTTCCTCTTGTAAATTCCTCAAGGGCAAGCTTACTACTTCCAGGTATTGCTGATGAGTTGGATCTACTCGGACCTGAGCACCTTTGCCGAGTGGCGGCTGCTTTAACGAAAACCAGCGACACATCTGCTTTAAAGGAATTTATCAACTGGCATCTGTCTCGTATTAAAGCGCAGCTTATAGCAGATAAAAAAACTTTGCCTTTTATAAAGTTGCTGCCTACGACAGATCCATCCTTGCCAAGACCATCAACCCTAATAGCACAATTTATTTGGGCTCTATGCGGCCATCCTGATAAAAGGGTACGTTGGCGCGCTATTCATGCTGCCCGTCAGTTACTGATGATGCCAGAGAATGCAGCGTTAAGAAAAGATTTCATTGACGAGCTGATGCGGCTTTCCATGACTAAATCTAGTCTGTTGCCAGAGGCGGAAGAGTTCTATTGGCAGGGAGCCCGGGTCTGGGTACTGGTATTGCTTGATCGTGTAGCTGATGAATTCCCTGAAGAGGTACATTTACATCTGGATAGTATCAAGCATCATGTATTCGACCCAAGCTTTCCTCATGCCCAAATCAGAGAGCTTGCCCGGGGTATTTTAATTAAATTACATAAGTATAATCCTGCTTACTTTTCTGGAAATGAAATAGAACGGATAAGATTTAGTAATAGGCCAAAGGGGTGTTTAGTAACTCGCGGCTATAGGGCTAATGCAGACGAAGTGCGTCCAGCAATCAAGCGGAGTAATCAATTTGAATTTAATCAAATGGATACTGTAGATTATTGGTTCCGCCCATTGGCTCGGGTTTTTGGACAATCAAAAGAAAAAATCACAGCGTTAGTTGAATATTGGATTTGCGAAAAGTGGGGACGTTTAGATACAGAGTGCCAAATGCACAGGTTGAATGATTCAAAGCGTTATGACTGGGGACTATTGTCTCATTATAAATTAAGTGACACTACAGTAGATAATCTTAGAATGCATCTTACGCACCATGCTTTGATGTGCGTGGCTGGTGAGTTAGCGGACAGTTTTCCAATGTGTATAGATACTTATACTGAGCCTACTTCAGCATGGGAGGAATGGTTGGAACGCTATTTGCCAAATGCTGGTTCGGATGCCTGGCTTGCTGAATGGCGCAATTCCACGCCCTTAAGGGCAGAATGTTGGGGGAAACTACCTGAACCCTGGCATCGTAAGCCATATAAGCAATACTGTGAAGCATTAGGTTTTTCAGAGCCAAATCGGCAAGGATGGATTATATTACACGGTCATCACAAATTTGGAGCAGGTGAGCCCTATGGTGATGTTTATGTAAGTAGCGTTCAAGTGGCTCCGGAAGCATCCCTTTCATTACTTTGGGCACTGCAGCCTGTAAAAAGCAATGACTATGCTTTTCCAACATTTGGCCTTGCCGATAGCGATGATGAATTACCAGATGAATTGCCAACAAACTTCTCTATTCTCCCTTTACTAAAAGAGAAGCCCAAGAATTATGGAGAAGGCTTAGAAAAGCACGATACTGCTGCTCATGGTGTGCACTCGACCTATCCTTTGCTCAGTGATGATTTCGTTGCCCGCTGTTCCCTCACAGTAGCCAAAGACGGCAAAGAATATTATGACACTGAAGGCAGCCTGGCAGCAGAGTGTGAAGTTTGGGATGATGACCTTGGTGACAAACATTCGGCATACAATAGGGAAGCATATAGTACTGGTCATCGGATCTGGATGCGTTATGATATATTACAGCGTTACATAACCCTTACTGGAAAAAAGATATTGTTTCAGGTTACACTATCTCGTAATAACTCAACAAATAGTTATTCTCAACAAAAAAGGAAATATGACCTCGGAAAACGACGCCTCGCGCTCCTCCACCAGGACGGTACATTTGAAACAGTGGCAGGAAAATGCTCGCCTTGGCCAACGCATTCTTCAAGAGCTTAATCTGCACGACACTAATAAAGTACTGCCTCGTTGGATGGCTCATCGTGTAGCCGAGTTAATTCAACGAGCAGATAGTGCTACTGATCCTGCAGTAAAAGAAGTTGCAGAACAGGAATGTCAAGACCTAATTATTCGCTTATGGGAAACGCGTGATAATTGGCCATCAGGTGGTCCCCTTCATACACTACTGCCTACACTAAAATTATTATTGGCCGATGATCCCTCTTATGCCAGCTTTATAAGGCGAGGAAAACAAGATGATGCTGGCGGGTTGATAACATGTTTGCTAAAACTGCATCGTGAAGAGTTGCAGCTAGTTTATCAGTTGGTAAAGGACCAAATGCCCACAGGCGTTTTAGAGTCAATGCAAAAGCTTTTGGATGAACAGGGTAGCATTTTGTCGGAATCTGAATACGACTTGATTTCCTTTGCCATAGATCCGTCAAAATTCCCAACCTTCGATAACGAAGAAGATGCTGATGGTTCTGATGAGGATAGCGTAGAAGAAGTTGATAGGATTAGTTCGGAGGAATCAACTGTCACGCCAGATAATGCCTACAGTAAGTTTATAGAGTCTATCGAGTCGAAACGTGAAGAGTTTTACAAAAATCTTGGTCGGTTACTAAAAATTGACTCATCATCTACACCAGACTAATATTTTTAATCAGAATAGGTATTCAATAGTCTATTAAAGGCTTTACACTATCTAAGAACTTAACCTCACGAATAACCTGAATGTAGCTTATAGGCGGTTCAGTATGTAGGATGTATGTAGCAAAAAAAAGAAGGTTACAGCTTTTTGCCGTAACCTTCTCATTTTCAAGCTCCCCAGCTTGGGCTCGAACCAAGGACCCCCTGATTAACAGTCAGGTGCTCTAACCAGCTGAGCTACTGAGGAATATATTACCCTTACAACCTGGTCTTTTGAGGAGCTACTTTTTTCAAAGTGTTTCCCGTTGTTTGGGAATGCAATATTAGTAGCTTTTTATACTTTACGCAACTCTCTGCTTAAAAAATTTTTATCTTTATTTTTCTGCTTTTAGGCCATTGCCCATAAGTAATAGAGGTATACCAACGTAAATCCTGCTAAAAATAAGATACCCAGCCAGGAGAGTAGCCGCATGCCTCGCCCGGGCCGGTGCTGTGGAGCAACCTCGGCTCCCATAATCACTTTAAAATTGATGAGGGCAATTACCGGGGCGATGATGAAGGAAAGAATGGTGGCAAAATCTACCATGGCCGAAAGGCTGGTGGTTAGCTGCCAGATGATGAGGAAGGAAATAAGGGCTAACAGCAACATGAGAGGCACATAGAGGGCCTGCTGCGCCTGCCTGCGCATCAGGCGGGGTTTCAGGAGCAGCATGATCTCATCCATGGTTCTGCTGTAGCCATCCAAAACTGTAATGACGGTGCTGAACATAACGGTAGCCGCTGCAATGGCAATAATATAATAGATCCAGTCGCCAATGGCAGCGGTATACAGGCTGATGACTTGTGCAGAAAAGCCAACAGAACTATCCGAGAGTGGAATGCCGCTCCCGTAGATCACCACTGCGCCCAGGCTTAGAAAGCATAGCGCCAGACCTGCGGAAAACCAGTAGCCCAGGTTAAAATCGAAGAGGGTTTCTTTCAGGCTGGGGTGGTAGCCGCTCTGCCGTATCTTCTCTACTGTCCAGATGCTGTTCCAGGCGCTAAGATCCAAAGCGGTGGGCATCCAGCCCATCAGGGCAATGATAAAGGGCAGGCTGGAGGCAGTAAAGATCCGGGTGCTGGAGAAATCAGGCTTTCGGTGCGGGAGCTGGCCACTACTCCAGTCCCACATCACCACAAAAAAGGCAGTAAGGGTGGTCAGGAGCAGCACCACGGCCAGCACCTTAAGGGCATTATCCAGCAGGCTGAATTTATTGGCCACCAGCAACAGCACGCACACCAGCAGTACCGCACCGGCCACCCAGGGGGTAGTGGCAGGCGCCAGCCCGAACAGATTTGCAAACAGACCGGCACAAACCAGGGTAACAGCCGATGAAACAGCAAACATGCTTACACCTGTAAGCAGCAGATAGAGCAGCAGGATCCAGCGGCCCCGCTGCAGGTAGCCCCATAAAATGCTGCGGCCGGTGGCGCAGGCATAGCGCGAGCCGTATTCAAAGAAAGGAAATTTAAGTACATTGGCCAGTATTACAAAAAGAGCCAGATCAAAACCATACATAGCGCCGGCACGGGTGCTTTGTACCAGGTGCGATACCCCAATGGCACAACTGGCAAACAATATCCCCGGGCCAATTACACGCTGAATGGTTTGCCACAGGCTGCCTGGCGCAGGGGGTGCAGCAGTTTCCGGTTCTTTAAGCTGTACACGCATAGATACCGCAATCATTTTTCCACATAAACTAGTGCTTTTGCAGCACATTTCAATGGATGGCAGCTTTCACATCAAAAACATACTATATACTGCTTTAGGCATAACTTTTGCAGGTATTTAACTGTACAATAACTATATAAACCCTTGAAATGCAATTACTAATATAACTGCATGTCAGTTGTGGTTTATGACTACTCGGATACAAAAGCTTTTTAAAGAAAGGGCAGGGTGCTAAAACCCTTTTTATGTTAAAAAGTGTTAAAACATAGAAAGTTGGCCTTAGCTGTAGCGTTATGTGTACGGTTTTTGTATCTGACGTGAGTAGATCGTTTAGCGCAAAAAAATAAAATATCAATATGAGCAAGAAAACTTTATTCCTATCGACTATCACCTCAGCCCTTGTGGGCGGTATGGTTGCTGTTGGCAGCATGGTATACCTGCAGGATGACAGCTCCCAGCCCCTGAATGACTACATTGAGCGTCAAAATGTCAGGCTGGCCTCTTACCTGGAGTCTGGCGATTTTACAGTGCCGGAGGGCCTTAACTTTGTGTATGCTGCAGAGGTAACAACTCCCGCTGTTGTACACATCCGTTCTACTTACAGCGGTGGTACCGCACGCAGTGTACCCAGCGGACACCCCTTACAGGAAATGTTCCCGGATCTTTTTGGTGAAGGAGCACCAGTTCCCCGCGGCCGTGGTGGCATCCCACAGGGAGCTACCGGTTCCGGTGTGATTGTTTCAGCTGATGGATATATAGTAACGAATAACCACGTAATCGATAATGCCAGCGAAGTTGAGGTAACCCTTAACGACAACCGCAGCTATAAAGCCGAGGTAATTGGTGTTGACCCTACTACTGATATTGCCCTGATTAAAGTGAATGGGACAGATCTGCCGTACCTGGCCTATGGCAATTCAGATGCAGTTAAAGTAGGAGAATGGGTGCTGGCCGTGGGCAACCCGCTTGACCTTACCTCTACCGTAACCGCGGGTATTGTAAGTGCCAAAGGGCGCAGCATTGGTATCCTGGCCCGTAATAACACCAGTGCACAAGGTGTAAACACGGCTATTGAGTCTTTTATCCAGACGGATGCAGCCGTTAACCCTGGTAACAGTGGTGGCGCGCTTGTAAACCTGAAAGGGGAGCTGATTGGTATTAATACAGCCATTGCTTCGCCAACCGGTTCTTATTCCGGCTACAGCTTTGCCGTACCTGCAACGCTGGTGAACAAAATTGTAAGAGACCTGAAAGAGTATGGTACTGTACAGCGTGCGCTCCTGGGTGTTAATATTGGTGATGTAAATGCCCAGCTGGCCAAAGAGAGAAATCTGACGATCAACCGTGGAGTTTATGTGAGCAATGTAAACCCAGGTAGCGCTGCCGAAGCTGCCGGTCTTAAAGAAGGCGACGTGATTGTAGAGATCAACGGCAGACGTACCAATACCACTGCCCAGCTGCAGGAAGTGATTGCTACCAACCGTCCTGGCGATAATGTAAAAGTTACTTACTATCGCAATGGCGATATACGCACCACAGATGCTACGCTTAAGAATAGCATGGGTACTACAAAAATTGTAGCCAAGAGCAACACCCTGGAAATAGGAGGCTCTGTACTTGGTAATCTTTCAGATGCAGAAAAAGCTCGCCTGAAAGTGAAAAATGGTGTGAAAGTAGAGAAAATTGGTGCCGGTAAGCTGAAGGATGCAAAAATCCGTGAAGGCTTCATCATCACCTCTATCGATCATAAACCAGTAACCAATGTAGAGGAAGTCGCTGGTATCTTAAGCGGCAAACGCAACGAGGGTACCCTGATTGAAGGTGTGTATCCAAACGGCGAAAAAGCCTACTACGGTCTGCCTTGGTAAGGTGTCAGGTATGGGCTATGAGCTTTCAGGCCTCTGCTGAAATCTGTAAGTAAGCTGTAGAATAAATAGAAATAAAAAAGAGCTGCTCCGTTTACTGGGGCAGCTCTTTTTGTTTTAAGTGAATGACTCTGAATCGAATTATCAAAGCTCATGTGAGCCTATGTTTTTTCGCTGTCCTGGTACCAAACATCTGGCTAACGCTACAGCAGTTATGCGCCCTGGTACTACAGCTCATACCGCAGCGGCCTCCTCATACCCCATACCTGATACCCCACACCCCTCAAAACGGCAACTTACTCAGATCAACATTGCCGCCGCTGATGATGATGCCGATGCGCTTCTCTTTCAGCACTTCTTTTTCTTTGAGGGCAGCGGCCAGGGGTACAGCGCCGGAGGGCTCTACTACCAGCTTCATGCGCTCCCACAAAAAGCGCATGGCCTCTATAATTTCTTCTTCTGAAACCAGGATGATCTGCTCTACCCCTTTCGAGATGATGGCATAGGTTATATCGCCCAGTGACGTAAGCAGTCCGTCGGCAATGGTGTTGGGGGCTGTTTGCGGTACCAGCATGCCATCCTGCAGGGAGCGGTAGGCATCGTCGGCACCGGCTGGTTCGCCGGCCCAAACCTTGGTAGCGGGCGAAAAGGAGCGTGCCGCCAGCACGGCACCGCTTAGCAGTCCGCCCCCACCCACTGGTGTTATCACTACATCCAGCGGCTCTTTTACCTGCTCAAACAGCTCTTTAGCGGCAGTGGCCTGTCCTGCTATTACCCGCTCATCATTATATGGATGCACAAAGTGGGCACCTGTGCGGGCAACCACCTCCTGCAGGGTAGTTTCGCGGGCGGCCAGGGTAGGTTCGCAAAAGATCACCTCTGCATCATAGCCTTTTACGGCAGCTACTTTTACTTTGGGTGCCGTGGAGGGCATTACAATATAGGCGGGTATGCCGGCCAAACGGGCGGCCAGGGCAAGTGCCTGGGCATGGTTGCCACTGCTGTGCGTGGCTACCCCTTTTTGCCGCTCCTCGGGTTTCAGGCTAAAGACTGCATTGGCGGCGCCGCGCATTTTAAAGGCACCTACCTTTTGCAGGTTTTCACATTTAAAATATACCTGTGCATTTAACAGCTCATTGAGCTGCCTGGATTCCAGCACAGGGGTTTGGTGTATATAAGGGCGTATGCGCTTGTGCGCATTTTGGATTGTTTCAGCGGGTTTGCTAGTTAACATTTAAGTAATCTATTAAAGGGTCTTTTAACTGTATCTTAACCTGGGATATGCATTCATAAAAAATTTTATCCTCAATTTTGCAAGAGAAAACAATTAGATCCAATAGAACAATTAACCTCTTTTACTTATTTACTTATGAAAAAATTCAATGCGTACTTTTTGCTGTTGATCATGAGTCTTTTTGTGACCGTGTCGGCATGCGATGATGATGATGATCCAACAGCTGAGGTGGAGCGTCCGGATCTGGATGCGCCAACCTCTAATTTAAATGTGATGCAGGGAGAAGCAGGAACATTTAACGTAACCATACAGGCGCCTGGCCGTATTGCTTCCGTTACTGCTACTGCCTCGGCTGGTACTGTTGAAGTAACCAATGCTGCTTCATTAGTGGGTCAGACCTCTGGTACTGCTAACCTTACTTTTACAGCTCCGGCAACAGCACAGAATGCAACCATTACGGTTACTGTAACAGATCAGCAGACAACGCCTAAAACAGAGGCGGTGAGTTTTACAGTAGCGGTAACTGAAGAGCCTGCCGCACAAATGGTAGATGTGTTTGCTACTGCAGAAGGTGTTGGTACTACCACCTGGACAAAGGATAATGTATACGTGATCCGTGGTTTTGTATTTGTAAATGAGGGGCAAACCCTTACAATTGAGCCAGGTACAGTAATCAAAGGCCAGCCAGGCCAGGGTACCGGTGCAAGTGCACTTATAGTGGCCCGTGGTGGTATGATTATGGCAGAAGGTACAGCAGAAGAGCCAATCATTTTTACAGCTCTTGCTGATGACCTTTCAACTACAACAGATATTCCTTACAATGCCCGTGGTCTTTGGGGTGGTGTTATTCTGCTGGGAAATGCTCCTATCAATGCGCCTAATGGCCTTACCAACATTGAAGGTATTCCTACCTCCGAAACCCGTGGCCAATATGGCGGAACTAATCCTGACGACAATTCTGGTGTGATGAAATATGTATCTATCCGCCATGGTGGTACTAATATTGGTGCAGGTAACGAAATTAACGGACTCACTATGGGAGGTGTTGGCAATGGCACAAGCATCTCTTACATTGAAGTATATGCTAACGACGACGACGGCTTTGAGTGGTTTGGCGGTACTGCCAACTCTTCTTACCTGGCTTCTATCATCAACCAGGATGATGCTTTTGACTGGGATCAGGGCTGGGTTGGCGAGAACCAGTTCTGGGTAGTATACCAGCAGCAAGGCTTTGAGCTGTCGGACCGTGGTTTTGAGAGCGATGGTGCTCACAAAGATAATCTTGCAGCCGATCTGTTCTCCAGACCACAGATTTACAACATGACTCTGATCGGTCAGGGAGCAACAGGTACCAATAACACCATGTTCTTTACTGAAGGTTCTGGTGGTTTAATCCATAACTCCATCATCATGAACTTCCCTGGTGGCATCAATGTAACAGATGTAGGCGCTACAGGTAAAAACTCACGTGATCGTTTAGCCGCCGGCGACCTTGCCTTTAAAAACAACATCTTCTGGAACATTGGCACAGGCGATTCTAAAAACACCTTTGCAGGTATCGCAAACACTTTAGCTCCATTGGCAACGCACCTGGAAGCGAATGGTAATATGATCCAGGATCCTACAATCACAATTGGTGAAAATGCATTGAACCCAGTTCCTGCAGCCGGTACTTTACCATATACCATGGAAAGATCTGCTTATCCTGGCAGCGCAGTAAATGGCTTCGAGTACGAATCAGTTGAATTTATTGGAGCCTTCGGTGAAAATAACTGGCTGCAAGGCTGGACTGCAGCCGATGCTTACGGCCTACTTAATTAATCAAGTATATAAAGTAAACAAAAGCGGCACTCCTAAGCGGGTGCCGCTTTTATTTACATAAACTTTACCTCAATGTTAACTTAATGCTATCTGCACTGCCTCAAATTAACATATTCATAAACGCATCTATTAAGCCCCAGCCTTAAGGAAGCCGTACTTTTGCACTTGTATTAACTACAATTGCATTTATGAAATATTTGTTGGCTTCTGCCTTTCTGTTGTTTTCGTTTTTAGCGGCTTTCACCCCTGTGGGTGCATTTGCCCAGTCGGGTACTATTCGGGGGCAAATAATAGATGGTGGTACTGGTGAGCCTCTGCTGGGAGCAACCGTGCAGATTGATGGTACATCCATTGGCAGCATTACGGATCTGGATGGAAAGTATACCATAAAAACAGAGCCCGGTACTGTTAATTTGAGAGTTTCTTATATATCGTATAGTGCCCTTACTATTAGGGATGTAGCAGTAAAAGCTGACGAAGTTACTGTGGTAGATGCCCGCCTGGTATCTGCAGAAGAAACACTGCAGGAAATTGTGGTGGAGGCCAAGGCGCTAAGGGACAATGAAACTGCCTTGCTCACCATGCAGAAAAAGAGTGCTGTTGTACTGGATGGTATCTCTGCACAACAATTTTCCAGAAGCGGCGACAGCGATGCTGCAGCAGCAATTCGCCGGATCACCGGAGTTTCCGTTCAGGGTGGTAAATATGTGTACGTGCGCGGATTGGGTGACCGCTACACCAAAACATCGCTTAACAGCGCACAGATCCCAGGTCTGGACCCGGACAAGAACACCATTCAGATGGACCTTTTCCCCTCTAACCTAGTAGATAACATTGTAGTTTACAAAACTTTTTCGCCTGAACTGCCAGGCAGCTTCTCTGGGGGCTATGTAGACATTACCACTAAAGATTTTCCAAACCAGTTTACCCTGCAGTTTTCTGGTACTATCGGGTACAACGAGAATGCCAGCTTTAACGATAATTTTTTAACGCATACCAACAGCAGCCCCGGTTTTCTTGGCTTAACAGCTAGCGACCGGGCAATGCCTGATGTTCTAAAAGGCGATCTGGCAGATGTAGGTGTTGCTTTCTCAAGCCCATCAGAAGCACAGTTGCTGGACCGTCAGTCTGACGCGCTGCAAGGTGGTTTTGCCCCACAGGCAGAAACCTCTTTTACCAACCACAGCTTCAGTCTGTCGGTGGGTAACCAGAAAAACGTATTTAAGCGTCCATTAGGCTTTGTAGGAGGCTTCAGCTATCAGAAGAGCTACGACCAGTATTCCAATGGCCAGCGTGGATATTTTTTATTGCCCGGTACCACCGAGGAGCCTTCGCTGGATACAACACAGCAGTACTCAGTATATAACAACAGCACCGAATCCGTTCTTTGGGGAGCTATCTTCAATACCTCTTATAAAATAAGCCCTAATCATAAGTTAGGTGTAAACCTGATGTACAACCACAGTGCCGACGGATCTACAACCTATCAGCAGGGAGTACATCCTTATCACTTTGGTACTAATGACCCAAGCAAGCAAATAGAAGCCAGGGCACTGGCCTATACGCAGCGCGGAATGGCCACCGGGCAGGTAAAAGGAGAGCACCGTGTAACCAGTCGCAACATTAAAATTAACTGGCTGGGCTCTTACACCAAACTTAACCAGGATGAGCCAGACTTGCGTTTCTTCAACAACTTCCGCGAAGTGGTAGGCGAAAATACAGTGTATAATGCTGTGAATGCTAACTTGGTGGCGCCTTCACGTTATTTCCGGGATATGGACGAAACAAATACCGAAGGAAAAGTAGACGTTGAAATACCTTTTCTCTATCAGGCTCGTGATGCTAAAGTAAAAGTGGGCGGTACTTATCTGGAGCGTGAGCGTGATTTCAATGAGCGTATCCTGCAGTACCGTCAGGGTACCTCACCAGTGAGGCAGTACCAGGGAGATTCTGATGCATATTTTGCCACTGATAACCTGGGCTGGAATCCTAATGGTGGTTCTTCTATTTTCATTAGAGATGAAACAGACAAAGGCGGTACTTACTACGGCCTGGAAAAACTGCCTGCTGCATATGCTATGATCGACCTTCCAGTGACCAGTTCATTCAGGGTAAGTGGTGGCGTACGTTACGAACAGACTAATATTTTCCTGAATAACGTGCAGCTGGAGGAGAATGATCCTGCAAAATATGCCCACGTTAAGGGTGGCGATTTCCTACCTGGTGTTAACATCACCAAAACCCTTATGGATAACATGAACCTGCGCCTGGGGTATGGCCGCACTGTTGCCAGGCCTAACTTCAGGGAGCTCTCGCTGTTTACCACCTTTCCTTTTCTGGGTGCAGTGGGTGAAAGAGGTAACCCAGATCTTAAGCGTGTGAAGATAGATAACCTCGACATTCGCTGGGAATACTACCCTATACCAACAGAATACTTATCAGTAAGCCTTTTCTATAAATCCTTCAAAGATCCGATAGAGCGGGTTTTCAACCCACTTTCACAAGACCTGGCCCAGGAGATCAACTACCGCAATGTAAGCAGCGCCTCAGTTTATGGCCTGGAGCTGGAGGTACGCAAAGACCTGGCTTTTATAGGAGATTTCTTCCGCAACTTCCGCACCGGTGTTAATGCCAGTCTGATTTATTCTGCTGTAGATATCGATCCGCAGGAACTGGAAACCATTCGCCTCAACGACCCTGACCGTGATGAAAGCCGTCCTATGTATGGTCAGTCGCCTTACCTAATCAATTCTTACCTGAGCTATGAAAGCGAAACAAATAGGATAGCGGCTAATCTGGTGTACAATGTATATGGCCGCCGCCTGGCTGTAATAGGAGGTTTTAGCGGTATACCCGATGTATATGAGCAACCCCGCAATACCCTTGACTTCAACATCAAGAAAGGAATTGGCAAGCACCTGGCTGTAAAGCTTGCCGCGCAAAACCTGCTGAATGCGCGGTACAAAGAAACCCACGAGTTTAAAGGTGAGGAGTACATTTACAAGCAGTATCAGGTTGGCCGTACCTACTCCGTTGGCTTTACCTACTTGATCGAGTGATCTGCCTGTTTCTGCTTTTTTTTTAAAAACACAGAATCGGCAGCTGATTTCAGCTGCCGATTCTGTGTTTAATGCCAGGCCGGGGCCTATCTATTAAATAAACCTTATTTCTTCAAATTAAAATAGATCCGAAATGTAATAACAGAGTCTGCCTGTATATCTGTTGCCAGCATGCTGATGTATTGAATGCCGGGATAATTTTTCCATTTTAAGGCAGTGTTGGGGATTATTTCGGAAGGAGGTTTTACATCCAGCTTGAAAAACTTTAACGCTTCTGCAGAGTAAGGAATGGTTCCTGGCTCATGCACCACTACCTCTGTAGCTTGTGTGCTGTCCGGGAAATATATTTCAATTTGATGTGGCTGATATATCTGTACATACATACGCTTATTCATGGACTTTTGCCAGTAAGCTTTACTAGGGTCGCCTAGTAGGTTTTTAACTTCCTGCGGCCTTTTATGGGCTATGCTGGTTATGTCAAGCACCACACCATCATCAGTTTCATCTCTGTTAGTACTACAGCCTTCCGCTGTTATAAGCAGCACTGCAGAGAGTACTCCACCAATGTACTTGTTCCTCATATTCATTTATTACCAAATTGTTGCAGCAGTGAAATTAGAGAATTTAGTTTCTTGTACTAAGAAGATAAAAATAAGTTAATATTGCTAGTGTTGTTTACAAGACAGCAGTATTTTACTCCTGCAGCTGGCTTAGCTTATCTTTGAGTGCCTGCAGCTGCTTGTTTATCTTTTCTACCTCCGCCTGCTGTTGCTCCTGCTTTAGTTTGGCATCTTTTATTTCCTGTTCTATCCTTAGCTTATCTTCCCCATTCTTCACCAGCTGCTGCTCAAGCTTTGTTTTTTCATCAGCGTTGCGCTTTAGGGAGTTTTCCAACTTGCTCTCCTGGCGGCGGGTGCTTTCTACCTCACGGTTCAGGTAAGTGGCGGCAGCTTCGGCATCCTGCAGGCTGGCCATCAGCTGGTATTTTTTCATCAGGAACGGCAGCTTCTGCAGCTGCTCCTTAATAGCGGCCTCCAGCAGGGTATCGGGTGTTGCAGCGGGATAGCCTATCCAAACCTCACTCCTGGCAGAATCGCCTGCCACAATGCTGAATGCCTGTTGCCTGGCCCCGCTGTTGAGCCAGTAAATGTCTTTTACCTCAATAAAATGCCTGCGCTCTGTTACCTTGCCCCGCTCCTTTAAGTAAGTAAGCCAGTAACGTTTGGCATGGTGCTCGGCATAAGGTACTTTAATGCTGTAGCCATTGTGCTGCTGGCCCTGCAGTGTTTGTTGTTGCCGCCGCACTACCTCCTGGCCAGTGGCGGTCAAAGCTAATCCCTGAATAACAAACAACAGGAAGAGTAATCTTTTTTGCATAAAGCTTTTAGATAAGGCTGAACATAAGGAGCAGACAGGGGTTACAACGTTATTATCTCACAGAAAATTTCTTTTCCATGCCGGAAAAAGTTGTCATTAGCGGGGGTTCGGGCTTAATAGGCTCCCACCTTTCCCGTCTGCTTTTAAAAGAAGGCTATCAGGTAGCTCACCTTAGCCGTTCCATCCACGAAGATAAGGCCATACAGCATTACCTTTGGGATATAGAAGAAGGAAAAATTGAAGAGGGTGCCCTGGCAGGTGCTGATTATATAATAAACCTGGCAGGATCCAGCCTGGCCGATCATCGCTGGTCTGCCTCCAATAAGCAAAACATAATACGGAGCCGTACGGCCTCCACAGAACTCATCGTCAGGGAGCTTGCCCGCCTGCAGGTAAAACCTAAAGCATTTATTTCTGCCTCGGGCATTAATTACTACGGGGGCGACAGGGGCGATGCACTGCTAAGGGAGCAGTCAGGAGCCGGACAGGACTTTATGGCATCTGTTTGCCGTGCCTGGGAAAATGCTGCCGAAAGGGTAGAAGAGCAGGGTGTGCGCCTGGTGATATTCAGAATTGGAGTGGTGCTGGCTCCCGATGGAGGAGCACTGAAACAACTCATGCTGCCTTTCCGCTTTGGTTTTGGGGCAGCTCTGGGCACCGGCCGTCAATATTTTAGCTGGATTCACATCGATGACCTGTGTAAGCTTATGCTAAAAGCAATGCGCGATGAAAATATGCATGGGGCATACAATGCTGTAGCACCTGAGCCGGTTACAAATGCCCATTTTTCAGAAGTGCTGGCAGCAGCCCTTAATAAGCCCTATTTTTTACCTGAGGTGCCGGGCAAACTCATGAAGCTGGCCCTGGGCGAGCGGGCCATAGCTGTATTGGGCAGCGTTAGGGGCTCGGCAGATAAGGTGTTAAAAACCGGGTTTAAGTTTCAGTATCCCGAGCTGGAGTCTGCCCTTGGCCAGTTAGTATCATAATTTAAGTGGTTTGGCAAACTCAGTTTTGTGTTCTAACTTAGCAGGCTTGCGATTTTTGAATTAAAATTTTTTAAAGTATGGCAAATGAGAAAGAGCGCCCTGATCAACAGGAGGGCGATGGTCGTACAGAGTCTATTAATAATAGAAATACTTCTGTGGTGAACAGTACTGTAACCACAGAAGATGGTACAGGAAAAATGCATAAACAACCCGTTACAGAAAAAACCAGTGCAGAAGTTGCACACGAAGAAAAAATAGCCAAAGAAGGGCATCCGCATCATCCAAAAGAGGCCCCTAAAAGAGAGGCAGCTAAAAAAAAGCCTAAGGCAAATATGCCGCCAGCCCCTCCCAGGGAAGGTGAGCTGATACCCCGCAAAAAATCCGACGACGATGATCAGCTCATCCGTATGGCTTTTGAAGACAGGGACTGGAATGAGATTAAAAGCTCCAACAGCTGGGCAATCTTTAAAGTGATGTCTGAATTTGTTGAGGGTTTTGAAAAGCTGGCAAAAATTGGTCCCTGTGTCTCCATATTTGGTTCTGCACGTACCAAAGAAGACCACAAATACTATAAAATGGCCGAAGACATTGCCGCCAAACTGGTACGCCATGGCTATGGTGTTATTACCGGCGGCGGACCTGGTATTATGGAGGCTGGTAACAAAGGTGCCTACAAAGAGGGTGGTAAATCGGTGGGCCTTAACATTGTGCTGCCTTTTGAACAATTTGATAACCCTTACATAGACCCGGATAAGCTCATTACCTTCGATCACTTTTTTGTGCGCAAGGTAATGTTTGTTAAATATGCACAGGGTTTTATTGTGATGCCGGGTGGTTTTGGTACCATGGATGAGCTGTTCGAGGCTCTTACGCTGATTCAAACCAAGAAAATTGGCCGGTTCCCAATTGTGCTGGTAGGCAGCAAGTACTGGGGTGGACTGATGGACTGGATCCGTAATGTAATGCTGGAACAGGAAAGCAACGTGAATGAAGAAGACCTGCACCTGGTGAATATTGTAGACACACCGGACGAAGCGGTAAAGGTGATAGATGAGTTCTATAGCAAATACCTGCTCTCACCAAACTTCTGATATTTTAACTTCTGTTTTAGAAGCGAAAAAGCCGGCTACCTGCCGGCTTTTTCGCTTTTTTATAAATAAAAGCCATAGAGCAGGTGTATGCTGGAGATGCTTTCTGCGGTTTTTTCAAAAAGGTTTAATGCTGACATAAAGCCGGGCTGTCTAAAACACCATTTCAGAAAAAATAGATAACAGCTTAATTTAGGAAGCGCTAAGTACACTTAACAATATTTATTTCTGTTAAACAGAATGTTTTGATACCTTTATGTTGCTGCTGCTGATGCTTAGAAAGATATTAGGCCTGCCATATAGTAATTGATACATATAGCACCGGGGTGAATGAGCCATGAATTTGCCGGCAGTAACGAAAAACTTTATAAATAGTTTTTCGTTTATGTTGTGAGTAAGCACAGCAGCACAAGATGCTTAATTTTCTTGCTGATGATTTTTTAGCGACAGCCAACCAAAACTTCTTTTATAACCAAAGATCCCTAGGATTAAACTTGTTCAACTATGTTAAATTCTCTCCTCAGACAGAGCATGGCTTGTATGCTGTTGTTCTGCCTTTCTTTGCTGGTATTCTCCTGCAAAGACGATGACGATCCTATGCCGGAACCCGAACCTGAGCCGGAACTGCCGGTGCCAACCATTACCGCTGTGAACCCTGCCAGTGGAACAACAGGTACAGTTGTTGCATTAACGGGTACTAATTTCAGGTCTCCGGCCACTCTTCATACTGTTACCTTCAATGGTGCTGCTGCAACAGTTAAAAGTGGTTCTGCTACCCAACTGGTAGTAGAGGTGCCCGATAAAGCAGGCGATGGTAATATTGTTGTAACAGTAGATGGCGAAACCATCACTGGCCCGGCTTTTGATTACCTGGAATCCTACAGGGTGAGCACTTTTGCCGGAAGTTCCCAGGGAATGGGCGATGGTACAGGCACCGGTGCGCAGTTCTATGACCCCTGGGATGTAGCAATTGATGCCAATGGTATTATGTACATTACCGATTATTTAAGCCACCGCATCCGCAAAGTCACTCCAGAGGGAGTGGTAACAACCTTTGCAGGCAGCACTGCAGGTTATGCCGATGGCACAGGTACAGCAGCCCAGTTTAACGGGCCTACTGCTATCACAACAGATGCAGCAGGTAACGTGTATGTAACAGAAGATATAAACCACCGCATTCGTAAAATTACCCCTGAGGGTGAAGTTACCACAGTTGCAGGTAGTGGTGCTTTGGGTTTTGCAGATGGTGTTGCAACGGCAGCAAGGTTTAGAACGCCATCTGGAATTGCTGTTGATGCCAATGGCAATATATACGTAGGTGATAGAGATAATAACCGTATTCGTAAAATTTCACCAGAGGGTGTGGTAAGTACCCTTGCAGGTAGTGGCGAGTATAGTTTTGCTGATGGTACGGGTGCAACTGCTAAATTCAGGAGTCCGTCAGGTTTGTCTATCGATGCAGATGGCAACTTAATTGTGAGTGATACAGACAATCACAGCATTCGTAAAATTACACCTGCGGGTGTGGTTACCACCATTGCCGGGACTGGCGCTGCAGGGAGTGCCGATGGTGTGGGCACAGCAGCAAGTTTCAATTATCCGTGGAATACAGCAATTGCTGCAGATGGGTCCATTTATGTAGCTGATTACTTTAATAATAAAATACGCAAGATTGCCCCCGATGGCACAGTTACCACAGTGGCAGGCAGCGGTGAGGCGGGCAATGCAGATGGCATTGGCTCCGCAGCAAGCTTTAACCAGCTGGGTAGTATTGCCATAGATGCAAATGGTATTGTGTATGTTACCGACAACCTGAATTTCCGCATACGGAAACTTATTCTTGAGTAATCATCAGACAAAACAAAAAAAGGCTGGCACAAGACCAGTCTTTTTTTGTTTTTATAAATGTGGTGAGAAGCTGATGGTAACCATTAGCTCAAAGATTTCTTATACATTCTGAAAAACAAAAAGGGAAGAAAGCCGAAACTGAACAGGAAGATGCCCAGGATCAGGAGCATATTTGCCCCCTGCAGATGCATGATCTTAAACAAAACGGCAAGCCCTGTTACTATGGCACTTGTGAAGCCTAATATTACTCTAAGTTTTTCTGTTAGTGCTTTGTTCAACACCAGTTTATAGCGGTCAATAGCCAGCATGGGAAGGAAAATAAGTACAAACGCTAAAAATCCATAGGTAAACAAATCACCCCCGCCAAGCCATCCTAAAATTTTGAAGAGCCAGCCAATGCTGATGCTGATGGAAGACAGCAACCCGATGGCATACATTACTTTTTTCATAAAAATTATATTTTTGGCGTTCAGTAAAAAGATAGTTTCCTGTTGTATTTCATCCAGTCCGTTGGGACATATCTGCTGCCAGGCCTTCCGATGAGCTTCTTCAAAAGTCTGCCCCTTTTTCATCTCATGCTCAATAAAGCAGCAAAAATGATCCAGCAGGTCGTCTTTCAGGGCCTGGCTGCTAATGGCGCTCCTGTTGATCTGTGCCTCCAGGCGGGCAATTTCTTCGTCACTTAGCATTATTGTAGTTTTAGGGTAAGCTGCGGAAATACGAGCTGCTGTATAGTCTGCATAAATTCCTGTAACTCCTCAAACTGTGCCTGCTTTTGGGCATGCCCCTGTTGGGTAAGCCGGTAATACTTGCGCACGCGTTTGCCAATATATACCGTTTCTACCTCTACCAGACCATCGTGCAGCAGCTTGTGCAGCGCCGGGTAAAGCGAGCCTTCCTTCAGTAAAATTTTATCGTTCGAAAGCTCTTTTACTTTTTGTGTAATCTCATACCCATACATTTTCTCACCATCTGCCAGCAGCTTCAGGATAATGGTAGAAAGCGTTCCCTTTAATAGTTCTGTGGTGTTCATAAAATGAATATAGGTAGAATTACAATACATAGCAAATCTATGTATTAAGAGTTTCTTATTTTGATTTGAAAGGGTGGGTTTAATGATAAGCGGTTAATTTTTACTGATGCATCCCGGGAGGGGCAGTTGGTGAAATAGTGATTTTATTTATTTGGGCTGCTGGTTAAAAACAATGTGGGAGCAGTAAAATACTAATAGACTTAGCACTAACTACCCTCTGCAAAATTCCGTATATTTGCAGAATACTATGGGCAAGATAAAATTAGCAGCAAATCAGACGAAAGAGGCGGTTAAAGTGCAACCGCAGCAGCGCTTCGATCCGGTTGGCGAAGAATATATAGAGGTGATTGGTGCACGCGAGCACAACCTTAAAAATATCGACGTACGCATTCCGCGCAACCAGCTGGTGGTGATCACCGGGATTAGTGGTAGCGGCAAATCTTCTCTGGCTTTCGATACTATTTATGCCGAAGGCCAGCGACGCTATATGGAGAGTTTCTCGGCCTATGCCCGCTCCTTTATGGGTGGCATGGAGCGCCCCGATGTGGATAAGATCAACGGCCTTTCGCCTGTAATCTCCATCGAACAGAAAACTACCTCTCGCAACCCGCGCTCAACCGTTGGTACCACTACCGAGATCTATGATTTTCTGCGCCTGCTCTACGCCAGGGCATCAGAGGCCTTTTCTTACCTGACCGGCGAGAGAATGGTGCGCCAGTCGGAAGATCAGATCATCGATCACCTGATGCACACCTTTGATGGTATCAGGATTATTCTGCTGGCGCCGGTGGTAAAGGGACGTAAAGGGCATTATCGTGAGCTCTTTCAGCAAATCCGCAAAAGTGGCTTTACCAAGGTAAGGGTAGATGGCGAAATCAAGGACATCGACCCTAAGATGCAGGTAGATCGCTATAAGATACACGATATTGAAATAGTGGTAGACCGGCTGGTGCTGAAAGCCGAAGACCGCTACCGCCTGAGCCAGTCGGTGGCAACCTCCATGAAGCATGGCGAGGGGCTGCTCATGGTGCTCAATGCCGATAATGGGGAGCTGCACCACTTCTCGAAGTACCTGATGGATCCGAAATCAGGCCTTAGCTACGATGAGCCTGCTCCCAATACTTTCTCTTTCAACTCACCTTATGGTGCCTGCCCTAAATGCAATGGCCTCGGTGTTATAGAAGAGATCACGCCCGATTCCATCATTCCTGACACAACCCTTAGCATTAGCCGGGGTGGTATAGCGCCCCTGGGCGAATTCCGAGATATCTGGATTTTCAAGAAGATCCAGTCGATCCTGAAGGGCCATAAGCAGGCTATTACCACGCCTATCAACAAGCTGCCCGAAGAGGTGCTGCAAATACTGCTGCACGGCAGCGATGAATCCGTGAAGGTGAACTCCAAGAAACATCCCGGCACCATGTGGGATACCAAATTTGAGGGGATCATTCCTTTTCTGGTAAAGCAGCGCGAGGAGGGATCCGATAAAACCATTGCCTGGGTAGAAGATTACACCACGGCCATTAACTGCCCCGAGTGCGATGGCGCCAGGCTCAAAAAAGAATCGCTGCACTTTAAGATAGACGGTAAAAATATTGCGGAGCTGGCACTGCTGGATATTCAGGCACTTTATACCTGGTTCCAGGACCTGGAGGAGCGCCTTAGTGAGCGCCAGCTGCTCATTGCCACTGAGCTGCTTAAGGAGATCCGCAAGCGCATACGCTTTCTGCTGGATGTTGGCCTGGATTATCTGCACCTGAACCGCCCGCTCCGTACGCTTAGCGGCGGAGAGGCACAGCGCATCAGGCTGGCTACACAGATTGGTACCCAGCTGGTAGGCGTGCTCTACATTCTCGATGAGCCTTCTATTGGCCTGCACCAGCGCGACAATGTTAAACTAATTAAAGCGCTGCAGGATTTGCGCGACATTGGCAACACCGTGCTGGTGGTAGAGCACGATAAAGACATGATGATTGCCTCTGACTACATTCTGGACATTGGCCCCGGTGCCGGGCGCCATGGTGGCATGGTTGTGGCGGCAGGCACACCAAAAGAGTTTTTAGAGCTGCCGGCGGTAACATCGCAATACCTTAGGGGCGAGCGGACCATAGAAGTGCCAAAGGAGCGCCGTAAGGGTAATGGTAATTTTCTGGAGCTGAAGGGCGCCAGCGGCCACAACCTGCATAACGTAGACCTGAAGCTGCCCCTGGGCACCATGATCTGCGTAAGTGGCGTAAGTGGCAGTGGCAAATCAACCCTTATTCATGAAACGCTTTACCCGCTGCTCAACAGACATTTTTACAATGCCCTGAAAGACCCGCTGCCGCATAAAGAGATCAAGGGCCTGGAGCACCTGGATAAGGTCATAGAGGTAGACCAGTCGCCTATTGGCCGCACGCCCCGCTCTAACCCTGCTACCTACACCGGTGTGTTTACTGATATTCGCAGCCTGTTCGCCGAGCTGCCCGAATCAAAGATCAGGGGGTACAAGCCTGGCCGCTTTAGCTTTAACGTAAAGGGTGGCCGCTGTGAAGAATGTGGTGGCGCCGGCCTAAAGCTCATCGAGATGGATTTTTTGCCTGATGTACATGTGCACTGCGAGGTCTGCAAAGGCAAGCGCTACAACCGCGAAACGCTGGAGGTACGCTTTAAAGGCAAGAGCATATCTGATGTGCTGGATATGACGGTAGAACAGGCTGTGGAATTCTTTGAACATCAGCCCAAGATTCTGCGCAAGATTAAAACCCTGAACGATGTAGGCCTTAATTACATCACCCTGGGCCAGCATGCTACCACCCTTAGCGGAGGCGAAGCGCAGCGGGTTAAGCTGGCAACCGAGCTTAGTAAAAAAGATACCGGCAATACCTTTTATATCCTGGATGAGCCCACCACCGGTCTGCACTTCCAGGACATCCGCCAGCTGCTTGATGTATTGCAGAAGCTGGTGAACCGTGGCAATACTGTCTTGATCATTGAGCATAACCTGGATGTGATCAAAGTATCTGACTGGGTGGTAGATCTTGGTCCGGAAGGCGGACGGGGCGGAGGAAAGATCATTGCACAGGGGGCACCCGAGAAAGTAGCTAAAGCAGAAGGCAGTTATACCGCCATTTTCTTAAGAGAAGAGCTGGGAAAATAGTTTTTTCCACTGGAAATATTACACATTTTAAATATTGTTCAGCCTAAGCTCTAGATTGTACTAATAATCTAGAGCTTTTTTTATGGACAAAAGACATTTTACTACTCCGGGCCTGCTTTTGGGGCTTCTGTTATTGCTGTTTGCAACTCCCGATGCTGCTGCCCAGCTAACGGGCGATACCTACTCAGCTGCCAAACAAAAAGGAACAGCGCAGGTAGTTTTCTCTTATATAGAAACTCCTGGTTTTGTTGGTAAAGATGCCGCCAGCAAGCTGAGTGGCCTTTGTATAGACATGATGGATGCCTTTGTGCTGTGGCTTAAAAAGAACGAAGGTATAGATCTAAAACCTGTCTATGAGGGTAAAGATGCCAAAGATTTTAAGGCTTTTATGGGGAATGTTAAGGATGCGCAGGGTGGTGTGTTTGGTCTGGGTAATATTACCATTACCCAGGAGCGCCAGAAAGCCTACAACTTCAGTCCTCCCTATATTACAAATGTGGCGATCCTGATCACCAACAAGTCAGTGGCAACGCTGGAAAACAGAAATAACATTGCTACTGCCTTTTCCGGTCTGGAGGCCGTAGTAGTGCGTGGTACTACCAACGAAGCAAGAATGACAGAGCTGAAAAAGAGCCAGTATCCGGATCTTAAGTTCAGGTATGTAAGCTCGAGCCCCGAAGCCCTTAGGCTGGTGATTGAGCATGAAAACCTATTTACAAGTCTGGATTTTACCTATTACCTCCAGGCCATCAAAGATGGTTTGCCAGTAAAGCGACACCCTGCCGGCGACGAAAGCACAGAAAGTTTTGGCATTATTATGCCTAAGAACAGCGACTGGAGCCCGGTAATGGCCCGCTTTATGAAAGACTTTGTGAATGGCGCTGATTACAGAAAGGTAGTAGCCAGTAACCTGGGTCCTAATGCCCTGAAACTGCTTGATTCTGTTTCTGCGCAACAGCAGTAAAAAACTTCGGTGCCTACAAAGAAAAAATCCACCCAGGCGGGTGGATTTTTTCCCTTTCAACCAAAACATTAAAACCTATCAACTATGAATAAGCCAAATGTATAATAATAATGTTTTGGGGTGTTCATAAGTTCCAGATGTGGTAAAATTTTCTATTTATTTTTAATTTAGCTTGAATTATAGGCTATACGTGCTTATATAACTATCTGAATATAAGATTATTGTAGCTTATCGTTTTAAGCGTTCCTTTTAAGGAGATTTGGTTTTTAATGATAAAAATAGCTACTGAAGGCTGGGGAGTCCATCTACAAATATTACAAAGCAGGATTAATGATAAACAACTCTTTACTGGCTCGTGTAACAGCGGTATAGAGCCAGCGCAATTTCTCTGCTGTATTAGGTTCCTGAAGCCAGAATTGTGGTTGTAGCAATACAGTACACCATTGCCCGCCCTGCGCTTTATGGCAGGTAAGGGCATAAGCAAATTTTACCTGTAGTGCATTCAGATAAGGGTCTTTCCTCAGGGCGCGCACCTGCCTGCTCCGGGGCATGTTGCGGTAGTTGCGGCTAACTGCATCAAACAGGCTGCGACTGCGGTTATCTGGCAGGGCAGGCTGTATGCTGCCAAGTGTTTCTGATAATATGAGTGATTCAAAGGCTGGCTGGCTGGGCTCATCGGGCAGGCGCAGCTTAAGCTTGATAAAAGGAAAGCCAAAGCGATCTTCTTCTCCCATAATCTCTACCACCTCAACAAATTCTCCATTGGCCAGGTAGTTAAGCTTGCTGCCTTTTGGCAGGCTTTGGTAGTTGTTGCGGGCAATCATCAGCAGGTCGCCGGGAGCAACCTCTGCCGTAAAGTTTAAAATTTCATGCCGTATGAGCTGGTTCAGGCGCACCGCTTCTTCATTAGTAGCACAAATTACAAGTGTTTGCTCCCAGCCTTCTTTTTGAAAGGAGTAGCGGAGTGCTTCCAGGAGCCGTTGCTGCGGAAGCTGGAAAATATCCGTGAAACCTGCTGTCTTAATCTCCAGCTGTTTGGGTAGGTTGTTCATACACTGCCGCAGATAGGTGGCATTGACCAGAATACCCGAGCCTTCCTGCTGGCGGTTAACTTCTGTAAGTGTGTGCTCTTCTACCTCCAGGCCATAAGCAAAGCGAAGTACATCGGCCTCAAGCGCCACGCTGGTAGATTCGCCTACTGGAGGTAGCTGCGCCGGATCGCCTACCAGCAGCAGTGCATTGTCCGGCTTTGAAAAAACATACTCGATCAGGTCTGTCAGTGCCCCCTGGTCTGTGCTTCCGCTTTCTGTGCTAAGCATGGAGGCCTCATCTACAACAAAGAGGGTGTGGGAGTGGTAGTTTTTACGCAGCTGTATATCTATGTGGCCCGAAAATGGGTGCTGTACCGGCTTGTACAACTGCCGGTGTATGGTGTAAGCCTCCTGCCCGGCGCTTTTGGCAAGTACTTTAGCAGCCCGTCCTGTAGGTGCAAGCAGCTCTACCTTTTGCCGCAGCTGCTGCAGGCTTTTAGCAAGGGTTTGCAATACAACGGTTTTGCCGGTTCCGGCATAGCCCTTTAAAACAAACACGCGCTTGCTCCTGGCGGGGGCAGCTAAGAAATGCTCCAGTCTGTTAAAAAGTACCTGCTGCTCCGGGCTGGGAGTAAACGGAAAGTTTTTAAATAAAAGTGCTGTTAGCTGCATGTATTTGCTTAACCAAGGGGAACTAGTAAAAGGTTTTATGCGTATAGGTAAATACTAAAAATATTGTCATTGCCTGATCCGAAAATATTTTTACAAAAACTTGTTTTTCAGGCTTAAAAAGGTGTATGATACTAAAATTTTTAGTAACTTTAAAGCACTATTTCAGAACTACTTGTGTTCTGTATGAAGAGATAAAAACGGAAAGATATGGCACAGGGAATGGTAAAAACAGAGAAGAGAATAGTGGAAAGCTACGATATATCAAATGCTAGCGAAACACTACACCTGGCGCAGGATCTGGCGAAGTTCATCCGTGAGAATCGCCTGGCCATGCAAATTCAGGGAAAGGATTATGTGAACGTAGAGGGCTGGCAGTATGCTGGCGCCAGACTTGGTATTCTTCCTGTTATCGAGGATGTGAAACGCATTCAATCAAACGATGACGAGGTGAAATATCAGGCGCACGTTAAGCTGGTAAACCTGAAAACAGATACGATCGTTGGCTCTGGTTTTGCCATTTGCAGTAACCGTGAGTCAGGCAAGCGATACTACCAGGAGTTTGCAATAGCGTCGATGGCACAAACCCGTGCCATAGGCAAAGCTTATCGTAACATACTGGCCTGGATTATCAGGGCTGCAGGTTATGAGCCAACTCCTGCCGAAGAAATGGATTTTCTGATGAAGGATGATGCTGGTGCTGCAGGCAACAGAAAAGGAGCAGCTGCGGCGAATGACCGTGAGCCTGTTCGTACTAAAGTTGCTGCCGTTAAGAAAAAGGAGCTTGTAGAAGATTCAATAGCTTCTGATGTGGCTGACACTGCTACAGCTGCCAATGCTGCGCCAGTAGCAGCCCAGGCGGCAGAAGAGAAGCAGACGGCGCCAATGGCTTCTGTAAAGCAAAAAACAGAACTCCTGTTATTGCTGAACAACAAGCACATCACTCAGGACGAGAAAGCTAAGATGATCGAGAGCATCAACACCCTGGACAGCGAACGCATTAAAAAAGCAATCGAAAAAGTAAAAAAGGTGATTGATGAGCGTGATAATGAAAATGCTCAGGCGGCTTAATCGCTGCTTCTTTAAAGTATATTGAAAAAGAAAAGCCTCCGTGAATGGAGGCTTTTCTTTTTTGTGATAGGGCTGCTGTTAATGAACAATAATTACGTCAGCTCTGCTGGGTACGCCGTACTATTAGGTCTTCAGTATTTTTAGCTGTACTCTTCTGTTGCCCTGAATAACTTCTACTATGTAGCTGCCCCTACGGTATTCGTGTCCTAGCTCATAAGAGCCTGACGGCATTCCACTTTTAATTTCTTCAATTAGATATCCGGTAAGATCCATTACCCTGATGACGACAGGCTGATTGCTTTTGCTTTGTGTATGTACGGTAAAGAAATTGCTGAAAGGGTTAGGGGCTACCTGCACATTAAGTTGTTTATCACTGCCCGATATTTCTGAATCTTTAAAGTCTGCACTGATGTTGTCGCCTTCTATGGTTACCCTACAGGAGCCAACAGAAATAGTGGCATTTACCGGGTTTGCCAGCAGAATATTGAAATATTCAGTAGGTTCTGCTTTGTTATCAATTACGATAGGTACTGTGATCAGGGCACTGATATTGCCTGGAGGTACAGTAATACTGCCTGATACTTTCCTGAAATCTTTAGGATGGGTAGCTGTTCCATTCAACGTGCTATAACTTACCCGAACCTCCTTAGTGCTTATGTGCGAAAGCTCCAGGGTAGCCATGGCGATGCCCTCTGTTTCAGATAAGGTAACATCACTAATGCTAATGGACGGGTCTTCTGTGGTAGCAGGATCCTGATCCGGAGTGCAGTCTTCGTCAATGGATCCGTTGCAGTTGTCATCAATTCCATTACCACATGTTTCAGTGCTGCCGGGACTGATGGCAGCATCATTGTCATTACAGTCGCCGCCCCTGCTGGCATAACCCGCAGGAATTGTAGAGGCTTCTTTTGAATCGCTGTTTGAGCCATATCCATCACCATCTGCATCGCGATAATAGGTAGTAAGTGGAGCTCCCTCTACCTGAACAGTTACCTGATCGGTAGCGGTGGCTCCCTGGTTATCGCTTACTTCCACATGAAAGGTATAGCTGCCTTCGAGCAGATTGGAGGCGGATAAGGTTGCGGAAGTAAGGCCGCTTAAACTGGCGCCGGGGCCATTCAGTTTAGTCCATTTCCAACTGGCGATCCGGCCATCCGGATCAGAGGCAGTAGCTGTGATAGATATGGTGTTAGCCGGAAGCGTTATGGTTTTGTCTGCTCCTGCACTAACAACGGGAGGTTTGTTGGTGGTAGCAAGGATGGTATTTGAGTATGGAGATTCAGTGCTCCCTTTCTTTGCCTTTACCCGGTAATAGTAAGTTGTTCCTTCGGCTAAATTTTCATTCTGATAGCTGGTAGTATTTGCGGGCAGACTAACAGTGGTAAGGTTAGCTGTAAAGCCAGAGGCAGTGCTTCGCTCCAGAATAAAGCTTTCCTCATCGGCACTTGTTTCCTGCCACTGCAGCTTAATCTGGCTGCTGCTGATACCAGCTGCTGTCAGGTTGGTAGGGGCGGAAAGAGTGGCGGCTGCTTTTACAGTAACTACTACAGTGGCACTTGCCGTTGCGCCCTGGTTATCGGTAACGGTAAGCATTATCTGGTGCTCACCTGTTACCAGGTTTAAAGCAGGTTTAGCGCCAGTTCCAACTGTATCGGCACCTTTGGTCCAGGTGTAAGTAACAATTGAACCGTCCGGATCGGAAGAACCACTGCCATCCAGGGTAATCTTAGCCTGGCCGTTGGCATCTGCTGTCAAGGTCTGATTGGTGCCCGCATTGGCAACCGGAGCCTTATTGGCAGGCGCATTTGCTTCGGCTTTCAGCAGAATAATAGAGCTGTGCGGCGCCAGTTCTACAGAGCCTGTATAGGTAGCACCGTTGATGCCTACATAGGTTTGGTTTAACTGAACTACCTTAGAGGAATTAGAGGCATTGTATTCAAATAAAATATAATCATCTGGCTTTTTTAGCGTAACATTTACCTCGTGAACCTCTACATTGTCCAGCCACATAGTGCCATCCTGATCTCTTAGTTCTATGTGAAGGGCGGCATTACTTTCAGATACTGGAAATGATACTAAGAACTCCTGTTCACTGCGGGAAGTGGTAAGTGGGGCATATTTAGGATTGCTTAAGCTGGTAAAAGGAGCTCCCATTTTTCTGAAGTATGCTCCAACCGAACCGGTTTCTGTTGTGCCCAGCAGGCTAAATTTTACAAGGTAGTGTTTGCTGCTGGAAACCGCTCCAATAGGAATTGTTAAACTAGCGGGATTGGTAGAAGTAGCCACCTGGTTATATTGAGCCTGAAAGGCGCCGCCATCTAATTTTCCGCCACTATTCCAGGATGCAGTAAGGTTGCCAGCCTGAGACCATGCGCTGGTGCCTGATGGGCCACTATTGTAGCTGCCGTTAGCAACTTTATTGGAGCCTGCCAGGCTGTTTATGGTATAGGCTTGAATTGGTGCAGGGCTCTTCTTGGAAGAGTTGTCTTTATTATAAGCTTGTTTCCATCCGCTAAGCGTATACGCCTGCCACTGCTTTTTCCCGGATTTTACATACTGGGTATAAGCAATATAGGTGTCGTCTAAGGGGCGGCTGTAATAGTTGTGGTCAAAGGTGCCAAAAAGGCTGATGTCATCAGCAATTGTTTTAAACACAGCAACACCCTGGTCGTAAGTTCTGGCAAAAAACTGGTTATTGGTAAGGTTTACATTTCGGATGTTGGCAGTGCTGATGGCATCCTTGGAAAAATAAATCTGTGCTTCGTTATTGTTGAAAAATGTATTGTTTTTAACGTCGAGGTTGTAGGCGTTATGAACAAATAAGCCAGTGCCATAGCAGCTTGTTACTGTATTGCCCGAAATCTCAACATTCGATGCGTTGTCATCCATGTAGATGCCATGCACAGCCTTATAATGCTCTGGATTGGCAACACCCTGTGGAGCGCCTATACCATTAATGATTATGTTATTCGTGATTTTTTGATTGGTGTAGGTAGCAGCGTTTTCTGAGTTATTCCAGGTACCAATACCACAGCCATCATCTTTTAAGGTGCAGAAGGTGTCTATAAAATTATTTTTAATATGGTTGCTGCTTCCTCCCATAAAGGATATGGCATTATAACCCGTATTTTTAATTTGGTTATCTTCTACCAGGTTATTGCTGCCGTGTATCACCATGGCGATATATTTCAAATTGCCACTTTCGCCCATGCCTGCCATTGTAGCAGTGCCTTTTATTATGTTATTCTGAATTATGGCATCTGAAACATCAGGTACAAAGTAAAGAGCACCATTATTAGAATAAGAAATAGTAGTGTTGCTGACTTTCAGGCCTTTAGTAACAGAAGCAGTAATCCCATTCACTCCAGAATTATTAATTTCACTGTTGGTAATTTGAATGTTCTCCCCGCCATGAACCTTAAATCCATTTATGTTGGCTCCTTGGAATGCCAAATCTTTAAATGAAATATGACTAACACGTGAAATAGTTACTAAATCATCAACATTAGAAACCTTTACAAGAACCGATGTAGGAGGAGTGGTTCCAAAAAAAACTCTGAAACGCTTAGTTCCGGAATTATAATACCACTCTCCAAAAGCATCCAGGGTGCCCGGGTGGTTCTGAATAAAGAATCCGTAACCATTTTGTACTGTAAACTGTGGTGAGGCAGCTGTGTATGTTAATGTTGATCCGGAATGGCTGGTAATCTTATTCCTGTCCAGGATCCATCTGTTGGTGCGGGTCACTAATTCTCCTCCAGTCCAGTTAGAGGTGGAAGAAAGCTGGGTACTGCTAATAGAGGTATTACCGCTATGGGAAGAGATAGAAAGATAGCCGCCATTGGGAGCATCGCTGTTTGGGTATCGGCCCATTGCCTGGGCTGCTCCGTCAATCACCACAGAATTTACAGAAGTACCGCATGAGGAGCAGCTGCTTTCCCATACCCCATTGCCTGCGGATGTCCAGTTCGTCAGGGTGACAAAACCACTTATAACAGGCTGACTGCCGCTCCCATATGCAGAAAACAGTATGGGTTGTGTGGAGGTGCCTGACTTTGTAATGTTGATAGCGCCCTCAAAAACATCGCCCTTTCTGAATAAGATAATATCTCCTGGAGCAAGGTTGGGCATAAATGAATTTAGCTTTGTAAGCGATTTCCAGGGAGTGTTGGGGCTTTGTGCCTGTGTGCTGGTTCGTGAATCATCGCCCTGTGTACTTGAGATATAGTAAGTAGCGGCCTGGGTATTTATGTATAAGCATATGAATACCGCAAGAAATATGATTTTTAATAAAATGCCCTGATTAAGAATAATCAGTTGAGGGAGGGAATTTTTGTAAGTTTTTTTCATAGGTCATGGCTTATTCAGAGGGAGATAAATACAGGGGCAGGATCAATGATCAGTAAATAGACAAATATCATAGTATAGCTGTTTGAGTTAAGCTTTGCCTGAGTCTGGGTGTTGACAGGCAAAACGTTAAAAAATATTGTTTACTGCTGCAATCGAAAGGTTGTGATCAGACGCTGAAATTGCACATTGTAAAGATATGTTTCTAAGGTCAGCAGGTTAAACAATAGTAGTCCTGATACTTACAAGTGTTGGGCTGGCTTAGTATTTTACTAATTATTAAAATTTGAGGAATTGTTCTACAGACATTCTAATGGAAAAGTGATAAAACTGGTGGTTATACCACATAAAAATCATGTTCTGAATTAGGGTAGAGTATGTACTAACTACTGCAGTGGATATTGTTAGTAAGTAAAATTTGTTCTAATTATTACCTTTGATCATCAAGTCTGAGGAATCCGGGTGGGGGAAATGTCTACATTGGCTTTCCTAAAGTTTTTATACGATTACTTCAGTTTTATGCGATTATGGGGAAAATATTACATGACTCTGTTACGGTGCTTGTGCGCTATAAAGCTATGAGAAGCAGGAAATTGCCTGAAAACGTGGCAAATCAGAAGAGAAAAACGCTGATTATTACAAGGTCGGGTAAATGCTGTAGGCAAAATTTTTAAACAATTTACCCGCCAGAACTTCCGTACCATTGAAGTAGAATACATCCTGGAATAGGGTTTATTAAAAAATTTTATTTAAAAGTAAAGGCAGTATTTAAGACAGGTAGATACTTTATATACGTGCTGAATTTAACGGTATAATAATGGTTTTGTATACATAAATACCTCACCGCCAGATTAAGATAAAAGACATAAAGTGTAAGACAATCAGCCTGGTTTTATATATTTTTTACCCTTATCCAGGAATGTTCAGAGCAAAAAAAATAGCAGGCTAATGTATTAACCTGCTATTCCTTAGTTTCAGATAATTTGCTGGCACTGCTGCCGGAGGAAGTTGCCTGCAGCAAAAAGGGCTAACGAATTACTCCAAGTGCGAGCTTAAAGCGGATAATCTTCTTTACCGAATCATAAACCTGCTGTTTGAAGGCTGCATCTTTATCCATTTGTGCCAGGATAGAGAAGACAGCTTCTTTTTCATTGTTCGGCATCAGAATAATATCGTTGCCGGCCTGCGCGGCTTTTAGTGATGAATTTGGAATAGCGGCTACGGCGCCCATATTCATGGCGTCAGTGGTGATAATTCCCTTGAAACCCATTTCATTCTTAAGCAGGTCGGTTACAATTGCCCGGCTTAAGGTAGCTGGCTGGCCATCGGTATTGTACTTGGGGTTGTTCTGTACAGCAATATGCCCTATCATAATACTTAGTACGCCTGCCTGGATCAGGCCTTTGTAAACATCAACCTCCTGCATGGGGCCATCAATGAATACCAGCTTTTTGTGACTATCGCCCTTTACCAGCCCATGGCCCGGAAAATGTTTTGCTGTAGTGGCTACGCCATCGGCTTGCGAGGTAGTAATAAAGACTCTGTTCATGCGCTCCACATGAGCAGGATCGGAACCAAAGCTGCGGTTGCCGATTGCGGCATTCTGCAGGCTAAGATCAGTTACCGGCGCATAGTTATATAATATGCCAATTTCCTTTAGCTGATGGGCAATGGTGTGAGCAACAGCCATTACTTCGGCAGTATCTTTCAGCTCGGCAGTTTTAGGTACCGGCGTAGACCCACCAATTTTTCTGTTGATCAGGCTGGGCTCTGCATCGGCGCTGTATACCAGTGGCAGGTGTCCGTTTGCTTTGCTGATGCTGTCGAAGCGATGTACATAGTTCTTAAAACTCTCTACTGTACCGTTCAGTAAAATAACGCCTCCCATCCAGCCCTTGCGGGCCAGTTCATCCAGCTGGGCATCGGTTTTGCCTAAACGTCCGGCGGCAGGAATGATCATTTGTCCTGCCCGCTGTTCATCGCTCATGCGGCCGAAGATCTGTTCCACCTGCTGATCCAGCAGTTTGTCCTGCCTGTAAAAATCTTCCAGGGTAAAAGGGTGCACCACCTTTTCGGTTGCTGGTACAGGGGTTTGAGCCACGCAGGCATGCGCGCTCAGAAAGGTGGCGGCGGCCACAGCTAATATTCTTTTCATCATAAGTTTAATCGGCTCGTGCTCATAAAACCGCCAGGCCCGGCTGCAGGCAAGGCAGGTACAGCAACAACTTCATTGTAATCCAAAATCGCGCCAGTACGTTCCTGTAGGTGAATTTGCTCAATAATTATTTTTAGCTGCCAAACCTGTGGTCCAGTACAGCCATAAACTCCTGTACCACTTCTGAGTCATCTTGCCACTGAGGCTTGTGCGCCAGGTGCTCCTGGGTCCATTGCTGTGCTTCACCGTAGTTCTGGCAGGCATCCAATGCATCAAGGGAAGCGTTGAAGGCTGCGGCATTACCATCAAAAAGCTCTTTCACAAACATAAAACGCTGGTTTAAGGTAATGTAGTGGCGTATGCTGGCAGGCCGATGTTTTTGAGACAATGAAGCGCTGCGTGGTTCCCTTGCCTCAAACTTTTCGTAAAGTGGTTTTTTATCGTTAATACCCAGACGTGTGTTTAGAGAGCGGTTCTCTTCCTGCTGCTTTTTAGGTTCTTCGGGCTGCTTTACCTCAGCAGGCCTTGCCGCCCGTGGAGTTTCAGGCGCTGGTGTGTCAATGACGGGTGGCATTACTACAGTTGGTTGTGGCCGTTTGGTTGCCACTGGCTCCTGTTCAACAGGGGTCGCTCTGTTTACAACTGGCTCAGGTTCTGAATACCGCGGAGCTGAGGTTTGAGGCTTTGCTTCCCGTGCCTCAGGTGCCGGAGCAGGCCTTAGCTGGGATTCAGGCTCTGCCGCAGTGCGGGCACCTGGCCTGGGGTTGCGTGGTGCCATGCGGGAGATGGCGCTGAAGAAATCATCGGCAGGTTCTTCTTTAGGAGGTGCTGGTTGTGGAGAGGCTACTGGTTCTTCTACCAGGCCGGATGGCAGGGGTAACACCTGCTCAAAGGCTTCTATGTATTCTTCAGTGGGGTCAGTTATTAGGTTGCCGGAGCGCACACCAGCCTCAAGCATCGCCAGTAAATACTCCGGATCTCCCATTTCTTTTTTTTCTACCTGCTCCTGCAGTGCGTCTGTTAATGATTGCTGCCAGCGAAGGTAGCGTAAAGAAGCCTGCAGGCTTTCAAGGCTTGGGTTGAGTCGCAAAAATTCATCAAAAAAAGCCACGGGGTTCAGCAACAGCCTTAGGCTGTCGAGCACTGCTCCCTGCAGCAGGGGCTCCAGTGCCTGGCGCTCTACCTGTATGTGGCGGGATAGGGTATTCATAAAAGCCTTCAGGGAATCCTGCACCTGAGGATGCTGATAGTTGAAGTAAGGGCTGCGCAGGCGCAGGGTTTCCTCCTGCCAGCGCTGATAAAGCCGCTGGATCAGCAGCAGGTTTATTTGTTGCAAAGGCGTAAGCTCCAGGATATCCTGCCCTGTAGCTACTTCACTATTGGAAAAAAAATTATCCAGTATTTTACTGCTGAAGTCTTCGCTATATGCTTCTGCTGCTTTCCGGTTCAGTTTGCGCACCATCCTAATTATTTGTTTCTTCAGAAAAATTTTAAACCAAGACCTTCAGTAACCCGAGGGCAGGCCATCCGTGGCACGGCCACCTATAGGTACAGCCCCGCGGAGCGACTGAGTCCTGCAAATTTATTAAGCTTTGCTTTGCTCTTTTGCTAATGCGGGTTTCTTTTGTAGCTCAAATTACAATGCCTTCTATCACAATACAAAATCTGGATAATAAAACGATTCAAGTTACAGAAATGATACAATCAGTGCTGCAGGCAATGGGTGCCGCAGGCGTAGATTGGATGCATGCCTGTGGCGGAAAGGGCCGTTGTACTACCTGTGCTATGCGCGTTGTGGAAGGAGAAGAAAATTTAAGTACATTTTCAGAAGGGGAACTGCGTATGCAACGGCAGGGCCGCCTGCCAAAGGCCTATCGCCTGGCATGCCAGTGTATTGTTGAAAAAGGCAATGTAGTGGTAAGGGTGCCTGAAACAAGTAAGCTGCCCCATATGCCGTATACCGATTAGCGCTGTAGAATGAGGGAGCATTATGTTTATTGAACCAAAGATTTCAGGTACCGCCGCAACGGGCAAGGCAGGCTGGATAGAAGTGATCTGTGGCTCCATGTTCAGCGGTAAAACCGAGGAGCTGTTGCGCCGCCTCAACCGGGTAATGATTGCCCGGCAAAAAGTGGAAATTTTTAAGCCGGCCATTGATACCCGCTACCACGAACACAACGTGGTATCGCATAATGCTAATTCTATTCGCTCTACCCCCGTGCAGTTTTCTGAAGACATACTGCTGCTGGCAGGCAACTGCGATGTGGTGGGCATAGACGAAGCCCAGTTTTTTGATGATGCACTGGTAGAGGTATGTACCAAGCTGGCCAGCAGCGGCAAAAGAGTTATTGTGGCAGGGCTCGATATGGACTTTAGCGGCAAGCCTTTCGGCCCCATGCCCCAGCTGCTGGCCATTGCCGAGTATGTAACTAAGGTACATGCCATTTGCATCAAGTGCGGCGATATTGCCCATTACTCCTACCGGCTCACCCCCAATCAAAAAACAGTGATGCTGGGCGAGAAAGATACCTATGAAGCCCGCTGCCGGCGTTGTTTTCTGAAAGGCCCCAAAGCCGAGCAAATAATATAAGCCAGGATATGACAAAGCTGCTGCCCCTTTTGATGCTACTTTTTTTTTCTGCTGGAGCCCGGGCGCAGGATGATATCCCTATCGGTAGCTGGCGAACGCATTTTTCTTATGCTCAGGTGCATGAGGTGGCTCTGGCAGGCAGCAGGGTGTATGCAGCCAGTGAAAATGGCTTTTTTTACTATGATAAGCCCTCGAATGAAGTAGTAGAGCTGGGGCCGCTGCGTGGTTTTAGCGATGCGGGTGTAAGCACCCTTCAGTGGCAGGCACAAAGCAGTCTGTTATTGATTGGTTATGGCAGTGGTAATATAGATCTGCTTCAGAACGGCAAGGTAATCAACATTCCCACCATCCGTAATGCAAACATAGCGGGGAGTAAAGCAATCCGTTCGGCTGCTTTTCGGGGAGATTCGGTGATTCTGGCCACAGATTATGGTATCAGTATTTTGCAGCTGCCGCAAGCCCGGCTGGCCGACAGCTACCTGAACCTGGGTCCGGAAGGCATAAGCGTAGAGGTTTATGGAGTAGCTGTTTTAGAAGATACTCTCTTTGCGGCTACCGACAGGGGCTTAATTGCCAACAGAATGAGCGGCAGTGTTAATCTGAATGATTTCAGGAGCTGGCGCCGCTGGGGTGCTGAAAGCGGGCTGCCGGAGGAGGGCACCCACTTTGTAGTGACCATCGGAGAGCAGCTGTGGTCGGCAAACAGGGCAGGAGGCCTTTATCAGAAATCGGGTGCCTTCTGGCTGCCTGCGGCTTTCAATGAAGCAGATAGCATTGTGGACCTGCAGGTGGCAGAAGCGGGCGATGCACTGATTATTACAACCAGCCAGGCAGTTTATCGTTACCTGCCCGGGCAGCACACCTATTCAATAGTATCTTCGGAACCAATAAGGGAGCCCTTAACCGCTGTGCAGGATGCTGCCGGCATATATTGGGTTGGCGAAGCCTTTAATGGCCTGCTTACAAATGCAGAGGGGAGTTTTTCCCGCCGAAGCCCGGACGGCCCCATCAGTGATGCCGTCAGTGGTCTGCGGTATGCCTATGGCCAGGTGCTTGCGCTGTATGGAGGTTCTACTGCGAACGGAAATCCGCTGGGCAGAAGGGGCTTTAGCGCTTTTACCACCACCAGGGGCTGGACCAATTTCCATCCGCAGCAACGGGCAGGCGTTCTCCCAATGCCCGATGCACAGGATCTGGTAGCGGCTGCTTTTTCTACTGCTGATAACAGCTGGTATCTGGCTTCTTATGGGGATGGCTTGTTGTCGTGGCGGCCGGAGGATAATACTTTTACGCTCTACAGCCTGAATACAGAAGGGGTAAGCTTTTCGGGCTCCAGGGATTTGCCTGGCCGGGTGCTGCTAAGTGGAGTGGGTGTAGACAGAGGGGGCAGGGTATGGATGAGCAGCTACAACAGCAACCGTCCTTTGCACCGTTTTAATCCTGCTGAATTGAGCTGGCAGGCCTACCTGGAGGGAAATACCACGGCAGCCGGGGCGCAACAGCTGATCATACCCTATACTAATGATATTTGGCTGCGGCTACGGCCCCGCCGGAATAATACAGAGGGTATTCTGGTGTTTAACCCTGAAAAACAGCCTGAGCTGCGCACATTAAACGAGAATCTGGGCAGGGGAGGCCTCACCTCCAACCAGGTGTATAGCCTGCAGGAAGATCTGGAAGGAAGTGTTTGGGTAGGTACCCAGGATGGTGTTGTGTACGTGCCGAACCCTGCAGCAGTACTTACCCAAAATGATGTGGATGCGGCTTTGCCAATTTATCAGCAACGGCCCCTGCTGGACGAATCGCTTATTACAGCCATTGCGGTAGATGGAGGCAACCGTAAATGGATTGGTACCCGCAGCGGCGTTTGGCTGGTGGGCGATGCCGGCGATACACTCTACCAGCATTTTACTGCAGCAAACAGCCCGCTGCCCTCCAACAACATACTTGCCATTGCCATTCATCAGCAAACAGGGGAGGTGTTTATCGCTACCGACCAGGGCCTGGTAAGCTACCGCAGTGGCGCTACAGCCGGTGGCATTTCTCATGCTGCTGCCATTAAAATTTTTCCTAACCCGGTGCGCCCCGGCTACAGAGGGCAGGTGGGTATTACCGGTCTGGTGCAGGACGCCGTGGTAAAAATTACAGATACCGCCGGTTACCTGGTGCGGGAGCTGGGGGCAGAAGGAGGAACCGCTGCCTGGGATTTACGCGATAGCCGGGGGAATGAAGTTGCCACCGGTATATACCTGGTTTTTAGTGCCAATGCGCTGGGAACCGAGGCCCTGGTAGGGAAGCTGGCCGTTGTACGGTAAAATCCTTTTTTGGAATGATAGGAGCCGGAAAATTGTTCTAACTATGTAAGAGCGCAGAGATTTTCAACCAGACATAGCCTAACAGAAATGCTCCATAAAACACGCGGAATTGTACTTAGCCATATTCGCTACCGCGAAACATCTATTATTGTAAAAATATACACAGAGGCGCTTGGCCTGCAGTCGTACATTGTAAATGGGGTGCGCAGCAGCGGTAATGCGCGTAGTGGCGGCAGCCGTATGGGGCTTTACCAGCCGCTTACCCTGCTGGAGCTGGTGGTGTATTACCAGGATAAGGCTGGCCTGCAGCGCATCAAAGAAATTAAGTGCTCCGATCCCTTTATGCAGCTGCCCATGGATTTTCAGAAAACGGGCATTGCCATGTTTTTAACTGAAATGCTGGGCAAGGTGATGAAGGGCGAAGAATCCAACCCGCAATTATTTCAGTTTTTGCACAGTTCTATCCGGATACTCGATAGCCAGCAGGGAGGAGTCCAGAATTTTCACCTGCAGTTTTTGCTGAAACTATCGGGCTACCTTGGTTTTGCCACGCCTTCGGCAGATGATTTCCTGGTAGAGGTGGGCCCGTATATTTCTGCCGATGCCACAGACCGTGAAGCAGTAGAGCGACTGCTCCTGGAACCTTATGGCAGCTCCATTCCGCTTAATGGAGAGCGGCGCCGGCATGTGCTGCAGCTTATTCTGCAGTTTTACCGCCTGCATGTGGCCGATTTTGGCGAACTAAAGTCTCTGCCGGTGCTGCAGGAAATGCAGGCGTAATCCATGGCTGGAATCTACTTACATATCCCTTTTTGCCGCCAGGCATGCTTCTATTGCGACTTTCACTTCAGCACTAACCTGAAGCCAAAGCAGGCTTTGCTGCAGGCCCTGCACCAGGAGGCTAGCATGCAGCAGCATTACCTGTCCGGAGAGCTGGTAGAAACCGTTTATTTTGGGGGCGGCACACCTTCCCTGCTTGAGGCAGAAGAGACAGGAAGTCTGCTGCAGCACCTGCAGCAACTTTTTAATATAAAGGAAGGGGCCGAAATTACCCTGGAAGCCAATCCTGATGATCTGACGCAGGAAAAGCTGCAGGCCCTGCGCCAGCTGGGGGTAAACCGTCTGAGTATAGGCATCCAAACCTTCTCCCAGCCGGTGCTGCAGGGGCTGAACCGGGCGCATACTGCAGCGCAGGCCCATGCCTGTGTGCCACTGGCCCGTGCTGCAGGCTTTAATAACATTAGTATAGACCTGATGTATGGCCTGCCCGGGCAAACAGAGGAGATCTGGCAGCAGGATCTGGCGCTGGCCCTTGCACTACGGCCCGAGCATATATCGGCCTACTGCCTTACCATAGAGCCTAAAACTGCCTTTGGCAAATGGACAGAGCGGGGGCAGCTGCACCCACCTGGCGAAGAAGTAGGCGAACAGCAATACCTGATGCTCACCCAAGCCCTGCTACAGGCGGGCTACGAGCATTACGAGGTGTCGAATTTTAGCCTGCCGGGCTACCATTCCCGCCATAATACCGCATACTGGCTGCAAAAAAAATACCTGGGGCTGGGGCCGGGGGCTCATTCCTACAACCTGGATTCCCGGCAATACAACATCCGCAACAACGCACTCTATATTAAAAAGCTGCAGGTGGGAGAACTGGCCCAGGAGGGGGAGATCCTGAAGCGCGAGGATCACATTAATGAATACCTGATGACGGGCCTTCGAACCAGCTGGGGAATAGACCTGCAGTATCTAAAAGACCAGTGGCAGCACGATCTGCAGCATCAGAATCAGGGTTACCTGCAGGAGATGCAGGCAAGGGGCCAGGCCAGGGTGGAGAACAACCGCCTGTTTCTTACAGAAGAAGGCCGGCTGCTGGCCGATGAAATTACCGCCAGGCTATTTATTGTGTAAGCTTAAAGCATCAGCAGGCGCTGAAACCTTAAAAAACAGCATAAATTTGCTCCAGGCTTTTGATGCGCGTATAAATGAGGCACTTTTCGGAAGAAATTATTATATCTTTAGGGGCTATAATTACCAAACAACCGGTTCTGGCATGAGCAGCGAGGAAAAAAAGATCTTCTTTCTTTTAAAGAGCATCATTTTTCATTACCACGGCCTTGATGAAGAAGAGCAGCAACTGCTGCGTGAATCGGCTGAGGAGTTGAAGGGTGATGAGGAGCTGAACTGGGCGCAGGAGTTTGTTGCTCAGGACTACCTCTCTGCCTTCGACCGTGCCCGCACCTTTCTGCAAAGCGTAGAACTTGCCCCCGAGAAAAAGCTCGATTACCTCTATCGGGTCTGGAAAGCCAATAATGCCAAAGGCTATATTACTGAAATGGAAGCAACAGGTATGCTGCGCCTGGCCAGAGACTGGCAGCTGGAAGCAGACCTGATGAAGCTGGTAAGAGGCTAGTACTACAAATAAAGCTCTTTTATATTGCCTGTACTTCTGCCTGCGTTTTCTGCCTCTAGTTCACCATTCTCTAAAATCTGCTTTTGTACCGCTGATCAGCGGAATTAATTTTTCCGCAGCTGCGTATTATTTCCATAAGCTTCAATTTCCTCAATACAGCAGCCATAAAGACACCTACTAAGCAGCTAAATCCCTGTATATTCAGTCAGGTAGTGCTGTGCATTTATTTACACCGGTACCTGTTATTAATTTTCTAATCTATACAAGATATATTATGCATATAAAAAGGATTGTAGTGTTGGTTATGGGCTTCTTTACTCTTTCTTCTGGAGTGGCTGAAGCGCAAAAGAAAAAGCCTATTGACAAAAAAGCTACCAGAGAAACCAAAGCCCTGTACAAAAACCTAGGTAAGCTCTCGAAAAACCACACCCTTTTTGGCCACCAGCATGCAACCGAATATGGCCATGGCTGGTATGGAGATGAAGACCGTTCAGATGTAAAATCAGTTACCGGATCGCATCCGGCAGTGATTGGTGTAGACATAATGGGTTTCTCCGGCCGCTCGCCCGAGGAAATTCAAAGAGCAAAGGAAAGCCTAAGAAAGAATGTGATAGATACCTACAACCGCGGTGGGGTAACCACCATTGCCTGGCACTTTTCCAACCCGGTATCAGGAGGTAGTTTCTACTGGAAAGATTCTGTATCGTTGCCTGCAGTAAAGTACATTATTCCCGGTGGTGAAGCCCACGAACAGTACAAGGAAATTTTAAGAGGCCTTGGTGAATGGGCACACAGCATCCGGGGAGCAGACGGAAAGCTGGCTCCTGTAATTTTTCGCCCCTATCATGAATTTGATGGTGGCTGGTTCTGGTGGGGCAAGCCGCATGCTACCCGTGAGGAATTTATTTCGTTGTGGCGCTTTACAGTATCGTACCTGAGAGACAGCCTGGATGTGCATAATTTTATCTATGCGTTTTCGCCCGATAATAAGTTTAACACTGAAGCAGAATTTCTGGAGCGATACCCCGGTGATGAGTGGGTGGATATGGTTGGCATGGACAATTATGCAGATCTAGGCCGTGACCGCTACGCCATTGATACGGCTGCCATGAAACTGAAAATTGTTTCTGATTATGCCATCAAGGCAGGCAAGCTGGCTGCTTTTACCGAAACAGGCCTGGAATCCATACCTGACACTACCTGGTGGACCCAAACGCTGCTGAAAACAATGAAGGCTCAGGACATGCGGCTCGCTTATGTGCTGGTTTGGCGAAACGATGTGAGAAGCCCTACCCACTACTACGCCCCTTATCCCGGGCAGGTAAGTGTTCCTGATTTTATAAGGTTCTATCACGACCCCTACACGCTTTTCGAAAAAGATCTGAAGAACATTTATAATAAAAAGAAAAAATATCTGCGGCCGGCAGAACAAAAAGTGTCTGTCAGTAGCAGTATTGAATAAGCACCAGTTGCATCAGCTTCGGTGCAGAAGATGAATAAAAGCCCTTCCAGCAGCTGCAGGAAGGGATTTTTCTATTTAGTACATATGTACAATGTACAGTACAGATATATTAAAGGCTCATCATTTCTTTAAAACGGGTGGCCTGGCGGCGGCTAACCTCTACTTTTTCGCCTCCCTGCAGGGTTACCATTAAACCACCGTTAAACCAGGGCTCAATGTTCTCTACCCAGTTCAGGTTTATCATATGTTTGCGGTTGGCTCTGAAAAATACCTTATCATCAAGCCGCTCGTCGAGGGCATTGAGTGATTTGTGGATCATGGGTTTGTAGTGATCGAAATATACTTTTATATAGTTGCCATCACTTTCGAAAAGGCGCACCTTGCTTAGGCGTACAAACCAGCAACGGTCTCCGTCTTTTACAAATACCTGGTCGTCGGGCCCCAGTTTATGTTGTCTGGGAGCGGCCAGCTGCGGATCATCCTCTTCCTCATCGTCTTTGTCGCGGCCGTTCTCGCTGGCCAGGACTCCTAATTTCTTAATGCTTTCCTGCAGGCGCTCGGGCTGCACGGGTTTCAGCAGATAATCCAGGGCACTTACCTCAAATGCTTTCAGGGCATACTCATCGTAGGCGGTGGTGAAAATAACGGTTGGTACCTTATCCAGCATTTCCAGCAGGTCAAAGCCGGTTTTACCGGGCATTTGAATATCCAGAAACAGCAGGTCGGGCTGCAACTCTTTTATTTTTTCATAGGCATCATCGGCATTCACTGCTTCGCCTACCACTTCTACTTCGTGGTGCTCTGCCAGGAGCGACATCAGCTCTTTACGGGCCAGTCGTTCGTCGTCTACGATAAGGGCTTTCATATGGTTAGTGTTGAGGGATTATCAGTTCGGTGAGTACGGTTTTGTCGTTTTCGTTTTTAATGCTAAAATGTGCACGGTGGCCGTAGAGGAGTGTTAAGCGCTGTTTGGTATTGGTAAGCCCAACACCACTTCCATTTTTTTTCTTTACGCCGTTAACGTATTGCCCGCTGTTGCGCACACACACATGCAGTTTTTGATCTTTTACAAGGGCATCTATGTGCACAATGCCACCATCAATCAGATTAGAGATGCCGTGTTTAATACCATTTTCTACCAGGGTCTGCAGCATCATGGGGGGCACCTGAAACTCGCTGGCCTCCGGACTAATGTTGTACTGGATACGCAGCCGTTCCTCGAAACGGATTCCCTCCAGGGCCAGGTAGTCTTTTACAGTTTGCAGCTCGTCCTGAAACCGAACCAGACTGCGCTTGTCCATCACCAGGGAATTGCGAAGAATATTGCTAAGCTGGGTAATGGCTTTTTTAGATTTCTGCGGGTCTTCGTCTACCAGGGCACGGATGCTGTTAAGGGCATTAAAAATAAAGTGCGGGTTGAGCTGCGATTTAAGACGGTTCAGGGTCATTTCAGTTAGGGCTGCCTCATATCTCAGGGTAGCATTGTAACGCTCAACATAATGATAGGCAATGTATATAACGCACCAGATAAAGAGGATGGTCATGTGGGTCAGGATGTTGAGCAGGGCCGGAGTTAAATCCAGGCCTGCTGCCAGGTTATCCTGCAGGTAGAGGGTTGCCAGCTGCAGGAAATCCACCAGAATACTCATGATCAGGATGGCCACAATAATGCGGGGCACCAGCCTGCCTGTGGAAAGCTTCAGCCACCTGCGCCTGTGTATCCATAGCCGGAAGACATGGGTAACCAGCATGGTATAGAGCACAGTAAGAAATACGCCTACAACCTGCTCCGGGCTGGTTCCATTCAGCAGTAAAAAGAAGATATTGATGATGCCATACAGCGACCAACCTCCTAATTGACAAATCCAGTAAACAGTATTGCGCGTCATGAGTCTTGAGCAAACAGAAATGTTATCTTAAATTTAATGCTTACCCCTCATATTTAAAAGCATATTGGTATGAGAGGCAATAGGATTGGCTGAATGGGAGAATAGATTGATGATCAATACTGTTGGCAGGAGTAGAACTAATCTGACCAGAGCCATACTCCGCTGCAGCTTACTGTGTTGGAGCCGGGGGGATCTCTCACACATTTGATCACCCCTAAGCGGCAGGTGGGTAGAGCAGCCTGTAATTGCTGATTCCTTACTACAAATAACTGTTAGATGAACGGAAGATGAACCCTTATAAATCAGCTGGAGAAAAGCAGGCTTTTTGGTGGTAATAATTTTCTCTTGTTACATTTAGTCATTAAAAAAGCATCTCCAGCCGGAGATGCCTTATTGATAAAATATGTGAAGAGGATTTACTACTTTTTTATCTCGTTAAATGTTTAGAAGCTGCTTTTAACAACACCAGCAAGTGCCGGGCTTAAACTAATATTGCTTTTTAGTTCCTAATATTACAATACAGGCTTTGAAGCATGCTTTTAGTCAATTTCAATCGATTTCGGCCATACTTTCGATATACTATGTTAGCAAGTTAATAATAAAATTAAGAAAATCCATTTTTTGCTAAATAAAAATTCTGATTAAAGGCATAAAGTCGAAATAAAATATTGCAAACGTTTGAAAAATTGCAATAAGCCTATTTTTCTTACATCATTGCTGAAGGTGCCAATGGAAGAAAAGCTGGATGTATACTCTCCTAAATACACCACCGATCTGGCGGTGGCCAGAAGATTGGGAGACAATGTAACCCTTACGCTTGGAGCCACCAATATTTTCGATGTTTATCCTGATGAGCAAAACCCAGCCTTTACCGGATCTGGCGGCCTGTGAGATCCTGTTCAAATGGGTTTTACCGGCACCTTTGGGTATGGCCATCTGCGCTTTCCAATAGATTAACGCCAGGTGCCATATTAAAAAAGAGTCTGTCAATTAATGGGAAGACTCTTTTTGTGTAATACATGATTTGTAAAATAACAAGACTAATATTCATAAGGATTCAAGAACACTGTAAAGGTAGAGCCAAGGCCGGGGCTGCTGCTTACTTCTATGTGTCCTCCGTTCTTGCTTACCATATTCTGCACCAGATGAAGGCCAATGCCCAGACCCTGCCCCTGCTGGGAAAGGCGCTTGAAAGGGCGGAACAGGTTTTTATTGTTTCGCTGCAGATCAATGCCAATACCATTATCCTGTACGCTAAGGCAGTAGTATTTTCCCTTCCACTCTCCTTTTACTTCAATATGAAGGCTGCGGCTATAATCACGGTACTTAATAGCATTATTGATTAAGTTGCGCAAAATGCTGTGTAAATATGGTTTTAGGTAGTAAAGCGGTTTTTCAAGTACAATCTTTTGCTGCAATTCCGCTTTGGCATCCTCAAGCATGTCGGAGAGTTCCTCTTTCACGGCTTCAAAAACCTTCAGGGGGTTTACAGATTGCACACGCAGCGCGCTATGTCCCTCCTGCATTTGCACAATCTCAACCAGGCCAATAATAGTATCATCCAGCCGATTCAGCAGGGGTTTAAAGTTTTCCAGTAGCTTTTCTTTTTTTTCTGGTTTTTCTTCACGCAGAAACATCTCGTGGAGCAGCTTCATATTGGCTACCGGTGAGCGTAAATCATGGGCGGCTGTATGCACAAACTGGTCCAGGTAATTGTTGATTTGCTGCAACTCATAGTTCTTTTGGGCCAGGGCTTCACTTTGCTGCTTTTGGTCGTGTATATCGGTGCAGGTGCCAAACCATTTTATAATATTGCCCTTTGCATCTCTTAAGGGAGTAGCCCTGGCTATAAACCAGCGGTAAATACCATCAAATCGCTTAAAGCGGTACTCCACCTGGTAGGTTTCTCCTGTAGCAAGGCAATGTTTCCAGTTTTCCTGTGTGCGTTGCACATCGTCGGGGTGCAGTGCCTGCGACCAGCCCTCGTCTTTAGACTGTTCAAAGCTACGCCCGGTGTATTCATACCAGCGCTGGTTAAAGTAATCGTGATCACCATTGGGCTTGGTAGACCAGACGATCTGGGGAATCATCTGGTTCAGGAGCTGATACTCCTGGACCAGCTTTGCCAGCTCAGTCCGGTTTTGCCTTTGTTCATGAACATCGGCACAGAAGCCATACCACTTGATCACCTGGCCTTCCTCGTTGCGTAGAGGCATGCCCCTGCAAAGGTGCCAGCGGTAACTACCATCGTGCCTGCGCAAACGGTATTCAACCTGATAGGGCTCTTCACTCTCCAGAGAGTGCTGCCAGGTTAACAGGGTTTCCTGCGCATCCTCGGGGTGAATAATATATTGCCAGCCCCAGTGCATGCTTTCTCCTATGCTAAGGCCGGTATAATCGTACCAGCGCTTATTGAAATAAGATACGTTGCCATTTGCTTCGGTAGTCCATATAATTTGAGGAACTATTTCAGCCATAAAAATAAAATCCCTGGCCTGCTGCAGTTCCTTTTGTGCCTGCTGCAGGTCGCTAATATTTTTAGAAACGGCAATCACTGAAATAACCTCACCCTCTGCGTTCTTTTCGGGTATAAAGCGGGTGTAATAGTCTTTGAGCACGCCATTGTTCTCGTAGGTGCTGATAAGGTCTACTTCCTGTCCGGAAGAAAGCGCCTGCCTTGCCTTCAGAAAATAACCTTCGGATATTTTACTGGCATTTGGTGCATCAAAAAGGTTTTTGCTGATGAGGGCCGCTGGCGCTACCTCAAGTTCATGCTCAACAGCAGAATTGGCAAAGAGCACCTGCATATCGGGCGAATAGCGCACAACAATGTCGGGGGTAGATTCTGCCAGCGTCCGGAAGCGCTCCTCGGAGTCGCGGAGCAGCACCTCCATCATTTTTTCTTTTGTGATATCTTTTGCCTTATACAGCACCCCTAAGAGTTGACCGTCTTTATTTTTCAGCGGAATAAAGTGAAGGCTGTAGGTAGTTGGCTGCAGGCTGGTGTGGCCAAAGGTTTCCTGCAGAGAAAACTCCTCTCCTGCCAGTGCTGTTTCCCAGATACGTTTTGCTTTTTCCTGCTCCCCGGGCAGATGTTCAAGTGTATCCAGCAGTTGGTCGCCAGGTGCTATATTGATAGCAAAAATACGGGCATATTCTTTTTTGTAAGCTTCATTAAAGGCGATATACCGCATGTCTTTGTCCAGCACTGCCAGCAGCTGATCGCTGATCCCGTTCATGAGGGCGTCCAGAATATCTGGCGACAGGGTAGTGGTTGTTAGTAGTTTTTGGCTGCTTAGCTGAATTTTGCCGGTTTCCAGTAGAAAAATATCCTGCTCCTGGCCTATTACTTCCAGGTAATAGCCACTTTCATTCGTTTGTGATTGAAATGAAAGTGGTGGTATTTTTTGCCCATCTTTGCCGGACTGGAATTTTTCCAGAAGCTCCAATGCCTGTTGCGGCTCAAGGGCACCTAATTCCCAAAGGTGTAAATGCGCATTTTCATTCAGCGCGGGCCACAATAAATCGGCTGCTTTATTGCATTTGTGTATCAGGCCATTACTGCCTACTAATAGCAGGGGCTTATCGTGTAAATTCAGCAGCTTATGTAGTAGGTGTGCCAAAGTGTTCAGATGACGAAAACAGGGTGCAGTATGCTTAAAACGTATTTTTACTAAGCTTGTTTCTTTATCAGGAATATATATACGCAACTGATTTTTCCTGTTTTTGCTTTTACGCTATTTTCAGTTGCTGTATCAAAAGATTCTGTTATCTTTTTTTAGGATATTCTTAACCCTGGCTGTATTCATGCCGCAAAAAAAAGATGTAGAAGTAAGGTTGTATTATGGTAGGCATAATGCCTTTAGGACAAATCCTGAGAGAGTTATAGGGTTTACAGTTCTTACCAATCTGCCGGTTTAGTGCCTGTTGATTTTTGTACAATGCCTCAGTGAATGGAAAATTAATGAAAAAAAATTATTTGTATTATTTTTAGGGGGTGATAGCAGTTATGGGTAATTGTATAGGTTTGATTTATAAAATATCTTTAAAAACTGCATTTTGAGCGACTGAGTTACATTTTAATGAGAAAAAGCAGGCGGTAATAAATCAGAGTCTAATAGTTTGTTTCTCTAAAATTTTAAAATTTGTTGAGAATTTTCTTATTTTCAGCAATAATTTGCCAAAAACAGATAATTATTTCCACTGTATAAACTTGTGCCTTTCTAGGAGCCTATAGCTCAGCCTTTTGAAGCCCTTTAACTTATGGCCAAACTAAAAAACATTATAAAGCAGCTCTCTGAGGGAGACTACGATAAGATCTATAATTCGCTAATGGAAAGCAGTGCTGAAAAGTCAGCCTATCTGTTAAAAGCCATGCGCGAAAAGCACGTTTCTGATAACAAAATCATGGACGAGCTGGATGTAAACACCAATGCGTACTACACCCTGCGCTCCCGCCTCAACCAAAAGATCGAGGAATATCTGCTACAGCAGATGGAGAACCCTCGCACTGATGTGTTGAAGAAAGTTGCGAACATCAACGAGGTAATTTTTACCAAGAAAAAAGCAATTGCGATCGCTACTCTTAAAAAGCTGGAGAAAGAATTGCTTGATTATGATCTGGCCAATGAGCTGACAGTTGTATACAAAACGCTGAAAAAACTGCACGTTCATTCGCCGGAGCACTTTACTTACTCACAGCAATACAACCAGCACGTAGCCTATATGCTGGCGGTAGATAAGGCCGAAGACCTGCTGGTGAATTACTTCCGCAAGTATGGAGAGTATACCTTAACTGGTGGCGAGATTGAAAAACTGGAGCTAACGCTGCTCACCAACGAGATGCACAATGTGTGCAGGCTTTATAATTCGCACAGGCTTTACATATACCAGAGCTGCCTGGGTGTTTTCCACCGGCTTTTTGTAGTACGCGACGAAAGCATGGAGCAGGAGCTGGAGCCTATCGAGGACATTCTGGACCGTATGCATGCGATCTTTGAAATGTATCACCTGGATACGATCTATTACCACCTGCGCCTGGTATACGAGTACCTGCGCCTGGAGTACTACAACTACTATAAAGTATACCGCAAGGCAGAGAACTTCTATGAGGAGGTGAACGAATCTACCGCACACCTGCTCACCAACTACAGCCTGTTTACCTATCCGCCGCAGTTCCTGCTTACCAAAGTTGAGCGACACCTGCGCATGGGAGATCCGGAGCGTATGTACGAGGAAAATGAGGTGCTCTTCCAGGATTTTGAAATCGACAAGGAAGACGTCTCCAAGTACATCACTTATGTTACTTACAGGGCTATTTCCTGCTACTATGCCGGCAAAACCGATGAAGCATCCCGCTGGATCAATAAGCTGCTGAACGACATCAGCCTTAAAAAGTACCCTTATGCTCAGCTGGAAATTAAAACCCTGCTGGCGCTGCAGTACTGCCTCATGAGCGATTATGATCTGTTCAATCAGCTGATCAACTCCATACAGCGTCAGATACGCCTGTTAGGAAAGGATACCTGCGACCACGTGCTGATCTTTACCAAGATCATGAAGATTGCCATTTCGGAAAGCAAGCGTAATAAGTACGATAAAATCAAGCAACTGGCAGAGCGTATTAATTCTATGGAGCCACCATACTTTGCGCCTACCAAATACATTCGCTTCGACGAAACCCTGCTGGAGAAACTTGCTGCCTTATAAGGTAGCAAGAGTAAGCTTGCTGTAAGTCAGTAAAACTATTCAAGCTGTAAAGCTGAATTTATATCCGGTTAAAACATAAAAAAGGCTGCTCTAGAGCAGCCTTTTTTAATATTGTAGTTACACCGTTATAATACTCATACATTGAGCTTCTCCAGGTTTTCCTGGGTAAGTGGTTTGTTAATGTATTTTTTTACGTACTCGTATTTCTTAGAACGGTTAACGTCCTGTGGGTTAATAGACGAGGTGAGCATTACAATTTTGCACTTGCTTTTAGTCATGCCAGTCAGCTTATCAAACTCATCTAGGAATTGAAAGCCATCCATCAGGGGCATATCAATGTCCAGAAAAATAAGGTCTGGCAGAATGCTCTCTCCGGCACCTCCGAGTTTCTCTATATTTTTCAAAACTCGATTGCACTTTTGGCACCGGTGTGTGTGAAAATTTTATTGGTAATGTTACTGGCTTCTATCATTTTATGATTGATGAGATTATCGATCTCATTGTCATCAATAAGCATGACAGCGTTGTAGTGGTGTTTGTTCTTTTCTGCCATATATTTTGCAAAAAAATAAATCTGGATGCACGGTGAATATACGAACGCTCATCCATTTATACAATGTTTGGGTTAATAGTACGTTAAAATTAACACCTATAAAATGTTTTAGCGCATATTTTGTTTATAAATCAAACTTTATGCCCTGCGCCAGCGGTAAATCTGAGCCGTAGTTTATGGTGTTTGTTTGTCTGCGCATGTAAAACTTCCAGGCATCCGAGCCAGACTCCCGTCCGCCACCTGTGTCTTTTTCTCCACCAAAGGCGCCGCCAATTTCAGCCCCTGAGGTACCTATATTTACATTGGCAATTCCACAGTCGGAGCCTGCATGACTTAGAAAAAGCTCGGCCTCGCGCAGATTATTGGTAATGATGGAAGAAGACAATCCCTGTGGCACGCCGTTTTGAATGGCAATGGCCTCCTGGATCGTATTATATTTCATCAGGTACAAAATAGGTGCAAAGGTTTCGTGCTGCACCATCTCGTAATGAGGCTCTACCTCAAAAATAGCCGGTTTTACATAACAGCCGCTCTCGTAGCCGGCACCTTCCAGCACACCGCCTTCCACAACTGTTTTTGCTCCTTCTGCCTTTACTTTTTCTATTGTGTTTTGATACTGGCTAACAGCATCTTTATCAATAAGCGGACCTACATGGTTTTTGCTGTCTAGGGGGTTACCCAGGCGCAGCTGCTGATAGGCGCCGGCTAAACGCTCCTTGAATTCTGCATAAATGCTATCATGAATAATCAGGCGGCGGGTGGTGGTACAGCGTTGCCCGGCAGTGCCCACGGCACCAAAGAGCGCTGCGGGTATGGCAACCTTCAGGTCAGCATCCTGCGAAATAATAATGGCATTATTGCCCCCAAGCTCCAGCAAAGATTTACCCAGGCGGGCACCTACTGCTTCGCCTACTTTTTTGCCCATGCGGGTAGAGCCTGTAGCCGATACCAGTGGTATGCGCCTGTCGTGTGATATTTTTTCGCCAATGCGGTAATCGCCCTGCACCAGCACGCTTACGCCCTCAGGTACACCGTTGTTCTTAAACACCTCACCCAGAATTTTTTGGCAGGCAAGGGCGGTTACAGGAGTTTTTTCAGAAGGCTTCCAGAGTACGGTATCGCCGCAAACCCAGGCAAGAGCGGCATTCCAGCTCCATACGGCTACCGGAAAGTTGAAGGCCGATATTACGCCAACAATGCCCAGGGGATGGTACTGCTCATACATGCGGTGCTGCGGGCGCTCGGAGTGCATGGTGAGGCCATGCAGCTGACGGCTTAGTCCTACTGCAAAATCACAGATGTCGATCATCTCCTGAACCTCTCCAAGGCCTTCCTGCAGGCTTTTGCCCATTTCGTAGCTTACCAGCTGGCCCAGGGGCTCTTTATATTTTCTTAGCGATTCGCCAAACTGCCTGACCACTTCGCCACGTTTGGGCGAGGGCCACAGGCGCCACTCATTAAAAGCCTGCAGCGACTGATTCACCGCCCGCTCCCAATCCTCATCGGTGGTGCTATGAACGCTGGCAATGTCTTTGCCATCTGCCGGCGACCAGGAGGTGATTTTTTCTCCGCCCTCGCCAAACCATTCGGTACCTGTGGAGGTGGATTTGTTCAGGGACTCAATTCCAAACTGCTTGAGTATTTGCTGCAGGTCAAAACTACTCTGGCTCATAATAAAAAATGGTTTAGGGGTAAAGTTAAATATTTAGCCGTTAGGCATTAACCTTTTATCCGGAGTTTTTAGGATTTGCCTGCAGATTTAGCCCCTGGTACAGATCCTGCACCTTTTGATTCTTCCTGATGTTCAGCCTCTGTAGCGCTATGGTGGCAGCAGGGAGCGCTATGCCGATGTACTCCCTGGTGATTTATAGCGGGTGCAGCCATATGAAAATTATATAAATCCTGATTTTATACAGCTATTAAGTGTAGAACCATGTCTACTGTAAAATCTGGTATTAGAATTGTATAATATCTGTAAGCAGCAGTTTTTATCCCCTAAGCAGGATGGCCAGTACCCTGGTTCTATATCCCGACAGGTGAAATTGCGTATGGTCTATAAACAAAAACATGAAAAAGCGCTGATATGTGCAGCAAATGTGGAGCAGTAGTGGCCGGATGTTGTATATATCATCTCTTACAAGTATAACAAAGTATGATTTTAGTTCGATTTTTGCGGTGGCTTTTTCGCTGGCTGCCTTTGCTGATCTTCTTAGGAGTTGCCTGGTGGTTGCTGGATTCCAGGTTTAACTGGTTCCGCAAAGCCGAAGAGCCTGTAGCCACAGTGAAACATGAAACCGTACTGCTTGAAATCGAAAGCATGGGCCGGCTGGAGCTGGTGCGCTATCGCTTTAAAGATATTGTAGAACTAACCGAAAAGAATTCGCCCTACCTGGGCATCTTCGATGTGCCCGACAGCAAAGTGGCCCTGATTACCGTTGGGGAAGCGACCGGCTGTATTGACCTCAGAAAGATCAGGGCTGAAGATGTTATCTTCAGCGGCGATACCATCATGGTGCATCTGCCCAGGCCAGAGCTGTGCTATTACAAGCTGGACCTCTCCAAGTCGCGGGTGTATTCTATTGACAAACAGGTTTACTTTAAGGAAGACAGCAAGCTGCTGGAGCAGGCCTATAAAAAGGCCGAGCAGCAAATGCGTACCGCTGCCCTGCAATCAGGTATCCTGAACCAAACCCGCGAGAATGCCGAACAGGTGCTGCGCCCCCTGCTGGAAAAAGTATCTGGTAAACGCATTATTTTCCTGGACCAGCTGCCCGTGCAGAAAACAAGCGTGGAGCAGCGGCGGGGGTAGGGTAATGTGTTAATTGGTTAATGTGGCGGTTCGCCAGGGGCGCGTAGCCGCTGCGACTAATGTGCTAATTAAGCGTTTGGCGAATTTCCATACGGTTGGTTACATAAACGAAAGGTCCTTGTAGATTGCGCCCCCCGGCACCGAAGCACGCATCAGTGAGGTGGAGGGATGTAGTACCTTTTCTTTTCACAGAGGCAGTCACAAAATGAATCTATCTTTTCTGGCTGGTCTACCAAACGAACTTTGAGTGGTCATATCTACCACGTCGATGCGTGCATCGACGCTACGGGGCCGCTGCATGAATATTATTCAAAGGTTAGATATAGCCTGCAGCCCCCTCAATAGCACACTAGTCGCAGCGATTACGTGCCCCGGGCGAATCGCCACATTAACCAATTAACACATTAATCATCCCCCTCCACCTCCTTCAACGCATCCCAAACCAGGTCTTGCTCGTAGCCTTTGCTGATGGCATAGCGAACCAGCTTGTTCTTTCTGGTATATGGTTCTTTGTCAGGGGTTGACTTGCTCTTTTTCTCCAGAAGATTTAAAAGGGCTTCCCAATACTGTTCGGGATCAATCTCTTTCATGGCTTTTTGCTGCAGGGCCTCCGGGATGCGGTGTTGCTTGAGCCCCTGAAGAATTTTATAGCGGCCCCAGTTTTTTGTTCTGAATTTGCCGCCGGCATAGGCGATGGCAAAGCGTTCTTCGTTAAGGAAGTTTTCCGCTTCCAGCTCGCCCAGCATGCGCTCTATGGCATCTGGCTCCTGGCCCCATTCGGCCAGTTTGTCGCGAAGCTGCTGTCGGGAGCGCTCCTGGTAGGCGCAATAAGCCATTGCTTTTGCTTTTGCATCGGCATAATGAAGGGGTTTGGGTGGTTCGGACTTGCCTTTACGCATCATATTTGAAACTACGGTATCTTGAAAAATAAACAAGCGTTAGCCTTACTTTTTACAGCCAATGGTATTTCCGGCTTTGCCCAGGGCGTTTCCATGCTTGCCATACCGTGGTATTTTGCCCAGCAAAGCCTTTCCAGCCGCTTTAACCTCATGTATGCCATTGCTACCTTCTGCACCCTGTTCTGGGGTTTGTATGCAGGTTCTCTGGTAGACCGCTTTCCGCGGAAAACAGTTTTTTTAACCACCAATATCACGGAAGGTACGGTTGTGTTAGCCATTGCTGCCATTGGTTTCTGGCAGCAGGCCCTGCCCTGGTACCTGGTGATACTGGTGTTTGGCGTAACCATTTTCGGCTACCAGATCCATTACCCCAACCTCTATGCCTTTGCTCAGGAAATTACCAAAAAAGGAAATTATCAGCGGGTAACCTCTCTGCTGGAGATTGTAGGCCAAAGCACCAACGTAGGCGCAGGCTTGCTGGCGGCCCTGCTGCTGGAAGGTCTGGACTGGCAGCAAACCCTAAGGTTGGGCTCACTGGAGATTCCGCTTTCTCTCCACATACCGCGCTGGACGATCTGGGAGATCTTTGCCCTCGATGGAGCCACTTATTTTGTTTCCTCCTGCCTGATTGCCCTGATCCGTTATGTGCCGCAAACCCAGTTCGAAATAGAAGTGGGGAATGTATTTAAACGCATACGCACAGGTATTACCTTTTTGCAGCAGAACAGAACGGTGCTGATCTTTGGATTGCTTTCCTATTCCGTATTTGTGGTGGTGCTGGTAGAGCTGCATGCGGTAGCCCCCATCTATATCACCAACCACCTGCAGCAGGGGGGAGGGGTTTTGGGCACTATGGAGGTGCTTTATGCCATGGGGGCGCTTTCTGCGGGGGTAGGGGTGCGCTGGCTGTTCAGGAGCAAACAGGTAGTAAAAGCAGTAATCCTGTTAATGATGTTAGCCGTATTTTCGCTGGGGGTGCTGGCCTTCACACAATCCGTAGTTATATTCCTGGGAGTAGGTCTGCTCATTGGCTTTTCCAACTCCGGCATACGAATATTGCGGGTGGCCTACCTTTTTGAAAATATTCCCAACAACATCATTGGCCGCACCAATTCCGTATTCAGCATGGCAAACATTATGATGCGGGTAGGTTTTATCCTGCTGTTCAGCAATGCGTACTTCAGCCAGGGCTCTAATATTGTCTGGGCCTATGGCATCATGGCCCTGTTTGTACTAACAGCGCTGGTATTGCTGGTATTTCAGTATCTTAAGCCTTTTTTAGACAAAGACGGAGGTAGTTCAGCTTCTTCTGCTGCAGTACGAACACGCCCCTTCCCAAAATTAAAGCGTAAGCCAAGCTCCAGGGCATCGGGCTGAGTAGTGTATTCCTTAAAATCTGCCCCGGCGGCAAGCCATATCGAACGGAACAGCTTAATGCCTGCATTGGCGCCCCAGCTGTAGTAGCTGTTCTTATAGGCGCTGGCGCCCAGTATAACAGTGTTCAGCACGGTAGCTGTATAGTTAAACCTGAATTCCGGCACTTCCCTCCCTTCCCTGATCTGCATCATCAAAAAGGGTGAAGACCTTAACCAGCTATAGGTTTCCAGCTCTCTGAATCCAAGCAGTATGTTATACTGCCGGTTACCTTTGTTCAGGGCATTTTCCATGGAAACCCCCGTTATCAAATGGTCGCGCCGGAGCAGGGCCGAAAAATCGGTAGTTGTGTAAGTGTTGGGCGCTTTGCTGTCCCAGATATCGCTGGCAGAAGCTATATCCGTTACCTGATGCCAGTTTCGCTGCACACCCAGGCGCAGGTTAGCCGTCTCAGTAAAGCGCAGTACAATATTATAGCCAAGACCAAAATCCGTTATGTGCTTGCCATCGGTGGTATGCTGGTTGTAATAACCACCAATGGCACCGCGAAGCGGATTAATGGGTATGGCAAAAGCTGAATAGATACTGGCAGTATCCGGCCGTACCCTTCCCAGGAATGTAATAGTAGTACCCTCGGCACCAATGCCGGCCGATACATTACGGTCGTAGGTCCAGGGGAAGTGGGTATATCGGCTTTGACTGTAAGCGGGCAGGCATGCCAGAACCATCAGCAGCACAAACCCCATCATTATTTTCCAATTCTGCATGTTTATTCCTTACAAAGGAAGAGGCAGAACTGGTTCCCACAGCTGCTGAAAAAGTTTATTTTATAGCCGTTTTCTCAGCTTCTTTTTCTTTGATCAAGCCTTTCCTTCTCATGATCGTTTCCACAAACTTTCGCTCATTATCAGTATTAAAAATGCGGAAAGGCAGGTGTATGATCTGGGCTTTCGAAACAAAGAGGTTGATTGCCTCATTTTCAATACTGGCCTTTTTGATCATGTTCCAGTTAAGCGGCATGCCCTGGCGTGGGTTTACCTTAATCAGCACCTGCTGGCTGGTAATTTCGTAGCTCAGTTTATCAAATAATATTTTGTTTTGCTCCAACTGGGTAACGCCGGCAAACTGAATCAGCCAGAAAAGAATATAGAGTACCAGGGCAATCAGGGCACCGATGATCCACCAGATGCTGGGGATTACAAAGTACATGGCCATAATTGCCAGGGCAATTAAAAATACCCACCACTGCTCACGTAAAATGTTTTTCATGGCAAGCCCAATATAGGTCTTGGTCTCGAGCTTGTATTTTTTGGTCTTAACGATCATGTTAATGTGCTAATATGCTAATTATTTAATGTGCTAATTCAGGTAAACGATTTGCCGCTGGGTGATAGATTGATATGCTAATGGAGTGGCTGCAGCAACCTTAGTTTCATACCTCATGCCCCATACCTCAAACCCTTAAAACGCTTTCAGGCTGATATCAAGTGGCTGGGCGGAGTGGGTGAGGGCGCCAACTGAAATATAATCTACACCGCTTTCGGCCACTGCCCGTATGCTGCCTTCGGTTATACCGCCTGAGGCTTCTGTTTCATACTGTTTGTTGATGAGCTGTACAGCCTGCCGCATTACTTCGGGGGTCATGTTATCCAGCATGATACGGTGGATGCCTCCAACTGACAGTACTTCTTCTACCTCCTGCAGGCTGCGGGTTTCTACTTCTATTTTCAGTGAAAGACTCTTTTCTGCCAGAAATTTATTGGTACTTTCAATTGCCTGGCGAATGCCGCCGGCAAAATCGGTATGATTGTCTTTCAGCATCACCATGTCGTAAAGGCCATAACGGTGGTTGTAGCCACCGCCAATTACTACCGCCCATTTTTCAGCAATCCGGAAGTTGGGTGTGGTTTTGCGGGTGTCCAGCAATTTTGCACCAGTACCCTCTATCAGCTTTACCATGCGTTGCGTAATGGTGGCAACACCACTCATGCGCTGCATGCAGTTAAGCACCAGCCGCTCGGCAGTTAGAATACTGCGGGCATTGCCGTTTACTTCAAGCCCGATATCGCCTTTCTTCACCGGGCTGCCATCTTCCAGCAGTACTTTTACCTGCAGCCGGGGGTCTACCTGCCGAAAGATATGCAGGGCCATCTCCACACCGGCAAGTACACCGGCATCTTTAATGAGCAGGCGCGCACGGTTCTGGGCATCGGCCGGTACCGAGGCAAGGGTTGAGTAATCTCCCGGACCAACATCTTCCAGCAAAGCGGCAGAAATAAAGTCGGAGAGGCTCTTTTCAGTTATGTAACTAGGATTCACGGCGCAAAAATAAAAAAGGCGCTGCAATAAATAGCAGCGCCGGGACTCTTATGTTTGTTTCAAAAGGAATGTTTTCCTTAATCGGTACTCTTTCTCAAACTGAAACACTCTATTCTTCGGCTATGTTCAGCAGCTTTACCTTATAGGTATTGCCTTCGCCTTTTTTTACCAGCATAAAAATGCGGTAGGAACTGCCGGAACCATAGGCATAGCGGCCAATGGCATACTGGGTGCCATCGCCGGAGGCACCCTGGTGAATAAAGCTAAAGGTGCTGGGTGGGTTTTTATCAAAAAACTCCTTTAGCACAAATGTAGCCTGTTCTTTGGTGTAATTGCCTGACTTATCAAGTATGGTAAGCTCCACCATATCGTTAAAATGGCGGGTAAGCTCCCGGGAGTTGCCTGCTTTGATTGCATCGCGCACCCCGTTCATAACACTTGGCGTTGTTTGCACAGTATGTGCAGTGGCCAGCATACCTGCAAGCCCAATCAACACCAACATTAAAAGTATTTTTTTGTACATCACGCTCTTCTCCTGTCAATCGCAGATTACACTGCTAAAATTATGCCAAATTAAGCATTAATTCATTATGCTGTTAAGTTTGGGCCAATATCAAAATCAGCTTTAAGCAGCTTTACGTTTAAAAACAAGACTACTTTTCCGCTTTACCCTAATAATAATTAGTTTTGTTCAGCTAACAACCTATAACATGAACAACAAAGTAATTTTAATGATACTTGATGGGTGGGGGCTTGCTCAGAATGCAGCGGTTTCTGCTATCGACAAAGCCAATACACCCTTTATTGATAGTTTATATACGAAGTACCCGCACAGTAAGTTGGAGGCTAGTGGTCTGGCAGTAGGATTACCCGAGGGGCAGATGGGCAATTCTGAGGTTGGCCACATGAATCTTGGTGCCGGCAGGGTGGTATACCAGGACCTGGCAAAGGTAACGAAGGCACTTCTGGATGGTGAGCTAAGACAAAACAGCGTATTGCAGGGCGCTTTTGCACAGGCAAAGCAAGCGGGGAGAAAGCTTCATTTTATAGGTTTAGTATCTGATGGTGGTGTGCACTCACACATCGAGCATCTTAAAGGGCTGCTTTCGCTGGCACAGGAGGCAGGAGTGCCGCAGGTATATGTACATGCTTTTACCGATGGCCGCGATACCGACCCCAGGGGCGGTTATGATTATTTGCATGATCTGCAGCAGCATACCCAAAAAACCGGTGCCAAAATAGCCACCGTTATTGGCCGCTATTATGCCATGGACCGCGACCGCCGCTGGGAGCGTGTAAAAATAGCCTATGATGCCCTGGTGCGGGGTGTTGGCAAGCCTTCGCAGGAGGTGCTGAAAACGCTGCAGGAATCTTATGCCGAAGGCGTAACCGATGAGTTTATCATGCCCATCATCAATGTAGATGAACAGGGACAGCCGCTGGCGAAGATAGAGAATGATGATGTGGTGATCTGCTTTAATTTCCGTACTGACCGTGGGCGCCAGATCACACAGGCTCTTACCCAAGAGGATTTTCCAGAGCAGAATATGAATAAGCTGGCGCTGCATTACGTAACGCTTACCAATTACGATGAAACCTTTAAGAATGTAGGCATCGTTTTCGAGAAAGATAAACTTCAGAATACGCTGGGCGAAGTGCTTAGCCGCCATGGCAAAACCCAGATCCGTATTGCCGAAACAGAAAAATATCCGCACGTAACCTTTTTCTTCAGCGGTGGCCGCGAGGTTCAGTTCGAGGGTGAAAGCCGCCTGCTGTGCCCATCTGCCAAAGTAGCAACTTACGACCTGAAGCCAGAGATGAGCGCTTACGAAATTCGGGACAGTATTCTGCCGGAGCTACGCAAAGGAGCTCCTGATTTTGTGTGCCTGAATTTTGCCAACCCCGATATGGTAGGTCACACAGGAGTGTTCGAGGCAGCCGTAAGGGCCTGCGAAGTGGTAGACGAATGTGCCAGAGCCGTAGCAGAAACAGCCCTGGCCAATGACTATACCGTACTTATCCTGGCCGACCATGGCAATGCCGATTTCATGATCAACGAGGATGGCAGCCCTAATACGGCCCATACCACCAACCTGGTTCCTTTTATTATGCTGAACGGCCCACAGGGCGCCAGGCTTAAAAATGGAAAACTGGGCGATGTGGCGCCTACCATTCTTAGGTTGATGCAGGTTCCTCAACCCGCCGACATGACCGGCAATGTACTGATAGAAGCATGAGGTGGATTAGCTTTTTGCTAAGCCTGATAGCCTTGATGAGCTGTGCTGAGGGTAACCGTTCGGAGGGCCCCAGCCAGCGCATTGAGGAATACTATAATGTAGATAGCCTGCTGGTGCATCAGATAGATGCACTGACAGCCAACAGGGCGCAACTGATCAAAATAGTGGTGTTCAGCAACCAGCAGGAGATCGATACTATTAACCTTACCGAAGAAAGTCTGGAGCAGGAGCTGCAGTTGTTCAATGAGATGAACATCAACAGGCCAGTGCTAAGCGGCCGCTATCTTAAAACGGTGGAGCAAAGGGATGGGTTGGAGGTTACCCGCTACCAGGCCGACGAGCCCGACGATCTGCGCGTGAACTACCTGGAGGTATACCGCAGGGGAGGAGCCGTACAGCGACTCGAGGCCCTGTTCAGCGACAGAAACTACCTCTACAACAGCACCCGCAAGCTGGTGCTTAACCTCAATGAGCAGCAGCTCCCCCAAACCTACACAATCGAAGGTATCCAGAAAATGATTTTTAAGGACAGGGTGGAGTATAGCATAGAAGGGCGCTTTATCTATTGAGTACTGTTAAACGCTTCATAAGTTTGGTTCAGCAGCTCAGGTAACTTACTCTTGTACTATAGAACATTATCGCAAGCAGTTATAGTAGGTAAGTTTGTGTAGCGCCTAAGAATATCAGACCCACTGCTTACCTGATTAACGATTTTGGACCACAGCTATAAAGAACAGCCCCAAATATACTCCGGGGCTGTTTTAGTATATGATTGGGCAGGATATTGAGTATTTTCACTACTAGCTAACCGCTATTATTTAACGCATACATATAGCTATTTTACAGTTCCCCTAAGCTTCAATGGTGCCTGCACAGGCTCTTTCTTATCTATATAATATAAGCGGATAGAGCCGGCCAGTTTTGCCTTCAGGGGGTACTTATCGAGCCAGCGAAACCCGGTGCTGGGTTGGAGCTTATCATTGATGATGGGTCTGAAAGAAAGCGAGTGACAGGCTTCTGCGGGTGTAGCCATTCCTCCCCATACGCCCCTGTAGGCCACCTCGCTAACGGCTACCCAACCTTCTGCAACTGAATCAGGCGACAAGTTTTTTATCACGGGTAATCCATACCAGCAGTCCTGGCCAAGGCCAAAGTAGGAGAGACTTAATGATTCTATCTTGTTTTTCCGGCAAAATTCTGCCAGTTCAAACATACCCTGTCCCCAATCCAGATCGCTGTCAATCAGTAATTCACCTGGCTCCTCTCCTGCAATAGGATTAAAGTAGGAGAGGTAGGCAGGATAGGCCATTGCAGCAATAGTAAGTTGCCAGAGTACCAGGGCAGGGGGTACAGCTTTTTTCCAGAGCGCACCGTAACGTTCCGTTACATACCCAAGCAGCCTCATGAGTCCTATTGAGGCGCCTATGGCTCCTAAAGGATAAATGATCAGGATATGCCTGATGCCAATGTTGATGTTGCTGGTTAAGCCTCCCAGAATAATAGCGAAAGGCAGCAGCGATAGCGCCATCGCCTCCCAGTTTCTTGGGCGATCTAAGTGGAGACAGGCACCTGTAGCCCCTGCCAGGAGAAGCAGTAAAAAAGGCAGGGGTGTCTTTACAAGGGTAGTCAGCAAATAAAAGTACCAGAAGCCGTGTACGGATACTTCTCCGGCAATATAGGCAAGGTGTCCCTGCTGGTTGTGGAGCATCAGCAAGCCCAGGCCGGCAAACCACTCCGGCGCCGGCAGCCACAGATTTCCGTAGGCCGCAGGGATAGCACCCTCCTGAATAGCGGCCTGTATGGTTGGTTCATTGCCAAGGGTGCCTGCAGAAAAACCAAAAAAGGCCCATACCAATAAAAATGCAACAACTATTCCCACAGCAGCGCTTTTTAGTGCCCTCAACCCCCAGTTACGTCCGGATAAGCCTGTTTGCGCTAGTCCGTATATTCTAAAGAGCACCAGTAATAGCAGTGCAACTGGGGGGGAAAATGCCAGGGTTGAGTATTTGCTTAGCAAGGCAGCGGCCATACATACTCCAAATATACATGCCCTGCGGTACGTGGGTTTGTTTAACCAGCGGGCAAAACTAAAGATGGAGAGGGTGAAGAAAGCAGAAAATCCTATATCGGTAGTGGCCAGCCCGCTGTGAGCCAGTATGGGAGGGAGCAATGCATACATGCCTACTGCCAGAAATGCTGCCCTGTTACCGCCCAATGCCCGGGCCCAATACCAGACAATTCCTACTGATAAGAGAAACAGGGGTAATACGAAGATGCGCATCCAGCCTAACTTTTCTTCAATGGCACCCATTTCAAAGTATTTCATGTCGTAGGATGCAAAGAAGTAATCTGTCATTGTCTGCTGCTCCCCTTGGGTGGGTGGAGTGATAATATGTCCATTCAGGTAAGGCCCCAGTGCTACGATCACACGTGCCAGCGGTGGATTTTCTGGCCAGGCAGTATAACTTCCTTCCTGCAGCCATTCCATGCCGCAGTACAAATGGTTAGGCTCGTCAATAGTTAACGACTGTTTTAGGGAGCTGAAAAAGATCAGCCCTGTGGCGATAATGACTAATAGTAAGGTACCGACAGGATACAACTTGCTATTGAATGAAGGGTGTGGCAGCATAGCAGGAGGTGATATAGGGTCATGAAAGTTATATAAAGTCCAAAAAAAATCCTTTTATACAATTTAATAATTTTAAGCTAACTTTCTCGCTGACAGTGATATATATTTAAGTGAGGATATTTGATGGAAGAAGAACAACTACTCTTTTGGGAAAAAAAACAGCCAGCATGGAAATGCTGGCTGATCAGGTTCAGAGGCCTGTAATTATTTAGTTGTGTGAACAGAAACTTACTCCCAGCTACATACCACTACACTGCCTTCCTCTTCGCTGTTTTCAACATTCAGGTAGAGGTCAATTTCCTGCTGCAGTTCTTCCACGTGAGAGATGATGCCCACAATGCGGTTCTCCTGGCGCAGGGATTTGAGGGTATCGAATACAATGCGCAGGCTTTCTTTATCCAGAGAGCCAAAGCCTTCGTCGAGGAAGAAAAAACTCTGATCGGCACCGTTGAGACTCTTTACGTTCTCGGCCATGGCCAGGGCAAGGCATAACGCTGCCTGGAAACTCTGGCCACCGCTTAGGGTTTTGAGCAGGCGTGTTTTGCCGCCATTCAGGTGATCGCGTACAATAAAGTTATTGGCCTCGTTCAGCTCCAGGCTAAGGTTGTTACTGGTGAGCTTAAAGAAACGCTCGTTAGCCGAGCGGCACAGGTCCTGCAGGTGCATGGTCGATACAAAATCTACAAAGCCGCTGCTGCGGAACAGGCCTGCCAATTCTTTTAAGTTCTGCAGGCGCTCGTCGAGGGCATCTGCTTTTTTCAGGAGGTCGGCCTGCTTGTCGAGCTGCTTCTGCATTTCATCGGCCTCCCGCTCTTTAATGTTCTTTTCTTTACGGGCCACTTCCAGGGTTTTGGTTAATTCATGCAGCTCCTGCTGAAGCCCATGGTGTGTGTCAGCATCATATGCCTGTCCATCGGTCTGGAGTTTTAAATGCTCCAGGGTGCTGCTGGTGGTATTCAGCTCCTTGTAATAGTTATCGATGCTTTCCTGCTCCTTTTCCGTATCCAGGCGCTGCCGTAGGATTTCCTTGATTGCTTCCAGGCTAATAAAGCCTTTCTGCCGGCAAAGCTGCTCCAGCTCCTGCTGCTGCACATTGCTCTTTTCAAGAAGTTGCTTTGCATAGGTCTGCTGGGCTTTTAGCGCACCCTGCAGCTGGTTATGGCGTTGTTCCGCTTCCTGCATTTGTTTTTGAGCCTGCTCATACCCGCTAACAGCCTCCTGGTATTGCTCGCGGCCCCGCTGCAGGCTTGCCTGTAGCCTGGGCGTATCAAGTTTTAACCATCCCAGGCGTTCCTGGTTTACCTGGCTCGTAAGGGTGGTATGCTCTGCCTGCAGGCGTTCCCACTCTTTTTCTACCGCCTGAGCAGCAGTGCGAAGGCTGTCACATTCCTGTTGTTGCTTCTCCAGCTTATCGCGCTGGCTACGTACCTGCATGCGGGCTTGTTTAAGGTGCTGCTGGTGCTGGTTGGCTTCTTTCAGCAGCTGCTCCAGTTTCTCCAGGTTATACTCCTGGTACTCAGGCCAGCTAAAGCCTGACTGGTGTTGCTCAAAGCGGTTTTTTACTGTTTGTAGCTGTGTTTGTCTGTGCTCATAAACCTGCTGCTGATGCTCGTGCTTCAGGCGCAGCTGTTTGAGGTGATCTTCCAGCTGGCGCATTTGCTGGCTCTCCTGCAGGTGCTTCTTCAGATCTTCCTCACATTTTTTCAGCGCTTCCTGCATATGCTGTATCTGCAGTGGCTTTGGGTGGTTATCGGAGCCACACAGGGGGCAGCTGCCCCCCGCCTGCAGTTGCTGTGCAAAGCGGGAAAGCTCGTGCTGCACAGCCAGGCTTTCTTTGTGCTTCAGGAGTTCCTGCTGCTTTTTTTCAAGCTCCTGGCACTTGCCTGAGAGATTAGTAAACACCCGTTCCCAGTCATTGTCAGGCAGCAGAAATTCATAGCCATTGATGAGCTTGCGGCGGTTTTGGGCAAAACTTTGCAGGGTCTGCATCAGCTCGTTGCAGCCATCTTCCTCCCGCTTCAGCTCCTGCTTATATTCCTGGCAGCGTTTATGCCACAGGTGTACTTCTGTAAGGCGCGTACCGTCCAGGTTTTTATCTTCCAGCGCATGCAGCTTCTCCTCTACCTCTTTTACTTCTTTTTCCAGGGCTTTTACTGCGGCTTCTGCAGTTCCTGCCTGCTGCTGGCATACCTGCAGCTGCTGTTGTTTCTTGTGTAGCAGTTCTTCTTTTTGCTTGATCAGGAGAATGCGTTCCAGGTCATCGCAGCTTGCCCTGGTTTCGTCGCGCTTGTCGTATTTTTCACGGCTTTGCTGGTAAAGTTCCCGTGTGTTGCCAAGGGTGGTTTGGGCTGCCAGCGCCTGCTGTTCCAGTTTTAAGAGATCTTCCTGCATTTGCTTCAGCTCTTTGCCCAGTGCGGCTTGCTGTTGCAGGCCTGCCCAGAAGTGGGTGTAGGCTTTTTGATAGGTTTGCAGGCGCTCGCTCCTTTGTTGCCAGTGTTCAGTATTGCTTTCCAGCCTTTTCAGGTAGTGTTCGGTTTGCTCAATTGCATCCCACTTTCTGCGTAATTCTTCATAAAACTTGTCCTGGCTGTAAAGTTTATCGTGCTTAAGCTGCAGGCTGTTGGCCAGCAGATCGGCTTGCTGTGCTTCCTGCTGCAGCTGGGTGAGCCTTTCCGGGCTGATATCGCCAATATTTTTCAGCTGCCCTTTCAGGTTCTCCAGCTGCATTTCGGTTTGCTTTTGCAGCCTGCCGGTCTGGGGGGCCAGGTCATACTGATGAAGCTGAAACAGCTCTTTCAGCATTTTGGTACGCTCGCCACTGGTCTGGTCGATAAAATCACGAAAGCGGCCCTGCGGAATAATCACCGTCTGGCGGAAGTGCTTGTACTCCATGGCCAGCAGGGTGGAGGCATCTTTCAGGTTTTCCAGGGGCATCCAATCCTGGTCCTGCCACTCATAATAGCGGCGGTCGCCAATCTTTACATCCTCAAATTTTTCGGGTTTGCTGTTGCGTTTTGCACTGCATACAGCCTTGTATTTTTTGCCGTTTTCCGGGCCGGCCCTGAAGGTAAACTCAATGTAAAACTCACGGCTCTGCAGGTTCAGCATATTATAGTAGCGGTCGTCGCCGCTTCTGTTGAGCCTTTCGGTATCATCGAAGAGAGCAAACATAATGGCCTCCAGGATAGATGATTTACCGCTGCCCACCTGTCCGAAAATGCCAAACAATCCGTTTGACGAAAGCTTCTCGAAATCGATGTGCTGCCGCTTGCGGTAAGAGTAGAGACCTTCTATGGTGAGGGAGAGTGGAATCATAGCTTAATGCCGGTGTTGAGTTGAGCGTTTTGGTATTGAAAGTTCTGGTGTAGCAGCCGATTTACCCCGGAGCAGGCAAAGGCTTTTTCCTTTCTCCCGCTCCTTTAAAGAGGAGAGAAATCCATGCCCCTTTTTAGGGCTGCCAATATACACAATGAAGAATTGTAGATGAGGCTTCCCTACGGGAGCAAAGCCTCTGTAGACTGCTGTTTCAAATGATTCAAATCTTTTAAGTCTTATCCCCATCCTGCAGTATTTCCCTGAATAACGCCATCATGGTTTCATTGGGTTCCTGACCTTTACGAGATTTGAAGTAATTCTTAAACATATCAGTCATATCTAACTGATAATGAGAATTTTGATATTTTAAATTTTTTTCTTCTCCTTCCAGAGAACGAGGCTCCGGAATGATATTTACGATGCCATCGTGGGCTTTGGTGAGGGCTTTTCGGATTTTGGCATCCAGGTACTGATCGCACACCATGGTGAGCTCAACAAAGGTGCTGGGATTTTCCTGCAGCCAGCTGATCGCTTCTTCCAGCGCTTCGAAACGCTTGCGGTGCAGCCTGCGGCCGCTCTGCAGCCGAATGGGCTTCATCTGTACCGGCTTGCCGGGTGCAGCCTCCAGCAGTACCACAAATTTTGGCTGGTTAGCCTCGCTAAAGCTATAGGCCAGCGGGCTGCTGCTGTATACTACCGGGCAGGGTGCTTTGCTGACTACCTGGTAGCGGTGCAGGTGCCCCAGGGCTACATACTGCAGCTGGGAGGGCATGTTTTGGGTGTAGATGGCCTGGGCTCCCCCCATGTGCAGGATGGGGCGTTCGCCATCGCCCTCTTCCTCCTCAGTGGGGTTGTGCTGATCTGCAACAAAAAGGTGTGTCATCAGCATGTTCACGCCCTGCTCATCGCAATAGGTATCGGCCAGGTGCTGCCAGTGTTCCTGCAGGAGGCGGCGCAATTCTTCCTCACGCTCCTCTTCGCCCAGGTACTGGCGCATGGTGGCCTCGTTGGCATAAGGAGTAAGGAGCAACCGCAGTGGGTAATCATAACCTGGAATGCTTAGTTCTGCAAAGCCCGGTTCGGAGCGCAGCACTTCCATCCCGGCTTCCATTTTACAGTCTTTTACCTCGCTAAGCGGACGCCCGCACAAGATAATGCCACAGGCACGGGCCAGCGGATCGGGTGCATTGATGCGGTCGGGGGAGTCGTGGTTGCCGGCAATGCCAATAACGGCGCGTTTACCACCTTTGGCCAGGCGGTGCAGGGTTTTGTAAAAAAGCTCGATCGCTTCGTTAGGAGGGCTGAAGGTATCGTAAAGATCGCCGGCAATCAGTACTACGTCTACCTCCTGCTCATCGGCTATGCGGCAGATTTCGTCCATCACTTCCCGCTGTTCTTCCAGCCGGCTATAGGTTTGCAGGCGCTTTCCTAGGTGCCAGTCGGCGGTATGCAGTATCTTCATAATCTCCTTCCCTCTGCTTTCGAGCCTTTAAATTACTAAAAAATTGAGCAAAAAATCCGCACGGGTTTTTAAACTTGCGTATAGAACAGTAGGTTTGGCAAAAAATAATTTTTTATGGCTAGTTCGGATAAATATACATTAGAGACTGCCCCGGCAGAACGTTGGCTGGAGGAATGGCGTGAATTAGGAAACATTGGCTTTGTAGAAGGTACCCTGGATGAGTTATTGAGCTCCAGTCACCCTGATGCCCGCCTTTGCCAGGAAGCACTGGCAGCAGCAGAAATAGTAGCCGCGGCCAACGGCAATCCTTCTGATGGCCTGGAGGCAGAATTTGTAAAAAAAACCGAACGCTTCGATGAGGATGATGTGGAGGAGCTGGTTCAAAAAGCCAATAGCGCCATTGACATTATTACGGTAGACTCCGACCTGCGCGATCGCTGGCTTCACAGGCCTGATACCGAAGAGTGGGTGGCGGCGCTGCGTGACTTAAAGGCAAGGCTGAAGTAAGACTGATTGCAGGAACCTGGCAGCACTTTTGCCTGCAGCTCAAAACTATAAAACTCTAAAAGTAAACTGTATTTGTTTACAAAGCCTGTTTTACTAGTTTGCTATTAGCCAGGTTTTTGCGGTTTGGTATAGCACAGTTTAACTGAAAAACACTATTGAAGATTGTTTTCTGGATATACAAAAACAGAAGGCCCTGATCCGCTAAGATCAGGGCCTTTTTGTTTATGCTAAAACAGTTGATCTAAAGTAGAACTGTTTATTACTTTTTTCTGCCACCAAGGATAGAAACACCAGCTTTAATACCAATGTAGCTGTTTTTTACACTGATTGTAGTAGCATCGCCATTCATGTCTGTAGCTTTCACTTCAGAGGCAGGGATCAGGTTGTATTCAAGAAGAAGATTGAAGTGACCTGCATCGAAACCTACGCGAGGATAGAAGCCAAATTTGCTTTGTTTTTCCCAGCTAACAGATGTTGTAGACGAATTCTCGTCGGCAGCAGCTGTGCTTACATTATATAAGCCAAAACCTGCACCCACCAACGGACGGAAACCTTTGTTGCTGAAATAATACTGACCGCTCAATGTATAAGAACCAATACCAGCAACACTCAGGCTACCGAAAGATCCGTCATCATTGATGTCTGCTTTCAATACCGCAGCATTCTCCCATCTCAGGCCAACAGCAATCTCATCGCTTAGGCGGTACATAGGCTCAACATAGAAAAGTACACCACCACCAGCACCTTCGCCACCAGCTACGGCATAGCCTAGACCAACACCAATCTTAACTGGTTTGAACTCCTGTGCATTAGCTGCTCCAATGAACATAAATACACCTAATACACCCAATAGAAACTTTTTCATTTGTTTGTTTTTTAATTTGTTAAGGGTTGATACAAACTTAGAGAAAGCTATAAGGTGTAGAAAGTCATAACACGGCCTATTATTACACGTTGCCTAATGTTATCATTCCAGCTGAGATTTTCATTCAATTTATGTTCAGACATCTGTTCAATCTCCTGAAAGTCAGCTACGAAAACCTTGGAGGCATCATAAAAAAGCATATTTTTTTAATGAAGAAAGAGGTGAGATTTACAGTATTTAAATGGTATATGGCTTAAAACTGACAAATGTCATCCTTTAGATTACACCGAGCGGTTGAAACGGAAACCTTTAGATACTTGTAGTCAGACAGTTCAATAAAAAAAATGATGTGAGGTGGTGTTTAAATTTTATAGTTTTTGAATTGTCATTTGTTATTTCTGCTGTTGTGAGCAGTCCCGAAAGCCATAGCGGAGCATACAGGAAAAAGAAAAAGGTAGCCTGATAAAAGGCTACCTTTGCGTGTTTAATCAAATCAGGATATGCTGCTTATATATAAGCTTACCGGTTTGCCTGCAGCTGTGCAAACTCTTTAGCAAAGTAGGTAAGGATAATGTCGGCGCCTGCCCGTTTAATACTTAGCAGGGTTTCCAGCATAATGGCTTCGCCGTTGAGCCAGCCTCGTTCGGCAGCTGCTTTTACCATGGCATACTCACCGCTCACGTTATAGGCGGCAATAGGCAGGTTGTAATTATCCTTCAGCAGTTTTATAATATCCAGATAAGCCAGAGCGGGTTTAACCATCAGGAAATCGGCGCCTTCGGCGGCATCCAGATCTGCCTCCAGTAATGCTTCACGGCTGTTGGCCGGGTTCATCTGGTACGTTTTCTTGTTTGTGGGAATGCCTTCGCCTTCGCGGGGCGCACTATCCAGGGCATCGCGGAAAGGATTATAAAAGGCACTGGCATATTTGGCGGTGTAGCTCATAATGCTCACTTCGGTAAAGCCCCGCTCATCCAGGGCATTGCGCAGGTACTCCACACGGCCGTCCATCATATCAGAGGGGCCTATAATATCGATACCGGCCTCTGCCTGGGCCACAGCCATTTTAGCGAGTACTTCCAGGGTTTCATCGTTAAGAATTTTGCCGCCCCGCACCAAACCATCGTGCCCGTCGGAATTATAGGGGTCCAGGGCTACGTCGCTCATCAGGCAGGCTTCTGGCAATTCTTTTTTTACCATACGGATGGTCTGCAGGTAAAAGTTATCTGGATTGTAGCTAAGCGTAGCTCCTTTGTCCTTCAGCTCATCGGGAAAGGCCGGAAAAAGATCGAAGGAGGTAACACCCAGCTCCAGGCATTCTTCAATTTCTTTCAGGAGCAGATCTGGGGAACGGCGAAACTGGCCGGGCATGGAGGCTACCTCTACCTGCTGGTTTTTGCCCTCTATTACAAAGAGTGGATAAATCAGGTTGCGGGTGTGTACCTGGGTTTCCTCTACCAGGGCGCGTATGGCAGCCGATTTTCTATTGCGACGTGGACGGTGAAGCATATGGGTGGTTGTTCTTATTTGTACCTCTTGATAGTACCCTGGGGTACTTAAAATAGTTCGGCAAAGGTACAAAAAAAGCACTGCCCGGGCAGTGCTTAGCAGCTTTTAGTCCGCAAGCTGTGCGGTGGTAGTGTCTTCTTCCAGCTCTTCGGTACCTACTACCAGGCCGTTTACAATAAATGCCTGGTTTTTTCCGGATAAGCGGGTAATGGTGTAGGTGGGCTGGGGGGCGTGCAGTTCTTCAATTTTTACCAGCCGCACCAGGCCATGTACATTTGGGTAACCGATGTAATTGAAAACATCGCCGCCTTCTATTTTTCGGTATACGCCTTCAAAGCCTGTGTAAATGCGTGATTTGGCGGGCTCAAAAGAAGCCCACTTGCCGTAGGAGAGCAAAAAGGGATGATCCGGGGTGGTAATAATGCTGGTGCCATTATCAAAATTCAACCGCAGTAATTTGCAATGGGTGGCCATGGCAGTGCCTAATATTTCAGCGGGTTCGGTATCTTCTGTGCTCTGGTTATAAGAAAGCACCACATCGCCCTCGCGGAGCTGCTCAATTGGCCTGAAGCTGCCATCGGCCATACTTACCAGTGATCCTTTCACAAAACAATGTACATCGAGGCCATCAAAAAAGATCTCTGTAAGGGCGGTATCTTCGTATTTGCTGCCCTTGTACACATCAACAATCTCAAAGCGCAGCACAAGCTCCTGCTGCTGGGGTGTGCGTCCCCAGGGTTCGGGCAGTTTAAAAGATTGTTCGGCGCGACTGTCTTCAAGCTTCAGCAGGGCCGTAGGCTTATCGTTTACATATAGTTTCAGGGTTCTTACCCTGCCGTTTTCCTGCCAGGCTTTTTCGTTTTTTATATAGCCGTTGTAAATCTTAATTTCGGTAATGCGGGGGCTGCCGGCAGCAAAGCGGTACTCCAGCCACTCGCCAAAACCATTACCCGGAGCACCCTCTACCCAAGTTCCTAAAAAGCTTAAGTCATGGGCTTTTTCTGCCTCGTAGCTGTTGCTGCCCTGGGGCTTAAGTGCCGAAGAAGCCGTAATGGCATAAGGACCGCCACCGCAGTACCAGCTGCAGGCAACACCTTCTATATGCTCCAGGCTTTCTCTGGATTCATCAAATACATACCTGAGGTTTATGGTTTCCAGCTCCTTTTTTTCTTCGTCGGAAAGGTTTGAGCGAAAAGCCAGCCTGCTCCAGCGTTCAAAAGCTTTATAGGCCTGCGGGCTTAGGTCTGGTGTATAGCCCAGGCCTGGACGCCAGACAGGGGGTTGATGAACCGGAGGGTGTTGCTGGGCAGAGGCGTAGGCAGATACAAATAGGATAAGCAGGAATAAAACGCGCATAACGTGGGTTAGTATTCGTTACAAGAATACACTATCCTGCAGAAACTTTTGCGCTGGTGTAAGGCTTTGTTAATTTGTGAAAAATTTTACTGCTATATGATAATAAAAATTGTGTGTGGTGCTGCCGCTTTAGGACTGCTGGCTGCATGTACCTCTACGCCTGCTACCACGGAGGTAAATCAGGAAACTAATAGAAATGCTGAAATGCAAACACCCAAGTACCCACTTACCCAAAAAGTGGATACCATAGACACTTATTTTGGCGAGCAGGTGGCCGACCCCTACCGCTGGCTAGAGGATGACCGCTCTGCCGAGACAGAGGCATGGGTGAAAGCTCAGAACCTGGTTACAGAAACATATCTTGATCTTATTCCTTACCGGGATAAGATCAAAGACAGGCTTACCCGGATCTGGAACTATCCTAAAACAGGTGCCCCCTCCCGGGAAGGGAACGCCTGGTACGTTTACCGCAACAACGGGCTGCAAAACCAGTACGTGCTCTACCGCATGGATCAGCCCGGGCAGGATGGAGAGGTGTTTCTGGACCCCAACAAGTGGAGCGAAGATGGTACCGTTGCCCTGGGGAGTGTAAGTTTTTCCAAAGATGGCAGGTATGTTGCTTACTCGGTTTCAGAATCAGGATCAGACTGGCAAACCATTCGGGTAATGGAGGCTGCCAGCCAGAAACAGCTGAATGATGAGGTGCGCTGGGTAAAATTTTCCGGCATGAGCTGGGCCGGCGATGGCTTCTACTACAGCGCTTATGATGCCCCCAAAGATGGCGACGCCCTGAAGGGGAAAAATGAATATCACAAGATTTACTACCACAAGCTGGGCACTCCTCAAAGCCAGGACAGGCTGGTGTATGAAGATAAACAGCACCCTCTGCGAAACTTTTATGCCCAAACTACCGAAGATGAACGCTTCCTGATCATTTACGGCTCAGAAGGCACGAGTGGTAACAATGTGCTGGTGAAAGATCTTAGCAAGCCCAACAGCCAGCTTGTTAGCGTAGTAGAAGATTTCAAAAAAGACCATAATGTTGTAGATGCTGATGGCAACAGCCTGCTGCTGCTCACTACCCTTGATGCGCCTAATAAGCGCCTGGTGCGGGTAGATCTGGGTATGCCACAATCGCAAAACTGGATAGATGTAATCCCGGAAACCAGCCGTTTGCTGGAGAGTGCTGAGACTGCGGGCGGTAAACTCTTTGTTACCTACATGCAGGATGCCGCCAGTAAGGTATACCAGTACAGCAAACAGGGCAAGCAGGAGCATGAACTGCAACTGCCCGATATTGGCAGTGCCAGCGGTTTTGATGCTAAGCCCGAAGACCAGGAGCTTTACTATACCTTTACCTCCTTTACCAGTCCGGGTACCATTTACAGGTATAATATTCAGACTGGGGAGAGCACCCTTTTTGAAGCGCCAAAACTGGATTTTGACTTTGCCAGTTACGAAACCAAACAGGTGTTTTATACCAGCAAGGATGGCACCAAAGTACCTATGTTTATTGTGCACAAAAGGGGGCTGAAGCTGGATGGCAGCAACCCTACCTACCTCTATAGTTATGGTGGTTTCGATATCAGCATGCGCCCTGCCTTTAGTGTGGCGCGTCTGGCCTGGCTGGAGCAGGGAGGCATCTATGCACAGCCCAGCATCAGGGGCGGTGGCGAGTACGGACAGGCCTGGCACGAGGGCGGTATGAAGCAAAGCAAGCAAAACGTATTCGACGACTTTATTGCGGCTGCTGAATACCTGATCAATGAAAAGTATACCAGCAAAGAAAAACTTGCGGTGAGCGGCGGCTCTAACGGTGGCTTGCTGGTAGGAGCGGTAATGACCCAGCGCCCCGACCTCTTCCAGGTAGCCCTGCCAGCCGTAGGAGTACTGGATATGCTGCGCTACCACAAATTTACCATTGGCTGGGCCTGGGCAGTAGAATATGGCAGTTCGGAAGACAGCCAGGAGATGTTCCGCTACCTGCTGGGTTACTCACCCCTGCACAATATAAAAGAAGGGGTGGCATACCCTGCTACCATGGTAACCACCGCCGACCACGACGACCGTGTGGTACCGGCGCACAGCTTTAAGTTTATCAGTACGCTGCAGGAGAAGGGCGCTCCAGGCGAACGCGCCCCGGGTAACCCTTACCTGATTCGCATAGAAACCAAAGCAGGCCATGGTGCCGGTAAGCCAACGGCCAAGCAAATAGAAGAGTGGGCCGACCGCTACGCCTTTACCTGGTACAACATGAACTTTATACCTGATTTTGATCGGCTGGAGAGCAGAAATGTTGAGGCTAAGTAAAGGCTGATTGGATTAGTATTATAAATCAAAAAGCGGCGCTACTGAAGAAGTAGTGCCGCTTTTTTATGGGGTTTTATACATAAGCTTAGGAGACTACAGCTGCCGGTTTAATTTTCTTAGTGCTTTGCGGTGTTTTCTGTTAAGTCTTTTTCCTTTTGCTTCCAACCAATAGCCAAAATCTTTTGCAATTTTACCTTCATTCAGCTGGTCAGTAGAGAAATATCCGGTGCTTACTTTTCTAAGCAGCTCATGTTCATCAGTAAAACCCATTGATATTAGTGTTCCTGAATAAGAAACTGAGGTAACATACCGGTTGTGTGGTGTGAAATAAAAAGCAACGGGAAGCGGAACACCTCCTGCTGCCAGCGCTAATGGACCACCTATGCCTATCACGGTTAAAAGTAAAGCAGAGGTTTTATCAGCTTTGGTGGCCAGCCTGCAATCCAGAATTTGCAAGTGCATGTCTGCAAAAGCCTGGTCTGCCGTTATCAGAAACTTGATCTTGTTCTTTGCCCGTCCATTTATTTTGTAAAAATATTGTTGTGCTGAAATCTTTAGCGATTCTTCAAATTCAGGTCGTACCTCTGCTGATTGTACAGAAACTGCCACCCATATTGTATCGGGTAGGTTCAAATAATCGAGTTGCTGGGCTGTTAACAGCTTAGTGGTCAGCAGAAAAACTAAGAACAGGAGGTGCCTTTTCATCAGAACAGAGGTTGACTAACAATTAAGAGGGTTGTAATTTAAAAAAACAATCGTTTTTTCTAACATTATTCATCATGATGTTGAAAGATCTACGTCTGTTCAAATCGCAGGAAAAGAGAATGCACACCAGCCATCCAGGAAAGATTTGATACCTTTGTATTCAAATGAGAGACAGAGAAAATATCACCATCCGCACCGGCACCCGCGAAGATCTGCCGCAGGTGCTGGGGCTTATTAAGGAGCTGGCAGAGTACGAACGTGCACCACAGGAAGTTGATAATACCGTGGAGCGCATGGAGCAGGATGGCTTCGGTCCGGAAAAAGTATTTGATTTTTTAGTGGCTGAAAAGGAAGGCCGTATCGTTGGCCTGGCCCTGTACTACTGGAGCTACAGCACCTGGAAGGGCAAATGCATGTACCTGGAGGACCTGGTTGTTACCGAAAGCCAGCGTCGCTTTGGCGTAGGGCGCCTGCTTTTCCGGGAGCTCATTAAAATAGCCAGAGAAAAAGATGTGCGCCGCTTAAGCTGGCAGGTGTTGGAATGGAACGAACCCGCCATCCAGTTTTACAAAGGAATAGGCGCCCAGCTAGACCCCGAATGGATCAACGGCCGCCTTACTTACGAGCAGCTGAAGCATATTGAGTAGTCTTTATACCGCTGCGGCAGACCGTTAAATACTTATTATACAGTTTATACAGTACCTTTATTGTATCACCTGCTCCATCAGGGTGCGGAAGGAGAGGGCTTTTTCGCCATAGCGTTCGGCATGCTGCTGGCGCAGGCGGGGGGCGTAATCGCGCAGGTAGTTATCCATGTCGTTAATATCGAGGGCAAAATACTGAATGGCATAGGTGCGTCCGCCTTCCACCTCGTTCAGGATTCTGAAGATCTTGTGGTCTACAAATTTTCGGGTAGCCATTACCTCGGGAATATGTATTTCCTGCATCCATCTGAGCCAGTCTTTCTCTACGCCCGGATCTACGCTTACAGTTACATTATAGAGTATCATAGTTTTTTTCTGTTCCTGTTTTGGGTAATTATAGAACAAGACTTAGAGAAAGTCTAAAAAAATGCATTAATTTTCAATGTTGATGCAACGAACAATACCTTCTAAAGAGCTTAGCTCTGCCAGGCGCTATGCGCCTGTGCTCCTGGCTGCTTCCTATTTAACGGGGCTTGTGGGCTTGTTAATACCTCAGAGCAGGGAGCTTTTTCAGCTGCTTACCCCTTTTCATTTGCTGCTTACTGCAGCCATCCTCTTTTGGTTTCATAGGGAATGGAATGCGCCATTTATGCTTTTTTGCGGACTTGCATTTGCAGTAGGGTATGGTGTAGAAGTGGCCGGCGTGCATACAGGTAAAATTTTTGGGGAGTACCGTTATGGCGATGCCTTTGGTGTAAAGCTTTTTGAGGTGCCGCTGTTAATGGGGCTCAACTGGCTGGTACTGGTATACATAGCAGGGGTAATTTGTGAACCCCTTAGGTGGCCTGCCTGGGCAAAGGCAGCCCTTGCAGCAGCCATGCTCATTGTGCTTGATATGCTCATGGAGCCCATTACCAGTACTTACGATTTCTGGTACTGGGCAGATGGAGAGATACCGCTGCAGAACTTTATTGCATGGTTTGTTACCGCCTATTTATTACTGCTGCTGTTCTACCTGCTACCCCTGCAGCGGCACAATCCAATGGCGCTACCTTTGTATATTATGCAGCTTATCTTCTTTGGTTCTTTGTTTTTGTTTACGTAAAATGCAGGCAGTGTTAAACATGATGGCGGAAGTTCAGTTATCAAAGCAGGAACTATAGAATAGGAGATATGGAGGGGCTGTTTACAGCAATCGGTAGTTTTATTTTAATGGAGGTAATTTCCTGGGCTATGCATAAGTATATTATGCATGGGCCGCTCTGGCACATACACAAAACACATCATGTGCATGAAAAAGGATTTTTTGAGCTGAATGACCTGTTTTCGCTGTTTTTTGGCAGCATTGCAGTAGCATTAATTGTGCTGGGATTAGAACATAGTAACCCATATGCATTAGGAGCTGGTGTAGGAGTTTCTGTTTATGGTTTAACATATTTTGTGTTGCATGACGTACTCATACACCGGCGAATAAAAGCATTAGGGAAATTGCGAAATCCGTACCTGAAGGCACTGGCAGATGCACACCGCGATCATCATCGTACCCGGAAACGGGATGGCGCAGTTGTCTTTGGCTTGTTATGGGTTCCGCTTCGATACTTCAGACAGCAAAACCGGAAAGGAAGGATAGCGTGAGCCACTACTCTATTAAAGATTTAGAACATCTTTCGGGCATAAAAGCCCACACCCTGCGTATTTGGGAGCAGCGTTATAATTTTCTGCACCCCAAGCGTACAGACACCAACATCCGTCTTTATGATGATGATGACCTAAGGCTCATACTAAACGTATCCCTGCTGCGCGACAACGGCTATAAGATATCAAAAATTGCGGGGATGGATGCCAGGCAGATCGGCGAAGCCGTGCGGCAGATCACAGACCAGCAAACCAGCCACCACAATGAACAGATCCATGCCCTTAGCCTGGCTATGATAGATCTGGACGAGGAGCGTTTTGAAAAGATCATGTCGACCAATATTCTGCAGCAGGGATTTGAGCAAACAATGCTGCAGGTGGTATTTCCTTTTTTGCGCAAAATAGGGGTGCTCTGGCAAACTGGCTCTGTGAGCCCGGCCCAGGAGCACTTTATTTCTAACCTGATTCGCCAGAAGCTGATTGTGGCCATAGATGGCACCTATGTATCCAGCAAAGACAAAAGCCGCAAGTACCTGCTCTATTTACCCGAGGGAGAGCTGCATGAGCTAACCCTGCTGTTTTGCTACTATGTTATCAAGAGTCGCAAGAACCGGGTGATTTACCTGGGCCAGAATGTTCCCCTGCCCGATGTGGAAAGTACCTATCAGATCTACAACCCGGATTATGTGCTAACTGTCATCACCACAAACAAGTCGGTAGCAAAAACCCAGAAATACATTAACATGGTAGGCGATAAATTTAAAGGTGCGCAGCTGCTGCTTTCGGGCTATCAGTTGTTAAGCAACGATATCAAACTGCCGCCCAATGCAACCCTGCTCAGGAGGCTGGAAGATTTTGTCAGCCTGATGGTACAGCGTAGCGAAAAAAGCATATTTCAGGAGTAAAGACAGGAGTGTTGATGCCTGCTTCTGAAACTGCCGAAAAACATTAAACAATTGGGGAATTAATCCTCAACAAATCTTTAAAAAATCCGCCTTTTCGAAAAGGGCGGGTTTTATTTTTTGTTGGAAGTGTATTTCGGTAATAAATTTTGAAATATCATATAAATACAACGTAACCCTGCTGTATAAGAGCCGTATATCTATCACAGACGATTTTCATACTATTCTGCCGCTTCTCCGGAAGTAGCCCTCTCCTCCTCTGCATTGCTCAAGACATTTTTTAACTTTTTTCCAAAAATCTTTTACAAAGTCTTGACATTTAGGTTCAACCTTATAATTTTGTTTATAGACTTTTTAAGCCAACTTAAACATTTTTTGCATGACAGCACTAGAGTTCAGCTATTCCCTCAACAAGATGTCCAAATCCCTAAAGCCATTTGCGCTTAAGCTTACTAAAGACATGGAGGAAGCCAATGATCTGTTGCAGGAGACCATCCTGAAAGCCTTTACGAATCGAGATAAGTTTGCCGACGGTACCAATCTTAAAGCTTGGTTATATACAATTATGAAAAACACCTTTATTACCAACTATCAGCGGATGGTAAGAAGAAATACGTTCATCGACACTACTGATAACCTGCACTACATTAACTCTACGGAGAACATTACAGAGAATTTAGCATACACAAGCTTTGCGCTTAAAGACATTAATGAGGCCATTGTAAATCTCGAAGATGCTTACAAAACGCCTTTCATGATGCACTTCCGTGGTTTTAAATACCATGAGATTGCAGATAAGTTAAATATTCCAATAGGTACGGTAAAAAACCGCATACACATAGCACGTAAGGAGCTTAAGGGCAAACTGAAGAACTATGCGGTGAAGTAGCCAGAGCGCCACTTCATGAACAAACAAATAGTAGTAATAGGAGCAGGTTTTGCCGGACTGGCAGCTGCTTCATGTCTGGCTAAAGCCGGGCACTCTGTAACGGTAGTAGAAAAAAATATAACCCCCGGTGGGCGTGCTCGCGCGTTCAAAGCTGGGGGTTTTATGTATGATATGGGCCCCAGCTGGTACTGGATGCCTGATGTTTTTGAGCAGTATTTCGCTCTTTTCGGCCACTCACCAGCAGACTTTTACGACCTGCGCCGACTAGACCCTTCTTACAGGGTGTTTTTTGGGAAGGACGATATGCAGGATTTGCCTGCTGCCATGCAGGACCTGTATGCGCTGTTCAACAGCCTGGAGCCCGGCAGTGGCAGAGCCCTGCAGGAGTTTTTGCAGCAGGCAGCTTATAAATATAAGGTGGGCATGAAAGACCTGGTGTACAGGCCCGGCCGAAGCCTGAAAGAATTTATGAGCCTGCGCCTGCTGCTGGATGTACTTAAGCTGGATGTATTCAAGTCTTTGCATGGGCATGCGCGCAAGTTTTTCAGCCATCCGCAGTTGCTGCAGATAGTAGAATTTCCGGTGCTGTTCCTTGGGGCCACTCCACAAAATACACCTGCACTTTACAGCCTGATGAACTATGCCGATATGGGCCTGGGCACCTGGTACCCTATGGGAGGTATGCATAAAATTGTGGAGGGCATGGTAAAGGTAGCCCAGGATCAGGGCGTGCAGCTGGTACTGGATTGCCCCGTGCACCAAATAGTGGTAGAAAAGGGCAAAGCAACCAAAGTAGTAACTGCTAAAGGAGATTTTAAAGCCGATGTGGTGGTGGCAGGTGCAGATTATCACCATGTGGAGCAGGAGTTGCTGGATCCGCAATGGCGCACCTATGGAACTGATTACTGGAAAAAACGGACCATGGCTCCCTCCAGCCTCTTATTTTACCTGGGTGTTAACAAGCGGCTCCAGAATTTGCAGCACCACAACCTGTTTTTTGATCGCGATTTCGGAAAGCATGCGCAGGAAATTTACCAGCAGCCGCAATGGCCCAGCGATCCGCTCTTTTATGCCTGCGTACCTTCTATTACAGATCCAACTGTGGCCCCTGCCGGATCTGAAAACCTGTTTCTGCTGGTGCCGGTAGCACCAGGCCTGGAGGATACGGAAGAAGTCCGAGAGCACTATTATAATCGTATTATGACAAGGCTGGAAGACCTGACAGGCCAGTCGGTAGCAGATGCAGTGGTATACAAGCGCAGCTATGCCCATAAAGATTTTATGAGTGATTACCATGCTTTCCGGGGCAATGCATATGGTTTAGCCAATACCCTGCGCCAGACAGCACTCCTGAAGCCTTCTCTGAAAAGTAAAAAGGTAAAAAACCTTTACTATACAGGCCAGCTAACTGTGCCGGGACCCGGTGTTCCGCCTTCACTGATATCAGGACAGGTGGTAGCCGGTGAGATTAACAAAGACATAGCAAATTAACATTCAGCTATTGGTGGTATGATAGGGATCGATCTTTTTAATCAAACAACATTTGAGTGCAGTAAGCTCATTACACAGCGATACAGCACTTCTTTTACCCTTGGAATTCGTACGCTGCACAAGCGGTTTCACTATCCAGTTTACGCCATTTATGGGTACGTGCGCTATGCCGATGAAATAGTAGATACCTTTCATGATCATGATAAATCCATGCTGCTGGAGCGCTTCCGGCAGGATACACTGCTGGCGCTGGAAGAAAAGATAAGCCTGAATCCGGTGCTGCACAGCTTTCAGCAGGTGGTGCGTACCTATGGCATTGAGTGGGAGCTGATTGATGCTTTTCTGCACAGCATGGAAATGGACCTGGACCAGACCCGTTATGACCAGAGTAAATACCAGGAGTACATTTACGGATCGGCAGAGGTAGTAGGCCTGATGTGCCTGCGCGTGTTTTGCGAGGGAGACGATGCCCAATACCAGGCCCTGAAAGGACCCGCCCGCAGTCTGGGAGCTGCCTTTCAGAAAGTAAACTTTCTGCGCGACATCAAAAGCGATTTTGAGGAACGTGGCAGAGTTTATTTTCCCGGAGTAGATTTTAGCAAGTTTTCGGCCGCTGCCAAGCAGCAAATCGAGAAAGACATAGACAAAGATTTCAGGGATGCTTATGCCGGCATTATAAAATTGCCGCAGGGGGCGCAAATGGGTGTTTATCTTGCTTATCTCTATTATCAGAAATTGTTCAACAAAATCCGCCTTTGTCCGGCCTCCCGCATTCTTAAAGAGCGTATTCGGATAGCCGACCAAAAAAAGCTGCTGCTGCTGGCACAAACAATGCTACGTTATCAGTTTAACATTTTGTAACTATATTTAAACAAATACTTATTTGCCTGAAACTTTTTGCCCTTACCTTCGCTTGTTGTAAGTAGAGACCTATGCTTAATTTAAAAGTAGATATTGATCCGAATTCAGGCTTTTGCTTTGGTGTTGTTTACGCCATAGAAATGGCTGAAGACATGCTGGAAGAACAGGGTTACCTGTACTGCCTGGGCGATATCGTGCATAATGATGAGGAGGTACGCCGCCTGGAGGAAAAAGGGCTTATGATTATCAATCACGATCAACTCCGGGAACTGCACAACGAAACGGTACTGATTCGTGCTCATGGTGAGCCTCCGTCTACTTACGAGCTGGCGCTGCAAAATAATTTAAGCCTGGTAGATGCTTCCTGTCCGGTGGTGCTCAAGCTGCAGAACCGCATCAAAAATTCATTCGATAAGGGCGATAACATCTACATTTACGGCAAGCATGGCCATGCCGAAGTGGTAGGTCTTTTAGGGCAAACAAATAACAAAGCTGTTGTATTTCAGGATATTGCAGAGTTGCCCATGCAGGAGCTGCCCCGTTCTCTTACCCTTTATAGCCAGACAACCAAAAGCACCCATAATTTCTATCAGATAAAATCCTTGCTGGAAGCGGAGGGTATTGAGGTAAATGCAAATGATACCATCTGCCGGCAGGTAAGTAACCGCGATAAAGAATTACGTGATTTTGCCAGCCACTACGATAAAGTAGTATTTGTTTCGGGCACCAAATCCTCTAACGGGAAGGTATTGTATGGGGTGTGTAAAGACAGAAACCCGCATACCTTTTTCATCAGCCGGCCCGAAGAAATAGATTCCGCCTGGTTTAAGGCCAACGACAAGGTGGGTATTTGCGGTGCAACCTCCACCCCCATGTGGCTTATGCAGCATGTGCGCAATCGCCTGCTTACTTACTAAAACTTAATCCTTTTGTATCTTTACGCTACGGCATGTCAGTGGCAGTAACCTCCATATCATTTTGGCAAAGGCACCTGGGCGTTTTTATAGCTCTGGCCATTGTTGCTGCCTGGACGTTAAGCCTGTGGTTTCTGCTTACGCAATATACCATCAACTGGTATTCACCCATTAGCTGGCTGCTGGTGCTACTGCAAATGCACCTCTACACAGGTTTGTTTATTACGGCACACGATGCCATGCATGGCGCCGTTAGTAAAAACCGCCGGCTCAACAATACGATAGGCTGGCTTACTGCTATGTTGTTTGCCTATAACTGGTATCCGCGCCTGTACCCCCGCCACCACCAGCACCACCGCTTTGTAGCTACCGACGATGATCCCGATTACCACCACAGCGATAATTTCTTCCTGTGGTATTTCAGCTTTTTGCGGCAGTACATCACCATCTGGCAGGTAGTGGCCATGGCTGTTACCTATAACCTGCTCATCCTGATCTTCCCGCAGCAGAATGTTATCCTGTTCTGGATGATTCCCAGCATTTTAGCAACGCTACAGTTGTTTTATTTTGGCACTTATCTGCCCCACAAAGGAGAGCATGCCCCTGATAACAGGCATAAATCCGGCAGCCAGGGCAAAAACCACCTCCTGGCATTCTTAAGCTGCTATTTTTTCGGATACCACTGGGAGCATCACCACTATCCCGGCACCCCCTGGTGGCAGCTCTGGAAGAAAAAAGCCTAATTTATTTCACTGAAGGAAGAAATTTCTTTGGCTGTAAAGCAATAATCTTCTGTCGCCATAACCTCATTTCATGTTTTAATTGTTTAATTTTGTTTAAATAAAATTAAACATGACACGGCTTTGTTATTTAAGTTTATTGCTGATAATGCTGCCCCTGATGCTTTGTGCTCAGCAGGGTATTATACGGGGAAGGGTGTTAAACAAAGCCACCAATGAACCGGTGCCCTATGCTACTGTAGTGATTAGTGGTACAACCACAGGTGCCACCACAACTGAAGGAGGCCGTTTTGAGCTGAAGGACCTGGAGCCGGGGCTCTATAACCTGGAAGTACGAAGCCTGGGGTATAAAACCGAGCATATCTATGAGGTGGCTGTAACAAACTCTCGCCCTGCCGAGGTAGCCGTAGCCATTTCAGAAGAGGCCGAACGGCTGCAGGAAATAGAGGTTGTAGCCACCCCCTTTAGCAAAACCGACGAAAGTCCTGTTTCGCTCCGCAGCATTGGCCCCGACGAAATTCGCCGTAGTGCGGGCGGCAACCGCGACATCAGTAAAGTTATTCGCTCCCTGCCGGGAGCTGCTACGGCACCCTCTTTTCGAAACGATATCATCATCAGGGGTGGGGCTCCAAGCGAAAACAAATACTACCTGGATGGGGTAGAGGTGCCTAACATCAACCACTTTCAGACCCAGGGAAGCAGCGGAGGACCCGTAGGACTTATTAATGTTGATTTTATCAAAGAAGTAGATTTTTATTCTGGCGCTTTTCCGGCCAACCGGGGCGGGGCGCTTTCTTCCATTTTTGAATTCAGGCAGCGTGAGGGCCGCAGCGATAAATGGGTATTTAACGGCATAGTGGGGGCTACAGATTTTGGTTTAACGGCCGAGGGACCGGTAGGAGATAGCGCTTCTATTATTGTTTCGGTTCGCCGCAGCTACCTGCAGCTGCTCTTTAAGGCACTGGAGTTACCATTTTTACCCGTTTATAACGATTATCAGCTGAAATACCAGTGGCAGCCTAACCGCAAAAACCGCTTTACCCTCATCAGCCTGGGAGGCCTGGATAATTTTGAATTGAACCTGGAGGCCAATGAAACCGAGGAGCAGCGTTACCAGCTCAACAACCTGCCGATCTCTGATCAGTGGAATTACACCATCGGGGGCAAGTGGGAGTACTTCAGAAAGAATGGCTTCTATACGGTTGTGCTGAGCCGCAATATGCTCAACAATGCGGCTGTGAAATGGGCGAATAACGACAGCAGCCAACCCCAGAACCTCCTGCTCGATTACCACTCGCAGGAGATCGAAAACAAGCTGCGGCTGGAAGACTACCGGCAGCTAAGCAGTGGACTACGGTTTACCTGGGGCCTTAATTATGAAAGAGCCGGGTACTTTGCAGACGATTATTTCAAAACCGTAGTACAGGGCCAGCCCATTACCAAAGATTTTACCTCAGAGCTATCGCTCAGCAAGTGGGGTGTTTTTGGGCAGGCTAGCCAGGATTTGCTGCAGGGGCAACTGGTGCTCTCTGCAGGTTTCCGCATGGATGCCACAGACTACTCCGGTGAAATGAACAAGATGTGGCAGCAGTTTTCGCCCCGCGTATCGGCGGCTTATTATTTTCTGCCCAAATGGAGCCTGAACTTTAATGCCGGCCGCTACTACCAGCTGCCCAGCTATGTGGTAATGGGCTACAGAAGTACCGAGGGCGGGAGACTTGTTAACCAGCAGAATGGCCTGAAATACCTGCAGGCTGATCACCTGGTAACGGGCCTGGAGTGGGCACCCAATAATTTTATGCGCCTTACCATGGAAGGTTTCTATAAGTGGTATAAAAACTACCCTTACCTGCTGGACCTGGGTGTATCACTGGCCAACCTGGGTGCCGATTTTGGCGTGGTGGGACAAAACCCGGTTACCTCCGGCTCCAAAGGCCGGGCATATGGGCTGGAGTTTCTGCTTCAGCAAAAGCTTGCCAGCACTTTTTACGGAACCCTTGCCTATACACTGGTGCGCAGCGAATTTACCGGGCTTAATAACGATTATAAGCCTTCTGCCTGGGATTACCGCCACATCATTAGCCTGACAGGGGGCAAACGCTTTAAGCGGAACTGGGAGCTTGGTACCCGCTTTTTGCTTAGCGGCGGCCCTACCTTTACGCCTTATGATTATGAGGCTTCGCTGAACCGTGAAAACTGGGATCGCAGCGGCCAGGGAATCACTGATTTTAGCCGCCTTAGCGAAGGCCGCCTGAAACCCTTCCATCAGCTTGATGTGCGAATCGATAAGAAGTATTTCTTTCCGCGCTGGAGCCTGAACCTTTATTTCGATGTGCAGAACCTCTATGGCTACGAAGTGGAGTTTCAGCAAAATATAGATGTGGTGCGTGATGCAGCGGGGCGTCCGGTAGCAGATCCTCAGAACCCTGAGCTGTATTTAGGCAAACTGCTGCGCAACACCAGTGGCACTACCATCCCTACGCTGGGCATCATTGTGGAGCTGTAAAAGGGCATCATCCCGGTTTTTCCAACCTGCACATATAGCCCCGTCCCTAAAGGAAGTTACCAGAAAAGCCGGCAGAACCCCTTCGGGATCGGGGTGGTTGCGCAGGCCGCTGTCTATAAGCAGGGCAGGGGAATTTCCTGCCTCTATTAACCTTTGCCAGAATCCATAACTCACGATAACTATGTTTTCCATTAGCTGTTTACTCTGCATGAAAACATAATAGCCCTATGCCTAAGAACTTAAGTGCCGGACTCTTAATGTACCGCCGGTTGCCCCAACAACCCAATGAGCTGCAATATTTTCTGGTGCACCCGGGCGGGCCTTACTTTACTCAAAAAGATAAGGGTTGGTGGGGCATTCCCAAAGGCCTGCCAAACGAAGGGGAGGAGCTGCTGCAGACTGCGCAGCGGGAGTTTCTGGAAGAGACTGGCATTAGCCCGGTAGCTCCGTTTCTGCCGCTGGAGAGCATTAAGCAAAAAGGCGGCAAAACAGTTTGGGCCTGGGCTTTTGAGGGTGCATGGGAGGAGGAGCAGGGTATTCAGTGCAATACGATGAAAATTGAGTGGCCTTACAAAAGTGGCAGGTGGCAGTCCTATCCCGAAGTAGACCAAGCCCGCTGGTTCTCTTACGAGGAGGCCTGCCGCTACATCAATGCTGCCCAAATCCCTTTTCTGGACAGGCTGAAGGCCCAAGTGGAGGTTAAGGGTTAGAAGTTAGAACTGACAGGGCCGAGCTTTTACCCAATCATCCACTTAGCAACCAATAATCATCCTCCCATTAAACAATTTTACAGCTTTTAGTGGTTATAAAATTCTAAGAGTGATGAGACAGCAGAGCGTATGAATACAACAGCAGAACCCTCCTACATGGTGGTGATAGGGGCATCGGCGGGAGCGTGGGAGCCCTGCAGGAACTGGTAAGTCAGCTGCGGCCGGAAATGGACGCAGCCTTTTTTTGTGGTGATGCATGTAGCAGAAACAGGCGTTGGCAGCTTTCTGGTGCACAAGCTGCAACAGCTTAGTCAACTGCCCTGTGTACTGGCGGAAGACGGGGCTCCTATTCAGAAGGGGCATATTTATATAGCCCAACCCGGCAAGCATTTAATTGTAAGTAAAGAAGGGATAAAATTAGGAGTGGGACCTGCTGAAAACCGCTGGAAGCCCTCCATTGATATTCTTTTCCGTTCTGCCGCGGCTGCTTTCGATAGCCGCTCAGTAGGCATTGTGCTCACAGGTTACCTGCACGATGGTACTTCCGGCATGATTGCCATCAACAATAGTGGGGGTACCTGTATTGTGCAAGACCCTAATGAAGCGGAGTATCCTGATATGCCACTTTCTGTGCTGAACCATGTGGAGGTGAATTTTTGTGTATCGCTGATGAAAATGGGCGCAGTACTGGAGGAAGTGCTGCAGCAGGAAGTGCAGCATAAATCAGTTCCGGAATATGTGAAAACAGAGGCGGCCATTGCAGAAAGGTTAGCCACGGGCATTAATGTGCTGTGAAGGCTGGGAGAGCAAAGCCTCTTTAGCTGTCCGGATTGCGGGGGTGTTTTATTCAACATTCGACATAACAATTACACCCATTATAAGTGCCATACCGGTCACAGTTACAGCCCCGATGACCTGCTGCTCAAGCAGGAGCAAGGGTTTGAGTCGACCCTCTGGGTAGCACTGCGGTTTCTGGAGGAGCGCAGAACCTTGTTAGCTACTATGGAAGATCAGAATCTGAAAAAAGGGTTTAAAACGGCAGCCAATGGTGTTTGGCCGGTCTATTTATAAAATCCCTGTCGCCAGGCTGCCTCTTTTCCATGCCTAAGGCCTCTTTAAGTTTATCGGGCAAAAGGGGCTTTTCCATATAGCCCGCAACTGACTGCAGGTTTTCAGCTGTTTGCCGATCGCGCTGGCTGATGGAAGACGACAGAATAAAGAGTTTTGTCTGGGGCTGCTGGCGCAGGAAATCGGCATGGATTTGTTCGGCCAGCTCCAGGCCGCTCATCAGGGGCATATCGATGTCGATGAAAACGGCATGAGGAAAAGAAGCACCTGTTGCTCTCAGCTCCTGAAAATAGCGTATTAATTCCTCCGCCGAGCTCAGGACATCGATGCGTTGCAGGTAGGTCTGGTCTTCCAGCAGCTTGCGGGTAAGCATCAGGAAGAGCGGGTCGTCGTCAACAAGCAGAATAACTTTACTGGTCATAAGGTTTTAAATATAGGGTAAATTTGGTGCCTTCATGCAGCCGGCTTTCTACGTCAATCCTACCGCCATTCCGCTCCACCATGTGTTTAATAATGTACAAACCAACACCCATGCCACTAGCCTGCTCATGAAAGCGCTTGAAAGGCTTAAACAGACTGTTTTGCACAGCCTCCATATCAAACCCCTGCCCATTATCGGCTATGGTGAGGATAACATATTCGGGGCTACAGGTGGTGCGCAGGATGATGTGTGGCGTACGCTGCGGATGCCGGTACTTAATAGCATTGCTGATAAGGTTTTGCAGAATACTGTTCAGGTATACATCGGCATACGTAATGGTAGAGCAGTCTTCAAAATGGGTTTCGAGCTGTACTTCATACTCCCGCAGGGCGCCCTTAAATTCTTGAAGTACATTTCTAAGAGCATCCTCAAAGGCTATTTCCCGGTAGTTGACATCACTGTCGTTGGCTACTTCAATAATTTTGATCAGTCCGTTCAGCGTATTGTCCAGTTTGTTCACCGAATTGCCAATCAGCCTGACGTATTCTTCGCGCTCCTCTTCCTGCTGGCTTATTTTAAATAGGTCGGCCAGCATTTTCAGGTTCACCATGGGGGTGCGCAGGTCATGGGCAATGGCATGCACAAAGTTGTCCATGCGGTCGTAGATTTTAGAAAGGATCTTGTTTTTGTTGAGCAGTTTTTGCTCGGCCATTTTCAGATCGGTAATATCGGTAGAAACGGACAGGATACTGATTACCGTGGGCTCCTCTTCGCTAAACTCAGGTACCAGCTTTACATAAAAGTGCTTTTCCTGACCATTAGCAAGGGGATAGGTGTAGTAGTAATCGCGCACCTCGCGCTTTTCCAGTACCTCCTGCATCAGCTGTCGGGTTTCTTTGTCTTCCTTCAGCATTTTCAGGCCTACGCGCTCCCGGCCAATAAAGTCTTTGTAGCCAAGGCCACTGGCCTCCAGCAGGGCCTTGTTTACAAAAGAGTAGCGCAGCTGGCGGTCATAGCGCACAATAAAATCGGGAGTATGGTCCAGCAGCGACTTCAGGTGCCGCTCATTGGCCAGCACCTCCTCGGTAAGCTTCAGCAGTTTGTTATTGCTTAGCTTTAGTTCTGTGATGTCGGTAAAGGTAATGACCACCCCTTTTACCTGGCGGCTTTCGGTTTTGTAAGGCAGTATGCGCATAATGCTGAAGCTGCCATCATTATGCTCCACCTCGCGCTCTACAGGTAAAAACTGCTCCAGCACCTTTTCTACATCTTCTATAATGTTAGGATGTATAAAATTGTAGCTGTAGTGGCCAATGGGCCGACCCACATCGGTTTCGCGCAGGTTGAAATAGTGCTTGGCCGGGGGAGTAAACTTGCGGATGTTGGTGCTGCTATCCAGAAAGATTGCTGCCAGCTGGGTGCTGTTGAACAGGTTGTTGATGTCGTCGTGCAGTACGGTAACCACATCAATCTTGTTCTTAAGCTCTACATTTACCGTCTGCAACTCTTCGTTGCTCGACTGCAGCTCTTCATTGGTACTTTGCAGCTCTTCGTTAGCGCTTTGCAGCTCTTCGTTGGCCGACTGCATCTCTTCATTAATCGTTTCCAGCTCGTCGGTGGTGATGCGCAGCTGGCGCCGGGCTACTTTTAGTTCCTGTTCCAGGTTTTCGATCTCGGTTTTGGAGTAACTATCCTGTTCAATTACCCTGGAGGGCGTGGCCTGAGCTGCAGCCGCTTCTATCTCCCAGAACTCTACCAGGTAGAGCCTTTCAACAGGCTCGGGGCGCGAATTTTCCAGGATGCTGAATTTCAGGTCAACAAGCAGGGTCTGCTTGTTCTCGCTTTCCACCTGGCAGTCTTTGAATATAATATCGTTTCCACCATTGGCCAGCTGGCGCAGGGCATTGCGGAATACCAGGATCAGTTTGCCGCGTAACATACTGTATATACTAAGGTTTACGCGCTTATTGGGGAAGTGCAGGTAGCGCTGCAGGTTGCCGGCGGTATAGAGTACATCTTCCTGCTGGTTGATGACAAGAGCAGGTGGTGCAAAGCACTCTACCAGCATATCGGCATACTGCTCATGGGGTGTGGTGGTGTGCGCCCAGTTCCGGTAAATTTGCATATTGTGCAGGTGGTGCTGGGGTTCGCTTAGCTGGTAAGCCGTGGGCCGGTGTGGCCTAAGGTTTCCGCTTACCTTATTCCTGAAGATCTTGTTGCGCACATCAAGGGTTTGGAAAAGGTTCTCCTGTTCGTTCACCGATTCGGTAGCTCCCAGCAGCAGGTATCCTTCAGACTTCAGGGAGTAGTTAAAGGTTTGCAGTACTTTGTTTTGTAACTCATCCAGCAGGTAAATAAACAGGTTTCGGCAGGTAATGAGGTCCTGCCGAATGAATGGGGGATCTCCGATCAGGTTGTGCCTGGAGAAAATGATTTGCCTGCGGATATCTTTTTTTACTTCATAATACTCGCCCAGCTTGTTGAAATACCTGTTCAGGCGTTCAGGGCTTACATCCTCTTCAATGGCTGCAGAATAGCGGCCGGCACTGGCAATTTCTATGGCACGTTGGTCAATGTCGGTGGCAAAGATCTTGTACTCCAGGTTCAGGTTGTGCCTGTTCATGTACTCATCAAAGAGAATGGCCAGGGAGTAAGCTTCTTCGCCGGAGGAGCAGGCTACTGTCCAGATTCTAATGGGTTCCAGCCCCCTGCTGTTTTGGCATATTTGCGGAATAACGGTTTCCTCCAGGCTTTTGAAAACCTCGGGATCTCTGAAAAAGCGCGTAACACCAATCAGCAGGTCATAGTAGAGCTGCTGCATTTCTTTAGGATTGTGGCGCAAAAAATATTCGTACTCCTGCAGGTCGGAGAGGTGGCTTACTTTGATGCGTTTTTCAACACGCCTGATGATGGTGCCCAGTTTATAACCTCTGAAGTTAATGCCTGAATAACTGCTGACATCCAGGATGATGTCCTGCAGAATATCGCGCTGGCTGGAGTGTTCTTTGGCTAGTTTTTCTTTGTCCAGCAGGCCCGGGTTTTTAATATACGCATACAGCTCTTTCGCCAAAATCTCAGGGCTGGCTATATAATCGGGGCTGTCGGAGGTAATGGCTATTGTGGGCATGCTGTCGAAGCTGGCCGATTGCGGACTTTGCACCATCACCACCCCGCCGCGCGATTTAATGATCTGTACGCCACGAGCGCCATCAGAACCAGTGCCGGAGAGCACAATGCCAATAGATCTTTCGCCATAGGTCATGGCCATGGCCTCAAAAAATACATCCATGGCCAGGTTGATCACCTTCTGGATCGGACGCTCTTCCGGGATAATACTGGAATCGCGCAGCCTCAGTTGTTTTTTTTCAGGGATCACATACACATGCCCTGGTTCAACGGCTGTTTCTTCAGTGACTTTGGTCACCGGCATGCTGGTGTAATCTTCCAGTATTTTGTGCAGGTTGCTTTCGTAGTGGGGCGATAGGTGCTGTATCACCACAAAAACAGCGGGAGGATGATCGGGCAGGGCCCGGAAAAACTGCTTAAGCGCATCAATGCCGCCTGCCGAGGCACCAATTCCAACTATATATGTCTCTTTACTGTTTGTCATGATAAAGCCTGCGCCCAAGGAGCGCCATTGCATTGCTGTTGAGCTGTATAAACACTACTTTACAAGACTGGATGAAGTACAGAACTGATAACCACAAGCGGCTGCTCTGGAAAAAAATCTCGAAAGTAATTTTAGGGGAGGAATTAATCAGGCGTTTAAATAAATCTACCCAAATAAATCTACCCAAATAAATCTACCCAAATAAATCTACCCAAATAAATCTACCCAAATAAACCTTTCCGTTACTAAAGGAGAAACTGCAGCGCTATATTCAGGTCTTACCAGCAGAAAATCAGTTTCGGGTATCCAGAGCATCATAGAACAAACCGGCAGTTCCGCAGAGAAAAAGGCTGGAGATTTATTATTTAGTATCATTATGGCCATAGGAGTGCGGGAGGTAAAAAAGCACCTCCAGGAGATGAGCGAGGAAGAATTACAGGAAGAGCTGCTGAAGCTCTACAAGAAATTTCCCATCGTAAAAGAATACTACCAACAGGAGCTGAGCCAGGATGGCGGCGGGTTGATAGGCGATTACAAGAAAAAAATCCGGCAGCATTATTTCCCTACGGGCCGTAGTGTAAAACGCCCGCGGGCTGCCAAAACCCGGGAGCTGCTCTCCCGCTTTCGCAAGCTTAGCCCTTTTCCCTACGATGTAGCCGACCTGCTCCTGTACCAGTCCGAAACTATGGTGGAGTTTTCTGCCTCCAAGGGTACCAGTGGCAACAGGGGCTACATCAGCGGAGGTTTTAATTCTACCCTCATCAGCCGCTACAAAGAAGCCCTGCAGCTTATTGTGGCCGAAGGCCTGCAGCAGGACTTTATGCCCCGCCTGCAGCAGCTTTTGAAAGACGCGCGTTTTATGCGCTGGGGCACCTACGACGGGCTGCTGGAGCTGTATATTCAGCATATAAACAAGCGGCCGGAAGTGATAGGGGTTGAGTAATATGCCTGATTAATAATCGTCATTGCGAGGCACGAAGCAATCTGTTAGCTGTTATAGTGAGACATTTTATTATCAGCTATATCTACTATTTCAATAAAGCCGCTGTTAAGCTTCTGCCGGGTGTTTTGATGATGAAACCAGTAAAAGCTAGCTTTCTGGGCATTGCTGACAGATTGCTTCGTGCCTCGCAATGACGGGGTGGGCAGGTGCGCAATTGCCCGCAATCACTGTTCAGTTAATGTTCTTCGGCCAGCACATTAACCTCAGTAAAATCAACCATATCAGCTCAGCTCCCTCACCAAATCACAAATCTCCTAAACCGCCAGCAGCAGCATGCCATCCCAAAGGGTGTAGCGGGCCTCAAGGGCTTTTTTAGCAGCAACTTCGGCTTCCTGCCATTTCTGCTCATCTTCTCCACAGAGCTCGTTCATTACTGCTTCTAAGCGTTGCTTCTGTTCCTTTTCGTTCACCTTGGTGTGGCGCATCAGGTAATCGCGGTAAAGGGCAAGGTCTTTCTGATGAAAGTTCAGCAGGTATTTGTCCAGGCGGTGCAGCAGTTCAGAAACCACATCTTCGCGGCCCAGAAAATAAGCAGCAGCTAATTCATGGGGTTTGCTGTTGTTGCAGATCTCCCAGTTAAGGCGCAGGTAATTCTTGATGCTCTCCGGCATACGAATTTTTTCCAGTGCTTTTTCCAGGTCTTTTTCTTCCTGCATCAGGACCAGGAAACGATCAATCATATAAGTTTTTGCCCCGGCCTGTTGCATAGCCTTGCGGTACAGCTCAAAATGGCTGATGTAGCCGCCGTTCCCATCACTGTCGCTTTCTTCTTCTACCAGCATTTCGTTGATAATACGGTTGCTAACAGGATCCTGGCTGGGAATCCAGAACTTATTGGTGCTGGAGATGGCATTTTCCAGGGCCTTTAGCTGTGAAAGATTATCCCATACGGCAAATATATGGTGCTCCATAAATTCGCGCAGGTCGTCCAGTGTCTCAAGTTGTACATATATTTCATGCGCCAGCAGGCGTACACGCATTGGTTTTAGTGAATCCCTTACCGCCTCTATCCTCGATGATTCCATGGCTCTTTATAGTTAAAAAATCTGATTTATTACTATATATAGCTACGGCTTGTTGAAGAATTGGGTTTTGATTCTTTGACATAAGTGGTGGTTATTAAGTGGCTCGTGGTGAGTGCCTGCCACTAAGCCTACCTCACAGTCACTCTTCTTCCTGCAGCTGCAGGCGTACCAGGTTGGCATAGGTGCCTTCGGTTTGATGCAGCAGCTCTTCGTGGGTGCCGCTTTCTACAATTTGGCCGCCACTGATCACATAAATACGATCTGCTTTGCGAATGGTAGCCAGCCGATGTGCAATGATGATGGTGGTACGTCCGTGCATAAGCTCATCAAGAGCGGTTTGTACCAGGTGCTCACTTTCGGCATCGAGCGATGAGGTGGCTTCGTCCAGGATCAGGATTTTAGGATCTTTCAGAATAGCGCGGGCAATGGCAATACGTTGCCGCTGACCTCCGCTAAGCTTTACGCCACGCTCGCCTACTAGGGTACTAAAGCCTTCGGGGAAGTTTTCGATAAATTGCAGTGCATTGGCTTTGCGGGCTGCCTCGCGTATTTCTGCTTCTGTAGCATTGGGGCGTCCATAAGCTATATTTTCACGGATGCTGCCCCCGAACAGGATAACCTCCTGGGGCACAATGCCCAGGTTTGCCCGGTAAGCACTAAGATCATAGGTATTGATGTTCTGGCCGTCTACCAGAATTTGCCCCTGCTCCGGCTCATAAAAACGCAGCAGCAGCTGCACAATTGTAGATTTGCCGGCACCGCTATGGCCCACCAGCGCCACCTTATCGCCGCTGCCAATGCGCAGGCGGAGGTTCTGCAGTACTTCTGTCTCGGGGCGGGTGGGGTAGGAGAAGCCAATGTTCCGGTACTCAATGCTGCCGCTGATTGGCAGGCGTTGTATGGGTTCTTCCAGGGTCATTTCGCCAGGCATTGCAATAATTTGTAGCACCCGTTCTGAGGCGCCAATGGCTTTTTGCAGCTGCCCGTATAAATCGCCCAGCCCGGCAATGGAGCCACCAATAAACATCATGTACATGATAAAGGCCAGCAGGTCCCCTACCTGCATTTCTCCGCTTTGTACCAGCAGGGCACCGTACCACACCACGGCCACCATACCGCCAAAGAGTATGCTGATGATGAATGAAATAAAGGCACCCCTGTAACCAGCCGCCTTCAGGGCTGTTGCCACCACCCGGTTAAGGGCAGTGCTGTAGCGTTGTGTTTCGTAGCGCTCGCTGGTAAAGGCTTTCACCATGCTGATGGACTGCAGGGTTTCTTCTACCACTATGTTGGCTGTGGCAAGCTCATCCTGTATCTGTTTGCTAAGCCTCCTGATAAAATTACCAAACAGCATGCCCAGCACCACGATGATCGGGAAGGTGGCCAGCATAAAGAGGGCCAGCTTGGGTGTAAAGTAGAAGATAATGCTGGTACCTACGGTTAAGGTGAGCACCTGGCGAACAAACTCTGCCAGCGTTACGGTAAAGGTATCCTGTAATTGCGATACATCGGAGGTAATACGGCTTAGCAGTTCTCCGGTGCGCTGGCTGTCGTAAAAGCTCATGGGCAGGCTTACAAAGCGGCCATAGAGGCTGCGCCTGAGATCGGCCATACTCCGCTCGCTTACCTGTGCAAAAAAGTATACCCGCAGAAATGAAAATACGGCCTGTATCAGCAGAATGCCAAGCAGCAGCAAAGCGATCTGGTTAACACCCCTGATATACCACTCATCTGTACCTGTGGCGGCATCAATAAGGCGGGCTGCTACATAGGGAAAGGTTAATAAACCCAGGCTCGATAAGGCCAGGGCGGTAATGCCTGCAGCAAAAAGCCAGCGATAAGGCATGATGTAATGAAAAATGCCTGCCAGCTTGCCAAGGTTTTCCTTGCTTAGCTTACGTTTCTCTTCGGGTTTTAGGGGGTCCCGTCTCTTTGCCATACTTTACCAATAACAGCTAAAAATAGAAGTAGGTTGCATAGAAGCCGGGAGTGGGTGTTTTACTGGCCAAAAAATAATCCAGGGTTCAGGCTTTTGCCGGAAAGTCAGAAGCTGCTATTGCTTTGGTGCTTTGCATGGCCGGACTGTACCAGCATCAGAATAAGGTGCCGGTGTTGAGCCAGACCAGCTTTGTGTAGCTGTTTTTCTTTAGCCTGGTGTTGGTATAAGTAGCAGAAAATTAGCGGCTGAAAAGCCTGCCAATGCGCCTGGCCAGCTTCTTTTCCTTCTCCCAGAAGAAGGAGAACTGCCCCAGCAAAAAGCCATAAGCGAGCAGCATAATCTGGTAAAAAGGCATTACGAATAAAAGATAGGCAACAGTTTTAAGCCAGAAGGGGGTTGCTTCATCAAAGCCTAAGCCTGCAAATAAAAATTTACGGATAAATACAACAGTAGAGCCGGTAAGAGTAAAAACAGCCAATACTGCAACTACCTGCACCATGCTTTGCAAGCCCCACTTATCCTTCAGTTTATATAGAAAGCCACTCTTGGCAGTAAGCGCCTGTGTGGTTTCGGGTTTTTCAAGTGTTTTCAAACCTTCTCTTACTGATCTGTTTACAAAGGTACAATTGTTTTTGTAATAGAGGCTAACCGGAGCCGCCAGATGTTGAAAAACTTAAATCTTGGCAGTACATTTAAGCCTCAACCAGCCTGTGAACATTTTTAGCAGCCTCTTATGGAAGACAAATTTATAGTCAATAAAATTCTGGTAAGCCTCGATCTTTCTCAGATGGATGAGGTACTGATTCGCTTTTCGTGCTACACCGCACGTATGATGAATAGCGATAAGGTGTATTTTATGCACATATCCACCAATCTGGATATGCCAAAAGAGCTGCGGGAAAAATGGGGGAATATCCTGGCTCCGGTAGATGAAAATATAATGCATGGTGTAAAGCAACAGGTAAATAGCTTATTTGAGCCCCTCACAGGCTGCGAAACTATTGTAGAAGTACATGAAGGGAACCCTACTGATAAATTGATTAAGCTTGCCCAGCAAAAAGATGTAGACCTGCTGCTGCTTGGGCATAAAAATGGGATGAAGGGGAGCGGTGCCATTCCCATGAAAGTAGTGAAAGCTGCCAACCGGTCTGTGCTGCTGGTGCCTGAAGTGTTACCCCGAAAAATGGATAAAATTTTAGTGCCAGTTGATTTTTCAGAACATTCCCTGCAGGCACTCAGGCAAGCGCTAAAGGTTCAGGAAAACTCACAAATTCCGCTTGAGGTTAAATGCCAGCATGTATATGATCTGCCTACAGGCTGGCATACTACCGGTAAAAGTATGGAAGAGTTTGCCGGCATTATGTTGCAGCATGCTCAAAATAATTACCAGAAGTTCATTAAGAAGCTTCCGGAGCATTATCATAGTATTCCCTGTGTATTTACCCTTGATGATAACCATGACCCGGTCAAGGAGATTTTTGACCAGGCTGTTCAGGAGCAGGCCGATTTGATTGTGATAGGATCAAGAGGCAAAACCGCTGCTGCCGCTGCACTGATGGGCAGCGTGGCCGAGCGCCTGGCAGAATGTAATAAGAGCATTCCTTTGCTGATCGTGAAAAACAAGAATGAGAATATAGGATTTCTGCAGGCCCTGTTCAGAATATAGCTGCCTGCAGCTGCAACTTTCTTTCAATACCTTAATTCTTTTTTTCTCCGCAGCCATCCAGCAGCTGGCCTTTTAGCCAAACCGTAGCGGTGTAGGCATAGTCATGGTCGCTCATACCATCAGAGCAGGGCGTGTTGCCCCTGCGTAGAAGTACCCAGCCCTGATTGCCCAGCTGGTAAAGCTGTGCCCAGTCGTCGGTGCGGCCGGCAGCTCTTTTGGGGCTGTTATACGGAAAGCTGAGCGAGTCTCCTTCCATAGAACGGTAAGTAAGGTAGGTACTCCCGATATTCAGGCTCCAGAAAGGTTCGGTTCCGCTTATACGATAATATAATTCATTTTGCTCATTGGAGCTGCTGCTGGCTTCTTCACTACTGGTATCGGGTAGCGTAGGAGGCTCAGGTACCGGATCGGTAGCTTCGCGTGGCGGCAGGGTGTCGGTGTTCTCCCGCTCTGCCGGAGATGTTCTGTTGTCGCAGGCACATGCCAGGTACAGAGCCAGGCATAAGATTAGCAGCTGTTTCATGCCTGTATAACCCCTTAGCAGATAATTGGTTGCCTGCCTCATATACTCCTGCCGGCAGGGGTGTTCTTATGCCTGCCTGACAAACATAATAGATTGGGAGAGGGTTGTCTTTAGAACAGTTATGTTTCACCAATTCATTATTAACTATGAAAAAGACTACACAATATTTTTTAGCAGTGCTGGCAGTTGTACTGCTTAGCTTTACTACCTGCACAAGTTCAACTGATGATGACCGGGCCTATGGTGACTGGGACGAAGACAGAAGTACTACCCTGGATGACCGGGAGTTTAGCAACGCATGGGGTGGGTCTGAGTATTATGGCCGCTGGGACACGAATGATGATGGCTTTGTGGACGAGGCCGAGTGGAGGGCCGGCAGGGACAGAAACATGCAGGGCTATAATGGTGCCTATAGTGACTGGGATAACGATGCTGATAACAGGCTTAACGAAGATGAATTCCGGGAAGGCATCTATGGCTATTACGACAGGGATGGTGACCGGATGATCAATGAAGAGGAGTACAACGACTGGTATGGCCAAAGGCAGGAGCCTTGATCATAAACAGACTGGTATCCTGTAGTCAGTAATGCTGCCGGATCGCTATGGCTGTTCAATATTTTATCAGAGAACCAGTTCCGAGGGGGCTGGTTTTTTGTATGTCAGGATAAATCGGATTATCAGGTGCTTAAAGCAAATTTTCTGCTGGTGCTGATCTTTAAAAAGAAGTAGTTCGTGAGTTGCAGGCCCGGGAGTTAAACATACCTTCTTTAGTCTGGTTACTTCTTAAACTGCATTTTTCAAACATCATAAGTTATGAGAACAAAGAATACCTCTATATCAGGCATTTTCATTTTTGTTTTGATTGTGGCGGGCCTATCTGCCTGCAAAGCTTCTGAAGAAGAAAGTTATGGCCGCTGGGATGCAGATGCCAATACCATGATGGATAGAGATGAATTTGGTGCAGCCTGGACTGAAGCTAATTACTATGGCCGCTGGGATGCTAATCGGGATAATTATATTGATGAGAGTGAATGGAATGCAGGGCGTAATGCTTATATGCGTGATGTAGATACTGCTCAGATTGGTGCATACAGCGATTGGGATGCTGATGGAGATGGCAGGCTTGATGAAAATGAATTCAGGGACAGAACTTTCGATGTTTACGATACTGACAGAGATGGTGGTATCACTGAAAACGAATATAACACATGGTGGGGAGGTTTTAACCGTACCGCAGGGGGAATGTAATTATTGTAACAGCCAGCAGGTATAAAATTTTTGAAGCCAGTCTTATCCGACTGGCTTTTCTATTTAATAGCCTTTGTAACTCAAAATTATTAGCCCCTGAATACCCCTGCTTTACTGCACGCGGATTTTGTAGAATAGGAGAGCGCTTTAGCGCAGGCTGTAATGAGCTTGTTGAAATGCCTGGTGGTTAACGGGCATAAATAGTCAAAGCACAGGCAGTAGCTGGAAACTGAAATTTTATTTAGGCACTACAGCTTATGCTCCCCCCTCAAGGTTGCCTACCCTGTCTTTCAGCAGGCGTAGCTGCTCTTCCAGCACCAGCAATTTATGTTCCAGCAGGCTGGGTTGCTGCAGCTGGGTGCTCCAGCAGCCTTTTACCTCCCAAAGCTCCAGCAGCTCTTCCGGTATAACTGCAACAGTCCCCACTGTAGGATTGTCTGCCTCAAACACCAACTCTTTCTCGGCTGCTTTTTTTAGCCGGCGTATCAGCAGCTCCTTAGCAGTTACCACTATATAGATACATCCTTCATGCAGGCGGGCGGGCTTTTCCTTCTGAGCTGGTATGGCCGTAAGGATGTCCCCGTCTTTCAGGCCGCCTCCATCTGTGAGCATTTCTCCGCCGCTGTGTTCAAACGCCCTGGTTTTATCCTGCAGTGCCTCAGGCAGTGCTACTTTTGGTAGCCGGCTATGGAAGTCCCTGTTATTCAGGTTGACAATATACTCCAGCCGCATGGCTTTACTGACAAAAGCCAGACCCCCTCCCTGGGTTCTGCTAATTTTGTCCGGAGAGGCAGTTTGCTCCTGCTCATACTTTGAGCTTTTTCCCAAAGCAGGCGGAAGCTGTGTAGGGTCAAACTCTCCTTTGAGGATATCGAGGCTGTAGAGTTCATTTACCGTTAGCTCTTTGCGCAGGAGTGCATCTATGGAAAGCCCGAAATGCTGAGCAATGGTAATAATAGTATCGATTTTAGGCTCTGAACGTCCTTCTTCGTAGGCTCCTACACTTGGCCGGGCCAAATCGAACAGCTCTGCAAAGGCTGCCTGCGACAGTTTTTTGACTGCCCGGATACGCTTAATGTTCCTGCCGATATATGACATAAAAAATATTTGCTATTTTTTTTAGCAACTCTATTACTTTTAGCTAAATCTTTCGTATATTTAAATCAACAACAAGGCCGTAAAAGCAATCTGTAAAAATATTGTTACTCAATGGCCCAACAAATATATCTTTAAATAGCGCTATTCTTTACTTTTGAGCAATCCGGAGTAAATCTAAAACTTTTAACCAAATGAACTGCTATTTCGATAAAGTGAAAAACTATTTGCTGGAGATGGGTTGCGAGATCAGGCTGGCAAATGAATCAGAGGGGCTCTTTATGGTAAATCATGATGAGCGCGGCATTCACAACCTGGTTATTGGCTGTGCTGATCCTATCCTGATCATTGAGCAGTTCATATTCGAGGTTCGTGAAGAAAGCCTGGAGGTCTACCGGAGCCTGCTGAAAAAGAACCGGGATATGATAGCCGGCTCCTTTGTGCTGGACGAAACGGGCCGCAAGGTTTTGTACCGCAATACCCTGCAGCTCGAAAACCTGGACCTCAATGAAGTAGAAGGTACTTTCAATGCGCTGAGCCTGCTGCTGACCGAATATTCAGAAGAGCTTATTCGCTTTGCAAGACAATAATGACAGGGGTGCGACAAAAGAAAAAAAATGAGCCCGCGCTCATTTCATAAATCTTAATCACAAGCCCCGGGTCTTAGACTTAAATAAAAACAACAACTAAATACAAATTATCATGAACATCTTCAGAAGACTTTTTAAGATTGGTCAGGCGGAAACGCATTCTGCCATCGACCAGCTGGAGAACCCCATTCGCTTAACCGAGCAGGGCATCCGCGACATGAAGGAAGATCTCGATAAGAGCCTGCAGGCGCTTGCAGAAGTGAAGGCCATGGCCATCAGGTCGCGCAGCGAAAGCGAAGACTATCAGCAAAAAGCCCAGGATTACGAGCATAAAGCTATTCAGCTGCTTAAAAAAGCACAGGCTGGCGAAATGGACAGCGCTGAAGCAGATCGTTTAGCAGGAGAGGCCCTGCTGCGCAAAGAGGAAAAAGTAAAGCTAAGCGAAGGCAGCAAGCGTGATGTAGAGCGTTTTGAAGGCAGTGTACGCCAGCTGGAGGGTAACATTCGCACCATCCGGGCCAATATTGCTACCTGGGAGAATGAATTGAAAACCCTTAAAGCCCGTGTAAAAGTGAGCTCTGCCACCAAAAGCCTTAACAAGCAGCTTGCCCAGATCGATAGCAGCAGCACTGTTTCCATGCTGGAGCGCATGCGCGATAAAGTAGCCCAGGAAGAAGCTCTGGCAGAAAGCTACGGCCAGATTGCAAACGAAAGCCGCAGCATTGATGAGGAGATTGAAAAAGCCCTTAACGACGGACCGAAATCAGCCAAAACTGCCGGTGAACTAGCAGCGCTGAAAGACAGACTTGGAATTAATAAGCCGGCTGCTGAAGGCAATATGTAGCAGGGGAATTGTTTCCCCTGCCCGGCAAAGGGCGCCTCTTGCATTGTAACTGACCAACCTCTACCAACTGATAACCCATTAGCGCCATGATTGAACTCTTAAAATTTGCCATAGCCGGAGCGAATGTTATTCCAACCCTGCTGCTCATTGCCATTGTTCTGTACTGGTGTACCGTAGTGGTTGGTGCGGCCGACCTGGATATGTTTGATCTGGATTTGGGTACGGATTCAGGTGCCGACGGACATCCTGAAGGTAGCCTGGAGTGGCTTAATAACATTCTGCGTTACTTTAATCTGGGCCGTGTACCGCTCATGATTTTCCTTACCTTTCTAATCTTACCGCTCTGGCTCTTTTGTATTGTGGTAAACGATCTGCTGGGTTTTCAAAGTCTGTTACCAGGTTTGCTCACCCTCGGGGTTGGTTTCTGGCTCTGCTTATTTGTGGCTAAAGTGCTGACCATTCCTTTTGTAAAGCTTTTTGATAAGCTCGACGAAGAACATAAGAACACCTCGATCATTGGCAAGATCTGTACCCTGCAAAGCACTGTGAACAGTGCCAGAATTGGGCAGGCCTTGGTAACGCAGAATGGAAACGGAGCTCCTATCATACTGATGGTGTGCAGCCGGCCGGGAACCGAGGTAAACAGTGGCGAAACTGCCCTGGTGCTGGAATACCAGCCCGACAAGCGCTGCTACCTGATAGAACCTTACACATTGTAATTAGAAGAATACTCAACTTTAATCATCACCCTTAATTATGGAAAGTATTGCAGGAAATGCGCTGTTATTCTATGGCGGCATATTCATCTTCTCACTGTTTGCCATTGCCATCCTGATTGCGCGACTCTATCGCAAATCGGAACAGGGGCAGGCGCTGGTTGTAACCGGTATGGGCGGCCCTAAAGTTTCGTTCAGTGGTACGGTGGTCTGGCCGGTTATTCAAAGGCTGGAAATTATGGACATTACCGTAAAAACCATCATGATCAGCCGTACTGGCAAAGAAGGCCTGATTTGCCGCGATAACATGCGTGCAGATATCAAAGTAACCTTCTTTGTACGGGTTAGCCAAACCAAGGAAGATGTTATGACGGTTGCCCAAAGCTTAGGCTGTAACCGCGCCTCCGATCCGCAGCAAATGGAGTTGCTCTTCGATGCAAAATTCTCTGAGGCCCTGAAAGCTGTTGGTAAGCGATTCGATTTTGTGGATCTCTACACCAACCGCAGGGAGTTTAAAGACGAAATTCTGCAGATCATTGGCACCGACCTGAATGGTTACATCCTCGACGACTGTGCCATTGACTACCTGGAGCAAACACCACTCGAGTACCTGAACGAAAGCAACATTCTTGACTCAGAAGGTATCAAGAAGATCATTGATCTGACGTCCAAGCAGAAGATGGAGGCCAACTTCATTGAACGCGAAAAGGAAAAAACCCTGAAGAAGCAGGATGTGGAAGCCCGGGAAACCGTGCTGCAGCTGGAGCGCCAGCAGATTGAAAGCGAAGAAAAGCAGAAGCGTGAGATTGCATCGGTAAAAGCCCGCGAACGTGCCGAAGCCGAGCGCATTGAAGCCGAAGAGCGCCTGAAGTCGGAGAATGCACGCATCTTGACTGATGAGCAGCTAGCCATTGCAGAGCAGAACATGCAGCGCCAGATCATTGTGGCCCAGCGCAGCAAAGAGAAAACCGATGCCATTGAGCAGGAGCGCGTAATTCAGGCCCGCGACCTGGAAGCCAACGAGCGTGAGCGCGTGGTAAGCCTGGCGCAGATCGAGAAAGAAAAAGCGCTGGAGGTAGAGAAACGCAACATCCAGGAGGTGATCCGCGAGCGCGTGGTGGTAGAAAAAGCCACTGTAGAAGAGCAGGAGCGCATCAAAGATACTGTAGCACATGCCGGTGCCGAGCGTGAAAAACACGTGGCCCTGGTAAATGCCGAGAAAGAAGCCCAGGAGAAACTGGTGAAGGAAATCAAAGCGGCCGAAGCGGCCAGCGAAGCAGCCGGGCACGAAGCCAAGAAAGCGGTTATCGATGCCGAAGCAGAGCGCAAGTCTGCCGATCTGCGTGCCGAGAGCATCAAGATCATGGCCGAAGCCGAAGCAAGACAGGCTGCAGCCCTTGGCCTAAGCGAAGCGCAGGTAATGGAAGCCAAAGCACTGGCCCTGGCCAAGCAGGGCAAAGCCGAAGCCAGCGTTATTTCCGACAAGGCCGATGCCGAAGCCAAAGCCATTCGTATGACGGGCGATGCACAGGCCGAAGCCAACACCAAGCTGGGTCAGGCTGATGCTACGGTAATTCGTGCCAAAGCCGAAGCGCAGGAAACACAGGGCGAAATGGAAGCCCGTATTATGGAGCAGAAATTCCTGGCCGAAGCCAAAGGTATTGCCGAGAAAGCACGCGCCATGTCTGCCCTGGATGGCCCGGGCAAAGACCACGAGGAGTTCAAGCTGCGTCTGGAAAAAGACAAGCAGGTGGAACTTGCCGGTATCGATATGCAGAAAGAGCTGGCCGAAGCACAGGCCATGGTACTGTCAGAAGGCCTCAAAAAAGCCAACATCGATATTATTGGCGGCGAGAGCATGTTCTTCCAGAATATACTCGGATCCATGGCCAAAGGCAAGGCCATCGATGGTATGATCAACCAGAGCACTGCCCTGCAGGATGTGAAGAACACCTTCTTTGCGCCTGATAGCAATGGCAATGTTGACTTTAAGAGCCAGCTGCGCCAGTTCCTGGACAAGTTCGGCATGACCACCGATGATGTGCGCAATCTAAGTATTTCTGCCCTGCTGTTAAAAATGACACAGTCTGCAGAGAACGAGGGCCAGCGCACTGCCCTTCAGGAGCTTAACAAACTGGCCGGCAGCATAGGTCTTGCTGAAAAGCCGGTGAGCACACTTAATTTATAAGTTGTAGACTATGCGGGAAATGTTTAGCGGGGGAATTAATACCCCCGCTAACTACCGCAAACATCAAAACCCAAGCACCATGAAAAATCCATCAGTACCTGTTTATACAGAAAAACAACATCTGAAAATACCGGCTGTAAGAGTAATCATGGGTTTTGCAACGGTAATTACGCTGGCTCCGTTTGCCTGGCACCTTTACAGCGGTGAATGGTCGCAGGAAACCCTTTGGGCAGCCCTGCCGGTAGTGCTAATTCTGGCAGGAGTCTGGTGGCTGGTGGAAGGCAGCCGGATACACACCCGCCTTACTGCAGAGGGTATTGCTTACCGGTTTTCTCCCTTACAGTTCCGCAGGCGCTTTGCACGCTGGGAAGAGCTGAAAGAAGTGTATATGCAGGAATACAGTGCACTAGCCGACTACGGAGGCTGGGGCCTGCGCTGGGGCATGAGGGGCTGGGGCTATGTAGCCCCGGGCAAAATTGGGATACAGCTGGTGTACAAGAGTGGCAAAAAGCGCTTCATCAGCACACAGCGTCCAAACGAATTACGAGCATGGCTGGAGCAATATGCACCAGCCAATACGATCGGCCTGGAAAGCCGATAAAGCCAGGCAGCTGGTCTACGAATCTAGGCACCTTTTAATTTTCCGGTGATTTTTACCCTTACGCATATGAGCATCTTTTTACTTTTAATGCTGGCCTGTGCAGCTTTAGCCTTCCTGGTAATGGGCTGGCTGTTGCGCTACCGGCAACGGCTGGAGTTGATGGCGGGCTATAACCCCAAGGTAACTATTAACAAAAAAGGGCTGGCCCGCTGGGCAGGCAATACCTATATGGGCATGGCCCCGCTGCAGGTGGTTTGCGTGCTGCTGGCCCTGAAAACAGGCTTATTGCTGGTAGGTTGTCTGGCCTATATTGCAGTAAGCTGCATTGGAATGATTGTGCTGGCGCTGGGCGCCACCCAATACTCAAACCTGAACTAACATGTCTGAAAATACACCACAAGCCCAAAATCCGAAGGTCGCAACTTCTTTAGAAGGCGGTACCTACGAAGTACTGCGGAACCGCCTGCGCAAGGGAGAAGATAACCTAAGGCAGCGTTTGCAACTGCTTAACAACAGCCGGAAGGAAGTATTTGGCGCCATTGAAACCAAACTGGTGGCTACCGAGCGGGTTACTACGGCCAATAATTGTATACCCCAGGATATGGTGCCTGTTGGCGGACACTTTATCTTTGGCTATAACGTGCACCTGGGCCTTAAAACCCAAATGGAGCTTGGGGATGTATTCAGTATTTACCACTACCAGGCAGAAGACCATTCCTTTCACGAAGAAGGCCTGGAAATGCTGCAGCAGGAAGCTTTCCTTACCGACTTCATCGCCCTCTATAAATATTATAAAGACACCCGCTTTGTAAAATTTGCACAGCTGGGGCCGCACCTTTTTATGGTGTTCAAGGTGGGCAAAAATGCCACCGATATTAAAACATTTAAGTGGCTGCTGCAGGGAGCTAAGCTCACCTATATTGATAACCGCAGTGACCACGAATTTATATTTCCGCCCCAGCATGAGTTTCGCTGGAAGCGCGCCACCCGCGATATGCACCGTCAGGGCAAGCACCCGCACATCAGCATAGAAGATAAGGTGTTTGTAGAAACCATTGGCGGTGACCTAACCATCAAAATAGAAGATAATACCGATGCCGGTAAAGGCATCTATATAGAGCCTGTAGAAAATGCCGACCAAACGCTGGATGATGCCGAAATCCTCTATGCCGTAATTGGCAACCTGGTGGCCCTCAAAATCAAACCCTACCAGGAAAAGACATTCCGTTACATAATCTATAACAGCAAACTGCAGGAGGCCCGCCGTGTGGATGGCATCTCCGAAAGCTGTTTGCTGCTGCCCGACGACCATGGTCTGATCTTCCCCAATGGCTACTACCTGCAAACAGGCGAGTACAAGCTGTTCGATATGCCGCTGGAGGGCATGCTGTTTGAAAAAAGGATCAGCAGCCCCAATGGAGAAGATTACCTCTATGTATTCTACAACCGCCAGCACGGACTCTACCTCTTGCTGCAGTACAACCTGATTCTGCAAAAAGTAGGCACCCCCATTACGTGCCATGGCTACAGCATATTTGAAGATGGCCAGATGTGCTACTTCCGCGGCGACGAGGAGCCCAAAAAGCATCATGTGGTGCAGATCTGGCAAACGCCTTATGTGGGGCCTAACCACCCGCTGCAGGGCAATCAAAACTCCTACCTGTTTAAGATAGGCAATAAAGATATAGTGCGGGCCATGGCTGAGGCCAATGAACTGCTGGTGCTCCTGAATAAGGACGAGCAGTACAATGACCTTTACCTGGACCTGGCCCAGCAGACCAACGCCATCCTGGACAGCTACCACTGGCTGCAGCACGAGGAGGCACAAAAGCTGGCCGAGCCCCTGCAAGATATCCGCAATGCAGCAACGGCAGCCATTGATGAGTTTGAGAAAGTAACCCGCATACGCCAAAATACCAACGAGCGCGTAAGCACAGTGCTGGGCGGTGCCGAGGAGCTGCTGAAAAAGATAAACCGCGAGCGTGCCAGCCGTATACAGGATTTTGTAGATTTTCTGACCAGCCTCCGGGGCATGCGCGGAGAGGTGATCTCCCTGAAAGAGCTGCGCTATGTTGGGCTTCCACAAGTGGAAGCGGCAGAAAAAGCCCTGGCCGAAGCCCAGGATAAGGTAAGTCAGAAAACCGTAGGCTTTCTGTTAGGCCCCGATGCCCTGAAACCTTATGAGCAGCGTGTAAAAGAGATGGAAGGCCTTGTAGCCGCTGCCGAAAAAGTGGTGAAGGCCAATGAGCTGGAGGAGCAGCTGAACAAAGCGGCTGCCGAGCTGGAAATGCTCATAGAGGTGGTCAGCAATCTGAAAATTGAAGATGCTACCCAAACCACCCAGATCATTGATAACATCAGCAGCATCTATGCCCAGTTTAATACTGTAAAGGCAGGCCTGAAGCGCCGCCGCAGGGAGCTGATGGGGCAGGAGGGCAAGGCAGAATTTGCTGCCCAGATGAAGCTCATCGACCAGGCCATCATCAATTACCTGGATGTATGCGATGTGCCTGCCAAATGTGATGAGTACCTCACGCGCGTAATGGTGCAGCTGGAGGAGCTGGAGGGCCGCTTTAGCGAGTTCGACGAGTTTGTGGATTTGCTGGGCACCAAGCGCGAGGAAGCCTACAATGCTTTTGAGAGCCGTAAGCTGCAGCTTACCGAAACACGCAACCGCCGCGCCTCCAACCTGCTGCAGGCCGCCGACCGTATCCTGAAGGCGGTACAGAACCGCCTTTCCCGCATGGAATCGGTGCAGGAGATTAACGGCTACTACGCCTCCGACCTGATGCTGGAGAAGCTCCGCAGCATGGTAAATGAACTGCTGGAACTGGGTGATACGGTAAAGGCAGACGACATCCGCAGCCGGATGAAGAGCATTAAGGAAGAGGCCGTACGCCAGCTAAAAGACAAGAACGAGCTCTATACCGATGGCAAAAATATAATTCGCTTTGGCACCTTTTCCTTTAGTGTAAATACCCAGCCGCTGGAGCTAAGTATGGTGCCCAAAGAAGGGCAGATGTATTTTCATCTCTCCGGTACCAGCTTTTTTGAGCCTGTAGCGCACAAGGCATTCAAAGATAATGCAGAGTTGTGGGAGCAAAGCCTGGTGAGCGAAAACCGCCAGGTGTACCGCGCAGAATATTTAGCTTATCAAATTTTACAGGCAGCCGAAAAAGCAGGCGTGAGTGGTGCACGCAGTGGAGAAGGTAAAAGTGTGGAGCAGCTCTATGCCCTGCAACCCGAAGCACTAAAGGCAGAAGTGCAAAGCTTTATGGCCGGCCGCTTCAACGAGGGCTATGTAAAAGGGGTACATGATCATGATGCCACCCTGATTCTGGGTGCGCTGCTGCGCATGTACCAGCAGGCAGGCCTGCTACGCTTTAGCAGTAGCGCCCGTGCCTGTGCTGCCCTTTGGTGGCAGGTTTTTGCCGCCCCTGCCGAAAAAGAGGAGCTGGAGCATCAGCTGAAGGGTGCCGGCTACATACAGCAGGTATTTCCGCAGGCAGGCGCTATCGATGCGCTGATTGAAAGCTTAGAAAAGCAGCTGCAGGAGTTTATTACTGCTTACGGGCTTTTTCCGCCATCAGTAATAGGAGAGGCAGCGCAATACCTTTTTGAGGAATTGAGCCGCAACAACAGTTTTGTTGCAGATGGCGAAGCTGTGAAATTGCTGGAAGAATTTAAGGCTTTTCTGAAAAAGCAAAAAGCCGAAGACCAGCTGGAGGCTTCCCTGAAAGCCCTGCAGAATAAGCCTGCGCCGCAGTACCGGCAGCTGTACCACTGGTTAAGTGCCTACCTGAAATCAAAAGGCAGCACCTCAGATTATTTGCCTGAGGGGGCCGTGCTGATGCAGACCGGAAATAAATCCGTACGGGTGGTAGAAGCGCAGCTAAAGGAAACCCTTACTGGCCTGCAGGGAACGCACGCCCTGCTGGAAGACCGGAATTACCAGCTGCAGTATAGTGCCTTTTTACAGCGCCTGCAGGCCTATCAGCAGCAAACTGCACCCGCATTCGAAGAACTGCAGCGCCTCAAAAAGGAGCTGGTGCACAGCTTTAGCGAAGAGCTGCGCCTGGAGGAATTTAAGCCTAAGGTGATGAGCTCCTTTGTGCGCAACAAGCTAATCGATGAGGTATACCTGCCTCTGATTGGTGCCAACCTGGCCAAGCAGATTGGTACCGCCGGCGAAAGCAAGCGTATTGATTTGATGGGCATGCTGCTGCTCATCTCCCCTCCGGGTTACGGCAAAACTACCATTATGGAGTACATTGCCAACCGCCTGGGGCTTATCTTCATGAAGATTAACGGACCAGCCCTGGGGCACGATATAACCTCTGTAGACCCGGCCGATGCCCGTAACTCTGCCGCCCGGCAGGAGCTGCAAAAGCTGAACCTGGCTTTTGAAATGGGCGATAACGTGATGATCTACGTTGATGATATTCAGCACTGCAACCCGGAGTTCCTGCAGAAGTTTATCTCCCTTTGCGATGCCCAGCGTAAAATAGAAGGCATCTGGAAGGGCCGCAGCAAAACTTACGATTTCCGGGGCCGTAAAGTGGCCGTGGTAATGGCAGGTAACCCCTATACCGAAACCGGCGAGAAATTCCAGATCCCCGACATGCTGGCCAACCGCTCTGATATTTATAACCTGGGCGATATTATTGGCGATACTGCAGATGTCTTTAAGCTAAGCTACCTGGAAAACTGCCTTACCTCTAATGCCATTTTGGCCAAGGTAGCAGCCAAAAGCCATAAAGATGTGCTAACGCTGATAAAAGTGGCAGAGACCGGGCAGCAGGAGGGGCTCAGCTTCGAGGCCAACCATTCGCCGGGTGAGATTAGTGAAGCAGTAGAAATCCTGAAAAAACTGCTGCAGGTACGCGATGTGATTCTGAGGGTAAACCTTGCTTACATTGAGTCTGCCGCACAGGCCGATGAATACCGCACCGAGCCGCCCTTTAAGTTGCAGGGCTCCTACCGGAACATGAATAAACTGGCCGAGAAGGTGGTGCCCGTGATGAATGAGCAGGAGCTGCTCACGCTGTTGCAGAGCCATTATGAGGGAGAGTCGCAAACCCTTACCACCGGAGCCGAAGCCAATGTGCTGAAGCTAAAGGAGCTAAATGGTTGGCTGAAGCCCGAAGAGGCTAAGCGCTGGGAGGAAATCAAGTCCACCTTCCGCCAGAACAACAAAATTAAAGGAATGGGGGGCGACCATATGGCGCAGGTGCTTCTGCAGATAGAAAATGTAAGCCACGCCCTTTATGGCATAAGAGCTGCGCTGGCCAGTCAGCCTCGCCTGCAGACTGGTCTGCCTACACCAATACCAACGGGCGATGGCAAATCAGAAGGAAACGGCCATAGCAGCAATGGAGGTATTGTTGAAATCACTGGTACATAAAACTTATTGCAGGAAAAGCAGTAGTAATCGCAACAGATTGTAACATAAAAATTTTAGATCGGTATACTAATATAGAACTCATTAACGAATGAGTGTCTGATAAATAGGCTAACGGTTCACATACATTGTGAATTGACCAATAAATTTGGGTTATGTCTGGCAGAATATCTATTAATAAAAATTAATAGATCCCGCTAAACATCACCCTTTTTTATGGAGTTAGTCTGTTAGTTTAAATAAATACAGAACTAAAATTTTTAAAACTATGGCAACTGAAAAATTCAATTCATTAAAAGATCTTTTTGAACACGAAATTAAAGATCTGTATAGCGCAGAGTCGCAATTAACTGATGCATTACCAAAAATGGCTGAGAAAGCAAGCTCACCGCAGCTGCGCAAAGCCTTTGAAACACACCTGGAAGAGACTAAAGTTCAGCGAGACCGCCTTGAAAAAGTAGGCGAGATCTGTGGCTTTAGCGTAAAAGGTGAAAAGTGTAAGGCTATGGAAGGCCTGATCAAAGAAGGCAAGGATATGCTGGAAATGAAAGGTGACGACAGCGTACGTGATGCCGGTCTGATTGCTTCCGCACAGCGCGTAGAGCATTACGAGATGGCCGGTTATGGTACCGCCCGCACTTATGCACAGCAGCTTGGCCTGAATGATGTAGCTGATCTTCTGGAGCAAACCCTCAACGAGGAAAAAAGCACAGATGAGAAGCTGAACAAGCTTGCTGTTGACAGAATCAATCAGAAAGCTCAGAAATAAGCAAAGCTTTTAAAGCAATAAATAAAAAACCCTGGCCCCTAAGGCTGGGGTTTTTGCTTTTAGGAGCACATTTTGATTATGCGAATCTGTTCACAGCTTGTTAAATTTTAGTGAAATTGTGAGAAGTAACACTGGGGCAAACACCACGATTTTTATATAAAGTGCAGCCTCTTCTAAGAGATAAATAACGAGCAGCAGGATTTTATACTGATGTGTTAGTAAGAGATCCATGCTGTGCACCAAAGCTTTGATATTAATTTTTATTTAATTATTTCAAACAATTACTCCTGAAACAGGTAGTTTTTTGTGGGCATTCTTTTTTCCGAAATTTGTTTTGGCCCAATCGTGTAGGAACAGCCCTTATTAAAGCACATCTTAAGAAACAGGATTTTATGAGCAGGTTTAAAAAAATGCTAATGAACGAAGAACCACTATTGGTAGCCCCCGGCGTTTATCAATTAACTTCGTCAATCGTTAACGTTTATTTTATTGGATTACCAGGAGAAGAATGGGTGCTGATAGATGCAGGTATGCCTTTCTCTGCAGGCCAGATCAGGCAGGCAGCTGAAAATTTATACGGGCTGGATGCAAAGCCAAAATCAATATTAATGACCCATGGGCACTTTGATCATGCAGGTTCACTGGAGGAGCTATCCCGCATCTGGGATGTTCCGGTATATGCCCACCCCCGGGAATTCCCCTACCTGACGGGCCGTTCTGAATATCCTCCGCAGGACCCAACAGTGGGTGGCCTGGGCGGACAGATGAGCCGTGTCTATACCAACAAGCCCTGTGATGTGTCTGAAAGGCTGCAGGCGCTGCCTGAAGATGGCAGCGTGCCAGGCCTGGCAGACTGGAAATGGATCTTTACGCCCGGCCATACGGCTGGCCATGTGTCTTTCTTTCGGGAAAAAGACCGGGTGCTGATTGCCGGAGACGCCATCATAACCATGGACATGCACAACCCCGCAGGGCTCATGGGCAAGCATAACGGTTTGTGGGGACCCCCAGAATACTTTACCCCAGACTGGGTTGCCTCCCTGCGTTCTATCGATAAAATAGCTATGTTACGGCCAAAGATACTGGCAACCGGGCATGGCGATCCGCTTACCCACCGGGGCCTGGAGCTTGACCTGATCCAGTTTGCAGATAAGTATCGTCCGCCACGCCATGGCCGCTATGTTCCCGAACCTGCCCGTTACGACGATAGTGGAGCAGTAATAAGTGTTCCACCACCGGCAAATGATACACTGGTGACGGTGCTTGCAGGAGTAGGCGCAGGTGTAATTGGACTGATAGCCGCCTATGGTGCTGTAAAGTTAAACCGCAACAGAAATTCAAAAATGGAGGAGCGCATCAAGGTACACCGTACTACTGTGGAACTTCCCTGGAACAAGCGCATGAACCGACCGCCGGTGGGCAATGAACGCTATAAGCCTGTTACCTTCACTCATGCGCGCAGAAAGCGTTATGAAGAGGAGTAGTACAAAAGAAGTATCAGTCAGAAAATTTATATCTGCAAAAGCCCGGGCTGTTCAGCCCGGGCTTTTGCTGTTTATCTCTTTAACACCAACTGCACTGGCTATCATGGGTCCGAACCAGACGGACTATGTTCCCATATGTCGCCACTTCAGAGCGATTAGTCATGGAAGGTGGTATAAAGGCAGGCATCGAAAGCAGGGATTCGTAGTTTAAAGCAGCTTTGCCAGATCGGAGAACTGGTTAATCACAGCATCAGCTTCCGGCACCTCGCCAAAGCCAAAGGTGGTGTAGATAAAAGGCACCTTTGCTCCCTGGCTGGCCTGGTAATCGCCCATAGTATCGCCTACATATACAGGTGCTTTCAGGCTGTTTCTTTCTATCACTGCCCTTATGTTACTGGCTTTTGGCTGGTTGGTGTTGCCATAGCATTCCTGATCGGAGAAAAACCGGTGCAGCTGGTAGTTTTCTAAAAAGGCTTCGATATAACCGCTCTGGCAGTTGCTTACAATAAAGAGTGCATATTTCTCTTTTAAGTAAGTAAGAGTTTCTACAAGCCCGGAATATAAAACGCCTCCTTCAGACTGAATATATGCCAGCTCCTCTTCTCCACAAATGCGCATGAGTAAATTGCGCTGTTCCTGGCTTAGGTTGGGGTATAGTTTCAGGTAAATGGCATCATAGGCCATGCCGGTAATGGAGCGTACCTTGGCCTGGGTGATGGTTTCATTTACAAAATCTACCTTGTCAATAGCAGACTGCCATGCTTTTGCTACTGTGGCTGTAGAATCCCAGAGGGTACCATCCAGGTCAAAAATAATGCTGTCGATGTTATTTTTTAGCGCTGTTTGTTTGTTGATCACGGGTTTCTGCTTATTCAAAAATCATAAATCTACCAGATAGGAAAGCTGCTTCTCCTTTCAATTGTTCTGTGCCAGCTGGTAAAAGAAAATTTAAGGTGTTACTGTTATATTCTGTTGCCCTACGTAAAAGTCAGGGTCAACCTCCAGTCTGGTGCCTTCGCCAACTTCTTCCAGCGACTGCCACTGTGTGGTAGGTTCCAGCCACAGTTCCTTTCCGTTTAGTGTTACAAGCACGGGCATGTTAAAGTTGGGAACAGCGTTCGTCCAGCGGTAGGAGAGGATGCTATTTATAAAGCGGTACTCCAGCGTAGGCACCAAAGTACTACGCAGGTACTGGTCGAAGAAAGGCTTCAGCTCCCGGCCTGTTTGCCGGCTTAGGTAGTTTTCTACCTGCTGGCTGCTTACCGTCTGGTGGTAAAATTCTTTGTTGAGGCCGCGCAGGATCTGGCGCCATTTTTCATCATCGTTCACCAGCTGGCGCAGGGTGTGCAGCATGTTGGCACCTTTAAAATACATATCGGAAGAGCCGCTCTTGTTTACGCCATAATAGCCAATAATTGGTCTGTCGTTTACAATGGCCGTTCTGGTGCCCCGCACATATTCGCTGCCTGTTTTTTTATCATACAGATACTCCAGGTAGAGGTTTTCTGCATAAGCGGTAAACCCTTCATGTATCCACATATCGGCTACATCGTAATTGGTGATGTTGTTGGCAAACCACTCATGGGCAGACTCGTGAATAATAATGAAGTCGAACTTCAGGCCATGGCCGGTCTTGCTCCAGTCCTGGCCTTTGTAGCCGTTCTTGTAGCCGTTGCCATAAGTAACTGAGCTTTGGTGCTCCATGCCCAGGTAGGGTGCCTCCACCAGCTTATAGCCATCTTCATAAAAAGGATAGGGACCAAACCAATGCTCAAAGGCCCGCAGCATGGGTTTTACCTGCTTAAACTGCTCTTTTGCCTTTTCCAGGTTTTCCTTCAGCACATAGTAATCCAGATCGAGTGTTCCTTTTTCGCCCTGAAAGGTATCGGAGAAATGGGCATAATCGGCAATGTTGATGTTAACACCATAGTTGTTGATGGGGTTGCTCACAAACCAGTGGTAGGTTCTGTCACCACCCCGGTGCTTGTCGATGCCGCGCAGACGGCCGTTCGATACGTCCATAAGGCCTTTTGGTACCCGCACGGAAATGAGCATGCTGTCGGGCTCATCGTAGTCGTGGTCTTTGTTGGGCCACCAGATGCTGGCGCCAGCGCCCTGGTTGGCATTGGCAATGAAGGGTTTGCCCCTGGCATCTTTAGACCATACCAGGCCACCATCCCAGGGCGGGTTTTTGGCAACAACAGGGGTGCCACTGAAGAAAGCCTCCAGGCGCTGAACACTTCCGGGTTGCTGCTGTTCGGGCAGAGTTACAAAATGTGCACTGCCTTCCTGTTCTACCTGCAGTGGCTTTCCGTTTTGGAGCACCCTTTCCAGGCGCATGGGTTCCTGCAGGTCCAGCTGAAGGCGCTGGCCGGGCTGTAAAACTTTGTACTGAATAGTATTGCTGCCCCTGATGCTCCTTTGGTCCGGATCTACCTCTACTTTCAGGTGGTAATAGGTAAGATCCCACCAGGCACGCTCCGGCGTAACAGAGCCCCGCAGGGAATCCTGCCTGCTAAAGGCAGGTGTTTGGGCGTGGAGGCTTCCTGCAAACAGCAGCAGGCAAGCCAGGAATGGCAAGGGAAATATATGTGTATGGGTCATGAAGAATAGCTGAAGGTGACTAAGCACCTGGATTAAACTACAAAATAACACTGCTTTTTAAAGCAAACGCTTAAGAAATCATAATTCTTGTTAGCACCCGGCACAGAAGAGTATTACCAGTATCTCCTGTGAGTACTTTGAAAATGAGCCTGGTTAGCAATGGGAGCATACATTATTTGATGGTGATACTTGTTTTTCCTTCCAGAAATTTCTGGTCTACTGTTGCACCCAGACCTGGGGTATCCGGTAGCTGCACCTCCCCGTTCTTGTGATAGCTCAGGCCACCAATAACCGGGTCATCAACTTGCATCAGGGGTGTATCAAAATCAAAATGAATGATATTATTGCTGCTAAGTGCAAGATGTGCTGAAGCCGTAAAGCCCAGCCTTGACTCCAGAAAGCCGCCTACCTGCATGGGCATATCCGCTGCATCGGCCAGCGACACTATTTTTTGTGCATTAAAAAATCCCGATGATTTGCCCAGCTTGATGTTGAGGGAATCACAGGCCTGTAGCTGAATAAGCCGTGCGGCATCATGGTGGTCGCAGCAGGACTCATCGGCCATGATGGGAATGGGACTCTGCTGCTTTACCCGGGGCAGGTTCATAAAATCCCAGCGGGGAATGGGTTCTTCGCAATGCTGAATGTTGTAGGGAGCTAAGGCCTTAAGGGTAGCAATGGCTGTTTCGGTACTCCAGCCCTGGTTGGCATCTATTCTAAGGGGCAGTTCGTATCCTATAGCATTGCGTATGGCGCTGATACGTTCAATATCTTCCTCTCCAGAGCCTCCCAGTTTTACTTTTATTATGCTGTAGCCTGCTTGTTTGATGCGTTGTGCATCTGCGGCCATTTTTTGTGTATTACTCAGGCTAACGGTAAAATCGGTGAAGAGGGCTTTATTTTGCCTGCCACCTAAAAATGCGTACAGGGGTAGCCCGGCCTGTTGTGCAGCAATATCATAGAGGGCAATGCTAAAGGCACTTTTAATACTGCTGTTGCCCCAGATGAGGGCATCCATGAGCCTGGCACACTCCTCGAGCTGCAGCGGGTTTTTGCCCAGCAGAAGCTTTGCCAGCAGCTGCCCTACTGCAAAGCAGGTATCAACGGTTTCGCCATTGATGGTCATAAACGGACTGCACTCGCCATAGCCGGTAAGGCCATCCCGGCTGCGAATCACCACAACCACATGTTCGGCCCACTCCAGTGGTCCCAGAGAAATGATAAAAGGCTCTTTTAGCTTTATCCGGGATTGGTATAAATCTATCTGATCTATTTGCATCGTTTCGGCCCCTTTCTTTATGTAAGCAGCGATAGGGTTTAAAAATTAACCTAAAGTATGCGGATGCTTATATTAAAAAAAACAGCTGATGCAGCTTAATCGCAATAAGCTTCCTTATCTGAAGATAGCGCCTTTTGGTATAGCAGTTCAATCTGGCTTTTTAAATTCCGGTCTTCTGATAGTTCGGGCAGCTGGTCGATGCCAAAGAAGCCTGCATCCAGCACATCAAAACCTTTCTTTAACTCAAAAGAAGTAGCCTTGCATAAAAATGCAAGCTTGTAGATGTAGTACTGCTCCGGCGGATGGGGGTGCATTTTTTTATCAAACACAGCCAGTAATCGCTCCGGTACAACATCAATACCGGCTTCTTCCCTGCACTCTTTGATGATTACTTCTTTGGGGCTATAGCCAATATCAGCCCAGCCGCCGGGCAAAGCCCATTTTCCATCGGCACTTTCCCGCACCATCAGTATTTTTCCATCTTCCCCCAGCACCAGGCCCCTTACATCAACCTTTGGAGTAGGGTACTCCTTCACCACGGTAAAAGATGCTTTTAGTTCTTCTGGCTTGTTTCCGCTGATGTTGCTTAGGAGACGGTAGCTTATGTCCTGCAGTTCCAGGTAGCGGTCTCTGTCGTATTCGTTGGTGGCATACAACAAGCCTGTGTCGGCCAGCGTTTTAAGCCTTTTTAGGTCGTTTATCATTTGTCGTTTTATACAATATCGTTGTTGTTAAGCCTGCATTCATGCTGTAAATGCCTTACAAGAGATTTACTGGTTTGTTGATCGAATATAAATATTTGGGTTGGAGATTTCCATGGTCCTGTCAGGTTTAGTAAGGGGGCTGAATCCAAACTGCTCATACAGGCTGTGAGCATCTACCGTCATAAGCATCCACCGCCTTAGCCCCTGCAGTTGCGGGTAATGCATGATCTCTGCCATTAACTTTTTTCGAATATCCCAAACCCTGGTGGCTGGTGTCTATAAAGACATCAGCGATATCCGGATCTCTCTGAACAATTTTCCGCTTTCATCAACTTAAGCCACACCGATAAACGATGTGGCTACAAGCGTATATGAGCGAAGAACACTAAAATTTTATCAGGAAAAGTATTAATTTATGGTAATGGCATAGCTGCACTCAAATTGTCCGCCGGTCATGATGTGTTCCAGACCTTCTTTCTTTCTGAAATCTTCTCCCTCTGTATTTGCTTTATCGGTAATACCATACCAGGGTTCTATGCAGATAAAAGGGGTTTCGCCAGCTTTGGTCCAGATGCCCAGGTAGGGAAAGCCGGCAAAGTCTACGCGTACGCTGTGGGTGTTTTTAGCACTCTTCAGGACGATGTAGTCAGACTTAACATCTTCAAAAACCAGGGCATCTTCTTTAAATAGCTCAGCCTGCAGGGGTAACTGTATCTCGCCCTGCATTACCGGGCGTCTTTCTCCGGTACGCAGCCCATGATGGAGCAGCTGGCGCTCGAGTGTTTCTGCCTTTTCAAATTCCAGATAGTAATCCTCAAATTCCTCCTCTGGTAGGAGCGGACAGCGGAATGCAGGATGGCCGCCAATAGAGAAAAACATATCGCCATCACCAATATTTTTAACCCGGTAGGTGGTGATCAGCTTGTTTTCCACCAGGTGGTACTCCAGCAGTAACTCAAAATCAAATGGATAGTGCTCCATGGTATCCGGATCACTGGTAAGGCGGAAGAGGATACGATCAGCTCCTTCCTTTGCCGTTTGCCATGTTTTGTCCCGTGCAAAACCATGCTGGCTAAGGTGATATTCCTGGCCATCGAGCACATATTTATTCTGGTCGAGCCGCCCTACTATTGGGAAAAGAATGGGTGCATGCCGGCCCCAGATATCGGGATTGGCACCCCAAATGTACTCCAGCCCATTGTCTTTACGGCGAAAGCTGCAAAGCTCTGCCCCCTGTTCCTTAAAAGTGGCAACAACCAGGCTATTTTCAAGCGTGTGTAGCATATTAAAAAATGTTATGGTGTGTATTGATGTAGAACTGCTATCAAAGATAAGGGTTTAGCGGCAGTGCTTTCAGGGGCTCTGCGCAAACGCCAGCCTGGCTTAAGTTAATCTATATTTATAAAGTGAGCTCCATTTAGGGAGTTGTTGTTTCCATCTGCATACCGGTATAGGCCATGCTTAATACCAGTGCATTATAAACACCATGCAGGGCAATGGCCCATATCAGGCCCAGCCGAACTCTTAAATACCCGAGAATAAGGCCTAATAGCAGCTGGGGCAGCACCAGCAGGGGCGCCATGAGCAGAATGCGTGCATTTAGCTGAAAGTTAATGAGGTGTACCAGTGCGAAAATAATGGCAGCACCATAAAATAACCAGCCATAGTAATTGGTGTACAGGTTTACCAGCAGTTGTTGCGCAGCATCTTTAAAAGTGAGTAGCAGAATGGTAATGAGCGCCGCAATACCAAAAACTGCATAGCCAAACAGGGGCAGCCCTGCCTGCGTAAGTGCAGTTGACAGAAAAAAAGCAATCAGCCAGAGCGATACGTGGAAATAGATAGGATTGTAGATTAACCAAAGCCTGAAGGTAAGCTCCTCCAGTGCAGGCATTAACACGGCAGCAAGTAAAAAAACAATCAGGAAAGAAAACTCCTTCATGATATCTTCCATTGCATGCGGAAGCTCGGGTACCAGGCCTGCATCTCTTAAAGCACCCAGCAGGATCAGGACGCCAAAGCTTAATAACAGGCTAAGCCCCAGCAGGTGCAGAAATATTTGTAATGGAGCAGCGGCAACATCCTCTTCATCAGGTAAACCGGGGCGTTTCAGAAATTGTACCAGATCTTTGAACGTATCAGTAAAATGGGGAGTCATGGAAGTATCAGTACAGGTATACGGTTTATAGACAGAAGAGCATTAAAGCTATCGACTAGTGGCTGTAAAAGCTAATGATCTGCCTTATGGCGCTCATTTTCTTCTGTCTATTTATAGATTAATTTTAATGCACTCACCCTGCCTGATGTGTACACTTCTGAATCATTAATGATGCTGTACGTAATTATCCCATTTTTCCAGCACATCTTTAAAATCCTGCGGCAGCTCTGACTCGAACTGAACCCACTCTCCGCTGCGCGGATGTACAAATCCTAAAGATTTAGCATGCAGGGCCTGGCGGGGTATAATCTTAAAACAATTTTCAACAAATTGTTTGTATTTGCTGAAGGTAGTGCCCTTCAGTACCTTGTCGCCGCCATAGGTGCTATCGTTAAAGAGCGGGTGCCCCCGGTAGCTAAGGTGCGCCCGGATCTGGTGAGTGCGGCCTGTTTCCAGCTGGCATTGCAGCAAAGTTACATAGCGCAGCTGCTGCAGGGTTTTGTAGTGGGTAACAGCATGGCGGCCGTAGCCTTCGCCTTCGGGGTAGGCCTGCACCACGCGTCTGTCTTTCTGGCTGCGGCCCAGCGGCACATCAATGGTATCGTCTTTTGGATCCGGCTCGCCCCAAACCAGCGCCAGGTAGGTGCGCTCAATGCTGTGGTCAAAAAACTGTTTGGCCAGGCTTTGCATGGCCAGCTCGCTCTTTGCAACTACCAGCAGGCCGGAGGTATCTTTATCGATACGGTGCACCAGGCCAGGGCGCCCCTGGTTGCCGGGCAGGGTAGGCAGCTGCTGAAAGTGGTAGGTAAGGGCATTTACGAGGGTGCCGCTCCAGTTCTGGTAGGCGGGGTGTACCACCATGCCGGCATCCTTGTTCACTATCAGCAGGTCGTCGTCTTCATATACTATGTTGAGGGGTATATTTTCGGGTACTACCTCGCTATCGCGCGGAGGCTCGGGCAGGGCTATGATAATTACATCACCGGGATGCACCCGGTAATTCGATTTGATCTTTGCATCGTTTACCTTTACAAAACCATCTGTTATAGCCTTCTGAAGCCTGTTGCGGGTAACATTTGGCAGGCGGTCCATCAGGAATTTATCCAGCCGCAGCAGGGCCTGTTTCTTATCGGCTACAATGCGGTGGTGTTCATATAGTTCGTCGTCTTCTTCCTCTTCGGGAGCTGCCTGGTAGTTCTTCATGCTGCAAAGATAAAGGAAATGTTATACTTAAATTTGCAGGAGGCCAATACTAAACTCCGGATATGGTATTTTTATAGGAATGATACCCCCTAATCTGTCTCCGACTCCCATTCAGCCCATCAAGGATCCTCGTTTAGAGGCTGCAAAGGTAAGGCTTGCCATTAAGCGCGATGATCTGATCCATTCACAGATCAGCGGTAATAAATGGCGTAAGCTTAAATACAACCTGCAGGCCGCCCGGGAACAGGGGCAGCAGGCACTACTCACTTTTGGCGGGGCTTATTCAAACCACATTGCTGCAACCGCTGCTGCTGGTAAGGAATTTGGCTTTCGCACCATTGGGCTGATCAGGGGAGAAGAATACCTTCCGCTTAACCCGACCCTGCAGTTTGCAAAGGAGCAGGGTATGGAATTACATTACCTGAACCGGCAGGATTACCGGCAGAAGGAGGAGGCGGAAACCCTGCAGGAGCTGCAGCAGCGTTTTGGCCCATTTTATTATGTACCCGAAGGCGGGAGCAATGCCCTGGCAGTAAAGGGCAGCGCCGAGCTGGTGGCAGAGCTGGAGGTGCAGCAGTACGATTTTATTGCTGTTGCCTGTGGCACCGGGGGTACGCTGGCGGGTATTGTAGCGGGGCTGAACCGCCACAGGCAGGCGCTGGGTTTTCCCGTACTGAAGGGCGGTAGTTTTATGAAAGCCGAGGTAGACAAGCTTACCCAGGCCTATAACGGAGAAGTTTACCACAACTACCAGCTTATAACCGACTACCACTTTGGCGGCTACGCCAAATGGACACCCGAGCTCACCAGGTTTATCAATGGCTTTAGCAGCGGACATGGCGTTCCGCTGGACCCCATCTATACAGGAAAGCTGCTGTACGGCATATTTGACCTGGTGCAGAAAGGCTGGTTTAAACCCGGTACCCGTTTGCTGGCCATTCATACCGGGGGGCTGCAGGGTATAAAAGGATTTAACGAACGTTTTGGAGATCTGATTGTATAAAGGAAAAGCCGCCCCTGTAGCAGGAGCGGCTTTAGTATATACATCATTTGATTTGTTCAATCAGTGCATTTTCATGCATGACCTATCATTCTTTGCTGATTTTAAGGGTTTGCTGCTGGTATTCTCCCTGCAGCCTTAGCAGGTACACACCCTGGCGTAGCTGCTGCAGGTCTACCTGCAGTTCTCCTGAATGCATATCTGCTCTGTGCGCTGCTTTATATACGAGTACACCAGCAACTGAATACACCTCCACCTGCAGGCTTTCATCGCCAAAGCTGCTCGTCTGGATGGTAAGCACATCCTTTACAGGATTAGGATAGAAGCTAAGCGGCTGCATGGACATTTCCTCATCTTCCAGTGCTTCATAGAAGAAGTTAGGATCAAAGCCCTTGGCAGTAGTTCTGGAGTTGGTAGGCATCTCCTCAAAGAGCTCTCTGCAGGTAATGATGCCATCTACATCATAGCCATTGCCACTGCGGTTGAAGTTTGCAGGATCAGATGTATCGGTAATTTTGATGTAGCGCACGTAAGGCAGCATATCTTTTCCTGTTACAGGACTGATGTCTACCTTGACGTTGCGGCAGAAGTTACCCGGCACCTGCACCCAGTCTTCGCCATTAGCAGATACGTGCATCATCATGGTCTCCAGAGTACCGGCACCTTTGCCATCGTAGCAGGGTCTGTTGGCCCAGCCCCAGGTAGTTTCCACCACCATCAGGTCGGGGGCGGTAGTGCCATCATCGTAAAGATTAGCGCCCAGCTCCAGTACCAGTTCTCCGCCAAAGCCAAGAGAAACAAAGCTGTGGGTTTTATCTTCCTGTGGCGCACCCAGGGCACGTAAAGGAATACTGCGCAGAGGATCTATTACACCCCTTTTATCAGCACGAGGACCTTGTGTAAAGGATATCACCCTGGTAGCATAACAGCTGTTGTCTGTTTCGTCTGCCATACCATCGCAGTTGTTGTCCTTACCATCGGCCAGTTCAGGGGCTTCAGGATAAACTGTTGCATCCGCATCATTGCAGTCGCCACCTTTGCTTACATAGCCTTCAGGCTGCCAGCAGGCGGTAACCATTGTATTGTCTGCGCCAAAACCATCACCATCGGCATCGGCATACCAAGCTCTGTTGGTGCAGTTGCCTACCCGTATTTGCAGCTCCAGGGTATCCCACTTTGCCCAGAATGTTCTGGCGCGCACCTGTGCTTTGTAAGTGCCGAAGCTTCTGGCGGGTGGCGTTCCCCACACCCGAATAGCATTGGGAACCTCCCTGCCATCTACAGAAACTAACGCTGCCTGTAGCCACGAAGGAGCACCTTCCAGTAGTGATACCTCGTCCAGCTGGTGCCAGTCGCTGTTAGAAATAGGGATGATCACCTCAAATGGCTGCTGTGTACCCACTACTACCGGGGGCACTGCTTGTAACGCAAAAGGAAGGTCTACCACAACTGGCAGAAAGCCCCATACAGAATTGCCATGCTGATCTGTTGCAGAGAAGAAGAAGTAGATTTCACCCAAATGCTCCCGTGTAGGGGTCCAGTTCATGTGCAGCGAAGCCGTATCTGCAGCAGTAACCGATCTGTCGGGACTGAAAGTGGCGCCTGCAAGATCTGGCAGCAGGGTGTAGGGCGGACCGCTGCTTCCGTAGTTGATCATCGCGGCAGAGTCTACGCGTAGGGTAACTACATCGCCCATGGTAGGATCTGCTACCTGAATGGTAAAATTAAACTGCCCGCCCACCAGTATTTCCTGGCCAATATCTGAAGAAATAAAATAAGGAGCAGTGGTGTTGGTACTACCATCGTCTACCTGCCCATTACAGTTGTTGTCGATGCCGTCGCCTGGTATTTCAGGGGCATCGGGATTGATAGAGGCCTCATTATCATTGCAGTCATCATTGTTGTTGACATAGCCAGGCCAGGAGGAGCAGGTGATTTGACGGAATGGGAAATAAGCAGATGTCTGCTGAGTACCATAGCCATCCCCATCCTCATCCATATACCAGTTTTGGTTGGTGCATTCTGCCGATACAATTACTGTGATGGTACTGCGTGTAGTTCCCCAGGGGTAGGATACACCTAATGGAATCTGATAGGTCCCTACATCGGTCATGGCTGGCATGCCGAACTCATTGTTTGTTAAAGTTAAAGTATACTCATTGTCGTCTGCTGCCCATTCAGGGGCATCAAACCAGGCATAAGCCTCTTCTTCGAAATCAGCTGTGAAAGGAATGTCGATTCTGAAGGCTTGGTCAACACCAATGACAATGGGTTCCTGGGGGGTGGAGATTTGTGTAGGAAGGTAAGGATCGCCAAAGAGATATTTTACAGTTCGTTCACGATCACCGTCCATGGCAATGATGTCAAGCTGTAAATGCTGGGGCCGCTCCATATTGGGCTTCCAGCGCACTTCTATCTGCAGTGAGCCCACACCGCGAACAGGCAGCGAAGGAGAAAAGGTAAGCTCCCCGGGCTGATATGCATTTTTATTATATTCAATATCCAGGAGAAGGAGCTCCAACCGATCAGGATCTGTTACCTGTATGGTAAACACATGTTCCTGGCCGGCAGCATAGTAGTATTTTTCAGGATCGTAATCCAGTATAGTGATTACCGGCGCCTGGTTTTCTGCCACATCATCATCGCATACATCGCCGATGCCATCCTCGTTTGTATCTTCCTGCTTGGGGTTATAAGTGTCAGGGCAATTGTCGTACAAATCATCTACACCATCCAAGTCTGCATCACTACCTATGGGATCAATGCCATCGCAGTTGGAGTCAATGTTGTCATAGGGATCATCTTCAGCCTCGGGATTGATGTTGGGATTGTTGTCGTTGCAGTCGTCATAGTTATCTACATAACCCTCAGGTTGTTCACAGGCTAGTATTTCATTCTGGCTACCAAAGCCGTCGCCATCCTCATCGGCAAACCAGTATTCTCCTGAGTCGGCAGGATCATTGGGGTTACAGTCAAGTTCATTCAGTGCTCCATCTCCGTCCATATCGTCATCACAGGCGTCGCCTATGCCGTCACCGTCCATATCCTCCTGGCCGGGGTTATAGTTGGAGGGGCAATTGTCAACTGTGTCTTCAACGCCATCCCCATCCGCATCTTCAGCAGCAAGGCTGTTTTTATTATTTTCTGAGTAGCCCGGGGAGGTAAAAATTAGAGCCGGTGCGGCTTCTGCAGGAGTGGCTTTGACCAGATTGCTGCTCCACATGAAATAGAGCAGTAAGGTACTCCAGAGGAAGTACTTCTTGAGAGTAGATTTTTTCATAGGTCTTAGGTAAAAAATGATATAAAAAGGGATATATGATCAAAAATCAAGACAGACAAATTTATGGTAGCTCCATAGATTTATGGAGCCACAATGGATCATTGTTATAAATGAAAAAATCAGAACAAACTTTAAATCTGGTGCCAGACTAACAATAAGCTGATGCTATTGCCTTGGTATACTGGCTGAATTAACAAACACTATCAAAGAGTCTGTGTTTGCTGAAATCAAAAAATTCAGCAGAAAATAACAATAGCCTCTGAACGGAAATATTTCCTCAGAGGCTATTGTTTATTCAAATTAAAAAATGATTAAACTAATATTGGTAGCGGGTCTTTTTTTCCTGTTGCAGCATTTCCAGCATTTGCTGTAGCCTGCGTTGGCGGGTTTCTTCTTTCCTGGCATCTGTTATCCAGAGCAGGTACTCTTTTCGGTGGGTGTAGGCAAGGCCATCAAAGAAAGCTCTTTCTGCAGGATGTTCATCCAGCAGGGATTGCAGGTAATCGGGTACTATCAACTCCGGTCGTTCTGATTGTTGCTCAACAGAGCTGCCATTGAGTACACGAGGCGCTTTTCTAGTAATTTCACCTTCTGGCTTGAAGCGCAGAGCAGACCAGGTGTTGTTGATGGCAATTTGGGCCACCGCACTCCAGCCCATAGTCACAATAGGTTCCCAACCCTTATCGCGGTTGATATCAGATTTGATGTGAGATGATTTTTTGGGATAGGCGATCCAAAGCTTAGCCCCTGGCCCCAGTGATGCCAGGGTTGTGGGTGCTAATTGTTTAAGCTCTGCCTGAGAATGTACAAAGAGTAAAAGATTATTATTGGCAGCAATCTTCTGCGGATCTGCAGCAGTAGAGATACTCATCATGCTGGCATGTAGATCGGCAGGAAGATTTAATACCACAATTTTTTCTTCTGGCTTGATAGCCAGTTTACTTTTTAAAGCTGTAGCGTCCATGCATCAGTTTTTAAGATTTAGGCCAGCGCTCGCTGATAATTTGCAGTGCCTCCTGATGTATTTTTCCGTTTGTAGCCAACAATTCTCCGCCAAATATATAATCGCTTCCCCCTTTGTAGTCTGTTACGGTACCACCCGCCTCCTGTACAATGATAATACCGCCTGCTACATCCCAGGGTTTCAGGTTGTATTCAAAGAAACCTTCAAAACGGCCCATGGCTGTGTAAACCAGGTCTACCGCAGCACTGCCCAGGCGGCGCAGGCCATGGCTGTTTTTCATGAAATGCTCCATGATGTCGAGGTAGGTTTTCATCAGGCCAAAGTCGTAGTAGGGAAAACCGGTGGCAATAAGGCTTTGAGAGGCCTCTGCAATGGGCGATACTTTTATTTGTTCGCCGTTGCAATAGGCCCCCTGCCCCCTGATGGCCCAGAACATTTCATCTGCATTTACCTCATAAACGATTCCCATTACCAGCTCCTGCCCCTGTAGCAGGCCTACGCTTACGGCAAATACCGGCAGGCTGTGTAAAAAGTTGGTGGTGCCATCAAGTGGATCAATGATCCATTTGTATTCTTCATCGGCGGCCTGTGCTGTGCCTTCTTCGGCAATAAAGCCACAGCCCGGAATTAGCTGGCGCAGGCCTTCTACCAGCTTTTGCTCTGCCTGTTTATCTACATAAGAAACCAGGTCGTTGAGGCCCTTGTATTGAATATTTGATCTGTCGAAATTTTTGCCTTCGCGCCGGATAAAGGATCCGGTTTCTTTTACAAGGTCTAAGGATGGTTGAAGAATATCTTGCAGGTTCATTGCTGAAAAATGTTATAATAAAAAGGTGATCAGTTGCCGCTGCCATAGCATTGTTTCTGGCAGCGGCAGCCTGAACATTATAATACTCGCTTTCTCACAAAGCCGGCCAGGAGCAGGAAAGGTGCTATCCAGGCGGCAGTGCGGCCCAGGTAATCGCCATAGGCAGCGTAAAAAGTAATGACTTCGTTAGCGCGTATGCTGCCCTTGATCACATCCGGCTCCCAGTAACGGGTTTTTTGCAGCACATCGCCCCGCTGGTTAATAAAGCCGGAGATACCGGTATTGGCACAGCGCGCAATGCTGCGGCGGGTTTCTACAGAGCGCAGACGGGCATAGTGGAAGTGCTGTTTATGGCCTGCCGTATTGCTCCACCAGCCATCGTTGGTAATGATGAAAATGAAATTAGCACCATTGCGGACAAACTCTGCCATAAAATCGCCATAGACCGATTCGTAACAGATAGAGGGGGCTGCGCCTGCACCCTGGCTGTTGTAAAAGACAGTACGCTCTGCCTGACGGCCAAAACCACCCGCAGAACCACCCAGGTTAAAGACGGTTTCGGAAAGCCAGCGGGTTACCTGCGGGTAAGGGAGCAGCTCTGGTCCGGGTACCAGCTTGCTTTTGTGGTAGGTAGAGTCGGTATCGCCATTGATGAAATAAGCAGTATTATACACATCGTAGTGACCAAAGCCTTCCTGGTAGCGGGCCGATGCGGGCGGAGTGCCTTTTTCATAAACGTTGTAGGAGGTAATGCCGGTGAGCAGCGACAGATGGGGATAACTGTTAACAAAGCTGGTAATGTCCCGAATAATGGGCTGCTGGTTCAGGTACCTTTCGTCGAAGGCCTGATCGATGGCTGTTTCGGGCCATAGCAGAAAACTGGTTTGCGGGCCTAGCAGGGTCTGGCTTTGTTGCATAAACCGCCGTACCTGCTCTTCGTAAGGAATGAAGTTTTCGGTACCGGCAAACTTTTCTGTGAAGGGATCGATATTGGGTTGCAGTACCACTGCTTCGTATTCGGGGCCCTTTTCTTCGTAGCTCCAGTAGCGGATGTAGCTTCCCGTTATGGGCAGGCCTATCCAGAACAGCATAACTACGGCAGTTACGGCAGAGAAATGAGGCTTACCATGCCAGAAGAGGAAATAGGCAAGCAGGTTACCAGCCAGTATCCAGATGGAGCCTCCGAATACGCCCGTCCACTCATACCATTGCACCCACTCCGGGAACATGGCAAAGCCATTGCCCAGGGTGAGCCAGGGCCAGCTAAGGTCCCAGCTGAGGTGTATATGCTCAAAAGTGAGCCAGTAAAGTACAAAGCTAAAGTAACCCAGGGCGGGGCCGGTGCGGCGTTTGGTGTAGCGAAACAGCAGCAGGGGGATACACATGAGCAGGGCATTGGCCAGGTTGGCAAAAATGCCGCCAATCATGGTAGAGTTTACCACCCACCAGGTGGTGGTAAGATTCCAGCCCAGCAGGGTAAGGTACCACCAGCCAAACAAGGTGCGCCCGGGCTTGCGGTAACGTTCTGGCGTAATGTGCTGCTCCATGATGAGGATGGGCACAAAGGCCAGAAATAAAAGTGGGGCAAAGGGAAGTACGGGCCACCCCAGCCAGAAAAAAAGTATACTTGTTGCCGCCAGCAGTGGTAAAAACCAGCGGCTATTGCTTACCCGCAACCACCAGGACGATTTCTCCTTTGGGAGGGTGCTCGTTGTAATGTTCATAGAGTTCGGTTAAAGTACCGCGCCGATTTTCTTCGAATAGTTTGGTCAGTTCCCGGCTTACACAGGCGCGGCGTTCGCCTCCAAGGTGCTCAGCCAGCTGCTGCAGGCTTTTCACGAGCCGGTGCGGCGATTCATACAGGATAAACGTTCGTTCTTCCTCCGCCAGTTCCTTTAAACGGGTTTGTCTGCCTTTTTTGTGTGGTAAAAATCCTTCGAACACAAATTTATCGGCCGGAAGGCCGCTGTTGACCAGCGCAGGCACAAAAGCTGTAGCGCCAGGCAGGCACTCTACCTTTAAGTCTTCTTCTATAGCAGCACGTACCAGCAAAAAACCCGGATCGGAAATAGCAGGGGTACCGGCATCGGTAACCAGGGCCATTACGCTGCCTCCCTTCATTTTTTCTACCAGACGCTGCACCTGGCTATGCTCATTGTGTGCATGATAGCTCTGCAGCGGCTTGCGAATATCGTAATGCTTCAGCAGCTTTCCTGAATTGCGGGTATCCTCAGCCAGAATAAGATCTACTTCTCCCAGGATACGCAAGGCGCGCTGGGTAATATCTTCCAGGTTGCCAATGGGGGTAGGCACCAGGTAAAGAGCCGTTTTTTCCTGCATAGGGGCAAAGGTATTAAAAAAATGCTATGCCAGTAGCTTATCAATGGCTTTGGCAAGCTTTCTGTCTCGCTCTGTAACAGTGTTGCCTGCATCGTGAGTGGTAAGCGCTATATCTACCTTATTGTATACGTTGCTCCAGTTGGGATGGTGATCCATTTTTTCGGCCAGCAGCGCCACCCGGTTCATAAAAGCCCAGGCTTCAGAAAAATCTTTGAATTCGAAGCTGCGGGTGAGTTGGTTATCTTGTTGCTGCCACATGTTAATTTTGAATGAGTGAATGAGTGAATGAGTGAATGAGTGAATAAGTGAATTGCATTATCTATCAAACTCTTCTGCTGGGAATTTATCTAAAAAACTTTTTATATACGGGTTTGCGGTAGAGGAATTGGGCCATCAGGGCGGGGTAGAGGGCAAGGTCCAGGAGTTTATTTCCGCTGCTGTAGTTAATATCATCTACAATGCGGGTGCCGCCTTCAGGTAATGCCAGCAGCCGGTGGTGATGGTGCCAGTACCTGAGGGGCTTGGGCAACTTACGGCCTTGGTCAATAAAATACCATTCGTTTGCGGTTTGGCCGTGTGCTGTTATTTCGCTCACCCAGCTTTGCTTCATGAACCCGAAGTGCAGCTCCATGGCTACCCAATCTCCTTTTTTACTGCCATCAAAGCGCAATAGCTTCAGCCGGGGAAAGGGTGGAGCCAGTGCCTGGAACAGCTTTTCGTTGAAACCGTCGGCTACTTTTTGTAGGGGCTGGTTTACGTGGGTGTGGAGCAGAAGGTGCATCGATTGGTTATAGGGTATATTATATCTGGTATATAGACAAATGGGTGAAGGTGTATGCTTGTTCAAAATTTGATAACATCTTCTGTAATTGGGCAGCCGGCCCTTCAGTTTAATTGACTTTTGTGTTTTTTACGCTGTATTGGGTGCCTAAAAAAAAAAGCCCCGCTGGCTGGCGGGGCTTTCTCAAGTTATCTTTTCTCGTATTGTTCGCTGTAGTAGTCCTGGTAATTGCCGGAGGTTACATTTTGTAACCACTCTTCATTAGCCAGGTACCAGTCAACGGTTTTTTCAATGCCTTCTTCGAACTGCAGCGAGGGCTGCCAGCCTAATTCATTCATAATCTTGCTGGCGTCAATGGCATAGCGAAGGTCATGACCGGCACGGTCTTTCACAAAAGTGATGAGCTTTTCTGATTCGCCCTCGGGCCTGCCAAGCTTACGGTCCATTACCTGGCAGAGCAGCCGTACAATATCAATGTTCTTCCACTCATTAAAGCCGCCAATGTTATAAGTTTCGCCGGCAGCACCATTATGAAATACCACATCAATGGCACGGGCATGGTCTACTACGTAAAGCCAGTCGCGTACATTCTCGCCTTTGCCGTATATGGGCAGTGGCTTGTTGTGCTTGATGTTGTAAATGCAAAGAGGAATCAGCTTTTCCGGAAAATGGTTGGGACCATAGTTGTTGGAGCAATTGCTGATTACGGTTTGCATGCCATAGGTGTTGGCATAAGCACGTACAAAATGATCGGAGCTGGCCTTGGAAGCTGAATAAGGAGACTGCGGATCGTAAGGCGTTGTTTCCACAAAGAAACCGCCATCGTGCAAAGATCCGTACACTTCATCCGTACTAACATGATAAAAGCGGTGCTGATCGTACTCGCCTGCCCAAAGCTTGCGGGCCGCATTCAGCAGGTTTACCGTGCCTACCACATTGGTCATGATAAAGGCCATGGGATCTGCAATGGAACGGTCTACATGAGACTCTGCTGCAAGATGAATAACATCAGTAATACTGTGTTCCCTGAAAATACGCTCTATTTCCTCTGCGTGGCAGATGTCTGCTTTAACAAAGGTATAGTTTTCCCGATGCTCAATATCTTTGAGGTTCTCCAGATTACCTGCGTAGGTAAGTGCATCCAGATTTATAATGTCGTAGTGGGGGTACCTATTTACAAACAACCGCACTACGTGCGAACCAATAAAGCCCGCACCACCTGTTATCAAAATACTTCTTGGCATATTATTGTGTTTTTTCCAGATTCTGTTGCCAGCGCCAGGCATCTCTAAGCGCATCTTCCAGGCTGTGCTGCGTTTTCCAGTTTAAGGCTGCATTGGCTTTGGCAACATCGGCCCAAACCTGCTCCACATCGCCCGGGCGACGAGGGCCGAGCTCATAATTGAGAGACTGGCCGCTTACTTCCTCAAAGGTGCGGATAACTTCCAATACAGTATTACCCTGGCCGGTGCCAACATTTACAACATCGTAAAAGGAGGCTTCTGATCTATCCCTTAAATATTCAAATGCTTTGATGTGTGCATCTGCCAGGTCCATCACATGAATATAATCACGAATGCACGTACCGTCTGGTGTGTTGTAATCATCACCAAACACGGTTATTTTTTCGCGTAAGCCAGCAGCAGTCTGGGTAACGAAAGGGATCAGGTTGTTGGGTACACCACTTGGCAACTCACCAATCAGCCCACTGGGATGAGCTCCAACAGGATTAAAGTAACGTAGGGCTACAGTTTTAAGCTTGCGGCCGCTGGTTACGGTATCGCGCAACATATCTTCGCACATTTGCTTGGTGCGGCCGTAGGGCGAATTTGCAGGCTTTGTAGGGCTTTGCTCTGTTACAGGCAGCTCATCGGGCTGGCCGTATACGGTGCAGGAGGAAGAGAACACCAGTTCTGATACCCCATATTGCTCCATGAGCTCCAGCAGTACCAGCAAAGAACCCAGGTTGTTCTGGTAGTATTTAACAGGTTTTGCTACTGACTCGCCTACTGCTTTATAAGCCGCAAAGTGAATAACACCACGGATGTTTTCTTCTTTTTTGAAGATAGCTTCCATCTGCTGCTTATCAGTACAGTCGGCCTCATAAAAGGTAGGGTTGGCCTGCAGGATCTGCTTCAGGCCTTCCAGTACGCTTTTAGAGGAGTTGACAAAGTTATCAACAAGTACAGGCTCATACCCGGCATTGGCAAGCGCCACTGCTGTGTGTGAGCCTATATAGCCGGCACCGCCGGTCACTAATATTTTAGATTTCATTAAGCTTCTTGCTTCTGTAGAACCTTTTTCTTGAAGTATTCCAGCGTTGGTTGCAGGCCTTCGGCCCGGCTGTATTTAGGCTCCCATCCCAGCACTTCGCGTGCAACAGAAATGTCAGGCTGGCGTTGCTTGGGATCATCCTGCGGCAGCGGCTTGTAAGTAACCTTCTGTTCCGTACCCGTCAGGCGGATGATTTCCTCTGCAAATTCCCGGATGGTGATCTCTGAAGGGTTACCTATGTTTACCGGGTGAACATAGTCACTTAGCAACAGGCGGTAAATACCTTCTACCAGATCATCAACATAGCAGAATGAGCGGGTCTGTGAGCCATCGCCAAAGATGGTAAGATCTTCGCCACGCAGGGCCTGGCTTACAAAGGCAGGCAGTACACGGCCATCATCCAGCCGCATACGCGGTCCGTAGGTATTAAAGATCCGTACAATGCGTGTCTCCAGGCCATGAAAAGTATGGTAGGCCATGGTCATGGCCTCCTGGAAGCGCTTGGCTTCATCATACACACCACGCGGACCTACAGGGTTTACATTACCCCAGTAGGTTTCTGTCTGTGGGTGCACCAGCGGATCTCCGTATACTTCGGAAGTAGAGGCAATAAGCATTCTGGCTCCCTTTGCCTTTGCCAGGCCCAGCAGATTGTGTGTGCCCAGCGACCCAACTTTAAGGGTCTGAATGGGCATCTTCAGGTAATCAATAGGGCTGGCCGGCGAGGCAAAGTGCAAAATGTATTTCAGCTCCCCGGGCACATGAACATACTTGCTTACATCGCAGTGGTAGTATTCAAAATCCGGACGAGCCATGAGGTGCTCTATGTTTTCCATGGAACCTGTAATCAGGTTATCCATGGCAATAACATGATAGCCCTCAGCCAGGAAACGATCACAAAGGTGCGAGCCTAAAAAGCCCGCACCTCCGGTAACTAAAACTCTTTCCTTAGGCATGTACTGCTTTTACTTTAGGATTTACAGCTTTTCTGCCGACGCTTATATAAGTAAACCCTAATTCTTCCATCTGCTCGGTTTCGTAAAGGTTACGGCCGTCAAAAATAACCTTGTTGTTGAGAGAGCTTTCTAACTGGTCAAATTCAGGGGTGCGGAATACGGGCCATTCCGTCATGATCATCAGGGCATCACAGCCTTTGATACACTCATACATGCTATCGCAATAGTCAATGCGATCGCCTAACAGCTCTTTTACATTTTCCATGGCTTCCGGATCGTAGGCTTTTACCTTGGCACCGGCCTCTAACAGAGCCTCAATATTGTAAAGAGCTGGTGCTTCACGGATATCATCTGTATAGGGTTTGAAGGCAAGGCCCCATACTGCTATGGTTTTGCCATTCAAATCGCCATCAAAGTAGTCTTTAACAGCAGGAATAAGCTTGGTCTTCTGATTCTGGTTTACTTCCATCACCGACTGCAGGATCTGGAATTCATAGTTGGCATCGCTGGATGATTTTGCCAGGGCCTGCACATCTTTAGGAAAGCAGCTGCCACCATAGCCAATACCTGCAAACAGGAAGCGCTTGCCAATGCGGCTGTCGGTACCAACACCGTGGCGTACAGCATCAACATCGGCGCCCAGCAGTTCACAAAGATTGGCAATTTCGTTCATGAACGTAATTTTGGTTGCCAGGAAAGAATTGGCTGCATATTTGGTTAGCTCTGCGCTGCGCTCGTCCATAAAGATCACTGGGTTGCCCTGGCGTACCAGTGGTGCATACAGATGTTCCATTTTTTTGCGCGCCTTTGGCGATTCTGTTCCGATCACCACACGGTCTGGTTTCATGAAGTCGTCTACCGCTACACCTTCACGCAGGAACTCAGGGTTGGAAACCACATCGAACTCAACTTTGGCATTTTTAGCAATTCTATCACGCACCTTTTCAGCAGTACCTACCGGTACAGTGCTCTTATCTACTATAATAGTATACTGTTCTAGAAGAGGGCCCAGGTCATCTGCAACCTTAAGGATGTATTTCAGGTCGGCAGAGCCATCTTCACCGGGAGGTGTGGGGAGAGCCAGAAATATGATTTCGGCACCTTTGATGCCTTCGGCCAGATTTGTTGTGAATTCCAGGCGCTTCTGCTTGATATTTCTTTCAAACAGCACGTCCAATCCTGGTTCATAAATGGTGATTTGACCATTGCGCAACTTATTTACCTTGCGCTCGTCAATATCCACACACATTACATGATTGCCGGTTTCGGCAAAACAAGTTCCGGTAACAAGGCCAACATAGCCAGTTCCAACTACAGCTATTCTCATACAAAGAGTAGGTTATGATGATAAAATGATGATCGTTAAAAAAATGATTTAGTACAAAGCTATCAGAATAATAGCGATAAAAACAAAAATGAGATTAATAAGTGTTTTAATTTACTTTTTATTATCCGAACGAATGTTAGTTTGCTAAATCTGTACATTTTCGTATTTTAGCACTATGGCAGAAGAAACAATTTTTGAACAGGAGGTTCACTCCGGTATGAACTTCAATTACAACGAAAATCAGCGCATGATTGCTGATATGGTTAACAATTTTGCAAGCCGGGAAATAGAGCCCTACCGCCGTGAGTGGGACGACCAGCAAATTTTTCCAGTTGAGCTTTTTCGCAAGATGGGCGAACTGGGCTTAATGGGTGTGCTGGTTCCACAAGAGTATGGCGGTTCTGGCTTTGGCTATTTCGAATACGTAACAGCGCTTATAGAGGTTTCAAAATTTGATGGCGCTATCGGCCTGTCTATGGCAGCGCATAATTCTTTATGCACCAATCATATTTTAGGATTTGGGAATGAAGAGCAGAAAAGAAAATACCTGCCAAAACTGGCCAGTGGCGAGTGGCTGGGTGCCTGGGGGCTAACAGAGCCTAATACCGGTTCCGATGCCGGTAACATGAAAACTGTGGCCAAAGATATGGGCGACCACTATGTTTTGAATGGCGCCAAAAATTTTATTACCCATGGCAAATCCGGCAACGTGGCGGTGGTAATTGCACGCACAGGTGAGCCAGGAGACTCTCATGCCATGACTGCTTTTGTCATTGAGAAGGGTACAGAAGGCTTTAGTGCAGGCCGTAAGGAAGATAAGCTGGGCATGCGAGCCTCGGAAACCACAGAGTTGATTTTTCAGGATTGTAAGGTGCCTAAGGAAAATGTGCTGGGAAATGTAGGCGATGGGTTTATACAGGCTCTGAAAATTTTGGATGGCGGCCGTATTTCTATTGCTGCCCTTAGTTTGGGGATTGCCAAGGGAGCTCTTGAGGCATCCATTGCTTATTCTAAGGAGCGCCAGCAATTTGGCCAGCCCATCTCACAGTTTCAGGGAATTGCCTTCAAACTAGCCGATATGGCTACAAAGCTGGAAGCTGCCACCCTGCTGACTTTCCAGGCTGCTGCCCTTAAAAATGAAAACAAGCCGGTATCCAAAGAATCGGCCATGGCTAAATATTATGCTTCTGAGGTGGCTGTGGAGCTGTCTACAGAAGCCGTGCAGATATTTGGAGGCTATGGCTACACAAAAGATTACCCGGTAGAAAAGTATTATCGCGACTCAAAGCTGTGTACCATAGGAGAAGGTACATCAGAAATTCAGAAGCTGGTGATCTCACGGCAACTGTTAAAATAGGGGTTATTTTGGGTTAATTGATGAAAACCTTTCGGTGCAACAAGCCCGAAAGGTTTTTTTTCATGCAATTTCAGGAACTGTCTGCACATTTATAGTCTTATATAAATATAAGCGGTTATCTTTGTGACCCGAATTCATTTTAAATAGTTTTTGTAAAGGAAAAATTCAAGATGTTAGTAGTAAACGTAAAAGAAAACGAATCAATTGATAGAGCACTAAAGCGCCTGAAGAAAAAATCACAACGTGCAGGCACGCTTACAGAGCTACGCGCACGTCAGTATTTCGAGAAACCTTCTGTTGCACGCCGTACTGAGAAAATCAAAGCAGCGTACCGCCAGAAGATGCAAAGCCAGGAGCAGCAGAACGGCTAAGTTTTCTTTGCTTTCTTGCTTAAATACATTTCTATAAGGGTATTGTAATTAATATTACAATTACATAGATTTGCGCACCAAAAATTTGGTGGAAGGAGGTGTATAAGCATGATCGTAATAAACGTAAAAGACAACGAATCGATCGACAGAGCGCTGAAGCGCTTTAAGAAAAAATTCGATCAAACTGGTGTGATAAGAGAGCTGCGCGCCCGCACAGCATTTGAGAAGCCATCAGTAATACGCAGACATGAAAAGATTCGTGCGGCTTATCGCCAGCAAATGCAACAACAAGAGCAATTCTAAGTCTGCTCTACATCTTCAATAAGATCTACAATCTTGTCTATATTCAATAAGATCTACAATCTTGTCTATAAAAGAGCCCGCAATAGCGGGCTTTTTCTTTTAAATTGATTAAGTTGGTACTGCACACAGATTAAGGTATGATTGCTAATTTTCTTCGGTACCTGGCATATGAGCGCCGCTACAGCGCCCACACCCTCACAGCATATGAGGCCGATCTGGGCCAGTTTGAAGCTTATCTTCAGGAAACCTATGCACTTACCGATACTACTGCTGTTACCCATCTGCACCTGCGTTCGTGGGTGCTGGCACTGGTAGAAGGAGGTATGGCTACCCGCAGTGTAAACCGCAAACTGGCTACCTTACGCTCATACTATAAGTTTCTGCTTAAAAGAGAGGCTGTGCGCCAGGATCCTACCTTAAAAGTACGGGCGCCAAAGGTACAAAAGGGGCTTCCTCATTTTGTGCAGGAGGCCGAAATGGACCGCCTGCTGGATAATATTCCTTTCCCCGATACTTTGGAGGGCTGGCGCGACAGGCTGGTGCTGGAACTACTCTACGGAACTGGTATACGTCTATCGGAGCTTCTGCAGCTACGGGTATCGAATGTAAACCTGCACGAGGGCGTAATCAAAGTGCTGGGTAAGCGCAATAAGGAGCGGGTGATTCCTATGGCTAAACCATTGCAGGAACTTGTTGGCAGGTACATTGCCAGCAAAAGCGCAACCTTTGGCACTGATAGCAGCACACATCTATTGGTAACAGATAAAGGAGAGCAGGCCTATCCGATGTTTGTGTACCGCCTGGTGCGCAAGTATCTGGGTACTTTTACCACTTCTGAAAAACAAAGCCCTCATATTTTGCGTCATACATTTGCTACGCATTTGCTAAATCGTGGGGCTGACCTGAATGCAGTGAAGGATTTATTAGGACATAGTAGCCTGGCAGCCACACAGGTGTATACGCACAATTCGATGGAGAAACTCCGGAAAGTTTTTGAGCAGGCACACCCAAAAGCATAGCATATTTTTATTACTAACTAAAATAGTGTAAGTATGAAACTTAACATTAATTATGTCGACATTGATACCGATCAGAGGCTGAATGATTTTATTCAGAAGAAAGTAGATAAACTGGAAACGTTCTACGATAGAATTATAGAGGGTGAGGTCTACCTGCGCCCAAATAACACCTCCATGGATACCGTGATTACAGAGGTAAAAATTTATGTGCCTGGCAACTCGCTGTTTGCTAAAGAAGAGGCAGATTCTTTTGAAGCAGGAATAGATGGTTGCGTAGAAGCGCTCCGCCGCCAGATACGCAAGCTGAAAGAAAAGCAGTCTGCTCACCCACAGCAGCCTTAATTGTATATAATGCCATGCATGTGGTATATTAACAGACACTACGTATAAAAAGAAAGGCTGCTTCAGATCGAAGCGGCCTTTCTTTTTTAGATTCTGTATTTTCAGCTACAGAATACCATTTAGCTTATATTGGCTTATTATTTCAGGCCAAAGGCATCTTTGATTTTATCTACGTAGTCCAGTTTCTCCCAGGAGAAGAACTCCAGCTGCTTTTTCACGCGGCGGTGCACCTGGTGTTTTTCCTCACCATTATCTTTTACTTCTACTGTGTTCAGCTCTACTTCCTGTGTATAAGCACTTCTGCCCATGTGGCCATAGGCAGCTGTAAGGCCAAAAATTGGATTTTTAAGGCCAAAGCGCTCTACAATAGCTTTGGGACGCATATCGAACAACTTGCTGATCACATTGCTGATTTCAGCATCGTTCATATTTACTTTCGATTTGCCGTAGGTGTTAACGTTAAGGGATACGGGCTGGGCTACACCAATGGCATATGCAACCTGTACCAATGCCTCATCGGTAACACCGGCTGCCACCAGATTCTTGGCAATATGACGGGCAGCATAGGCAGCACTGCGGTCAACTTTAGAGGAATCTTTCCCGGAGAAGGCACCGCCACCATGGGCACCTTTACCACCGTAAGTATCCACTATGATTTTACGACCGGTTAAGCCTGCATCACCATGTGGACCACCAATTACAAATTTACCCGTTGGGTTAACGTGGAAAATGGTATTATCATCGAGCATGTTAGCAGGTATGGCCTTACGTATTACATGCTCAATAATGTCTACGCGTATTTTTTCCAGCATCTGGCGATCAGCTTCGGCCTGTGCTGCAGCAGAAGAATCTTTTGGCTGCATAAAAGCGTCATGCTGTGTAGATATTACTACAGTGTGCACACGTTTAGGAGTGCCTTCGTTGGTGTATTCTATGGTTACCTGCGCTTTTGAGTCCGGACGCAGGTAGGGCATCAAAGCAGGGCTGTTTTTACGTATTTCTGCCAGATCCTTCACCAGGCGGTGCGAAAATGCCAGTGCCATTGGCATGTATTCCGGAGTTTCTGTAGTGGCATAACCAAACATCATACCCTGGTCACCGGCACCCTGATCTTTATCACTATCGGCATCCACGCCACGTGCAATATCCGGAGACTGTGAGTGAAGTGTTACCATAACCCCGCAAGATTCCGCATCGAATTTATAGTCGTCTTTGTTATAACCAATGCGTTTAATGGTTTCACGTACTACTTCCGGAATTTCAACATAGGCTTTTGTAGTAACTTCGCCACCAACCACTACCAGACCAGTAGTAACAAATGTTTCGCAGGCTACTCTTGAGTCCGGGTCCTGAGCCAGCATGGCATCCAGTATGGCATCCGAAATCTGGTCTGCTATTTTGTCCGGGTGTCCTTCAGAAACAGACTCGGAGGTGAAAAGATATGACATGTTCAGTTAATATTATACTTTGTATTAAGTCGTTATCAGAAATGCAAATTTGGTCAAAGCTACCACAATTCTCAACTATTCCCTTAACTTTTATAAGAGGGAACAGAGCCAAGGATAAAAATTGCAGGCTGTTTGTGCAGATCGGGTTGTTGTTTTTTCCATTCGGCTATGGTACGGGTGCGGATTGTTTCGGTGGGGCCGGTAATATTAGCGGCTATGCACAGCAACATGCCAGGCTGGCAATTTTCTAATACATCGGCCAGCAAATGGTTGTTTCGGTAAGGGGTTTCCATAAAGATCTGACTTTGTCCCCCCCCGGCTAATTTTTCCAGCTCTTTAATTGCCTGAGTACGTTGCGGATTTTTTACAGGCAGATATCCCTTGAAAGCAAATTCCTGCCCGTTTAATCCGGAGGCCATGAGGGCCATCAAAATAGAAGAGGGGCCTACCAGCGGCACCACCTGTATACCTAGTTTGTGGGCATGCGCAACAGCGCGTGCTCCCGGATCGGCAACTGCAGGGCAACCGGCTTCAGATAGCAGGCCTACATCATGTCCGTGCAGCAGTGGTGCCAGTAATTTTGGTACATCAACATCGGGGGTGTCTTTGCTTAGTTCTTCAAGCTGTAGCTCTTCTATGGTGATGCCCAGTTTTAGACTGCTAATAAATCGCCTGGAGGTACGAATATTTTCACACAGGTAGTATTGGATGGATTTACAAAGCTCCTGCACCTGTTGCGGAATTACCGCAGCGGCAGTATTTTCAGCCAAAACACTGGGTATTAAAAAAAGTCGGCCGGTTTTACTTTGCTGCATGTGTCTGTTCGTATAGTTTTTTATGTATAGCCAACTTGCTAAAATATTGATTGCTGTTGGCGGGCTGTTGTTGCTGGCAGGCCTGCTGCTGCTCTTCTTCGATCGGCTGCCATTTAGCGGCCGCCTTCCCGGAGATATTGTAGTAAAGAAGAAGAACTTTACATTTTACTTTCCCCTGGCTACCAGTATCCTTATCAGTATTATTCTAAGCCTGATACTCTGGTTTATTAGTCGGTTTCGTTGAACAAGCCTGTTAGCAGCTGCACCACCTCTTCGGGCTTTTCGGCATGCACCCAGTGGCCTGCCTCCTGTATGGTCTCTATGCGTGCTTTCGGGAAAAGCTGTTTAATGGCAGGATGGTCCTGTCTTTGGATGTAGTCTGATTGACTGCCGGCAATAAAAAGTGCTGGTTTTTCGTAGCGGGCATTTTCAGGCAGCGGCTCACCAACGTTTTCAATCTGTTCCCTGATTACAGGAAGGTTATGCTTCCAGTCAAAGCCTCCGCTGTCGTTGCGGGTTAAATTTTTCAGTAAAAACTGGCGTGTGCTGATGTCTTTTATATAAGCGGCCATGGCTTTATCGGCATCGCCACGGCTTTTTAGCTGATCAAGATCTATTTCAGAATAAGCTTTAAGAATGGTTTGGTGGTGTACGGGATAATATTTTGGGGCAATATCTACTACTGCCAGCTTCTGAACTCGTTCCGGAGCGCTAACTGCAAAATTCATGGCAGCCTTTCCGCCCATGGAATGGCCAACAAACAGCGCGCTCTCCAGGTCAAGTTCATCCAGCAGCTCGTTAAGATCGGCAGCCATGGCAGTATAGCTGAAATCATCGCTGTGAGGCGACTGGCCATGGTTACGGGCATCAGGTAAAATCACCCGGTACTCCTCTTCCAGCAGCCTGGCAACAGAAAGCCAGTTGTCGCCCGCTCCAAAAAGTCCGTGCAAAATGATGATTGGTTGTCCCTGCCCAGTTTCTCTATAATAAAGTTTCATGTCTTCTGAAGTTAAAAGTTGAATGCAATGCGCTACTCCCGTAATAAACCATTGCAGCATTAAATGTTAACACAGATGAGCACATTCATATGCAAATTAGCCTGTTAAGCCGCACCGCTTGCACATAGCCCACGGCCCACAATTAGCACATTGAAAAAGTAGCAAGTTAGCCCAGTACCTACCGCTCCTCCAGCTGGCGTAGGTACATCTGTATGGTATTCTCCAGGCCATAGTAAAGGGCATCGCTGATCAGGGCATGTCCTATAGATACCTCATCTATATATGGAATGGCTTGTTTCAGGAACGCCAGGTTATCGAGGTCAAGGTCATGGCCTGCATTGATGCCAAGGTCTAATGCTTTTGCACGATAGGCTGCATTGGAATAGGCTTTCACTGCTTCGTGGCGGTCTTTGTGGTAGCCAACGGCATAGCTTTCGGTATAAAGTTCAATACGGTCGGTGCCGCATTGTGCAGCGCCCTCTACCATTGCTTCATCCGGATTAACAAAGATGGAGGTGCGTACGCCCCAGTCTTTCAGGGTTTTAAGGATGTCCTGTAAAAATGCTCTATTTTTTAAAGTATCCCAGCCGGCGTTAGAGGTGATGGCTGTGGGAGGATCAGGAACAAGCGTAGCCTGGGCCGGGCGCACCTGTTCAATAATATCCATGTAACGCTGATCGGGATAACCTTCTATGTTAAATTCTGTGGTTACCACCTTTTTCAGGGCCAGTACATCGCTGCGGCGTATATGCCGTTCGTCGGGGCGGGGGTGAACTGTAATGCCCTGAGCACCGAAGCGTTCACAATCCAGCGCTACCTGTATTACATCTGGCTTGTTACCACCTCTGGAGTTGCGTAAGGTGGCTATTTTGTTGATATTAACGCTAAGCTTGGTCATAAGCGGGTTTATTGAAGGTTTGCGCTTTCTGCATGTGCCAGAAATCCCTAACTTTGTTGCGAAAATACGTTATTTTACGTTTAAACTGAATTTTTATGTCACTGAAGCTTCAGATAGAAGAAGATATTAAAACAGCCATGCGTGCTAAGGATAAGGACGAACTGCGGGCCCTGCGGGCTATCAAATCCCTTATTCTGCTGGCCGAAACAGAAAAAGGCCACGATGGAGAAATGCTGCCGGAAACTGAGCTGAAGATACTTACCAAGGCTGCTAACCAGCGCAGGGAGGCCCTTGAAATTTACAGGCAGCAGGGGCGTGCCGATCTGGCAGAAAAAGAAGAAGCAGAGCTTAAGGTGGTGGAGCGCTATTTGCCCAAGCAGCTTACCGAAGATGAAATGCGCGCAGAACTCCAGAAGATTATTGAACAAACTGGTGCAACCGGTGCCAAAGACATGGGTAAGGTAATGGGTTCTGCCAGTAAATCCCTGGCCGGCCGTGCCGAAGGCAAAACCATTGCCGATATGGTAAAAAGCCTGCTTAACCAAATGGGCTAATATTTGAATGCACTAGACTTAGCTATTATACTCCTGCTGATTTGGGGTACCTTTAGTGGGTTCAGGAAAGGACTCTTGCTGGAGGTTATTGGAATCGTGGCATTTATCATTGGTATTGTAGTAGGGCTTAAACTGCTGCAGTGGAGCATCGATTGGCTGTCGGGGTATGTAGATTTGGATGAAAGTCTGCTGCCTTACATTGCCTTTTTTGTGCTGTTCGTATTGGTAGTTGTAGGCATTAACCTGATTGGAAATATAGCCAGTAAAGCGCTGCACCTTACCTTTTTAGGTGTGATAGATAGTTTACTGGGTGCTGTTGCCGGTTTGCTCAAGTGGGCATTAGGCATCAGTGTACTTTTTTGGGTAGCATCAACTATGGAGCTAAACCGCCCCGGCGGTTTATTAACACAATCATGGTTTTACGATATGCTGGCTCCCCTTGCACCACGTTTTTTCGATATGATTGGCCAGGCACTGCCTGCAGCACGCCGTTTCTTCAATCCATGAGAACAAGAAAAGATGGTGCTGCTGCTCGATAATTTCGATTCCTTTACCTGGAACCTGGCTGACTATATCCACAGACTGGGGGTGTCCTGTGAGGTTGTGCAGAACGACCAGCCTCTGGCAAAAATTCAGCAAATACCCTATCAGGCCATTATCTTATCTCCCGGGCCGCAAACACCCGCCAAAGCAGGTTGTTTAATGGATATTATAGCACAGAATTACCAGCGGGTACCCATCCTGGGGGTATGTCTGGGGCATCAGGCACTGGGAGAATTTTTTGGTGCCGGGTTGCACAAGGCAAGAATGCCGATGCACGGAAAATTATCAAAAATTTTCTGCCGGCCAGATTATCTTTTCGATGGTCTGCCCCTTCAGCTGGAGGTAGTTCGTTACCATTCGCTGCTGCTTAGAGATCTTCCGGCAGGCCTGGAATCTATTGCAGAAACGGCAGATGGCGAACTAATGGCTTTACGACATACGTCACTTCCTATCCGGGGGGTTCAGTTTCATCCGGAGGCCATCCTGACAGAAGGTGGGTTGGCATTGTTAAAAAATTGGCTTAGTTTTAATAAAATTGCCGGCCATCCATGAGGGCCATAAGCAAACTAATTACACATGAAGTTACGCATTAAAGAAGAAGGAGATTTTCAGTACATTGATGAGGGGCAGGGCAAGGTGCTGTTGCTGTTACATGGGCTTTTTGGTGCCCTTAGTAACTGGGAGAGTGTAGTGAGTCGCTTTAGTTCTGATTACAGGGTGCTGATACCCATGCTCCCTATATATGAAATGCCGCTGCGCCAGGCCGATCTGGAAGGGCTGCAGCGCCATTTGCAGGCTTTTGTAAAACATTTTGGGCTGGACCGCATGACGCTGATGGGCAACTCCCTGGGTGGGCATATCGCACTGCTCTATACCCTGGCCAATCCTGAGAAGGTAGAGCGTCTGGTACTTACCGGCAGCTCCGGGCTTTTCGAAAACGGAATGGGGGGGTCTTATCCGAAGCGTGGTAGCTATGAGTACATTAAGGAGCGGGTGGAATACACTTTTTACGATCCTAAAATAGCCACCAAAGAGTATATAGATGAGGTGTTTGATACCACCAAGAGCATACCTAAATGTATGCGTATTGTGGCCATAGCCAAATCGGCACAGCGACATAATCTGGCTCAGGATTTATCTAAAATACAAGTACCTACGTTATTAGTATGGGGACTGAATGATACCATTACACCACCCATGGTTGCCCATGAATTTAATCGTTTGATACCAAACTCAACACTGCGATTCATTGATAAGTGTTGCCATGCGCCTATGATGGAACACCCCGAAAAGTTCAACCAGATATTAAGTGAATATTTAAAGACTACTAACGCTGCACTTGCATGATAGCAACCGAACTCATCAATCCTGTAATACCGCCGCTACATCCCACAGATCTGGCAGAAAAAGCTTTGCACTGGATGGAAGAGTTACGTGTAAGCCAGTTACCCGTGGTAGAAAACGGCATCTATGCAGGCCTGATCAGAGACGAGGCGGTACTTGAAGCCGCCCAGCAAAAAAAACCTGTTGGCAATTTTTTGCTGGTTGATAAAAATTGCTTTGTGTATGAAAATCAACATTTTTATGACATCATCAAAGCAGCCTCAGAGTTTGGCGTACAAACAGTCGCCGTACTGAATGGAGAGGGCCTGTACCAGGGTGTAATTACCCTGGAAGATACCATTGCTGCTTTTGCCCAGACAGCAGCTGTTCAAAGCCCTGGTGCAATCCTGATTCTTTCACTCAATCAGCTGGATTACTCCATGGCCGAAATAGGCAGGCTTATTGAATCAGACGGAGGAAAAATACTGTCCAGCAGCGTGAGTACAGATCTGCACGACCCCAGCCGCATTAAGCTTACACTCAAGATCAACAAAAAAGATATATCCCGGATCATTGCTACACTGGAGCGTTTTGGCTACCGGATTATTGCAACTTTTCAGGAAACAGAGGTGATGTCTAACGACAAAGACCGGCTTGATATGCTTATCCGTTTCCTGGAAATTTAAATCCAATTATTTCTTGATGAAAATTGCCCTGCACGCCAAAGCTGTTAATCCTGATAGTGTGTTTTACATACAACAGGTATTTGATGAACTTTCAGCCCGGGGGGCAGAGCTTTATATTTCCAAGCCACTTCAAAAGAACCTCTCTAAATTTGAGCATTCTCTTCCGGATGCCCGCATGTTCTCCAGAAACGATTCGCTGGAGGGCATGGATTTTATCTTCAGCCTGGGCGGAGATGGTACCCTGCTCGATACGGTAACTTATGTTGGAGATCTGGGTATTCCAATTGTGGGCATCAACACGGGCAGGTTAGGCTTTTTGGCAACGATGCCAAAAGATGGTATCAGGGAGGTGATAGATGCGCTTTATAACAACTACTTCAGTTACGAATACCGCACGCTGATCCATCTGGATGCAGATCAGGACCTGTTTGAAGGGCGAAATTTTGGTCTTAATGATTTTACTATCCTGAAAAAAGACACCTCCTCTATGATTGTGGTGCATACCTATATAGATGGAGAGTTCTTAAATTCTTACTGGGCTGATGGCCTGATTGTAGCAACGCCTACAGGTTCAACAGGTTATTCGCTTAGCTGTGGCGGACCCCTGGTGCTGCCGCAATCCAATAATTTTGTAGTGACCCCCGTTAGTCCGCACAACCTTTATGTACGGCCCATGGTAGTATCAGATAATAGTGTGATTTCTTTTGAGATAGAAGGCAGGAGTAATCACTTCCTCGTTTCCCTTGATTCGCGATCGCGAACCGTTGATGCAGGCATCCAGATGGCAGTTCGTAAGGAAAAATTCAGAGCAAAGCTGGTAAAACTTACAGGCTATAACTTCTTCGATACCCTCAGACAAAAGTTAAACTGGGGTTTAGATAACCGGAATTGATTTGTTTTTATGGAACTTTTTATAGTTTTGTATTGACTGAAATTGTTTTTACATTCAGTGCGGTTTTTAATGTCGACTATGAAGAAGCTTTACACGTACCTGCTCCTATTCACCTTCTTTACCCTAATCGCTGAGGATGCTCTTGCACAGCGCAGCATTGGTCAGTACCGGGGTAATGTAAGGGCTTTCAATAAGAACAGGCGTTACTGGACGGTTGGGGGGAGCATTAATGCCCTGAATTATTTCGGCGACCTGGCTCCCAAAAACAGGATAGCCAGTACCGATATTTCCTTTACCCGCCCGGGTATAGGCATTGTAGCAGAGCGTAAACTGGGCACCTGGTATGGCTTCCGTGGCAGTTTTATGTGGGGGCGACTGAAAGGAGATGATGCTACATCAGAGCTGGAGGGTGACGATGCTTTTCGCCATGTACGGAACCTGCACTTTCGCAACGACATTAAGGAGTTGTCTGCCATGATGGTGTTTGACCTGAAAGCGCACTCCAGAACATTTATCACCCGTCCGGAATTTGTTCCCTATCTGTTTGTGGGGGTTGCTGTTTTTCATCATAATCCAAAGGCACGTGTGCCGGAATTTGATTATGTACATTATGATGTTACCAATCCAAGCGAGATTCAGGATAATGACGAAAGGTACGGAGGCGTATCGCCGGATGACTGGATTGAGCTAAAGCCCCTAAGAACAGAAGATAAGACTTACAGTAATTTTGCCTTTGCCATACCAGTAGGTGCAGGTGTGCGTTATAAAGTAAACCGCTACTGGAACCTGTCTTTTGAAGTATCCTACCGCCAGACATTTTCTGATTATATAGATGATGTTAGTAATTTGTACAGGAATCCTGAAGATTTTGGTACCGGTCCGCAGGCTAATTTATCCAGGATTATGGCCTACAGAAGCAATGAATTGAATATAGGCGATATTGAATCAGTTGAACCATTTAGATTTATTGATTCTGGACCTGCTTTACATACATGGAATAACCCATTGAATCCTCAGAACAATACTTATGAGCGTTTTGCAGGATATGGCCTGGAAGATCCATTTAATATACGCGGAAAAGACGATAAAGACGTTTATCTTGTAACGAGTATTTCCTTAACCTACATCCTCGGAACCAACTTACGCAATGCTAAATTCAGGTAACAGCAACAAAAAAAGAGCTAAAATAGAGGGAAAACCTGTTTGGGTTTTTCCTTTTTTTATTGCCTTCTTCCTTTGGGCAGCAACAGCCCAGGCCCAGATCCATGAAGTTGGGATCTCTCTGGGTGCCAGTAATTATGTGGGCGACCTGGTGCAGAACTATTCGTTCAGGAATCACAGGCCGGCAGGTTCTATCTTCTATCGTTATAACCTGAGCAACTACATTAGTCTTAGAGGTAATGTAATGGTTGGTAAGCTGGTAGGCAGTGATGAGCGTCCCTACGATGCATTTGCTGAAAGACGCAACAGGGGGCAGTTCAACAACTGGGTAAACGAGCTATCAGTTTTATTTGAGTACAACTTCTTTGATCACAAATTTTTTGATGACAGGCAACTGCCATGGTCTCCTTATTTTGTGGGGGGTATAGGCTTTATGCTGCAGCATGGCTATGATGATTACCGTCCAGGGAATCCTGCACAGGCCTATGCTGAGGGGGTAAAAACTACAGATTTTAAAAATTACCAGCCGGTTATTCCTGTTGGTGTTGGGGTAGAGTATCATATCAATCCTGCCTGGACGCTTGGTATTGAGTGGATTGCCCGCAAAACATTTTTCGACTATCTGGATAATACCGGAGAGGTACCAGAAATAGTGACCAATAAGAACTTCCAGTATGGCAATCCGGATCATAAAGATTGGTACTTTACCACTGGCATTACGTTAAGCTATACTTTCTGGACTATTCCCTGCCCTTATCACTTCAATCCTAAAAAGTATCTGTAAGAAAATTAGCTACTCTTACCGCTAAAGGGGTAATTTTCATTACCTTTGCAAATTGATTTTACCGGACAGTTGGGATGAAAGAAAGACTTGATCTGCATAATTTACCCCGCCACATTGCCGTTATAATGGATGGGAATGGAAGGTGGGCCAAACGACAGGGGGCAGCCCGGGTGTTTGGTCATCGGAATGCGGTACAGGCTGTACGCGATACAACCGAAGGCTGTGCAGAAATAGGAGTACAATACCTAACACTCTATGCATTTTCCACAGAAAACTGGAACAGGCCTAAAGCAGAGGTAAGTGCACTTATGGAGCTTCTGGTATCTACCATCCGAAAAGAAGTAGGAACGCTGCAAAAGAACAACGTTAAGCTAAACCACATCGGCAATCTTAGCGATTTGCCGGGTAGCTGTCAAAATCAGCTGTTAGAAGCGATTAATCAAACGCAACATAATACCGGCCTTACTCTTACGTTAGCACTTAGCTATAGTGGCCGTTGGGAAATATTGCAGGCAACACGCAATTTGCTAGCGTCTGTTCAGGAGGGGAAATTAACACCAGAGGCGCTTACCCAGGAGCTTTTTGAGCAGCAGCTATGCACGCATTCTATGCCAGACCCTGAATTGTTAATACGTACCAGTGGTGAAATGCGCATAAGCAATTTCCTGCTGTGGCAGCTGGCTTATACAGAGCTTTACATTACAGAAGTGCTGTGGCCGGATTACCGGAGAGAACATCTGTATGAAGCTATACTGTCCTATCAGCAGCGGGAGAGACGTTTTGGTAAAACAAGTGAACAAATTAACCTGAGCAAGCAGGGATGATGATTAGGATCTTTTTATTGTGCCTCGGGCTGGCTTTATTGCCCACATTAGCGGATGCCCAGGTAGGCCTGAGGCGATCTGGCCGCACCCAGACTGGCGTTGAATTAAATTACGCGAACCCCCAGGAATACGAAATTGCTGAAATTGCAGTGACAGGCGTTGAAACCCTGAATGCTGACGCATTAGTTTCTTTGACGGGTTTACGGGCAGGCGACCGGATCAGAATACCCGGAGATGCTATTACCAGCGCCATCAATAAGCTTTGGGAACAGGGTATTATTGGTGATGTTGGCGTTTACATTTCCAAGATTGAGGGAGATAAGGTCTGGCTGGAAATAGCTTTAACAGAGCGTCCGCGCCTTACCAGTTATGAGGTTGAAGGTGTAAACCGCAGCCAGTCTGATGATATCAAAGATCAGGTTAAACTTATCAGGGGCAGGGTTGTAACCGATGCCCTTTTAAAAAATACTGAACTAAGTGTCCGTAAGTATCTGGTTGATAAGGGTTACTTTGATGCCGTAGTAAAGATAGTGCCTGAAAAAGAAAAGAATCTATCGAACAGCGTAAAGCTGCGTGTGCTGGTAACAAGGGGCAAAAAGCAGAAGATCGATCATATCAATTTTGTTGGCAATGAAAATCTGGCAGATTCCCGGCTGAAGAGCCGCATGAAGAAAACCAAGGAGAAACCAAGGGTTACCCTCTTCAGAGATCTGGTAAGCAGAATATTTAATGCCCGCCCTTCTGATATTGGTGAGTTCTTTACCAATACAAGAGATATAGAAACACAAGATGTTAAGGATTATCTGGCCACTCATGTAAAACCGAACTTCTTCAGCAGTTCTAAATTTGTACGCGATGAATTCGAGGAAGATAAAAATGCAGTAATTGGATTTTATAATTCTAAAGGCTTCCGCGATGCCAGAATAGTAGGAGATTCGTTGTACCGTTCTCCAAAGGCCAATATGCTTGTGCTCGATGTACAGGTAGAAGAAGGCCGTAAGTATTATTTCCGTGAAATAGACTGGTCGGGTAACTACGTGCATAGCGATAGTACGCTGGCACGGGTGCTTGCCATCAACAAAGGGGATGTATATGACATGGAGCTTATTCAGAAAAAGCTCAATTACAACCCTAACGGGATGGACATCAGCTCCCTTTACATGGATAATGGCTACCTCTTTTTCAGCATCAGGCCTGTTGAGGTAAGAGTGGAGGGAGATTCAATTGATGTGGAAATGCGCGTACAGGAAGGTCCACAGGCTACCATCAAACGGATTATTATCAATGGTAACGAGCGTACCAAGGATCATGTGATTTTACGTGAAGTGCGTACGCTGCCAGGTGATAAATTCAGCCGTACCGATGTAATTCGTACCCAGCGTGAAATTCTTGCACTAGGTTATTTTGATCAGGAAAGCTTTGGCATCAACCCGATTCCAAACCCTGCCGATGGTACTGTTGATATTGAATACACCGTACAGGAACGCCCCAGTGATCAGATTGAAATGTCGGCTGGTTGGGGTGGCCGTGGCTCCGGTGGCTATGGTGGTTTTATTGGTACCCTTGGCCTGGTATTCAATAATTTCTCTATTCAGAATATTTTCAAACCCAGCACCTGGGATCCGTTACCGGTAGGAGATGGACAAACGCTTGCCCTTAGAGCCCAGGCCAGTGGCCGTCGTTTCCAGAGCTATTCGTTTACCTTCTCTGAGCCCTGGCTTGGTGGCAAAAAGCCAAACTCATTTAGCGTTAATCTCAGCCATTCCATTCAGCGACTCTATGAGCAAAGAAGCCTATTCTCCTTTGGCGAGCAGGCGGGCCACCTGAAAGTAACCAATATATCTGTAGGACTTGGTCGCCGTGCAAAATGGCCGGACGACTTCTTCCAGATCAGGAATTCGATCTCTTATCAAATATATAACATAAACACTAAGCTTAATGCTGAGGGAGAGTCCGTTCTTGGTTATGATCCATGGAGAATTGGTATCTATAATGGTTATTCAAATAGTATAACTTTCAATACTACATTTGCCCGTAATAGTGTAAGTGCGCCTATTTATCCATTAAGTGGATCTTCTTATACCTTAACAGCCAGCTTAACGCCACCCTATTCATTATTCAATAACAGGAGTTATTCAGATATACCGACTGAAGATCGGCTGAAATGGGTTGAATACCACAAATATATGTTTGATGCCGAGCTATATACGCCGGTAATTGGTAAACTGATAATTAATACCAAGGCAAACATGGGCTTCATTGGCTCTTATGATAAAGAAACACCGATCAGCCCGTTCGAACGCTTTGTAGTAGGTGGCGATGGCCTTTCCGGCCAGGCAGGACAATTTATTCTTGGGCGGGATATTATTGGCCTTAGGGGTTATCAGAATAATTCAATCATGCCAAGAAATACACAGGGACAGGAAATAGGTGGTATCATTTATAATAAATTTGCCTTACAGCTCCGTTACCCCATATCGCTGGCGCCTTCTGCTACTATATATGTACAGGCATTTGCCGAGGCAGGTAATAACTGGGGCAGCTACGCCGACTATAATCCCTTTAAGCTGTACCGCTCCGCAGGTATAGGTGCGCGTATCTTTATGCCAGCCTTTGGCCTGATTGGTGTAGACTGGGGCTATGGTTTCGATACAGTACCTGGCCGCCCCGATGCCAGCGGACCTCAGTTCCACTTCACAATTGGACAGCAATTACGCTAGTTGAATGAACAGGAAAATTTATTTTCTACTTTTTTTCATTTTTTTGGCCGTGCCGAACGTGTTTGGCCAGAAATTTGGTTATGTAGATACGCAGTACATCCTGAACAAGATGCCGGAATACAAAGAGGCACAGCAGGAGATACAGAAGGTGTCTCTGGGATGGCAGGATGAGATTAAGGATAAGCAAAAGGAAATAGAGGCACTTTACAGTGCGCTGAAGACTGAAGAAGTATTGCTTACCGACGCCATGAAGCAGGAAAGGCTTGCTGATATCAAAAAGAGAGAACAAACCTTAAAAGATTACCAGACAAAGGTATTTGGATACGAAGGCTTGTTTTTTCTGAAACAGAAAGAGCTTTTACAGACTGTGCAGGAGAAAGTTTTTGAAGCTGTTGAAAAAGTGGCTGTGAAACAAAAACTGCAGGTTGTATTCGATAAATCAGGAGAACTTGTAATAATTTACACCAACCCTGTTCATGATTATACAGACTATGTGCTGGAAGAGCTTGGACTAGGCGATAAAAATGACACAATCAAATAAAAACCAAATACGCGATAGCATGAAAAACAAATTTGTATTAGCTCTTTTGGCGCTGCTGCTAACAGGATTCGGTGCCATGGCACAAACGGCAGCTGCACCAAAACCGGTTAAAATAGGATATGCCAGCGTTAACTATATTCTGAGCCAGATGCCCGAATATAAGCAGATAGAAAAGCAACTGGTTGAGTATGAAAAACAACTAACCTCTCAGCTGCAAAACCAATATCAGGAGTTTCAGCAGAAGATGGAAGCATACAACAAAACAGGCCAGACACTTCTACCTGAAATTCGCCAGCAGAAAGAAACGGAATTACGTGAGCTGCAGGGTAAAATTGAGCAAAGTCAGCGCGATGCCCAGAACCTGATCCAGAAAAAAGAATCTGATCTGTTAGCGCCAGCTTACGATAAAATTCAAAATAACATTGATGTGGTTGCTAAGGAAAATAACTTCAGCCATGTATTGAACTCTGAAGTAGCAGGTGTACCAACCCTGTTGTTCGTAGCAGACGAAACTCAGGATATTTCTAACCTGGTACTGAAAAAAATGGGTGTAACGCCTAAGGAAGTTACAAACGCTCAAAAATAATTATTGACTTCTTTCTAACAGAACCCCGGCATTTTTCGTCGGGGTTTTTTATTTTGCCACTGTGCTACAACCGCCTTACCTACAAGCAGGAGATACCATTGCAATTACCTCTACGGCCCGCTGGGCCGAGGAAACTGTTATTGAACAGGCTATAGCTACGCTGGAGCGCTGGGGGTTCCGGGTAATTCTGGGCAAATATGTGCATGCAAAGCACCACCAGTTTGCCGGTACAGATGAGCAGCGCCTGCAGGAGTTTCAGCAAATGCTGGATAATCCCGACATCAAAGCTATTCTCTTCTCCAGGGGAGGCTATGGTACTACACGTATTATAGATGAGGTTGACTGGCGTAATTTCCTGCAACAGCCCAAGTGGCTTTGTGGCTTTAGTGATGTTACGGCCATTCTTTGTCACCTTTACCGCCTGGGCGTACAGGGGATTCACTGTACTATGGCAGGAGGGTTCGATAACCAGGCTGGGAGAGTACAGAGTGTGGAAAGCCTGCGGAGGCTACTACTTGGTGAATCACTTGCCATTGAAGCACCCAGACATGCCCTAAACAGACCAGGAAGGGCTACAGGTCAACTGTTGGGAGGCAATCTTTCCCTGCTTAATAACCTGATCGCTACAGCATCGGAGCCCTCTTATGAAGGCGCTGTTCTGTTTATTGAAGATCTGGATGAATACCTGTACCACGTAGACCGCATGATGGTACACCTGAAAAGAAGCGGGCGTCTGCAGGACCTGGCGGGCATCATCGTGGGGCAGATGTCGGACATGCATGACAATACCGAGCCGTTTGGTAAAGGGGCTTATGAAATCATTCAGGAACATGTAGCAGCTTACTCCTATCCGGTAGCTTTTGGCTTTGCTATCGGGCACGAGCCGCTGAATATGGCAGTACCTGTGGGTGCTCGGGTAATGCTGGAGGTTTCTGAGGCAGGTTCCAAATTGTACCAACCTACTCCAATATCTTAATCCATATTTGGCTATGCAAAAATACTTGTGTAGTATCTTATTTGTGCTTATTCCCTTGATAGGGCATTCCCAGATTCACCGTGCATATAACAGGCCAGATGCTGTTAAAAGCTATTTTTTGAAAGGTGGTGTGCAGTACACTACTTTTACAGGGAGTAGCGACCTCGCATCGTTTCAGGCGGGCTGGCAAGTTGGGGTGGGGATGAAGCTTCCCATCATTAGAAGATACAGCTGGTGGCTGCAGCCGGAGTTTTTATATAATAATTATAAAGCATCCCTCTCTTATCCCGCTGCCGGAGCATTGCCACCTTACGAAAGCACCTATAGTTTTACTTTTGTGGAGATGCCCCTTTTGCTGAGCTACAGGGCCAATGATCTTTTTGAACTGCAGGCAGGGCCGCAAATTGGCGTACTATTAAATAATAGTGCCAGCACTACCACCAAACAAGCCATTACAAGACTTACACCAGGCGACTTGCTAAGGTGGAACTACGGCCTGTGTGGTGGCATAGAAATAAACATGAGCCCCCTGGCATTTGGTGCCCGCTATTCTTACGGCCTCTCTAAATTAGCTAACAGCGAAACCGCAGCGAGTCAGTTGGGTGAAGCCAGTTTACATGGGCTACAGGTGTATGGGGCTATGGTGTTTTAGTCATTCTGCTGCCAACTCCTCTTGTGTCTGCAATAAACTTCTTTCCCTGCCTGACCGGTAGCTAAGATTTTACCTTGTACAGGCAAATGTGCACTATCAGCAGTGAGGCAGAACTTTGCTACTTCTCACCTTTGAAAGAGATTAGGTTTTCCCACACCACCCTAAGCAGTGGGAGCAAAAGCAAAGAACACCAGCCAGATCAAAATTAAAATGGGCAGAAGAATGGGAATAGAGAAACGTATTATGTATCCGAAGAACGAAGGCATTTTGATGCCAATCTGTTCTGCGATAGATTTCACCATAAAGTTAGGCCCATTGCCAATGTAGGTCATGGCACCGAAGAAAACTGCAGCAACAGATATTGCCATCAGATCGAGCACACTATCGGGATACGCACCCTGCGAAAAACCAACTACCTCGCTTGGATTACTTAAACTGGCACCTTTCGAGGCCATAGCAGCAGCCAGGAAGTTCAGGTAGGTGGGTGCATTATCCAGGAAGCCCGACAGCAGGCCTGTACCCCAATACAGGGTATTATGGGTAATAAGAGCAGCACCGGCTTCTGACTTGGCAAAGGCCCCTACCAGCTCAAGCGCCGGCATCATGGTGCCGAAAATACCAATAAAGATAAAGGCTACTTCCCGGATTGGTTCAAAATTGAAGTCGTTGCCGGCATGCGCTTCTTTACTGGCAAAGCGGTAAGACAGATAGGCAACCGAAAGCATAATCAGCTCTCTTACGAAAGAAAAGGTCTCGCCGTGGTAATGAATACCCGGTACTATTTCCGGGAATATTTTAGGATCTATGAATACAGCTGCAATTACTACTCCCAGCCAGACAAAATTTCTTAAGCCAACCAGTCTGATTCGGTTTGTGTATGTCACATCTCCCACCAGATCGTCCATACTCTCTTTATTGCGTTTGTCTATTATGTAGAAAATGGCAATTAGAATAATCAGGGCCAGCAACCAGGGCAGAAAATTATGAGTCAGCGTCCAGCCAAAAGGTACACCTTTCAGAAAACCCAGGAATAGGGGCGGATCGCCAATGGGAGTTAAGCTACCCCCAATGTTACTCACTGCAAATATGAAAAAGATAATATGGTAAGCCTTGATACGAGTTTTATTAAGCCGGATGTAGGGCCTGATCAAAAGCATAGAGGCACCGGTGGTACCAATCAGGTTAGAAATAACAGCTCCTGCTGCCAAAAGCAAAACATTGGTTAAGGGAGTTGCTTTTTTATCAATATTGATCATGATACCCCCTGAAGCAATGTAGAGGGCAGCCAGCAACGATATAAATTGTACATACTCTGCCAGCGCATGAATAACAGATGGTATGTTGAGCAGGTAAAAAATATAGTACATGACCACCAGCAACGCCAGCCCAACGGCAATTAACGGATAGCGTTTGTGCCAGAAATGCTCATAAAAGAGAGGGCCGGTGGCAATCATCAGCAATAGAGCCACAAATGGAATTACTGCCCAGGCAGGAGCTGACGTTACCGGATGCGCCTCTTCTCCTTCAGAAAGATGTACGGCAGCATTTTCCTCTGCCTGGTCTGCTTGCTCTACTTCAGCATCACTTGATTGTATTGCCAGGGCAGAGTGAGGTATCCCGACTCCGATGATGGAATAAATCAGTAGAAAAAGGATTAGGAAATATTTCTTCATGTACAAAAAGTCAGACAAATATCAGGTACGGTGCCTGGTAAGTGCAGGCATGGGTAGGATTGGAGCCCACTAAAAGGTACCTGTTGATTTTCATGGCTAAAAATAAGAATTTACCTTATTTGAAGGCCATATACTACAGTTTTTTGTTCTGAATATTATTACAGGAACCAAAATATATCAGGCAGCACTAAATCAGCGCATAAATATAGCGTCTAAACATTAAAAAACTGTAGAATATCAGAAGCTTGTTTTAAACCAGTTGCTGAAGCGCAATTTCAAAAGCAGCTTTTGAGAGTCCGGTGGTACCAGGGGTAAGTTCTCTCACCTGTACCAAAGACTTTCTGATTGTATCGGAGGTGTCATGAAAAATAGCTTCGTCTGTTATTTCCACTTCACCGCTCATTAGGTAGGCAAAAACCCTGGCCATGGCACAATTAGCAATGAAGTCTGCTATAACCGATACCTGGCCGTCGGCAAACTCCATAGTAGGGCCAAAGAATATTTCTGTGTCTTTGAAAGGAACATTGGCTCCGGAGCTTACCACCTCTAATCCCCCTTTTTTCATTTGAGCAACCTGTTCCCGTGTTATTAAGCGGGAGGCAGCTGCCGGTATAAATATCTCTGCAGGAACCTCCCATATTTGTCGGTTCACTTCCTCGAAGCTCAGCATATCGGGAGCACTCAGCATGTTGCGGTTTTTGTTCAGGAGCAGCTGGCGTACTTCTTCTTCAGAGAAGCCATCAGGTTTAATGAGACCTCCCACACGATCGATGATTCCTACAATACGTACGCCAGATTTTGAAAGGTAATAAGCAGCAGCGGCACCTACATTGCCCCAGCCCTGTATAATAGCACGTTTCCCTTCCAGCCGGCCTTCCCAGAGATCGTAGTAATGTCTTACTGATTCTGCTACACCCCAGCCTGTGATCATATCGGCAACTCTGAATTTGTTTTCTATGGCAGGGCTGTAGTTTACATCTTCGAGCACTTTGCTCACTCCCTGCCGCAGCTGCCCTATCTTTTGTATTTTCTGGGGGTCGGTGGCTGCAAAATGGCCGTTAACGATGCCCTCCTGCGGGTGCCACAGGCCATAGTCTTCAGTGATAGGAATTACTTCATGTATTTCGTCTATGTTAAGATCGCCTCCGGTTCCGTAATAACTCTTTAGTAAGGGAATTACTGCTTTATACCAGCGCTCAAGTACCCCTGTTTTACGAGGATCTGACGGATCGAAGTTGATGCCGGATTTTGCACCACCGATAGGAGGTCCAGATACAGTAAACTTTACCTCCATGGTTTTGGCCAGTGATTCTACCTCGTTACGATCCAACCCGGGACGCATTCTTGTACCGCCACCGGCCGCACCATTTCTAAGAGAGTTGATCACCACCCAGCCTTCGGCTTCAGTCTCGGGATCTTTCCATTCAAAAACTATTTCTGGTCTTTTATTTTCGTACTTCTTGAGTAGTTCTTTCATAATGTATTCATGGCATTCGCCTGCAATTCTAAATCATATTATCATATACAACCCCACCGCAGTTATCTGCAGAAGCACCGGTTACGCTGCGCAGGCAGTTGGGCTGTCCCATCAGGCGTAAGGCTCCTAAAAATGCAAATATAATAGCTTCTTTGAAGCCGATGGTTTGTTTGTCGGGAATAACAACCTCCACTCCCAAAGGGGCAACATGTTGCTGGATCAGCGTAATCAGGTATTGATTAAATGCACCCCCGCCCGAGAGAAGCAGGCGTTCCTGTCCGGCTGGAGTAGTGCTTTGCTGTAACTGCCGGATGGAGCGGGCAACCTGCTGGGCAATATGTTCGCAGAAGGTTGCCAGCAGATCTGGTACAGATACCCCGGTAGCAGATAACAGGGGCAGCACCTGTGCCTGCACCCATTCAAAGCCCAGGCTTTTTGGCGGCTGCTGCTGGTAGTAGGTCAGGTTGTTCAGCTGCCGGATCAGGGGTTCATGCACAGTTCCTGCTTCTGCAAATTTGCCTCCTTCGTCGTAGGGCTTATGGAGCTGCCTGGCCAGGTAATTCAGTACCCCGTTGGCAGGGCAAATATCATAGGCAGATCTGCCATTATGGCCAGCGGCAGATATATTAGCTATACCCCCCAGGTTCAGGCAATAGGTAAAGTCACTGAACAGCAGTTCATCGCCTATGGGTACCAGTGGCGCTCCATGTCCGCCCAGGGCAACATCGAGGCTCCTGAAATCATTGATAACCGGTAAACCGCTGGCAAGCATTAAGCTAAAGCCATGGCCAATCTGCACGGTGTAACCTTCTTCCGGTTTATGAAAAACCGTATGCCCGTGCGATGCCAGCGCCTGCGGCTGTACATGATGCCTGTCCATGAATGTACGCACCTGCTCGCCCATCCAGGTACCCAGTGCCCGGTCAGTTTTGATAAACGTAAGGGCATCGGCCTGCATGAGGTTTGCCAGCCGTTCCTGCCACTCATCACTATAGGAAATGGTTTCTGAAGCGAGCACAGAATACTCCCATTTTCCTTCAAGGAACCTGAAATGGCAGCAAGCCAGGTCAAGTCCATCTAGGGAAGTGCCAGACATAGCGCCTATAAGTGTGTAGGTATTGATCATCTGAAATGACTTTCTAAAATTTATAACCAGGGTATAGACGCTTAGGAGGTGGTGCGTTGCTGCTGCCCTTCTCTCTGATCTATATCTATACCCATTTTAGCCATAAGTGCACTGGCGTTAAAGCTGGTGCATAAACCTGGCTCTAATTTATAGTTGAAGCGGATCTCCTGGCCAATAACTTCACTGTTAAAGCTGTAGTTGCGTAAGCCGGCACCACTTGCAGTCTGGCCCAGGTCCAGATCGTGGGTTGAAATCATACCGGAAGCATTCAGCCCCTGCAATTGACGAATAAGTGCTGCAGCTCCTTTGTGCCTGTCGGCAGAATTGGTGCCTTTCAGGATCTCATCCAGTAAGAATAGTACTGGTAAATCCGGATTAGCATCAGGAGGCAGGGCAAGCTCCTGCGTTGGCAGGTCTGCGGCAAGTGTTTCCTGAACGGAACTGGCCCTAAGCAGCCTAAGCAGCTGCCGTATGCGTTGTAATTCTGCATAAAAAGAAGAAACGTTTTCGGCCAGCGAATCCTGGGTGCGCATGCTGGTAAATACCTGCATGCAGCTTATCCGCATTTGCCTGGCACATACAGGAGCACCTGTGAGTGCCAGTACCGCGTTTATGCCCACTGTTCTTAAAAATGTACTCTTGCCGGCCATATTTGAGCCGGTAATTAATACCACTTCTCCTTTGCCTTTCAGGCTAAAGTCATTTGTAACCCTTCCCAGTGGCAGCAGCGGGTGTCCCAGCTCCTGTGCCTCATACAAATGTTCTGAGGCAGGCACAATTTCAGGGAATACCCATTCGGGCTCTGAGTAGGCAAGCCCTGCTATGCTGTTCAGAGCCTCCCAGGCGTAGAGGGCGTCAAACCAGGCATCAATGTCTGCTTTCACCCTTTCTTTCCAGCGCTCGGCCCTCAGCATCCAGTAAAGGTCCTGCAGGAATAAGGTGTTCAGTATCATGTAAAGTCCGTTACTGCGCGATTCTAGGCCATCTAAAATTCTGGATAACTCCCGGATCTGTCCCGATACTCTAATTTCTCCTTTCAAAAACTGCTGCTGTAATTCCTTCAGGTAGGGCGATTGCCAGTTGCCGTTTTCCAGTAGCTCAAACATGCCGGCACTACCTTTTAAAATAGTAATGCTGTTATAGGCTGCTTCTTCGGCAACTTTGGCAGCAGGGGCCAGGCGAAACACTACAAAGGTATTTACAATTGCAGCACCTATAATCCACCAGAAAGAAATATTCAGAAACAGAAAAGCCAGAATTAGCAAAACCGTAAGGGGTGGTAAGGTAGCAAAGGCAACCCGGTACATGGTGCGGGGCAGTACCACATTAGGGCTATGCAGCCAATCTTTCAGGGGTTCCAGGGTAGCATGTGACTTACGGTGGTATAAGCCAATGGCAGCAAATTGCTGGCGCCAGTCCAGCAGGGGCTTGAGTTCTTTTACTGCCTCCTGCCTGGTGGCTATGTTTTGTGGAGCGGCTGGTGTACTTAACCAGTAGGCAAGCATAGACTCGCCACCCGGCGTTGCAGCGCGGTTTATAAGCTGAAACAGTGAATGACGCCCCAGTATATCCAGATCGGGATGGTAGGTATGGAGTGCCATATAGTGTTCCTGTCCCGTAGGCATACCTTCAAACTTGTGCTGTAGCCGCTGTAACTCCTGCCTGTTTATGTCTACTAATATCTGATCCAGGCCCCAGCGTTCTTTATACTTTCTATGCTGTTTCACCAGATAAGCAAAGATAAATGGAGAAACAAAAAGTAAAGCCAGTACCCAACTGCTTAGCCGTTCATTGGCAAGGTAAATCAGGAGCACCAGCACAACAACAAAAAAAATAATCCTTGCAACCGACCATTTCTGCACCGTTTTTTTGAGGATATCGGCTGTTTCCTGGTATCGACTACTGTTATTCTGATATGTTCCTTTGGGAGAAGGTAGGGTCATAGTAAAGATGGCTGGCTGTACACAAGAATACAAAAATTTAACTCCAATAGCAGTAATGAGTTGCAGGATTAGCGCTAAACTTAAAGGGAAGGAGGCCCTAAGGCATGCAGCATAAAAAAAAGCTGCTCTTTTAAAGAACAGCTTTCTTAAATTTACACCTGCTTTTTTCTACCTGGTTATTATTTGGTTTCGGTGTGCATCCAGCTTGATAAGCACAAATAACAACACCGTGAAGGAGAGTAGGGAGGAACCTCCATAACTAAAGAATGGCAGTGGAATACCAATAACCGGGAACAGACCTATGGTCATGCCCATGTTGATCATAAAGTGGAAGAACAAAATGCCTGCCACAAAATAACCATATACCCGGGTAAACCTGAATTTCTGTCGCTCGGAAATCATAATGATGCGGATCAGAATGGCCATGTAAATGATCACCAGCAGAAAACTGCCCATCCAGCCATGTTCTTCGGCAATGGTACAGAAAATAAAGTCGGTGCTTTGCTCGGGCACAAAGTCATATTTGGTTTGGGTGCCTTCCAGAAATCCTTTGCCAAACAAACCGCCCGAACCAATGGCTATTTTAGACTGAGTAACATTCCAGCCTACACCCTGAGGATCCAGATTTGGGTTAAATAATACTTTGATACGGTTTTGCTGGTGAGGCTTTAGTACATCTGTCATAATCTTGTCTACACTGAAGATAAAGCCAGTGATCAAAAACATTGACATAAATACAATAAGAGCCTTTTGAACAGTTCTGGTTGCCAGACCAATCACCAAAAAGCCTGTTAGGAACACCCCTATAATGATCAGGATCTTGGGTACCAGCAGCGTAAGCAAAAAGAATGCAACTGCAATAATGCCAATGATGATGAGTGCCGGATTCATACCTTCGCGGTAAAAAGCAATCAGGAAAGACAAAAACACCAGGATGGTACCGGGGTCTGGCTGAAGGGCAATGAAAGCAATAGGAACAACCAGCAGGCCAAACGATATGAAATATGACTTTAGCTGATTGAATTTTACATTATAGTCATTGATATACTTGGCAAGGGTAAGTGCGGTTGCCAGTTTTGCCAGCTCCGAAGCCTGAAATTTTATAGGACCAAACTCCAGCCATGCCCGGGCGCCATTTACTTCCCTGGCAAAAATAAGGGTAGCCAGGAGCATGACAATAGCCAGGCCATAGAAGAAATAAGGGAAAGCAGTAAAGATACTGTAATCCATTAGCAGGATTAAGGCAATGAATACAACAGAAATCCCGATCCAGATAAATTGCTTACCTGAATTAGTAGCCGGATTAAAGATGCTAAGCCCGCTTGATTCGTCGTACACAGCCGCATAGATATTGAGCCATCCCAACAGCACCACTGCAGCATACAGGATTACCAGCAGCCAATCTATTTTAATAGCAAAATTATCGTGTTTTTTCACCTTTAAGGAGTTTAGCTTTAATTGAACTTGCCCTTTAAAGCATATTCTTCAATCTGCTTGCGCTTAATTTCGCCAAGTGTATACTTCTCAACCACAAGGCTGGCAATAGCTGCAGCGGCGCGTGCGCCCTGACCTGCATTCTCAACATACACAGCTACGGCAATTTGCGGATTATTTTTGGGTGCAAAGGCCATAAAACCAGAGTGGTCTTCACCATGCGGGTTTTGAACAGTTGAGGTTTTACCACATACATCCAGACCCGGAATTTTAGCACGGTACTGGCCTGTGCCATACAATACCACATCTTCCATAGCATCTATTACTGTCTGGAAGTAGTGGGATTCTACACCTGTTTCGTTACGCTTCTTGTACTCGGGCAGCTTATCGCCGCTTTCGCCTATGCTTTTTACAAGGTGAGGAGTATAGTAGTATCCTTTATTGGCGATAATACAGGCAAGGTTTGCCATTTGAAGCGGAGATACGCCTAGCTCACCCTGACCAATAGCCAGTGAGTAAATGTTTGAGAACTTCCACTGGCCTCTGTAAACGCGGTCGTAGTAGCCTGGCAGTGGTACGTTACCTCCTTTTTCACCTGGCATATCTATTCCCAATTTTACGCCCAGGCCAAAGCGGTGCATGTATTCTGCCCACATATCCAAACCAATTCTGGAATCCACAAAAGTATTAGGAGACTTCTCCTGGTTAATAATTTTACGGAAAGTTTGGTAGAAATAAGGGTTACAGGATACTACAATAGCGCCTCTAAGGTCTTCGTTGGAGTGGGGTCCATGGCAACCAATTGGAGAGCGAATACACTGGTGGCGGGTTTGTGGTGAGATAACCCCCTCCTGTAAACCAACCAGGGCCTGTACCATCTTGAACATAGAGCCCGGAGGGTACTGCGCCATAATAGGCCTGTTAAAGAGCGGCACCAGAGTATCTTTTTGCAGCATGGAGAAGTTTTTACTAAACTCACCGCCGGTAAGCAGGTTAGGATCATAGGTAGGAGCAGAGACAATGGCCAGTACTTCGCCAGTAGCAGGTTCAATAGCCACTACGCTGCCAACTTTGCCTTCCATGAGCTTTTCAGCATACTGCTGCAGGTCCAGGTCTATGGTAGACACCAGGTTTTTGCCTGCTACCGAAAGAATGTCCAGCTCGCCATCTTTATAATCGCCTTTAACAACACCACGTACGTTAACAGTTTTCAGGCGAACACCCCTTTTGCCCCTTAAATAAGGCTCATACTTTGATTCAACACCACTAATACCTATCTGGTCGCCGCGTTTATAATAGCCGCTGGTATCGCGTTCTAATTTGCCCTTATCAATTTCAGCAATGTAACCCAGTGCATTGGACATTACACTGTAGGGGTAAGAGCGAACCGTTCTGGGAGAAATAGAGAAACCAGGATAATCAACCAGGTGATCTTGTATATGGGCAAAAGCCTCGGCAGACATGGATTTCAGAAATACTGAAGGTTTCACCGGAGAGTACCCATGCTCTTTACGCAGGGCCTGCATTCTTTCGGTAAACTGTTCTTTGGTAATGCCCACCACCTGGCAAAAACGGATGGTATCAGAAAGCTTTGCTTCTTTCGTTACCACCATCAGATCATACACAGGTTTGTTATATACAATCAGTCGGCCTTTACGGTCATAGATCGTACCCCGGTAGGGATATTCCTCTACGCGTTTGATAATATTTGCCTCAGATAAGGTCTTGTAATCGCTGTTAATTACCTGCAGGGCAAACAGCTGTACTAAATAAATAAAGGCGACGAGCAGAAAAACGGCACCAATAATAAATTTCCTGCTATCGTTCATAAGCTTCTGCGCGATGATGAATAGAAGAGATACTGAATAATTACAATCACCACATAGGTAAAGGCTGTACTTGCCAGCACTTTCAGCAGCGTATAGAAGAAATTACTAAAACCACCGGCTTCTATGAAAAACAGCAGCAAGTGGTGCAGAAATATGAGTATTACACTGTAGAGTGAGAACCACTCGAATCCCATAATCTTCAACTTTGGCGTCATCCAGGCTTCGTAACCTCCACGAGGGGAGATCAGGCTTACCACATGTGGTCTGGCGTACATAATGAACACAGATGCCGCCGCATGAATTCCAAGGCTGTTGTAAAAAATATCAACGCACAGGCCCATTAGTAAGCCCATGAGCATAAGGCGGATAGAGCCGGCTTCGAAGGGCAGCATCAACAGAAAACCAAGATACAGGAAGCAGAATGCCACATCAAACAGCACCATTTGCTGTACCAGTACCACCTGGAGAATCAGGTAGATAATAAAATAAAAGACCTGCGCTACAATGGGCATGCTTAATTGATACTTATGCGTTCAAGCGAATCGCGCTCCTGCACCAGCCTGTTGCGAATAACATACACAAATGAGAGGCTTGAGAAATCGGTGGCGAGATCAATTTTGATATCATAATAAGTCGCATTTTCAGGAAGCTTTACTTCTGAAACAACGCCTATGGGTATACCGGGCGGGAATACTGAATTGTAACTTGATGTAAATATAGAATCGCCAACATTAACAGTCTGATGTCGTGCAATGTAATCAAGCATAGCCTGCTGAGGGCTGCGGGCATCCCAGCGAACTGACCCAAAGGCATCAGAAGAACTTACTACAGCCGATACCAGCATGTTGGTGTGCAGCAGTGAAATTGCAACAGCGTAATGGTCAGAGGCAGACTTGATCCTGCCTACCACTCCGGAAGGACCTATGATGCCCATGCCTGGTTCTATTCCATCAAGCCGTCCCTTGTTGATGGTCACGTAGTTTTTAGAATTGTGAATGCTGTTGTTAATTACCTGGGCTGCCTGAAAAGTAAACTGTTCTTCTACCTCAGGCGGAATGGCAGCACGCATAGAAGGCAAAGCCAGCTGCTGCTGCATTTGCCTAAGCTGCTGCTGCAGGCGTGCATTTTCTTCAGCGAGGCTTTCGTTGGTTTCCTTCAGGTACAGGTAGCTGCTAACTTCGTTAGAAGTCTGGGTAACTGAGGCAGCAACTGTGTTTGATGAGTTAAAGAAAGCTGCGCTCTGATACCGGTTATTCTGAACAATCAGCCAGGCACACACCAACTCCAACACAATAAGCAACGCTAAAGCCCTGTAATTGTACAGAAACTGAAAGAGTGTATTCATCAGCCGGTTACGTCATCAATACTGACTTGAATGCTTCCAGGTTTTTCATGGCGATTCCTGTGCCACGTACTACTGCCCGTAACGGATCATCTGCTACGTGTATAGGCAGTTTGGTTTTCATGGCCAGGCGTTTATCCAGACCGCGCAGCAAAGCACCTCCACCTGTAAGGTGAATACCATTATCGTAAATATCGGCAGACAGCTCAGGAGGAGAAATTTCCAGTGCCTTCAGTACTGCCTCTTCTATTTTAGAAATTGACTTATCCAGTGCAAAAGCAATTTCTGAATAAGTTACTTTGATAATTTTTGGAATGCCCGTCATCAGGTCGCGGCCGCGGATCTCATAATCTTCCGGCGGGTTGTCGAGCTCTGTTAATGCAGAACCAACAGCAATTTTCACCTTTTCTGCAGAGCGCTCACCAATCAGCAGGTTGTGCTGGCGGCGCATATAATCCAGAATATCGCGGTTAAAGGTATCACCAGCCACGCGTATAGACTGGTCGGCAACAATACCGGAAAGCGCTATCACAGCAATTTCGGTAGTACCACCTCCAATATCCACAATCATGGAGCCCATAGGCTGCTCAATATCTATACCAATACCAATGGCCGCTGCCAGTGGTTCATGAATCATGTATACCTCTTTGGCATGGGCATGCTGTGCTGAGTCGCGTACGGCACGTTTCTCTACTTCGGTAATGCCTGAAGGAATACAGATTACCATTCTGTATGATTTTGGAAAGAAGCGGCTGCCACTTTTTTCATCAATCATTTTAATCATTCCCCTGATCATTTCTTCTGCTGCAGAGAAGTCGGCGATCACCCCGTCCTTTAGCGGGCGTATCGTCTTAATGTTTTCGTGCGTTTTCTCGTGCATTTGCATGGCCAGCCTGCCAATTGCCAGAACCTGGTTGGTGTTCCGGTCTTTGGCAATGATAGATGGCTCATCTACCACAATTTTGTCTTTGTGGATTACCAGCGTATTTGCTGTTCCAAGGTCTATGGCAATGTCGTTGGAAAATATGTCAAAAATGCCCATCGGCTGTATTATTATTCAGGGTTAAATTTCATGAAAATTTACAAATTCATCACGACATACAAAGCATAACGTAATATTAATGCTTAAAATGTCTAATTCCAGTAAATACCATAGACATACCGTTCAGGTCGCAGAAATCGATAGACTCCTGATCCCTTACAGAACCTCCTGGCTGCACCACAGAACCTATTCCGGCTCCGTGTGCTATTTCTACACAATCTGCAAAGGGAAAGAAAGCATCTGAGGCCATTACCGCACCATCCAGTGATAAACCAAAGCTTTCGGCTTTATGAATGGCCTGCTTAAGCGCATCTACCCTTGAAGTCTGGCCTACACCACTGGCAATGAGCTGCCCTTCTTTGGCGAGCACAATGGTATTGGATTTGGTATGTTTGGCCAGAATAATGGCAAATTCCAGTGCCTTCAGGTCGGTATTGGCTGGTGATTTTTTAGTTACTGTTTTGAACTCGCCGGCCTTTTCTGCCAGTGTGTCCTGGTCTTGTACCAGGTAACCGTTCAGTAAAGTTTTTACCTGTTTATGATTGGGTAGTTTCTGGCTTTGTTTCAAAATGATTCTGTTTTTCTTGCTCTTTAACAGCTCTAGTGCTTCTTGTTCAAAGTCCGGAGCTATTAATACTTCAAAGAAAAGTTTATTAAGTTCTTCGGCAGCGCCCATATCTACTTTAGCATTCGTAGCAAGCACGCCTCCAAAGGCAGATACAGGGTCTGCCTGCAGCGCTTTCAGGTAGGCATCCAGCACCGTATCGGCTGTTGCACAACCACAGGCATTGGTATGCTTGATCACTGCAAAAGCTGTTTTGCCCTTAAACTCCTCAACCAGCGATACGGCAGCGTCTACGTCTACCAGGTTGTTGTACGAAAGTTCTTTTCCGTTTAGCTGGGAAAAGATTTCATGCAAATTTCCAAAGAACAGACCCTGCTGATGCGGGTTTTCGCCATAACGCAAAACTCTGGCTTCGCGTTCACTGATCTTCAGGCGTGGCAGGCTATCTTCTTTATTGAAATAGTTAAATATGGCTGTATCATAGTGGGAGCTGATATCGAAGGCATGGGCAGCAAATAGTTTGCGGTCTTCCAGTGCTGTAACACCCTTTTTCTCCCGCAGCAGCAGCTCAAGCGGGGCATATTGCTCCCGGCTTGATACAATCAGCACATCCTGATAGTTTTTTGCAGCAGCACGGATTAGTGATATGCCGCCAATGTCTATTTTTTCAATAATGTCGGCATCAGAAGCACCCGCTGCAACAGTTTCTTCAAAAGGGTAAAGGTCTACAATGACCAGATCAATGGCGGGAATATTATATTTTTGGGCCTCGCCCAGGTCGCCCTCGTGCTGGCGGCGGTGCAGTATGCCACCAAATACTTTTGGGTGCAGCGTTTTAACCCTTCCGCCAAAGATGGAGGGATATTCGGTCAGGTCTTCTACAGGCACTACCTCTGCACCAAGATCGCGTAGGAATTTTTCGGTGCCGCCGGTAGAGTAAAGGGTTACCCCCATCTCCATAAACAGCTTAACGATAGGTTCCAGATTATCTTTGTAATAAACCGAAATAAGGGCTGACTGAATCTTACGCTGCTCCATGATATTTTAATGTGTGAGTTGCTGATTGAGTGAACAGTTCGATAGGCTGCTTTGGTTGAAGAACTCTACTGCCTGGGTTTTAGTATTTTAGCTCCGTGAATTGTTCATTAATTAGTTTTTCCACGACTTTGGGATAGTGCTCATGCTCCAGTTTCAGCACTTTGGCTGCAACTTCGGCAGGAGTATCTGCAGAAGTAAGTGCACAGCTTGTCTGGAATATAATATCGCCTTCATCGTAGCGGCCATTTACATAATGAATAGTAATGCCGCTCTGCAATTCTTTGGCATTTACAACCGCCTCGTGCACATGAATGCCCCACATACCTTTGCCGCCCCATTTGGGGAGCAGGGCAGGGTGTATGTTCACAATTCGATTGGGATAGGCCTCAATCAGGTAGGAGGGTATGAGCCTCAGAAAACCGGCTAAAACAATCAGATCAATTTTTTCTTCCTGCAGCTTAATGAGCACATCCTTTGTTTCCTGCAACTGTTTATTGCTAAATATATAGGTAGGCAATTGGTGGTTTCTGGCACGCTCAAGCACATAGGCTTCTGCACGATTGCTGCATACCAGCGCAATCTCTGCCTGAGGCGAGTGTTTGAAATGTTCAAAAAAACGTTCGGCGTTAGAACCACTACCGGAGGCAAAGACAGCGATCCGGATTTTATTACTTTTCAAAGTGATGAAGACTACAGAGGTACAACAAGCTTCGGCTAATACAATATCATACTAAGTACTCCCGCCAACATAATCCATTTGCAGAAGCTGCTCAGCCAGGCAAATTCACGACGGCTGTCGGCACGAACCAGTCTGACTGTTAAATATATTACTGGTAAAATTAAAAGGAAAAAGGCGTTTTTCAACCATAGATCACCGACTTTTCCTGCCATGTTTATCAATAAATAAATAAGCGCTGCCAGCAGTACATATTGCAGGTACTTTGTTCGCCGAATGCCCCAGATAATTGGCAGCGTTTTGCACCCAAAGGCGGCATCGCCCTTCAGGTCTTCCATGTCTTTTACAATTTCCCGAACCAGGGTAAGTACAAATGCAAAAAGCGCGTAGGTATGAATGAGCGAGGTGTTTTCATCAAAATATAAGGTTACCACATACAGCGATAAACCGGTGAGTACCGCCACACTAAAATTACCCACAAACGGCAGGCGCTTAAGCTGATTGGAGTAAAGCCAGAGCCAGACAGCTGCCAGAAAATTAACAGCCCCTACCTTGAGCGAGAGGCTGGCCCCCAGTAATATTCCGCTGATATTAAAGATAGTATGAACGGCCATCACCACCCGGCGCTTGAGCACCTTGCCTACAATTACGCGATCAGGCTTGTTGATGTAATCTATTTTTACATCATAATAATCGTTAATAATATAGCCGGCGGCGGCAATTAAAACAGTAGAGGATGTCAGGATAAAGAGGCTTGGGCTGGTCAGGTATTCCAGCCAGATAGATTTGGGGCCTACTAAAAAAATAGCGGTGAGGTATTGGGTAAGAGCTACTATTAACAAATTTGGAAAGCGTGTTAGCAGCAGCAGGCCGCTAAAAGCAGTGCCCACCCGTCTTAAACTTAGCTGCGCTTCCATAATGCCCTTTTATAGCTGGTAAAAATACAAAAATCAGGGCAAACTGTTATGTATTTCTATGGCTTGTTTACTTTGCTTTTTTCCTGAATGTCATCAGAAATAAGTTTGTAGAGCTGCATCCATTCTGGGTGGCTAAGCAGTTGTTTCTGGTGCATCTCCAGGACAGGAGCATCATTACGAAGTGCGGGGCCTGTCTGGGCTTGTGCAGGGCCTAATGTAAGCGCCTTTTGCAGGGTTTCTTGAATGAGTGGATGGAGCAAATTTTTAGGAAGATCGCTTTCCTGCAGCAGGTCATTGGCAATGCGCAGCATATGATTGCTGAAATTACAGGCAAACACTGCTGCCAGGTGCAGCTGCCTGCGCTGCTCAGCAGATGCACGATGGACCCTGGCAGACAAACTTCCGGCCAGCGCTTCCAACACCAAAGTAGTGGCAGCATCAGATCCTTCTATAAAAAAAGGAACCTGAGCCAGATCCAGCTCCTTTTCTTTGCTAAATGTCTGTAAGGGATAAAACACGCCAGAGCCCCTGGCATTAGTTTTAATTATGCTTAGTGGCTGGCTGCCTGAGGTATGTGCTGCAATGGCATCCCGGGGGAGAATCAGACGGTGGCCCACCTCTTCCAGCGCAGCATCGGTTACTGTTACCAGAAAAATGTGTGAGGGGCTATCCGAAAAATCAAGCGAATGAACTACCTCCGCGCTGGGTAATTTATCTGCCAGTAAGCGTGCCTGGCTTTGGCGGCGGCTCCAGACCTCTGTAATGGTATGGCCGGCAGCAGAAAGTGCCTGCGACAGGTGCCAGCCAACCCTGCCAGCGCCAATAATGCTGATGTTGAATGTTTCTGTCATGGTGTTTAAAAAGTAAGAGCGGCTGTAGGGCCGCTCTTCTTATTTTTTGTTTTTACTAATCCTGGCCCTTTTTCTGTAGGAGCTTATACTCGCTGTAGCGGCGGTAAATGGCAATGCCAAACCCAACTACCAGGAGCAGGGTGCCCGTCCAGAGAATATTGATCAGCGGTTTTTCCATCGCTTTCAGAATGATGTAGTCTTTCTGAGTTTTGCTTTGGCTGATGGTAATACTGTCGTCTTCCGGATGGATGGCTGTAAAACTTAGCTTTACAGCCAGGTCGTCGATCACTGCAGGAAGGTTACCCGAAGTTTTCTCATCCATTTTCAGGATGTAAACAGGCTCTGCAAAAAACTCACTGCCACCTTCTGCCATAATCCTGATCCTGGCCTTCACGGCAATATCAGTTTCATTGAGGGGTACACCTTCTACTTCGCGTACCTGCTGCAGCCCTTCCAGAACAGCAACATAATCGTTTACAAAGAACTTATCTCCTATCTTAATTTTCTGATCTTCGGCCTCGCTCCACTTTAACGGCTCCTTCGGATCAGGTACTACTGATACGTGGGTATAAAGGTCGCTTTTTACGCCGCGGAAAATATCAGGAGAGGCAATAAAGCCCATTTGCGGATTTACCTGCGCGCGCGGGAAAAGGGTGAATTTTTCACCGCCTGCATCTGTATATTCAACCCGGTAATAAGTATTCTCGGGATGAACCTGCACCGAATCGCCCTGGCCAAAGTACTTCTTGCCTTTATAATAGTAATCGCCACGGGCAATGTACAAATCAGGCTTATCGGTAGGGCGCAGCAGCTGCTTGTGGATATAGCCCGGGGCATCGTTGGCCTCCAGGAACTGGCCTTTATACACCAGCTGGTACTGCTGCATTTTTTGTGGCTCATTCAGCCACAGCAGCACGTTCTCCTGGTTTACCTCATCGGCAAATTCGCGGCTGTAAAGCAGGCCGGAGCTGTTCTGTGAAATTACTTTTGAATATCCGCTGGAGAACAGAATACCCAGCAGGATCATGGCAATGCCAATGTGAGCAACCGAGCCACCGGCCAGTTTTAAGTTGGTATGCTTAAGGCCCAGCAGTACAAAGAAGTTAGAGACCACTGCATAAATAGCCGCCACCAGCAACACCAAGTATTTAGGCTCTTTTACATCCAGGGCAATAAGGGCCATGGAGGCAACAATAAGTGAAACCACCGCTGGCAACACCAGGGCACTTTTAAGCCTGGCCAGATCCATTTTTTGCCACCAGAAGAATTGTGCAGTGCCCGACAGCAGTGCCAGCCCAACGGCAAACCACAGCTGGAAATTGGTATAGAATACCTCAGGATTGGCAGGAGGCGCCATGTTAAGCTCAATGCCAAACCAGCTGGCGATACTATTATAGACAGGAATGGAAGTTGGTACCAGCACCTGGAAAGCCATTAAGCTCAAGATGGTAGCACCTATAAAAATCCAGAACTCCCTTGAATATACATTTACCTCTGCGGTAGAAGGCATGTTTTTCCACTCACGTGCTACCAGCCACCCCGCCAGCACTACAAACGCCATCATGTACAGCAACAGCTGACCGGAAAGGCCCAAATCAGTAAAGGAGTGTACAGACGAGTTACCTAGTATACCACTGCGGGTAAGGAAGGTTGAGTAGAGAATGAGCAGGAACATTACAATGGTAAACAGCACGGCAGGTTTTACCGCAGTTCCATTCTTGCGGTTGATGATCATCATGTGCAGGCCTGCCACCAGTACCAGCCAGGGTACGTAAACGGCATTTTCTACGGGATCCCAGTTCCAGTAACCACCAAAGTTAAGCGTTTCGTAAGCCCAGTAAGCGCCCATCAAAATACCAACGCCCAGTACCAGGGCAGCGGCAGAGGTCCAGGATAGCGCAGGGCGAATCCAGTCGCTATGCTGCTTTTTCCAGAGGCCGGCAATACAATAGGCAAAAGGCACAAGGGTGAGGGCAAAGCCAAGGAACAGGGTAGGCGGGTGAATCACCATCCAGTAGTTTTGCAGCAGGGGGTTCAGGCCAGTGCCATCTTCCGGAACGTAGTCGGGATTGAGGGCAAAAACCGGTGCCTCCATCACATCGCGCAGCAGCATAAAGGGTGAGCTGCCTATCTTCAGGTCGAGGCCCGGTATGATAGAGCCCAGGATCATAGACACTAGAAACACCTGCACAAAGGCCACAACGGCCAGTACAGGAGCTTCCCATTTGCCGGCAAACTTCATCAGGATAAGGCCCAGCAGCGCCTGCCAGAACATCCAGATCAGAAAACTGCCTTCCTGACCTTCCCAGAAGCAGGAGATCATATAATGAACAGGCAGGCTGCGGCTGGAGTGGCTCCAGGCGTAGTGATATTCGAAGTAGTGGTTGTAGATGATGAAGAACAGCGAAGCAACCACGCCAAAAAGGGCAAGGCTGTGTATGCCAAAGCTGATGCGGCCAAGCTTAAGCCAGCCCGCCGGGTCAACAGTGTCTTTTCGGCTTGCCCAGTAGTAGTTCCAGGTGGCCCAGAGAGCGGCCACAAAAGCAATTACTACAAAGAAGTGGCCGGTTTGGCCAATCCATTCGTGTACCATTAGTTGAATTGTGCTTGTTGAGTAGGTTGAAGCTCCTGCTCCTGATATTTAGAAGGACATTTCAGCAGGATTTGCCCTGCAACGAATGAATTGCCCTGGTAGCGGCCAATCACCACTACCTGTTCCGAACGCAGAAAATCCGGCGGCATGGGATTGTTGTAGAATACCTGCTGCTCTTCTCCCTTTTCGTCGATCATCAGAAAAGAAAAGGATAGTTTGTCGGCTGCAGGCATAATGCCTGTTACATGCCCCTGGGCATCTTTTTTAAGGGTGCCCACCACGTGAATTTCACGGGTATCGGAAACTGCCATCGCTTTTGCTTCCTTGAAGTCAACGTAAGAGCTGGCATCGCCAGTAGTGGAGATAATGATGATAACTGCTACTGCAATTACCAGAATGCCCAGAATGTGTGAAAATTTCATAGCACTTTAGTCTCTTTATTACTAACACCACCAGGGTGATGAAAATTTCATCCTACCAGGTGTTTACTTGATCTATTTTCTACAAGGTTCTCCAGCCTGCTCACTTTGCGGTCAATCAACACAGCATAAGTGAAGAGTCCGCCTAATATCAGGCTTATAATGGCTACCACTACGTAAATTTTTCCGTCGGCCCTAAAGCTGTCGGCCATTTCTACCTGCTGATTGGTGTAGTCCTGCTCGGTAATTTCCTGTTTTTCCTGTGCCAGTACATTCAGTGAGCAAAACAGGCAAAGGATTAATAATATTTTTCGCATCTCTGTTATAGATTATCTGCCGAAGTATTTTTAGCTGTAGACAGTTTCTTCCAGTTTATCCTGCACCAGTCGCAGCCTTACCCTTAAAGACGCCAGCCACAACCCCAACAGGAACCAGCCAATAACGGCGGGGTAAAATACCATGCGCAGGGTGCTGTCCATATCGTAGGCATTAAAGCCCGGATTGCCGCCGTTGCCGGGGTGGAGCGAGCTGGTGAGCCGTGGTAAGATGAATAGCAGGGGTACCATGGCTGCAAAGGCAAAGATGTTGTACACACTGCTGATGCGTGCCCGCTGGTGATCATCTTCAAAAGAACTTCTCAGTACAAAGTAGGCCAGGTAGATCAGCAGGGCAATGGCCGACATATTCTGTTTTGGATCGGAGCTCCAGAACTTGCCCCAGGTAAAGTGTGCCCAAACCATGCCGGTTACAATGCCCAGAATACCAAAGATGAGGCCTGCATTGGCAAATTCAACAGCGTAACGATCGTGGCGCAGTTCGCCCTTGCGCAGGTACTGCACGGCATAGATAACCGAAAGCAGCAAAAGGCCAATCATGCCAAACCACATAGGTACGTGGAAGTGCAGGGAACGGATGGTTTCGTTCAGGATGTGCAGCCGGGGCGCATCCATCAGCAAACCCGCAGTTACGGTATAAAACAGCAGCAGGGCTGCCAATACTTTCCACCAATGTTTTTTCAACTTCTCCATAAGAAAGGAAACAGCAGTAAGGAGACGGTTATTATTATTACATTTATTGCCAGCAGTGTTACCAGTTCATCCAGGCTTAGGCTTCGCTCCAGCCCATCAAGGGCATTTTTAGCTATCTTAATCACCATCAGCAGGGTGGGTACTATTACCGGAAACCCTAAAACAGCCATTAAAGTGCTGTTATTGCCGGCTTTTTGTGCAATACCCGAAATCATGGTAAAGGTAGACGAAAAGCTTATGGCTGCCAGTATCATGGCAACTATAAATAGCAGCGGATCCTGCACCGGATTTCCAAGCACCACCGAGTAAAAGAGCAGGCCAACTCCTGTTAACAGGAGCATTAGCATAGCATTATACACGATCTTAGCCAGAATAATTCCTTGCGGAGAGGCCAGGGTATAATAATACAGCTGCCGGCCTTCGGCCTCCTGCAGAAAACTTTTAGCCACCGCATTTACTGCTGTAAAAAGCATGATAATCCAGAATAGCGCGTTCCAGACAGGGGGAGTAAGCATGCCGCTGCGCACGCCAAAGCTCATATAGCATACTATAATGGTACTACTCACATAGAGTAGCATGCCATTAAAAGCATAGCGTTGCCGCCATTCCAGCAGTAACTCTTTGTACAGCAATGCCTTTACTTCTTCCAGCCGCATGAGCCTGTTTTTGCCGCAAAGATACTACCCAAAGCCGGGAAATAATATTTTAGGGAAAAAAATCGGGCTATGAATAAATTGGCTGCAGGAATGGGTTTGGCAGCAGAAAAAAAAACAGTGCCAGCAGCAGCATTTATGCCGGAGCATTGACAACTACAATTCAAGGCAGCGGCGCTTTGTTGATCAGCTTCAGTAAATTGTGGGGCTGGTGCAGGGTCTGTAAACCTGGTCTTCAGCGTTAACATTGGTATCAGGAATAAGATTTAACTAATATTGCCAGTAGGATAAAGCTTAACTAGGCTGTATAGATATATGATTAGGGTTGGGGTATTAACGAGCTCAAGAGCAGATTATGGAATTTACAAGCCACTCTTGGATGCTCTTCAGCAGGATGATGGCTTCCATTTGTCTATTATAGCCTTTGGAACACACTTATCTCATTTTCATGGCTACACCATTCAGGAAATTCTGAAGGATGGCTTCGATATTGAATACAGGATCAATTCCCTCTTGCTGCACGATGATGCAAATGCTGTAGCAACTGCTTGTGCCTTAACTGCATTAAAATTTGCTGATTTCTGGAAAGAACATGCCTCGGAATTTGATGTAGTATTTTGCCTGGGAGATCGGTATGAGATGTTTGGGGCGGTAAGTGCTGGTATTCCCTTCAACATCAGATTTGCCCATTTACATGGTGGTGAAACTACTTTAGGGGCCATCGACAATGTATACCGCCACTGTCTGACACTGGCCTCCAAAATACATTTTGTAGCGACAGATCATTATGCAAAGCGTGTGGAGCAAATTCTGGGACATGCTGAAAACATCCTGGTGACTGGTTCGCTAAGTCTGCAAAACCTGAAAAACATCAGCCTGTTAAGCATAGAAGAGTTTATTGATGAGTGGGGAATAGATCTTTCTATTCCGTCTGTACTGGTTACAGTGCATCCTGAAACGGTAGATGTATCTTTAAATGAACATAATCTGAAAGAGGTTGTAAAAGCCCTTGAATTGCTGATCAGTGACTCCTATCAGATTATTATTACAATGCCAAATGCTGATACAGCAGGATCGGTTTTCAGAAATGGTTTTAGGCAGCTACAGGATAAGTTTCCGCAGGAGGTGCGCCTAGTAGAAAATTTTGGCACAAAGAGTTATTTTTCCTGTATGAAATATGCAAGCTTCCTGTTAGGAAATACCTCCAGTGGTATAATAGAGGCTGCTTCCCTGAACAAATATTTGATTAACCTTGGCAACAGGCAGTTAGGCCGATTTGCAGGAGAGAATGTGGTTCACTGTCTCTTCAATGCTCAGCAGATCATCAGGGAAGCTTCCAGAATAGCCAGGCTGGGAGATTACTCCGGCCAGAATCCATACCATAAAGAAGGGGCTGTTGAAATGATCACCGGCTTTCTGAAAGACAATCTCAGCAGGGTTTAAAGAAACTGTTAATGAGCAGCCGGCCCGAGGCTGTTTGTTTATTTAAGAGTTTTCCATGCGGGTACTATTTTTTTAATTTCGCTCAATGTAGGTTTACATGATAAATAGAATTCGTTGTTGCTGTCTGTAGCGGCAGGGTTAATGAATTGGCACTGTTCCATTATGTAAAAGATTAGCTTAATTTATCAGAATGTCTATCAGGTTTGCAATTGTAGGATGCGGGCGTATAAGCGAACGGCACGCACAGCATATCAGTAATGTTGGTGAACTGGTGGCTGTATGTGACATAGTAAGGGAGAAGGCGGAAGGACTGGCAGAAAAGTACGGGGCTAAGGCATATACAGATCTTGATGAGATGCTCAGGTATGAAAAAGAGGTTGAGGTTGTTGCCATCTGCAGCCCCAATGGCCTGCATGCCGCCCAGACAATTGCAGCGCTACAGGCAGAAAAGCATGTGATTTGTGAGAAGCCCATGGCCATTAATCCCTACGACTGCGGGGAAATGATAAAAGCTGCTGAACGTGCTAACAGGAGATTGTTTGTTGTAAAGCAAAACCGCTTCAACCCCCCGGTTGCTGCAGTAAAGGAGCTTATTGATGCCGGAAAGCTCGGCCAGATTTACAGCGTACACCTTAGCTGCTACTGGAACAGGCATAATGCCTACTACGCCAATAGCTGGAAAGGCACCAAAGCATTAGATGGAGGCACCCTTTACACCCAGTTCAGCCACTTTATAGATTTATTATACTGGATGTTTGGTGATGTAAAAGAGGTAACAGCCTATACAGCCAACTACCACCATCAGGGCATTATTGAGTTTGAAGATACCGGTGTGGTAAACCTGCGTTTCTATAACGGCACCCTTGGTTCTGTTCACTATACAGTTAACAGCTACCAGAAAAATATGGAAGGATCGCTGACCATCTTTGGTGAAAAAGGAACTGTGAAAATAGGCGGGCAGTACCTCAATGAGCTGGAGTATCAGCAAATAGAAGGCATAGAGATTAAGGACCTGCCGCCGGGTAATCCGCCCAACCAGTATGGCAACTATGTAGGCTCCATGAGCAACCATGACCATGTATATGCCAACCTGGTGCAGGTACTCACCAACAATGGCATTATTGCCACCAATGGCTTTGAAGGGCTAAAGACGGTGGAAATTATTGACAAGATCTATACCGCCGCTAAACCCTTATGAACAGCCCTACCTTTTTTGAATCAGGCATAAAAGACGTTGCCTTTGGTGCTGGTGTTAAGGTAGTAAAGCCGGTTAACCTGTATGGCTGTGCTATCGGAGATGATAGTTTTATCGGACCCTTTGTTGAAATTCAGAAAGATGTAAAGATTGGAAGCAGAACAAAGGTGCAGTCGCACAGCTTTATTTGCGAATTAGTAAGCATCGGAGATGACTGCTTTATTGGCCATGGGGTAATGTTTATCAATGACCTTTTTTCAGGAGGAGGGCCTGCCAGTGGCAGAAAAGAACTCTGGAAAGAAACCAGGATTGGTAACAGGGTGTCCATAGGCAGTAATGCTACCATCCTGCCGGTCTATATTTGCGACGGGGCAGTAATTGGAGCAGGTGCAGTTGTAACAAAGGATATCAACCAGCCGGGCGTATATGCGGGAAACCCGGCCAGGATCATTAGAAAATTTAATCCTTAGAAATTAGGGAAATGAACATTCCTTTTGTAGATCTCAAAAGCCAGTATATTTCCATCAGGGAAGAGATTGATACTGCCATCAGAAGTGTAGTAGAAGAAACCGCTTTTGTGGGGGGTAAATATGTTGATGATTTCGAGTATCAGTTTGCAGCGTTATATGGTGTAAAGCATTGTGTGCCCGTGGCCAATGGTACTGATGCTATATATATAGTAATGAAAATGCTGGGCATTGGCCCTGGTGATGAGGTGATCACTACGGCAAGCAGCTGGATATCAACCTCTGAAACCATTACCCAGACTGGTGCCAAACCTGTATTTGTAGATATTGAGCCCCTATTCTATACCATTGATCCCGACAGAATCGAAGAAGCGATCACCCCTAGAACTAGAGCTATTATTCCGGTGCACCTCTATGGGCAGGCTGCCGAGATGGATAAAATAATGGCAATTGCCAAAAAGAATGGTCTGGCGGTAATAGAAGACTGTGCACAGGCCCACTTCAGTGAATACAAAGGGAAAAGAACAGGGACTATAGGGAATGCAGGCACCTTTAGTTTTTATCCGGGTAAAAACCTGGGGGCTTATGGTGATGCAGGTTGTATCATCACCAATGATGATGAACTGGCCAGAAAGTGCAGGTTGTTTGCCAATCATGGTGCCCTGAAGAAGCATCAGCACGAAATTGAAGGAATCAACAGCAGGCTGGATGGCCTGCAGGCAGCCATTTTATCTGCAAAACTCCCCTATATTCATAAATGGACAGAACAGCGGATCAGGAATGCAGCCCTATACAGCCAGCTTTTAGAAGGTTCCGGCTTAGAACTGCCCCTGGTGCGTGCTGCCTCAAAGCATACGTTCCATTTGTATGTAGTACGTTCCGGGCAGAGAGATTTATTGCAAAAGACACTCAATGAGCAGGGTATTGCTACAGCTATACATTACCCAACCATACTGCCTTTACTGCCAGCCTATAACTATCTGAACCATAAGCCGGCCGACTTTCCTGTGGCCTATGAATATCAGCAGCAAATTCTTTCCCTGCCCATGTACCCCGAGCTAACAGAAGAGCAGATAAAGTATGTGGCAGAGGTGATCAGGTGAGCTATAGTTTTTAAGTTCTTCTTAGCGTAAGGATTGTCAAATAAGGGCCATCATAGTAATACCCTTAAAAACAGAAGAGAGGTTTATATTAATATGAATGCCTTCATACCTGTTTTCTTAGGCATGACGGCATAGACTAGAGGGTATGCTTATAAAATTAAGAAACAGATTGCCAGCAGCTGTAGCAGTGAGAGTGCTATGCAGTAGTTTTTCTGGCAGTGTATGTAGTTTCGTAACGGTTGAGGGCCTGGTTTATTCCAATCATTATAATAATAAGATAGGCAACGCCTAATCCTATCAATGCTCCTATTAGCAATTGACTTCTTAGAGACAAACTTGCGGGCGCTCCGTAAGGTGTAAAGCCACTTACAATTTCTAAACCCCTGTTTAACTCAATCCTCTCGTTCGTTTTTAATAATTCTCTTGAGAAGAGCAGATCCTCACGATAAACATTTAAAGGGTCAGTAGCAGTTTCTGGTGTGCCAAATATAACATTGTTAGAGCCGGCTCTACCTGTTTCTGCCAGCCTACCATAAACATCTGCTTGTAGCGTTTTTAGTCGTTCCAGCCGCTCCTGTTCTCTGAGAAGCTTATCTCGCATTGCAATTAGATTTTCCTGCTGGATAGCTACTCTACGGCGTATATAGTCATTGTCTTTTAAAAATAGTATTATACCTTGCTCCAGGGCATCCAAAACTGAAAGGTCATAAACAGTTGTGATAATCTTGAAGCTTGTAAACTCTGCCATTAATCTTGTGCGAAGTTCCTCAATCTGTTCTTCTGTTATTTCTTCGTTGCTTCTTATATATCTCAGTAAATTTTCAATCTCAACAGCATCACTTGTTGAAGTTACTGGTTCAACTCTTAAAGAACGAATAACAGCAGACTGTTCAGGAGTTATGTTAAGCTTTCTTGCCAGAACGACATTATTTCCTTCTCCCGCCAGCTGATCTAACTCTCTGATAGCGCTTTTCAACATTTCACTATTGTAATAGTTGGAGCTGAGTGTCAGGTCAGATGCGTAATATGTTTGGAAGGATCGATAGCCAAAGTAACCAATCCCTGCGCCAATCAGCATACATGTTATAATAAGCCAGGCAAACTTTTTGGTAGCCTGGCGAATCTTTAAAATCGCTAAAATAAAGCTATTGCCAATTCGTCTGAAAGAACGGCCAATGGCAGCAAATACTTCCCTTATATCAATCTCATCAGATGCGGCTCTGTTGGTGGTAGGCAATCTTTCTTCCATGTATTATAAATTAGAACGCTAATTTACATTCTTTTAAGAATTTAAGAGAACCATTGCTTGTTTTTACCATCACTGCTGAGGTAAGTATGTTTGTGGTTAAATGTATTTTTTACGCGGGTTAGTAACAAATATCTGTTTCCTAATGAAGGATACATTTAATCGTTGCTTTAATTTCTGTGATATTGATTAAGCGCTTTCTGTGGTGAGACTTTCTGCTTTAGATTACTGTATGTTAACAGAGATCAGGCACTTATGTCTCAATGGTTACAGGTTGGCTCCTGATATAGTAAATTTTTCATAGATGTTATGAGATGCTCCGGTTACACAGTGATCTCTTTAAAAGGAGCATGAGCATTCAAAGCACTTTACTGTTCCTTCAAAGGAGGATATCTTCTGTTGGCAGTACCAATTTTACGGACCTCAAATTTGTAATATAACTGTTTTAATATTACGGATATGCCCTGTCTTATAATGCATCTGTAGTAAATGCCTTTCGCAAAACCAGCGTTGGCGGAATTAAAGTCAAGGTATTGGTTTAAAGAAGATAATTTTTGGCAGGCAAAAAGGGTTGTTTTTGAAAGCCAAATGGCAGCGGCAACATTGAATTATGAAATGTAAGTTTATGAGCAAAATAGTTTTCTTTTGTATGTATTAATAATTGTATTAAAAAAAGATAACCGAATTGCTGTTGTATATTTGTGGCTTAATTTCATGTTGATGAGAAAAATACAAATGGTTGACCTGCAGGGTCAGTATCAGCACATCAAGCCTGAAATAGATCAGGCTGTTATTCAGGCCATTGAAGAAAGTGCTTATATAAACGGACCAGCTGTCAGGCATTTTGCACAGGAGCTGGCCGAATATGCAGGGGTTAAATATGTTGTGCCTTGTGCTAACGGAACAGATGCCCTTCAAATTGCAATGATGGCTTTGGGACTACAGGCAGGCGATGAGGTGATAGTGCCTGCTTTCACGTATGTTGCAACAGCAGAAGTGATTGCTCTGCTGGGGCTGAAGCCTGTTTTTGTAGAGGTAAATCCAGATACATTTAACATAGCAGTAAACCAGCTGGAGAGTAAATTATCAGCTAAAACCAAAGCCATTGTGCCTGTACACCTGTACGGACAGTGTGCGGGTATGGAAGAACTCATTGAATTTGCTCAAAGGCATAAGCTTTATATCATAGAAGATACTGCTCAGGCTATAGGGGCAACTTACACCTTTACAAACGGCCAAACCAGGCAGGCAGGTACTATGGGTAACATAGGAGCCACCTCTTTTTTCCCGAGCAAAAATTTAGGTTGTTTTGGTGATGGGGGAGCTATGTTTACAAACGACGAAAAGCTTGCTCAAAAACTGCAGATGATTGCTAACCATGGACAAAAGGTTAAATATTATCATGAAGTGGTAGGTGTAAACTCCAGGTTAGATACTTTGCAGGCCGCAGTACTACGTATAAAACTTCGCAGGCTGAACGGATATATTGAGAACAGACAAAAGGCAGCAGCCTATTATGATCAGGTCCTTTCCGGAATTGAACAACTAGTATTACCTAAGTATAACTCCTCATCCACCCATGTATACCACCAGTATACCACTAAAGTTAAAGGTGGAAAAAGAGATGCACTTAAGGAATATCTGGATGGTCATGATATTCCGTCCATGATCTATTACCCTGTTCCTTTGCATTTGCAAAAGGCCTACCAGGAGTGGGGCTATCAGAAGGGAGATTTTCCTGTATCGGAAAATCTGTGCGAGGAGGTTCTTTCTCTACCCATGCATACCGAGCTTTCAGAAGATCAGCTTAACTATATTACTGATACTGTTAAATCATTCTTTGCCTGACATGCAGCAAGCAGAAAATAAATTCTATAGCCATGAAACAGCCATCATTGACGAGGGCTGCGAAATAGGAGAAGGCACCAAAATATGGCACTTCTCTCACATAATGCCTGATTGTAAGATAGGCAACAACTGTAACATTGGTCAGAACGTGGTAATCTCACCAGATGTAGTGCTGGGCAATAATGTAAAAGTGCAGAATAATGTATCTCTTTATACGGGAGTAATTTGTGAAGACGATGTGTTTTTAGGGCCTTCTATGGTGTTTACAAATATAACTAATCCAAGGAGTGCCATTAATCGCCGTGGGCAGTATGCCAGAACCATTGTAAAAAAAGGTGCATCAGTAGGAGCCAATGCTACGATTGTTTGTGGGCATGATATTGGAGAATACGCCTTTATTGGTGCCGGAGCGGTGGTAACTAAAACTGTTCCTGCCTATGCACTTGTGGTAGGCAATCCTGCGCGGCAAACTGGCTGGATGAGTGAATGGGGCCACAAATTAGAGTTTGATGCCGAGGGACTGGCTACCTGCCCGGAGAGTGGCGAACGCTATCAGCTTAAAAACAAAGAAGTAACAAAGTTATAATCAATATTAATGAAAAATTTTGCTCTCATTGGTGCAGCGGGCTATATCGCACCCCGCCACCTGAAAGCCATCAAAGACACAGGCAACAATCTTGTTGCAGCACTTGATAAATTTGATAGTGTTGGTGTTATGGATAGTTATTTCCCTAATGCTGACTTTTTTGTTGAGTTTGAACGCTTTGACAGGCATGTTGAGAAGTTAAAGTATGATAAGGGAATTACCCTTGATTATGTTAGTATTTGTACTCCAAATTACCTACACGATGCGCACATTAGGATGGCACTTCGTCGGGGAGCTGATGCCATTTGTGAAAAGCCCCTGGTGCTCAATCCATGGAATATCGATGCACTGGCACATATTGAACAGGAAACGGGAAAGAAGATCAATAACATCCTGCAACTTCGGGTTCACCCAACTATCATTGCATTAAGAGATAAGATCAAGAACGGACCAAAAGATAAAAAGTACGAGGTTGATTTAACTTATTTAACCTCTCGCGGGCACTGGTACTTCACCTCCTGGAAGGGAGATGTATCAAAGTCTGGTGGAATTGCCACAAACATTGGTGTGCATTTTTATGATATGCTTAGCTGGATTTTCGGCGAAGTGCAGCAGAATATTGTGCATGTTCATACTCATGACCGTGCAGCAGGCTACCTTGAATTTGAAAATGCACGGGTGCGCTGGTTCTTAAGCATCAATTATGATGTGCTTCCGGAAGCAGTTAAAGCCAAAGGAAAAAGCACCTACCGTTCTATTACAATTGAAGGAGAGGAACTGGAGTTCAGCGAAGGCTTTACAGACCTACATACCATTAGCTACGAAGAGATCCTAAAGGGCAATGGATATGGCCTTGAGGCTGCGCGTCAATCCATTGAAATTGTACATAATATTCGTAATCAGAAGCCTGTAGGCTTGAAGGGTGAGTATCATCCATTAGCAACAGAAAAGCTTTCTGACCATCCCTTCAATAATTTGAACAAAGCAGAAGAATAAACTCATAGAAGTTGTCTGCTCTGATAAAATGAATAAGTAAGCATTTAAACTTAAAGTTAAGTTGAAGCCTCATATCATACAATTTCCCAAGATACTCGACCCCAGAGGTAACCTTACTTTCTTACAGAACCCACAGCACATTCCGTTTGAAATTCAAAGGGTGTTCTGGACCTATGATGTGCCAGGTGGTGAAAGGCGGGGCGGGCATGCTTATAAAGAGCAGGAAGAAATAATCATTGCACTAAGTGGTAGCTTTGATGTGGTGATAACGCTGGATAACGGGCAGGTAGAGAAGTTTTCCTTAAACAGAAGCTACTATGGCCTTTATATTCCTGCGCTTACATGGCGTCATATGGAGAATTTCTCTACTAACTCATTAGGGCTCCATATCTCCAGCAGAGAATATATAGAGGGAGATTATATCCGTGATTTTGAAGAATACATAGTAAGAAATCAAAGTCGGGGTTAAGATTGATTATTATAAAATGTCAGGCAGTAAAATGTTCTTTCTCGCAATAAATATTACTATCATCTGCATGAAAGGAAACTTAAAGCTGGACAATTACTAGTGCAAGATGATAACTGACTTCTGGTACAGCTGTATCAAACCCAGAGCTTCTTTAAAATTAAAAAGATGATTAAAGATAATCCTACAGTTTATGATTGCAGCATTATTCAGCTGCCACAGATTAAAAACAGGGCTGGAAATATTACTCCAATCACCTCTAATGTAGAATTGCCCTTTAATATTAAAAGAGTATTTTATTTATATGATATACCTGGTGGAGAGTCTAGAGGGGCGCATGCCCATAAGGAATGCCACCAGTTTCTAATTGCAGCCAGCGGCAGTTATGAGGTATTGTTAGATGATGGTAGAACTCAGCGTTTAGTGCAATTAAACAGACCATACTATGGTTTACATATACCTCCGAGAATCTGGGCATCAGAGATAAATTTTTCATCAGGCTCAATATGTTTGGTCATGACCTCACATCAGTATGATGAAAGCGATTATATCAGGAGTTATCAGGAGTTTCAAAAGCTATTATAATAACGAAAGTTAATTGCCGGTCTGCGCTCATTAAACAGATATTATTAGAATTCTTAACGCGCTTGCTTTCTATGGGCTTATTATATGTTTCTGGCAGGGCAAATATTGAATTGATTGTGTTCATAATTTTGGGATTCATAGAAGCTGACAAGCATGAGAGGGACAACTGTTTTTGATTGTACAAAATTACAGTTGCCGCGCCTTTATAATCCTGCCGGAAATATTACAGCTGTTAATAATAAACAAGAAATACCCTTCGTAGTAAAACGAGTTTATTATTTATATGATGTTCCCGGCGGAGAAACGAGAGGAGGACATGGGCACAAGAAACTTGAACAGTTAATTATAGCAGCGAGTGGAAGCTTTGATATTATTATGGATGATGGCCAAGTAAAGCGCACCTTCCATTTATCAAAGCCTTACATGGGATTGTACATGCCTGCGGGCTTGTGGAGAGAGCTGGAGAATTTCTCATCGGGATCTATATGCTTAGTGCTGGCATCTCACCCCTATGATGAAGAAGATTATATCAGAGATTACCAAAAATTTATAAAATATAAATCATAAAAGGTGAAAAAGATTCTAATTGCCGGTTGTGGTGGTGCTCCCTCAGAGGGAGTTGTTAACTCTTTGCTTCTGTGTGAAAAAGGTGAAGAAGTGATAGGTATGGGAAGTGAACCAACCGATTTAGTTCTATCAGCAGCTAAGCGTAAATATATTACTCCATATGCAGATGCATCTAATTATGAGGAGGAGTTGTTGAAGATCCTAAATCATGAAAAACCTGATTTAGTACACTTTCAAAATGACCTGGAGATTTTTGAAGCTTCTAAAATCAGAGATAAGATATTAGCAACCGGTGCAAACATATTTATGCCGCGGCACGAAGTGATTGATATTTGTGTGAACAAGTATAAATCTTATTTGAGATGGGTAGAAGCTGGCGTTAAAGTCTCGAGGAATATTTTAATAAATAATGAAGAGGATTTGAAGCAATCATTTTCTTCATTGGCTGATAGTAAGGGGAAGATTTGGCTGCGTGCTTCTTCGATCGGGGGAGGTGGAAAAGGTGCGCTGCCAACAAATGATTACGAATTTGCCAAACGCTGGATTGACAGATTTAACGGATGGGGTGATTTTGTTGCCGCAGAAATGCTTATGCCTGAAACTGTAACATGGCTTTCAATTTGGTATGAAGGTGAGCTTATAGTGGCACAGACAAGAATTAGAAAAGGATGGACACATGGTAACAGAACATTGTCTGGTGTTACAGGAGTAACGAAAGTTGGCCAAACTTTTTCTGATACCAGAGTTGATGAAATTGCCTTGGATTCAATCAGGGCAATTGATGATAAGCCTCATGGCATTTATGGGGTAGATATGGCTTATGATAAGGAGGGAATTCCTAACCCAACTGAGATCAATATTTCACGCTTCTTCACCACAGTCTTGTTTTTTACAGAAGCTGGGTTGAATATGCCAAAAATCTTTAAAGATATTGCACTATATAAAGAATTCCCCGTTCTTAAAAAGAAAATAAACCCTTTGCCAAATGGACTTTTATGGTTACGGGGTATGGATACAAAGCCTAAACTGATGACTGAAAATGAACTGATGCAACAATTGATTAAAGTATGATTCTTGTAACAGGAGCAAGCGGTTTTATTGGAAGGCATTTAATGAACAAGTTAGTTAGCCTCTATGGTAAAGAGCATGTTGTTGCATTAACTTCTAGCCCTATTGATGATTGTGTTAATTTATTGCACAACGGTTATGATTTTGATGATGACTTCTTTGTCAGGAACGGATTGGCTAATATTCATTCAGTTATTCATGCAGGTGCATTTACTCCAAAATCTGGTGCAGAAGCAAACGATATACAAAGGAGCAATTCCAACATACTTAATACCACCCGCTTAATTACCTCAGAATTACCCAATGTTAAAACCCTGATTTTCTTAAGCACGCTAGATGTTTATGGAGATGCCTCCCCAATAACAGAAGATTCTTTGGTTGAACCTGCTTCTTTATATGGTCATGCTAAACTCTATTGCGAGGCTTTAGTTTCGGCATGGGCATCTAAAAAAGATGTTAAGCATCAGATACTTCGGATCGGACATGTGTACGGACCAGGTGAAGAGAAATATCAAAAGATTATTCCGGTAACAATGAGACGCTTACTCGCCGGCGAACCTTTACGGATTTATGGAGAGGGCAATGAAATCAGATCTTTCATTTATATCTCTGATGTGATGAATGCCATACTTGCCTCTTTAGAACTAGAAAAGTATGAAGGCCCCATTAATGTTGTAGGAGAAGAGCAGATTACCATCAAAGACTTAATAAGCAGGTTGATAGGTATTTCCAAGGTAGATTCTATACTGGAACATGTACCAGCTTTAACAAAATCAAGAGACTTGATTTTTGATAATCAGAAAATGAAGCAGCTGCTGATATCACCTAAAGTGGCACTAGATGAAGGATTGGAAAGGGAGTGGGAGTATATGGAAAAAAATTATGAAGCTATTCTTTGACCTTGACGGCACTCTTATTGATTCTCGATTAAGGCTTTTCAATCTTTTTCAGGAATTGGTTCCACCTTCTGAAATGAGCTTTGATGAATACTGGCAGCTTAAAAGAAATAAGGTAAATCATGAAACCATTCTTAAGCAGCAGTTTAACTACCAAAGTGGAGAAATAGATGTATTCAATGTCAGGTGGATGGAGCTTATTGAAGAAAATAATTGGCTGAAACTAGACATGCCTTTTGAGGGAGTAAAAGAACACCTGGCTTCGCTAAAGGATAGGGGGCATCATCTATATTTAGTTACTGCTCGTCAGTTTAAAGACAGGGCTATTAATCAGATTAGTAATTTCGGCTGGTTTGATTTATTTGATGATTATCTGGTAACTGAACAAAAATATGATAAGGCAGATCTTATCAGACCATTCTTACAGCCAAAAGAAATCAGCTGGATGGTAGGAGATACCGGCAAAGATATTCAAACCGGCAAGTTGCTCAATATGAAAACCGTTGCAGTACTGACTGGATTTTTATCCAGACAATCGCTTATAAACTATGCGCCTGATCAGATAGTATCGAGTCTTGTTGAATTTGATCCTGAAAGATAAATGTTGGATGTGAAAAAATTAAGCTGCATGCATCGTTCAGAGGACTACCCATAATAGGTGATGATATGCCACTTCAGGAATATACTTTGTAATAATCTCTCCCGGCCAGATAAAATTTAAGATTACAATTTCTCCGGCTTAAGTAACATACATAGGAGCTCTTATTATAATTCAGAAACCTCTAAACTCATATTGTAGTTACTGTAAAAATTTAAGAAGAAACGTTTAAAAGTGAAGGGCTTACAGTAATGTAAGGATCTGCGGACTGTGTCTTTATAATCTTCTTTTAACAGTATAGGGCCTTACAAAATACATATAACTTATATGATCAAGTTTTTAGATCTTCAGAAGATCACCCAAAAAAATAGTGAAGAAATCAAAGAGGCAGTTAATAGGGTAATTGACTCGGGATGGTATCTGTTAGGAAATGAAGTAAAGGAGTTTGAAACGAACTTTTCTTCTTTCTGTAGTGTGAAGCATACCATAGGTGTAGCAAATGGATTAGATGCTCTTAGGCTGATTTTACGTGCTTACATTGAACAAGGGGTAATGCAGGAGGGTGATGAGGTAATAGTACCGGCTAATACATATATAGCCTCCCTGCTGGCAATTTCCGAGAATAGATTGGTGCCTGTATTGGTAGAGCCTGACTTAAGTACATATAATATAGATCCTGATAAAATTGAAGCAGCAATTTCTTCAAAAACAAAGGCTGTGATGATTGTTCATCTATACGGACAATGTGCTTATAATGAAAAAATTCAGACAGTTTGTGATAAGTATCAGTTAAAAATTATTGAAGATAATGCTCAGGCACAAGGTGCCCTTTATAAGGGAAACCCAACGGGCTCTTTAGGAGATGCAGCAGGCACCAGCTTTTACCCTGGTAAGAATCTTGGCGCATTAGGAGATGCTGGTGCTGTTACAACAAATAATTCATCTTTGGCTGATGTAGTTAGAACATTAGCTAATTATGGTTCTAAAACCAAGTACGTAAATGAATATCTGGGCCTCAATAGCCGATTGGATGAACTACAGTCGGCTGTGCTCAGTGTAAAGCTTAAATACTTGCTAACCGATACCCTAAGAAGGAGAACCATCGCCCAGGAATATAGAAGATCAATTAATAATCCCGAGGTTATCTTACCATTTGTACCCCACGAAGAGGGGCATGTATGGCACTTATTTGTAGTAAGAACTGAAAAAAGAGATGAACTGCAGGAATTCCTATCACAGAAAGGCATTCAAACTTTGATCCATTATCCTATACCGCCTCATAAGCAAAAAGCTTATGCTGATCTCAACAATTTGTCTTTTCCAGTAACAGAAAAGATTCATAAGGAGGTATTAAGCTTGCCAATCAGCCCGGTAATGGAAGATAATGAAGTGGAAAGAGTGATAGAAGCAGTAAATGGCTTTCGGAAATAAAAATGTGTTCAGACTAATAAATACTTAGCATAGCTGAAATGTATCAAAATTAGTCTGATAGATTGATTGTGGAGTTGATTCCCGGTATAAAAGTAAACATGTAAATATGATAGCGGCTGTACAATTACATGGTCACCGATACAACTAATCATCTTACTTAAAGATAATTCAAATTTTCAATTACAGAATGATTTCGCTTGTTAAAGGGTATACTCGTAAATTGATAGATAATTTCCTGGGAAAGTATGAATACAGGCTTTTGAATAATAAGCATTTAGCATATTATGAAGACTTTGCTATAAATATTTTGAAGGAAGTAGAAAGGACTATGGATAATAAAGAAATTGAATCTATAGTATTTTCTAAAGACCGGGCCATGCAGCTTCATGCTTTTTTAGCATCTTATATTGAAAGAGTCAGCAACAGAGGTAGAATGTACATCTTGTATAAATGTACAAACCAGCGACATCAAAAGAGTTATGATCAGTTAAAGGAGGGTTTTGCCGGGGAAGATTTTGTTTTTATTGAAGAGAAAGAATTCAGGAAACAGCTAATTGATATATGTGAGCAGTCAGGGGCCGGTAAGATCATGTTTTATGTAGATGACATGATATTCACGCATAAAATAGACTATGCTGTACTTGGTGGAATAAATACGGCAGAATCCATATTATCTCTAAGCAGAGGAAAAGATATGGATTTTAGCATTGTACTTCAAAAACCCTTAGTGCTGCCCCCTTTCACCAGCGAAGAGAACAATTTGGAGAGATTTAGCTGGAATTATTTAAAAGAATTCAGTGAATGGACCTATCCCTTGGGAGTATCGGGTTATATGTATGGCAGGATAGAGGTACTGGCAATGCTAAAGAGCATTTCTTTCAAGGCACCAAATTCACTTGAAATTTCCATGCAGATATATCTTCCTTATTATATCCGGCGAAGTGGCTTGTGTACAAAGTTTGCTGCTTGTGTGTGTGTACATGCCAATCTTGTCCAGTCAGAAATTGAAAATCCTACTTTAGGAACCTATTCAATAGAAGAGCTTTTGATTTTATGGGAAAAGGGTAAGAGAATAAATATTCATGAATTTTATGATACACCAATCAGTGAAACACAGATAAAAGCATATACTTTCGTCTAAAGATTTTACAGTAGTGGTTTATTGAATATTGTTAAAAGGTTTTGTATGTTCTTTAATAACTGATGTTGACACAGAAGCATTCTTACCGCAGTATGTTTAAGGCTGCAGGCTTGTTTGGAGGAGTACAGGTTATACAGATTCTGACTGTTCTGGTACGTTCTAAATTTATTGCTATTCTGCTGGGGCCTGCAGGCATGGGTGTGTCAAGCCTGTTCTTGTCCACAACAGCCATGATTGGTAATATTGCTGGCCTGGGGTTAAACTTTAGTGCAGTAAGAGATATATCACAGGCTGCAGAGACTAATGATATTAGTAAAGTTAGCCGGATATTAAAGATCATCAGTCGTTGGATATGGGTAAGTGGTTTGATAGGAATGATTTCCACCTTAGCTTTTGCCCCCTATCTTAGTCAGTTTGCTTTCGGTAACAAAGATTATACCTGGGCATTTGTCTGGCTTTCGGTGACCCTGCTCTTGAATGCACTATCAAGCGGCAATATAGCGCTTATGCAGGGCATGCATAAACTAAAATCGGTTGCGAAATCATCTGTAATAGGCTCTGTTGTTGGCTTAACTACTTCTGTACCACTTTACTACTTTTACGGGATAAAGGGCATTGTACCTGCGCTTATACTGGCTTCACTGTCGGCATTTATAATTAGCTTTTTTCTGGCAAGAAAAATTGAAAAGGTGCCAGTAAAAGTCTCTTATAGCGAAACTTACAGGGAGGGGCAGGAGATGGTGAAACTCGGTGTAATCATGATGATCAGCGTGTTTATTGGGACCTTTGTTACATATATAGTGAATGCCTTCATTAGTCATAAAGGTGGGATAGAAGATGTGGGACTCTATCAGGCAGGCATTAGTATAACCAATCAGTATGTTGGCTTAGTATTTGGTGCCATGAGTGTTGATTATTTTCCACGCCTTTCCGCCATTAGTGTGGATAATAAAAAAGTACGGGAACTTGCAAATCAACAGGGTGAAATTGTATTGCTGATTGCTGCTCCACTTTTAGTTGCACTTATTGTTACAGCTCCGCTTGTTATCAGAATTCTGCTCTCTCCTGAATTCTATTCAATCACTAAATTCATAAGATTTATTGCAGTAGGTATGTTATTCAAGGCTGCTTCTTTCGCTGTTGGTTACATTTCCTTTGCTAAGGGTGATAAAAAAGTGTTCTTCATTGTTGAGGGTGTTATAGGTAACTTTATGACGTTGTTGTTAAATGTTGTTGCATATAGCTTTTGGGGGTTGAATGGGTTAGGTATATCTTTTCTACTGAGCTACGTGCTCTACTTTATATTGATATTAGGTGTTACAAAAAGATTGTACTCATTTACACTGGAGATGAGATTTATAAAACTGTTTCAGATCTTTTTACTGTTGTGTCTGATCTCTTTTGTAGTAATGGTTTCAATTGATACTACATGGTCTTATGTACTGGGGGGGCTAATATTCCTGATTTCAGTGATTATCTCTTACAGAGAAATGGAAAAAAGGATTGACTTAAAAAGTTTTATTAATTCACGGTTTAACCGCCCCCGGTAAAATTGATATGTTAAAAATGTTGTGCAGTAGGGCTGAATATAGCCTGCTTGGTATTGAAGTACTTGTAAATAAGAGTAGATAGTTCTCTCTATTATCTAAAAAAGGATGATTAGTATCGATAAAGAAGCTCCGTTGGTCTCTATTGTAGTTGTAACATATAATTCAGCAGAGTTTGTAATAGAGACCCTTGAAAGTTGTAAAGTGCAGACATATCAAAATATTGAGCTGATTATTACTGACGATGGCTCTGCTGATGATACAGTTTCCATATGTAAAAAATGGGTTTCAGAGAACAAGAGTAGATTTTCTAATGCTGAAGTTGTTACCGTTGTAAAAAATACAGGAATTTCTGCTAATTGTAACAGGGGTGTTAGCTCAGCAAATGGTGAATGGATAAAAACCATTGCAGGTGATGATGCTTTGATGCCAGACTGTATAAAAGATAACCTGGCTTATATTAATGAAAATCCTGATGCTCAGGTAATTCATTCAAAGAGACATGATTATCAGGGAGATTTTCAGGAACAGAATTTTATTGAGGAGTATACGGTAGAACATCATCCCTTTGGATCTTCTCACATCACCGCCAGTAAGCAGTTCGAAATATTGTTGCGGCAGGTTTATGTATCAGCGCCGACTATCTTTATAAAAAAGTCGCTGCTCATTGAAATGAAGGGTTTTGATGAAAGCATTCCGATGATCGAAGACTGGCCCCTGTGGTTAAGAATCACATCGGCAGGATATAAAATCCATTATTTGAATAAAGCGACAATCAAGTACAGATTACATGCTGCATCAGTCTCCTCAACGCAGCATCAGACAAGGCTTATTTCAAAATTAGAAGAAAGAAAGCATATAGTATATAAAAACTATATTTATCCAAATGTACCTGCTTTTGAACGGCTTTTATATGAATACAATTTTAAGCGAATGAAAGCCTTTAATTACTTTGGAATCAATAAAAGAACGAAATTCACATGGTTCTTGGATAAACTAACAGCCTATCCTGTTTTTAAATACAGATTATTAAAAGATAGACGCATCGTTGCCAGTCTTAAAAAGTCAAAATAGTGAAATACGCCAGCCCACATTCTAGGAGTAAACAAAATCTTCTATAGTTTAACAGATTTGATTAGGGGAGATAAAATGATGGTTCAGAAAGATAAAAACATAAAAGTATACTCTCAGAATACGTTAACTGCTGCATATAATGATCCCTGTCTGGGGCGGGAAACTCCTGAACTCTCAGTGACCTTAGGGTTGGTGAATGCCTTTATGACTATCTCAGGTCCATCTTTATGAATATTTTCATAGTACCTTCCTGGTACCCATCAATAAAAATTCCAATAGCCGGTATCTTTTTCAAAGAACAGGCTTCTTACCTTGCTGAAATTATTAAAGATATTAATGTAGGAGTAAGTCTCTGGGGACAAAGTGATCCCGATTTAGGAATCACCAAGAATATTCCCTCATCCCTGCGGGCGCTCTATAATTTTTCCAGAATAGATAAGAATACTAAAATTACTGCTAAAAGGCCTAATTTATACGAATACTATACACCTGTATTAAACTGGTCTCACAAGTTGCTGGATGGCAATATGTCGGGAATTGTAAAGGCCAATTTATCAAATTTGCAGAAATTTGAGCAGCAGTATGGAAAGGTAGATGTAATCCATGCGCATGTGAGCTATCCGGCGGGCTACATAGCAATGGCGCTCTCAAAGCAATTAGGTATTCCATATGTTATCACAGAGCATATGGGGCCTTTCCCTTTTGATACCTTCTTGAATGAAGGCGTTATTCATCCTAAGTTAGCTGAAGCAATCAGCGAAGCAGATCAGGTATTAGCTGTTAGCCCCAGTCTTAGCAAAAATATAAGTAAATTTGGTTTCAAAGAGCCTGCATTTATACCCAACGTCATTGATGAGGACTTCTTCAATGTTGGAGAGCCGGTAAGTGCCTTTCCTTTCAGGTTTTTCACTTTGGCAAATTTATCTCCCGAAAAAGGAATCGACGATTTATTAGCGGCTGTAGCCATAGTCACAAAGCAGAAGGAAGATGTATGCTTTAACATCGGTGGCGGAGGAAGTTACCTTGATTCCTACAGAGCGAAATCTAAGAAAATGGGTATCAGCCGATATATTAACTGGCTTGGCCAGCTAAGCAGGGAGGAAGCAAGGGAGCAGTACCAGAAGTGCAATGCTTTTATACTACCCAGCCATGGAGAAACCTTTGGAGTGGTTTATGCCGAGGCTATTTCCAGTGGTAAACCTGTTATTGCAACTCGTTGTGGAGGTCCGGAGTGTATTGTGGATGAAAAAAATGGATTATTGGCGAATGTTAAGGATCCGGCCGATTTAGCAGAAAAAATTATTTATATGATTGAAAATTACCAGCGTTTCGATGCTCTTGAGATACGGCGTCAATTTGAAAGTAAATTTTCGAAGAATGTAGTAATCCCTAAAATTGTTGAGGTTTACAGATCAATAGTCTGAAAAGCAGAAGCATGTTTTGCCTGCAAGAGAAATAAGTATTAATAGTAGATATACAGCAAAGGTATGTGTGGAATTGGCGGAGCCATAAATTATAAAAGAAGAGAGATCTTAACAGAAACTATTCAGGGCATAGGCCAATGCATAGAACACCGCGGCCCAGACGACTTTGGATTTTATTTTTCTGCCAGTGGAGAAAAGGCTCTTACAAGAGATATAAGGGAAGGATTTGATTTTAATGTTGCCCTGCTGCACCGGAGGCTTTCCATTCTTGATCTATCCGAGAGAGGTTGGCAGCCCATGCAGACGCATGATAAAAGATATACTATTTCCTTCAATGGCGAGGTATATAATTATGTTGAGTTAAGAAATATTCTTGTTAAGAAGGGCCACCGGTTTGTTACAGAAACGGATACCGAGGTTATTCTGTATGCTTACAAAGAATGGGGAGTGGCTTGTTTACCTCATTTTAATGGAATGTTTGCCTTTGCAATACATGATGCAGTTACAAATGATATTTTTATCGCTAGAGACCCATTTGGTATAAAGCCTCTGTATTATGTTCAGAATGAAAACTTCTTCTTATTCTGTTCTGAAATCAAAGGCTTACTGGTTGAGCCAAAGCTACAAAGAACAGTTAATTACAGTAGATTAAAGGAGTACCTGAAGTATGGTTGGGTTAACCAGAATACAGAAACCATATTCAGGGAAATAAAGCAGATACCTGCTGCGCATTATGCTATCATCTCTGCAAATTCCTACAGCCCAATAGAGACAAAGCCTTACTGGGAGATTCAGCCTACAGAAAAAACAGATCTTAGCTTTGATGATGCTGTTGCCAGAGTTCGGGAAATCTTATATAATAATATTAAAATTCACCTAAGAAGCGATGTGGAGGTGGGGTATACCTTGTCTGGTGGTATAGATTCTTCTTCTGTTATAGGTGTTGCAAATGATATTTTCCAGCAGAGCAAGAAGTTTTCTTTTAGCTATATTCCTAATTACGAAGAGAAGAGCGAAAGAAAATGGATCGATATTGTGAATGCCAGAGTGCAGGCACAACCACATTTCACCCAGCCCTCTGAAGCAACTTTTATTTCAGAGATTGAAAGAATAATAGGCCTTCAGGATGAGCCTTTTGGTAGTACCAGTATATATGCACAGTATAAAGTGTTTGAGCTGGTTAAGCAAAACAATATTAAAGTAGTACTGGACGGGCAGGGAGCCGATGAAATTTTTGCAGGATATCCAATCTTTTTCTCAGAGCGTGCCCTGACAATTCTCAAGAAGCAGGGCATAGCAAAATATTTTGATTTCATCAAAAGAATTGATCCTGCTTTAAATTTTTCGAAGCAAAAGCAAATCTTCAAAACGCTCTATAAGTACTTACCGGCACAACTGCAGGCCGAAGTAGAAAAGCGATATTACGCCCACACCTCCAGACTGTTGGATAAAGATTTGTTTAATGTTGAGGAAGCAAAGTTTGATGCTTCACTCTTTAGGGATAATTTTATGAAAGGATCGCTTTATAAGGCATTAAGACATAATGATTTGCCCTCAATGTTGCGCTACCAGGATAGAAATTCCATGATCTTTTCTGTGGAGGGTCGTGTGCCTTTCCTGACTAAGGATCTGGTTGAATTCGTGTATTCCCTTCCTGAAGAATATATATTACCGAATGAAGGTTACACAAAGAAACTGCTAAGGGAAGCAATGAAGGATTTTCTGCCGGTAGAGATATTGAACCGAAAAGACAAGATTGGCTTTGAAACGCCCGAAAAAAAATGGATAAAGAATTCATCTGACTGGACCTTTGATATTCTTAACCTGGCCCGCAAGGAGCAGGGTATCAATATTGAAATGCTCAAAAAAGAATTTCAGGAAGTTTTTGACCATAAAAGAGAATACACTGTAGTGCATTGGAGGTACCTAAACTTTATTAAGTGGGCCGACATGAACAAAGTAGTATAAATGATTAGTAAGTAAGTAGAACTGGCAGGTGGGCAGTGTCAGGTTTGTGGATGCAAAGAGTGGATAAAGAAATGAATCATAAGGTTACTCTGATTACAGGGCATTATTGGAATTCAAAAAGAAGGGCAGGCTTTCATCACATTGCAAATGCATTGCAGGAGCTGGGTCATGAAGTTCTTTTTTTTACGGCACCTGTCAGTAAGCTTCATGAGTTAAAGGGCGATCACATAGTACAGTATGCAATAAAAGAAGAGGCAAACAGGGTAATAAATAAAGGTGAAGTTTTAAGTTATTTACATTATACCCCCTGGCATGTAGCCAACACAAGGTTTGCTTTAACGAATCTTCTTACAACGCCGGTAGCATCTCTTTATCAGCACTTTAAATTTGCTAAAGAAGCAGCAGCATTCATTGCTGAGAGTGCTTATATTATTTTTGAAAGTACCCCTGGCTTACTACTCTTCGATAAGGTAAGAGAGTTAAATCCTAAGGCAAAATATATATACAGAGTGTCTGATGATCTTCGGTTTTTGAATGTTCATCCAGCACTTATCAAATATGAAAACAGAATACTGCTTAAGTTTGATCTGGTAAGTATAGTAAGCTCTCATTTTCATAGCTTATTCAAGACTAAAAATGTAAAGCTACATTTTCATGGCATCAATAAGCAGATTTTCAATGAAGCTCTTGATAATCCGTACCCTCAGAATACTGTAAACCTGGTGTTTGTGGGGAATGCTTATTTTGATGTCTCATTCATAGAAATTGCTTCTGAACTGTTTCCTGATTACAAATTTCATATTATTGGTCCAATTCAGGGATTGCCTGATAAGCAGAACATTATTAAATACGGAGAGCTTCCTTTTCAGGATACTGTTAAGTATATCAGGCATGCTAGTGCTGGCCTTCATACATTAGAGCATACAAAAGGGGCAGAAGGTTTTACAGATACGTTAAAAGTACATCAGTACACTTACTGTAAATTACCTATTGTTGCACCCGAGTTCCTTAGATCTAACAGAGAGCATGCTTTCTATTATCAGTCAGGGCAAAAAGATTCTATCAGGTTGGCTGTTACATCTGCCCTTAAGTATCCAAAGGAGAACATTGATGCTGCTGACGTGCTGGACTGGAAAGAGCTTGCTGGAAAACTACTGACAGAATAAGATGAGGGTACATCTTAAATTGAACTTTGCAAACCCTGCATTATTTGCTGTAGGGTTCATTGTGCTTTTTTCTTTACCTTATCTGTACCCATCTTATCATTTTCCATACTTAAAGGTATATTCTCCATTCGTTCACCTGCTGATTACAGCATTCATTGTTTCGCTGATTTTAACTGCAAATCAGCTGTCTAAAATTTCGCTTTTCCATAAAAAGGAAATTGTTGTTCCGGATATAAATCATCAGTTCATCATTTTAAGTAAACTGGTAATTTGTATTTCTATGATCATGAATTTATTGATTGTAGCAAATGCTTATAGTGTATACGAAGGCAATATTGAGGCTGTTAAGTACTCTTTGGAGGATTTTGGCGGAATAAACATCATATCGCAGTTGTATCTGTTTTTTGTGCCGCCAGTTATTTTCTATGGAATAAGAAATAAAGCGAGCTATAAACTTATTGTAGGTACATTGGGAGTGCTGCTGCTTGTAAGATCTGGACTAATGGCAGAAAGACTGGCATTTCTGGAATTTGTAGTGCCTGTTTTCATCACTTATATTATTGCAAGTAAAAAGCGGCTGTTGTTTACAAAGATGGTGAAGTACTTTTTGCTCTTGCTCTCTTTCTTTATGCTTCTGGAGCTTACCAGGCAGTTTTATGACCAGTATATAGTGACAGGCGCTAAAGTTGATGTATGGTTTGCCCTGACCTGGACTTTTGAAAGATTCTTTGCTTACTATGCTGATACAACAAATAAATTTTACTTCTCTATTGAGAATGATCTTTCTTTTACCACCTACCATTATCTTACTCCTTTTGTAAGAATACTTAGAAGATTGACATCAATAAATTATGAATTTGTTCAGGTTGATTATGGGCCTTATAGGTGGAGGGACTTTACCAATCCCGGTGGCTTAACAATGCTTTACACAGATTTGGGCTACTTAAGCATATTTGTGTTTATATTCTTCTTTGCTGTATTCTTTAAGTCCTATAAGTCAATATATAAAGGTAGTCTCTTTGCACTTTGCCTGTACCCCAATTTGGTAACTGCTATTCTTGAGTTACCCAGGTTTGTGAACTTTTACCAGACCCGCTTCTTTGTACCTTTAGTTTTCTTTATAGCTACCTATTTGATTTATAAATATTTAAATTCGCGTTTTCCAATTCAGCGGAAAGATAAGCTGCCTTTAAGCAGAGCCGAAAGTGATATGCTATAAAGCTTAGCCTTGGTTCTTCTTACAATGCAAAGCAGGATATTCTTATACTATACAGGAGGGAAAGGCATGCTGCTAAGCCTTGTTAAATTAAGGCTCTCTGCAGCAGGCTAATTTGGCAAAACATGATTTACATAAATGCTCGCTTCTTAACACAGCCAATCACTGGTGTTCAACGCTTTGCCATAGAACTTTGCAGATCGCTAAAAAGATCATCCTACGCTGATCGCATACAGCTGGTGTGCCCTCCGAATGTACTCCATACAGAAATAGCGAAAGAGCTACAGGCACTGCCTGTTGGCAGTCGCTCCGGACATTTATGGGAGCAGTTAGATTTACCTGTTTTTCTGAAATCCAGGGGGAACCCTGTGTTAGTGAACCTGGCAAATGCAGCGCCCCTGCTATACAATAGAAATATTGTAACCATTCATGACCTCTCCGTTTATCAGAGTTCAAAATGGTTTTCATTTACTTACCGTTCTTTTTATAAAGCTGTAACTCCTGTGATTGTAAGTAAGGCACTGAAGGTTGTTACAGTAAGCAATTCAATAAAAAAAGAACTTGTAGATCGTTTAAATCTCAGGGAAGATAAGGTAGAAGTGATTTATAATGGGATATCAGAACTTTTTCTTTCTGGCGTTCCTGCAGAAAACAATAAAGAGAATTATATACTAACGGTAAGTTCTATTGACCCGCGTAAAAACATTCTCTCGCTTGTAAGGGCCTTTATAAAGGCCGATGTAAAAGACCATGATCTGTACATTATAGGAGGAAAAGCTGCTGTTTTTTCTGGTTCAGGTCTCGAAAGAGAGGTAATGGGCAGATCTGATATAAAATTATTAGGGCGTGTATCTGATGAGGAGCTCCTAAGGCTTTATTCACGGGCAAAATTATTTGTGTACCTGTCGTTGTACGAAGGTTTTGGAATTCCTAATGTAGAGGCAATGGCTATGGGGGTACCGGTACTCACTTCAAACATTAGTTCGATAAAAGAAGTATGCAGTGATGCAGTTAGCTATGTAGATCCTTTAGATGTTGACGAGGCTTCCAATGAAATCAAAAGACTGGTGGGCAGCACTCATGCACAAAAAGAATTATCTGTTCTTGGGCTTGAACGCAGCAAGCTATTCCGTTGGGAATATGCTGGAGAGAAGATGCTGAAATTGTTATTTCATGAGTAGCGTCTATAAAACAAAAGTTTTACCCCAGCATTGGGTAGTAACTTTATTAGGCATGTTTGCCTTTTTTATACCCCTTCATCGTACTGCCGCGATGGTATCGCTGATACTAGCAATAGTTGTTTATTTGGTAACCAAACAGTTCAAAGAACCAATCATTAGTAGATCAGCAATTGTTCTTGCTCCAACGCTACTGTATGTATTATATTTTTTTAACCTGCTGTTCCATTATTCGCCAGCCACAAGCTGGTTTCCTCTTGAAAAGAAGATACTCTTACTCCTCTTTCCGGTTTTTGTCTACTTTGTGAATGTTAGTTCCCGGCAGCTTCTTCAGCTATTGATCTTCTTTATAGCTGGCTGTGCTATTTTTACCTTCCTATCTATCTATAATGCATATGTCTTCTATAACTTACCAACACAACATTTTGAACTTGTTCATTTACCACATCAGCTTGCGATAGATCTTCATGCACCTTATTTGTCGCTACTGCTAACCTTAGCTAACTTCAGTATACTTTATATAGTCAGGAGCCAGAAGCGTTTTTACCTGAGTCTGCTTTTGGTGTTTTACTTTACAGTTTTGATCATTATAATTTCTTCAAGAACTGCTTTTATTCTAAACCTGTTAGTGTTGTTTGCCTTCTTGTTTGATAGAGCAGTAAGCCTGAAAAGAGAAAAGGTATTCTATATATCATCTGTAATTTTTTTGTTCGGAGTATTCCTGTTGTTTATGTCTTATGGTCACATGCAGGAAAGATTCATGTCTGTATTCAGAGGCAGTGGTGAGGGTGTGTCGGAAAGGCTTCTCGTTTATAAAGCGGCAATTGCAATAATTTCTGATTTTCCGTTGTCGGGCGTTGGCGTTCAGCATGTGCAGGATGTATTGGTGCAGTACTATATGCAATTTGATTATGCTCCTTCAATGTATGTTCTTAATCCCCATAATGAGTATTTGTATAGTGGTGTTGCAATGGGCGTTTTAGGTATTTGTTTCATGTTAGCCATGCTGCTAACTCCTATTTACCTTTGTTTTAAAAATGGCAGGTTTTTGCTCATGCTCCCATACATTATCTTTGCAGTAGCATTTCTTACCGAAGTTCTTTTAGAAAGATTCTGGGGAGTTGCTTCATTCGTTTTATTTTATACTCTTTTTATACGCTTATCATCGGAATCAAAGCCTATTTTACAGGATACAGCCTCTGAAAAATTATTAATCAATGTTGCCAAATATCAATAAAGCTGCTCTGGTCCATGACTGGCTTATTACAGAGGGTGGTGCTGAAAAATGCGTTCAGTCCTTTCTGAATGTAAACCCCAACTTTGAGCTTTATTCCCTGATCGATTTCTTTTCTGATGAATACCGGCAGCGGATGTTGCAGGGCAAATATGCGCATACCAGTTTTATCCAGAAATTGCCAACTGCTAAATCAAACCATCGTAAATTTCTGCCCCTATTTCCTCTGGCAGTAGAGCAGTTTAATCTTACGGAGTACGATCTGATCTTATCTTCTTCTACGTCGGTTTCAAAAGGTGTGTTAACGCATAGCAATCAGTTGCATATATGTTACTGCCATTCTCCAATGCGCTATGCCTGGGACTTATACTATCAGTATTTAGAGGAGGCTGGTTTAAACAAGGGTGTAAAAGCGTGGCTGGCTAAATATATGCTACATCGCATGCGTACGTGGGATATTATCAGTACCAATCGTGTAGATCATTTCATTGCAAACTCATACTTCATTGCCAGGCGTATCAAGAAGGTATACCGGCGGGATGCCGATGTAATTTACCCGCCAGTTGATACGGCTGCTTTTAAGCTGCATGAAAATAAGGAGGAATTCTACCTTACTGCTTCCAGAATGGTTCCCTATAAAAAGATTGATATTATAGTGGAAGCTTTTAGCCACATGCCGGATAAAAAGCTGGTCGTTATTGGCAGTGGACCTGATTATGATAAGATAAAAGCTAAGGCTACAAAAAATGTTGAACTTTTAGGGTACCAGCCCTTCGAGGAGCTAAAGCATTATATGCAACGGGCTAAAGCTTTTATCTTTGCGGCAGAAGAAGATTTTGGTATTATTCCGGTAGAGGCCCAGGCATGCGGTACACCTGTGATAGCCTATGGCAGGGGAGGAAGCCTCGAAACTGTGTCGGCACCCCATACCGGGCTCTTTTTTTACGAGCAAACAGCAAAAGCAATAGGGGAGGCTGTGAAAGTTTTTGAAGCGCATAAAGTAAGTTTTGACCCCTTTAACATTCGCCAGCATGCAGAGAAATTCAGTGCTAAACGCTTTGAGGAACAGATTAAAGACTACATAAGCATCAAATATCAAGATTTCCTAACAAAAGGCTCTTGATGTTAAAACACAGAACGTTATGTAATTTTTTCAGTAATTCAGAATAAGAAATTATTATATCCTTCGTTAATTTGCAGGCCCTTAAAATAACAGAAGGCATATGGCGGTCCACAGGTACTCTAGGTTTTTAAACTCTTTTCAGATTCTGGGTGATTTGGCGGTTCTTAACCTTGCCTTTATACTTGCCTATTTTCTGAAGTTTGGTAACAGTGACTTTTTAGATAGCCACTTATACGGAGAGCTGTATTACTTTTTTAACATCAGCTGGCTGGTGTTAACTGCGCTTTACAAGCCATTCCAGATTGCCCGTACAGAGGTACTGTCAAAGGTACTACGAAGGCAGTTTAGCCTTATTATAATCCATTTATTAGTAATAACTGCTTTCCTCTTCATCGGGAAAAAAATCGATTACTCCAGGGAGCACCTGATTCTTACTTTTGCGCTGCTTGTTCTGATAGATTTTGGGTGGAAAGGGCTGTTCTTTTACGGACTGCAGTCTTACAGAAGCTATGGCTACAATACCAGGAATGTGGTGGTAATGGGGTATGGCGATCTGGCAGAAGAGTTAAAAAAACACTTTGATGAACATCCGGAGTATGGCTATAAGCTTTTAGGCTTTTTCGACAATAACAGATCCGGACAGAGTATTTTAGGCAAAATGGATGACCTTAAAAATTATGCCCTGCAAAATGAGATTGATGAAATTTACTGCTGCCTGCCCTATGTGCGCTATACGAAAGTAAAAGAGCTTTTAGATTTTGCTGATGCAAATATCATCAAAGTAAAACTAATTGCGGATTTCAGGGGCTTCTCGCAAAAGGGCTTTAAGCTTGAGCGTTATGACAATATCCCGGTGCTTAACATTACAGCGATACCCCTGGATGAGGTAAAAAACCGTGTGTTGAAGCGTGCCTTTGATGTTGCTTTTTCATTGGGTGTTTTGGCTGTAATCAGTCCTTTTTTGCTGATGGTAGCCTTGATCATCAAGCTTACTTCCAGAGGACCTATATTCTTTGTGCAGGAAAGAATTGGTAAAGATGGCCAGCCATTTAACATATACAAATTCCGCAGCATGCGTATTGATGCCGAGAAGTTTGGGCCGGCCCTTTCCTCAACGAATGATCCGCGCATTACCTGTTGGGGCAGATTTATGCGTAAAACACGTATAGATGAGCTGCCACAGTTTTTCAATGTGCTGAAGGGTGATATGGCGATTGTAGGTCCGCGTCCGGAAAGACAGTACTGGATCAACCAGATCATTGAAACATCTCCCCATTATAAGCGCCTGTTACGTGTGAAGCCGGGAATAACTTCACTGGGGCAGGTTAAATTTGGCTATGCTGAAAATGTAGGAGAAATGTTAAAGCGCTTGCGTTACGATTTACTTTATATTGATAATGCTTCTCTTGCGCTTGACATTAGGGTGATGATCCTCACAGCCATGGTGATGATTCAGGGTAAGGGAAAATAACAGTCTGATTTCCTTGTCTGGAAATTCTGATGTTGAAACATATAAAAAAGGTCCTGGAACTGCTCCAGGACCTTTTTTTGCCTGCTCCCATAATTCAAGTTCAACCCATATGAGCCATTTTTATGATCTGCCATTGATTGAAATAAGATTGGTGTGCTATAGCTGAAAAGAAAGAAGGGACTGCTGATCGTCAGCAGTCCCTTTTGACATTTTTGGCAGGCTCGCTGGCCTGCTCCTACTCTATGAACAGCCTTTTATGTAAGCTTTGCAGGGCATCTGTTTTGTACTGTGATGGGATGAGCAGCGACAGGTTGTGCCTGCTGCCACCATAGGAGATCATACGGACCGGCAGGTGCTGCACAGCCTCAAGTGCCTGGGCAGCTTTGCCGCGCTGGGCTATCAGGTTATAGCCAGCCATACAGATAATGGTTTGGTTCTCATCTACCTCTACGGTACCGTAAGGGCTAAGGGCTTCTTTTATTGCCGGAAGGTTGGAGGCATCGTCAATAGTAAGCGATACGGCCACCTCCGAGGTGGTAATCATGTCGATAGGGGTACGCTGCTGCTCAAAAACCTCAAACACACGACGCAGGAAACCATAGGCCATTAACATGCGGCCGCTTCTGATTTTGATGGCTGTAATGCCATCCTTTGCGGCAATGGCCCTGATGCCAGCCTCTTCTGCTGTTGCACTGATCAGCGTTCCCTCGTCCTGAGGCTTCATGGTATTCAGCAAACGCACAGGTATATTATACTTCTGGGCAGGTAAGATGCTGCTGGGGTGCAGAATCTTGGCGCCAAAATAAGCCAGCTCTGCGGCTTCATCGAAAGACATATGTGCCAGCGGTTTTGTATTGGCCACTACGCGGGGATCGTTGTTGTGCATGCCACTGATGTCTGTCCAGATCTGGACCTCATCTGCTTTTATCGCGGCGCCTACCAGGGAAGCCGTGTAATCGCTGCCACCCCTGCGCAGGTTATCTATTTCGCCGCGGTGGTTGCGGCAAATGTAGCCCTGTGTAATATATATGCCGGAAGGATTCTCTCCCAGCAGCGGAAGTGCCAGATCCCGTATTGTCTCTATCTCGGGTTCTCCCCACTGGTCTATCCGCATAAAATCAAGTGCAGGCAGTAGCGTAGATTTAATATCCCGCTCCTGCAAAAAAGCAGAGAATAAGCGTGTTGAGAGTAATTCTCCCTGGGCCAGTGCCTCTTTTTCCTCTACAATGCCAAAGCCTTCCTTGCTAAGCAGCCGCTCGAGCCAGCCAAAATGATCCTGGAGTATCTGATTGCCTTGCTGCCTGCCCGCTTCTGTCCTGAGCAGCTCCGGTACAAATGCCAGGTATTTCTCCTGCAGCTGATCCAGCTGAATAAGGGCTTTGTTGTTGCGACCTTCTGTGGCCAGCGCAGACATTTCTACCAGGGCATTGGTTGTGCCCGATACAGCCGATAATACCACCACCACCGGTTGTGGTTGCCGAAGGGTTAGTTCTGCAACAGTGCTCATCCGCTCGGGGCTGCCTACCGAGGTGCCTCCGAATTTAATTACTCTCATCTTGCTTTTATTCTAGGTTTTGTTTTAGGCCTAACATTTTTACTGCTGTAATAGCGGCTTCGTCGCCTTTATTGCCATGCTTTCCGCCTGCCCTGTCCAGTGCCTGCTGGTGTGTATTGGGAGTGAGTACACCAAATATTACTGGCTTGTTGTATTTCAAGCTCACATTAGTAATGCCATGGGCAACGGCATCGCAAATAAAATCAAAGTGCCGGGTTTCTCCCTGAATTACACAGCCAAGGCAAATCACGGCATCTATATCAGCGCGTTCTGCCATCCACTGGGCACCCAGGCTCAGCTCATAGCTGCCCGGAACTGTCTGGCTCACAATATTTTTTTCTTTGGCACCATGCTCTAGCAGGGTTTGGTAGGCGCCATGATAAAGCGCCTCTGTTACCTCATCATTCCACTCCGATACAATAATGCCAAAGCGTTTGCTTCCGATATCTACAAGATTTTTATTGCTGTAGGAGCTTAGGTTTTTTAAAGATGATGCCATATAAATTAGTAGTAATGTTGTGGGTAGTGGGTATTTGTACTGCTGTAAGAGCTAAATGTTAATGATAGGCAGAAGTAGATTTTGGTTTTGCTCCTTCACGCACTGTTTTAAGACTAGCATAAAAATGAAAAAGGGATAAAGTGTCTGGCACCTTATCCCTTTTGTAAAATTATTATACAAAGAGCTTATTTCGATGCCATAGCCTCGAGTTTAGCCTTTTGTTTTCGGGCATTCTCGTACTCATTGGCACCGTAGTATTTCTCTGTTATTTCAGTATAACGCTCTAATGCAGCCTGGTTGTTACCAGCCAGTTCATGGGCAATAGCAGCTTTCTCCAGGTAAATAGGAGAAAAGAACTTATTGGTTTTGTAGTTGGCAGCTTCACTGTAAAGTTCAGCGGCTTTGCCATACTGCTTAAGCTCCATATAAGCATCGCCGGTAAGGGCGTATGCCCGCGCCTGCACCAGCAAATCATCAGAGCTGAAGTCTTCCAGATAATCAATGGCTTGCTGATACTCACCTTTTTTAAGGTAGATCAGGCCTGTATAAAACTGTGCCAGGTTACCGGCATCAGTACTGCCATAATTATTTGCAATCTCAAGAAAGCCGGGATAGTTACCATCTCCTTTAAGTGCGCGGTCAAGATCGTCGGCCTCAAAATAAAATTGAGCCTGGAACATCTCTTCCTGTGCCTGTTGGCTTTGCCTGTCTTGCCAATAGTTGTAAGCAAAAAGGCCGGCTATGGCCAGAGCGATAATACCGCCCAAGATGAAAACCCATTTGCGATTCTTTTCGAAAAAAGCCTCTCCACGAGTTAATCGTTCACGAAGCGCCTCGGGGCTCTCATACACATGCTCTTGCTCCGGCTTGTTCGGTCTACTTTGTTTTACTGCCATTACAAACTAATTAAGGCTGCAAATGTACTAATTATCCCTAAATTATTTAAGATTTTTTTATTAATCATTGATAAAGGGATAGTCCTCTTGTGCATAAACGTCTGTAAAGGCCTCAGACGCATCTGGCCATGGAGATTCTTCAGCAAAATTCACTGATTCAGTCACTTGCTCTTTGATTTTATCAGATATTTTTTCGAGATCAGCTTCAGAGGCATATCCTCTGTCCAAAATGGTTTGGCGTACCTGCTCTATCGGGTCTTTGGATTTGTACTCTTCCAGCTCCTCCTTGGTACGATATTTGGCCGGGTCTGACATGGAGTGGCCTTTGTAGCGGTAGGTGCGGAACTCCAGCAGGGTAGGCCCTTCGCCATTACGGGCACGTTCTGCTGCCCTTGCAACTGCATGATGCACTTCTTCAACACTCATCGCATCTACAGGCTCACTTGGCATATCGTAAGCAGAACCTAATTTGTAAAGCTCAGTTACGTTTGAGGTACGCTTTACAGAGGTGCCCATGGCATAACCGTTGTTTTCAATAGCAAAAATTACCGGCAGCTTCATAGTCATGGCCAGGTTAAGAGCTTCGTGAAAAGCGCCCTGACGTACCGCACCATCGCCCATGTAGCAAATACACAGCTTACCGGTTTTCATATATTTTTCGGCAAAGGCAATGCCAGTACCCAGCGGTATCTGTCCGCCTACAATACCATGGCCACCGAAAAATCCTTTTTCTTTGTCGAACATGTGCATGGAGCCGCCTTTACCCTTACTGATACCGGTAGCTTTACCATACAATTCAGCCATGATGGCTTTAGGATCTGAGCCCAGCCCCAGCGGGTGTGCGTGGTCGCGGTAGGCGGTAATGTACTTGTCGCCTACTTCAAGCGCAGATACTGCGCCGGCAACACAGGCCTCCTGTCCAATATAGAGGTGGCAAAAGCCACGTATTTTTTGCTGGCCGTAGAGCTGGCCTGCTTTTTCCTCAAACTTGCGCATAAGGAGCATACTCTCAAACCAGGTAAGGTAGGTTTCCTTAGAGAAGCTGCCCTCAGCTGCGTTATTTTCCGTCTTTTTCGATGATGCCTTCTTTGTTGTTGCCATAGGTTTTCTCAATTTGCTGCCGTAGCCCCATAGAGCTACAAGGGGTGTTCACTGGCATGCTTTACTTAAAGTGCAAAACAATTATAAATCTAAATGTTTATGCTGTTGCCAGGGTTGTGCGAAAATAAGGGAAAAACCCAATAGAAGAAAATAATAAATGCATCTGCAAAAGCTGGAATTGCTAAACTTTAAAAATTATCCTGATTTAACACTGGATTTTTCGCCCGATATCAATTGTCTGGTGGGGGCGAATGGCAGTGGAAAAACTAATTTGCTTGATGCTATATACTATTTGAGTTTAACCAAAAGTGCTTTTCATGCTACAGATGCGCATAGTATTAAGCATGAAGAGGAGCTGATGGTAATCCGTGGCTGGTTTAAACGGGAGGAAAGCGTTGATACCGTGCAGTGCAGCCTGCAGCAGGGGCAGCGAAAGCTGGTTATGCGTAACAGAAAAGAATATGAGCGGCTTAGTGAGCATGTAGGTCGTTACCCCATTGTGCTCATAGCGCCCAATGATACGGATGTGATCCGGGAAGGAAGTGAGGTCAGGCGCAGATTTTTTGATGGCATTCTCTCCCAGGTTGATGCACATTACCTGCAAAACCTGCTGCGCTACAACCACGCCCTGAAGCAACGAAACAGCCTCTTAAAAACATTTTCGGAGCAGGGCAGGGTACAGTATGATCTGCTTGAGCCTTTTACCCTGCAGTTACTGCAGTATGGGGTGCCCCTGCTGGAACGGCGCCGGCATTTTATGCAAGAGTATATGCCACTGTTTGAACACCATTACCGTAACCTGACCGATGGGCAGGAAAGTGTTTTTATCCGCTACGAAACTAACCTGGATGCTAATAAGCCCGAGAAGTTAATGCAGGATAATGTGCAGCGAGATGTTGCCCTGCAGCGAACCCGCATTGGTGTTCACCGCGATGACTATGTGTTTGAGATTGATAGCTTTTCATTGAAGAAGTATGGCTCACAGGGGCAGCAAAAGAGCTTTCTGATTGCGCTAAAGCTGGCACAGTTTGACCTGCTGAGGGAGCATAAAGGCTTTAAGCCTATACTATTATTAGATGATATTTTCGATAAGCTTGATGATAAAAGAATGGCAAGGCTGATGGAGCTGGTTTCAGGCCATGCCTTTGGGCAACTTTTTGTAACCGATGCCAGACCGGAACGATCGGCCCGTTTATTTAAGGATTTATCTGATAGCGAGGTAATATATTTTTTAGTGCAAAAAGGAGCCGCTGTGCCTGTAGATGAACAGGCGCTGCTATCAGACTGATTTTTATTGATTTCAGAAATCAGGTTTTAGTAAGTATTGGATGAAACGGAGAAATAATTTAATCTATTCGCTTTAAAGTTTAAGATTAAATGCTAATATTTATATTAAAGTAGGAGTTTTATACTCCTGATGATAAATGTAAGCTTCAAAGCTATTTTTTTTCCTGTTCTACCCCCTTACCCTACTACCATGAAAAAGTTTTTGCGTTACTTGCTATCCGGCCTTGCAGTTATAGTGCTGCTGATGGGTGCCGGCGCGCTCTTTATTCAGTTGCGCGGAATTCCCACCTATGAAAAACCCGTACTTCAGCAAAGCGTAGAGATACATCCGCAGCGTATTGCCAGAGGTAAAAAGCTGGCTACCATGCTTTGCGCCGGCTGCCATCTGAATTCGGAAACCAAGCAACTTACGGGCAAGCATATGAGTGATGCCCCGCCTATATTCGGTGAAATCCATTCGCCTAACATTACTCAGGATAAAACATATGGTATTGGCGAGTGGACCGATGGTGAAATTATTTACCTGTTGCGCACCGGTATTAAGCGTGATGGCAGCTATGCTCCGCCTTATATGGCCAAACTTCCACACATGTCCGATGAAGACATTGCCTCGGTAGTAGCCTTTTTGCGCTCCGATGATGAAATGGTAAGAGCATCTGAGGTGCCTAGCGTTCCCAGCCAGCCCTCATTCATGACCAAGTTTCTGTCTAACATCGAATTCAAGCCACTGCCCTTTCCTACTACAGCCATTAATATTCCCGACAGCACAGATTTGGTGGCTTATGGCCGTTACCTCACCGTTAACCTTGATTGCTGGACCTGCCACTCCGGCGACTTTACCAAGCTGGATATCATGGTGCCTGAAAACAGTTACCACTTCCTGGCAGGTGGAAATAAAATGCTTGATCTGCAGGGCAAAGAAATGGTTACCCTGAATCTTACTCCTGATAAAGAAACGGGTATTGGCAACTGGTCGGAGGAGCAGTTTATCAGAGCGGTGAAGTATGGCATCATAGATGGAGAGCCGGCCTTGCGTTACCCAATGGTGCCTTACCCACAGCTTACGGATTATGAGGCAAAGGCCATCTATGCGTATCTGCAGACTATTCCCCCTGTAAAAAATCCCGTTAAACGCTCATCTATGTAATAAGCGTAAAATGGAGCCCTGCCATTTGGCAGGGCTTTTTTTATGAATAACTTCTGCGCAATTTCCTGGTTTAACAGCAAGAGCACGCTAGCACATATATTAATAGTGTAGATTTGTCTGCAGTGCCTGTTTTGCCAGTATCCATTTAGTATCTTTGTTTTATGAGCTCCTCTTCAAAATACCGTAACCGCCGAAACAGTACTACCAACACCTTTACCATAGGTGAGGCCCTGCAGGATTTGCTGCAGACTTATAAGATCAAAGCCCGCTTCGATGAAGCCAGCCTGCTTGCTTCCTGGGAGCGCCTGATGGGTGCACCTATTGCCAAGCGTACCAGCAAGATTTATGTACGTAACAAGGTGCTGTTTGTAGAGCTTAGCTCGGCCCCGCTAAAGCATGAGTTGAATAACAGCAAACGTAAGGTGCTTGAAATCATCAGTCGTGAATATGGCGAAGGCCTGCTGGAAGAAGTAATCTTTATCTGAGCCTAATCGTGATGATTGTACCCCACTAAATACATAATTGGCTACCAGTGGCCAACACCCCGGTGAGGCTATCACCATGCAGCAGAACACCTTCCCAATACTTTCTTGATGACTACTTAAAAAAGGCTAAAGCAGATTGTCTGCTCATCATGGATGGAGCTCCCTCTCACAGAAGTAAATTTGAGCTCCCCAGCATATCAACATTAAGCTACTGCCTGCTTATTCCCCTGACCAGACTGCCGACGTGCTTAATCATGTGCAGAGACTTTTTCAGGAACTAAGAAACGTTTTGAGTAATCGGATCTTTAACAGCATCAAAGAGGTAGAGTATCTGTTAGTGATGGCTCTACAGCCTTTTTTTGGAGTCAGCAGAAACCAAGGCAGCTGACTCTGTATTCCTGGATTATTGGTGACTCTTCTAGTTAAGTATATTATAAATCCGGAATAAAAAAGCATCATAAAGAAGACTGGATTTTGAGAATCCTGTTGCTTATACAACATAAAAAAAGCCCTCTCATGAAAATGAAAGGGCTTTGCTGTTCTGTTTTAGTGATTATTCAACTTCTACTGCTTCTGGTTTTTCTACTGCAGCGGGTTCATCAACAAGCGTCATTTCTTCTACAAGGTGTGTGGCGCCTGCAAACTTATCGATGATCAGCAGCACGTAGCGGATGTCTACAGCGATGTTACGGCATATTTCCGGGCTGTACTTGATATCGCTCATGGTGCTTTCCCAGCTGCGGTCAAAGTTCAGGCCAATCAGACGCCCATTTGCGTCAATTACCGGGCTGCCCGAGTTGCCGCCAGTGGTGTGGTTAGAGGCAATAAAGCACACAGGCATATAATCCTCGTTGGCATAGGGGCCATAATCTTTTGTCTGAAAGATTTCCTTTAATCGCCGGGGTACAATAAACTCTTCGTTGTTTGGGTCCTCTTTTTCCATAATTCCCTCCAGCGTAGTGTAATAGCGGTATTTTACACCATCCTGCGGAGTGGAGCCATCCACAATGCCATAGGTAACGCGCAGGGTGCTGTTGGCATCTGGATAGAACAGCTTATCCTGCTGCATCTGGCGCAGGCCTGCTACAAAGCGACGGTACAGCAGCTCCAGCTCCGGATCAGTGCTGGTAAATACAGGCGCTACTTCTTTTTCATAGATATCCTGGATAGCCCTCGCCAGTACAAAGCCCGGATCATTACGAAGTTTCTTAGCTGTTGCCTTAGGATTGTAAGTAGCCAGCATTTCCTGCATTCTTTTCTGCGAGCTTAAGATAGACTGGCTGTACACCTTATCTGCATATGCCTTTACAGCCGCTTCGGTTGGGGCAAGCTTTTGGAGTAACTCCGGCTGAAACTCCCGGGGCACATTTTGCTTGTACAGCAATAGCATGTTTACAAATAGCTCTTTGTCTGTGGCTACATTGTAATCTTTAAAATGCCGCTGCAGGGCTAGGTCGTAACGATCACGTTGTGTAGTAAAATCAGTAGCCGGCATGCTGCCAGATGCAATTGGTGCAAAGCTCGAGCCAAGGCGGACGAGGTCGATTCCTAATAGAGCTTCCCTCCGGTAGGTGTCGGCCAGGCTAACCTGCTCCTGTTGCTGG